>NZ_JABMJI010000002.1:0-1524506 GCF_013376065.1 Mucilaginibacter sp. SG538B
GCGGGTACCGGCCAACGAGCGTAATGCCTGCAGGCGTATGAGCGAATAGCCCGGCCGAAGGCAACGCCCTCATTCAGCTTGCTGTTTTGAGCACCACAGTTAACACTTACAAAAATCAGGACTCATCAACATCGGGACTATAGATAACTTATCCATTTGCAACTCAACTATATACTTAGGAAGACAACCGCCGGAAACTCCCCCAACAATGACTTGCATACCTCCGGCACACTAAAGATTATTTTATCAATTCGATATCTACAAACCTTTTGTACCTCCGGCGTAACTTATCAATTCATAACATATGCCTTCAATTCCACTATTGTTAAACTGCCACCCAAGGCTATTAACTTAAGAGACTGCGAGGTCTCAACCTGCACTCAAAAAATTAACATTAAGCTATGCATAGTTATTCTACAAATCAAATGTTCATACTATAATTCTCCTCCTTAAAACCCTCAGGTTAATGAAACCCCAAAAAAACATATACACGATATAAGAAACGGACATTTTAATCGTATTAATCCAGGAAGCTTACCCTTCCAACCCGACAATAGTTAAAAGATGTTAAATACACTATATATATAGATACCGAGCCAAAGCCTCGTTATATATTAGCGGCTAAATAAAAATTGATTGATTTATATTATTAACTATCTTTGCAGAATGTTTAAAAAGCAACTAACGTTATTAGCCAGTGTTTTAGCTATCGTAATTATTACGCTTGGCAGTTGTAAAAGCAAATACGAAAAGTTAAAAGCCAGTAACGATTACGCTAAAAAATACCAGGAAGCTATTAAGTACTATAATAAAAAGGACTATAACAAAGCTTTAGGTTTATTTGAGGTATTGGTGGAGCGATACCGTGGCCGTGAAGGGGCAGAAGACCTCTTTTATTACTACGCGTTTACGTATTACAAACAAAAAGATTATACATCGGCAAGATATCATTTTAAAACGTTCGCCGATACCTATCCTTCAAGCCCAAGGGCTGAGGAATGCCGCTTTTTCTCTGCTTATTGCTACTACCTTGATTCGCCGATATATTCGCTTGACCAGGACAATACGTTAAAAGCTATCGACGCTTTGCAGTTGTTTATTAACCTTTATCCCAAAAGCGACCGTGTAGCCGAGGCCAGCAAGCTGATCCAGAACCTGCGTGACAAACTGGAAACCAAAGCTTATGCCAACGCCAAACTTTATTTAACCATCAGCGATTATCAATCGGCAGTGATTGCGTTCAACAATGCACTGCGCGACTATCCTGATACCAAATATGGCGAAGAAATGGAATACCTTATTGTTAAAGCGCAATATCAGTATGCTTACCATAGCTTTGAAACCAAACAGGAAGACCGTTTTAACCAGGCCATAGCTTATGCCGACCAGTTTGCAGAAAAATATCCGAATAGTAAATACCTGCACGAAACTCAGGCATATATAAAAGACAGCCAGCAGGGCATAAAACAGGCGCAGCGTTTAATTGCCGAAGCAATGAGCAATGAAAAAACCGCAAAGAAACTTTTAAAGAAAGATACCGTAACAACAACATCGCCATCTGAAAAAAATCAGCCGCAAAAAATACCATATTAATTAAGATATATTAAAGAGTTTAAATTAAGATATGACAGCTAACAACAGTAATAAACCAGCAGCAGCCAGCAGCACTGTAACCCGCGATTTACGCGAGCTGGATACCAAAACAGAGAACATCTATGAGTCGCTTGTGATTATGTCAAAAAGGGCAAACCAGATCTCGAACAACATTAAAGAAGAGCTTCACCAGAAACTTTCTGAATTTGCATCATCAAATGATAACCTTGAAGAAGTGTTTGAAAACCGTGAGCAAATTGAAATTTCAAAATACTACGAAAAATTACCTAAACCGTCATTAGTTGCCGTTCAGGAATTTTTAGATGGTAAAGTATACTACCGTAACCCAACTAAAGAAGTTTAGTCTCCCGGCTCCTAAAAAAGCAGCTTCGGAAATTTATTTATATCGTGAAAAACTCCCCTATCGGGAGTTTTTTCTATTTTAGCCTATATTTATCCTTTCGCCTATTGGCGGATCTGAGCTTATGCTTAAAGACAAAAACATTGTTTTAGGAGTTTGCGGCAGTATTGCAGCCTACAAATCGGCACTGCTGGTTAGGCTGCTGGTTAAAGCCGGCGCTAACGTTAAAGTGGTGATGACTGCCGATGCCGCCAACTTTATTACACCACTTACACTCTCAACGCTTTCAAAAAACCCGGCGCTGGTTGATTATTTTAAGGCTGATACCGGCGAATGGAACAACCATGTTGAACTTGGGCTTTGGGCTGATATGATGGTTATTGCCCCCGCCACGGCCAACACCATTGCTAAAATGGCTAACGGCCTTTGCGATAACCTGCTTAGCGCGGTATATCTTTCGGCAAAATGCCCGGTTTATTTTGCTCCGGCTATGGACCTGGATATGTGGCTGCACCAGGCTACCCGCCAAAACGTAAGCAGGCTGCAATCATTTGATAACATCATGATTCCGCCCGGTAACGGCGAACTTGCCAGCGGTTTGCATGGTGAAGGCCGGATGGCCGAACCTGAAGAAATTGTTGATTTCCTGGAAGCGGAATCAAAAAAAAAACTCCCTTTAGCCGGTCATAAAATACTGGTAACCGCCGGGCCAACTTACGAGGCTATAGACCCTGTACGGTTTATCGGCAACCATTCGTCGGGCAAAATGGGGTTTGCTATCGCAGATGAACTGGCCTTGATGGGGGCCGAAGTTACTTTAGTGACCGGTCCTACTGCGCAAATCAGCAAGCAGCAAAATATAAAACGGGTTAATGTTATTTCGGCGGCACAAATGTTAGAGGCCTGCTTAACCGCTTATGGCGATGCGAAGGCTTGCATTATGAGCGCTGCCGTTGCCGATTATACCCCGGCTGATGTTGCCACTCAAAAGATCAAGAAAAGAGACGACGATCTCCGCATAGAATTGAAGAAAACCACTGATATATTAAAAACTCTTGGCGAGGCTAAGCGCGAAGGACAAATATTGGTTGGTTTTGCTTTGGAAACCAACGATGAGGAAATGAACGCGATAACCAAGCTGCAAAAGAAAAATCTCGACTTTATTGTACTAAATTCGCTCAATGACGCGGGTGCCGGTTTTGCAGGCGATACCAATAAAATAACCATTATTGATCGTGAGCTTAAGAAAACTACTTTCGACCTGAAAAGCAAGGAAGCGGTAGCCCGCGATATTTGCAATAGAGTTGCCCAACTGATAAACGGATGAAAAAATTGCTGCTTTGTACTTTGCTGATGTTTCTTTGCTGCCGAACTGTAGCCCAGGACCTGAATGCACGTATACAAGTGTTATCGCCCAAGATACAGGTTGCGAATAAGCGCGTTTTTCAAACGTTGGAAACTGCCATGAAGGATTTCCTGAACGGCCGCAAATGGAGTGCTGATCCAATTTTGCCGCAGGAGAGAATAGATTGCAATTTTGTGCTGAACATTACCAACTGGGATGGCAGCAGTAATTTTACCGGCGAACTGCAGGTACAATCATCCCGGCCGGTTTATGGCACATCATACACCTCCACCCTGTTAAATCTTAATGATAAAGATATTAGCTTTAGTTATACCGAGGGTCAGACCATTGACTATACCGATCAAAATTTTCAGGGAAATTTAAGTTCGATCATGGCTTTTTACGCCAACATTATTATCGGCCTTGATTATGACACGTTTTCAAAGTTTGGAGGCACGCCATATTTTTTAGCTGCACAGACCATCGTAACCAATGCGCAAACATCATCATACGGTGGTTGGAAAGCCTTTGATGGCAATGTAAACCGCTACTGGTTATCCGAAAACCTGAATAATAAACTATATAATCCGCTGCGCAGCTTTTTGTATGATTATCACCGCAACGGCCTCGATCTGATGGCCGATAATGTGAGCAAAGGTCGCAAAGCTATTGATGCCCTGCTACCTTTACTACAGCAAATAGACCGGCAACGTGTGGGCGCGATGCTTCCGCTTATATTTTACACAGCAAAAAGTGATGAACTGGTTTCCATTTATAGCAAGGCCGATAACCAGGAACGGTTAACCGCCATGAACCTATTTTTAAAGCTCGACCCTGCGAATGGGAATAAATATCAAACGTTGCAGAAATAATCCTTACTGTTAGTTTGAAAACAAATAAAGAAGTTGAGGAACGGCAAAGTAATCCCTACTTACAAGAGCAGGCTTTTTAGTTTGGCTTATTGATAATTACAATTTGTAAGTCGCTGATTATTGAGCGTGTTATTTCGATTGACTTTATAACATGGGCGTTGCCTGCGGCCCGGGCTTTCCGTTGCAAGTCCTCCCGTTCCCATTGCAAAAGCCTCCGCACACTGCGGGCTTTTCACTGCAATCTAACGCGCCCCCGCACAGGCCCGCAACTGTAAGCAGGACAATCGTTGTCCATGCCCTCCGACAAAGAATCAACAAAATGGATACCCCATTTTGTTACGGCTTAATAATCCGCCAGCACTATCAGCTTATCACAAATAGGCGTAATCCTTTCTTTACCATTCAAAAAACCAAGCCCCACTACAAAGGAAAAACCGGCAACTATACCGCCCATTTCCTTGATAAGCTCGCTGGCCGCAGTTACTGTACCACCGGTAGCCAGCAAATCGTCATGAAGTAATATATGCTGACCGGGCTCAAAGGCATCGGTATGTAACTCGATGGTGGCGGTGCCGTACTCCAGCTTATACGCTTTTTGTTTTATAGTGAAAGGCAGCTTACCCGCTTTGCGCACGGGTACAAACGACACCCCTAATTTGGTTGCAAGCGTAAGCCCAAACAGGAAGCCCCTGCTTTCGATACCGGCCACCGCATCAATCCGGGTTCCCTGCAATTGTTCAACAAAAGCATCGATGATGCTTTCGCATAATCCCGGGTCTTTCAGTATGGGCGTAATATCTTTAAAAACAATTCCCGGTTTCGGAAAATCGGGAATATCCCTTATGGCTGCTTTAATTTGCTGGGCTATCATTTGAAAACTAAATAAGGTCCAATTTTACGCAAAATTCCGTCATTAAGTATTGCAATATTTTTCAAGTCGTTCAGGGCACTATAGTTACCATGCTCATCGCGATAAGCTACAATAGCATCCATTTGTTTGTAGCTGAGACAGGGAAAGCGCTTAAGCTCATTAAAAGTAGCTGTGTTAATATTCACTTTAATAATATGCCTACCATCAACAGCAATATCAGCCTTGATCTGGTTATACTTTTGTTCGTCGATGCCATAAACCTCTTTTAACTGTTCCTTATTATAAAAGCCGCCAACCCGTTCGCGATAATGTACGATACGCCGGGCAAATGCAGGGCCAATCCCATGGATCATGGTAAGCTTCGCCGAGTCGGCGGTGTTAATTTCTATTGCTTCGCCCGGTTTAACTTTGTTTGTGTGATAAGCAGCCCCATCGGGCAGGTTAATATACGGTTCAAGGATTTTATATTCTGCCGGGCTAACGCTGTACATTTTCTGCACATCGCCTTTGGTATAAAATCGTCCGCCGTTTTGCTCGTAATGTTTAATTACCTCTGCCTGATGTTCAGTAAGGCCAAGCTTTACCCAACCTGCAAGAGGTAAGTTATTGGGATTAAATTTAAAGAGTGCAGCAGGACGGACATTGCGACTACCCGCAGAAGCTTCATCCCTTGCCGGGAGATATTCCGTTTTATCGGAATCGGTTACCGCTTTATCAAAAGCCTTAAAATTTATTATATTATCTTTGTGGTTTGCCTGAAACAAATAAGGGGTCAGCAAAACCATTGCAATTAAAATAATCAACACTACCATTCCGTTCCACTCTTTTTTTGTGACAGACAGGTAGTTTTTAATTTGCGGCCTCATTTATATACGTTACCGGCGTTAAATTAAATAAAAATTTAGGATATTTATTTGTTAAACATACTGCTTATAAACAATGAAAGTTATAACCACCGAAGAGTTTGCCAAAGCCACCAAACTGGATAAGTTGAAAATGCCGGGCCTGGCCGCTTTATTGATGGAACTAATGAAAATAAACCAGGTTAACGATCTGTTTGCCCAGGCACAGCCCAAGCAAGGCCCCGAATTTGTTGATGCCATATTAGAAGGTTGTGGTATTGATGTTGAGTTTGATGAGCGTGAGCTCCGTAACATACCTAAAGACGGAGCCTTTATAGCCATTGCCAATCACCCATACGGTGGTATTGAGGGTATGGTGTTATTAAAAATCCTGTGCATGGCCCGCCCCGATTCAAAGCTGATGGCCAACTTCCTGCTTAAAAAAATCCCCAACCTTGCCGACTATTTTATAGCGGTAAACCCTTTTGAAAATGTTGAACATTCGTCAAGCATAAGCGGCCTAAAAAACACCCTCGAGCTGTTAAACCAGGGTACCCCCATAGGAATTTTCCCCGCCGGCGAGGTATCAACCTTTAAGGTAGAGCAAAAACAGGTAACCGACCGTATGTGGCACCCCGTTGTGGGCAAAATCATAGCTAAGGCAAAAGTGCCGGTGGTGCCCATTTATTTTCATGGTAACAACGGACTGTTGTTTAATCTGCTCAGCTTATTGCACCCTGCCCTGCGCACAGCCAAGCTACCGTCGGAGTTGTTTAATAAACACGGGCATACCATTAAACTACGGATAGGTAAGCCCATTAACGTAACGGAGATTCCGGAGTATACCAATACCACCAAGCTCCTTAACTTTTTGCGCGCCCGTACCTATGCTTTAGGCACAGGTTTGGAAGAGGAAAAAAAGATCTTCAACCCGCGAAACCTGTTTAAAATTAAACGCGAAGCCGAAGAGGTTTCTCCTGAAATAGATAGCGCCATTCTTGAGAAAGAAATTGAACCGCTGCGCGAAACCTATAAAGTTTGGACTGAGAAGAACTACGAGGTGTTCATCGTTCCGACGTCAACCATCCCTAATGTGATACGGGAAATAGGCAGGCTACGCGAGATCACTTTCCGCGAGGTTGGTGAAGGTACAAACAAAGCTATCGACCTTGATGAATATGATATTTATTATCATCACCTGTTCATCTGGGATTTTGAAGCCAAACGGATTGTAGGCGCTTACCGCATTGGTTTGGGCGACGAGATATTTTACAGCGTAGGCAAAAAGGGCTTTTACGTAAATGAGCTGTTTAAACTTAAAACCCAGTTTATACCAGTGTTACGCCGCAGCCTTGAACTGGGCCGCTCATGGATCCGCAAAGAATACCAGACTAAACCGCTTCCGCTGTTTTTACTTTGGAAAGGCATCCTTAAATTCCTGATAGATAACCCCAGGTACCGCTACCTGATAGGCCCGGTAAGTATCAGTAACTCCTTTTCTAAGTTTTCCAAATCGCTTATTGTCGATTATATTAACCGCAACCACTTTGACCATGAAATGGCGCAGTATGTTAAACCACGCAAAAAATTCAAGGTTGATTTTGCCAAAATTGATACCGACCTGCTTATGGCCGGTGAAGACAGCTTTAAAGGTCTCGACAACCTGATATCGGAAGTAGAAACCCGCAATATGAAAGTACCTGTACTGCTCCGTCAATACATTGCCCTTAACGCTAAGATCATCAGCTTCAACATCGACCCTAAATTTGCCGACTGCCTTGACGGTTTCCTGGTACTCGATCTTGAAAAAGTACCGCAGGATATACTGGATAAGCTTGGTAAAAACTTGTAGTAGCCAAATTTACATCAAACCTATTAATGCCGTTTCAGATTTTGCAGCGGCATTTTTTGTGTTCCAGTGGTAATGCGAGTTATCTGAGGCAACCAAACTGCCATCCCAGTTTACTGTTTACAGGCTAAAGATGTCTTCAGGTAACAAAAAACGAGGGCGCAAAAATAATCCGCATCCTCGTTTCTTTATTTCCAATCGAGATACTGTACCCCATCGTAATCAGCAAGGATTTTATTGTTATCAGGTACGTCATCTTTCAGATAAGTAGCCACTATTTGATGCTTATCCTGATCGTTATCAATACCCCAAAGCAGATACTGCACCTTACTATTATAAACAGGTGTACTATACCGTGAGCTGGTAGCGCCCATTTTTACAGTAGGATAAGCACTTAGCCCATCAAACAAATAAACTTTGTCCAGATCATCAGTTCCGGAATGAAGCTCTCTGAAACCAAGCATCATATCATTACCGTTGGCGGCGAAATTGATATATGCCATCGGGAAATCGTTATTATCGTCTTTAAATATCTTCATTGTACCGCCGTTGGCGGGCTTAATCACAACTTCATATTGGTCAAGCGCCGAAAAGTTGTACTTTTTCAATATATAAGCAAAATCACCTTTATCAGAAATCGCTGCCGATATAAAATCATAGTATCCACCCTCGTAGGTTATGGAAGGCACCTTTAAAGCCGGGCCATAAAAAACTATATCTTCGCCATTTACTATGTATAATGTTTTATCATCTACACTCCAATCAAAATTTCGCACGTCCTTATAATTCGTCAGTGCAGTTATAACCTTACCTGTCCGGTCGATTATTTCTATTACACTTCCGCTGCTTAAGTATGCGAATTTGGTATGATCATGTGAGCTTTTTACAAATTTTTTGCCCCCGCCCGAATTTGTTATGCGCAGCGCCTTACCCGGAAAATCAGCTACAAAATAAACTTCATTATTGTATATAAACGCAACGTTTTGCACCGCGGGGTGCCTCACGCTGTCTATTTGCTTGGCTTGGTCTACAGTAATGTAGGGATAAGGACCTTTTTGGCAGCTGTTAACTGCATACATTGCAAAAAAAACCAGTATATAATATATTTTTTTCATACTTAAAACTTAAAGATTATGCCCGAACCAATTGTGAATGATGAATAAATCGTGCCAACCCTATCATTCCATCTTTTTTTTCCGGTAGTGGCAAATACGTTATAGGCCCCCTGCAAATTCAATTGAAGATTATCGCTGAGATCAATTGCAAGGCCCAGCTTTGGAGCGATATAGATCTCCTGCTCGCCGTCTATTACCGTTGTGGCGTCGCGCAAAGCATCAACCGAATGCAAGCTGAATTTTGTTATGTACAAACCAAAGTTAAAGCCTCCAAAACATTTAAAACCTTCGGCTACTTCAATATTATAGGCTCCCCCAATGTAACCAATGTAACTCCTGAAATCAGAATAAGTGATCGATCCATAATCGTTATCCCCAACAGCATAATAAAAAACATCCTGCTTAGGCTTGTAGATGCGGTAACCAATACCAGCGGTGATGGTGAAATCATCTTCAAATTTGTAATAGTTTAAACCATAATTAATTGCCGGTTTATAAGTGTACTGCAAATTACCAACCGGGGCATCATAGGCTATATTAACACCGATGCCACTTGTCGGATCATCATAGTTATCCCTAAAAAAACGCTGTGCTTTTGCATCGCCGCAGCTAATTAACAAAAAAATAAAAGACATGAATACACCGCGACATACCGCCGCGGTAATAGAAAGCCGGGAATCCCCGCTAAGAATAATATACATTACGTTGTGATAAAGTTTGGTGCAAAGAAACAACATTTGCAACTAATTGCATTGCCGCAAATGAATATAATATTTAATAAAAAAAGCGCCCTGCCGGATACCGACAAGGCGCTTTGTAATTTTTTGCTATAACTGTATTTTGTTTTACAATTACCAGCTGTAGCGTACACCAAACTGCATTTGCCAGCGTGAAGCGAACAAATCAACAGAATATGGTATACCAGGGTTAGTGAAGTTGTAAGTTGGGTATGATGCAACATTACCGTTTTTAACAAAAGCAGGGCCGCCGGATGCTCCAGGCAGTTTGCTTACTGGTGTTAAACCAACACTTGCTGAAGAGTTGAATGTGTTTGCTGAGAAGTAATATTGTCCCCAGCTCTTATTCAATAAATTGGTAAGATTGATGATGTCATAAGTAAATGTGATCATCTGTTTGTGTTTACCATTACCAAATTTAAAGTCCTGAGTAAAGCGGAAATCTAATTGATTATTCCAAGGTGTAAAGGCAGCGTTACGTTCAGTGAATTTACCACGACGTGAGCTTAAATATTTATCAGCATCGATGTACGCATCGAAATTGGCTGCTTGTTGAGCAGCTGTTTCGACAACCTGACCTGAGCTAACTTTATCGGCCATTAATTTAATTGTTTCGCCTTTGTTTGGAATGTAAGCTAAGCTTAATTGCTGACCTGTTCCATCGATAGCGCTTGGATATGTATCCCAGGTGTATGGGTTACCGCTTTGCGCACTGAAGAAGAAAGTGAAATTGGCTGTATAATTATGACCGGCATCCCAATCATGCTTAAAGTTTACGTTTGATACGATGCGATGACGAATGTCAAAGTTTGAGTTGGCTAAACCTGGGCTATTAGGATTTAAAGCCTGGTTTAATTGCCAGTTTGATTCCATTGAGTTACGGATACCATTGGTAACATCTTTCGAGTGACCATAAGTATATGCAACCGAGAAGTTTAATGCATTTTGCGGATCAAACTGGGTAAATTTAGCAACCTGTGCAGTTGCGCTGTAACGATAACCTTCGCTGGTGTTTGATAACAAATAAGCGTTGGTGTATTTCGAATTTATTTTTTGATTGATAAATATCGGTTGCAAATGCTGAGTATCGTAAGGATAATAAGTTACACTATCCTTAGTATTTGTCTGCTGAAATTTCAAGTCATGGATAACTTTGGTATAAATACCTTCGGCAGTAAATTTCCATTGGTTATCAGTAGTATAATCAACAGCTAAACTGCTTCTCCATACCTGCGGCATTTTGAAATTGTTATCGATCATATCCACCTGTGTAGCACCAGCAGATGACGGATCAAAATTCTGGAAAGCGGCATTTTGATTTACATAACCTAAACCGCCGTTTGGAGAAGATTTTACAGGGTTTGTAAGAGGTGCCTGGGTTGATTTATCATAAGCACCATAAGTAGCACCGTTATTATAAAACGCGTAGCCAAACCATGCAAACGGGACACGACCGGTAAAGAAACCGCTACCACCGCGCAAAATAACGCTTTGATCGCCGTTGGCGTCATAGTTAAATGATACACGTGGGTTCCACTCTATATTACCCAGGTAATTTTGTTTGATGTCTTTAGGTTTGGTATACGTATATGTGGTACCATAGTTTGGATCAACCGGAGCATTAGTTGTTTTACTGCTCAAAGGTTGTTTATTTGGCACGTCAGCATAATCAGCACGTAAGGCTACAGTTAATTTGAAATTGTCAGTTAACTGGATCTCATCCTGACCATATAAGCTAAACAGGTTAACTTTAAATTTAGCAGATGGATTGTTTAAGATATAATCGCGTGTGTTATCTGTGTAATTATAGTTAACACGTACGCGCGATGGAGCGTTGGCAATAAAATCGTCAATTTTCTTATATGCAACACGACCATTCCAGGCGTTAACAAAATTATAAGTGATATTATAAAATTCGTTGTGCGTACCAAAAGTAAAGGTATGCTTGCCTTTTGTCCAGGTTAAGTTATCAGTAAACTCAGCTGTTTTTTGGTGCATATCAAAAATAGCGGCTTCACGATCTGTACCCATAAATATGGTTGTACCTGGCGTACGGCCGGTAATTTCGATCTGTGGTAATGAAGGATCTCTGTTAGGATCTCGGTAATCATGAACTGCAGAATAACCAAGAACCAAACTATTGCTCAAGTCACCGTTAAACCTTGATTTCAACTCTGCAACAGTTGAAGTTGAGTTGTTATGTGAAGTATAGTCAATACCACTGAAGCGGAAGTTTTGCTGATCGCGCTCTAAGTTAGTAGCTTTTGAGCTGATGGTATTGTTACGGATAGTTAACTGGTTGTGATCATCGATATTCCAATCCAAACGGTTAAAGAATTTGTTCGAATTTGAGAAGATCGTAGTGTTGTTATAAGTACCAGGATCAATACCCTTTGGATGCGCGGCATCAGTAGTGTATTTTATGAATGCTTCTGTAAGCTTGTCGCCATCCTCTTTGCTAAGAATATTTGGAGATCCGTTTTTATCCAAACCACGGATAACAGGATCCTGCCTGCGGGCAATTTCTTCGTTAGTGAAGAAGAATAATTTGTTTTTAATGATAGGGAAACCTAAACGGATACCGGCCTGGTAATCATGAAAATCGTTAAGCTTTGATCCGTCGCCACCTAACGCAGCTTTGGCATTGTTAGCGCCAACCATGAATGAGCCACGACCATAACCATAAACAGCACCGCTAAAATCATTTGTACCGCTGCGGGTTACGGCGTTGATACTACCACCTAATACGTTACCGATTTTGATATCGTAAGGGGCAACATACACCTGGATGTCCTGGATAGCATCAAGAGAAATAGGACTTGTACGGGTACTGCTGCCTACCTGGCCTGACGCATTGTTCTGACCACCTAATGATGGGCTGAAACCGATCGCGTCGTTATTGATAGCACCGTCAAGTGTTACGTTGTTATAACGGTAGTTGGTACCCTGGAATGAGTTATTGTTACTTTGAGGGGTATTCCTGGTTAAATCCTGCAAGCTGCGGTTAATTGAGGGAGCAGTACGGATTTGGTTTTGACCAATGCGGGTACTTGCACCTGTTTTAGCCGGACCAGCAGATGCTTTTACTTTAACTTCCTGCAGGGTTGTAGTTGCATCTTGCAATACAAAGTTTAAAGTAGCATTACCTAACTGAAGGGTAAGATCGCTTTTTTCGTCTTTTTTATAACCGATAAAAGTAGCGGTTACCGTGTAAGGGCCACCCGGGTTAATGTTATTAACCGAGAAACGGCCCTCGCCGTTGGTTTGTGCACCATACCTGGTACCTGTGCTGGTATTAAGTACAGTAATGGTTACACCCGGAAGAGTGGTACCTTTTTGATCTGTAACTTTACCGGTAAGTACCGAGGTGGTGATCTGAGCGTTTGCAACGCCCCCAACCCCAATAATTATTAGTGTTAAAATAATAAAGTAGAGCTTTTTCATTTGTGAATTTTTATTGCACAAAATTGCCCTACCAATGTTAATTCTACATTAACATCAGATTATTATATTAACAACTACTTAATGATTTCTTCTTTACCTGACACAGACACCCGAAAGCCAATCGAAAAATACTGATTATCAATAAAATACCAAATCAAATGCGCCGAATTATTAAGTTTTTATTTATCCACTATCGGAGATAAATTACACAATTATGTTCGTCACAGCTAAAAAATGTCCCTATTATATAGTATTTAAAGGGCAACGGTAATGAGCATTTTAACAAATACTTAATACGTAAATACTAAAATCAACTTTTGATTCTCAATTTATTAAGCAATTGGTTCAGCAAGTATGCGGGCGCTACGGCTAATGATTTAATGTTGAGTCCGTTTGCTGCAAACTGCGACTCACGGCTATTGCCGATAAGTAACGCGCTTGCAGAAGGAATAAACGCAGAAACACATAATAGCCACATAACGGGCCCTCCCGCTTGCTGCCACGCTACAAGTTCCATTATACCGTAACTAAACCCTAATAAAATAAATAAGATGAAGTAAGATATAATTGGCGATAGCTTTAAATAGAAGTAGATGGCAATAGCTATAACAAAGGAAGCCCAGTTAAAATAGCCATTGTAGACTCCTAAAAAGCCTAAATGAGGAAAAGGAATAGCCCAGATCAACCCAAAGAGACTAAATGCCAATGTTGGGATACAGACATAGTGTATGATTTTGTTAACCCTATCCTGGTGAGCTTCTTCATATTCCCTGAAATAACGATCAACAGGGCGTTCATCAATATTTGCAGTAGTTTTAACTGCTGCCTTCTGTTTGGTATTTGCTTTTGCTGCCACGTTGTAAAAATAAAAAACCCCTTCGGTTTTGTGCCGAAAGGGTTTCGTTTAATTTTTATAATGATTACTTGGCAAATGCTACCGAACGGGTTTCCCTGATAACGGTAACTTTGATTTGACCAGGATAAGTCATTTCTGTCTGGATCCTGTTTGAAATATCAGCAGCCAATACTTCTGATTGCGCGTCGCTGATCTTTTCGCTCTCTACCACAACACGTAACTCACGGCCGGCTTGGATAGCAAATGTTTTTTCGACACCCGGATATGATAATGCCAGTTCTTCCAGTTCTTTCAAACGTTTGATGTAGCTTTCAACAACCTCGCGGCGTGCACCAGGACGTGCGCCTGATATAGCGTCACAAGCCTGGATTATCGGCGATAACATTGAGGTCATCTCAATTTCATCATGGTGGGCACCTATAGCATTGCAAACTTCAGGGTGTTCTTTATATTTTTCAGCCAATTGCATACCCAAAATAGCGTGCGGCAGTTCAGGGTTATCATCAGGTACTTTACCAATATCATGCAGCAAGCCCGCACGTTTTGCCATTTTAACGTTCAAGCCAAGCTCGGCAGCCATGGTAGCACAGAAGTTGGCAACCTCACGTGAGTGCTGCAACAGGTTTTGCCCATATGATGACCTGTAACGCATACGGCCAACCATCCGGATCAGCTCCGGGTGCAAACCATGAATGCCCAAGTCTATAACGGTACGTTCACCAATTTCAACAATTTCTTCTTCTATCTGCTTTTTGGTTTTGGCAACTACCTCTTCAATACGTGCCGGGTGGATACGGCCATCAGTAACCAAACGGTGCATAGCCAAACGGGCAATTTCGCGCCTTACCGGATCAAAACCCGAAAGGATAATAGCCTCGGGGGTATCATCAACAATGATTTCGATACCTGTTGCGGCTTCCAGTGCACGGATATTACGCCCTTCACGGCCAATGATACGGCCCTTGATCTCATCATTTTCAATATTGAAAATAGACACTGTATTCTCAATCGCACTTTCGGTAGCAGTACGCTGGATAGTTTGGATCACTATTTTCTTTGCCTCTTTGGTAGCGGTAAGCTTAGCCTCGTCAACAATATCCTTGATCTGGATCATCGCTTTGGTACGGGCTTCCTCGCGCAGGGTATCAACCAATTGGTTTTTGGCATCTTCGGCTGATAGGCCGGCAATGGTTTCCAACTGTTGAATGTGCTGGTTTTTAAGGTGCTCTACCTCGTCTTGCTTTTTAACAACTATTTCGGTTTGTTTTTCAAGATTTTTGCGGGTGTTATCAAGTTCGCTCTCCTTACGGTTAACATTTTCCAGGCGTTGATTTAATGATTGTTCTTTTTGTTTAACACTATTTTCGCGTTGGTTAACAGCATTGTTTTTATTATTAACTTCCTGCTCATGCTCAGCTTTCATTTGTAAAAACTTCTCTTTGGCTTCAAGCAATTTGTTTTTTTTCAGGATCTCGGCATTATTTTCAGCGTCTTTTAAGATCTTTTTCACTTTATTCTGAGCCGATGTTTCCTGGTCTTTAAAAAGCTTTAATAATAGGAAGCGGCCTATGAGCACGCCAATGATGGCGCCTGCCAGCAGGCCGATGATGACGTATAGTAATATGTCCATTTTAGGTTTGGTGGTGTTATATATGTATGTAAATAAAAAAACCGCAACTAATTTTTAAGTATCATGTATTTAAAACCTCATTCCGGATATTGGGGACCATGGGTTGGTTAACGTTAATCGCAACTAACGCATGCCTCTTGATCCGCTTAATATTGAAGCGTTAAGTTTTTAATAGTGAAACCTAAAATTTAACTGCGGTTAAATCTTAATATGCTCTTGTATATTTATGTAAAGAACGTTTATTACTTCGAAAAAAATTCGGTCAACAAATGATCTAAATGATAAACTTTTTCAGTCACCTCTGTATCCTCAATGGTAACTTTCTTTTCTGCCTTCAATGATGATGTTGCATAATGCAGCACACACATTGAAAGTAAATCCTGCTTATCCCTAACCGCATAATTTTCCTGATATTCTTTTATCCGGTCGTTGATCAGCTTAGCCGCCCTGCGTATTATTTCTTCTTCCTCCATGTTAACCTTTAAGGGGTAAACACGGTCAGCAATATTTATTTTTATTGAGATTTCTCCCATTTGAGCTTTTCACTTTTTGTACTATTTTTTCAATAATACAATACACTTATCTATTTCCTGCACAAAGTCGTTAATTTTTTGCTTAATGTCAACACTTTTTTCATTTGTTTCAGAAAAAGACTTGGCAACTTTAACAACTTTTAATTTTTCTTCCAGTTCTTTTGTCTTGGCCTTACTGGCATTAAGGGCCACTGTAAGCGCCTCGCTCTCCAGTTTTAAAAGGTCATTTTCCTCCTGCAAAGCAGCGCACAGTTCAATCAGGCGCTCGGTTTTATCTACAATTTTATTTAACTGCTCTGCTAATGAAGGCATCTTCAATTACTGAATTATTGATTTATTGAATTACTGAATTTTAATTTGTAAATCCGAAATCGAAATTCCGAAATCCGAAATTACTTCCTGATCTCCGCTCCGGCTTCTTTTCCTAAATTATAAATTAATTTCTGCATAATAGAATCAATTGCCTTATCTGTTAACGTTTTTTCCAGATCCTGAATGATAAAACTCAAAGCATATGATTTTTTTCCTGCAGGCAGCTTATCACCCTGGTAAACATCAAACACATCAACTTCCTTTAGCAATTTACGCTCGGTACGCTGGGCAATTTGCTTTAACTGGCCAAATGATATGCTTTGGTCTATTAACATAGAAAGATCGCGTCTTACTGCCGGGAATTTTGAAACCTCCTGGTAAACGATTTTATTTTTACGTATAGCTGCCAGCACAAGGTCGAAATCAAAATCAGCATAAAATACCTCTTTATCAACATCCGCCTTTTTTAAAGAAGCTGCAGCTACCGACCCGAATTTCACCAATTGCTTACCATTCAACATGTATTGAATGCCAAATGACATTTTTTTACACGTTGCATCCTCGACTGTAAAGTTGCTGATGCTCAGGCGCTGCAAAACACCATCAACCACAGCCTTAATGTTGTAGAATGATACTGGTTTTGATTTTTGGTTCCATTGTTCGGCAGTATTAGCCCCGGTGATGAAAATACTGAAACGTTGTGTTTCGATGTACTTATCATTTTCCAGCTTGTATACCTTACCAAACTCGTAAAATTTCAAATCCGGGCTACGGCGGTTCTGATTATAGGTTATGGCTTCCAAACCAGAGTACAGCAACGTTTGGCGCATTACATCCAGATCGCTGCTCAGTGGGTTCAGAATCTTAACGGCAGTATCCAGGTTATCCGAATAGGCAGATTTTGTAAGTGAGTTAGCCAGGATCTCGTTAAAACCATTCGCGCTCAGCAAATCAGATAACTGGTTTTGAACAGTATCTTTCTCCGGACGAATGGAGTTATTTAGGGATGCCCTGATCTGTGTAGGGATCTCGATGTTGTTATAACCATAGATCCTCAGGATCTCTTCAACCACATCCACATCGCGGGTAACATCCACACGATATGGAGGCACTTGTAACGATAATGAATCCGCAGTTTCATTCACTATCTTGATATCAAGTGCCGTGATAATACCTTTGATCTCATCATGGCCAATCTTTTTACCAATTAGCTTATCAATGGTATTGTAAGTGATTTCCACAGCAAAGGGAGCAACCGGTGCTGGGTAATGATCGGAGATTTCTGACGATATCTCACCACCTGCCACCTGCTGAATCAACAATGCAGCACGTTTCAATGCAAAAACGGTCATGTCCGGATCGGTACCACGCTCAAACCTGAATGAAGCATCAGTTTTTAAACCATGCCTTTTTGAAGTTTTACGAACAGATACCGGGTTGAAGTAAGCGCTCTCCAGGAAAATATTTTTGGTTGATTCCTTAACACCTGATTTTGCACCGCCAAATACACCTGCTATGCACATTGGCTCTTCGGCATTGCCAATCATCAGGTCATCGGCAGATAGTTTCCTGTCAACATCATCCAAAGTTTTAAATATAGTGCCTTCAGCATAGTTTTTCACCAGTACTTTATCACCGGTTATTTCATCGGCATCAAAAGCATGTAAGGGCTGACCAAGCTCATGCAGTACATAGTTGGTAACGTCCACAATGTTATTGATAGCACGGATGCCAATCACAGCCAAACGCTCCTTTAACCATTGCGGCGACTCTTTAACCTCAACACCGCTGATGGTTAAGCCAGAATAGCGCGGTGAAGCTTGCTCGTTCTCCACTACAACCTTTATAGTACGGCTTGTATTATCAACTTTAAACGCACTTACATCGGGCTTGTGAATACCTATTTTCAGGAAAGCGGCAATATCCCGTGCAGTACCTAAATGCGAAGCCGCATCGGCACGGTTAGGGGTTAAGCCTATCTCGTACATGTAATCGTCATTCAGCTTAAAGTATTCTTTAGCAGGAGTACCTACAGGAGCATCATCCGGCAATACCATAATACCAGCGTGGCTGGATCCTAAACCTATCTCATCCTCAGCACAGATCATCCCGTGAGATTCTTCGCCCCTGATCTTTGATTTTTTGATAGCAAAAGGCTCGCCGCCGGTTGGGTAAACAGTAGTACCTACTACAGCAACCACCACTTTTTGCCCGGCAGCTACGTTAGCAGCGCCGCAAACAATCTGCAGGTCTTCCGCACCGCCAACATCAACTTTGGTAACATGCAGGTGATCAGAATTGGCATGGTCAACACACTCTTTCACATAGCCAATTACCAGGCCTTCCAGTCCGCCGGGAACAGCCTGTACCTTTTCCAAGCTTTCAACCTCCAAACCGGTTCCGGTAAGGATGATAGAAATCTCCTGGGGCGTTTTATCAGTATCAATAAATTCTTTAAGCCAGTTATAAGATATTTTCATTATTCCGAAATGATAATCGGCAAAGATACGATTTAGGCTGAAAGGTTAAAGGCGAAAGGTAAAAGGTATTTTATTTAAAAATTAATCCAATTTGAAGATTTGAAAATGTTAGGTCAATTTCAAATCGCCTCATTTTCAAATCTTCAAATTAAAACTACATCAACCCTTCATCGGCCAAACTTAAGTAGCCGGCGTCGGTAATGATTAAATGATCAAACACGCCCATGTCCAGCATCCGGCCGGCGGCGCTTATTTTTTTGGTGAGCTGGATATCTTCGTTACTGGGTTTCAGGTTACCCGACGGATGGTTATGCACCAGTATGAGGCCGCTGGCCTGGTATTGCAGGGCTGAATAAAAGATGATCTTCGGGTCGCATACCGTAGCCGACAAACCTCCTTTACTGATCAGCTCCTTCCCTAATACTTTGTTGGAACGGCCTAATAGTATGATCCAGAATTCCTCGTGGTTCAGGTCCATCAAATGGCGACGCATAATATTGTACCCATCCCTGCTTGACGTGATCACCTCAATGGCGCCCGATTCAAATTCATTACGGCGGCGGCCGATCTCCAGCGCGGCAATAATAGATATAGCTTTGGCTTCCCCTATTCCTTTAAATTTGGATAATTCGGCTATGGAAGCCTTACCAAGCTTGTTCAGGTCGTTATCATAATGGCGCAGGATGCGCTTACTCAGTTCAACCGCGGTTTCGGTGCGGCTGCCCGAGCCGATAAGGATGGCGATCAGCTCGGCATCGGTAAGGGCGCGGCGCCCTTGTCCACTAAGTTTTTCACGCGGGCGGTCTTCCTCAGCCCATGATTTAATACTGATCTTGCTTTCGTAGTTTTCCACGGCATTAAAGTATGAAAAAGCGCCAAACAAAAAAAGGGACAGCGTTGGTACACTATCCCCTTCGGTATATTTTAAAAGCTGAGATTAGCTTAAGCCGTTAACAAATTTAGTAAGCTTTGATTTATTGTTCGAAGCTTTGTTTTTGTGAATAACGTTCTTTTTAGCTAAACGGTCAAGCATTGAAATCACTTTACCCAACAGTGCAGAAGCATCGGCCTTGGTAGTAGTGTTTCTTAATTTCTTAATAGCGTTCCTGGTTGTTTTAGCCTGGTACCTGTTGCGCAGACGCTTCGCAGCGTTTGCCCTGATTCTTTTTAATGATGATTTATGATTTGCCATCTCGTATAGCTTGTTATTCTTTTCTACTTATTTTAAGGACTGCAAATATAGAGCGATTAAATTTAATATGCAAGTGGTTTTTTGATTTATATTTCAGGATGATTAGGTTGATAATGTGATTGATTACCTGAACCCTTAAGACGTGAAGACCTCTCAAATTAACAAGCTGTTAACCCCGCATTCACGAAGTGTTTATACAACACAATGATTTTTGCTGCGTTATTATTAATTAAAACTATTGCGTTTATGGTTACCAACAGCACCACTAGGTTCAGCAACCGGGTTGAAGATTATGTAAAATACCGTCCCGGCTACCCCGACGAACTTGTTAAGTTTTTACATGACGCTTACGGCTTAACACAGGATAAGCTCATTGCCGATATTGGTGCAGGTACAGGGATCTCTACCGCATTGTTCCTGAAAAAAGGCTACCGGGTAATTGCCATTGAACCAAATTTGGAGATGCGCGAAAAAGCTATCGAGTTACTCGGTTCATATAACGGTTTTATCCCCCGAAACGGCACTGCAGAAAATACCGGCATCGAGAGTAATAGCATTAATGCTATTATAGCCGGACAGGCTTTTCATTGGTTTGATGCCGTAAAAACCTGTGCTGAATTTAAAAGGATCCTGAAACCGGATGGCATTGTTGCCCTCATCTGGAATGAAAGAAAAACAACATCGGCCTTTGAACAGGAATATGATGAACTCATTGTAAAACATGCCCGCGATTACGTAAAGGTTGATCACCGCAACATCGATACCGAACATATCGCTGCTTTCTTTAAGCCGCAACCCATTCAACTGGAAATATTCGCCAATAAACAGGTATTTGATTTTGAAGGATTAAAAGGCAGGCTGCTGTCATCATCATACATGCCTGCACGTGGCGATGAGGGGTACGGGCCAATGATTAACGATTTGCATGCACTTTTTGATAAATTTCAGCAGGATGGCGTTATCGTTATTAATTACGATACGAAGGTTTATTCGGGGAAACTGTAAGATCAACATTATTTCGTATCGGTGAAACAATTGCACGCGGGTATTATCTAATTAGCAAACACAGTGGCTTATTAATACTACTTAAACATGATATACTGGATCATTATTATAATACTGCTGCCTTTTATATTTATTTTAATAAGCCATTTAAAAAGCAAAGCCCAACAAAAAAAGAAACTTACCGAAATAAAAGAACGCTGGGGCAAACCCATAATTACAAGCAGAAATTTCAAACCGGTCAGCACCTACCTTACAGCTTATGGCGGCTCAAGCGGGATCTCTGCCGATACTGCCACCGACCTTGACATCGACAGCGTATTTGAATTTATCGACCGTACCAATTCAAAACCCGGGCAACAATACCTATATAAGCAATTACACTCCCCGCAAATTTCAGAAGCGTATTTTGAAACGCTTGAACAGCGGATCGGCAATGTCACCGCCGATAAAGAATTGAGAGAGGCTGCGGAGCTTAAACTATCCGAATTAGGCAATAATGATGCCTATTACTTACCTGAACTCTTTAAGAAACCACACTATTCGGTGTTTCCGGCTATCGGCAATTTTTATATCAGCATAGCACCGTTTTTGATCATTGGAGTGGCATTTAGCCTTTTTATTGTTCCCAACCAGTTTATGCTCTTGCTATTGCTGGTATTAATGATAGCCAATGTAGTTATTCATTACAGTAATAAAACCCAGATGCTGAACTACACACATTCGCTACCGCAGTTATTGGTTTTATTCAAGGTATCAAATTGGCTTAAGAACCACGCTCTGCTCAGGGATGATGAAAGTACCCGCCTCAGTATGGCTAATATGGGCAAACTCAAAAATTCGTTAAATTATATCACCCTGCAAAATAAAGCCGCTATTGACCCTACCGATATTTACTACCTGGTTACCGAATGGTTAAAAATGTTCCTGCTTATTGAGCCGCTGGTATTTATAAAATCCATCACCAAGGTAAACAAATACCTTAGTGACATTAAAGTTGTTTATGAAGCGGTGGCTGAGGTTGATGTTGCCATTTCCATCCAATCGGTACGTGATGGCGCGGCTCATTATTGCAAACCTCAACTTACAACCGGCAATACCCATATCATTATTAAAAATCTTTATCACCCGCTTATTGAAAACTGCGTGTCAAATTCTATCGCTATAGATAATACACAAGGCATTTTGGTAACTGGTTCCAACATGTCGGGTAAAACCACTTTTATCAGGGCTATTGCTATAAACGCTTTGCTATCGCAAACCATTAACACCAGTTTTGCTACAGTATACCAGGCTCCTCCGCTCAAAATATTTACCAGCATTGATATGACCGACGATTTGGGCGATAATAAAAGCTATTTCCAGGCCGAAGCTTTAGCCGTTAAAAATATAGTGGCACAAACCATTGCCAGCAAACCCATAAACAGCCTCGTAATCATTGATGAAATTTTCAGGGGTACAAATACTATTGAACGGATAGCCGCCGCGAAAGCCGTACTAAGCTACTTTATCCACAATCAAAGCTTCGTTTTTGTATCTACACACGATCTGGAACTGGCCGAATTACTGGGCAGCGATTACAAAGTTTTCTCTTTTGAGGAAGTGATTGGTGATGACCGCTTGGTATTTGATTATAAAATTAAAGAGGGATTGCTCAAAAACCGAAATGGCATCGCTGTTTTAAAAGGCGTCTGTTTCCCGGAGAGTATTATTGATGAAGCCAATAAGGTAAGCAGCCAATTAAGGGAGAAGTATAATTTAAAACTCCCCCTTTAATTGCATCTTTGCCTCATGAACCGCCGCATAATTTTAAGCATAACTGGTACCTGTTTAATCATGTTATGCTCATCATGGGGATTCTTTGCACATTATCGTATTAACCGGCTGGCAGTTTTCACATTACCGAAGGCCATGGCAGATTTTTACAGATGCAATATCGATTATATAACCGAACATGCCGTTAGCGCCGACAAACGCCGCTATGTTGACTCATCAGAAGCGCCACGCCATTTCTTTGATGCCGACCGTTACGGCAAAAAACCCTTTGAGGCTATGCCTAAAAAATGGAAGGATGCCGTTGCCAAATACTCAAAAGATACCATCATTAAATACGGCACTGTTCCCTGGACCATTCAGTACCAGTATTACAGGCTGGTACGGGCTTTGAAAGCCCATGATACAACGGCCATCCTTAATGCATCTGCCTATTTAGGGCATTATATTGCCGATGCACACGTACCGCTGCACCTAACCCAAAACTACAACGGCCAGCTTACGGGGCAAACCGGCATCCATGCCCTTTGGGAAAGCCGCCTGCCCGAGTTATTTGCCGATCATTATAATTACTACGTTGGCAAGGCCCGGTATATTGAAAACCCGTTGAACGAAGCATTCCGTATATGCAAGGCTACTTACAAAACCGTTGATACGGTTTTACGCTTTGAGCGCATACTGAACAAAACCTACCCGCAGGACAAAAAGTACGCGTTGGTACAGCATGGCAAAAAGCAAATTACCGATTACTCCGTGGCCTATAGCCTGACTTATCACAAAATGCTGAAGGGGATGGTGGCAAGGCAAATGCGGGCATCTATTCTTTCCGTGGGTAGTTTCTGGTACTCGGCCTGGGTTGATGCAGGGCAGCCCGACCTGAACAAGCTTATCGCACAGCCTTTAAGCATCGAACAAAAGGCAAAGCTTCGGCAAGAAGAAATGCTTTACCGATCAGGCAAAGCATTAATAATAAAATAGTTAACGATCAAACCCGGCAGCCTTCCCCTGCCTTCTTTATATTCTCCGTATCAGCTCCACGAAAACAGCGAAAGGGCTAACACCAGTTATCACCTTTCTTATCTGAAACAATCGTAACATGGCAGCATAATCAATCATTAGAAATTGCTGCCTCATCTGCTTCATTTCCCGTTATCATTGGTATTTATACGCAATTTTTCCATTAGGTATTTATACGCTATTACCCGGTTTACAACCCTCCTAACTTAGTTAAATCAATCAGGAAGTTGATTTGACCTCCCCTTTTAGCCACAAGCCCTAAACCTAATAGAGAATTAAATAAACAGGAGGCCATATCGAGTGACTGGCGTTTTATATCACTGAATATTTACATCTATAAACTATCATCTTATGGCAAATTTAACTTTAGCACCACGATGGGCATCAAGTGTGCTGCAACTCGGAAACACCGCTTATGTAGATTGCGGTACACCAACCGTACTAAACAATTTAACCTCCTTTACCCTGGAGGCCTGGGTAAACGTGTCGAGCCTTAACGGATTTCAATCCGTAGTTGGCAATGTTGACAATGCGGTTGGCGGACAATACCAATTATTTCTTGAATCCGGTTATGTTTACGCCTATGTAGGCATCGCACCGTATCTGATCAAATCAACTTTACCCATCACTGTCAACGAATGGCACCACCTGGCCTCTGTATTTGATGGTACAACTTCCAGCTTATCGCTTTATGTTGATGGCGTGGCTGTTGCGCAAAGCACCTTTTCGGGAACGCTGCCTGCAAGCGGTACCAATATGCTGCTGGGGGCTGTAATGCAGCAGAGTAGCCCGATCTGGTACCTACAGGGCCAGCTTGGAAGGATTATGATCTGGAATAGCGTGCGCGACGCTGAAGATATCCTTAATGATTCGGTACAGGTGAATAATTATAGCGCTGTCCAAAATCCCAACCTTATATTTTACAGCGACTTTTCGGAAATGCCGGGGGTAGACAGTTCCGGAAATAATATAGCCCTTAATTTCAAAAACAATGTACAATACGCGTTCAATGTTCCATCTGTTGTACTGGGAGCGGATGGTTATGTTGATTGCGGCTCCTTTCCCGAATACAGCATTCCCGGAAACGCCCCTTATACCATTGAAGGCTGGTTCTTCCCGGGCAGCAGCAGCAACGGTATCCTGTTAAGTTATGGCCTGGACGGCGCATGGGAATACAAAGTAAGCTATCAAAACAACCAGGTTATAGGCCAGCGTAACAGCGACAGTATTTCTTTAGCATCAGCAGCCTCAGTTTTGCCGCTAAGCTATTATCATTTTGCACTAAGTTATGATAGCGATGTTAAAGCCCTTAGCTTGTACGTAAACGGTAACCTTCAGGCTATCGATTATTTTCCTTCGCCGGTTACCGCGGTTCCAAACGGGCATGTACTCGTAGGCGCTCAATATGATTCGAACGGAAATATCATCGACAACTTCGGCGGTTCTATCCAAAACCTGCGCATCTGGAATGTATGTTTGGAACAATCAGAAATTGTTCAATGGATGTACAATGACGTGATAACCGATAACCGTTTAATTTCAAATTTTGATTTCACCGTTAACCCGCCGATAGATACAACCGACAAATCAACCCTTGAACTGGATAACGGTGCTGTGCAGCAGCTCCAAACCGTAAACGTTTTAACTACCGAGCAGATTGCGCTTTTGGGCATCCCACAATCCATCAACGCTATTTATCTCAATCAAAACGTAGAAACGCCTGTACCGCCGCCTACTGATATCCTATTTGCCAGTCAGCCCAAAGTTTTTACCGAAGATCATAAAGAGGAAAGCTGGGCACAATTCGAAGATTGGTTCGGCAGTAAAAACGGAGGCCCGGCAACAGAAGGCTTTCGCCAGCAGTTTGATAACGCTTATGAAAAAGCCCGGCAAATGTTCGACGAAAATGCCAACCTGTCCCGCGTTTTTACCCGCACCGATACCAATGGCATAACCCGTATTATTTACCATGGTGTAAAGGCAGACATGCTCGTTTACGAAGGGGCTATAGGCGCCGAATCAGACTGTACGCTCTGGTGGATCCAATTCATCTTTGCGCTTACTGTAGGTTTCCTTCAGGCTGTGGGGCTGGCACCTACCACCGGCAATATCGCCACGCGTATTTATAATCTGCTCCGTGCAAATCAAACGGTAATGAATGCCATGAGCTCAATGGCCGGAAAAGCAATCAGCGCCACAGCCGCTATTGGTTTTGTAGGTGTAATATATCAGCAGGGACTCATGTGGACCATTATCAAGTTTGTGCTGACATCCGCAGGATGGTATGCCTTATTCTGGATCCTTCGTAAAGTAATAGCCATAGTAACAGGCCTGGAAGCAGCCGCCATACTTGCCGGTTTTATTGTATGGGCTACTCAGCTTACCATACTTTCACTTAAATACAATACCGCATGCGGTCAGCTTCTCCAATCAACTAATGTTTCACCTTCTTTTAATTCATAAAGCCATGCCAACTTCAACACCTGTTGTCGCTATACCTGTGGTAGACACTTCATATAGCATGACAACTTCAAATTATGTCGCAATCACAGTCATCGATACCAAAGCTTTCCTGAACAATGCGCTCCCTGGCGATTATATTGGCGTGGCATCCTACGACACCAACGGAAGAGTAACCTATAACCTGGCACAGGTTGATCAAAACCTTACCGTACCGGTTACAGCAGCTGCAGCTGTACAAAACCTAAGTTTCACCGGAAGCTGCACCAATATGGGAGGAGGGCTTCAAACCGCTGTAAATATGCTTTCAAGTGCTCCTGCCGGTGTAAATAAAGGCCTGGTGCTGCTTTCTGACGGTTATCAAAACTGCGGCACCAATCCCCTGCCATTACCTGCCGGCACCCCTCCCGTATATTCATGTGCAATGGGGCCGGCGTCTGACCAAAACTTAATGCAGCAAATTGCAACCCAGAGCGGCGGCCAGTATTATTATGCCCCCTATGTTTTCAATATGATGCAAATTTACAACCAGATCAGGGCGCAAACTCCTGCTGCACAATTACTTGCAAACGGATACAAAGTAGCCCAGGCCTATGATTACCTGCTGATTCCGGCCACCGTATCTGCAGGCAACGACCTCGGGCAGTTTTCGGTTGTATGGAGTGATCCTAATTATACGTTCACAAACGGCCAGCCCGGACTTAATCAATTAAGTGTAACACTTGTAACGCCGGCCGGCGTGGTAATTACACCAATGCCTACCTTACAGGGAGGGGCCTATGTGGTATTTAACATTCCTAACCCGGCGGTAGGCCTATGGTATATCCAGATCATGTATGGCGGTACAACCCCGCAGGGCCTGACAGGCGGTGCCTTTGAATACGCACCTTCAGGCAATGCCGCTCCGCTTCAGCTTACAGTTGATGCCCCTGCTATTGTACGCAAAGGACAGCCTATTACTTATCATGCACATTTAACGGATGATGGAAAGCCGATAACCGGACAACAAATACGTGCTTTGGTTACCCGTCCCAAACTAAGTCAGAATAGCGCAATTAAAGCTTATGCATCAGACCTTAAAAACATAAAGCTGCCTGAAGAAACAATGGACACTATACAACATCCCGATTTGGCGAAGCTCGATCTGCTTTACAGGCAGCGGTTGACGGAGGAGGACCTTTTGCCGCACATAAAGGGCGGGAGTATCCTGTCAGCGGCAAAGCAAGGTGGGTACGCCGGTACTATACATGAAACGCACGAGGCCGGAAGTTACACCATCGAACTTGAAGTAACCGGATTTTCAGACAAATCCAAAACGCCGTTTTCCAGAAGTCGTCGCTTTAATGTAGTGGTTACCGATGGCGATTGAATAAACCACCATCCTGTTTAATAAACAAAAAGCCTGTGTCGGAATTATATCCTGCACAGGCTTTTGATATTTGAAAATGCTGAACAGGCTTTTATTGCCCCTCAGAAACTTTGGCGCTACGGCCTTTTATAGCGGCAAAAATGGGCGGCAATATCGAAATGAGGATAATGATCACCCCTACCAGCGAAAAGTTTTTAGCTATTACCGGTACCTGCCCTAATTTGTAACCTGCAAACAGGAACACGATGATCCATGATGCACCGCCGATGATGTTATAAAGGCTATACTTTAAAAAAGGCATCTTACCCACTCCTGCTACAAAAGGTGCTATGGTGCGGATAATAGGCATAAACCTACTGAAGATAACCGCTTTACCACCATGTTTATCAAAAAAGGCTTGTGTTTTAAGATAGTATTCCAGTTTCAGGATTTTGTTTTCTTCTTTAAATACCTTAACGCCGAGGTAATTGCCAACAAAATAATTTACTGTATTACCAATAAAAGCCGCCGCAATTAAAATGAGGCCTAATACCCAGATATCTAAACCAGAATTACCGCCCGCAATAAGGGCACCTGCAGCAAAAAGCAGTGAATCGCCGGGCAGAATAGGAAAGATAACTAAACCTGTTTCGGCAAATATGATCAGGAAAAGGATAAGGTATGTCCATCCCTGGTAGGTGCTGGTTATTTGTACAAGGTGCTTATCAATATGCAGTACAAAGTCGATAATACTTTTTATTACTTCCACAGGCTAAATTTTTGCCCAAAAATATAAATATTAAACAAAACGGCACTATTGAAGTGTCTTACTAAGCAGATTGTTAGTAAGTACCCCCGCGCCAAAGGCCAATGAGTCTGCGCTGCCAACAATACCTTTGGTATAAATGGTGTAGGCGCGGCCGTCCTGTATAGTTACATTTTGCAGGGTTGTTTCAATTGTCGTGGGCGTTCGGGTAGTGGTAATGGTAAAGTTATAATTACCGGCAGTGAGTTCAACATATTTAGATACCTTGTTAAAGGTAGTACCTCTCACAACAAGGGAGTCATTAGCCCGCAGATCCAGGGCAGATGTATTAGGTGAAGTATGCACAAACCTCACTTTTCCTTTCCCTATGGTTGGCAAACCGGTACTATCAGATAGTATAAATGAACTGACAAACGAACTATCCTTTCTGAAGCCGGTTATAAACATCGTGTATTTCCTGTTGGCTTTAAGCGTAGTATCAAACTGCAGCAAAATAACCGGCGCCGCGGTAGCTGTACGTAACTGTAACGGTGGTTCAAGCGTTGAAAGATAAAAATATCCCGAACTGTTTGGATAAGTATAGGTAGTGGTATTATACCTGATAAAATGCTGATAAAGGTATACCGGCTGGATATCGGGGCTTAAATTAACGATTTGAAACTGGGTATTGAGGCCTACTGATGATGCATTGCCCCCCTTACCGCATGAAGAAACAGCACAGATGAAAAGTCCGCATAGCACAGCTATAAAAAACGAAACCAGTACCTTGCTTTTATTTTTATTAACCATTAATGTAATCATTGATTGATGAACAAACCGGTTGCCAGGCCTGTACTTTTATTGCCGTAACCGTAATAAGTGTATATCTTACCGGCGCTTAGTGATACCGTATCCCTTACAATGGTACCCGGAAAGGCCGCCGAATGCAACGCCATATTATGCTCCCCGGGCGCTACCAAATAAAAAGTTGAAGTACTTTTAAAACCCAGATCTTTCATTTTTGGGGTATCTAAGGCAGCTGTTGTACCTTCAAAGTGCACGCTTATATTTCCGGCATCTGGCGAAGCATTTACAAACCTGATCTTTGCCTGTTTATTTGTATCGGCAACCAATACATCTGTAGTTTTAAAAACCTGGTCGACCGTATTACCAGCTACGTAAAATGAATATACAGAATCCTTACTTAAAGTTAAAGGCAGGCTAAACAGCGAATTGGGATTATTTGGCCCATCTAATTTAACCGAATAGCTTTGTGTACCCGCTTTTACCGAAATATACCCGAGCGTGCCTCCCGGATAAAATGTTGTTGTATTGTTTATTCTTGTACCATTAACATAAATATTAACATTATTAAAACTGGCATTAATAACGTTTAGCGATGACGTTGACGAATCCACGGCATCGGGCTTATCATTATTTTTTTTGCAAGACGTAAGGTAGCCCGTTATGGCTATAATGATCAATAAAACTTTAACCTCTATATTCATATACAATTATAAGCTATAACTGCTTACTGTAATTTTTGGTATCGGGTGCTGAACAAAAAAAGTCCGGTTTATGATACCGGACTTAGTTTTGGATTTATAATTTAAGTTTACACTTAAGCATAGCTATTGAGCATCACCGGCATAACCAGCATCAGCACGTCTTCATTCTCATCACCTCCCTGTGGCAGCAATAAACCGGCACGGTTTGGAGTTGACATTTCCAAAGATACTTCTTCGCAGCTTAAATTCTTCAACATTTCTATTAAAAATCTTGCATTGAAGCCAATTTCCATGTCTTCGCCCTCATATTGACAGCTTAAACGCTCGTGGGCCTCGTTAGCAAAATCGATATCTTCTGAAGAGATATTTAACTCGCTGCCATTTATTTTAAGCCTTACCTGGTGCGTGGTTTTGTTAGCATAAATAGCCACACGGTTTAACGAACCCAGGAAGGTAAGCCTGTCGATATTTAATTTATTAGGGTTATTTTGCGGGATAACCGCCTCGTAATCAGGGTAACGCTCGTCAATTAAACGGCATACCAGGTTAATATTGCCAAACCTGAAGAAAGCACTGGTGGAATTATACTCAACAGATACATTTACATCATCGCTTGGTAATGATGATTTAAGCAGGGTTAAAGCTTTTTTAGGCAGTATGAACGATGTAGTACTTGCAGCCTTTGCATCTTTACGGCGGTAACGAACCAGTTTATGTGCGTCTGTAGCAACAAAAGTAAGGGCCGATGTTGTTAGCTGGCAGTAAACGCCTGTCATAGCCGGGCGAAGCTCGTCATTACTTACCGCGAAAATGGTTTTGTTGATAGCTTCGGCTAAAACTGAAGCAGGCAGGTTTACTGATGAAGCGTTTTCAACAACCGGGATTTTTGGAAAGTCCTCGCCGTTCTCGCCGCTTAGTTTGTATTTACCGTCGCCTGCATTAATTTCAATGGCGAAGGTTTTATCATCAACCGAAAAAGCAACAGGTTGCTCCGGTAATGATTTCAGGGTCTCTAACAATATACGCGACGGGATAGCAATCCTGCCGTTCTCTTTAGCCTCAACCGGTAAAGAGGTGGTCATGCTGGTTTGCAGGTCGGTAGCAGAAATGGTCAAGTTCCCATCCTTTATCTCGAACAAAAAGTTTTCCAGTATCGGCAGCACAGTACTGCTGCTTAACGCACCACTTACCGATTGCAGTTGTTTGAGTAATGTTGAGGTAGAAACAATAAATCTCATATGGTTGTAATTAATCTATCAAAAATAGAAAATTTAACGGGCATACTTTTGCCTGCGTAAATAATGTTGAAAAATAGCACATATTAACACTAAAATCAGCGGTGCAACAGTATTAACCAGCTGCCAGTACAATTTTTCGCCGCGGATACGTGCCCTGTCCAGCAGGCGGATCTTAATTTCCTTGGTACGCAGGGCTATCAGCCCCGAGTCGTCGGTCATGTAATCGGCTATGTTAAGCAGCAGGTTTTTATTACCGTAGGTTTGATGGGTATAATGATCATAACCCAGCGGATAAGGCGAACCATCGCTGCCTACCTGATTCTTTAAAATATCACCATCGCTAATCACTATCATTTTGGTAGGCTCGCTTTGTTGCTTTATGGCAACTTGCTCTTTAAGCCCTTCGGGCAGCGGACGGTTTTGCCAGTCGCTTACAAAACTGCCTTCCAATAATACACCCGTTATTTTAGGTGTACTTTGAAATTCTTTAGGGTTTGGCTCCTGCTCCAAAGCCTGCAATGATAATATGTGCGGAGCTGTTAACTTTTTATTATAGGGCGATGAGGTTAGCAACACCGTTTTATTTACATTTTTGGTATCGAGGATATCAATAGTGCTTGCAAACTCGCTGCTGATGCCGTCCAAATTTTTCACCACCGGGTGTTTGCTTAGCGGAATAAATACCGGGTAATACAGCCATGGCAGCATCTGGATCTGCGCCTGCCCGCCAACATTGCCGGTGCTGATGGGAATTTGCGAGCAGTTCATATCAGCAATCAGATCATAATTGATACGGATGCCGTAACGGAAAAGCTGATCATCCAGGTTAAGCTGTTTTGGAAAAGCAAGCTGCTCGCCGCCATGCCCGCGAAGGCTATCCAGTTCGGCGCTAACCTGGTCAATAGTCCACAATACCCGGCCTCCGTGCATGATATACTGATCAAGCTTAAATTTCTCTATTTCCGAAAACTTTTGATCTGGTTTAGCTATCACCAGCAATTTGATCTTTTGCAGATCGGCAAAGGAAATTGCATTCAAATCAACCCGGCCTACCTGGAAACCATCGGCAAGGGTTTTCATGGCATCGTTCAGTTGTAAATCGGTTAGTTCATGATGGCCTTCGGTAAAGCCGATTTGTGGCCTGCCCCCGTTAACCGCTTTTTTTATGGCCGATGAAAATGTATATTCCAGGTTTTGGATAGAGTTATTCAGTACTTCATCGGGCGAGAGGCCTATCCTGCTCAGCAATAGCTTTACCGGGATATCCTTACCATCTGCCGATACCAACGCCGACGGAAATATAAGCTTTTGGCTTACGCCATTATCAGTTTTAACGCTCAGGTTGGTTGGCTCAACACCTTCGGCAGCCATGTTTTGGATCACTTCGTTCTGCTGATCGTTGTTTAAACCTTTCAATGGGTCACGAAACTCGAACTGAATTTTACCTTTACTGTAAGCTTGCAAATCGCTCAGCATATCGCGTGTAGCGCTTTGCAGGCGTTTAAAGCCGCCCGGCAGGTTATCGCCCTGTAAATACACCACCACTTTTACTTTTTTAGGCAGCTTATCCATGATTTGCCTACTGATGGACGATATGGTATAACGCTTTTCGGCAGTAAAATCAAAACGGGTAAAAGTAAATGATGACAGGATCCCCAGAAAAAACAAAACTCCTAAAACGCCGATCATCACAGTACCGCCTACCCCCTTTTGGCGCTGCTTTGCCAGCACAAACAGGGTAAGCCATATAAATATACCGGTGGTGATGATGAAATAAACCAGGTCGCGGGTATCCAGCACACCACGGCTTACCGAATCATAGTGCTGGGTGATACCTAAATTCTGCAATCCCAGGTCCTGCAATGAGAGCAACTGACTAATTGAATCAAACCCACTGTAAAAAAAGAAACACAGAAAAACGGATATCGTAAAGGCAATGATCTGATTTTTAGTGATGGATGAGGTAAACAAACCTATCCCCACAAATACTGCTCCCAATAAAAACAAACCGATGTATGAGCCTATCACTGCGCCGGTATCAATATTGCCCTGCGGCATGCCCAATGCACTTACCGAATAATAGTAAACCAATGTGGGCAGTAAAGCAAAAAGTACTATTAACAAACAGGCAAGGTATTTGCCCAGTACTATTTCCCAATCTTTTAAAGGGCGGGTAAACAGCAGTTCAAAAGTGCCTTCCTTACGCTCTTCGGCAAGGGAGCGCATGGTAATGGCCGGGATCAGGAACATGAACAGGTACGGCGCAGTGCTGAACAAGCTTTCGAGCCCGGCATACCCGTACTCCAGTATACTTGAATCAGGGAATACCCACAAAAACAGGCCAAGCACCAGTAAAAATACACCGATGGTAACATAGGCCACCAGCGAACTGAGGTAGGATACTATTTCTTTTTTAAGGATACTCAGCACGTTATATTATATTGTATTAAGCGCCGAAATTACAACAATAATGCGCCAAAGCAAAGTGTGCTCGGATATCGGGGAGAGATATCGGATATCGGGGAGAGATATCGGATTTAATTATTTTAAAACCCCTTTGCGGGTTTAAGCGTGGACGCTCCTTTTAAAGCGTAGTTCAAGCGAAGGACGCTTGAACTTGCCGGGGGACTTTTGAGCATGTGGGGCAACACTACTGCAACTGCCACTTTAATATCTGCTACTAAAACCTCTGTCCGTCCGTTTCCAGGACCCAACCACCTGTGGCCAAAAGCCGGACAACTACCCAATCCTAAAACCTATACTTATAAGCCACATTTAACACCAACTGATTAATAGCATGGTCGTAATCGGTATTCTTGTATCCCCTTTCAAATTGCAAACCAAAATCGAGCCCGTGATGAGGGCCAATAGGCACAACAGCTCCTGCCCCTCCTGCGTAAATAAATGAGGTACGTGCTCTACTATTGATGCTGAAAGCGCTGCCTGTTTCGGCATTTACATAAAGGTATTTTGTAAAGTAATATTTCAAACCCGCGGTTAGCGGCAGGTAAGCATACAGATCATGATAGTGGTCATCGTAGAAAACGTTTGACGAGTTGCTTGAAAATAAATACTGCGGGGTTGATGCGGTAAAAACAAAGCCGGTGCCGACTGTAAAATGCAGGGTTTCGGTGATCGGCTTTTCCAGCTTCAGGTTAACGCTAAAGCCGGCATCTACATTAAAATCGGTACCGTTATCATTGCGGTAATTCATGTTAAGCGGAGCTATTATTCCAGACCCTGCGCTTAACGATGTTTGTTCGCCACGCTGCGCTTTGGCTACAAATGAAAATACAGTAAACAATAAAATGAATGTGATGTGGATAGGTTTATAAGTCATGTTATGTAAGATTACAGGTGCTATTTAACGAAAATACGCCCTTCTGCAATATATCGGCTAAAAATAAAATATTTACCTGCCAAATCTGTAAGCAAATCTGATAGCTGTTTGCTGCAAGGTATGGGCCGACCAGCTTTCATACCTCAAGCCCAATTCAAAATTGCGGCTATCGGTACCGGTAGGGATCATGATTGCCGGGCCAATGGAAAAGGCGAACAATTTACGCTCGTCATAATTAAGTTCGATGGCGCTACCTGCTTCGGCCTCAAAAAACACGCCCGAACCTACATTATACCGTACACCTGCTTTTATCGGTACAAAGACATCACCGCCCGAATGGCCGTAGTTAAAAGGCGAATCTTTGCGAAAGAAACTGCTGAACCCCGCTGTGAGCGTTAGGCTTACCGGGCTTACAACAGGCTGCTCTAACTTTAGCGATGCACCAACACCTACATTGTACAAACTGCGCGATGGAATACCAAATTCAACCCCGGCACTAAAAGCGGTAGAAGGTTTCGGTACATCCTGGGCATAGGTTTTAAAAGCAGGGAGGATAAGGAACAGCAATAACAGTTTTTTCATATCGGGCCGAAAATACAATATTGCCCGGCTAATAATTATGAAGAAAAACAATAAGCCCGGAAAACATTTCCCGGGCTTATTCTAAAAGTTGACAGTAGTTTAATTAAAACCTAAAAGCTACGCGCAATGCAACCTGGCTTGTAGTGCCGTTTTTTGACCAGGCTTCGTAACGTACACCAGCTTCCAGTCCACCTGCAAAGCTATAGCCCACACCAGGTGAGTAAGCAAACGCGGTGCCGGCACCACTTTCAGTACCGAACACTGCACCCAACTGACCTTCGGCAAAAAAGGCATCGTCAAAGTAATATTTAACACCTGCTTTAACCGGGATAAAACCCGCTCCCGATTTACCAAAAAAATCTTTGATCTCTTTTTTATACAGGAAACGTGTATAACCTGCCGAACCTGTTAAAAATAACTGATCGGCGATTGGATGATCATACTTCAATGAACCGCCGATAGCGAAGTTTGAAACTTTGTGGGCGTCACCAACCGGCAAGCCAGCTTCAACACCAATACTGAATTTTCCGCCGTCTGAATTTGCTGATTGAGCGTGGGCCGCGATAGCGGTAAAGCCTAAAAAGGCTAATGATAATAATAGTTTTTTCATATAACAATAATGTAATAAAGTTTGGCATGGCGGGGTACCTCCGCCTTGCCGGTTCGCCTATATAGATGTTACAAACCAGCAATTCGTTACAAAAAATGTTAAAAAAAATATTAAATGGGTAATAGTTATAGATAATAATTACTCCACTACGTCCTTTCGGATACGGAGCGATGATTTGTTTTTTAATTATTGGTAAGGCTGATAAACACCTCCTCCAACGATTTGCCGCCGTTATTTTTCCGGAGTTGCTGTAGCGAATCATTAGCTACAATGGTGCCTTTATTAATAATGATAACCTGGCTGCAAACTGCTTCAACCTCCTGCATAATATGGGTTGACAGTACAATGGTTTTTGTTTTGCCAAGGTCGAGGATCAACTGGCGGATACCTATTAACTGGTTTGGGTCGAGGCCGGAAGTTGGCTCATCCAGTATCAGTACTTCCGGGTCATGCAGCATGGCCTGTGCCAGCCCTACCCTTTGACGATAGCCTTTGGATAGCTGCCCTATCTTTTTATGCTGCTCGGGGCCGAGGCCTGTTTGTTCAATAATATCGGCCATACGTTTGGCAGGTTCATGAATTTTATGGATGCCCGCAACAAAGCCCAGCGATTCTTTAACATACATATCCGTATACAGCGGGTTACTTTCAGGCAGGTAACCGATACGGCGTTTAACCTCAAGTGGCTGCTTAGCCACATCAAACCCACACACAGATGCCATACCCGATGTTTGCGGGATAAAGCCGGTAAGGATTTTCATGGTGGTTGATTTACCTGCACCATTAGGCCCTAAAAAACCTAATACACCCGGCTGGGCAGTAAAACTGATGCCATCAACAGCCTTTTGTACACCATAAACCTTGGTTAATGCCTCAACACTGATACTCATGGCTGTAAAAATATGCTTTAGATATGAGATTTGAGACGGGAGATTTGAGATTCATGCAAAGCGGAGAGTTCTTTTGTGGTGTCCGTCCGTCTGGAGGAGCCGGTTCGCTGCAAACCATTCCGGATGGTAGTTTACAGCCTAAAAATCAGAAGATTGTTATGTACCTCAAAGGTTAAAAAGTTCATGTGAATGTCATTCTGAAAACCTTTTGAGGCGATAAGGCAACATATGCTTTGTAAAAAACGTATTACAATTCAATAGTTTATAAAGCTTGTCTGCTTTTGTCCTTCGGAGTATGATCCCCGGGGCGGACGGACAACAGTACAGCTTTATAAATGCCAACCAATAACAAAGGTGTTTTGCAGAGGCGCACCACATGTGTCTGTAATATGCAGGGATAACATGCAAGACAAAGCATAGAAGACCTCACGTGATGCGTCTCCGCATAAACTACCTTTCAAATACCACGGAGTCACTATCAGCTCCGAGTTGCCCTAATATGTCACTGAGCTCAGTAACCATCGCGTCAGGGCCGCATATATAAAAATGCTTTGAGAAATCTTTTATTTCAGCTTTCAGAAATTTGGCATCTATGCGCCGTTGATCATACATACTGTCCTTTTGGCCGGTAATAGTAAAATGCGCGTTTGCACCAAGGATGCTTTTCAGTTCATCCCTCAAAATGATATCCTTATCAGTTTTATTGGAAAAGAAAAGCTTGTTATCGGCAATTGAACCATCTCTATTTAATTGCCTTAGTATAGCCAAAAAAGGGGTAATACCTGCACCACCTGCAATAAAGTAACCGGGTCCTTTATATTCAATAGCCCCCCAAACGTCGCGAATAATAAGCTCATCACCTTCATTAACCTTGCTTAGCCTATTGGTAACACCATCATGGTCGGTATAAGTTTTTATGGTAAACTCAAGATAATTATCATTGTTAAGGCAAGTAAAAGTAAAGGGACGTGTTTCATTACGCCAGCCCTCCATATTGATTGATAATTCAGTAGCCTGACCCGGAATAAAGCTGTAACCGGCAGGTTTTTCAAGCCTGAATTGCCTCACATTGTGGGTAACATATTTTGCGGAAAGTATTTTTACGATTTGTTCCATTTGTGATCGGTATCGCAGGTTTAATACAATAATAATGCAAAACAGCCAATAGTTTATAACTATTGACAATAATTGTAGATGGTTTACAAATTATGAGAAATGGCTGACCGAATATGCGGAATATATGAAGGTAAGGTTTCTCAAAAGTTAACACCCCTTAAAGCATCGTTTGATAACAAACAATGAATGCAATCCTGTTTACCGGACTGGTTTGTATAGTTATGAATGCTCTCTCCATACGCGTTCAGAAAAGAAGGTACCGGGAAATAAGGTTTTATTAGAAGCAGCTTTTAAGAAAACGATATTTTTAGGTAACACTTATCTCAAAGTAAATCCGAAATCGAAATTCCCAAATCCGAAATCAAAAATTATCTTTGCAGCTATTATGAGCAAATCAACCGACGAACTTTTTAAAAATGTTATATCGCACGCCAAGGAATATGGCTTTGTTTTCCCTTCCAGCGAGATTTATGATGGCTTAAGCGCAGTTTATGATTATGGCCAAAATGGCGCCGAACTCAAAAACAACATCAAAACCTACTGGTGGAAAGCCATGGTGCAAATGAATGATAACATTGTAGGCATTGATTCGGCCATATTTATGCACCCTAAGATCTGGAAAGCAAGCGGTCACGTTGATGGCTTCAGCGACCCGATGATCGACAACAAAGACTCCAAAAAACGCTACCGCGCCGACCAATTGCTGGAAGACAAGATAGCTAAATACGACAGCGAAGGCAAAACCGATAAAGCTGAACAACTGCAGCATGACATGGATGAGGCCCTGAAAGCCGAAGACCTGACCCGCCTGCGCGATCTGATCATTGAGCATGAAATTGCCTGCCCGGTAAGCGGCACCCGCAACTGGACAGAAGTGCGCCAGTTTAACCTGATGTTCAGCACCCAGATGGGCGCTGTGGCTGATGATGCCGATACCATTTACCTTCGTCCTGAAACCGCGCAGGGGATCTTTGTAAACTACCTTAACGTGCAAAAATCGGGCAGGATGAAAATCCCTTTCGGTATTGCGCAAATAGGTAAAGCTTTCCGTAACGAGGTTATTGCCCGCCAGTTCATTATCCGCATGCGCGAGTTTGAACAAATGGAGATGCAGTTCTTTGTTCGCCCCGGCACACAAAAAGAGTGGTTTGACCAGTGGAAAGAAGCCCGCTTAAAATGGCACCTTGCACTGGGTACCGATGCTGCCAAATACCGTTACCATGAGCACACCAAACTGGCCCACTACGCTGATGCCGCTTATGATATTGAGTTTGAGTTTCCGTTTGGTTTTAAAGAGGTTGAAGGGATCCACAGTCGTACCAATTTCGATTTAAGCCAGCACGAAAAATTTTCGGGCAAAAAACTTCAATACTTTGACCCCGAGGTTGATCCTGAAACAGGTAAGCCTTTTGGCAACTATGTACCTTACGTAATTGAAACATCGATAGGTTTAGACAGGATGTTCCTGCTTACCATGATCAACGCTTACGAAGAGGAAGACCTAAGCACCGAAGATAAACAGGACAGCCGCACGGTGTTACGCCTGCACCCTTGCCTGGCACCGGTTAAAGCCGCTATTTTCCCGCTTACCAAAAAGGATGGCCTGCCCGAAAAAGCACGCGAGATCATGGATAAACTAAAACTCGACTTCAATATCCAGTACGAAGAAAAAGACGCTATCGGTAAACGCTATCGCAGGCAGGATGCTATCGGCACGCCTTTCTGCATCACGGTAGATCATCAAACCTTAGAAGATAACACCGTAACTATCCGCCACCGCGACAGCATGGCCCAGGAACGCGTTCCTGCCGATCAGTTGGACAAGATCATTGGCGATTTGGTTAGCTGGCGGAATGTGTTGAGTTAGTAGAGTTAATAGATTAACAAGTAATTATAATATGCCCAAAGCCTGCATTAACCGTGCAGGCTTTTTTGCAATTCCCGACAAGCTATTTCGTTCACAAAACGGACGGACACTATACCAACCCGATCTGCATCCCTCCGGGCTAATTATCGACGAAGCAAACAATTGTTTGTCTTGTTCCTTTCAGTGTAAAATCCTGCGTCTATGCCTGCTGTTAAAGAATACCCCTTTTACCTTAAAAGTACTGTTATACTTTTTGGATTGATATTATTGGTTTACGTGTTTGCCCAACTGGCAGATGTGATGATCCCGCTTGCCTTTTCGGCTTTTATTGCTATTTTGCTTAACCCTGTTAGCAACTGGCTGCAGGAACATAAAGTGCCCAAAATTTTGTCTATATGCCTGGCTATGCTGCTTGGTGCTATTTTACTGACAGGCTTGTTCTATTTTCTTTCTACCCAGATCATCCAGTTTGGAGATTCGCTGCCCACGCTTAAAAAGAAGTTTGGTGAAATGTTCATCACCTTTAAAGACTGGGTAGCTACCACTTTTAACTACTCAGTTCAAAAGCAGGATAAGCTTATCAAAGACGCTATGGATAACAGCCAGGCGCTGGTAGGCCGCACACTCGGCAATGTTTTAAGCACGTTTGGGTTGATATTTGTGGTACCCGTATATGTTTTCCTGGTATTGTTTTACAAAACCCTGCTCCTGAATTTTATTTACGAAGTATTTTCTGAAGAAAACTCCAAACAGGTTGCCGATGTTTTGAAAGAAACCAAATCGGCCATCCAAAGCTATATCCAGGGTTTATTGATTGAGATGGTGATAGTTGCTGCCATGAATTCGCTGGCCCTGATATTACTGGGTGTTAAGTATGGCATCCTGATAGGGGTAATAGGCGCTATCCTTAACCTGCTGCCTTACCTGGGTGGTATTATAGCCATTTCCCTTCCCGTGCTGATGGCAACGGTTACCAAAGATGGTTACACAACGCAGTTAGGAGTGATCATAGCTTATCTTGTTATCCAGTTTATTGATAATAATATCCTGGTACCGCGCATTGTGTCATCAAAAGTGCAGATCAACGCGCTTATCTCTATTGTGGTTGTGTTGTTAGGCAATTTACTTTGGGGCTTATCGGGCATGTTCCTTTCCATTCCATTTGTAGCAGTCCTCAAAATCATCTTCGACAGGATTGACACCCTCAAACCCTGGGGCAAACTCCTCGGCGATACTGTACCCACCAGACCTAAAGGGGCCGGCTGGACTAAAACCAGGAAAAAAGCGGTACTGCCGGAGGATGAGGCGAAAGGTTAAAGATGAAAGGCGAAAGGCCAAAAACAAAAGGCGAAAGGTTAAAGATGAGCACAGATACAGCTACCTTTAACCTTTCGCCTTTAACCTTTTACCTAAATTAGTGCATCACCGGATTATCTCCATTATGCAGTGTACCGTTAATATACAGCAATTGATTTACCTTTTTAGGATCGCCCTGGTATACCCATACAATATTGTTGATATACTTACGGAATGCATTGCTCACATCATCGGGAGTGAGTTTCTTTACATCATCAACCAGGGTTAATGAACGTTTCCAGTTATCATGCAATACTTCATTTGCTGCTATTGATGATGCCTGGGCGCTGTTGGTTTCGTTTTTATAGTAAAAACCGGTAAGGTAAGTAACCTTCATATCGGCTACATCTTCCGGTTTAAAACCTTCGCGTTTAATTTTATCAACCAGCTTATCAAACACAGCTATGTATTTATCAGGCTCGGTTGTTGAAACAGAGAACTTGGCAGTTGAGGTTTGACCCGCGCTAAACCATGCCTGTGGGGCATATGACAAACCGTTATTAGTACGTACCTCTAAAAAGTGCATGTTCGAGAAGATGCGCATGGCTACATTAAAAGCGTTAAAATCGGGCGTACCGGCGGCAGGACCACTGGCGATACCTTCTACATAATTGGTAGCCAAATCACGTTTTTCAACATTGATGCTGTTTTTGTCGGCCCTGAAAGTCGATTTTTTAAACGCGAAAGCCGGGCCTTGTTTAATACCGCTCAGCATACCCTTTACTTTAGCTTCAATAGCAGCCTGGTCAAGATCGGCAACCACAACAATTACCATGCGAGATTTGGTCAGTATCGACTGATAATAAGCCTTTGTTTCGGCAGGGGTTAAGGCTGTAACAATAGCTACGGTTCCGCTTGGGTCTTTAGCGTAGTTGGTGCCAGCAAAGGCTACCTTATCGGCATACTTATCAATGGCATTATCGGGCTGTGAATCTTCTTGCTTAATGTTATTGATGGCATCCTGCTTAATGCGCGCAAACTCCTTTTCGTCAAACTTAGGCTGGGTTATAGCCTCCACATATAAAGGCCAAACCACGTCAAAGTCGCCTTTAATACAGTTCATGCGCACTACCGAATAGTTTTTGTTGCTGCTGCCGTAAACGGTGGCGCTTACTTTATCCAGCTCATCTTTAAAGCTGTTTTTATCGTGCTTCAAAGTACCGCACTCAGTAAGGGCGCTCATCGCCAGCGATTCGATACCTGCCTTTGTAGCCGGGTAGTTTTGCACACCGCCTTTTATAATGGTTTGTACTTCAACAATATCGTTGCCGCTTGGCTGTACAATAACCTTTACGCCATCTACCGTGGTTTCATAGGCCTGTTTTTGCGCCTTGGCTGCATTCCCTATAGCCGCTGCTACCAGCAGGGCAATTATATATTTTTTCATCATGATGAGGTAGTTTTAAATTACTTGGCTGCAAAAAATGAAGCCGCGTTTACTGTTTTATTTAACTCGGGCGCTATGATCATACCGGCAGCATATGGCTTGCCAATTACGTAAGTCTCCAGGTACTTTTTAATATCGGCACGGGTAACTTTCTGATAGTTGGCATCAAGGTCGGTATAAAAATTAAACGAGGTGCTGCACCACTGGTAGCTGATCTGGCTTGGTAACGATGATGGTTTTTCTTTAGCTTTAATATCATTACGGTGCAGGATAGCTTTAGCGGTAGCCATTTGCTCGTCGGTAAAATAGTCGTCCTTATTCCACATGCTTACCTGGTTCATTAACTCGGTATAGCATTCTTTAAGCTTGTTAGGGTTAGGCACTACGAAAATATCAATAGGGCCCACATAACGGCTGGTAGTATAGTTTACATAAACACCGCTGGCCAAACCTTTGTCAACCAATGCCTGCTGCAATTTTGACGAGTTTAAGCCTACAATAGTCGAAAACACATCGGCAGCAACAGTTGAAGCTGAATCCGTTGGATATGAAGGTCCCTGCCAGGTAAACTCCATATAAGGGGTTTGGGCAATGGTTGCTTCCTTAACAAAATACTCAGGTTTGGTTAAAGACTTAAATGCTGGAATAGGGAATTTGGTTTGAGGATCGAAACCACTGTTGGCCCAGTCGCCAAAAATGCTTTCGGCAAGGGCAAAAGCATTATCATGCTTAACATCGCCGCAAATAGTCAGCAAGCTGTTGTTAGGGAAATAATATTTATCCTTAATGATCATCATTTTTTCGGGCGTAGCCGTGTTGATCACTTCGTGGACACCAATAGGGTTTTTGCGGGTGATGAGATCGCCCCAAAGCTTTTGCTGCATACCATACCAAAGCTGGAAACCAGGATCGCTTTCGGCTCGCTGAAATTCACCGTCAACCACCGGGCGTTCCTTTTTCATATCCTCCTCACGATAAATTGGGAAACGGATAGCCGCGTTCATGAATTTTAAGCCCGCTTTAAGGCTATCCCTGTCAAAAGTGAAATAGTAATTTACGCGCTCGGTATTGGTAGTACCATTCCAGATGGCGCCAAGCTCCTGGGTACGTTTTAAAAACTTCTCCTGGGTTGGATAATCTTTATTGGCTTTAAAAAACATGTGCTCAAAAAGGTGCGACAGACCGCTAAACTCCGGCCCTTCGGTATAGGCACCGTTTTTTACAGCTATTTCAATGGTAGTTAAAGGCACTTTGCTGTTTTCAATCACCAGCACATCCAGACCGTTTGGCAAGGTTTTAAGGAAGTAGCCTTCCGGCAACCTCACCTGGGCATTAGCAATGCCGGCACTAAAAACCGCGGCCACGCCTAATGCAAAAATTTTGATAAAATTTCGGTTCATATATTTACAATATTTTTAACACTATAAATATATCGGTATAATCTTAAACAAGTGAATGATTTAACCGCTTATCCCTGATTTTTCAAGACGAAATTAAGCCTGTGGTGATTTTGGCATATTTACAAACAGCAGTTAAATACCGGCTTTAATACTATTATAAGGCAAACCCATGTCATGAGCGGCGTATTGGGTAAGCACGCTGTCTTTTATGGTAATATAATCGCCTGCCTGGCTTACATGCAGCTTTTCAATGCCATCGCGGTTGTCCATGAGGGGAATGGTACGGGATACTACTGTGCCGGTGGTATCAAGCTCAATAATATAAGTTTCTTTTTTTTCGCCTGCCATATCAGTAAACGGAACAATAACAGTATGGTTATTATCGTCAATAAACCTGCCTATGATATTTTTCCCGTTGAGGTCGGCAGGGTTTAAACCAAGCAGGTATTTTGCTTTTTCGGGCGACAGGCCAAGTATGTTTAGCCTAACGATATTGCCATCAGCATCTTTAGTGGTATCCTGCATGGTAACTTTATCTCCTTGCGGATAGCGGGCTACGGCGTAAAAGGTATTAGCACCGGTACTTTTATCATTATGACCAGGAAGCAAAAAGTTAAGCTGCAGGTTGCTCAGCTTAGCGCTGTCGGCTTTAATTTGCGAGGTAATGCTCAGCAGCTCGGCCCATTTAAGCCTTCCGTCTATTTTAACAGTAAGGCTGGTAGCGGTATCTGATTTGGTAACCCTTGATATGGTGTAATGCGGCACATTTTTTTTAGTGCAGCCAAAAGCTACAAGCATGATTATTAAGCAAGCGAAGATATTCTTGATCATGTGGCAAAGTTAAACCGTTGGTTTGAATTTGATGACGCTGATTTCGCTGATTTTTTTGCCCGGTTATAATATCCATTTACTGCAACACTGCTCATGGAAAAACAGGCTAAGCCGGTCATTTAGCTCGCCTTTTGTAAACCAACACTTTAAGCTACCTCAGCAAGGTTACATGCCCCTTTTGAACCTCAACCTGTCCATCGCCCATGGTATAGTTGCACATCCAGTAGTAAACACCTGTAGGCACAGGTTTCCCGTTATAATTGCCATTCCAGCCATCATATATACTTTCCGATTCAAATAGCCGCTGGCCCAGGCGGTTAAAAACCGTGAGTTTATACGCTATGGGATTACTGCTTTGATTGGGCCTGAATAAGTCGTTTACACCATCGCCGTTGGGCGTAAAAGTATTAAAAAACGTAACCGGCTCACATGAATCCTGCGTTATCGTTATATCCAATTCGGTAACGATACAACCTTGCTTATCCAGCAGGACAAAGTGGTTGGTGCCGGCGCTGAGGCCCCTTATTGTTTCATCGGGTGTATAATTTTGGTCGCCATGCTTAATAGTGCCGATAGCTACCCCTTCTACATAGGTGTTAAACTTTACCTGCCCCGCTAATGTACAAATCGCGTTTTTAGCGGTATATGATACATAGGGTTTGGTCAAAGTAAAATCGGGTACGATAACTTGTTTTTTAGCCTGGGATCCGCCAGATGAAGTGATTACTAATTGATAGTTACCCGGTAGCACCCTGTTAAAAACTCCGGTAGTGTTGCTTATACCGTTTAAGCTATATGTATAATTATCCGGATGAACTGCTGTGAGCACGGTAACACTTGCTTCGCCGTAAAAGTCGCATTCGGGCTTGATGACAATATCATTTACAACAATTGGCGGGCATACTTCCTGTACGAGGGTGCAATCTTTTTCGTACAGCAAACAGCCATTTGGTGTTATAATTGAAAAGTGATAACTACCCGGGATTAAATTTGCAAAAACATGGTCAATGGGGTAAACCGTGTTGTTATATTGTACCCGGTATAAGGCTTTATCGGCATTTGTTTCCAATTTAATTGAACCCGCGATATCACAAACCGGATCCGTTTTATTAAAAGTAACAACAGGGTCTTGTAGTGAAAAATCAGGAGCAGTGAATGGATATGTTTTAGGCTCTTCACCACCAAATGAGGTAATAGTAACCCGGTAATTACCAGGAGGCAGGTTATCAAAAATACCCGTTGTGTTACTTTCTCCGGTATTAAGTTTGTAAGTGTATTGATTTCCGTGTGGGGCGCAAATAATTTCGGCCCGCCCTTTATTCACCACATTGCACTCTCGGGTCACATTAATGCTTTGAAGCTTAATTACCGGTATTTCACCTGTTTCAACAGTACTGCCGGCATCATAAACTATATAGGGCAGTGAACCGGCAATACCTTTTATAAACATATTTTTCAGGTCGAGTTCTACAAGTTCCGACCTGTTATTGTTTACACCAATAGCATATACCTTTACAGCCCCCCTGGAAGCTACCGATGTTAAACCATATACAGTCCGGTCTGTAATAGGTATAACTAATTTACTTTGAGAGAGATCATCGAGGGAAACTTCGACAATGCCATTATAACTTGCCATATATAGCTTATCGTTATAAAACACAAGGTCGCCCGAAGCCCCGTACGGCATAATTCCCAGGTTAACAAGCACGGGATTTTTAGGATCAAGTTTGTACAGCGAGTTCGAGCTGGCCATGTACAGGATCCCGTTTTTATCAACCGTCATTGAACTTACGGGGGGCACCGACGCCAAATACTGGCAATTAGTTACCTGGGGGGTATTACCTCCGGTTATATCAGCTACACTCAATCCACCGAAAGCCAGGGTATAATAGATCTTATTACCCCAAAGCGCAATCGAAAAATAACCCGACCCACAACCGTTAACATTTTTTGAAACAGCGCCGTTAGGCGTAATGGTTACTTGCTGTAAAATTCCCTGGTCGGTAGCGGCATAAAATTGCTGTCCATACACTTTAACAAAAGTTAAAAGTATAACACCAAACAGCAATGCAGCTCTTTTTAGTAAAAGGTTCAAGTTGATGATATGTTCAGGCACAATAGTTTAAACCAAATATACAGTATTACTAATACCTACACCATATTAAGTGCAATTAATAATTAGCATATTACAAACTTATCCCCAGTCTTATTGCCGATTTTGCCTCGCTACCCCCATTGTATGATACGCCATACATCAAACGGATATTAAGATATTGCAATCCGAAACCCAGCTCAGTATAGTTTTTAAGCGTGGGAGTGTACAGGTAATTTACATCGAAGATCTCCTGTAGTTTAAACTTGCGGATCAGCGGGATCTTATTGGTGATGAAACCCGAAAAGTTGTGTTCAAAATGTCCTTCAACGTATTTATCAGGCGTACTGAAATCGTAGTAATCCAATAACAGGAAGCGGTTTAACCTTGGCTTGTATGAAAGCACCTCGTTGCCTGCAAAGTGGAAATAATCGGGGAAGAATACGCTCTTAGCATTCAGGAATTTACCGGCCCCTATAAAAAATGAGCTACTGCCATAAAAACCCATGCTAATATCTGCCCTTGAAATTTCAGCGCTGATTTTATCATAATTAACATCCGAACCCAATACATTGCTGATGCCTTTAGCGTAGTTTAAACTGATGGTTGGATATTTGGATGGCAGATAACGCCTACCCGAAGGATAGGTTTCGTATTTATTGCTGAAATCATAACTGGCCTGCAGGTTTACGGTGAGCGACTGATTTTCGGCGAATAACAGCGTATTATGATCAGGATCCAACGGGTTATTGGATGTAAACTGATGCGAGTGCGGATCAAATACACTAAATGAAGCTGTATTTAACAGTGCCTTACGGTTAGCCCATTCAACGGAGGCGCTGCCGCGCAGCCCTCCTGTTATCCTGCCCGAAAGTGAAGCCAAAGCAAACTGCTTTTGATATAGTTTTTTAAAGTTTTGTTGCGAAAGCAGACTATGAACCGTATTCACAAAGGTCGACATAGGCGCCTGGCTATTCAGATCGACCACATCCGAACCTCCGCTTAAACTCAATGTAAAACGCTGCATTACCGGTAAGGCAACACCTCCCGAGCCATTTAACGGGTGATTGGACAAGCCATACCGCACTTTGCCATTCAGCATAAAATAGCGGTTATTGACTGTATCAATCAATTTGCTGTACGATGCACCATAATCAATAGCTAAACCCTCAACCGTGTTATAAAGCAGGGAGCCAACGATAGGGTCGTAGTGAAAATATTCTTTTTTATAGCGGTTACGGGTGTCAATGCCGGTGAAGAGCAGGTTTACTGGTTTAAATTTATTGTTGGCTTTATCCAATGAGTCAAGGTACTCTTTTGATTCCCGCTTTTTGGCGAGTTTATCTTTATTGGTATAATCGGTAACCTCTTCGCCGGTAAGCGGAATAGGCCGGGCCTGGTTCCAGTAAGCAGAATCTTTGCTGATGCCTTTGGCGATCCGGAGCACTTCATTAAAATCGGCTTTGTCTAATGCTGGGTCGAGGTTGTAGTTTTTATAGATCGAAATAAAGTAACCTCCTAATTTAAATCCAAACAAACCTCCTGTAAATTCAAATTTAACAGAGGATGTCATCCAAATCTTTTCGCTAACAGGGAAAAACTGCTGGTTAATTTTAAGAGTATCAACAAAATTGATGTTAGCCTTTTTGGTGATGTAAAGCTGCAACCCGTAAATGCGCCAGCTATCATCCAAAATATAAATATACCCCTCAAAACATGGATCATGTGCCCGTTTAGGGCTTACCTGGATCTTGTTAATAGTTTCGCCATTCTCAACCGAGGTACCTATGTACCTATAGTTATAGTAAAACATGGCGTTATCAGCCACCGGCGATACCAGCGGGCGGTTACTCATACCCCGCCAGGTTTCATAGTTCTGGTAAAAATTAACCGCCATATCCGATGCCCGGTTAAAGCTGAACGCCCGGTTACGGCCCGACACTTTTGACGACACCTGTTCCTCATGCACCTTATCGGGCCTTATAAAGCTATATTTTGATTCCGACTCAGAAAGGTAAACTATCCCGCGGCGATTTGAATCAAGGCCGGCTTCACTGGTAGCTTTTTGCACATCAAAACCCATAAAAGTTTTTGGTGCGGCCAATAGTTTTTGTAAGCCTTTGATGTAGATATCGCAGGTATAGGCTTTAACTTCGTTAAGATAGGTTTTGCGTTTTTTAATGGCCTTACGCATAATTGCATAAGCTGGATCTTCAGCCCCTGCATGCACAGTAACATCTTTAAGCTGGTAAGTTTCTGTTTGCAGGCTGATGTTGATAACCTGGTTAGCCGTAAGGTTAACAATTTTGCTTTGCTGGGCATAGCCAACTGCTTTATATTGAATTTCCCGCATGCCGCCATTTAAACGCAGCAGGTAGGTTCCTTCGCTGTTGGCAGATACTCCTATAGTAGTATTTTTTATAAAAACGGATGCAAAGGGGACGGGCTTACCTTCCTGGTTGGTTATTTTACCGCTAATGCTGAATTGCTGGGCATATGAAGAAAAATTGAATATTAAAAATAACGCAACTAAGGCTGGCTTCATTAAGCAGATGTTTATGCTAAGATGAAACTTATTAATTGATTGTTACAGCGCCAAATTGTTAAATAATGTGAAAAGACACCCGGTTAGGATGCCTTTTTCTTTGATGTATCTTTGCTGCCAAGAGGCGGGTGTGGCTTATTTTTGATGTTCCAATCCTTAATATCAACCAGGCCTGGCTTTGTTTGATAATGCGATTTGCTTTCAGGGCACCTCACAATAAATTTACCTTTAACCTGCTCTATAACCGGCCTTTCGCCGCATTCCTTACAGGGTTCACAAAAGATATTTTCTTGTATAGGTATAAATTTTTCCATAGTAAATTATTCGAACATTAGTACGTTTAATTAATTATGGGGTCCTTTCGGTAATACAAATAACGTAATTTCTGAGCTCAAAAAATAAAATTCCTCATTAATAAACAAAATAAACAACACGGGAATGCTTATTTTATCAATGCGAGTAAATCGTCATCGCTGATAATGGGTATATTAAGTTTATTAGCTTTTTCTAACTTGGCAGGGCCCATATTTTCACCCGCGACCAGGTAATTAAGTTTAGCCGAGATACTGCTCAATATCTTGCCACCGTTTTGTTCAATGATATCTTTCAGCTCATCACGCGAAAAGCTGCCGAATGTTCCCGATATAATAAAGTTCATCCCGGCAAGCTTTTCACTGGCCAGTACAACTTCTTTTTCTTCGGCAATAAATTGCAGGCCCTGCTCCCTTAGTTTTTGTATTTCCTGCCGGTGGATTTCACCTGCAAAATATTCGGTTATACTTTGGGCTATCCGTTCGCCTATTTCTTCGGCAGCTGTAAGTTCTTCAGCCGACGCTCCCATTAATCTATCTATCGATTTAAAATGGAAAGCCAGCTTGCGGGCCACCGTTTCGCCCACATAACGGATGCCCAAACCAAACAGTACTTTTTCGAAAGGCATTTTCTTGGATGCCTCAATACCATCAAGCATATTATTGATCGATTTTTCGCCAAAGCGGCCTAACTGTTTCAATTCGGCAGCATGGGTATGCAGCTCATAGATATCGCTGATGTGGCTTATAAAGCCCTTGCTGTATAAGGTTTCGATAGTTTCATCACCCAGCCCATCAATATTCATTGCTTTACGGCCAATGAAATGCTGCATCTTTCCAATAATCTGCGGCGGGCAGCCTTCATCATTGGGGCAATAAAACGCAGCCTCGCCCTCCTTGCGCTCAAGCGGAGTATCGCAGGCCGGGCAGGTAACGCGGTAAACAACAGGCACAGCGTTGGCCTTACGTTTTTCAGGGTTTACACTAATGATCTTTGGGATGATTTCACCGCCCTTTTCAACAAAAACGGTATCACCCTCATGCAGGTCAAGCCGGATGATCTCATTGGCGTTATGCAGCGTCGCGCGTTTTACCGTAGTGCCTGCAAGCAGTACAGGCTTTAAATTGGCCACCGGGGTTACAGCACCTGTACGGCCTACCTGGTAAGTCACTTCAAGGAGCTCGGTCTCCACCCTTTCGGCCTTAAACTTGTAAGATATAGCCCAGCGCGGCGATTTGGCGGTAAAGCCAAGCTCCTGCTGCTGCGAGTAATTATTTACTTTAATAACAATGCCGTCAATATCATAGCTCAGGTTAAAACGTTCCTTATCCCATTTATTAATAAATGCCAAAACGCAATTAATATCCCCGCAAAGCTCACTATGCTCATTGGTATGAAACCCCCAGGTTTTAACAGCCTGCAGGCTTTCCCAATGGGTTTTAAATACTGTTTTTTCGGTGTACAAAAAGTACAGGAAGCAATCAAGCGGGCGTTTGGCTACTTCGGCCGAATCCTGCATTTTTACTGTGCCTGAGGCAAAGTTACGGGGATTAGCATAAGGAACCTCCCCACTTTCGATACGTTCATTATTCAACCTGTCAAAAGCTTTGCGGTGCATGAACACTTCACCGCGGATGTCAAAATAGCCAGGATAGCCTTCGCCATGCAGGCGCTTAGGTATGGTATGAATGGTTTTAATATTGGTGGTAACCTCATCACCCTGTACACCATCACCACGGGTAACGGCCCGTACCAGTTTGCCGTCTTCATAAGTGAGGCTCATGCTCAAACCATCAAACTTAAGCTCACATACGTACTCAAAGTTATCACCAATGGCTTTGCGGATCCGCTGATCAAAATCAAATAGCTCCTGTTCATTATAGGTATTGCCCAACGATAACATCGGCCAGCGGTGCCTAACGGTTACAAATTCCTTGGTTATATCACCGCCTACCTTTTGTGTTGGCGAATCAGGGTCAGCAAACTCCGGGTATTCTTTTTCGAGTTTATTAAGCAACTCCAGTTTTTTATCAAAATCAAAATCAGAAATGGTTGGCATAGCCAGCACATAGTAGTTGTAATTGTGCTGTTTAAGTTCGGCGGTTAATACCTCTATTTGTTTTTTTGTTTCAGCTGATGACATAGGTACGAAGGTAATAATTTCCTTTATTTCATCCTTTTCACCACGGTAAATACCGGCTTTTGGCAATAACGTTTTTTTGGCATGCAATAACAATAATTAGCATATGATATTGCATATAATACCAATAAAATAAATATGATAAATCTCTTTCATAAACGCGGAGCACATAGTAGATTTATCAAACAAAAAACTACATCGAATGAAAACACTAAAAATCCTGATCCTGTCAGTATGGTTGATGCCTTTTTTGGCAACCGCGCAAACAAAACCACTAAAACACGCCCACAACCCTGCTGCAAACCATCACAAACTGCCGGTACGGGGCATTACTTATGATGACTTTAAAAGCTCAGTTTCTGATTTTGCCGACACCAGTAGTAAGAAAGCCCTTGCCGATTCGGCCTGGCTGCTCTGGAAAACCGAAAAATGGGACGCGCTTGAAAAATTCTTTACCGCCAACAACCTTAATGGCGGCTGGCCTCCAAATCGTGGCGCAGTAAATCTTATCATCATTACTCTAAAAAAGGGTGTGTTGATTGACCGCTATGGCGGTTATAGCGATTCTACCGGCACTTTTCAGGACAAAGGCACTTTTGTATCGCCAAAAGGCGTACCTTTCCCCATGCGTGCTTTGCCGGATAATACCCTTAGCAAGCCGTACAAAATTTACAAGATCCTGAAGCCTATAGCCAAAGTTAGGGAGGGTAAAATTATTCCATGGTTTGGCAAACCGGGCTTGGGTATCCAGTATGAAGTACCAGCCACTGTTAACGACCTGAAAGCAGGCGGTTACATTGAAGAGGTAAAACAATAAAAACGCGATATATTAAAATATGATCACAAAATATGAAGTAACAAAATCATTGTTGTTTGATGGAGACGAAGCCGAGGTAATACATAAAACATTTAAACTGCCTGCCGGTGATATAAAGTTCGGTGATTTTGCCAATAATAATTTTGAAGATCTGCATAAGGTAATTACACCCGACGACTTTAAAACCATTGTAAAAACAGGCGGCTTTAATGCCGACTTTCTTAATTTATACAAGGGCAGCGAAAGGCTCAGGCTATATTATACTAAAAAGGGGAACTCTATTGCTGTTTTCGCATATGGCGAGTTTCAGCCAACAAGGTATAAACTTTATTTTGAAGGCTTTTGGATATTGTAATACCACTGTTTATACAATAAAAAAACCTGCCGGTTACGGCAGGTTTTTTTATTACTATCTGTTTTAATTAATGGTCGGTACTTGATGTTTCGCTGGTAACACTCATAGGGAATGTTAAACCGCCCGGAACTTGCGGGTTATCTTTTATTTCGACAGTACCGTCAATGTTTTGCTTTAATTTTGAACTGGAGATCCAGCCGGTAGCCTTGTCAACAACAACATCAGCTACCATAGTACCTTTCATATTGTATTTCATGGGCATATTACTAACGGTTTTATAACCGGCAGTATTATCTGTTTCAAGTGTGGCATTTCCGTGTATCAGGTAGCTCTGCGGAGTGATATCAACCAGTTGATAAACAGATATGACCTTCGCGCTCATAGCACCTTCCAGGTTATTTTTAATTGTCCATTTATCATTTTTTGCCACCGCCGTTTCGGGCAGCACCGACATGGCCATTTCCAGGTTGCTTTTAAGCGCCCCTGATCCAAACGATTGGGTTAACTGCGTTTTCAATTGCTCTTTCTTTTCGGCCGGCACCTCCTTAAAGCCATCTATCATAGATGTGATCATATTCTCGGCGTTCTCTATCGACCTAATCCGGCCGCTTTTGGTTAGCGTTGCCGTAAATGGTTTATTGGTTATGCCCGACATGATTCTGGCCATAATATTTGTGGTATCCTTATTATCAGAATCAAAAGTTACATTACCCGTAGGCAGCTGCATTTTCATACCCACTTTGGTATAGTTAACCTCCATATAATAAAGAGAATCATTAGCATTTAATACTTTGAATGACATTTTGCCGTCAATCGTCATATCGATATTATTAACCTGCCCATTTATAGTTTGCTTTACAACAGAGTGTGCCGTAGTAGATAAGTAATAACTATTGCCTTTAATTAGTTTTAAAGCCGGTTTTACCTTCTGCGCATAACCGGTTACCGCTCCTATAATCAGTAAACCGGCCATCAAAATTTTCTTCATGATTGGTAATATGTAAGCGCTAAATATATTATAATATCTCTTACAAAAAACTTAAAATTCCTAACAATTAATTAAAAACAAATTCGTTAACTTTATACTGCGCTCGGCTCTTTAATTTTTCACACACCTAATTTAGCGGAAAGAGAGGTTTTTATGTTACAGCAGATAGCATTTATACCACAGCACCAGTTTCATGTGCTGATCAATTTTTCGGGAGAAGATGAACGTATTTTGGCAATTTTACCCAACGACGCAGGGAATTTCCGTGTGATTTACCAAGGTAAGACAATTGCCGAGCTTAACCTGGATAAGGACGGCTGTACCTGCTATAAGGGTAAGCTAAAGAAAAACGTCATGGCCCAGCTTGAGCACCAGATAAAAAATCATTACGCGTAAGCTGTTAATAAAAAAGAATTTGATAGTTCATGGGAGATAAACCCATGGTTCATAGTCCATGAGTTTATACCCGTGGACTATCAATTAATTTCCGCTGGTTTTAGCCAGCATGGCTTCTCTGATAAATTTAACCGGTGCACTGCCGTAACTCAGGAACTTTTCGTTAAACTCTTTCAGTTTATATTTATCACCCATTTTTTGTTTATAGGCATCCCTCAAATCTATGATTTCTTTATAGCCAGTATAATAACTGGTAAGCTGAACACTGGTTACGCTAACGCGCTTCCATTTGCCATCAGCTTCGGCCTGTTGTTGGAAAGCTTCGCGGGTTAATAACTTAATTGCTTCATCTTTGGTCATACTGCCGCTATGAACACTATAATCCAAAATGGTGTTACATACCGAACGCAGGTTCCATTTATACCACATTAGCATCATTTCGGGCTCGTTATTGCCAAAGCCGTTCTCCAGCATCATTTGCTCGGTGTATACGGCCCAGCCTTCGGCCATGGCACCATTGCCAAATACAGCTTTGATGATACTTGGGGCTTTATTGGAGTATACGCCCTGTACATAATGCCCCGGCACAGCTTCATGAATGCTCAGGATCTGTAAAATATAATTGTTGTACTCGCGCAGGTAGCTTTCGGCTTTCTCCTTGCTCCAGCCGGCCAGGCTGCCTACGTTATAGTACGAATTACCATTTTTATCGTACGGGCCGGGGCCACTCATGGACGCGCCTGCCACACCCGCCATGTAACCAGGCTCTTTACGAATGATCAACGGTTTTGACGGATCGAGCGTTAACAGGTCTTTAGCTTTAACAAAGGCGTTCAGCTTAGGTATCAGCTGTTCAATTGACGATTGAAAATCTTCAGGCTTTACATGTTTTGAGGATAAGGTATCTATCAACTGGCTTATCATGAGCAGACTATCAGCAGGCGCTGCTTGTTTGCCAAAATATTTCGGCCAAAGCTGTTTACTGATCTTGCCCATTTCGCGGTGAATGTATTTTTTACGTTCAACCGCGGCGTTGTAAATTTTTTCGGCGGTATTGGTAGCTACAATTTCGTATTTAAACTTATCCTCATACAAATCCTTGCCCAGCCTGAAACTTCTTGGGTGATCATTTTTAAGTGCTTTAAGCCAATCGGCATAGGCTTTAATGGCAACAACGCTCTGCGCAGCCCTGTCGGTCATTAACTTTTGCTCAGCTTTGGGGATATTGGTTTTCTTAAGCGAATCGGCAAAGTCTTTTCCTATTACATCAAGCCCACCCAGGTTTTGCTCAATAGCCAGGCTGGTAAGCTCGGCCACCGGGTTTTTAATCTGTTTTTGGGCGTCTTTGTAATATTGCGGAATAAACGACATACGCTGATAAAAATGACGCAGACGTTTAGGCAAAGGCTCATAGTGCTCGTTCAGGATGTAAGCGAAGGTGCCGATAACGTTATATGACGATGGGTCCCACTCATACTGTTTTAACTGGCGCACCTGCCATTGCAGGTATTCAAGCTGGTTTTGAAGAATCTTGTAATCTATTTTATTAGCTTCATTCAGGGTGTTTACCTCAAAGCGGCTTAACGAATCAACCTGGTATTTAGCAAAAGTTACCAGTTTATCTCGGCTTTGCTCGTTTGGGAGTACCATCAGGCTGTCATATTTATGATACCCCGCAGATGTGGCCCAATCAGGATTCAATTTCCAGAAGTTATCCAGAAACGTGTTCTCGTATTTAATAAAAGCTTCATCATCCTTCCCTAACAATGGGCCGGTGCCGCTGCCCCCATCTTTTTTACAGCCGATAAAGGCAACCATGAATAAAACAACGGCGAGTGCTAATTTTAAGAATATGTTTCTGACCACAACTGATGAGTTTTACAATGAAGCATAAACTTAAAACTTTTAAGCCAAATAAATCAAACCGGCGACGAATTTGTTACTTTAAGCCCCCCGGCCCCCTAAAGGGGGTGCGAGAATTAGTCGTTATAATTTGGGTTACCTATGAATAATGAACATAAAGTCTTAGTAAATGAAATTGTGCATTTGCTGCAAGGTGGCAACGCACATGCAGATCTGAAAAAAGCGCTCGATGGTTTACCGCCCAATCTTCGCGGGGTTAAAGTTGATAAACTTCCTTATACTATATGGCAACTGGTTGAACATATCCGGATAGCCCAGTGGGATATGCTTGAATTTAGCAAAGACGGCAGCCACGAATCACCAAACTGGCCCGATGATTACTGGCCAAAAGAGCTTTCACCAAAAGATGATGCAGCCTGGGATAACAGCCTTGAACAGATTGACAGCGATTTGGAAGAGCTAATAGAACTGGTGAAAAGCGGGGATATCTATAAAAAAATTCCGCATGGCGACGGGCAAACTATACTTCGGGAAGCGTTACAAGCTGCCGATCACAATGCTTACCACGTTGCCGAGATCATCGTGATCAGGAGGTTATTGGGGGCTTGGTGATATGTAAGATAACCATATACAACCGTCATTGCGAGGAACGAAGCAATCCCCAATTAGCAGAGCGGCTATGTAAAGTTTCTCTGTACAGCTTGGGATTGCTTCGTTCCTCGCAATGACGTATGTTTAATAAGGTTACCTCGTTGTCTTCAACACAAAGTTTGTTATCGCCGTTACAAACTCCGGTTTAAGCGGTAAATCAGGCTCATTATAAGTCGCTTTGTTCTTTTCCTTATCTGCCGGGGCTTCTTTCAACACATGATTCATGTTGGGGATAATATCAAGTATAGCATCTGACTTTGCTTTTTTCAACTTTTCGGCGTCACCAACAGTTACCTGTAAATCGGTGGTTCCCTGGATGATCAATATTGGTGCTTTTACCTTCCTGATCTCGCGTTGCGGATTATACCTGAACCATGACATCAAATATTTTTGAATACTCGGCCGAGCTATAAAATACAAAGCGGGGTCGATATTATCGGTTGTTTTACCACGTTTCAAACTATCAAGCATCCGGTTAAAGCCTTCAGATATAAAAGCAGGTTGCGCTTTCATCTGTTCAGTGAGAATCTTATCTGCCGAATCACCGGCACCGGCCACTGATATGAAGCCTTTTATCGGCTCATCAAGCGAAGCCATCATGCCAACCAACGAACCTTCGCTGTGTCCCAGAATAATTATCCGTGAAAAACGCTCATCTGACGAAAGCATGTTAAGCAAGGCGGCGGCATCTTCTACATAATCCTCAAACCTGATCTCGTTTTCCTTAATGGATGTAGTGCTTTGCCCTACCAAACGTTTATCATAACGCAAGGATGCTATGCCTTTTTTTCCCAACTCGTTAGCTATCATCTTATAAACATTGGCATGGAGGCCCAGTTTTGGACTGTTACCGTCCCTGTCGGTAGGGCCAGAGCCGGCGATGATCAATACCAACGGCACTTTACCGTTAGCGTCCTTCGGCATAGCCAGCGTTCCCGATATTGAACCCAATAAAGTTTTAACCGTTACAGGTAATTCGACCAGAGAAGGATCGGTAGCTATGGTTGTACCCGCCGCGGTACTTGCCGCAGCAGTTGTAGCCGACGCTTTGTACGGTGTCAATGACAGGCCCGTAAATTTATTATCGGCGTTTAACGACAGATTTAATAAAAAAACACTTTTCTGAAATGTAGCTTTATAATGCGCTATCGGGGTTTCATAGCTTTCAAGATCGGCCTGTAACAATGGACCTAATTGTGTTTTTAACTGCACAGTTGTACTTTTGAAATCGGCTTGTGAAAGTGCCTTCTTCATTTCTGGCCCAAATATGCTGTATATGCTATCCGGCTGATTATTATTGTAGAGCTGTTTAAATTTATTTAAGGCCGTAGCATAATTGGCCGGAGGGGTTTGTGCAAATAAATTCCCTGCAAAACAGGCAACTAATATAAACAGACAAAGTTTTTTCATGTTATAATGGTCAATATACAGTGCAATGATGTATTGAGGCCGAAAATAAAGAAAAAATCAGGTTGTTTTGTTTATTTATGCCGTTGCATGGTTTTTTGCAAACAATATTTAATGGCATTAATGTAAACCTTTGCCCGGCATAATCCATACTAATGTTGCAACATTCTTTTATATTATATAATTAAAATATCAATACAATACATATAATTTTATATATATTGTATTATATTGCGGTACATTTTTATATTTTTTTAAACTATAGTAAATTTCTACATTACTGATTAATGAGGGTTTTAGTAGCAGGCTTATTTTTTGCGTTCCTGGCCGGAGGGTATTGTATTTCGTTTGCCCAAACAAAATCTTCAATAATACAGGGTAAAGTTTTAACAGAAAATAACCAGCCCGCCGAGGCAGCTACAGCCGTTCTCCTCGCCGCTGCCGACTCATCTATATTGAAATCAAACCTGGTAAATAAAAACGGGCAGTTTGAATTTACCGGCCTGCAGCCCGACAGCTATTTAATCCTTATCAGTAAAATAGGATACGTAAAAGTTTATACGGGGCCGTATAAGGTTAACTCAGGTCAAATAGTAACTGCCAATGATATTGTTTTAAAACTCTCGAACAACCAACTGCAGGAAGTTAAAGTAGTTGCCCGGAAGCCTTACATAGAGGTAAAGCCCGGCAAAATTGTATTAAGTGTACAAAACAGCATCCTGGCCGAGGGAAATTCGGCCTTTGATATCCTGAGGCAATCACCCGGGGTAAGGGTTAACAGCAACGAAACTTTAAGTATTAACGGCAGACAAGCAGCATTAATAACCATCGACGGCAAACCAACCAACCTTACCGGGGATGATCTTACCAGTTTGCTCCGCAGTATGCAAAGCAGCACTATCGACCAGGTTGAAATGATCAGTAGCCCGTCGGCCAAATATGACGCCTCGGGCGGAGGTATCATCAACATCATTTTAAAAAAGGGTAAAAACCTGGGCACCAACGGTACGGTTACTGCCATGGCGGGTTATGGAAAGTATTACAAAAGTACAGCAGGCATTGTTTTCAACAACCGCACCAGTAAGCTCAATATTTTTGGAAATTACACTTACGATAATAATAAAGGCACACGCACTATTACAACCAACCGTAACATTACTTATAACGAAACCCTGAGTAATTACGATGTTGATTATAACAATATTCAAAAAACCACTAACCACAACTTTAAAATAGGGGCCGATTATACCATCAACCCAAAGCAAACTATAGGCTTTTTAGTAAGCGGAATTATCAGGAGTGATGATTTTACAAAGCACAACGACCTGTACATCAGCAATCAGCATCAGCTCGATTCAATAATCAGGGCCCGTTCAAACCTTGACAGGGGCAGCAACTATTTAAACTACAATATCAATTATAACGCGGTGTTGGATAAAAGCGGCCGCAGTATCTCGGTAGATGGTAACTATTCAACCTACACCCGTCACTCTAATGAATTCATTACCAATAGCTTTTTCACCCCGGCGGGCAATACTTACCGCGATGATCTTGAGTTGGAAAACCTTTCGCCGTCAGATATCCACATCTGGACATCAAAAGTTGATTTTGTTAACCCATTAAACAAAACCTCACGATTGGAGACAGGCATTAAATATAACAACACCCGCAGCAATAATAATCTCATTTTTGGCCCCAAAATAAACAACATATATGAGGCCGACCCCAACTTCAGTAACAGGTTCCTTTATACCGAAGCAGTGAGCGCGGGGTATATCAATTATGTAAATAAAATAGGTAAGTGGGATATTACCGCAGGTGTGCGTGCCGAAAACACTCATGCAACAGGTAAATCATGGGGATTAAATGAGCGGGTACCGGCGATAAATACCAATAATTATTTTAACCTTTTTCCGCAGGTACAGATAAGTTATGAGGCCGATAAAAAAAACATCATCGGTATTGGTTATAACCGAGGTATTCACAGGCCACTTTACGAAGATATCAATCCATTTTTGTACTACACCGACCTATATGATTATCGGGCCGGCAACCCACAGCTAAAGCCGGAATATACCAACACCATACAAATCTCCCATACTTATAATCAAACCTTTTCAACCGAATTGTATTACACAGTTACCAATAATGCTTATGATTTCCCGGTATATCAACAAAACGATTCGACTAAGGTTAACATAACTCTCCGTAAAAACTTCGGGCAGATCTTTGTTTACGGGGCTTCATTCTACGCGCCTGTACAATTTACCAAGTGGTGGTCGGGCAGTTTTAATCTTGATGCTATTTATGTGCGTTACAAAGCTTACGCACAAAACGGGGATTTTGACAGGGGTAAGCAGGATATTATTTTTGGCAGTACACAAAACTTCACCATCACCGGTACTTTACTTGGTGAAATATCGGGCCGGTATGAAACCCCAACCATTTATGGCATCAATGAATTAAAAGCAAGCTATTCGGTAAACGCGGGTATCAGCAAGCAAATATTGGATAAGCGGGCCACTATTAAATTAGCACTAAACGATGTATTTAATACCGACAGGGGGCGCAACCATGCCAGCTATCAAAACATTGATCTTTCGGAGGTAAATAAACGCGATACGCGCATTGTAAGGCTCAATTTCACCTATCGTTTTGGCAAAAGCACCATTAAATCGGCTAACAAACGCAATACGGGTAATGATGATGAGCGCCGCCGCACCGGAAATTAATGATGTGCGTATCTAACCTTTAACTCGGGGTATTTACCCTTTATACGGGTAACAAAGAAATGCCCAAGCGAATCGGAGCCAATAAACTTATTATAGGCAGATAAAGGGAAACCGAAGTACTGCCACACACCGCCATTTTCCCGAAATTCAAGTTCAAGAATGCGGGCGTCCGGATCGTAGCCAACGCTGCTTAAAGCCGATGATTGTACTGTACGTCGTTGCATTTATTATATATACTATATTAAATACAAAAAAGTTTTTAAAATATCAGCCGGCGTGACCGCTTATCATACTAATTAAAATGATAAGCAGCACAAGTACTGTGATAGCCGTGTACAGGTAATCCTTTTCCATAATAAAACCAATAGCCGAAAATAACACCCGGATAACCGGTGTAGCTATCAACAAAATTATCCCCGCCTGTATAATTGCCCGGCCGCGTAAAGTAAAGATACCGTGTATAATACCACCAGGGTTACTCACAAAATCGGGCACACCAACAAACTTGCTGTAATCAACATGGGTTTGCCCATGCCTGTACAAGTAAATAACACCGCCAATAAAAATAACGCTCATTGATACCAGCACTCCCGCGCGCAGTATCCAGCCTATCACGGCCTGCATATCGGTATCTTTGAATTTGCTCATTTTATATCATTATGTCATTTGGTCATTAAGTCATTCTTACCCGCCATTGCTTTATTAAGTCATTTTTCTTATCAGGTCGACCAGCCATGTCACTTAACCTCACACAAAAATGACTTAATGACGCAATGACCTAATGACAAATTATATAGTCCCTGTAATTCCTTTATATATCATTTGCGATGCCAAAAACGTAACCACCACGGCAAAAACTACACGTAGCCATCCCGACGATGAAGTATGTACCAATATTTTTGATCCGCTTAAGGCACCTAATAAAACCCCAATAGCTACCGGCATCGAAAGCCCGGGATCAATGTACCCCCGTTGCAGGTAAACTACCGCGCTTGCTGCTGCGGTAACCCCTATCATAAAATTGCTGGTAGTAGTTGATACCTTAAAAGGGATGCGCATAACACCATCCATCGCCAAAACTTTCAGCGCTCCCGAACCTATGCCCAGCAAGCCTGATATTACCCCCGCAAAAAGCATCATGAAAAAGCCGCCACCTACGTTCCTTACCGAATAAGTAATTTCGCCTGCCGGGCCGGGGAAACTGCCGTTTAGTTTCAGCCTTTCGGCCAATGCACTTTTTTGCTGATGGATTTGCTGCGATTTTTTTCGTAACGACATTACAGCCGAGAGGATCAGGATCACTCCAAATAATACCGCTATAAAATTAGTCGGGATATAAACTGCTATCAGTGCGCCAACCATGGCGCCGGCCGTTGTGGCAATCTCCAGGAACATCCCCAGCCTGATATTGGTAATCCCTTCTTTAACGTAAGCTGCTGCCGAACCTGATGACGTGGCAATAACCGAGATCAGCGAAGCCCCGATGGCGTACTGAATATCCACTCCAAGTAAAATGGTAAGCAGCGGAATAATAACAACCCCTCCGCCCAACCCGGTTAACGAGCCCAGCAAACCCGCTAAATACGATCCAACAAGTATAATAAGCGTTAGTACTGTTACCGACATAGGGTAATTGATATTTACCGGCTAAAGTAAGGATTTTATCATTAGGTCATTGAGTTGTTGCCTATGTTAATTGAGCGTGAAACTTACCCGAAATGTCAATGACCCAATGACAATGAAATGAATGACCCAATGAACTAATTTCTTAATTTCGCACCTATGGGTTATTCAAGTTTACAAGCCTGCATTGCCGATCTCGAAAAAAACGGCCACTTAATACGCATTAAGGAACAGGTGGATCCTTACTTGCAAATGGCGGCCATACACCTGCGTGTATTTGAAAACGAAGGGCCTGCCATACTATTTGAAAACGTAAAAGGGAATCGTTTTCCGGCAGTATCCAACCTGTTTGGTACACTCGACAGGTCGAAATTTATTTTCAGGGACACACTTGAAAAGATCAAGGTACTCGTCGATATTAAAAACGATCCAATAAAGGCCATCAAAAATCCTTTTAAATATGCGGGCATTGGGTTAACGGCGCTCTCGGCATTGCCTATGAAAAGCGGCGCAGGCGCACCCATTAAATTTGGCAAATGTAACATCAGCGATATCCCGCAAATTGTAAACTGGCCTATGGATGGTGGCCCGTTTGTTACCATGCCCCAGGTATATACCGAGGATGTGGATAAACCCGGCATCATGAACGCCAACCTGGGTATGTACCGCATTCAGCTGACTGGTAATGATTACATCCCAAACCAGGAGATCGGTTTACATTACCAGATACACCGGGGTATTGGCGTGCATCAAACCAAAGCCAATGCCAAAGGGCAACCATTAAAAGTCAGCATTTTTGTAGGCGGGCCACCGGCACATCCCGTAGCTGCCGTAATGCCCCTGCCCGAAGGTTTATCAGAAATGACTTTTGCAGGTGCATTAGGGAACCGTCGCTTCCGATATTTTTATGATGCAGAAGGTTTCTGTATTTCGGCTGATGCTGATTTTGTGATCACTGGCACAGTTATGCCGCACGAAAATAAACCTGAAGGCCCCTTTGGCGATCATTTGGGCTATTACAGTTTGGTACATCCCTTCCCGCTGATGAAGGTGCATAATGTTTATCACCGTAAAGATGCCGTTTGGTCGTTCACTGTGGTTGGTCGCCCGCCGCAGGAGGATACCAGCTTTGGGGCTTTGATCCATGAAATTACCGGTTCAGCTATTCCTAAAGAAATCCCCGGCTTGCATGCTGTAAATGCGGTTGACGCGGCAGGTGTGCATCCCCTGCTTTTTGCCATTGGCAGCGAGCGCTATACCCCTTACCTTAAAGAGCGCAAACCGCAGGAGATAGTTACTATCGCCAATCACATACTGGGCAAAGGCCAGCTGAGCCTCGCAAAATACCTGTTCATTGCCGCACAGGAGGACGAGCCCAAACTTAATGTAAACGATATCGGCAGTTTCCTGAAGCACATTCTGCAAAGGGTAGACCTTACCCGCGACCTGCATTTTTATACCAATACAACTATCGATACGCTTGACTATAGCGGCGAAGGCTTAAACTCGGGTAGTAAAATAGCTGTTACCGTAGCCGGCGAAATCAAGCGTGAACTGTGGGCTGAGCTGCCCGATTGGTTTAGTCTCCCCCGCCCTATCAGTGCTTACAAAATAGCCATGCCTGGTGTGCTCATGGTTGAAGTGCCCAAACATATAAATCACAAGGACATAGATAATATTATCAGCATTATAGAATACAGCCTGCAGGATGAAGACCTTACCGGCTTGCCTTTAATGGTACTCTGCGATGATGCCGGTTTCGCCGCCCAAACCATTAACAATTTTGTTTGGGTAACCTTTACCCGCAGCAACCCATCGCATGATATTTATGGTGTTGGCAGCTTTACAGAGCACAAACACTGGGGCTGTAACGGTCCGCTAATCATTGATGCCCGCATCAAACCACATCACGCTCCCGTGTTGGAGCGGGTGCCGGAAGTAGAGAAAACAGTTGATAAGCTGGGCGAAAAGGGTGGATCGTTGTTTGGGATAATATAACAGAACCTTGATTAAGAGGATTTAAAGATTTCTTGATTTTTACCTACTTCTTATCTAAACTCGAATTTTATAGAATTAAAGAATTTATAGAATTTGCATTGCCTTCTGACAATTTCTTAATTCTATAAGATTCCGGCTTAGACAAATGCGTTAAGCATTGCAGCGGATACCTGCCGTGTGGCTAAGGCCCCGTGCAGTATGAGCGGAAAGCCTGGGCCCCAGGCAACGCCCATTTCATCTTCAAAGTTGCAAATAAGGCACAAGTGAGCATACCCCCGGGCTATCACACAACACTTGCACCAAAAGTGACGCTCGAAAAAGCACCCTCCTCAATCCAAAATCTAACTTTAAATCAAACCAAGGCACTTTTCCGAAAAATAAACCTCTAATCTCCGCTCACTAATCACTATATTAGCATCCTTTTAATTTTAATCATGAATATATTTTACGGAACAGGGGTAGCTATGGTAACCCCTTTTCATGCGGATGGTCAAATTGACTACAACGGGTTGAGAAACCTGATTGAACATTTGATTGATGGCGGGGTGGAATACCTGGTGTCGTTAGGTACAACCGGCGAAAGTGCCACATTGAGCGAGGCTGAACGAAAGCAGGTTTGGGCTTTCACAGCCGAAGTGGTAAATAAGCGCGTTGGCCTGGTGGCGGGTATTGGCGGTAATAATACTCATGAAGTTGTTGAGCAAATAAAATCGTTTGATACAGAAGGCTATGATGCTATACTTTCAGCAAGTCCGCATTATAACAAACCTACCCAGGAGGGTATTTATCAGCACTACAGGGCTATAGCACAAAATACTAAACTACCTATAATCCTGTATAACGTACCAAGCCGTACAGGCAGTACCATCAGCGCTGAAACAACTGTACGCCTGGCAAAGGAGTTTAAAAACATAATCGGTATCAAAGAAGCATCGGGCAATTTCGACCTGTTTAACCAGTTGATGCGCGACAAGCCCGAGGATTTCCTGTTTATATCAGGCGATGATCCGGTTACTTTGCCCATGATGGCTTTAGGCGGAGTTGGTGCGATATCTGTTATTGGTAATGCTTTGCCGCGTCAATTATCTGACATGGTTAGGCTTTTGCTGAACGGCGATTACAAAGCAGCACATGCCGCGCATTTTGATCTGATTGAGTTTACCCGATTAATGTTTGCCGAAGGCAGCCCTGCAGGTGTTAAAACTGCCCTAAAACAATTAGGCATCTGCGGCGATACAGTGCGGCTACCATTGGTACAGGTAAGCGAAAAAACTGCCGGTGCTATTGTGGAAGAGCTTAAAAAGCTGGCTCCGGTAGCAGTAAAAGCATAAAATACAAGAATCATCCTCTACAGGCGTCATGGCGAGGTACGAAGCAATTCCCTATTAGCAGGTATACCCTGTAAAGTTTGCGATTGCTTCGTACATAGCAATGACGTTTTTTATATTCCCTGGAGGGCTTTTTTAGTCACATGTCGAAAGCTTTCCATAAAATAAAAAACCCGGTCCATGGACCGGGTTTTTTATTGGAATAAGATGATAAAAATCTTACTAAGCCTCTTTATTCTTCGCCTCCTGAACTTCAAGGCGGATTGCCTGTGCCAGGTTTTTAAGATCCTGCATACCTTTACGTACACGTGTACCGGCAGCGCTGTTTCCTTTATTGTAGAATTTGTCGGCGTCGGCCTCTAAAGCTGCTACAAGCTCTTTTACTTCAGTAAATTTTTTCATTTAATTACTCCTTTTAAATTTTGAGGTTTATTGTTTTAATTAAAGCTAAGCTAAAATGTTTTTTGGTAATTAAAAACTTTTGAAGCCAAAAAATACGGCCTTAACAGTGGTTTTTTTCCACATTTTTGCCCATTTTGATTTATTAACCGTTGCTTATTTTTTATTAAAAAGTTTAAATCAAACCTATATTTAAAAATAAGATTCATTAATAATTAAAATACAAGCCATAATTCGGCATAAATAATATTTACAGCAAACCATACAACTTAAACGTGGTATTTTAAATACTATTAAGTATTAACATATTCAGCTGGTTTAAAAAGTCTGTTGTAGTATGTCAGGGTAGTGTTCGTGCACTTTTAGTATCAATTCGCCAAATAAAGTGTTAGCCCAGGCAAACCATTTGCGGGTAAAGTCCTTTGCATCGTCTTTATTAAAGGATTCGTGCATGAAACCGGTGCCTGCATGTGTGCTTTTCAGCCATTTGATGCACTGTACAATCTCTGCTTTATCGGTTGATGTAATACCGCGCATAATGATTGCCATTGGCCAGATATAACCTATACCCACGTGCGGGCCTCCAATGCCTTCGGCAGCGGTGCCTTTAAAGTAGTAAGGATTACTATCGCTCAGTACAAATTTACGGGTACTTTGGTACAACGGATCATCAACTTTTACCGAATCAAGATAAGGCAGGGCCAACAGACTTGGAACGTTCGAATCATCCATGAAAAGTTGGTTTCCATAACCATCAACCTCAAACGGGATAACCTGACCAAATTGCGGGTGATGGCCAACAGCATATTGTTTAAGTGCTGCCTGAACCTCTGTTGCTAAAGCCTTACAAGCATCAGCGGTAGCATTATCATGACCGATGGTACTGTACATTTCGGCCATTTGGTTTAAGCTTGCTACCGCGAAGTAGTTTGAGGGGATCAGAAATGGATAAATGGTAGCATCATCCGACGGACGGAAGATAGAGCAGATCAAACCAACGGGTTTAACGGGATTCCCATAGCCTCTGTTTGGTGCGGTATCACTTTGTGTCTCGGTTTTACGCTGGAAAAAGTACGGGCCTTTACCATCCTTACGTTGCTGTTCTTTGAAAGTAGCCAGGATGATCTTACCTGCTTTTTGCCAGCTGTCATCAAAAAAGCTGCTATCGCCACTTATTTTCCAGTAATTATAAGCCAGCCTTACAGGGTAACAAAGCGAATCGATTTCCCATTTGCGCTCGTGCAATTCGGGTTTCATAGTGGTGCGGTCGCTGTCCCACTCGCTACCAGTTGGACCTTCGTTAAAGGCATTGGCATATGGATCAATGATCACGCACTTAGCCTGACGGCTTAGCACGCCCTGAATTAATTTTTTAAGTGCCGGATCATTTTTAATGAGCGGCAGATACGGCCAAACCTGCGCCGATGAATCGCGCATCCACATCGCATTAATATCGCCCGTGATTACGAAGGTATCAGGGTTACCATCTTTTTCAGAATAGTTTACGGTAGTATCTAAAGTGTTTGGATAGCAGTTTTCGAAAAGCCACGCAACTTCAGGGTCTTTAATATCGGCCTTAACTTTTTTAATGATGGCCTCAACCGCCTTACTGGTAAACTTACGGTCGGCCAGTTTTGGGCGCTGGCTTTCAAAGGCAGGAGCCACAGCCGAAGCAAATACAGGAGTTACACCTAAACCGATACCGGCAGCCGCAACGCTGTTAATTTTTATAAAATGTCGTCTGGTTAATTTCATGGTTTTGATATGGTAGGCGTAAAAATAGAAAAGGGTTTTTGTTAAACAAAAAAGCTTGCTAAAATAATTTAGGAACGTTTTATCAAGGATTTTCAAGGGGTGGTAATCTTCAACGTAGAGACGCATCACATACGTCTACTAAAAGGGCAAAAGCCCCTCGTAATTTATTCACCATAGCGGCATTTCAAACGAGAGACGCATGTGATGCGCCTCTACATCAGATGCAAAAAAAAACAAAAAAGCCCCGGATCTCTCCGAGGCTTCTAAGTATTATCAAATGCGTTTAAGCAATTTCCAGTTTATTCTCTTTGTAATAACCGGCCTTTAATTTTTCACCGATAGCGCTGTACGCATCAAGGGTACGTTGTACATCCTCCAAACTATGAGCCGCTGTTGGGATCAGCCTTAGTACAATTAAGCCTTTAGGGATAACCGGGTACACTACTATCGAGCAAAAGATACCATAGTTCTCGCGTAAGTCTCGGGTTAGGGCTGTAGCCTCAAAAAGATCACCCTTTAGAAATACCGGGGTAACCATCGTGTTTGAAGCACCCAGATCAAAGCCACGTTCTTTTAAACCTGCCTGCAAGGTATTTGCAATCAACCATAATTTCTCGCGAAGTTCTGGTTGAGTCTTTAACATTTCAAAGCGTTTTTTCAAACCTAATACCATTGGCATTGGCAATGCCTTGGCAAATGTTTGCGAACGCATGTTATAGCGCAGATAATGGATAATATCCTGATCGGCAGCTACAAAAGCGCCAATACCCGCCATTGATTTGGCAAAGGTAGCAAAGTACACATCCACTTCATCCATACAATCCTGCTCTTCATGCGTACCGGCACCGGTTTTACCCATGGTGCCAAAACCATGCGCATCATCAACCAATAAACGAAAGTTGAATTTCTTTTTAAGATCGGCAATCGCTTTAAGTTTGCCTTGCGCTCCCGACATACCAAAAACACCTTCGGTAATTAACAGGATCCCGCCGCCGGTTTGTTCGGTTAAGCGAGTTGCACGTTCAAGCTGTTTTTCGCAGCTTTCAATATCGTTGTGCTGGTAAACAAAGCGTTTACCCATATGTAAACGTACGCCATCAATGATACAGGCGTGCGATTCGGCATCGTAAACAATAACGTCATTCCTGTCAACCAATGCATCAATTATAGATACCATTCCCTGGTAACCATAATTTAGCAAAAAGGCCGATTGTTTGCCAACAAAGGCAGCGAGGTTGTTCTCCAGCTCTTCGTGGTGAATGGAGTTTCCTGACATCATCCTTGCACCCATTGGGTAAGCCATACCGTAATCAGCAGCAGCTTGCGCGTCGGCCTGCCTTACTTCAGGATGATTAGCCAAGCCAAGGTAATTGTTAAGACTCCAAACTAAATGCTTTTTTCCTTTAAACTCCATGTGCGGGCCTATCTCACCTTCCAGCTTAGGAAAAGAAAAATAACCATGCGACCACTTTTGATGCTGACCTATCGGCCCACCCAAGCTTTTTGTTATTTTATCAAATAAATCCAAAATGAATTGTTTTTATAAATTTAGTTGCAAATATAGCCGTTAAAACACCTTTAAACAATAGCTATAACTTTTTAGAATAGGTTATAACCTTTAGGAAAGAAGCAAGACTATTAGAATCAAGAGCCAAGACTACATCCGTATAAAACTCTTTGAACCATCTCATTGCCAGGGACGAAACAATCGCCGACTGTACAGGGCGGACTTGCACTGCTACTCGGCCAGTATGCGATTGCTTCGCTCCTCGCAATAACATACTGGCTTAGTATCCAATAAAAAAAGGAGACCAACGCTCAGATATAATTCTTTTGTTGATCTCCCATTCAATTATTGTGGTTTCTCTATTCTTTCTTGTCTCTTGACTCTAAAAGTCCTGACTCTCTTAATCAGCGTTTCCGTGCAGGTACGAGTTATTATTCCTGATCTCCACGTTACCTTCGCTATCCTGCATCAGGGAAAAACGTGAGATCTGGCTTTCGTCAGATGCCGGGGTATCCTGCAGGGCTATCTCTTTACGTTTATAAGCCGGAACATTTTCCAATTCCTGAATATTACCTGTACGCAGTTTCATGCTCAGGTCTTTCAGTCTCATAATGCGCTCGCGCGATTTTTTTAACTGCTCTTCTATAGATTCGTTGGTTTTGTTATCATCAGCCCCAACAGGTTGCGGTGCAGGAGTTGGCTCTGGTTCAGGCTCGGGCATACGTGGCTGTTCCCTTACAGGCTGCTCATAGCTCACCGGCTCACTCATTTTAAAAGTGAAACCAGCAGTATCCGGCTCGTTATCAACCTCTGGCTCTTCATTCATTAGGCTATGCCTTACAACAGCAGGTTCTTCCTGGCGACTACCGGCAAACATATCAAACAACCCGGCTTGCTTTGCATCTTCTTTAGGTGCTTTAGCATAAGGCTCGGCAGGAGCATCAACCTTAACTGGTTTAATAAATTCGTTAACCGGCCTTGCCTGCTGAGGCTCTTCGGGAACCAGCATTGAAACTATTTTCTTGTTGCTGTTTTCCTTTTCGCGCTCATCTTTGGTTTGGAAACCGGTAGCAATAATGGTTACCGATAATTGCTCACCCAGGTTTTCGTCGATACAGTTACCCCAGATCAGGTCAGCAGCTAAGCCGGCTTCTTCCTGGATATAATCAGTAATTACGCTGATCTCATCCATGGTAACCTCTTTAAGGCCCGAGCTGATGTTCAGCAATATATACCTTGCACCTTCAATCTCATTATCTTTCAACAATGGTGATGCCAATGCACCTTCAACAGCTTTAAGGGCACGGTTTTCACCATCGGCGCTAAAGCTGCCCATGATAGATACACCGCTATCCTTCATTACCGTGCGCACATCTTTAAAGTCGACGTTGATATAGCCCGGTAAGGTGATGATCTCGGCAATACCTTTAGCTGCTGTAGTCAATATATTATCAGCCTGGGCAAATGCAGAGCTCATTGTCAGGTTACCAAAGATCTGCCGAAGCCTGTCGTTCGAGATCACCAGGAACGAATCGACATACTTGCGCAGTTCTTCCAAACCAGCATCCGCCTGCATTTTACGGCGTTTACCTTCAAAAGAGAAAGGTGTGGTTATGATACCCACCGTTAATATATCCATTTCGCGCGCAGCCTTGGCAATGATAGGGCTTGCGCCTGTACCTGTACCACCGCCCATACCAGCTGTGATAAACAGCATTTTGGTATTAACGCCCAACATCTGTTTAATATCGTCGATATTTTCAATAGCCGAATTTTTACCAACTTCGGGTATTGAGCCTGCACCCATGCCCTCGGTTAAACTGGCACCCAATTGCACCTTGTTAGGTATAGGGCTCAGCTCCAATGCCTGGGCATCAGTGTTGCATATTATAAAATCAACACCGGTAATTCCTTGCCTGTACATATGGTTTACCGCGTTACCACCACCACCGCCAACACCAATTACCTTGATGATTGACGATTTTTCTTTTAACATTTCAAAATGCATAATCTTCGTTTTCAGCTATATGTAATTCAACCCAACATTAGATTTTACCATCGTAATAATAACACTTTTTCAACAAGATTTATCCACATTTGTGAGCAATGTGAATAAGTTTAACCCTTGTGAATAAATATTATTTCAGAAAGTCCTCATCCTTAATGTCATCCTTAATAAATGTGATGCTTTTTTTCAGCAGCCTGTCTAACAAGCCCCCTTCTTTACTTTTCGCATCGTACTTTGGCTTAGCCGTTTTCACTTCGGCAGGGATCGCTTCATTCATGTATTCCATTTTCTGGATCCCTTTAATGAGCAAACCAATACCGGTAGCAAAAGTTGGGCTTTGCAACTCTTCGTATGTTCCTTTTGGCAATACCTCGTTTTTAGCCAGGTGCTCGGTTGGGTAACCTACGCGGCAATCCAAACCGGTAACAAACTCAACCAGTTGACGCAAGTGTTTCAACTGCGCACCACCACCTGTTATTACGATACCTGCTATTAGTTTTTTCTCATAGCCTGATGATTTGATCTCATAGTAAACATGCTCCACGATCTCTTCCATACGGGCTTGAATTACATAAGCCAGGTTTTTCACCGAAATTTCTTTTGGCTCACGGCCACGCAAACCTGGCACACATACAATCTCATTTTCCTTGTTCTCATCGGCCAGGGCAGATCCAAACCTTACTTTCAGTTGCTCGGCAATGTTGCGCATTACTGAACAGCCTTCGCGGATATCCTCAGTTACACTATTGCCGCCAAAAGGGATAACAGCTGTATGGCGAATGATACCTTCATGGAAAATAGCTACGTCGGTAGTACCGCCACCGATATCAACCAAAACCACGCCAGCTTCTTTTTCCTCTTCGCTCAAAACAGATTCTGAAGATGCCAGCGGCTCAAGGATCAGTTCCTGGCTCTCCAGGCTGGCCTTGTTAACACATTTTACAATGTTTTTAATGGCCGTAACCTGACCAGATATAATATGGAAGTTAGCCTCAAGCCTAACGCCAGCCATACCTATCGGATCTTTGATCCCAGGTTCATTATCCACAGTAAACTCCTGTGGCAACACATGGATGATCTCCTCGCCCGGAGGCATCACCAGGTTATACATATCCTCTATCAGCTTATCTATATCCTTACGACCGATCTCTGATTGCAGATCGCGACGGGTTATTAAACCGCGGTGTTGCAAGCTTTTGATGTGCTGACCTGCAATGCCTACGTTCACTACCCTGATTTCTACATTTGATTGCGAGCCCGCCACCTCCACCGCCTGATGAATGCCTTGTACTGTTTTATCTATATTTGACACCACGCCGCGCGTCACACCCGCAGATTCGGCCTTGCCAATCCCTAAAACCTCAATCTTCCCGTTCTTGCTCCTGCGCCCAACAATGGCACATATCTTGGTAGTCCCGATATCCAATCCTACTACAATTGGCGAACTTTTTTCCTGAGTTGAGCTTTTGTCCATATTACAATTTAATTTGAGATGTATCCCTTTTCGTCCTAAGCGAATCCTGTTTGGCAGTTTTAGTTGCCTTAATTGAATCTGCTTTTATATTTTCATTTTTTATACCAATAACCTGGTTGGTATATTTTACATTGATCACTTTATAAGTATCCCAGCCTACCTTTGGCAGCACCTGCTTGTAAAAAGCCTGCAGGTTGTTCAACTTTACGTTAAGCGAATCCGCATTACCGATCAGGATCCTTTGGTTGCCCACTCTCGGAATCAGCTCTATCTCGCGCTCACTGTTCACATACATCTGCGCTATCTGTGCATCCCAAAGCGAATCCTTACGGATATAATCAGCCGTTTTAAACAAATCTTTAGCCAGGCGCGTATGTAACGAATCAACCCGATTGGTAAACAGCTCTTCGATAAAACCATTAGCTACCAATACCCTCGCGGTAAAGTTTGATGATAGCGGAATCTTTAAGCCGTTTTGATCTACATAAAAATCCATATCATAATGGTTCATGATGCGCAATATCGGCTGGCGCTGGCTTACTTCAACCCTCAGTACACCGTCCATTTCGGTATAAACTTTAGCAAACTCAATAAACGGGTTCGCTTTCAATTTATCTTCCAGTTCCTGGATATTGATATTTTCGATAGGCCTGCCTACCAATGAGTGACTGGTAACTTCAATAATATGATCAACCTCCTGCTTGTCAATAAAATATTGCCCGCCGGGGATGCTTACGTTTACCGCGGTACACTTTACACCCGCTTTTTTTGTTTCAATAAAACTCATAAGCACCACAAGGCCACCCAGGCTTATTACCCAGGCACAACCTATTAACAGACGCTTCCAAATGAGTTTTTTATTCATTGCTTAATACTTGTTTTAAAGGTTGTACCAGCGTGTCAATATCACCGGCACCTACCGTTAACAATAGTTCGGGCTTTTCGGCAGCTACAGCGGCTACCGCGGCCTCTTTACTCAGTATCTTTTTATTTTGCAATTGCATGCGGTTAAGCAGCATTTGCGAGTTAACCCCTTCTATCGGCAATTCGCGCGCCGGATAAATTTCCAGCAATATCAGCTCGTCTACCATATCCAGCACCTCGGCAAAACCATCGGCAAAGTCGCGGGTGCGGGTAAATAAATGAGGCTGAAATATGGCCGTTAACTTCTTAGCCGGGTATAATCTTTTTATTGATGATATACAAGCCCTCAATTCTTCGGGATGATGCGCATAATCATCAATGTAGATATGCTCTGGCGTTTTAACTATGTATTCAAACCTGCGTTTAACCCCTCTGAAAGATGCTAATGCTGCTTTAATATTTTCCGGTGATATAGCCAGTTTCAGTACCGCTTCAATGGCTGCTACGGCGTTCTCCACATTGTGGGTGCCGGCTATGCCCATTTTTATATCCGTGATATTTACCGCATTACTGTTATAATCGAAATAGAAATCGCCGTCAATGATCCTCACGTTTGAAGCATGTGCATCAGCAGTTTCATCTTCGAAAGCATAGGTGTAACCACCATCCAAAGGCAAACCATTTTTGTGCACCAGCGTACCACCCGGTTTTATCTGCGAAGCGAACAGCTTAAACGATTCGGTTAGATGCGCGTGATCACCATAGATATCCAAATGATCGGCATCCATTGAGGTGATGATAGCCACATCCGGATATAGGGTAAGGAACGAGCGATCATATTCATCGGCCTCAACCACCATTACGTTGTTCTTGCCATACAGCACATTGGTTTGGTAATTTGATGAAATACCACCCAAAAAAGCAGAGCAATCATTACCCGATGCCTTAAGCAAATGCGCTACCATGGTTGAGGTGGTAGTTTTGCCATGTGTACCCGCCACAGCAATAGTAAATGAGCTCTTGCTGATCAAGCCTAAAACCTGCGAGCGTTTATAGAGCTCAAAGCCGTGGTTTTTAAAATAGTTAACAATGTGCGAATCCTTCGGTACCGCCGGTGTATAAATAATCAGCGTATCGTTGCATGGTTTCTGGAAACTCATGGGGATATAATCCGCATGATCTTCAAAAACAACCTGGATCCCCTCGTTGTGCAACTGGTTTGTTAAATCAGTCGACGTTTTGTCATATCCGCAAACAATGCAACCCAAATGATGGAAATAGCGTGCCAGGCCGCTCATACCGATGCCGCCTATGCCTATGAGATAAACTCTTTTTATATCGTGCAGTTCCATTTCAATTTGTTTTAAAAAGGCCCTCCTCCCTTTGGAAGAGGAGGACCATCATTTTAATTGTTACTTATTATTTGGATAAGTTCCTTTGCTATTACTTCATCGGCATTTGGCATGGCCATTTTACCAATGTTTGTGCTCAATTTTTTTTGCAGGTCGCGGTCTTCCAGTAATTCAAGCGCCCGGTCAACCAGTTTTGCCTCAGCATCTCTGTCGGCAACAAAAACGGCTGCGTTTTCATGCACCAGCGCTAACGCGTTTTTTGTTTGATGATCTTCGGCCACATTTGGCGAAGGCACCAGGATCACCGGCTTTTTAATGGCACACAGCTCGGCAATAGTGCCTGCACCCGCCCTTGATATGATAATATCGGCGGCGGCGTAAGCCAAATCCATCCGGGTTAAAAACTCCCTGATCTGCAGATCGGGGTGATAATTTTCGCCCAGTTTTTCGATAATGCTTTTATAATAAAACTTACCGGTTTGCCATATCACCTGTACATCGGCAGCCAGCAGCTTATCTATACCGTTCATGATACTATTGTTTAGCGTACGCGCGCCAAGACTACCGCCGGTTATCAGTATCGTTTTTTTAAAGTGCGACAAATGATACAACTCCAAAGCCTGCATATGCTTACCGGCAATGTTCACCGCATCCTTACGGATAGGGTTACCTGTTTTGATGATCTTGTCGGCAGGAAAAAACTTCTCCATACCATCAAAGGCCACGCATATTTTTTGGGCATGTTTACCTAACCATTTATTGGTAATACCTGCATACGAGTTTTGCTCCTGTATGAGGTATGGGATCCCTTTCAGTGATGCAGCATACAATAACGGACCCGATGCATATCCACCTACACCTACTGCAGCGTCGGGCTTAAAATCTTTAATGATTTTGATAGCCTTGCGTACACTATTGGCAAGTTTGATAGGGAACATTAGGTTTTTTACGATAGAACCGCGCTGAATCCCCTGAATATCCAAACCGATGATCTTGTAACCCGCCGCCGGCACCTTATCCATTTCCATGCGGCCGTTAGCGCCCACAAACAGGATTTCGGTATTGGGATCAATATGTTTTAAAGCATTGGCAATAGAGATAGCCGGGAAGATATGTCCTCCTGTTCCGCCACCGCTTATGATGATACGCGGCGACGCCCCCCCCGCCCCCTGAAGGGGGTGCTTTTGATTGGCTGCTTTCATACTGCTTTTATCTTCCATTTGTTAATTACGCTTTTTAGTCACCTCTATTCCTCCCCCTTTTGGGGGCCTGGGGGGGTGTCTACGCCGTCCTTATCTCTCCCACTATGATCTTATTCGGCCCGGTGTTATCTTCCTTTATAGCCTTATCCTTTTTAGGTTCTTCAATATCTTTACTCACCGACAGTATAATACCAAAGGCGATGCTTGTAAACAATATCGAAGTACCACCCATACTTACCAACGGTAGCGGCACGCCGGTTACCGGCCCTAAGCCTACAGCTACGGCCATATTGGCAAAAGCCTGTATGGTTAAACTAAAACTTAAACCACACGCCAGCAATGCCCCAAAGGCTTTTGGCGCTTTAGTTATGATCTTGATACATCGATACAACAAGAATACATAGATCCCCACTACGATTATACCTCCTACTAAACCATACTCCTCAACTATAATGGCGTAGATCTCATCAGAGTATGACTCGGGCAGGTAATTTCTTTCTGTGCTGTTCCCTGGACCTTTACCAAATAACCCGCCTGTTGCGATGGCAATTTTTGCATGATCGCTTTGGAAAGATTTATCGGCCTTTGCCAGTTCGGGGTGCATAAACACCTTCATACGTGACACGTAGGTATGCCTCCTCGGACCAAGGAATATTACGCCCAGCAACAATATAAAACCTGCAGCACAGGTAATAGCTATTTGCCTGATACTGATCCGGCCGATGATCAACAGTAATATGCTAACCCCAAATAACATTAACGCTGTTGAAAGGTTAGCTAATGCAATCAGGATAAACACCACACAAACCGAACCCATGATAGGCAAAAAGGACTCTTTAACATCTTTAATGTTCTCCTGCTTGCGCGATAATGTACGGGCCAGGTAAGTGATCAATGCCAGCTTGGCCAAATCCGAAGTCTGAAAGCTTAAACCCGTTCCCGGGATAGCTATCCAGCGGCTTGCGTTATTAATATGACTACCAAAAACCAATGTATACAGCAACAGCGGAATGGTAACGATCATCATTACCTTAGAGATACCGGCATAATAACGGTAATCAAGCTTGTGCGAGAAATACATCAGCGCAATACCACCCACTATCATGAACACGTGTTTCATGAGGATGATCTCGACCCCTTTACCTTGCTTAAATGCCAGCGTACCTACCGAGCTGTATACCGCCAACAAGGATATAACAGAAAGCAATATGACTATAAGCCATATCCAGCGATCTCCTTTTGTATTGTTTAATATCCTATGCATTGCAACTTTATTTTCTTTATTTGTCCATAGCCCATAGTCGATAGACCATGATTTAATTTTCATAATCTATGGACTATCGACCATCGACTATGGACTGTTTTACTTACAATTCCTTCACAGCGTCCTTAAACTGCCTGCCGCGGTCTTCGTAGTTTTTAAACAGATCGAAGCTGGCGCAAGCCGGTGATAATAGCACCGTATCGCCTTTAGTTGCCAGGTGATAAGCTACGGTTGCCGCTTCCTGGGCTGATGACGTGTTTACTATAATTTCAACCATATCATCAAAGGCTTCGTGGATGCGTTTGTTATCCTTGCCTAAACACACAATGGCCTTTACCTTTTGCTTAACCAGATCATTAAGCATACTATAATCATTTCCTTTGTCAACACCACCCAAAATCAGCACTACATCGCTGGTCATACTTTCCAAAGCGTACCATGTTGAATTAACATTGGTAGCTTTTGAATCGTTGATGAAGCGGATACCGGATATATTGGCAACAAACTCCAGGCGGTGCTCAATGCTTTTAAAGTTGCCCATGCTCTCCCTCATCGTTTCGTTGCGTAGCTCCAACACTTTTGCCACAATACCCGATGCCATGGAGTTGTAAATGTTGTGTTTGCCTTGCAGGGCCAGATCTTGAATTGACATTGTAAAATGTTCTTGTGTTGTGTTAATGACAATATTGTCGCTGTTATCCAGGTATGCCCCCGGTTCAAATTTTTGCTGTATGGAAAACGGCAACAGCTGTGCCCCGAACGTTCGCTCTTTCATTCCCTTTATTGTTTCCGGATCATCGGCACAATAAATGAAATAATCGGCTGCAGTCTGGTTCTGCGTTATCCTGAATTTGGATGCCGCATAATTTTCCAGTTTATAATCATACCTATCCAAATGATCAGGTGTGATGTTTAGTAGTACCGCTATATCAACTTTAAACCTGAACATATCATCAAGCATAAAACTGCTTAGCTCCAGCACATACCAGTCAAACTTTTCGGTGGCAACCTGGTAGGCAAAGCTTTTGCCGATGTTGCCCGCCAACCCAACATTCATCCCCGCATCTTTTAAAATGTGGTAGGTTAAGCTGGTGGTGGTCGTTTTACCGTTTGAACCTGTTATACCAATGATCTTTGCATCAGTGTACCTCCCGGCAAACTCAATCTCCGATATCACAGGTGTCCCATTTTCATGCAGTTTTTTAATGATCGGGGCCTTATCCGGAATACCGGGGCTTTTGATCACTTCTACCGCATTCAGGATCAGTTCTTCAGTATGCTGTTTCTCTTCAAAAGGAATATTCCAGTCTTCGAGTTGCTTTTTATAGTTGTCGGCAATGCCGCCAAAATCCGACACAAAAACATCAAAGCCCTGTTGCTGCGCCAAGTAGGCTGCACCGGCGCCGCTCTCTCCCGCACCAAGGATTACTATCCTCACTTTAGGAGTTGACTGCGTTGATATGTTATTGTCCTGACTCATTTCTTTTTTCTTTTGGGATTACACCGATTTTTTGGTGATTCCACCGATTTCTTTTTGGTGATTCAATGATATCACCGATTCGCTTTTCTAATATTTTTCTTTCCCTAACCTCTAAGCTTCAATCACTAACCTCTAACGAAGTTTCAACGTTATCACCGTCACTATCGCCAGTATGATACAGATGATCCAGAAGCGGGTAACAATCTTTGCTTCATGGAAACCCTTTTTCTGGTAATGGTGATGCAGCGGCGCCATTAAAAACACGCGCCTGCCTTCGCCGAATTTCTTTTTGGTGTATTTAAACCATGAAACCTGGATAATCACCGAAAAATTCTCTACCAGGAAAATACCACACAGCAATGGCAGCATCAGTTCCTTACGGATCATGATAGCAAATACCGCTATGATACCACCTATAGCCAAACTACCAGTATCACCCATAAACACCTGTGCCGGGTACGAGTTGTACCATAAAAAGCCTACGCAAGCCCCGACAAAGGCACCGGCGAAAATTACCAGCTCACCCGAATTAGGGATGTACATGATGTTCAGATAGTCGGCAATAACCGTGTTACCCGATACATAGGCCAGTATAGCCAGCGTAATACCTATAATGGCAGATGTGCCCGTCGCCAAGCCATCAATCCCGTCGGTAATATTTGCTCCGTTTGATATGAACGTAATGATGATAATCACAAAAAACAGGAACACCACCAACGCGTATTGCTCATAACCTTTACCCAAAAACTTCAACACTTTGCCGTAATCAAACTCATTGTTTTTGTAGAATGGCATTGTTGTTTTGGTAGAGTGTACGTCCTGAGTGTAAACCGGAGTATTACGCTTCATGTGAAACTCAACCGGAGCATCATCCTTCACCGGAAGCACAACTTCCTGGCGGATGATGATATTACTGTTGAAATACATTGTCCAGCCAACAATAAGTGATAAACCCACCTGACCAATAATCTTAAACCTGCCCGCTAAGCCTTCTTTATTCTTTTTAAATACTTTAATGTAATCATCCAGAAAACCGATAGCTCCCAGCCAAACGGTGGTAATGATCATCAGGATCACATACACATTCTCCAGCTTGGCAAACAGCAGTGTTGGTATTAAAATACCCAGCAAAATGATGATACCACCCATAGTTGGCGTACCTGATTTTTGCATCTGGCCTTCCAAACCTAAATTCCTTACGGTTTCGCCCACCTGTTTAAAGCGTAGATAATCTATTAGCCGCCTGCCATAAACAGTAGTGATCAGCAATGAAGTAATTACAGCCATCGCCATCCTGAACGTGATGTATTGAAATACACCCACCCCGGGGATACTGTAATTTTTGCTTAAATAGTTAAACAGGTAATACAACATTGCTTTTTCAATTTGCAGATGTGCAGATTTCAGATGTGCAGATGATTGACTTGCTCATCTTAGTTCTTGCAGATTTGCGTTTTTAATTCCTTTTACTCTCTATCAATTAGTTGATGGTTATACCAAATCCTGGAATTGCCTTTCCAGTTCTTCCATATCATCGAAGTGGTTTTTCACCCCGTTTATTTCCTGATATTTTTCGTGCCCTTTGCCCGCTACCAGGATAATATCACCCGGATTTGCCAGCATACAGGCTGTTTTAATCGCCTCATGCCTGTCGATGATGCTTACTGTATGACGCTTAAATGCCGGGTCGACACCTTCTTCCATTTCCTTGATGATCTGCGCCGGATCTTCGGTACGCGGATTATCGGATGTCAGGATCACTTTATCACTCCACTCACATGCGGTTTTGGCCATGATGGGGCGCTTGGTTTTATCCCTGTCGCCGCCGCAGCCAATTACCGTAATCACCTTTTCATTTCCCTTGCGGATATCATGTATAGTGCTCAACACATTCTGCACAGCATCCGGCGTATGGGCATAGTCAACTATACCTACAACTTTGTTCGGTGCTGTGATATATTCAAAGCGGCCTTCGGCACCTGGAAGTTTGCTCAGGCTCGTAAGCACTTTCGCTTTATCCTGCTCAAGCAGCATCGCGGTAGAGTAAACACCTAACAGGTTGTAAGCATTGAATGTGCCCACCATTTTAAACCATACCTCCTCGCCGTCAATTTGCAGTAATAAGCCGCTGAACTGATTTTCGAGGATTCGGGCTTTATAATCGGCCATGGTTTTAAGGCCATAGCTTTTTTTATGTGCTGCTGTATTTTGCAGCATTACATTACCATTTTTATCATCGCTGTTGGTAAGCGCAAAAGCATCTTTAGGTAAACCATCAAAAAATTCCTTTTTGGCATTCAAATACCTCAGGAAGGTTTTGTGATAATCCAAATGATCGTGCGTTAAGTTGGTAAACACACCACCCGCAAAAACCAAACTCTCGATACGTTTTTGCGAAATGGCATGTGAGCTTACTTCCATAAAGCAATAGTCACAACCGCTGTCTACCATTTCGGCAAGCAAACTGTTTAGCTCAACCGGATCAGGCGTGGTATGGGTTGATGGGATTACTTTACCATTGATCTGATTTTCGACAGTTGAAAGCAAGCCACATTTATACCCCAGATCGCGGAACAGCTGATATAACAACGTTGCGATAGTTGTTTTGCCATTAGTACCAGTTACCCCAACCAGTTTCAGTTTGGCTGATGGATTATCATAAAAATTAGCAGCTACAATGCCAAGCGCCACAGCCGAATCGGCCACCATCAAAAAGTCAACCTCGCCGGTAGTATGGGCAGGCAGGTCTTCGCAAACCACTGCTACAGCACCTTTTTTTATGGCCTGGTCAATATAGTCGTGTCCGTCAACAACGGTGCCTTTTACGGCAACAAACATGGCCCCGGGGATCACTGCCCTCGAATCAAAAGCTATCGCCGTGATCTCCACATCAGCACTTCCCTGCAACTCAGTGAAGGCCAGTCCATCAATTACATCGCTTAAATACCTCATTGCAGTTCTATTAAAATTCGTGATCCTTTTGGTATTGCACTTCCTCCGGTAACCGATTGATTGGTTACTATACCGCTACCGCGTACAGTAACCTTATAGCCGGCATTACCCATTACATATAACGCATCGCTAAGCCCCATGCCTGTTACCGAAGGCACGGTACCATTTTTATAATTTACCTCTTCAAACGGGATACCATTGCTTGTATCAACAGTGCTGTTAGCCGAAGCATACAACGGTTTAACACCCAATTTTGAATAAACCTTTTTCAGGGCCTTCATATTGCCCTGTTTTACCTGCGGCATTACCGTATTGCCTACATAATGGGCCTGCGGGGTTTGGTTAATGTCCAGATCGTTGGCATAAACCCTGTCGGCCACTTCCCTAAATACCGGGCCGGCGACCTTTGCAGCCAGGTAGTCGCCCTGGGTTGGATTATTGATCACCACAATCATCGAATATTTAGGATGATCGGCCGGAAAATAACCGCAAAAAGAGGCCTGGTATTTTTTATCCTTATAACCTTTTGTTCCGTTAGCCACCTGTGCTGTACCGGTTTTACCCGCCACACTGTAAAGCTTATTTTTAATAACATTTTTGCCGGTACCATTAAGTACTACACCTTCAAGCATACCACGTACCTTACCCAGCGTAGCTTCCGAACATACCTGCTCATTGATCACCCGGGCCTGGAATTGCTCAATAGGGTTACCCAATCTTCTGATCTCACGAACCAACAGCGGGGCTATCATTTTACCATTATTGGCCACTGAATTGTAATAAGCCAGCATTTGCAGCGGCGTAATATTCATTTCATAACCATAAGCCATCTCAGGCAAACTGTAATTTTTGTTCCAGCTGCGGTTTGACGGATTTTTGATCACCGGCCTGCCTTCGCCGGGAATTTGTAACTGAAGCTTTTCATTCAAATGATAGCTGTACAATTTATTGATATACTCCCACGGGTTATTGTGGTAAAACCGATCAACCAATTTTGCAGCCGCCACGTTTGATGACTCCTCAAAAGCACGTTTTACCGACATTTCATAGTTATCATGCTCGGTATCGGTAATTGTCGGCCCTTTCGGGAATTTATATTTACCACCCTCAGCATTAACTATGGTGCTGGTGTCAATCTTATGCTGATCGAGCATGGTCATGTACGATGCCAGTTTAAAGGTCGACCCCGGATCGATAGCGTTACTGATAGCATAATTCATTTGCTCTTTATAATCACCGTCCTTAGTACGGGTGTAATTAGCAATCGCCCTGATCTCGCCGGTAGATACCTCCATAAGCACAACGCAGCCATGATCGGCCGCGCTTTTTACCAGTTGTTTTTTTAATGCATCCTGAGCCACATCCTGAAAGTTTACGTTGATGGTTGAAATAATATCAGCGCCATCTTTAGGCGCTATCTCATCATCATCGTCAACCGGCATCCAGATACCGCCCGGGATCCGCTGCATTAAACGCCTGCCGCTTTCGCCATTAATGTACGACGAATAAGCACCTTCCAGCCCAACCGGGTTCTTTACGTTCTCATTTTTATAACCGATAGTACGGGCAGCCAGCGACTGGAACGGCAGGATCCTCCTGTTTTTTTGAATAACAATTAACCCTCCCTTGTATTTACCCATGTTAAACACAGGGAACTGCCGGATCTTTTTCAAATCCTGGTAAGATACCTTACGCCTGATCAGCACATAGCGTGAACTATCCCGGCGGGCCTCGCGCAATATACGCGAATATTCCCTTGCCGATCTGTCACCAAACATACCCGATAGCTTTGCAGCCAGCAGGTCGATATTGTTGTTAAACGCCGTATCCGATGCAATACCACTGGCCAGCATGTCCATATGCAGCTCATACTCCGGCACCGAAGTAGCCAGCAAACTTCCATCCACAGAAAAAATATTACCCCTTGCCGCTTCAACAGTTTGATATTGAGCAGAAAGATCAGCAGCCATAGCCCTCCACTTATCACCCTGCACATATTGCAGGCGGCAAAGCTGAACCACAACGGCAATCGCCAAAAGCAAAACAAGACCAAAAGCTAAATAAACCCTGGCCAGTATGTTAGTCCTAATTCCCATCTGAAACCTCCTTCACTGTTATTTTTCCCGGTGGATCAACTGATTGACTTAAGCCTAATGTATCTGCCCGCTTGGCCACTTCGGTAAGCGTACTTTTAAAAGCCATATCGGCCTTTGTCGATTTATAATCCCAGCCAAGTTCCTTAACCTCTTTGGTAAGCGCATCAATTTCACGCACCGATTTTTCGGCATAATGCATATTTCCTATATACACCATCCCCAAAAAGGCTAAAAACAAAATAAAGGGCAAAGCATTGGTGGCCTTCTCGGTTGTAAGAAAGCCTTTGGTAAAAAGTTGCGTAAAAAAGTTATCAGGTAGCTCCCTCGCAGGCCTTTCCTCAATTACCTCTTCAACTTCTTCCTCCTCCTGAATTTCTGTACGTAAACGATTGGTCATTTTTTTACAGCTATCCTTAATTTAGCGCTCCGTGCCCTGTTATTATTGGTTATCTCATCTGCCGATGCCGTTATAGCCCCGCGGCTTACAGCATCAAGCGGTTTATTATCATTTCCATAAAGGTCCTTCTCCACCTCGCCGCTGAATTTACCTTTGGCAATGAAGTTTTTTACCAGCCTATCTTCAAGCGAGTGGTATGACATGACTACCAGTCTGCCCCCAACGCCCAAAACCTCAGCCGACTGCATTAAAAAATCTTTTAACGCCTCTAACTCCTGGTTAACCTCTATCCTTAACGCCTGGAACACTTGTGCCAGGTATTTATTTTCCTTTCCTTTCGGAATGCGGTTACTGATCACATTTTTCAGATCAGCAATAGTAACTATCGGCATATTCAACCTTGCAGTAGCAATGGTTTCTGCCAATGATTTTGCATTCTGGATTTCTCCGTAAATGCCAAAAATCCGGTGCAGATCGGCAACCGAATAATTATTTATCACATCCTTCGCAGTCAGCTCGCCCAACTGGTTCATACGCATATCCAACTCGGCATCAAACCGGATGGAAAACCCGCGGTCGGCCTCATCAAACTGGTGCGATGACACACCCAAATCGGCCAGGATCCCGCTTACCGGAATAGCCCCGTGTAAACGGCAAAAGTTTTTGAGATACCTGAAATTTTGATCTACAAAAACAAAACGCTCATCATCAATTATATTCCTTTGCGCATCAGCATCCTGATCAAAAGCAATTAGCCTTCCTTTAGGGCCCAAATGCTTCAAAATCTCGCGCGAATGCCCGCCACCTCCAAAAGTCACATCCACATAAATACCGTCCGGATCAATATTCAACCCATCAATACACTCCTTCAGCATTACCGGTACATGGTACTCACTCATTCCTGCTCCTTACTTTTATTACCCATCACCTTTTTTGCCAATGCACCAAAACTTTTTGGCTCATCATCCATCAGTTTACGGTGAGCTTCGGCATCCCAAACCTCTATTTTATTCAATTGGCAAGCCAGCACTACATCACCTTTTATACCCGCATATTCCAACAGGAATTTCGGCAATAATACCCGCCCGGCGGCATCAGGCATAAGCTCAGTGGCGCCACGGGTAAAATATCGTATAAAGGCTATATTATCCTCTTCATATTCATTAAGTTTGCTCAGTTCTTCAAGCCGTTTATCCCATTCCTTTTTAGTGTATATGACAAGGTACTTTTCGAACCCGCGATTGATCACCAGGCCTTCAGCTTCCAGTTCAGGAAGCTTTTTTTTAAGGCCAGCCGGTATCATCATCCTAAATTTAGGATCAAGCTTACACTCAAATTCACCGGTTAAAAACGACATTGTATGACTTGGGCAATTTTGTAACGTAAAAGTAAATACTTTTACCACTTCTTACCACTTTCCCCCACTAAAAGTTTTCAACAATTTTTAGGTGGGTCTGTTTTATATTTTTTGAAGATTTTTCAGAATCGCAGCCCTACCAAAAACCTCTAACAAACAAGTAGTTACAACTCATTTCAACTATAAATTTTAAAATACTAAAAGCCAGAGGAAAAACCTTTTATTGCAGGGCATTGGCTTTGATAAACCACAATTATTCCACCAGTCGCAGGTACTAATATTTTGTATATTAAGCTGTTGAACTCCATAAACTTCATGTACACCTATAAATATAAAGACCTGGCTTTAGCGTTATATGAAGCCCTTATTCCCGGCCCTTTTTATGTAGAATTGTTACAGAACATCCCGGGCAGTAAGCGGGAAAAGCAGGGATATTGATGGGATATATTAAAGTATGGGAGCCTTTACCGGCCTTGGAGCAAGATTTGGGGGTGAGCGGTAAGATGAATAGTAAGTATTGATACCTCATCCATGATTGCAAGGTGCGAAAAATTCATCGACTTACATTACGAACTTGTAGCGCCCTCACCACCACGTCAGCGCTTTCTACTTATAATGACGTCGTAAAGAAGAGAATCCCTTTATAAGGCCGAATGATAAATCCCTTATGACATTGTATTATACCGTTGCCTCAGCAGGTACCACTCTCATTCTGCCGCGAACCGGTTTTTCCTTCTTCCGGGTACGGTTAAGCCACATCATAACGCCCGTTACCGGAAAAATAAGCGAAACCAGCGTGATCAAAAAAGCTAAAACCTGGGTAGGCCAACCATAAATGGAGCCTGTATGAATTGGCTTGATAACCCCTCTGATGCGCTGACCAAGACTTTTATCAGCATATAAAACAACTCCGGTAATCTTACCGCTATACTGATCTATATAATAAGTATCGGTAGCCAGTTCAACAGAACCCTTTTTTAACACGTTAAAAGTGTAAACTGCTGCTGTATCGCGCGGATAACGGATAGTGTAATTTTCGACATCTGTTATTTTGTTGCCTAATGCGCTAACAGCAGCATCCGGCGAGATGGCGGTAATGCCCGGCTGATAAACCGAAAGCGGGGCTTTGAGATCTTCTTTGGCGACAACCTTTGAACCTGTAAGGAAAAACAAAGTGTTGTTTGCCCATTTAAAGGTCATTACCAAACCCGAGGCAGAAATGATGATCAAAAATATTGAGGTATAAAAACCTGTAACAATATGCAGGTCGTGTGTAAGGCGCTTGCTGCTTCCATCCCATTTTATTTTAAGCCGTTGCTTCATAATGGCTTTGGTTTTAGGCCACCAGAGTACCACACCTGTAATCAGTATTATCAGGAAAAACAGGGTTGAAATACTGATCGCCCAGTCGCCTATACTATTCTTCCCGCCTAACAAAAAACGGTGAAACATTTCTACCGAGTACAGGAACGCCTGCCTGCGGTTAAACTGGTCAATTATTTGCCCGGTATATGGGTTTACAAAAGCAGTAAGGTTTGAACGCTCGACATCTTTCGGTTTAGCATCCTTTTTTGCATGCGCTCCGGCGTGCTTTTCTGTTTTAGGCGCATCCGCGGGTTTCTTTCCCTTTTCGGGCACGATAAGTCCCACTTCTACCGCACGCGCAGGATCATCATAAACTATAACCGTTGTCAGCTTTGATTTAGGGATCTGTTTTAATACCCCTGCTGTTAAATCAGCCAGCGGCAACCTCTTTTCCTGCGGCTTTACGAAGTAGCGCTGAGGATGAAGCGCCTGCTGAATTTCCTTTTCAAAAACCAGCATTGTACCTGTTAAACACGAACAGAAAATAATCACCCCGGCTGCCAGGCTTAAATAAAGGTGTATGGTGCGGAAAAATGCTTTCATCGGTTGTTATAAGCATAAAAACCGGGTATGAAACATACCCGGTTAGTTTAATCAATTAAAATTTATAACTCAATGTGGTCAGGAACTGCCTTGGCGGTATAGGGTTAATGCTATAGTTTTCGTGCACATTGTAATTAAGCACGTTGCCAATATTAGAGATCTTACCAATGATAGAGATCTTTTTATAAGTATAACCTACCGAAGCATCAACCGTGGTAAAGCCCGGTACATTAACCAATCTTGATATAGTTTGGGTTTGGCCAACTGTATTGGCATTACCCGCGGTACGGTTGCCCAGGTAATAAACCGATGCACCTACCTTAAACCCTTTTAAATCGCCGGTATAAAAAGTGTAAAATACACTGGTGTTAACGGTATGCTTTGGTGTATTTAATAGCGGCTGCCCTGCAATGTTGCTTCCAACTGCAGTACCTGTTTTGGTGTATTTGGCGTTGGTATAGCTATAGCCCGCCAATACATCCAAACCTTTTACCGGGTGACCCGCGATATCAAGCTCGACACCATCGCTTCTTGTTTCACCGCTTAGCACTTTGATATTGGTGTTGATATTAGGTGTAACCCCATCAGCCTGAAATGGCGCAGTTTGAGCCAGGTTATTATTTTTAATGCGGTAGGCCGTAATGTTTACCGACAAATTACCGTTCAGGAAATCGTTTTTAACGCCAACTTCATACTGGTCAATCAGCGAGGGATCAAGCGGGTTGTTATTTATATCAGTACCGGTATTAGTTACAAAAGAGTTGGAGTAACTTGCAAACAGGGCGGTATTAGTTATTGGTTTATAAACGATACCCACCCTTGGCGAAAATGCTTTGTCCTCTTTACCTTTTGCCTTATCGGCAGATGAACCATAGTTTGTAACTGATGTCGGCGACGCGTACTGGTATGACCAGCGTACACCGGCTAATACTTTCACTTTTTCAGATACGCTGATTAAATCGTTAAAATAAGTTCCGAAGCGGTTGGTTGGTGTTAAAATACTGTAAAGCGCATTCATTGTAGGCTTATCTGTACGTAGGGTATATTTATTTAAATCAAAAATATTGATCTTGTCATATACTACTGATTGAAAAGTATTGTTTTGATCAAGATAACTTGAAACCCCTTTTACATTAGCAACATAGGTATACGCTGTATTACGGTACCAATCAGCATCAACGCCGGCCAAAATATTGTGTTTTATAGCACCTGTGTTAAATTGTCCGGTAATATTGAACTGGCCGGTGTAATAATCTTCAAGCGTTTTAGCCCGGTTCAGCGTGCGGCCCCAGTCACCATTGGGGTTAGGCAATACACGTTCGGTGGTTTGGTATTGGCGGTTAAAGTGCTGGTATGAAAAACCGCCGCTTAACTGCCAAAGGCTATTAAGCTGATGGTTAATGGTTGCCGTTGCGGTAGTTTGTTTGGTATTACCGGTTGACCATGATGCACCCAAATACCGGTTACGAGGAACGTTGGCAATAACATTATTGATTTGTCCGGTTCCGAAATCGGGGGTAAAATCGTAGTTAAGATAATCACCTTCAACAATTAAAGTTGTTTTATCACTTATTTTGTACAGGAATGAAGGATTGATGTATTCTTTTTCTGATTTTACATTGTCGCGGAAGCTTTTGGCATTTTCATAGGTACCATTTACGCGATATGCCAATTTGGAAGATATAGGGCCGTAAACGTCAAACGACGGTCGGTAAAGATCGTAGCTGCCGTAGGTCATTGACACCTGGCCGCCCTGCGTAAATAAAGGTTTTTTGGTTACCATATTCAGGATGCCGCCGGGTGCAACGTTTCCGTATAATAACGCAGCACTGCCTTTCAATATTTCAACACGTTCCAGTGAACTAATCTCCGGCACAACGCCCGAGTTTACCCTGAAACCATTTTTAAACATGTTATTGCTTCCGAAGTTATAACCGCGGGCGCCAAATGTTTCCTGGGTATTGCCGCGGCTGCTGTATAAATATACACCATTCACATTTTTGATAACATCGCTTAAGCGTATTGACTGTTGCTGATCAAGCACATCGCGGCCTATTACAGTAACGCTTTGCGGCAAGTCCATTGGCGATACGTTCATTTTGCCGATGGTTAACTTTTTACGGTTGATGGTTTTTGTTGAAGAAACTACTACCTCATCTAACTGGGCCGAGCTTTCATTAAGTTTAAAGGATACTTCGGTTGTTTTATTTGCGAAAACTGTCACGGTTTGCTCTTCAGTTTTTGTACCAACATATGAAGTAACCAGGGTATATGTACCCGGTTTTACGTTATGGAAAGCAAATGATCCGTTATCGGTTGTGGTGGTACTTTTATTTAATCCTTTAATGGCAACATTTACAAATGAAGCCGGCTTATCATCGCTGGTTTTAACAACACCGGTAATTTTGCCGTTATTGCCTTCGTCATCAGCTTTCAGAATTAGGGTATTTGAAAACAAGAATAAAATTAAAAGAGTGAGTATACGCAGAGAAGAGTAAAAGTTGCTTGCCATTCTATTTAGATTAAGTCTAATTAAGCGCAAAAGTATAAAAAGACTTTTTATCTGCAAGTTTTATTTATAATTAGTTTAAATAAGCGCAAGCATAAAGGCCGCAATTTTCACTTGCAGCCTTTTATCGTAGGAAAAAAATGTATTAATTAAGCACTATAGTAGCCGGACCGGATACTTTAGCTATATGGCAATTACATCCACCCGAAATTTTAAACAGCGCGGTTTGGGTGGCACCTGTTTGGATATTGGTTACAGTAAGCTCCACGTCATCGCCTTCGGTCGAGAACTCATTTTTATTATTATCTGTAGCGATGGTATACAAATGCGGGCCTACAGTTGTTGAAGGAGGCCCCGGGTTTCCTTTAGCTATTACGGTTTGTTTGGTACGTAGATTTACAACCTTTACATCTTTTCCAAATGCCATTTGACCATCCTTATCAACAAAATTTACATATAGCGATGCGAAGTTCAGCGTGCAGGCCTGGCTTGGACAGCCGGTTTGCTGATTATGTTTTTTACAGCCCAATAAGACTGAAGCTATCATAAAAAGGATGATATATTTATACATGGCTATAGGTTTAATTAATAACCTTTACGACATTATGGTATAAAATGCGACAGCCCCATGTAAATACATGAGGCTGTCGTGCTTGCATTGCAAGTATTTTATTCCATAACCCTAACCTTTAAGTAACTCGGGTTTGTTTTGGAGGTGTAAACCTTATGCGTAGCTTTTTTAAAATCGGTATCCTTAGCTTTCATGATATCCTGAAACTGCTGTGTATTCCTGTCGATAAGCGGGAACCAGGTACTTTGTACCTGAACCATCATGCGGTGCCCTTTTTTGAAGGTGTGCAGCACATCCTGTAATTCAAAATTTACCGGCGTTACTTTTCCAGGCACAAAAGGTTCGGGCTTATCAAAACCGTTGCGGAACTTGCCGCGCATGGCCTCGCTGCGTACCATTTGCTGGTAGCCACTCAGGTACACCTCCTTGCCGGCCCATTTGGTATTTTTGGTAGAGTCGGGATAAACATCAATCACTTTAACCACCCAATCAGCATCTGTGCCTGTAGTTGATACTTTAAGATTGGCCCAGATATTACCTGCGATGGTTACATCCTTATCTAAAATATCAGTTTCGTAAGTAAGCACATCCGGACGTTGCGATGCAAAACGCTGATCGGCGGTCATGTATTCGCGCTTCATATCCATATCAATACTATTGATGAAAGGCACCGGTTTGTTAGGGTCGGATATAAACTCATCAAAAGTATTTGCAACTGCTACAGGGGCTGCGAAAGACAACTTGCCACCGGGAAGCAGGTATAGATTTTTTTCTGTAGCTTCTTTTGGAGGCCAGGTATTATAGGTTTTCCACTGATTAACACCGGTTTCAAACGTTGATACCGGCTTCAGGTCAAAGTCAGCAGTACCTTTTAAATAGTGGCTAAAAAAGGCGAACTCAATTTTTTCACGGTAGAAAGGGCCGGTAGGGCTGCCGAACCCCACATCGCCCAGGTGATCCCCGTCACCTCGTGCCCAGCCCCCGTGCACCCAAGGGCCCATGGTAAAGTAAACCGGGGTTTTAGGATTTTCTTTAACCAGCGTTTTATAGGTATTGATAGCTCCGTATAAATCTTCGGCATCGTACCAGCCGCCAGTTACCAGTACCGCTGTTTTTATATCATGCAAATGATAAAGCACATTACGGTCTTTCCAATGCTGATCATAGTTAGGGTGATCAAGCATTTCGTTCCATAAACGGATAGTATCCTTATAATATTTAGTGTTTGAATTTTTTACCGAACCCATCTTCAGGAAAAAATTATACCCATCCTCTGTGCCGGCATCAAACCTTCCACCGCGGCGCTGGGTTGGTTTATCATCCTGCCTGTTAGTAAAGCCTGGGTAAAAACCAAAGTTGGCAACCAGCATGAACGCGCCATTATGAAAAGCATCATCGCGGTACAAGTCGGCAATTGGCGCCTGCGGCGATGCAGCTACCAGGGCCGGATGGCGGCTTAACAAAGCAGTGGTAGTGTAAAAGCCGGGATACGAAATACCCCACACTCCTACCTTGCCATTGTTATTGGGGATGTTTTTCAGTAACCAGTCGATAGTATCGTAAGTATCCGTGCCTTCATCAACATCTTTATTGGTTTTATGATCTTCCTTTTCGGGGGTCATTTCTTCGTAAATACCTTCACTCATCCAACGGCCACGTACATCCTGGTAAACAAAGATGTACCCGTCGTGAGCGAATAATGATGATGCCCCAAGGCTGCCTTTATACAGTTCCGTACCATAGGGCGCTACGCTATATGGGGTTCTGTCCATCATGAAAGGATATTTTTTTGACTGGTCCTTAGGTACATATACCGAGGTAAACAGCTTTTTACCATCCCTCATTGGGATCTGGTATTCATATTTCTGGTAATTGGCTTTAATGTAATCAGCATCGGGCGCTTTGGGCTGCGCATACAGGCCTGATGCCGAAAGCAAAAGGCAGAAAATGAAAAGTAAATTTTTCTTCATAAAATTTTTGTCAGTCAATCAAATGTAGCCGAATAAAATAAAAAGGACAACTAACCATACGGCAATTTACAAAAAGCCTCTTTTTTGTTACAGAACAAAGGTTTTTGCTATAGTTAAAATTAAGTGTAATAAGCACCTTTATTAACCATAATAATATTTTTATAAAATAATAATTAAAACCTGTAGGCAATTATACACGTTTAATGGTCTATTACTTTGAACCAAATAATACCGGAGCGAGGACCTAAACGCCCGGTAGCCTAAAAATATTTAAACAGTTTTTTTTAAAAGATAGTGACTATCCCCTGGCTATGCCATGGGCCGGCTTTATGCAAACCAATTATGCTAAAACAATTTATCTTTTTATAAACAATTTAACAAACACACCAATTATGAGAACAAACTTTAATCTACCCCTTACAAAAACACTAACCGCCTTATTCGGCGCAGTTATACTCCTCACATCCGCCTGTAAAAAAGAAAAAGCGGCACTGCCTACTGATGCCGGCAACACTCTGTCAAAGTTAAGCACCAATGCCATAGGCGTGGCCGGTCCTAAGGGTGTTTGCTATGTGGAGGTAAATAATAATGATATCCGTAATGTGGGTAATTATACCCTTTCAACCGGGGAGCAGCTTTTTGATATTGCTATTATATTTGCGGCCAACATCAACTATGACACCGGCACGCAAAAAGCAGTGCTGTATTTTAACCCGCAAGTAACCAACGTACTCAACAATAAAGCCACTTATATTCAAAGCCTGCAGGCTAAAGGTATTAAGGTATTGTTATCTATTTTGGGCAATCACCAGGGCGCGGGGATCTCTAATTTTCCATCTCAGGCTGCCGCAAATGATTTTGCTCAGCAATTAAGCAACGCCGTTACCACTTACGGCCTGGACGGTATTGACTTTGACGATGAATATGCCGACTATGGCACCAATGGTACCGGTCAGCCAAACGACAGCTCATTTGTTTACCTTGTTACTGCCTTACGTAACCTGATGCCTACCAAAATAATTTCGTTTTACTTTTATGGCCCGGCTGCGTCGCGGCTGAGCTACAATGGTGTAACGGTAGGCTCAAAAGTTAACTATAGCTGGAACGCTATTTATGGCACTTATTCTGTTCCAAACGTTCCGGGACTCACCGCCGCCAACCTTGGCCCAGCCGCTATTGATATTCAAAGCACCAGTTCATCAACCGCGGCGTCGCTGGCTACTCAAACAGTAAACAACAATTACGGTATTTATCTGTATTACAATTTGCCTAATAGCGACGTTCATACTTACCTTTCGAGTGTATCAAACGCGTTATACGGCAAATCTACAGTATATACGGGAACCAGTAGTACGGGGGTAACTTTTTACCAGGACATCAATTACGGCGGTACAGTAACGAGTGCCATACCTAAGGGCACTTATACCCTGGCACAATTGCAGGCTTATGGCTTTGTAGATAACTGGGCTTCGTCGGTAAAGATCCCAACCGGTTGGACAGTGACGATGTATGCAAACGATAACTCTACCGGTACATCCTGGACACGAACATCAAACACAGCTAATTTTACCACCCTATTTCCAAATGCAAATGATGTGGTGACTTCGGTTAAAATTCAATAATAAAACAAAAGAGGCTGTATCATAAATCAAATTGATCACTCTGATGTCGTATACCTGTGAATTGAAATTTAGCTGATAATATTTATACAAAAAGGGGGTTGACATATTTTTCGCATAATAAACACTTAACTATCTTATTATAAGGTAGTTAAGTAAATATTAACCCCAAATTGTGTTAACCCTGTCAACCCCCTTTTTGTCATTAGGTTCAACCCAAAACTATATATATTGCTTAAGTATCCGAATAAATCAAAAAAGAGGTTGTATCACGTACAGCCTCTTTATTTATATGTTTCGCAGCATTAAAAAATAATCCCCAAGGCTATCAGTACCACTATCTCTCACTTCCCAATTTAAAGCGCGGTAAAATTGAACCGCTGCCACATTTTTAACAAGACATTTTAAACTAAGTGGAGTTGGATACGTTTGAAATGCCAAAGCAAGCAGCGCTTTACCAATACCCTTTCCTCTATATCTCGTATCAATATATAAATGATGAATAAAAGCGTCGGGACGCCAAACAGCCATAAATCCCGCTATCTGATCATCATATTCGGCTACCCATACATCTTCGTCAAGCGTGTGAGCGTCAAAATCATTCAATGTAAACGAGGAACTGTCTATCCAGTAAAAAGTTTGTATCCGGCAAAGCAAATAAAGCTCCCGGAGCTTTTCGCGGTCTCCCCCTTGGAAACTTCGGATATGTAGATTAACTGATTTCAATACCTGCAAAATATTATTTATTAATCGTCTAACCTTTTGAAGGCCGAACATCTTAATCTTCTTATAAGCTTAGCGCTTTAAATCATTTTTGAATCCAATGAAAGACAAAATCATATATTGTTTTTTCTCAATTCATCTGCCGCGTAATTTGCGGCCCTCGCCGTTAGGGCCATAAAAGTTAGTGAAGGATTTTGAGTACCGGTAGATGTCATACAAGCCCCATCGGTCACAAATACATTGGGGCATGTATGCAGCTGGTTCCATTTATTTAGCAATGAGTTTTTAGGGTCAGTTCCCATCCTTATCCCCCCTACTTCATGGATATCTAAACCAGGCGCTTGCCTACTATCGTTAGGGACGATGTTTTTACATCCCGCCTTATTAAGCATCTCGGCACCCTGCTGCAAAAAATCGTTCAGGGATTTTACATCGTTATCATCATAATCTACAGAAACGGATAATAATGGTATTCCCCATTCATCTGTTCGGTCTTTACTCAGGCTCACCTTGTTTTCGGCCTTGGGGATGGTTTCGCCCTGCATCATCATATATACATTCCAGTTGCCTGGTTCAGAGATATTTTCCTTATAGTTAGCCCCAATCTGATCGCCATCAACAGCATGCCCCCAACTGCTCCTTGTAGCACTATAAAACGTCATATACCCTCTTAAAAAGTCGGTTTCCTGTTTATAAACGTTTCTAAAATTTGGCATCATCACCGCAGCCGGCCTCCGGCCATAGTAATAGGTATCCAGGTAACCATCAATGGTTGCCGTTAACGATCCGCGATAATTATGAAAAGCAATATACCTGCCAAGCAAATCATTATCGTTTCCTAAACCGTTTGGAAACCTGCCTGATTTTGAATTGAGTAAAATAAGGTTAGAGTTTAACGTAGCTGCGTTTACAAAAATAATACGGGCATAATATTCGGTAACCGATTTAGTGTGTGCATCTATTACCCTAACGCCTGTCGCCTTTCCTTTTTGTTCGTCGTAAATAATTGAATGTACTACGGCATCGGGCCGGAGGGTAAGATTACCCGTTTTGGCCGCCCACGGCAAGGTTGATGAATTAGAGCTAAAGTAACCCCCAAACGGACAACCGCGCTCACATAAACTCCTGGCCTGGCATTGCCCCCGGCCCTGTTGTAAATGAACTGGTTGCGGTTTGGTTAAATGCGCGCACCTGCCAATAACAACATGCCTGTCATGGTATGCATCCATTATTCTTTTTTGAATCTGCTTTTCAACCACATTCATTTCCCATGGCGGTAAAAACTCGCCATCCGGCAGCGTTTCCAATCCATCCTTGTTACCGGCAATGCCGGCAAATAACTCTACATGACTATACCATGGTGCAATATCGTTGTAACTTATAGGCCATGCTGTAGCAAAGCCATCTCTTGCCGGGCCCTCAAAATCAAACTTGCTCCAGCGCTGGGTTTGCCTGGCCCACAGCAATGATTTCCCTCCCACCTGGTACCCGCGAATCCAGTCGAACGGCTTTTCCTGAACATACGGGTGTTCTTTATCTTTAACAAAAAAATGAGTTGTAGCCTCGCTAAATGCGTAACACTTTTCAGCTATCGGATTTTCATTTTTTATAGCTTCAGGTAAATGCCCGCGATGAGGGAAATCCCAGGGATTTTTAGTAGCTGTTGGATAGTCCCTCAAATGTGTAACATTCCGGCCACGTTCCAGTACCAATGTTTTCAGCCCTTTTTCGCACATCTCTTTGGCAGCCCATCCGCCGCTGATACCCGATCCAATCACAATGGCGTCAAACGTGTGTTGAGCCTCTCCTCCCGAATTAATGTTGATCATATTTCATAATTGGCTTAAACAACAATGCAAAACTCAATTTGAAGTTAAGATAATTATCAGGGAATAAATTGACCGGCAACGGTTTTAAACAAAAAAAGCTCCATCACCGGAGCTTTTTTTGTTTGTTTTAGTTCTTATTAGTCGTTGATTGCTTTTACACCTGGCAATTCTTTACCTTCCATATATTCAAGCAAAGCACCACCACCGGTTGATACGTAGCTTACCTCATCGGTCATGCCAAATTTAGCTACAGCCGCAGCAGAGTCGCCACCACCAATCAGCGAGAAAGCTCCGTTTTCTGTCGCTTTAGCTACAGCTTCAGCAATTGCTTTGGTTCCGCCTAAAAATTTCTCCATTTCAAATACGCCCATCGGCCCGTTCCATAAAATGGTTTTTGATTCTTCAACTACTTTGCTGAATAAAGCAACAGTTTCAGGGCCAATATCAAGGCCCATCCAGTTGTCTTTTATTTCACCGGTTTTGGCAACATCAGTGTTAGCATCATTTGAAAATGCATCGGCAATGATGTTATCTAAAGGCAATAACAGGTTTACACCTTTTTCTTTAGCTTTTTGTCTTAGGCTGATTGCCAGATCAAGCTTGTCCATCTCAACCAGTGAGGTACCAATGTTACCACCATCAGCTTTAGCAAATGTATAAGCCATACCACCACCAATAATCAGGTTATCTACTTTTTCCAGCAGTTTTTCGATAAGCTCAATTTTATCCGATACTTTTGAACCTCCCATAATAGCTGTGAAAGGCTTTGGTGCGTTATTCAGGATCTTTTCGGCGTTGTTTAATTCGGCTGCCATCAGGTAACCAAAATATTTGGCATCAGGAAAAAACTGAGCGATGATAGCAGTTGAAGCGTGCGCGCGGTGAGCGGTACCAAAAGCATCGTTCACGTATACATCACCTAATTTCGAAAGCTTTTCTGCAAAGGCAACATCACCTTTTTCTTCTTCTTTATAAAAACGCAGGTTCTCTAATAATAAAACCTCGCCGTTACCAAGCGCTTTTGCTTTTTCAACAGCTTGCTCACCAATGCAATCATCAGCAAACTGAACCTGCTGACCAAGCAGATCAGACAAATGAGATACGATATGTTTTAATGAATATTTTTCTGTAGGACCATCTTTCGGCCTGCCAAGGTGCGACATCAGGATAACTTTGCCACCATCTTTCAATATTTTTTTTATGGTTGGCAAAGCTGCCGTCATACGGTTATCGTCGGTAATATTGTAATTCTCGTCAAGAGGCACGTTAAAATCAACCCTGATGAGGGCTTTTTTACCTGCAAAACTAATTTGATCTACTGTTTTCATATCTATTAAAGGGTCATTTGTTATGAACGGGCGCAAATTGGGCATTTTAATTCAAAATACTGAACGAAAAACGAAAAAAGCTGTTTTAATCGGCCAAAATTTCATCTTATTTTAACATACATTACATAATGAGGACCAATGCCCGGCACCTCAAATTCGGGCAAAACGACCTCAAAACCAAGGTTGTTATAAAAGTGCACTGCTTTTTTACGGGCATTGCACCACAGATAATCGGCCTTTTGCCCTCTCAGGTATACCAAAGCAAAGTTAACCAACTGATTGCCGAAGCCCTGCCCTCTATATTTTTCGATAGTGGCCATACCCCTGAGCTGGTATCCTGTACCGTTAAATTCGCCATAACTTTGCGGGTGAAACGAAGCAATACAAGCCAGTTCATCATTAACAAAATAGCCAAGGTGAAAATTGCCTTCATTATCATCTGACGGGAAACGGCATTCGTCAAGAGTGAGCTTGCCTTCGCGCAGTACCTCATTACGCACATGTAGCAGTTCATCAACTTTTATAAACCTGATCATGCAGCAAAATTGAAAAAATTCATGGAACAGGAAATTTTAATTCCATTAAATTAAAGCAGCAACGCTTATTTCGCGTATACCGGGCGCTACTCAAAATTATACAGAAAATAACTTATGCTACTGTTTAGGCAGCCTGTTTTTTAGTTCGGCTATTCGTATCACCAAATCGGCCAGCCGGCTGCTGTAGCCCATTTCATTATCATACCAGCCAACAACTTTCACAAGGCCGCCCACTATTGACGTTAGTTGGGCATCAAAGATACAGCTGTGGGGATTATCCAATATGTCAGTTGATACGATAGGATCTTCCGTATATTCCAATACAATTCTCATTGGCCCGTTTGCAGCTTGTTTAAATGCTTCATTAATTTGAGTTATGGTTGGCTGCTTTTTGAGGCTGCAGGTAAAATCAGTTAATGAACCGTTAAGTACCGGTACACGAATCCCTGCTCCGCCCAAACGGCCGTCCAAATGAGGGAATATAGCTGTTATTGCTTTAGCAGCACCCGTAGTGGTGGGTATAATAGAAGCTGATGCGGCCCTTGCCCGCCTTAGATCTTTATGAGGTGCGTCATGCAGGCTTTGATCGCCGGTCATGGAGTGCACGGTGGTAATGTAACCATCAATGATGCCCCAGTTTTCATCTAATATTTTTACCATTGCGGCAACATTATTAGTTGTACATGATGCGTTTGACAGCACAGGAGATTGTAGGTCAACCTCCTGGTCGTTTACGCCAAGCACTACAGTTGGTACATTTTTATCGGTTGATGGTGCAGATATGATAACCTGCCGTGCCCCGGCGGTTAAATGAGCCTCAGCACCCTGTTTGGAAGTAAATTTACCGGTTGATTCTATTACGACATCAATATCCAGAGCCTTCCAAGGCAGGTTAAAAGGGTCGCGCTCGGCAAATACCCGTATACAGTTACCGTTAATAACAAGATTGTTATCATCAAAACTCACCGTACCCTTAAACCCTCGATGAACAGAGTCATACTTAAATAAATGCGCGAGGGTTTGCGTATCGGTAAGATCATTTATAGCTACCACCCGTATTTCGGGATGTAATAAAATATTCCTTAAAAATATGCGGCCAATGCGACCAAACCCGTTTATAGCTATCTTCATGGTATGCTGATAAATAAAGCATCAAAGTTAATGAAGATGGATGGTTAATTTGCTTATTTACGGTATTACTACTTGCAGGTTACAATTGGTTATTAGTCGCTAAAATTCCGGACTACCAGGGCTTCGCCTTTTTTTGAACGGATAAAATAAGTGATCATCCCGTTAAAGGATATCGACAATAAAAATATAAGAACAATAAGCCAGGAGTTATTTAAATTATTAAATACCAGCACCATTACTATCGAAACAAGGTTCAGGCATCCTAAAACAAAAGTAGTTTGCAGATGCGTTAAACCCATTTTTAACATACGGTGGTGGATATGGTTGCGGTCTGCATCAAAAGGGGATTTTTTGTTTAAGATCCGGATAGTAAAAACCCTTAGCGTGTCAAAAACAGGACCTATAAGTATCGCTACGATTAATGCCGGTGCTGTATATATGAAAGGCAGTTTGACCGTCGAAACTTTACTTAACTCAATAAATTTAATAGCCATTACTGCCGATACCAGGCCAATGAGTAGGGCGCCGGTATCGCCCATAAATATTTTAGCAGGAGTTACGTTAAAACGCAAAAAACCAACCACCGCCCCAACCATGGCAAGTGAAATTGCTGCAAGCTCGTACTGGTTCATATAAATAAAAAGCGCCGCAAAAGCGCTGTTGGCAATAATCCCTGTAGTTGCAGCCAACCCATCAATACCGTCAATAAGGTTAAAAGAATTGATGATAAGCATAATAACAAGTATTGACAATATTACACTGGGGATATATGGCAGCGATGCAATATCAAACACCCCATACATGCTGCTGATCCGGATATCTCCGGGGATAACAAGTATGGCGGCAACCACAAACTGGATCATGAATTTGGTACTTGAATTAACCCCCGAAAGATCATCCTTCAGCCCCATTGCAAACAAAATAATACATGCGGTAAGCAGGTAACTAATCGGCAACGATTTGTCGATAATACTGAATAACAAAACTGTAATAGTAAAGCTTACAAAAATAGCAACACCTCCTAAGCGGGGAATACCATGATCATGTTGTTTCCTGAAATGGCCAACATCATCATATAAATGGCGGGCACGGGCAACATGTAATATTGAAGGGATACATAATAATGTAATAAGTGTTGAAAATACAACTATTAGCACATTATAAACAAAATGATAAGAGCGTAGAAATTCAAGCATATGCTATAAATGTGTTAGTGACCGGCTTATTCATTTATAAATACTTATACGACAGGAAACACAAAAGGTTAACTAAAGATTAAAGAAATTGTGAAATTTTCCTAAGGGGCTTCAGCACAATTGCCAAAACGGGTAAAAACACATTATTTTTACGCATCGCTTTCAAATCAAATGACCACGCCTTAAACCTGTTCATTAAATTGCTGTTGCTTATACCCCCTACCTGCATTTTAACCATAACTTTGTTAAGATAAAAGCTCCTTACCTGCCATTTATGCAGAAACCTCGCCATTAATTCATAATCGCCTGCAGAACCGTATTCAAGACTGTAAAAGCCGTGTTTTTCAAACAAATAGCGTCTACAGTAAAAGGTAGGGTGTGGGGGCATAAAACCACGGTTAAAGGAATTTTTTCCACATTTGTGACTTTTCCATTTACGGGTGATTTTACCTGCAGAATTTATATAATCAAGGTTTCCGTAAATGATTTCTGTATCACTGTTTGAAAAAGCCTGTGCCACTGCTGATAAAACTTCCAGGTCTGCAAAAAAATCATCGGCGTTAAGTATACCTATTATTTCGCCTGTTGCTAAACGGATCCCCTTATTAATTGCATCATAAATGCCCTGGTCAGGCTCAGATATCAAAACCTTGATGTGCGATTTATATTGCTTAATTATTTGCAGGGAATTATCTGTTGAGCCGCCATCAATTATAATATACTCAATGTTGTTGTAATTCTGGCCGATAACAGATTCGATACATCTTTTAATAGTATCCTGGGCATTGTAAACAACAGTGATAACCGAGATCTTCAACCTTGCAACTTTGGGAAAAATACAACGTATTAATACCTCGAAATTATGTAATTTTGACTTTGAAGCCTAATTATATTAAATATAACTTGGAACTTTATAGCTGAACATGCGCAACTATACATTTATCTGCTTAATTACTGGGATACTTTTTTTGTTAACCTCCTGCTCAAGCAAACAATATCAATATCTTTTTGAACAAAAGAATAATGTTACTGATACCATATCAAAAGCAAGCGATGTCGCAATAAGCCCGTACCGCATTAAAGCACAGGATATATTACAGATCAGGAACCTGCAAAGCATAAAATATATAGTAGATGAAGCGCCTTCCACTAATGCGGGAGGAGGGGGAGGAGGAGGCACTGCCGGACAAACGTTCCAGGTTGAAGACGACGGCACTGTTGCGCTGCCTGTTATCGGCCATGTAAAAGTTGCAGGCCTTACCAGGCCAGAAGCAGCAAAACAAATTGAGGGGCTTTACCGTACAAACCTGTTGAAAGACCCCATCATTGAACTAAAGATAATTAACCTAAAGGTTACCATGCTTGGCGAAATAAAAGGGCAGGGAAATTATACGTTAACAAAAGACAGGACCACTTTAGTTGAAATGATTGGAGAAGCAGGAGGCCTGACAGATAAGGCTAATGAAGCAAATGTAAAAATAATAAGAGGCGATCAAAAAAATCCCCAGGTTACTGAAATTAACCTGCGGGATATCCAATCAATAAATGATCCCCGTGCTATACTTCAAAGTGGAGATGTTATTTATATAGCACAAAACAAGCGCACCATACGCAATGATAAATTGCAAAACGTTTCGGTAATAACGCAGCCGGTTTTACTGTTGCTTAATACTGCCTTAATTATTTTTACGCTTTCTCATCGGTAAATGGAAGAGTTAGAAAAAGTACAAAGAAAGCTGCCCAACCAGGAAATTGACTATTTTAAGATCGGCAAAATACTACTCAGCCGCTGGTACTGGATATTGGCATCCGTTGTTATTACATCAGCCATCTCGTACACTTATTTATGGTATACACCTAAAACATATGCTACCGGGGGGACGCTTAAGGTAGAAGAAAAAAAATCAGAGATTTCTGACATTATCAGTGTAATGACCACGCCCGAACGCGGCCCGTCAAAAATTCAGAGTATAACTTCAGTATTAACCAGCCGTACCCTCATCCTAACAGCAATAAAAGACCTCGACTATCGTATCAGCTTTTATATCTCGGGCAGGGTACGTACCTCCGAAACCTATCCGCAAAAGCCTCTCGGTATTACTCTGGTAAAGTTTGATAGCCTTAATTTTTTCCATAGCCTGATAACTTTTAAGCCGATCAGTGCTCAAAACTTCAATCTTACCTATAGCATAAACGGTAAGGAGATTCAAAACAACTACAAATACGGCGATATTGTAACCATTGGCAATACCAGTTTCAGAATTAAATACCCGGGGTTAATTCCATCCAAAACAATTTATTTATTTAAGTTCAATATCCCCGAAGATTTTATCGGCCGGGTACAGGGTAATTTATATGCTGGCGAAACAGCAAAAAACTCAAATATAATTGCCATTCAGCAAACAGATTCCAATCCGCAGTTTGCAGCGGATGTACTTAATGCGATCATGAACAATTATGTGATTTTTGACCGGAACCAAAAGGCGCAGTCAGCTTCACAAATGATCGATTTTATTGACAGTCAGCTGGATTATCTGTCGACTGAAGTAAAAGGCTCTGAAAACTCGATAGAAAAATACAGGAAAAAATCCAAGATCCTTGACGTTACATCCGCATCAACTACTTCTGTAACCAAGGCAACCGAGCTTGAATCAAACAAATCGTTACTAAAAATACAATTAATAGCACTCGACCAGCTTAGCAGCGAAATAGCCAAGGAAAAAAACAATGTAACTTTAAACTTTAATGTAGGCAGCGCTAATCTACCATCGTTAGAAGTTATGGTAAGCCGCCTGGACAACCTGATTACGGAACGGGCAAGTTTATTAACTACCTATAATGCCGATTCGCAGCCTATTCAAAACATTAACCAAAGCATTATCCAAATTAAAAACACCGCTTTAAACAATATAAAACAGATCCGGGCTGGCATTGAAAAAAACATTCAATATCTTGATAATCAACTTGGCCAGGTTAACTCAACTATAGCGGCATTGCCTGCCGCCCAGCGTGATATGGTGAGCCTGCAGCGTGATTTTGATATTAATGATAAGGTATACTCTTTTCTGTCCGAAAAAAAACTGGAAGCGCAGATCAGCCGTGCCGGGATTTTGCCTGGTGCAACTATTATTGAGCTGGCTCAGCCAAACTTTAATCCAGTTTCGCCCAATGAACATAATATCCACCGTACTGCTACTATATTAGGTCTGGCTATAGGCCTGGGGCTTATCATTCTCATCAGGATATTAAACCCCTATATTTATGATAAGGAAACCATTGAAAGTCTAACCAGCATACCTATCCTGGGCGTTATCCGAAAATTTCCGTATGCCCTTGACGAAAGCAGCGAACAAATCCTTGCTATCAGCAAACCCAAATCAATTTTTGCCGAATCGGTCCGTTCTGTACGTACTAATCTTAGCTTCCTTTCGTCAGAAAAAGCAAGCAAAGTTATTTGTATAACCTCGGAAGTAGCCGGCGAAGGCAAATCATTTGTTGCCGTAAATTTGTCAAGCACACTTTCACTTATTGATAAAAAAGTAATATTAATAGGAGCCGATTTACGTCGTTCAAGGCTGCATAAAACTTTTCATGTGGCCAATGATATTGGCTTGACCAATTACCTTGCACACCAAACTGAAATTGATGATATCATTCATCACTCTGAACAGGAAAACCTTGATTTTATAGTGTCGGGGCCCGTACCGCCTAACCCATCAGAGCTACTACACAGCAAAAGGATGAACGCTTTAATTGAAACACTTAAAACGATGTATGATATAGTGATGATTGATACCGCTCCGATCGGACTGGTATCAGATGCTATACCGCTTATCAGGATAAGTGACATCAATGTTTTTGTGATCCGGTCGGGCAAATCAAAATATTATGCCGCAACTGTGCCACAGCGCATAGCGCAGGAATATCACCTCGATAATACCGTGATAATTTTAAATGCATTCGAAGAAGATTTGCTGCATTCAAGATATTACACTACCAAATTTACCGGCGAAAATACAGGCACACGATATTACTATTATTCAGATTACAGCGGCTACGAAGGTTCGGGCTATTATCTTGATGATGAAAAGAAAAAATGGTGGAATTTAAAACGATGGTTTAAATAAGCTTGTTTATTTAAAAAGATTGTTACTAAAATCAATATGGCAGTAAACAAATGGTATCCGGTTTACACCAACCCACGAGCCGAAAAAAAGGCATATGATGCATTAGTGAGCAAAGGCATTAATGTTTACCTGCCACTGCACCGTCAGCTTAAACAATGGAGCGACCGCAGAAAATGGGTTGAGGAACCATTGTTAAAATCATACCTGTTTGTAAATATTGCCGAACAAGAGCAGGCCGAAGTGTTAATGACCAAAGGTATTGCGCGGTTCCTTTATTTTTCGGGCAAGCCTGCAGTTATGCCTGATAAGCAGATCCATGAACTTAAATTACTCATGGCAAGTCCATATGAACTGGAGGTAACAGAGGAAGACCTGCAGCCGGGCGAGAAGATTATCATCAGAGCAGGTGCACTAAAGGGCATGACAGGCGAAGTTGTATCACGCAGATCGCAAAAACAACTGATATTACGACTGGAAAGTATTGGTTACTCCATTATCGTTAATGTTGCTGCATCGCTCATTGAGCGGTTTTAAAATAAAAGGAATTGTTTTGGACAACAGATAATATTTCATTATTTGCGCCGAAAATTCAATAAATAGACAGCTTGTGCCCTGCAACACAAGTAATTAATAACTAATTAGTTACAAGATATCAATGTAACTTACGGGGCGAAGCTATGAAATTTAATGAACAATGTGCCGTATAGCAGGAATCGTTTCTGAAAAAATATCCCAAAACGAGATCAGGAATAGCGTAAAATTAATGTGCCGCGCGTTACAGCACGGGGGGCCGGATGATGAGGGCATATTTGAAGATGAAAAAGCCAGCCTTGTTTTCGGTCACCGCAGGTTATCAATTATTGACCTCAGCAGCAACGGGCATCAGCCCATGGCAGATGTAGGTCAAAATGCATGGATCACCTTCAATGGCGAAATTTACAATTACCCCGAATTAAGACAGGAATTGCTAAGATCAGGAGCACAATTTAAGTCAGGCACCGATACCGAAGTTATACTCCAGGCCTATCTTAATTGGGGCACCGCGGCTTTTGCAAGGTTCAGGGGTATGTTTGCTTTTGCCTTATATGATGTTGGCAAAGCCCTGACTTACCTTGTACGTGATACCACCGGTATAAAACCGCTATATTATTCGGCTGCAAACAACGAGCTTTGTTTTGCATCTGAAGTACGGGCATTTAAACAGTCGGGACTGAATATCGAAAAAGATCCGGACTGGCCGGTAAGGCTACTGGCATTTGGCCATATTCCTGAACCCTATACCACATTAAAAAATGTATTCAGCTTGCCCAAAGGACATTTTTTATGCTGGGACCACAGGAGCGCGGGGTATACTTTAAGCAGATATCATATTGATGGTTTGCAAAGTGTAATAACCGATAAAAATGAAGCGCATCGGATAATCTACAATGCACTTAGTCTGGGTGTGAAAAGGCAATTAATTGCCGATGCACCCATAGGTGTATTTTTAAGCGGGGGGATTGATTCAAGCCTGCTCACACTCCTGGCCAATCGGCAAAAAAAAGAGCAACTTAAAACCATTTCTATATTTTTTGATGAAAAAAGTTATGATGAACGCAGCTATCAAAACATCATTAACAATAAAATAAATGGCCAAAACTTTTCACACCTGGTAAAACAATCAGATTTTGAAGCGGTTTTTTCGCAAATTATTGGTGCTATGGATATGCCTACCACTGATGGCATTAACAGCTGGTTTATTAGTAAATATGCCCATGACGATGGTTTGAAGGCCGTATTATCAGGTGTGGGCGCCGATGAACTTTTTGGAGGTTATCCCTCATTTAACCGCATAAAATATCTTGGCTATCTGCGTAAACTGCCATCATGGATGTTAAAAATATCCGGTCATTTTTTGCCTGATCATTATAAGAGATTGGCATTCCTCGCTGTTAACCATCCCGTAGCTGATTACCTGGCTTTGCGTGGATTATTTTCATTGGCTGATGTTTCTGCTTTACTGGATACAAGCATTGATCATATTAATGATGTATTGTTCGGCGCAGCTTTGTCGCCCGCACCACACGGTTATAATAACGAGCATGCAGAATGGTTTGAAACGCATTTCTACATGCAAAACCAATTGCTTAGGGATACCGACATAATGAGCATGAACCATGGCCTTGAAGTCAGAGTTCCGTTTTTGGATGAAGATTTTAATCGTGCAGCCCGGAATATCGCACCAGCCATCAGATTTAATAAACGCCAGCCGAAAAAACTTCTTATTGAAAGTTTCGACAACCTTATTCCGCCCGAGGTTTGGAACAGGCCTAAAATGGGTTTCACATTCCCCTTACAAAAATGGATGAAGGAGCACCAGCTAATTAGCGATACTGATAATTACAAAGGGAAAGCGGCACAAAATGCTATAAAACAGTTTAAAAACGACAGCATTCATTGGTCAAAGGCTTTCGCCTTGTACCAGGTTCAAAATGATGGCTAAAAATGTAATTCTTTTTACTTTACAAACATTTAGCACTACCGGCGGCATCCAGAAAATGACACGCACACTTGGTCATTCCTTGCATCGTGCTGCCTTAAAAAACAATTGGAATTTTGAGCTTTGGTCGGCTTATGATAAGCAGGATGACCTGATGGCGCAATATTTACCTTCTGCAAATTTCAAAGGGTTTGGCATAAACCGGGCAGGTTTTGTTTTAGAAACCATTGGCCATTCCGCAAAGCCCCATGTTGCTATATTAAGCCATATTAACCTGGCTATCATTGGCCTGTTAATTAAACTGATTAACCCTAAATGCCGGCTATGGCTTGTAGTACACGGTATTGAGGTTTGGCGTCCACTTTCGTTTTTAAAGCGCCTAATGCTTAAACACTGCGACAGCGTAATTTGTGTAAGTAATTATACCAAACAGCAAATGATAAAAAGGCATAACCTGAATGCAGATAAATGCATTGTCCTGAATAATGCCATTGACCCTTTTATGCGTTTGCCCAATATCTTCACGAAGCCACAAAAACTGTTGCGCAGTTATGGTTTAAACCACGATGATTTTATCATATTTTCGTTAACACGCATGGCATCTACCGAGCTATACAAAGGGTATGACCAGGTAATTAATGCTCTGGGGAGCCTTAAGTCAAAATTCCCGCAAATAAAATATATACTTTCGGGCAAATATGATGAGCAGGAACACATCCGTATAAAAGAATTAATAGCGGCGCATGATGTAAGGGAACAGGTAATTTTAACCGGCTTTATTGATGAAGCCGAACTTACCGACTATTTCCTGCTGGCCGACCTGTTTGTTTTACCAAGCAAAAAGGAGGGCTTTGGCATTGTATTTATTGAAGCCCTTGCCTGCGGCTTACCCGTTATTTGTGGCAATGCCGATGGTAGTATTGACGCCATCCGGAACGGCGAACTGGGAGAAGCCATTGACCCGGACAACCTTACCGAACTTAACAAAGCAATAACAAAGCATTTGCAAAAACACTTAGCTGCTGATACCCGCAAAAGCTTACAGGAAAAATGTTTAAGCCATTTTAACGAGCGCGATTATATGACCAAACTTGAGCAGCTGATAAATGACTGATTTGCATCCTGAAAAATGGGACATCGAAATAAATGCGAAAGGCAGCTTGCTCGACCTTAAGCTTAAAGAGGTGTGGCATTACCGCGACTTGCTTGTGCTACTCGTTAGGCGCGATTTTATTTCCTTTTATAAGCAAACCATTTTGGGCCCGGTGTGGTTTTTTATTCAGCCGGTTATTACTATCCTGTTTTATACCCTGATATTTGGCAATTTGGCCGGCATCCCGGTTGATGGCCTGCCCAAGCCACTTTTTTACCTGGCCGGCACCATCATTTGGAACTATTTTGCCGATTGCCTGAACAAAACGTCAACTGTTTTTAAAGATAATGCCGGTATACTTGGCAAGGTATATTTTCCAAGACTTATTATGCCCTTAAGTATTGTGCTTTCAAACTTGATCCGTTTCGCGGTTCAGTTTCTACTTTTCATAATCCTGTATATCATATTTATCTTAAAGGGCGAACATATTATTCCCAATATAGCAGCCTTGCTGCTGCCATTACTCATTATCATGATAGCATCATTGGGTTTAGGCTTAGGTATGATCATATCGGCTGTTACCACAAAATACAGGGATATAGCGTTTATAGTGGCCTTTGGCGTACCACTTTTAATGTATGCAACAACGGTTATATACCCTTTATCGGTGGCACAGGCTAAATATCCTAAATACAGCTGGCTTATTAAGTTTAACCCCATTACGGCCATAATTGAAACGTTCAGGTATGGCTTTTTAGGCAAAGGAAGCTTTAACTGGGAGCTGTTAGCTTACAGTATCGTTAGTACTATTGTAATACTGCTTACAGGCATAGTAATATTTAATAAGGTTGAAAAAACTTTTGTTGATACTGTATAAATGAGTAAGGCAATAAAAGTTGAAAACTTATCAAAAGCCTACCAACTAGGCGATTTTGGTACGGGCACTATCTCCCGCGACCTGGAGCGCTTTTGGGCACGTCTGCGGGGTAAGGAAGATCCTTTTTTAAAAATAGGCGAAGTGAATGATCGTACCATCAAAGGCGAAAGTGATGTGGTATGGAGCTTGAACGATATTAATTTTGAAGTTGAACAGGGCGATGCTGTTGGCATTATAGGCCGCAACGGAGCAGGTAAAAGCACCCTGCTTAAAATTTTAAGCCGTGTTACCTCTCCTACTACCGGCTCGGTAAAACTAAAGGGCCGGATAGCCAGTTTACTTGAAGTAGGCACAGGTTTCCACCCGGAACTGAGCGGGCGGGAAAATATTTATCTCAATGGTGCCATACTGGGGATGCGCAAGGCCGAGATCAAACAAAAGTTTGATGAGATCGTGAGCTTTTCGGGGGTTGAAAGATACATCGATACGCCGGTTAAGCGTTACTCGTCGGGAATGTATGTACGGTTGGCCTTTGCGGTGGCCGCACACCTTGAAAGCGAAATTTTGATAGTAGATGAAGTACTGGCAGTTGGCGATGCCGAGTTTCAGAAAAAATGCCTCGGTAAAATGGGACAGGTGAGCAAAAGCGAAGGGCGCACAGTTTTGTTTGTGAGCCACAATATGGCCGCTGTGAAAACATTATGTAACCGGGGCATTGTACTTGCCAACGGACAGCTGATATATGAAAACCGCCAGCTTGAAGCCGTTAGCTTTTATCAAACCAATAATAATACCCGGGCAACATTTGAGCATCATGATGATGTAAGCTCAGCGCCGGGAAATGAAAATATAAGGGTGCTTAAATTTATTATCCGCCCGCTTACGGGCGACAGTATTTCCATTTCGACAGGTGTTAGCTTTGAGATGATCTTTTTTAATCAAAAGGCAGGCATTAACCTCGATGCCACATTTGAGTTAAAAAACAGCGATGAGATTCCTGTATTTCATAATGGCGTACTTATATCAACCAATAACGATTCAAAAACCGGGTTTTATACAGTTAAGTGTACTATCCCCCCTAACCTGTTGAATGCCGGCAATTATTCATTCAAGTTGATTTTTGGCGAAAATCAACGTTACCTGTTATTCAGTGCTGATGACTTTATCGGGTTTGAGGTTGAAAATGAAAGCAAGGGGAGTAACAGTGCTTTAGCTCCGGGAGTTATTCATCCTAAACTTGACTTTAAAGTTAGTTACCGGGCATAAAAGCATATGTAAACCCCGCATACAATTGCCCAAATTATTAAACGACAGAGGTAACATTTCGTTCATCGAAGAAAACAACTCCCCTCCTTTGCAATGCGTAAAATTTTAATTGTAAATGGCCATCTGGTTATAGGCGGTGCCGAAAAGCTCGTCTATGAATTGGCTGTTTTCGCCCAGAAAAATAACATTGCCCCAACCGTTCTTATAATTGATAACTACATCAGGGAATACTACGATCCGATATTTAAACAAAAGAAAATAAAAGTAGTGCGAACCAGGCTCAGCACCATACGAAACTTCAGGGCTCCTTTAAAAATGCTAAGGTCAATGTACTGGTCGCTTAGGTTAAAATATTTTGCCAATAGTGTATATGATAGTATTCATGTCATCGGTTTGCATAACATTTACAGGGCAAAAGATTTCATTAATCATAGTAACCGGTTTTATTGGCATGTAACCAATGCAGCACAGGGTGCTTACAACTATCCTGAAAGCTACTTCGATAATCCCAATGATACGCTGGTTTGCATCAATCAATACCAGGAAAATGAACTCGACAGCCATTACGGGAATGATGTATTTAAATGCAAAAGGGTTTTATTCCCGCTTTTTTTGAATGATTAATTTAAACGTCGTATCACGCATCTCTGATGATAAGAATTATTTTCCCGATCTGTTAGAAACATTGTACTTGTTAAAAAACAACGGGATCACTGATGTTCATATACTATTTATAGGTACCGTATATAGCCCGAAAGTTTACCAAAACATTCTTGATACGGCCAGCCGGCTTAATGTTTCTTCAAACATCGCGTTTACAGAAAGGTCTATCCCGATGAATGAACTAAATGATGAAATAAAAAGCGGATATTTTATCAACTTCACTATTGGTGAATTTACCGGCTATTCAGGTCTGGAAAGTATCAAAAACGGGTTTAAGACAATTTTTTATAACATTGATAAGTCGCTTAAAAATGATCACAATGACTTAATCACCTACTGTCACACGCTTGATGAACTAACGGCCCTGATTATAAATATCAGCCGGGAGCAGGCTCTTATAAACAAAGAAATTACAGCTTGTAACCATGATATGCTTAACAGGTTTGTACTAAACAGTACCAAGAAGCAGCAATTGCTTTCTATGATGTTGCCAAAACATTAATTATTAAACACATTAGCCCAAATGAGTAAGGTTGCCTTGATAATTATTTACAACCACCAGTACAATAAAAACATACCTGTTTTAGAAAAAATTTATCATAATAGATTTACCAACATCTACCATTTGGTTCCTTTTTATACCGGCGATTTATCCAATGTAATTTCTGTTTATGAAAACTCATTCTACTTTCAGGGATATGTTACCCAGAGCTTGGGTTCTTTTTTTGACGATAAATATGATCACTATTTTTTCGTTGCAGATGATCTGCTGTTGAACCCCGCAATAAATGAGAACAACTATGCGGGCTTTTTTAAACTAAAAGCCGGCACATGTTTCATCCCTGAGCTTATCAACCTGCATGAAACCGACCTAAACAAGCGTTGGGAAAGGGTGGCCGATGGCTTTAATTATAACATAGAATTGAGTGGTGTTGAAGCGAAAAGCTTTCTTCCCGATTACAACACCGCTTTAGCTATATTCAATAAGTTTGGTTTATCGGTAGGGCCTTTGAATTTCAGGCAAATTTGGGACGCCCCAAAAACACTGAAAGACTGGTTTACAATGCCACTGCGGGAAGTATTGCGCTATTTAAAAAACCTGATCACTAAACAACAACACCATCTTCGGTATCCTGTGGTTGGTGGTTATTCAGATGTGTTTATTATAAGTGCCGATACCATCAAACAATTTAGTCATTATTGCGGCATAACAGCCGTAACTAAATTGTTTGTGGAGGTTGGTTTGCCTACCTCGTTAGTATTATCGGCAAATGAAATCGTTACCGAAACGGACCTTAACTTAAAAGGTTTCCCATTGTGGACAGCTCAAGATTATACCATACTCGATAAATACAACAATAGCCTTACCGATCTTGTAAATAATTTCCCGGAAAATTTACTTTACATCCATCCCATTAAACTTTCTAAATGGAAAGCCTAAAAAAAGCAATTGTAATAACATCAATATTTGAACCAACAGAGGCCGTCGTTTCTTTTTCAAAACTGTCCGATTATCACCTGATAGTAGTTGGCGACAAAAAATCGCCCCAAAATTGGCACTGTGATAATGTTGAATATCTTTCTGTCGACCGGCAGGAAACATTACCATATCAATTATCAAAAGTGCTGCCCTTTAACCATTATTGCCGTAAAATGCTCGGTTACTTGGCGGCCATTGGGCAAAAAGCAGCATATATAATTGATACCGATGATGACAATTACCCAAAGGGGAATTGGGACTTTCCGGTATTTGAGAGTGAATTTGACATGATAGACGGGCCTGCAGGATTTGTTAATATTTACCAATACTATACAAAACAAAAAATATGGCCCCGCGGGCTCCCGCTCGACCTTATCAATACCGATTTTCAGATTGAAAAATTTACTTCAAGACAAAATTGTAATGTTGGGATCTGGCAGGGCTTAGCGGATGAAGACCCTGATGTAGACGCGATTTACCGCTTAACAGATAATACCCCATGCTATTTTGATGACAAGCCACCCATTGTTTTAAACCGTGGAACGGTTTGTCCGTTTAACACTCAAAATACCATAATACGGAAAGAGTTATTTGCGTTGCTTTATCTTCCAACATATGTAACATTCCGCTTTACGGATATTCTTCGTGGTTTAGTGGCACAGCCAGTTATGTGGCTTTATGGTTATCAGCTTGGTTTTATCAATGCCACGGTTGTGCAAAAAAGAAACCTGCATAATTATATGGATGATTTCACATCAGAGATACCCATGTACCAGCATTGTAACAAAATAGTGGATTTAGTAACTACTGTTATATCTGCGGATAATACAGTTGAGGTTAATCTGCTGAATGCATATAAAGCATTGTTAGAAAATAATATAGTTTGCGAAAAGGAAATAATTACACTGGAAAGCTGGCTCGCAGACATCACATCGCTCCAATAAAACAATCAAGTCGGGAAAAAGACGAGCAGTTATATATTTTACCCCATCAATAATTTGAGCCCCGGTATATCCGTCATAGTTTGCTGTTACAATAGCAGCAAACGGCTTCCCTTAACCATTAAACACCTGGCCTTACAACAAGCAGCTGTTAATTGGGAAGTTATTATCGTTGATAACGCCTCAACAGATGGGACAGCTACCACAGCTGCGGCCGAATGGGAGAAATACAAGCTAACCAATGTTCCGTTCAGTGTTTTGAATCAACCGATTGCAGGATTGAGCCATGCGCGAGACATGGGCTTGAGCTATGCCCGGTATGAATACCTCCTTTTTTGCGATGATGATAACTGGCTTTGTGATGATTATGTTGAACGTTGCTTCAAGATTATGAACTGTGATAGCCAAATTGGTGTATTAGGGGGATGTGGAGTTATAGAAGCTGAACAACCAGCCCTGATTTCTGAATATCTGCTGAAATTCACCACGGTTTGGGGCCCTCAAATATGGGCAGCCGATAGCCATTGGGTTTACGGTGCCGGGGCTGTTTACCGTAAAAGTATCCTGCTTGAACTGAAGAGCGCCAATTGGAGGCAGGTAACAACCGGCCGGATAGGTAAAAAATTGCTTTCGGGCGAAGATGTTGAGATCTGCCTGATGAATTATTTGATGGGCTATAAGATCATCGCCGATGATAACCTAAAGTTTAAACACTTTGTTCCCCATCAAAGGCAAAATATCAACTATATATTAAAAGTTGCATTTTGGTTAAATTACAGCAGCGTTTTGCTCAATGGCTATTTTGCACTGGTTAATGATAATAAACGGCCTATCGAACAGATCATAAATCACGATCTGCTTTCCGCAGCAAAATCCTTAATCAAGTTAACGGTTAACTTGTTTTATCAAAAGGTTATCAGATTCCGGCCTGTAAGCGTCGAGCAAAAAATCTCATACTACCAAAAATCTGGCCAGCTCAAATCGCTGTTAACTAACAGGCAACTGATAAAAAATCAGTACCAGCATATAAAACAATTATTAAAAACTGTAAAAACAGCCCAGGCTTTCACAAGCTATTAAGCTTATGGGATATTCCGTACCGATACTTTTTTTAATATTTAACCGCCCGGCTTTTACAGAAATGGTTTTTGAAGCCATAGCTAAAATTAAACCTAAATACCTGTATATAGCTGCCGACGGACCAAGGCCTGATAAACCCGATGACATCGACCTATGCGCTAAAACACGTTCGGTAATTGAGCGCATAAACTGGGATTGTGAAGTTAAAACACTATTAAGGGATAAAAACCTCGGCTGCAAATCGGCAGTTAGCGAAGCCATCAACTGGTTTTTTGAAAATGTTAACGAAGGCATCATTTTAGAAGACGACTGCCTGCCCGATAGAACATTTTTTCCCTTTTGCGAAGAACTGTTGACAAAATACCGTTTTGACGATAAGGTAATGTCAATATCCGGTTCAAATTTACTAACCGATGGCTGGAAAAAAGATGCCCAATCATATCATTGGGGGCATGGCGGTATCTGGGGTTGGGCAACCTGGAAACGTGCCTGGAACCTTTATGATATAGAAATGAAAGACTGGCCCAAGCAGCAAACAAAGGATAGAGTTGAAGCGCAGCTTGGTACTACCGACTGGTACAATAGTTATTACGGCATGTTTGAATCATCCTTTAACAAATCATTAAATACCTGGGATATTCAATGGTTCTATAGCATTCTGATCAACGGTGGCATGGCCGTTAACCCTTGCGTAAATCTTGTAAAAAACATAGGCTACGGAAATGGGACACATACGCATTCGGCAGATGATGCTATTACCGATCTACCATTGGGCACAATGATATTCCCGCTAAAACATCCTAAAAAAATGCTTTTGGATGTCGCTTATTTAAAACAGGTTTATGCCCGGCTTAACAAAAAATACAAAAGTTCTGTTATACGCAGGGCGCTTAAATTTTTTAAGATAGCATAATGAAACAATTCATAAAACGGTTATTGCTTGGCCTTTTTGAAAAAATAAACCTTGTCCATTTAATTTACCTGCTTAATGAAAAACAGGCAAAACGCAACATTCAGTTAAGCATTACCGATCTCGGGGCCACTTTTTATCCGGAGGCGGTGGTTTCGAACTCGCTCGACAAATCAAGAATAGTGGTTGGCAAAGGAACCCATATCCGGGGAATGCTCAATATATTTAAGTACGGCGGTAAAATTGTGATTGGCGAAAACTGCTACATTGGCGATCACACCAGGATCTGGTCGGGCGAAAGTATAACCATTGGTAATTTTGTGCAAATCTCACATAATGTAAATATTATGGACACAAATGCGCATGAGCTTGAAGCCATTGAAAGGGCCGAACGGTGGATGGACCTGGTACACAACGGGCACTGGGCCGATAAAGGCAATGTACACACCGCACCGATAATAATTGATGACTATGCCTGGATCAGCCTGAACGCTGTAATTTTAAAAGGCGTTACCATTGGCAAAGGCGCTATCGTAGCAGCAGGAGCAGTGGTTACTAAAAATGTTGAACCGTTTACCATGGTTGCCGGGAACCCGGCAAGTTTTATAAAAACATTACCACAGCAATGAAAATACTTGTCATAGGCTCCAAAGGATTTATCGGTTCGGCCTGTTACAGCTATTTTAAAAATCAGCCAGGCTATGAAGTTTATGGCGCTGATGTGGTGGTAGAATATGACGATCCCAACTACTTTTTAATTGATGCTATCAACGCCGATTTTAAGAAGGTATTTCATAAACAACAGTTCAATTGGTGTATTAACTGTGCAGGGGCTGCGTCAGTGCCCGAATCATTCAATAACCCTGAGCGCGATTACCTGCTAAACGTTTATCACCTTGTGAGCATCCTCAATGCCATAAAAGAAGGTAATGCCAATTGCAGGCTCATCCAATTGTCAAGCGCGGCAGTTTACGGTAATCCGCAAATGCTACCTATTACAGAGTCCCATACGCTTAATCCGCTCTCACCCTATGGTGTGCATAAAAAACAAGCCGAAGAGCTCTGCCAGCTATATCATACTCATTTTAGCTTAAATGTTCATATCTTCCGTGTATTTTCGGCATATGGAGCCGGTTTGAAAAAGCAGCTGTTTTGGGACCTTTACAAAAAATCGCAGACTCAAACAAATATCACATTGTTCGGTACCGGTAACGAAACACGCGAATTTATTCATGTTACCGATATTGTAAATGCCATGAACCTATTTATCAATGCCGATAGGCCCGGGTTCAGCATTACAAATATTGCTAATAATAATACCATCACTATAACAACAGCAGCCAAAACTTTTTTGAAATATATAGGCTTTAGCGGCGGTTTATCATTTACAGGCACCAACCGCGTTGGCGATCCGTTATACTGGCAAGCCGATAACAGCCGGCTAATTAGCCTGGGCTACCAACAAAAAGTAAATTTTGAGGATGGTATTAATACCTATTGTAAATGGCTAAAAGGAAAAGAATAGGACTAAGCTACACCTACAACGAAAACTGGATCGGCGGCACTTACTACATCGAAAACCTGGTAAATGCGTTAAACGCCCTTAATGATGAGGAAAAGCCGCATATTGTTTTGCTTACCGATAGTTACGAAAGCTTTAGGACGGCGCAGCAAAAATTCAACTATCCTTATATCAGCTTTCAGTTGGGTTCGGGCGAAGCAAACAAAGGTTTCCAATTGCTGAACAGGATAACAAACCGGCTGTTTAACATTCGTTTGTTTAGCCAGAAAATTAAAGCCCTTGATGCTGTTTTTCCTTATTATAAAAGTGAGCAACAATCGGCTGCTAAAAAGAAAATATATTGGGTAGCTGATTTCCAGGAACATTTTGCCCCTGAATTTTTCAGTAAAGACGATATTGCCTCGCGCCTGAAAAACCAGCAGGAAATTCAAGCCTCTACCGGGCATTTAATTGTGAGCAGCAATACTGCGCTCGGACATTTCAAATCCATTTTCCCTCAGCATACGGTTAAGGTAAACGTTCTGCCTTTCGCAGTAGCGCATCCTCCGTATCAGGATATCAACATCAAATTACTGCTTGAAAAGTATCAGTTGCCCGCCCGTTATTTTATCTGCCCCAACCAATTCTGGAAACACAAAAATCAGCTGGCAGTTTTGAAAGCAGTTAAAGAACTAAAAACGAAAGGCATTGAAATTACCGTAGCTTTTACCGGTAATACCAACGACTACCGGAACCCTCATTATTTTACAGAGATGAAAGCGTTTGTTGAAGACAATAACATCGGCAACAACATTAAGTTCCTGGGTTTTATTGACAGGCGTGATCAGCTTCAGTTGATGAATAATGCCATTGCCATTATACAGCCTTCGTTGTTTGAGGGCTGGAGCACTGTTGTGGAGGATGCTAAGCTAATGAATAAATTTTTACTGGTTTCAGATATTGAGATCCACAGGGAGCAGTTGGTTAACAGTTCGGCACGCTTTTTTGATCCGAATAATATTAATCAGTTAGCGCAACTGCTTCAGCAGTTCAGTGAACATCAAACCCCTCCCCCGCTCTTTGAAAGTAACACTTATCATGAAAGCGTTAAAAAATTTGGCCGAACATTCCTGCAGATCATTGACTGAACAAAAAACATGACCCTTCCCGATCTTCAGTCATACCGTTCAAACTTTATCAATAAAGGTGTTCAATTGCCCTTGCCCATAGTAGCTGGTACCGAAAACGGATTATTGCACCAGTTACCCCTACCTCCGTCCGGTAAAACCGGATGGCCCTGGGATGAGCAGGTTGCACCAACTATTTATGATAACAGAATAAACTGGCCTAAGCTTACCATCGTAACCCCATCATATAACCAGGCCGGTTTTCTGGAGCAAACCATCAGGGCTGTGCTTCTGCAAAATTACCCCAACCTGGAGTATATCATCATTGACGGCGGCAGTACCGATCAATCCAAACAGATTATTGAAAAGTATGCCCCATGGATCAGCTATTATCAAAGCGAAAAAGATAATGGCCAAAGCAATGCCATTAATCAGGGGTTCAGTCTTTCATCGGGCCGGTACCACGCCTGGATCAATAGTGATGATTACTATCTTAAAGGCGTTTTCCATAAGGTGTTAAATAAATTCATGAGCACCAATGCAGATTTTATATACGGTTACGGGAACGACTACAATGTGGTATCCGGCAAAACAACCACAACGCGCGTATTGCCTTTTATTGATTATTTTATCAAGATTCCGAGCCTTGTGCAGCCCTCCACTTTTTGGAGCGCCTCCATTCATGAACCCGTTTGGGAGGAGCTACATTGTTCCCTTGATTTTGAATTATGGCTCAGACTGGTAAAAGGACACAGCAGGGCATTGATCAAAGAGCCGCTTTCCGTTGCCAACGTGCATGATCAGGCCAAAACCCATTCGCCAAAAATGAAAGCACAATGGGAAGCCGATCATCAAAAAATATGGGGGGCAGATGCTCATGGTACTGTTTATGAATGGAAGAAAATTGTTTTTTTAAACAGGATCAGGATCAGATTATATAAGATATTTGGATATTACTCATGATGTTGCCAAAAAGAAGTACAAACAAGATCCTGAGGATCCTATTCCATTTCTTTAACCAAACGGCCCTTCCTTTTAAAAGTAACCGGATTTTAATTGTAAGACTTGATGCTATTGGTGATTACATTCTTTTCAGAAACTATGTAAGATGTATCAAACACGCACCAAAATTTAAAGGCTATAAACTGACGCTCCTTGGAAATATAGGATTTAAAGATATAGCCGAAGCATATGATAAAGACGTTATTGATGAATTTATCTGGATAACGCCCTCATTAATTTATGATATAAATGAAAAAATAAGGTTATCATTTGCCATTAAAAAAAAAGCATTTGATATCTTAATCAATCCGGTTCATTCAAGAGTTTTTCACACTGACGAGTTTATATCCCAACTTGGAGCCAAACAAAAGATTTGCAGCAGCGGCGATTATACTAATATGGAATCATTAGAAGAATTAAAACGCTCTTATAAATTTTATGACAGTATTATAGATGTGCCCGGAACTGATTATTTTGAATACCTGAGAAATCGCAAATTTATTGAAACCCTTACAGGTCAAAGAATTGATACCGCATTAAATTTGCCAACCAAAAGTAAGCTAATCGAAAAAGAGGCTTTGCAATTGGTAATATTTCCCGGTGCGGGCCAGGAGTATAGAAGGTGGGGAACAAACTTATTTGCAACAGCAATTGATTCCATAATGGCAAATTCAACATTTAAAGTTACGGTTACAATTGCGGGCTCATCTGCAGATTCATGCCTGGCTACGGAAATAATATCACAATCAAAAAACAAAGAAAAAATTGAGGATAAAACCGGTAAAACTAATCTTGTCGAATTAATTGAACTTATCAACAATGCAGATTTACTAATTTCAAATGATACCAGTGCTATACATATAGCTGCAGGTACACAAACTACCGCAATTTGTATCTCTAATGGCAACCATTTCGGTCGTTTTGTCCCCTATCCCTTAACCATTGCAAACAATATATACACGTTTTATCCTTCTGAAGAGTTTAGCAATAAACATAACTATGCATTACTGAACGATTTATACAAGCGCGGCTCCAACCTGAATATCAACAATGTCGATCCTATTGTAATCAGTAATAAGGCAATATCAATTCTTAATAATGCAAGCTAAACCAGGTGCCGACGTCAAAATTATTGTGAACTAAATTATATATCTGCTTTTTTTAAATGCTTTTTAACTCCCTGTTGTTCCTTATATTTTTTGTAATTGTAACTATTACATATTACCTGCTGCCGCATAAATTAAGATGGATGTGGCTTTTAGCCGCAAGCAGCTATTTTTACATGTACTTTAAGCCGGTATACATCCTCATCATTCTTTTCACCATTATTGTTGATTATTGTGCCGGCATCCTGATAGAAAAAGCCACAGGCAAAACCCGCAGGTTTTACCTCATTTTAAGCCTGGTCACCAATATTGGTGTACTGGCTTTTTATAAATATTTCAACTTTTTGGCCGGGAACCTGAATTTGCTATCTGACATATTCCATGGCCCGCAATTGCCATTGCTTGATTTTATATTGCCCATTGGCTTATCGTTCCATACATTCCAGGCTATGAGTTATACCATTGAGGTTTACCGGGGCAATCAGCCCGCCGAGCGTCACTTTGGCCTTTATGCCTTGTATGTAATGTTTTACCCGCAAATGGTAGCAGGCCCAATTGAACGGCCCCAGCATATTTTGCCCCAGTTGCACCGGGTCAACAATTTCCGAAGCAGTAACTTGATAACTGGTTTATTTTTCATGACGATGGGCCTGTTCAAAAAAGTAGTGATTGCCGATAGACTGGGCCTTTACGTCGATCCTGTTTTCAACAATCCGCATGGTCATTCGGCACTTGAACTGCTCATGGCTATCTATTTTTTTGCCTTCCAGATCTATTGCGACTTTAGCGGGTATTCGGATATCGCCATTGGCGCAGCTCTCGTTTTGGGTATCGAGCTAATGCAGAATTTTAACTTGCCCTATCTCGCCTCCAATGTTTCTGATTTTTGGAAACGCTGGCATATCTCACTTTCCACCTGGTTTCGTGATTATTTGTATATCCCGTTGGGGGGCAGCAAGATTAATTTCCGGGTAACCTGCATTAACCTGCTTATCGTATTTATGATAAGCGGCCTGTGGCATGGCGCCAACTGGAAATATCTTGTTTGGGGCCTGATTCATGGTTTGCTGCTCGTTGCTTACCAGTTATTCAACAAGTACGATATCGGGATCAAAGGCTTTACCTTCCTGAAATGGCTTTTCACTTTTAACCTGGTTTCTCTTGCCTGGGTGTTTTTCAGGGCAGCTACAGTATCCGATGCTTTTTATATTTTAAGTAAAATATTGGCCGGTAAAGGATTTACCTATTCGGCCGGTAATTTGATGTCTGTCCCTGAACTTTGGTATTGTGCCTTTATTATCATTATCCTGCTTTTAGGCGAACGTTATTTGCGAAAAGCGAAAGATTATTCAAACACAACAAAGGCGGTCATTATAGGCGGGCTTATCCTTGCCTGTTACTTTTTAGGGATCTTTAACGAAGCTCAGTTTATTTATTTCCAGTTTTAATGCGTAAGGTTACCAGTTTATTCATATTGCTCATTAGTGTTGCGTTGCTGCTTAGTTCCATGAACCGGTCATTCATCAATAAATTATATTTTGACAAATATTTCAGCCATATTTATTCCAAAACAACAAAGGAAACCAACTGGTATAAAGCCTTTTTTTCCTATTCGGACAAGTGGCGCTATGGCGATCTTTACGGCATGTCAAATCTGCCTCAATACAAATTTGAACTCGAACTTTTTAAACACTACAACCCCAAACCCGGCAGGCAAAACACCAATAGGGTATTATATATTATAGGCGACAGCTTTTTGGCAGATAAAATACTTTACGGCGCTTTTGATGCATTTGATAATGTAATTTTCCTTGATCGTCGTTTTGCCTTCGGTCCAATTAAACTGGATAGTACCAAACAAAACTATCTCATAATGGAATTTGCCGAGCGTAACCTGGTCAGCTATGATATCAGCAAAACAGATGAAACAAGGTGGACAAATAATGAAATTAAAAATGGCCTAAATTTTAGTAATGCCCCCCGGTTGGGTAACCAACCGCCGGCAGCATCTATTTTTGAACGGGTAGGCAATGTCATCTTTAACAAGGATCTAAGCCGCAATCTCGAACTAATTCTTTTTGATAATAAACTGGCGACCTCTTTCAAAGAGATCAAAGCATCACTCAACTATAAACTTTTTAATCGCGTAGCCAAAGAGGTAACGGAGAGTACTGATAAAAAAAGACTTCTTTATAATATTACCGTTGATACCGCCAGTTTACAGTCAGCATTCAGGCCTAAAACCGGGGCCGCTTTAGATTCTATAGTCCGCAACCTGGATATTGCACGCGATTATTATCGGGCTATTGGGTTTAAAAAGGTTTTCCTTTCAGTGATCCCAAATGCGGTTTCAATCTATGACGATAAACGGATGCCTTATAATCATCTGTTAGAAAAAGTTGAGCAAAAAACTGATCTTCCTGTAATACCACTATATAAAACTTTCAAAGCCGAGAAGCGCAATCTATTCTACCGCAGTGACACACACTGGAACCCACAAGGCTTGGATACCTGGGTAAATGAAGCGGACAGGGTATTAACATCAAACCTCAATTGAAGCCATTTTTTTCCGTCGTCATGCCGCTATATAATTGTGAAGGCACGCTACAGCAGGCATTAGATAGCATCACCTGCCAGACCTTTAAAAACTATGAGCTGGTTTTGGTTGATGGCGGCTCAAATGATAATACACAATATATTGTCAACAATTTAAAAAAAAAAGGAGAGGTTAATATCCAGTTCATTTCTGAACCCGACAAGGGCATTTATGATGCCATGAATAAAGGAATTGATATGGCGACCGGTCAGTGGCTTTACTTTATTGGGGGCGATGATACTTTCAGCAGTTCCACAGTGCTGGGTCAGGTTTATCAGGCCATTCAAAATGAACCTGCCGATCTTGTATATGGTAATGTGACAGGTGCTACATCAAAAACAAAATATGCGGATGATACTATTGATAAAGTATTATCACGCGGCATCCATCACCAGGGCATTTTCTATAAACGCGGGATATTTAATTACACCGGTAAATACAACATAAAGTTTAAGGTGGCTGCTGACTACCATTTAACGTTGAAAGTATTTTGTAACCCCGTATTTAAAACCAAATATATCGATCTGGATATCGCACGTTTTGGCGAGGCTGGTTTAAGCTCATCAACTTATGATTATCGTTTTTTCAGTTATCATTATAAGTTTCTGTCAACCCATAAGGCCCTCGGCAAAATCAATGATAAAGCTACATGTTTGCAGCAATCAATTTACTGCTGCCTGTGGCTGACGAAGGAAAAACAAAGTATAGCTTTTGCCTGGTTCAATATTTTATACTACATAACCGGTTTAAACGGACTCAGCATCTCATTCAGATTTAAAACTTTTTTAAGAATGATGTACTGGAGCCTGAAAAAGTGAGATGATAATTGGAAGCCTCAGAGCAATTTTGAAAAACCGAATTAAAACCATAAAATCAACACTGTTTTACTTTTATAAATACGGTATACCATCCTATATCATTGCTTTCGGCGAATCATTGGGCGATAACCTGCTGCTCACTGTATTAAGTCGGGAACTCTACGGGCGCAGACGTAAAAATATCTGGGTAAAAAGTAACCAGCAACAACTCTTTGAGCATAATCCGAATATCAAACTTATTTTACCTTTTGGGGCATTACTATCCGGTTTGCTTCTTAAAGCCTTCAACGTAAAAACTGTTTTCCCCAAATACACCGTTTATCATCCCGAAACCGACGGCGACGAAATACCCGAAAAGCATATCATTTTAAAAATGGCCGATGATTTACAGCTTAAAGGTAAAATAGATCTTAAGCCTGTTTTAATTTTAACGGCTAATGAACGGGACGCAGCGAAATGGGCAAAAAACCATATCGTAGTAACAACATCCAGCTCAGCAGCATTGTTCCCAATGGGTAACAAAGAATGGGACGTTAAAAAATATCAACAGGTTGTTGATCAGCTTTGTCAAACCCACAAATTCATCCTGTTAGGCTCTCAAACAGATGCGCCGCTGAAAAACGTTATCGACCTGCGCGGGAAAACTACTATCCGGCAAACAGCAGCCATATTAAGTAATGCGGCCCTTTTGGTATCACATGTAGGGTTTATGATGCATTTGGCACGCTCAGTCGACTGCCGGTCGGTAATCATATATGGTGGACGCGAAAAACCAGACCAATCGGGATATCATAGTTTTAAAAACATATATTCTGCGGTTGAATGCTCACCATGCTGGTTACATAATACCTGCCATTATGATAAAAAGTGCATGCAAATGATTTTGCCCGGCACAGTTGAGGCGGCTGTAATAGAACAACTGGCTTTAATTAACGAACCTTTGCCTGCCGATATCTTATATAATGACTGAGTTAAGCGTAATTATCCCAACTTATAATCCGGATGCAGCAAGATTACGCCAAACGCTTTCGGCCTTAAAAAGCCAATCATTGCCTGCCAACAAATGGGAGTTAATCATTATCGACAATAATTCATCCAACAATTTCCGGCAGCAGCTTAACTTAAGCTGGCATCCTGCCGCCCAAATTGTAGATGAAACAAAACAAGGGTTAACCTATGCCCGGCTTAAGGGCTTCAATGAATCAACGGGCGATATTATAGTAATGATTGATGACGATAATATGATTGAAGGCGGTTATCTTGAAAAAGCCCTCAGCATATTTGGCCAAAACCCCAAAATGGGTTCTATAGGTGGTAAATCAATCCCGCTGTTTGAAACTGACCCGCCCGAATGGCTGTGTGAGTTTTACGGAAGCCTGGCCCTGCGCGACCTTGGCGATACCCCCTTAACAGCGGCATGGAATAATCAATATCCAACAGCTGCACCCATAGGCGCAGGGATGGCTATAAAACGCGAAGCGCTATCATCCTATTTGGAAAAAATAACACAGGGCAAAAACAACATCAGCGATAGGTTGGGTAACTCCTTAAGCTCCGGCGGCGATAACGATATTGTGCTCGAGATCCTTAAAGGCGGCTGGCAGGTTGGTTATTTCCCTCAGCTCATACTACAACATATTATTCCTGCTCAACGTATGCACGCAGGTTACCTTGCACGTTTGCTTAACAATACCAATAAATCATGGGTGCAGCTACTGCAAAGCCACGGTATAAACCCATGGCAACAAATTACAAAATCGGGGGCTACATTACGGAAAGCTAAAGCCTGGTTTACCTACAAAGCATGGAAAAATGCTGCGGCATATATAAAATGGCAGGGCGCATGTGGTATGTATGACGGCCTTATAAAGAACAACCATGCTCAATAAAATAAGCAATTCACTGGCTTATCGCTTACCAGTACTTTACAGGAGCTTACTTAAATATAAGCCCCTTGTTGTAGGGCAGCCCAAAGCATCATCGGCTTATACTGTACTTATGATGACAGGCAAAAGCATCATAGATATGACGCGCCTGGCCGTATATTCTATTGCAAAATATTGGGAAGAGATTCCCAAACTGATCATCGCATCCGACGGATCGTTATCTCCGGAAGAAATCAAAAGTAAATTTAAGTTTTGGCCGGGTGAGCTTATTGTTAAGCACTGGCAACAAAGCGCGGTATATCATCAGGGCAAAAACAGGATCAATCTTTTAAACTATGCCGAGAGCCATGTGCTTGGCAAAAAATTGGCTGTGATACTTCACCAGGCCGAGATCCAACCTGTAATATGGATAGACAGTGACATACTTTTTTACAAGGATTTTAAAAAATATATTCCCCAACATAACGGGTTTGTTTGCGGCGGAAGCCAGGAGGGACACTCAACTTATGATGACCGCGTTTTGAATTTCTACGGTAATAACCTCTATGATACTTATACCTTCAGTTCGGGCTTATTAATTATTTATGGGCCCAGAATTTGCGAAGACTTTCGGCTGGAGGAATTATTGTTTCACGTAAGTAACTATGTGCATTATTTTACCGAACAAACTATTTTTGCTCATATAGCAAGTTCATCAATTGGAATACCCTGGACAACAAAGATTATAAAAAACGATCACCAGGATAGCCAACAGATTAAGCCTATGAAAAAAAAAGGCATCGTGGGCAGGCATTATACTGCAAACGTCCGACATTTATTCTGGCGCGACTCGTTGTTTAATTTATAGCTTTCCTTGTTACAACAAGTCATTAATTTTTTATACCGCAATCCGCGTTCACAATTACAAAAATTCAGGCGTTTTGGTGGCTATTTCAATTACCGAAACATAATGAACGGGCGTAGGGAGATGGAACAGCGTTCGCTTGAGTTGCCCCCGGTAGTTTCACATACTAATGGGTTGCCGATTTACTTTTTAACAGGTAAAAACTACCTGTACCAAACGCTTTATTGCATCCAATCGTTAATTAAGTCAACTGCTGCGCAATTTAAATTCATATTGGTTGATGACGGCAGCTTTAATGCTGAACTGGTGGAGAGGGTAGCAAAACAGCTGCCCGGCGCACAGGTAATTACAGTGAAGCAAATCAGTGAAAACCTGCAAAACACATTGCCCGAAATATGTTATCCGTACCTGCATAAAAAAAGAGCAGTATATCCTCACATTAAAAAACTAACAGATGTGCACACCATCCCAGGCGATGACTGGAAACTGGTACTGGATTCGGACATGCTTTTTTGGCACGAACCCAAGGAGATAATTACCTGGCTTTACGCCCCGCAACAACCTTTGCACATGATTGATTGTACAGAAGCTTATGGATATTCTCAGCAATTAATGGAACAACTGACCGGAGCACCTGTAAAACCGTTGCTTAATGTGGGGGCTATCGGTTTAAAAAGCGAAGCTATTGATTGGGACAAGCTGGAAAACTGGGTTAAAACACTGGAGGAGCAGGAAGGAGCTTCTTATTATTTAGAGCAGGCGTTATCGGCCATGATGATAGCCGACACTGATGCTGCTGTTTTAAAAGCCGGAGATTATATTGTTAACCCCGGCCCGGATCAGATAAAAAACAAAACAGGCATTCTTCATCACTATGTCGACCTTTCAAAAGAAGGTTATTTTAAACAAGCCTGGAAACATTTTTTATAGCCCGTGTCATTAGGTAAAATAGCATACAAGTATTTTTTTAAACCAACCTTTTCTATAAGGTATCATATCAGTCATTTCGGGCTGAAAGGTTGGCTGAGCATGCAGCGGGGCGAGCGGCAAATGAAAAAAGCAGCGCTGAAGTTATCCCCGGTAACATTATCTTCGGATTATAAATTGGAGGTAAGTTATCTTACAGGTGCTAAATACTGGCACCAAACCATTTTTTGCGCCTATTCCCTTGCCAGGTTATTGAAAGGCCATGTACGCATCAATGTTTATTCAGACGGCACTTTAAGTCCGGAACTAAGCGGATTTATCATCAAGGCGCTCCCTAATGTCAATATCATTAGCATTAAAGACCTGAGCATACAAATTGACGAAGTATTGCCTGAAAAGGATTTTCCGCTGCTAAGGGCCTTACGCGAAGAGAACGCATTTTTCAGGAAACTGGTAGATATGCGCATCAACAATCGTTATATCATACAGTTAGATAGTGATATGCTGTTTTTTAATGAGCCGAAAGAACTGATCGATGCTTACAGAAACAATGAAAACTACTTTATGCAGGATACCATACCTGCTTCTTATTATGTTTTACCAGAGGATGTTATCAGCAAGGACCTGAACATTTCCATGTGCAAAAAGATCAACAGTGGCATTCTTGCCTACAATTCATCAAAAATAGATTGGCATTTTGTTGAACGTACCTGTGCATACCTTATGAAAAATGTACAGAATGTTCACCCCCCCATGTTTGAGCAAACACTAAACGCAATAATTATATCCTGGCTGGAGGGGAAGCCTTTAAACCAGCCGTACCGGATACTTTACGCCGATAAAAACGAAAAAACAAATTCGTCTGATATTGTTCGTCATTATATCTTCAAGGCTAAACTGCCTTATTTTACTACCGAGTGGAGACAAGTAATCCGATAGTTTCCGTTTGCATGCCCGTCTATAATGCAGGCAAATATATTGCAGAAGCCGTTGGTTCGGTGCTTAAGCAAACCTATACCAATTGGGAGCTCATTATTGTTAACGATGGTTCTACGGATGACACCGCCAGGGTACTTAAACAGTTTACCGATCCGCGCATCAGCGTTCATCAGCAGGAAAACAGCGGGCAGTGCGTTGCAGCAAACAAGGCCTTTGGTCTTTCAAGCGGCCGGCTTATTAAATTTATGGATGCCGACGATCTGATCTCGCCCGGTTATATTGCAGAACAGGTTAAACGGATTGGTGATAGCGATGATGTAGTAGCTTCAGCCGCCTGGGGCCGTTTTTATCACGATGATATTAGTTCCTTTAAAGTAAATGAAGACCTCATCAGGGAGGATTGTAAACCCATTGACTGGCTGGTATCGTCAATGGATGGCAAACAAGCCATGATGCAATGTGCCTTATGGCTAATCCCAAGGGCTGTGCTTAGAAAATCGGGATTGTGGGATGAGCGCCTGAGCCTGATCAATGATTTTGAATTTATCATCAGGGTATTGCTCAATGCCAGCGAAATTCGTTTCGCCGAAAATTCGCTGCTCTATTACAGAAGCGGGCTGCAAAGCTCCTTGTCGTCATTAAAATCGACAAAAGGCGCCCAATCCGCCTATGATTCCATCAATATGGGTACTTCACACATGCTGGCCTTTGAACCCAGCACCCGCGTTAAAAAGGTATGCGCTTCCTGTTTTCAAAACTTTATATACTCTTTTTACCCCTTCCATAAAACACTTATTAAAGGGGCGGAACACAAGATAAAAGACCTTGGCGGCACAACTTCAACATTTCCGGCAGGCGGTTACACCTGCTTACTTCAAAAAATTATCGGCTGGAAAATCGTGAAAAAATTAAAATTGCTGCTATCAGGAGCACCCCAATAATGACGCGTTGCCGCATTTACTTATTTACTTATAAAAGGAACCACCTGTTGACGCGCGCTGTAAAAAGCCTGCTTAACCAAACTGTTACCGGTTGGGTCTGTGAAGTACACAATGATTGCCCCGAAGATCCTTTCCCAGCGGCGTTTATTTCGTCATTAAATGACCATCGGTTTATCATGAAAAACCACGCTAAGAACCTTGGAGCTGTCGCTAGCTTTAACCTCGCTTTTGCCGGTTGCGATGAGCCATACGTCAGTATCCTGGAAGACGACAACTGGTGGGAGCCCGACTTTTTGAAAGAGATGACGGCGGTTATGGATAACGATGCTAACATAAAAGTTTCATGGTGCAACATGGTACTTTGGCATGAAGAACCGGGTAACCTTTGGACAAATACACATAAAACTATCTGGCCTGACGGGCAATCTCAATACTTTTGGTGGCCACAACACAGGCAGGCCATAAGTGCTTTACACTCGAACGGAGCTATGTTGTACCGCGGGGAGCATGCATCAGCATACTTAGTGCCGCAGTCTATACTATTTAATGCAGTCGAACTGATCAGGGAGCGTTCTTTTGAGCATCCGATTTACCTTCATGGTAAACCATTAGCCAATTTTGCTGTTACCCTGGCTACGGCGCGCGATAACGATCGGTATAGCTGGATAGCTACACAGGTCATGCTGTTGGCAAGCTTCATTACGGCATCTCCAGACAAAACGAAAACCATGAAGAAAAGTCTTGCATACCACCGGCTGCAAAGACCAGTCCCTACGGCTACATTTTTCCTTGCCAATATCTTTATCCTGAAGGACAATCGAATATACAAATACTTTACCATTGCCGACTGGCTGCTGTTTGGAAAATGGCTACTTGGCAACGGCCGTCAATTAAATTACATCAAACAATACATTGCATTGCACTCGGACACTTACCAGTTCCTCCTCAGACAAACCGGGTTAAGATACCGGGAAGCTGAGCAACACGCACAAAATTGAAAATAGCCATTATAGTAAACCCGCTGATCCCGGTGCCTCCCGAGCAATACGGCGGCATCGAACGCATTGCTTTTATGCTGATCCAGGAACTTAAAAAAAAAGGCCACGATATTACCCTGTATGCCAATGAACATTCGCAGCCGGGCTGTAAACTCATTAGCTACCATGAATCGGCAAATTATGGCGTTAAAGATCTGGTGAAAATTAACCGGCTTACATCAAAAATTGCTTTTCAGCATTTTGATATTATACATACCTTCGGTCGCATGAGCAATATTGCGTTGCTAATGTTAAGCCGAATCCCAAAAATCGTATCCTATCAGTTGCCCCCTACCGTATCGCAGGTAAAAAAGGCAGTAAGTATCGCTCATAAAAACACATTGAAATTTACCGCTTGCAGCAATTACATAGCCAATCAAATCAATGCGTTTGCTGATGTAACTACTATTTATAACGGGGTGGATTTAAACGACTACGATTTTAATGCAGGTGTTCCCAATGATGCCCCCCTCGCTTTTTTAGGCCGGATCCAGCATGAAAAAGGGACAGCTATTGCTATACACACGGCAAAAAAAACAAATCAAAAACTGGTAATAGCAGGCAATGTACCCAATGAGCCAATACACCAGCAATATTTTAATGAACAGGTAAAACCCTATATTGATGGCGAGCAGATCAAGTACATAGGCCCGGTCAATAACCTTCAGAAAAATGACTTGCTTCGTAACTCAAAAGCTTTCCTGATGCCGGTAACCTGGGATGAGCCCTTTGGTATTGTAATGGCCGAAGCACTGGCCTGTGGTACACCCGTTATCGGTTTTAATCGCGGCGCAATACCGGAGATAGTCATTAACGGGTCAAATGGCTTTGTATGCGCCACAGAAGCCGACATGATAACGGCGATTAACAGCATTGACTCAATCAGCAGGGCCAACTGCCGGAAGATAGCGGAACAAAAATTTAGCGCCGGTGTACTGGCCAAACAATACGAGGAATTATACCAGCTGGCAACGCGTAAAGATTGAAAAACGTTACTTTTATAACTACCGGCCAGCCAACTACTAACCCTCGCCTCGTGAAGGAAGCCGAAACTTTGCACAAGCTTGGTTATAATGTTAAAGTGATCTGCTGTTTTTACCAGCAATGGGCCCAAAAAACCGATGAAGCTTTAACAGGCAAATATCCCGGTATGTACATTTATTGCGGAGGCGATCCGGTGATACAAAAAGCAACTTACCTTAAAACCCGTATTCGCCAAAAGTTAAGTACGCTGCTGTTTAAATATACCCGGCATTTCGATATACCTGAAAACGCTATCAGCCGCACACATACCGAAGCGTTGTCTATAGCTAAAAAAATAAAAACAGATCTTTATATCGCCCATAACCTCGGCGCCTTGCCCGCAGCCATACAGGCAGCAAAACATTACAACGTAAAAGTTGGTTACGATGCGGAAGATTTGCATTCGGGACAGTTTGCATCAACTCACAATGAAAGTTACAAGCTCAATAAATACATTGAGGAAAAATACTTTCCCCATGTTGATTATTTTACTGCCGCCAGCCCGCTCATTGCAGAATTTTATCAACGCGAATACCGCTATTTAAAACCTGTTGTAATAAACAACGTGTTTCCTAAAACAGCGCTGCAAATCAGCCCTAATTATAAAGCTCACGAACCATTAAAACTGTTTTGGTTTTCGCAAACGGTAGGCCCCGAACGAGGACTGGAAGATGTAATTAAAGCGATAGCTGCTACAAATGGCCATGTTCGGTTACACTTGTTAGGCAGTAGCAATGAAACTTACAGATCTGCATTGTTGAACCTCGCCAAAGAATTTAAAATAAGTGATGATCAACTTTGGTTTCATGAGCCCATTGGAGCGGGCGAGATTTTCGATTTCGCGAGCCAGTTTGATATTGGCATAGCCACCGAAACAGGCATTCCTTTAAACAGGGATATCTGCCTTACCAATAAGATCTTTACCTACATACAATGTGGACTGGCAATGATAGTGAGCGATACGCAGGCGCAAGCCTTATTTATGGAGCAATATCCGGATACAGGAAAACTATACCAAAAAAGCAACCTGCAATCACTAACGGATTGCATTAGCTTTTACCTCCAAAACCCGGATATTTTATACCAAACCCGTTTACAAAACTACCAGCTTGGCCAAACAGCATTAAACTGGGAAACCGAAAGCCGTACCTTTTTAAGTCTTGTTCAAAAAGTATAAAAAGTGAATAAAAAGCTGCTCATTATTTCGCCATACTTCCCGCCGGTAAATGCCGCGGATATGCAGCGTGTGAGGATGAGCCTTCCTTATTTTGCAACCTGCGGCTGGGATGCCGAAGTGGTGACCATTGATGCCCAGTATGCCGACCTGGCAAAAGACGAATTTTTGTTGCAAAGTCTCCCTCCGGAGATTAAAGTTCACAAAGTGAAAGCATTCCGCAAGGCACTCACTTCAAAAGTTGGTTTGGGCAGTATTGCCATCCGCTCGTTATGGCATTACTGCAAAACGGTTAACCGCCTGCTGAAGGACAACAAATTTGATCTTATTTATTTCTCAACCACACAGTTCCCGGTTTGTACGTTGGGTGCATACTGGAAAAAGCGATTTGGGGTTCCATACGTCATTGATATGCAGGATCCCTGGCATTCCGATTATTATATCAACAAACCTAAAAGCGAGCGGCCGCCAAAATATTGGTTCGTTTACCATTTAAATAAATACCTGGAGCCCATCGCCATAAAAAATGCGTCCGGGCTTATCAGTGTATCTGCCGGTTACATTGATGAGCTCAAATTACGTTATCCGGTAATTCAAAAGCTTCCTGCCGCTATTATAACCTTCGGAGCATTTGAACCCGACCTGCAAATAGCTAAAACTAACCAAAAGCTTTTTGCAGGGTTGCTTGACGATGGCTTTATCAATGTGGTATATATCGGCCGCGGCGGGAAGGATCTTCACAAGGCCATTAGCCCGGTGTTCGATGCATTAAGGACCGGTTTGAATACCAATAAAGAGCAGTTTGAAAAAATCAAACTCTACTTCATAGGTACCAGTTATGCCCCTGCCGGACAGGGGATAACCACTATACTTCCCCTGGCAAAACAATATAATGTGGAAGAACGTATTGTTGAAATTACCGACCGTATCAGCTACTATCAAGCTTTGCTCACACTGCAGCAGGCCGACGCGCTTTTTATCCCTGGGTCAGATGATCCTAAATACACAGCTTCAAAAATATTTCCATACCTGCTCACAAAAAGGCCTGTTTTGGCCGTATTTAATGCCGCAAGCTCTGCTATACCTATTATGCAGCAGTATGGTGTAGAACATGTTTACAACTATGATGACGTTACCTCCGAAAACCTATTTATATTTTTTGAGCAATTAATTAAGGGTAATTTCCAGACTGTTGAATATAATGCTGAAGCCATCGAAAAATATTCGGCACATGAAATGACACTGGCGCAGTGCCGGTTATTTGATAGAATTATTTATGAACGCCATTAAACGAACTGTCGGCTTTATTTTAAAACATCCTTTGGGAAAAAAACATCCGGCAAAAGCCTTATGGCGGTTTGCCTGGTGGCAGGTACAGTCAAGGCTTTCAAGGTCGAAGTTCATTATAAAACCTTTTGTTGGTGATGTTAAGTTTTATGCAACCAAGGGACTGAGCGGTATTACCGGTAATATATACACGGGGTTACATGAATTTAATGATATGGCCTTTCTGCTTCATTTTTTAAAGCCGGACGATATCTTTTTTGACATTGGCGCGAATGTAGGTTCATATACACTGTTGGCTTCCGGCATAGCCAAAGCTAATAGTGTTACACTTGAACCTGTTAAAGCAACTTTTGATATTTTAAACAGCAATATCGAGCTTAATTATTTGCAGGACGAAGTAAAGCTCATTAATGCCGGCGCCGGCGCAACAGTGGGCGAGATCAGATTTTCGGCCGATGAAGATACCGGAAACCATGTTATTACTAAAGATGAGAAAGGCAAAAACACTGTTATCGTACCTATAATCACTATTGATTCATTATTGGAAACACACAAACCCGCTCTTATCAAGATAGACGTGGAAGGTTTTGAGACCGAAGTGCTTAAAGGTATGGGATCTACCCTTAATTCGCCGCTTCTAAAGGCCATCATCATTGAGCTTAACGGTAGCGGCGGCAGGTACGGTTTTAGCGATCAGGATATTCACAAGTTGTTACTGTCAAAAGGTTTTAGGGCTGTTGCCTATGATCCTTTTAAACGCGTTTTAACCGGGTTAGATACCTTTGGTGCATACAATACTATTTACTGCAGAGACATTGAATTGATAAACCATCGCCTTCAAAATGCAAAAAGTTTTAATATAATGGGCGAGACTATCTGAATGAAAAATTTGGCCATAGTTATCACTCACCCCATACAGTATTATACACCGGTATTTAAGCTCCTGTATGAAAGGCAAAAAATAAACGTCATGGTATTTTATACCTGGGGCGAAGGCGGTTTGCAAAAATTTGATCCAGGCTTTGGTAAAACTATCACTTGGAACCTTCCGCTCCTTGAGGGTTATCCTTATGAGTGGGTAAAAAACATTTCGGCCGATCCCGGCTCGCACCATTCAAAAGGGATTGATAATCCTGACCTTATCAGTCAAATAAATAACTGGCAGCCCGATGTTATTATGGTGTACGGCTGGTTTTACAAAAGCCATCTCAAAATCCTCAAATATTTTAAAGGCAGGGTACCTGTTATTTTCCGGGGCGATTCAACTTTACTTGATGATAAAGGCGGTATCAAATCCGTATTGCGAAGCCAGTTTTTAAAGCGGATTTACCGCCATATTGATTATGCACTATATGCCGGGTCAAACAATAAGGCTTATTTTAAAAAATGCGGTTTAAAAGAGACGCAGTTATTTTTTGCACCGCATACTGTAGATAATGATCGCTTTGCCGAAGACAGGACCAATGAAGCCCTTACCCTGCGAAAACAGTTAGGCGTAGCTGATGATGAAAAACTCCTGCTTTTTGCAGGCAAGTTTGAGCATAAGAAAAACCCGCTGTCGCTGCTTGAAGCATTTATTGACATAACACAGCCGGGCACCCATCTGCTGTTCGCAGGAAACGGCATTTTAGAAACAGAACTAAAAAACAAGGCTAATCGACATAAAAATGTTCACTTTATTGGCTTTCAAAATCAGCTTTACATGCCTGTAGTATACCAGGCATGTGACATTTTTTGCCTCCCTTCAAAAGGGCCCGGTGAAACCTGGGGGCTGGCCATAAACGAGGCTATGGCCTGTGGCAAGGCCATATTGATATCAAACAAAGTAGGCGCGGGCACCGATTTGGTCAAGGATTATGAAAACGGACTGATCTTTAACGCGACCGACGGGATTGATCTAAAAAGCAAGCTAAAAACATTGCTACTCTATGATAAAACCGCTTTATTTACGATGGGGCAACAGTCCAGGGAAATTATTGAAGGTTGGAGCTTTGTCAAACAGGTTGAAGCGATAGAACAATTAGTGTTAAGTCAATAGTAATAAATCTTAACTCACAAGTTTGGTTTCTGACCTTTTTTTACTTATAACTTATTACTTCGGACTAATGGCTAAAAGGCAATTGATCAATAACATAATTAATAAATGCAGCAAAGCAAATCGATAGAACGATATATTGTGTTGTTTATACCATGGCTGCTGGCACTGGCATGTAAAAGTGATAGTGTGTTATCCTATTTTATTGCATGGGGTGGCTCATTTTTTATATTCATCATAACACTTACCGGCTGGGTACGTCCAATCCCCAACGACCGCCCCATGGCCGAACAGTTGATGAGGCCCTTATTTATCATCCAGATAATTTTTGCGGGGTACATGTGCAGCACATCCATCTTTTATTTTATGAATACCCTCGGCTATGAAAATTTCAAGCATGTATTTATTCATACGTTAAATGATAAAGATGCCCTGGGCTTAATTGCCCAATGCCAGCGTTATTACTGCCTTGGGCATGCTTCATTTGTGATGGGTATACTTATTTTCATGAACTATCCCGTAACTAAAAAATACTATATCGAAACCGAAAGGCTGGCAAATCTGCTCATGATGTCGGCAATTATCAGTTTTCCGCTTTCGCTGTTATTTCTTAAGATACCAGGCCTTTCCCAATTTTATTACCAGTTTAGCTCATTGAGCTTTATTGCCGGTACATTGGCGCTGGCCTTTGCCATACCACTAAAAAAAGGGGCCAATACGCTCATCTGCCTTTTTCTATATGCCTTTAATTTTTACCAGGCGCTTACATCGGGATTTAAAGAGCCTATTATTATTAGCGTGCTGGTTTTAGGGATCTTCCTGTATCCTACCTATAAAAAATTAGTAACCATCGCCTTTGTCCCTATCATTGTTTTATTATTTACGGTTTTACCAACATATAACCATATTTTCCGGGCCAATGCATGGAATGGAGATGCCGATAGCGGAGAAGCCTCACAACTGGCTCTTGACGCAGCGCTAAATAGCGATAACAGCGATGTTGACGAAACTAACTGGGATTTTTTAGTATATCGCTTAAGTGAAATCGATATGTTTACCCGCTTTGTGCAGTCGACACCTAAAAATGTGGATTTTTATGGATTGGATATTGTTAAACAATCGGCTATTGCGTTGGTGCCGCGGATTTTCTGGCCCTCTAAACCAATTACCGAAGCCATGATCATGCAGCGCGTTTATGATGCCGGGGTGGTTAACCGTAACTCTTCCGTATCAGCCAAACCTGCCTACATCGTTGATGCGTATCTTTCAGGAGGTGATTGGGGGATCTTTATTTTCCTTTTCGCTTACGGCGCCCTTGCACAACTAATAGCCGTTAAAGCCGAAAAACTTTTTGGGGGATATATATTAGGCACGGCACTTATATTTTCGGGCCTGTTTCAGATCATGTGGCGCGGCATCAGTTTTGAATTCTTGTTCAATACCATCTTCTGGAGCTATATCAGCATGCTGCTCATTCATAAGGCATTGTTAAATTCTAAAATTTTAAAAGAGATTTGAATTACGCAAACGATCGATATGATTTTGAAAGAGCTGCCTTAATGAAAAAATATAAAAATATGGATCCACAATAACCACCGCATGAGCGCTTATAAAGATTACGATTATCCCGATGCAAGCCCCTGCCATGTATTTAAGGAGCTCGAGAAACCACTTATGTCGTTATTAAATGAGGATAACAACACCAGCATTCTCGACCTTGGCTGCGGCAACGGTCACCTGGTAAATTATTTATTGGCAAGGGGATTTAACGCTTATGGTATCGATGCATCTAAACCAGGCATTGCTATTGCCGATAAAATAAATCCCGGCCGGTTTTTCGTTCATGATCTTTCGGTTGAAGGGTTACCGCAGCCATTAAGAGCTATACAGTTTAATACCATTATATCAACTGAGGTTATTGAGCACTTGTACGACCCCTACGCGTTTATACGCCTTTGCCGGGATGTTTTAAGCGAATCAAAAGGTGAGCTCATCATTTCAACGCCTTATCATGGTTATTTAAAAAACCTGTTTTTGAGTATTTTAAATAAATGGGATAATCATATCAGCCCTTTGTGGCAGGGCGGGCATATCAAATTTTGGTCGGTTAAAACGCTGACACAAATCCTCAACGAACATGGGTTTGAGGTAACAGCATTCAGGGGCTGCGGCAGGTTTCCCTATTTTTGGATGAGCATGATCATTAAAGCCAAACTTAAGTGAGCGAGAGCCTGGATATTATTATCTTAACTTTTAACGAGGAAAAGAACATTGGCGACTGCCTGCGAAGCGCGGCGGTGCTAAAAGCCAATATCTATATTGTTGATTCAGGTTCAAAGGATACCACACTGGCTATTTGCCAAAGGTACACGCAAAACGTCTTCAGCCATCCGTTTGAAAATTATGCAACCCAGCGTAACTGGGCTTTGAATAACCTGCCTTTAACAGGTACCTGGATACTTAACCTGGATGCTGATCACCGGGTAACACCAGAGCTTGCCGCCCAGCTTAACGATATTTTCTCCAAGTCCATAGATGCTGAAACAAATGGCTTCCTGATCAGCAGGCGTACCCTATTTATGGGCAAATGGATCAAACATGGCGGCCACTATCCAACATACCACGCCAACCTGTTCAGGCGCGGCTTCGGGCATTGCGAAGAAAAATTGTATGATCAGCATTTTAAAGTTACCGGTAAAACGCAGGTACTTAAAACTGATATCATTGATGTAATTACCGATTCGCTTACCAGTTTCATTGCCCGGCATAATCATTGGGCAACGCTGGAGGCGCAATACCTTGTTGAGCAGCAAAACGTCCCGGTTATTGACGATAATGGTAAGCTGGTACATCCACGGTTATTTGGTAACCCGATGGAGCGCCGCCGGTATATGAAAAAACGATATGAGTCGTTTCCTTTATTCGTAAGGCCTGTAATTTACTTTACTATAAGATACTTTATAAAATTGGGTTTTTTAGATGGAAAAACCGGGCTGGTATTCCATTTTTTACAAGGTTTTTGGTTCAGGTTTTTGATTGATGCTAAAATTTATGAGTTACGAAAGGAGAGCAAAAAACAATGAAACAACCTGCTTTTTTAAATAACCCGGCGATACGGTTCATGCTGCTGTTTGTATTGCTGTTTGCCATATTTTATAGCTTTAACATTTTCTTTTTCGGTATTACTAATTCCGGCGGGAATTATAACGCTTTCTTAGCCGAACACCTGAATTATATTGCGGCTTTGAGACAGGTTTTATTGGATTGTAGTGTCATGATCCTGAAGCGGCTTGGTTATGCTGCCATTGATAATAATTCCGAGTTACTGGTTGCAGGTAAAGGGACACTGGCCATAGTTTACAGCTGCCTGGGTTTAGGATTGATCAGCTTTTTTTCCGCCTTTGTACTGGCCTATCCATCTCCGTTGCGCTCAAAATTGGTGTTCCTGTTTTCTGGGATCTTTGTTATCGAATTTTTAAACGTGATTCGTTTTGTTTTACTGGCCATCTTCTGGTCGAAAAAGGCAAACCGGATAGTTGATCACCATACCATTTTTAATATACTTCTTTACATTATTATAGCGTTTAGCCTGTATATTTGGATCAAACGTAATGATAAGCTTACCGGCGCTGATGTTCAGAACTGACCTTTCAACTTATAATAATTATCCTTATCATCCGGGCGGCAATGTTTTAAAACGCATTTTGTGGTACTACTGTAATGCCATATTCTTTAAAACAAGCATTATACCCTCAAGCGCGTTCAAAGTATTTTTACTGAAGCTATTTAGTGCCAGGATCGGTAAAAATGTAACTGTTAAGCCCTGTGTAAACATCAAATATCCATGGAATCTGCATATCGGCGATGAAAGCTGGATAGGTGAAAATGTATGGATAGATAGTTTAGTGCCCATCCATATCGGCGCGCATGTTTGCCTGTCGCAGGGGGCTGTGCTGTTAACGGGCAGCCACAATTACCAAAAAACATCCTTTGATTTGATAACCAAAGGCATAATTTTGGAAGACGGCGTGTGGATCTGCGCCGGGGCTATGGTAAATCCGGGCGTGACGGTAGCATCGCACGCGGTATTGACCAGCGGTTCTATCGCTACAAAAAACATGGACGCGTACGGCATCTATCAGGGCAACCCGGCGGTAAAGATCAGGGAACGGGAAATCAGTTAAAACTTAAACATCATCTGCTTAAAATAATTATATGCTGAAACAGAAACTACAAACCCACCAAATCATTTTATTGGTTATTAACGGGATTGTTTTCATTATGGGCATTATGCTGATCATAGCCCCAGCCGCCATTTACCCCGACCCCAGCAAGGGCTTCCAGGTAATGCGCTCAATGGAACTGGGTTCGGCATTTAATGTCATGGTTAAACCCGATCAGAACGATATCAGCAAAAACGCGTCAGAATTCCTCGCCTGGTGGTCGCCGGGGCAATACCTGGTGCCCTATTTCTTTAAACTTATTTTCAGCGTCAACACCGGTCGCGCTTCTTCAATAGTAACCCTGCTATTTTCGTTATCGGGCATTTTCGGCTTTTATTACTTCTTTAAAAAAGCGGGCTTTACGCCAATGATCTCGGCTTTAAGCGTACTGTTCATCGTAATTCAGTTATCCTTTTTTACGCCCTATGTATTTTATAACGGAGGCGAAGTACTACTTTTTGGTTACACCGGCTGGTTTTTATACGGGTGCATAGCCATTGAAAAAACTAACTGGAAACTGGCCGTATTCCTCTTTATAGGTGGAATATTAGGCTTCATTTGCAAATCGTCATTTTTATGGATGTATGCTGCCACTTGCCTTTTTTTATGGCTTAGGTTTTCAATGGGAACAAAAGACATCATTCGCTGGATAAAAAATGGCATATGGATAGGAGTCCCTGCGGTATTATCCTTATTTATGATCTATCATTTTTATCTTTCAAAAGGTGCTAACCCCTCATCGATAACCGGGGGCATAAAGCTGGTTTGGGAAACTTTTGGCTTTCCTTTGGCCTCGCCAATATTAACCGCTTTTTCGGTAGATGACCTTACAAACGGCCTTTTGTTTCATGATGACCCTCCCATGTTTACTTACTTTTGGGGGGTGATCATCGTGCTGATCTGTGCAGTATTAAGCATTTTATTAATTTGGTTTATTGTAAAAAAGGCGCCTCACAAAAATTATGCGCTGCTACTGGTGGTTTTTTATGTGGTATCGGTGTTGTTTTTCGGACAATCATTTTTGAGACAAGCCAATATTTCATATGAAGCAAGGCATTTGAGACTCATCGGGCTCATTGCTGCACCCGGCATCATTTACCTGGTAAGCAGATTGCAAACTGGTTATAAATACCTGTTTTATTTTATATGTTTTGTAATAACTTACTCCAGCTACAAATACTTTGTGCCAAGCTACTTTCAAAATAAAAATATCGGCGCAAGGGGATATTCGGGGATAGCACAGTTATTTATCGATCAGCCATCGCTAAACTATATCCGCAACCTGGATAAGCAAAACAACAACGCCATTTTTGTATTTAACAGCCCTGATCTGAGCCTGGAAATTGAACGCAACCGCACCATAACCGTTGAAACCATTGGCGCTGAAGTGGCTATCGATTACGATGACTACGTATATAATGGGCACGCCGGACCACTGTACATAGTTTTGCCCGCCGATTACATCGGTCCAAAGTCAACTATCATGCGCAAATGTTTTCCTGGCTATACCGGCTTTAAAATGACGATGCTTAGTAATGACTACATTTTATGGGAGGCTAAATAACGCTGGCGTTGATCTCTTTCCAAAGCAGGTCTTTTAGCTGATCGATATTTTTCTGTGCCACAGATGATATAAATATAGAGGGGATCCCATCAGGGATCTCCTTTTTCATTTCTGCCTGCAGCTCATCGTCGAGCATGTCGGTTTTGGTTATGGCTAACACACGAGGCTTGTGCATCAGTTCGGGATTATATTCTTCCAGCTCATGCAGCAGGATGCTGTATTCTTCTTTTATACTGCGCGATGTATCGGCAGGCACCATAAACAGCAATACTGAATTGCGTTCAATATGTCTCAAAAACCTAAATCCTAAACCTTTGCCCTGTGATGCTCCTTCGATAATGCCCGGAATATCGGCCATTACAAATGAACGGCCGCCACGGTATGATACGATACCTAAATTAGGCACCAGTGTGGTAAATGCGTAATCGGCAATTTCGGGCTTGGCGGCCGATACCACCGAAAGCAGGGTGGATTTACCTGCGTTAGGGAAACCTACCAAACCAACATCAGCCAGCACTTTTAGTTCGAGGATATTCCAGTCCTCACGGCCATCTTCGCCGGGTTGGGCAAAGCGGGGGGTTTGTTGGGTTGATGTTTTAAAATGCCAGTTACCCAAACCACCGCGACCACCGGGAGTAAGGATCTTGGTTTCACCATCTTTGGTTATTTCAAAAAGTACTTCGCCGGTTTCAGCATTTTTCACGGTTGTACCAAGGGGCACTTCCAATATTTCGTCGCGACCGGTTTTACCGGTACGCAATGAGCTGCCGCCCGAATCGCCATCACCAGCAATTACATGTTTACGGTATTTAAGGTGTAGCATTGTCCACAGTTGAGCGTTACCTTTTACAATAACATGGCCTCCCCTGCCACCGTCGCCACCATCAGGACCACCTTTTGATGTTAATATATCACGATGCAAATGGGCAGAACCAGCACCTCCGTGGCCTGAGCGGCAACAGATCTTCACATAATCAACAAAATTTGAACCCTGCGACATAATTTTTGATTTAGACGGAAAGTCCGAAAGTCAATAAAGTCCGAAAGTTAAGAATTTTAATCTTCCTAACCTGCGGACTTTACTGACTTCCGGACTAAAGACTTCCGAACGACTATTTTTTATACTCTTCAATTACATTAACAATAGCATCGAAGATTTCATCCACCGAACCTACGCCGTTAATGCTTTTAAATTTATTTTGATTTTGATAAAAACCAGCTACAGGAGCAGTTTTATCATTATACTCTTTAATACGCTTGCGGATCACCTCGGGATTGGCATCATCTGGTCTTCCAGATTCCTTACCACGCTCTAACAAGCGACGCTCCAACTCATCATCGCCAACTTCAAGGGCAATCATACCCGAAATTGCCGATTGCTTTGATTCCAGTAACTCATCCAAAGCTTCTGCCTGAGCAACTGTACGCGGGAAACCATCAAAAATAAAACCTTTGGCGTCTTTATTAGCATCAAGCTTATTGCTGATCATGCCAATAACCACGGCATCCGGAACAAGCTTCCCTTCATCCATCAGTTTTTTAGCTTCTAAGCCCAACGCTGTACCTTGTGTAATCTCGCCACGTAACAAATCTCCGGTTGAAAGATGGATCAAATCGTATTTTTCAATAAGTTTTTTCGACTGAGTACCTTTCCCGGCTCCGGGAGGGCCAAACAAAACCAGATTTAGCATGCTCTTGATAAATTAAAAGCCTTTCGGTAATACAACAGAAAGGCTTACAGTTAATTTGCACCAGCGGTGGAAAAGTTCCGGACTGCAGTGCTTTGTTGTGCACTCGAAGGGAGTCGAACCCCTAACCTTCTGATCCGTAGTCAGATGCTCTATCCAATTGAGCTACGAGTGCTTTCCGAAATGGAATGCAAAGATAGATTTTTAAACTTTCGCTGCAAACTTTTATTCAAATTATTTTACAATTTCGGCAATAGCATCAAAATTTGGCAGTTGGCCGGCATCTTCAAGCACCTCCGCATAAATGATATTCTGCTCTTCGTCAATTACAAAGGCGGCACGCTTTGAAACACCCTTAAGCCCCATCACAAACTGATCATAAATAGCACCATAAGCCGTAGATACTTCTTTGTTAAAATCAGAAAGCAGATCGAACTGATAATTATTCTCTTCTTTAAACTTAGCCAGGGTAAACGGCGAATCAACAGAGATGCCTAATATCGTTGCGTTAAGGCCATCATAGTAACCAAAGCTATCGCGCATGGTGCAAAGCTGCGTGGTACAAACGCCTGTAAAAGCTAAAGGAAAAAAGCGAATAACCACTTTACGGCCTTTAAAATCGGCTAACGAAACGCTTTTTAAGGCCGATGAAATTAAGATGAATTGGGGAGCCGGCTGGCCTGGTTGTAATGACATACGTATTTGTTTTTGTAATGCAAATAAATGATAATTATACAGCATTTACTAATCAGGATTACCGCGCTGCTATATACAGTAAAAAAATATGCGGGTATCTGTATTAAATTTTTACAACTTATATTTTAATTATTTGAAATATTATTTTGATATTTAATTAACCAAACCCAATACACAAATGAAACGGTTAATTACCAGGTATAATTTAAAAACAAAAAGCCTTTTATTTTCATTTCTCGCCATCTGTTCGATAATTGTTGTTTATAGCTGTAAGAAGGAAAACCACACCAACAAAAACGCCGATCTTGCCAGCCCAGTTATATTAAGGGCAAAAAACTGGTACGAAAGTGTTTATCCACTGGTTTCCAAAACAAGTGTACTTTCAACAACGAACAATCCTGATTTAAGCCGGTTGGTAAGCCCGGACTGGGGCCGATCAAAAAACTACACCAGATACGACGATGATGTAATAGAAGCACCTATTAACGAAGATGCTCAGCTTAATTTTGATTTATCAAACAACACAGGCCTTATTTACAATAATAAATACAGCCGAAGTTGGTTTTTATTGCTGAATAAGTTTGATAAATACAGTGCTTATGTCATGACCGTTATAGCCGACTCGGCCTATGTAAAAAACAATCCCGATAAGCTTAAGCTGAACAGTTATAATAAACACGATGCCAACTTTACAGGTATTGTGATATAGTACGCCGCAGGGTAAATATGTAAACGGCTGGTTTTATAAAAACGGCGCAATATCCGGCTATCTGCCCCCCGGCCAAACCACCGAAACCGGTAAGGGGGCAACCGTGCAAAACATAAAAACAAACGCGCTGATCACCGTGAAAACCTGCCAGGATTTTATACAAAAAACTTATTACAACGGCCAATTGGTAGCCACTACGGTGCTGGCCACCTATTGCACTACTACAACTGTTGATGATGGAACCGGCAACGACGGAGGAGGAGGCGGTGGTGGCGGCAGCATAGGCGGAGGCGGAGGTGGTGGCGGGAGCAGCGGCGGCTCGCCAAATACACCGCAATGTAATATACCTTATATTAATGATGCCGTAAAAACGGTTAAAGTTAACAGCCTGCAAACCCAACAGGCCGCCCCGCCCGATGATGGCGGCTTTCCGCCTCCGGCAGATCCTATTCCTTGCCCGCCGCCGCCAGTGGTTAATTTGCCCCCGGTGACAACGATTATTACCAATAACGTTACGAATCCTTGTTTGAAGAAGATGGTAGATGCTACAATAATTTCGGGAATGAGCACTCAAATTAACAGTCTAATTAGGAATGTATTTGGAGGATCTACAAGCATAAATCTTGATTTTGAAGATGTTAATACTCTACCAAATTACGCTGATGGCAAGACGCTACCAAATAACGGAGTGGTTAACGGATCTCTTGATGCCCACATACAGCTTAACGTGAATTTGTTACCAAATTATTCCCAAGAATATGTAGCTCGGGTAATCATGCATGAGGCATTACATGCTTATATGGATTCGAAAGGAATTGTTGCCGATGAGGAACATGAAACTATGGTTATAAATTATGTGTCACAAATGGCCTCTTCTCTTAGAACTATGTTCCCGAATTTAAGTGAATCCGATGCCAAAAACCTCTCGTTAGGTGGATTGCAATTAACAAATACATTTCAAACTAAAATTGAAAATGATATTCAATTGTCCGGAAATTTTACAGCTATCAATTTAGCGTATTCGGTAGGTTCACTCGGTACAAGATGTCATTAATAAAAACAACACCATTATGAAAACAGCTATTTATAATTTAATGCTCATTTTAGCCCTTTCCTTATTTATGAGGAGCAATGCTTTGGCCCATTTAAAGGCAAATAAGCCAAACAGCAGAGAATCCGATCTTCAATCGGATACTGACAATATTACAAGAAAAATCTCAAACGCAATTTACAATACGTATTATAATCCGGTTTATTGGAAGAAGAGTGAAAGGGCAACTTTTACCATTCTTAAAGTAGAAATCAATAAAATTGGTCAAATAGTGGATATTCGATTTTCAGATAGCGCAGACAGTGTTTTTACAGATACATTTGTTAAAAATATTAACAATCAAGACTTCAAATCAGCTCTAACTGATTTGGTGAAAATTAAAGATTATAAAAATATTGCCATACTGATCCCTATTTATTACGAGCCTAAATTTGAATTACACCCTTCCGTTGATTATAATCATATTGAACTTATGTTGAAATTTAATAAAAAAGGAGTATCAGGGAACACCGTTTTCTTAAAACCTGTAACGATCCGAGTACTTAGCAAAGGAAATAGTTAAAAAGCCATTTTATAACCTGTGCATCGATAGCAATAGTGGCGGCTCGCCAAATACCCCTCAATGCAATATTCCTTATATTAACGATGCCGTAAAAACAGTTAAGGTTAATAGCTTGCAAACCCAACAGGCCCCCCACCCGATGATGGCGGTTTTCCGCCGCCGGCAGATCCTATTCCTTGCCCGCAGCCGGTCGTTAATTTGCCCCCGGTAACTACAACATTAACGATTAAAACAGATAGCTTATCTAAAAATTTACCGTGTGCAACTAAGTTGATCATCGATAATTTGGCTGGTTGTGGCGTTTATTCTGACTTGATAGCTGCATTTACTACCGAAAAAAAGCCAGACCTTAATTGGAATAATGCCTCCTTGCCATGGGCTCCTAAAGGAAACTCAGGCACGATCGAATTGGGCCTCACAACGACGGACAAAGCACAAGGTACAGTTAACCGAAGTGCGACTGTTTCTTTAAACACAAATATATTGCGTAATAGTTCTCAATTAATGATCGCGGCTATTGCTATACATGAAACTTTACATGCTTACATTAACTATAAAATAATTACTGGCGGCCCAACGTTTACCGCTCCTCCATACTACGATTCGAATAAACCCTGGTTATATTCAGTTGATGCGTATGCCTGGATGTTGGGGTTACCAAGTAATTTCAGAGATCATTGGAGCATGCTTGACGAATATTTCGACAAGGCTGTCAAGTCTTTAAAGACATTTGATAATGGCGCTCACACAGATCAAGAATATGCGATGACAATATTATATGGATTAAATAATGGAAGCGACTATTTGCCAATGCAGGGGCTCATTAACAGATGAATATAATAAGTTAATGACAAGATATGGTATTACTCAGGCAAGGTTAGATGCTTTTTGGCCAACACAACTTTATGCAACAGCAAATAAATTGCCAAATAATTGTCAATAATATGAAGATAGTTTTTTTGATTTCGATGTTTTTTACCACGTACACAGTAAACGCCCAAATCACCCCCAAAGCTGATTCTGCCTTTTATCTTTTGGACACAACTAAAACTTTAGCTTCGGATAAATTATGGCACACATACCGGGAGGGGCTTGTTAAATTTTATGAGTTGAAAATATATGCTTCATGCTCTGAATTGATGGATAAACCAACTTTTGCTTATAGTAGCCATTTTCAACAACCTGCTAAACTAAGCCCTGATAAACTTAAATTAATTAAGATATTTTCATTGGCTGAATTAATCTATAAATTGAAACAATTTGCGGAAGAGGATAAAGCAACTAAATACGATGTTAAAAAGCCATTTTATTTATATTTTATCGAGCCAAACTCTGGTGGTTATACTTTAGTGAAAACTCAACTTGAAGGAAGTGGACCTAAATCCATTACTAAATGAAATATAAAGTAGTGTTTTATACAATGAAACAGATCGTGATTATTTTAGCTTTTGGGAGATTACGTTGTTATCGGCAGTAGCTCAGCTAAGTTAAACATTTATGGTGGAAAAATCATGATCAATTCTTGGGTTGTTGTATAGATTATGATTCAGGGGATCCCCGCCTGATGACGGCGGTTTTCCGCCGCCGGCAGATCCTATTCCGTGTCCGCCGCCTATCGACTGTCGCAAGTATGAGGGGCTGGAAGAGGGCAATGGATACTTGTGTCATTTCTGCTTGTATCGTCGAAGAACGAAAACTTTCCGGACAAACATTTTAGCGCTAACTTAGCTTTCAACTACAATCTATGAAAGCAATAGTGATCACCCAACCCGGCGGGCCCGAAGTTTTGCAGCTAACCGATAGGCCAAAACCCGTTATCGCCAACGATGAAGTGCTGATAAAAGTAATGGCCGCGGGTATTAACCGACCTGATGTTTTTCAACGCAAAGGAAACTATCCGCCGCCGGCAGGTGCGCCGGCGGATATCCCTGGCCTGGATGTGGCCGGTACTGTTATTGAAGTTGGCAAAGCCGTTACCCGCTGGAAACCCGGCGACAGGGTTTGCGCTTTGGTTGCCGGCGGTGGTTATGCCGAATATTGTAAAACGCCCGAGGGCCAGTGCCTGCCTGTTCCTGCCAGTTTAAGTTTCCCCGAAGCTGCTTCCCTCCCCGAAACATTTTTTACCGTTTGGAGCAATGTTTTTGATCGCGGTAGCCTTCAACCCGGCGAATCATTATTGGTACACGGTGGCTCAAGCGGCATTGGCGTTGCAGCTATTCAAATGGCCAAAGCTTTAGGCAGTACCGTTTACACAACGGCTGGTTCCGACGATAAATGCAGCTTTTGTGAGCAGCTTGGAGCTAATAAAGCCATTAACTATAAAACCGCTGATTTTAAAGAAGGGATCAAAGCACTCACCAATGGCGCTGGTGTTAATGTGATATTGGATATGATAGGCGGCGATTACATGCCTGGCAATATTGATTCGCTGGCTGTTGAGGGGCGGCTGGTCATGATCAACGCAATGAATGGCCGCGAAGTACAGCTTGATTTGGGCAAAGTAATGGCAAAAAGACTGATCATTACCGGCTCGATGCTACGCAGTAGGGACACAGCTTTCAAAGCAGCCATCGCCCAAAACCTTGAACAAAAAATATGGCCATTGTTATCGTCAGGAAAAATCAGGCCCATAGTGTACAAAACTTTTGATGCCGGCGAGGCCGCCGAAGCTCATAAGCTTATGGAAAGCAGTACTCATACAGGCAAAATTGTATTGACTTTCGTGCAATAAAAGCAAACAATTAGCAATGTTGAAATTATCCTCCAAAAATCTTAAAACACTATGTAAATAATTGGATAGAAATCTTAACTTTGCGCCTCTGAAATAGCATCTTATACATTCCTGTTACAAATGATGTATGTTGCTGTTCAGTAAAAGCATTTTTTAAAAAACACCAGGTTATATATGCCAAACATTGGAAAAATTTCAAGGATCATTGGTCCGGTAGTCGACGTAAGTTTCGCTGATGACGCTCATCTTCCTAAAATTTATGACGCATTAGAGATCACGAAAGACAATGGCCAAAAAGTTATTTTAGAGGTTCAGCAGCACTTAGGCGAAGACCGTGTACGTGCTATCGCGATGGACTCGACCGACGGCTTGTTACGCGGTATGAAGGTATTGGATACCGAAGCTGCTATCAAAATGCCGGTAGGCGATAATATCAAAGGTCGTGTATTTAACGTGGTAGGTGATGCTATCGACGGTATCCCGAATCTTGACAAAGTAAATGGTCGCCCTATTCACGCAACCCCTCCAAGGTTTGAAGACCTATCTACCGAAACTGAAGTACTTTTTACAGGTATTAAAGTTATCGACCTTTTAGAGCCTTATGCAAAAGGTGGTAAAATTGGTTTGTTTGGTGGTGCCGGTGTAGGTAAAACTGTATTAATCCAGGAACTGATCAACAACATTGCAAAAGCTTATGCAGGTTTATCTGTATTTGCCGGTGTTGGTGAGCGTACACGTGAAGGTAATGACCTTTTACGTGAGATGCTTGAGTCAGGCATTATAAAATATGGCGACGCTTTCATGCATTCAATGGAAGAAGGCGGTTGGGACTTAACTAAAGTTGATACCGAAGCCATGAAAGATTCAAAAGCAACATTCGTGTTCGGTCAGATGAACGAGCCGCCGGGTGCACGTGCACGTGTGGCCCTTTCAGGCTTAACTATTGCCGAGTATTTCCGTGATGGTGATGAAGATGGTAAAGGCCGTGATATCCTTTTCTTTATCGACAACATCTTCCGTTTTACCCAGGCAGGTTCAGAAGTATCAGCGCTATTAGGTCGTATGCCATCAGCAGTAGGTTACCAACCAACGCTTGCTACCGAGATGGGTACCATGCAGGAGCGTATTACTTCAACCAAACGCGGTTCAATCACATCTGTACAGGCCGTTTACGTACCTGCGGATGACTTGACTGACCCGGCGCCGGCTACAACCTTCGCCCACTTAGATGCTACTACCGTACTTTCACGTAAAATTGCCGAGCTTGGTATTTATCCTGCGGTGGATCCATTGGATTCAACCTCACGTATCCTTAGCCCAGCTGTTTTAGGTGATGAGCACTACAATACAGCTCAACGCGTTAAAGAAACTTTACAACGCTACAAAGAGCTTCAGGATATCATCGCCATCCTTGGTATGGACGAGCTTTCTGAAGAAGATAAGTTAGTTGTATCACGCGCCCGTCGTGTTCAGCGTTTCTTGTCACAGCCATTCCACGTTGCCGAGCAGTTCACCGGCTTAAAAGGTGTACTGGTTGACATCAAAGATACCATCAAAGGTTTCAACATGATCATGGACGGTGAAGTTGACGAGTATCCTGAAGCAGCTTTCAACTTAGTTGGCAGCATTGAAGATGCTATTGAAAAAGGCAAAAAGCTGTTGGCTGAAGCTAACTCTTAATAAGAAGCAAGAAAATAAGACTCAAGAATCAAGAACAGGAAAAACCTGGCTCTTGATTCTTAAATCTTGAATCTCAAAAAGCATGACATTAGAAATCCTTACTCCCGATAAAAAAGTTTACGAAGGCGAGGCCTCCTCGGTAACCTTACCTGGTGCTTTGGGATTATTTGAAATACTGAACAACCACGCCCCTATTATTTCCACCCTTCAGGATGGCAAACTTACCGTACGCGGTGGTGCAGCTAAAGAAGAAGTGTTTTTTATTAAAGGTGGTGTTGTTGAAGCATTGAATAATAAAGTAACTGTTTTGGCCGAAGGTATTCAGCACAAATAGGCGCTACTTTATAAATTTATAAAGCCCGGATAAGCTTTTATCCGGGCTTTTTTGTACCCTTTTTTGGGGAGGATACGTAAACGCCATTTTTGTAAAGTACGAAGCAATCTCCTATTAGCAGAGCGGCCCATGCAAACAAACTACCCTGTAATTGCCATGGGGATTGCTTCATACCTTACAATCAATAATGACCTATATTTTTATCAATCATAACCTTTCTCGTTAATGCGCTTGTTTCAAAGCCTTGTCAAGCTCTGCTGTAAGTGTATACCCGGATGATGGCCTTTCGCTGTTATTATTTACAATCTTGCCATCGGTTCCGATTGTAATATAATGAGGGATACCTGTTACGTTATATTTTTGACATACCGGGTTTCTTGTCCAGCCCTCTGCAATGAGGTTGGCACCACTTACATTTAATGAGGCCAAACTACTTTTCCACGCTTTCTCGTCCGAATCAACACAGATGTTGAGGAACACTACATTCTTATCTTTATACTGCTCGTGCAAAGCTGCAGTCGTGTTCTTTATTTCGTAAACGCAAGGGCCGCATCCTACGCCCCAAAAATCGATATACACTACTTTTCCCCGGAAGCTTTTCAAGGACACCACCTCACCCTTATCATTCTTCAAACTAAATTCAGGCGCCAGATTACCGGGTTTTAATTGCCGTACAGTTGCATAAAATTGCGCAAGAGTATCTGCATATCTTGGCGTTTTAACCTTAGTTTTAAAATCCTTGTAGATGTTCTCAGCATCGTCAAACGAATAGTAACCAAAATCCATCTCTATGGCTTTCGTTACAAACCAGTCACGAAGCTCAATTAAATGGAGATTGGCCAGGCCCAGATAATATTCATCCCAAGCAGGAGCAAAAGGCGTCATTTTCTTATCCCAATCCGATCCTATTATCGTTGTATTATTCAATCCCTTATAAAATCGGACGTAGTTAAAAATAAATTCTTTGTAGCTATTGCTGTTTTTAAAAGAAAACTCTGATTGGGCGTGATATGCTCCGGCAGGAAATTGCTGATTGAGCGCTTTTCCTGTAGCAGAGGTGTCGTTTATATGCAACTCATATTTAGATAACAAGTGATGACTATTCAAAAAACCAACATACTGATAATAAACATCGGTAATTAACTTCTGACTTTCGGGATGATCAAGATGCACCGCAGCTGTCATCATCACTTTATTATATAACTTATTGATCTTCTCAAACTTTGCGGAATCGGTGAGTTTATTATCATATAAGGATTGTCCCAAATCCATCGACTCTTTACGGTAGAGATTATACATCAGCATCATGGTTTGCAACCGCTCGTTTGTATGCTGGAAAGGAGAGGTGATGCGGAATGTGCTTTTAAAGTCCTTATTATCCCAACTAAGTACCAGGGTATCGTTCCTTTGGGCGCAAACGGTGATAGCATCATCATTGAGGTACAGATAGATATCTTCGGTATCTCCGTCAATATTTATAGATGTATTGAAATTGCCGTCCTTATCAACCGGTATTGTTAATGAGTAGTTAGTTAAATCGCCGGTTACAGCCATCTCCCAATATTTATCAGTAAAGTTTTTGACGTTCCCTTTAATTACAGCCGTGGCTTTTGGAGTTGAGACAATTAGCGGCTTATTTTCAGCAACAGCTTTAACAGGTTTCTTTTTTATCTGGGCATTTGCCGTTGCTACTAAGAGCAGTAGAATTATACAGGTTAGGTTTTTCATTCAGGGTGACAGGGTTAGATTATTTCAAATATAAAGAAATAAACTATTCGAATAAATCAACTCTTATTTTTAATTCTACAACTTAGGATTCATACTTACCATTTTACGGGGTGCAAATGTGCAGAATAATGGGTACTGAACTATTTAAAGAGATTGAGGCAACATCAGCAAAAAAGGCAGAGCCGCAGAATAATCCAGCAACTCATATTCCAGTCCCAGCAGCCTGATGTTATTGATGGTCATAGTGATATTTTTCCGCTTGCAGGAACCAGGCTTTAGGACCGAGCTTTCGGATATGAACCATTTTTCAAACAGGCGTGCAGTACGTCCATTGCCATCTTCAAAAGGATGGATCTTCACAAACATCAAGTGGATCATTGAGGCAGAAAAGAATGCTTCCGGAACGGCCAACTTAGCTTGCAATAACAGCTCGATATCATTAAAAAGCGACTCCAGTTTTTGTTCGACCAAATCAGACGAAGCCTCGCTAAAGCAAATCACAGATTTCTTTGTAACCGTTGCTTTTAGCAGCATCGCAAATACTCACCCCATCCTTATTAATAAAGGTTTTATCGGCATGATGCTGTAGCAATAATTTAACTATTTCGGCCAGGCCCTGTTTAGCAGCTAAAAACAAAGCCGTTTCGCTATCCCGATTTACCGGGTTTGGATCGGCACCTTTTTCAAGCAGTAACTTTATCACATCATAGTGCCCCTTATAAGAGGCTATTAATAACGGGGTAGATTTATCTGCCGCTTTACAATTTACATCAACTCCTTTGGTTAACAGCAAGGCAACCGTTGTTGCCTGTCCGTTTCTTGATGCTATAATGATGGGGTTCCAATTGTGCTCGTCTTTAGCATTAATATCTGCACCTTTTTCAATCAGGTAGGCGGCCATTTCGGTACTGCCGCTTTGGCAAGCCACCATCAGGGGTGTCCAATTTGATTTTGGAACAAAGCTTAAATCAGCTCCCGCTTCCACCAACATCTTTACAGCTTTAAGATCGTTTTGCCCTACTGCTTTAAGCAAGGGTGTCATATCATTTTTACCTCTTATGTTTATATTCTTTGGTGATTTCAATAATTCGGAAAGCTGATCGTAATTTTTGTTTTCGATGGCGGTAAATGCATCTTGCGAGAAACTTTTTGTTACGCTAAATAGCAGTAATGTCAGGATTAGGATTTTGTTCATTGTAAGTATATGATATTAATGCCTGAAACTAATCATTTATCAACTTCCATTAGCACAGCCGGATACTTTTTTTCTAAAGTTAAATTACCATTCCCCCCATTTCAGGCAGAAAATCGACAACTTACTATGCATGCATAAAAAACATACCGAATACCGTTTTGAACTTTGGTATATTTCATTAAAAATTTTATATCTTTATTTTAACATAAAACAGAATTAAATTTTATAAAATAAAAAAAATTAAAATAAACTACTTATTTCAAAAAATCAGTGCCTACTATTGCTATTGCCTGATGCTATGGCTACCTTACATATATTGATTTTCGATACCAAGTAAACCAGTATCATCAACAAAATTAAATACTAAAACTGTCTACATATCTAACAAAATGAGTTCATCATCAGATACCACCAACGCTATAGAATTGAACAAGTATAGCAAAACCTTTACCCAGGACCCAACCCAGCCTGCTGCACAGGCCATGCTTTACGGGATTGGCTTAACCGACGATGATATGCGCAAAGCACAGGTCGGCGTGGCCAGCATGGGTTACGATGGTAACACTTGCAACATGCACCTCAATGACCTGGCTAAGCTGGTTAAACAAGGTATCTGGGATGAAGACATGGTAGGCCTCATTTTCCACACTATAGGTGTAAGTGATGGCATGAGCAATGGTACCGAAGGTATGCGTTACTCATTGGTGAGCCGCGATATCATTGCCGACTCAATTGAGGCTGTAACCGGCGCTCAGTATTATGATGGCTTAATTACACTACCGGGTTGTGATAAAAACATGCCAGGTTCCATCATGGCTATGGGCCGTTTAAATCGTCCTTCAATCATGGTTTACGGTGGTACTATCAAACCAGGCCACTGGAAAGGTGAAGACTTGAACATTGTATCTGCATTTGAGGCTTTGGGCAAAAAGATTGCCGGCCAGATAGATGATGTTGATTTTATGGGCGTTATTAAAAATGCCTGCCCAAGCGCCGGCGCCTGTGGCGGTATCTATACAGCGAATACCATGGCTGCCGCTATCGAAGCATTGGGTATGAGTTTACCGTATTCATCATCAAACCCTGCCCTAAGCGCTGAGAAAAAAGCAGAATGCCTTGCCGCCGGTAAAGCTATCAAGGTATTGTTAGAAAAGGATATTAAACCATCAGATATCATGACCCGTGAGGCATTTGAAAATGCAATTGTTGTGATCATGGTATTGGGCGGCTCAACCAACGCTGTATTGCACCTGATTGCGATGGCAAAAAGCGTTGACGTTAAATTAACCCAGGATGATTTCCAGGCTGTAAGTAACCGGATCCCGGTATTGGCCGATATGAAACCAAGCGGTAAATACATGATGGAAGATCTGCACAACATTGGCGGTGTTCCGGCTGTAATGAAATACTGTTTAGAGCAGGGCTGGTTACATGGTGATTGCCTTACTGTTACCGGTAAAACCATTGCCGAAAACCTTGCCGAGATCCCGGCCCTGGAGTTTGAGACTCAAAAGATCATCAAACCGAAAGAAAACCCTATTAAAGCTACCGGTCACCTGCAAATTTTGTACGGAAACCTTGCCGAAGGTGGTAGCGTTGCCAAAATCACCGGTAAAGAAGGTGAACGTTTCACCGGCCCTGCCCGTGTATTTGACGGCGAGTTTGAACTGATTGCCGGTATCCAGAGTGGCCGTGTTAAAAAGGGCGATGTTGTGGTGATCCGCAACGTAGGCCCTAAAGGCGCGCCAGGCATGCCGGAAATGCTAAAACCAACCTCAGCCATATTCGGTGCTGGTTTGGGTAGTTCAGTTGCATTAATTACAGATGGACGCTTTAGCGGCGGTACGCATGGCTTCGTCGTCGGTCACATCACACCCGAGGCTTACGATGGCGGGTTTATAGCGATGGTAAAAGACGATGATATCATTAATATTGATGCTGTTGCCAATACTATAAACGTTTCGCTACCGCAAGAAGAAATAGCCGCACGCCGTGCCGCATGGCAAAAACCGGCGCTGAAGGTTACCAAGGGTGTGTTATACCGTTACGCTAAAAACGTAACTACCGCTGCCGAAGGCTGCGTTACCGACGAATAATTAATGAACAAAATGGCTCATAAAAAAGCCATGAATAAAATGAACACAAACTAAGCCCGTTCATTTTAGCAAATTAGAGACAGATAGAATAAATCAGTTTAGCACCAAAAAGTGCTGTGAATATAAAAAATACAGGTATGGAAACTGCACAAGAAACCTTAACCGCGCCAGCCGCCACCGAAACCGTAAACGTTTCAGGATCGGTAGCATTATTGGAAGCATTGATAGCCGAAGGTACCGATACCATTTTTGGTTACCCAGGAGGCGCTATCATGCCCATTTATGATGCTTTGTTTGATTATAATGATAAACTGAACCATATACTGGTACGCCACGAACAGGGCGGTATTCACGCCGGCCAGGGTTATGCACGTACATCGGGCAAAGTGGGTGTGGTATTTGCCACCAGCGGCCCGGGCGCTACCAACCTGGTAACAGGCTTGGCCGATGCCCAGATCGATAGTACCCCATTGGTTTGTATCACCGGACAGGTATTCGCGCACCTTTTAGGTACCGATGCCTTCCAGGAAACTGACGTAATCAACATCACCACCCCGGTTACCAAATGGAACTACCAGGTAACTGATGCCACCGAAATCCCGGAAGTTATTGCCAAGGCATTTTACATTGCCCGTAGCGGCAGGCCAGGTCCGGTATTGATAGACATTACCAAAAACGCGCAGATCCAGTTGTTTGATTTCGCAGGTTACAAACCATGCGATCATATCCGTAGCTACAGGCCGAAACCAATCGTTCGTCCGCAATATATTGAGCAGGCTGCTGCCCTAATCAACAGCGCTCAGAAACCTTTCATCCTGTTTGGTCAGGGTGTTATTTTGGGCGGTGCCGAGCAGGAGTTTAAAGCCTTTGTTGAAAAAAGCGGTATCCCTGCAGCATGGACAGTGCTTGGTGCCGGTGCTATCCCTTCCGATCACCCGTTAAATGTTGGTATGTTAGGTATGCACGGCAACTACGGCCCTAACGTGTTAACCAATGAGTGCGATGTATTGATCGCGATAGGTATGCGTTTTGACGACCGTGTAACCGGTCGCCTGGATAAATATGCTAAACAAGCAAAAGTTGTTCACTTAGATATTGACCCTGCCGAGATCGACAAAAACGTAAAATCAACCGTACCGGTTTGGGGCGATTGCAAGGAAACACTTCCATTGCTGACCAAGGCCATCGAAAAGAAAGAACATACAGAATGGTTAGCTAAATTCAATGACTACACCCGCCAGGAAGTTGAAGCAGTTATCCATAACGAGCTTAACCCAACTACTCCAGAGATGACTATGGGTGAGGTAATCAAACAGCTTAACGAGATCACCAAAGGCGAAGCAGTTATCGTTACCGACGTAGGCCAGCACCAGATGGTAGCCTGCCGTTACGCGCAGTTCAATAACACCCGCAGCAATGTAACCAGCGGTGGTTTAGGTACTATGGGCTTTGCATTGCCAGCTGCTATAGGTGCCAAATTTGGCGCGCCAAACCGCACAGTAGTAGCTATTATTGGCGATGGTGGTTTCCAGATGACCTGCCAGGAATTGGGTACCATTATGCAAAGCGGTGTTGACGTAAAGATCATCATCCTTAATAACCGTTTCCTGGGCATGGTAAGGCAATGGCAGGAGCTGTTCAATTCACGTCGTTACTCATTTGTTGATATTCAAAGCCCTGATTTTGTGGCATTAGCCGCAGCATACCGCATCCCCGGCAAACTGGTTGATGACCGTGCTGATTTAACTACAGCGTTAAATGAAATGCTGAGCGCACCGGGGTCATTCCTTTTAGAAGTAATGGTTACCAAAGAGAACAATGTGTTCCCGATGGTACCACAAGGATGTAGTGTAAGTGAGATCAGATTAAAGTAAAAGCCTTCTAAAAAAGACAGATCATGAGCGAAGCAGAAAAAAAACAGGAATTTAACATCACCATATATACCGAAAACCAAATTGGTTTATTAAGCAGGATAGCTATTATATTTACACGCCGTAAAATCAATATCGATAGCCTGAACACTTCTCCATCGGAGATTGACAGTATTCACCGCTTCAATATCGTAATTAACGAATATGAAGAGGTAGTGCGTAAACTTACCCGCCAGATTGAAAAACAGGTTGAGGTATTAAAAGCATACTATCATACCAACGAAGATGTGATTTGGCAGGAATTAGCGTTATATAAAGTATCAACTGATGTAATTGCAGAGAAGGTTAGCGTTGAGCGTTTATTACGTGAAAACGGTGCCCGCGCGGTAGTGATCCGTAAGGATTACACTGTGTTTGAAACCACCGGTCACCGTGAAGAAACAGATAACCTGATCAACATTTTACAGCCTTACGGCCTGATAGAATTTGTACGCAGTGCCCGTGTAGCTATCATTAAGGATAGCGAAGGCTTTAACAGCAAACTGCGCGAATTTGAAAGGCTTGAACCAGGTGAAGAGGTGATCGAAAACGAATACCTTAACCAGGGCGAGAAGGTGTTTACGATGTAATCCCGCCGAAGGCGGAGAGATTAGTGATTGGAGAATAGAGATTAGGTTAGAAAAGACAATCAAAATCATCAATCAAAAAATCGGCGTAATCACCCAATAATCGGTGTAATCCAGAAAAATAAATTACTCAATACAAATAAAATCGGTGAGATCACCACTAATCGGTGAAATCACAAAAATCAAAAAACAATGGCAAAACTAAATTTCGGCGGCACTGAAGAAAACGTAGTAACCCGCGAAGAGTTCCCTTTATCAAAAGCTCAGGAAGTATTAAAAGATGAAGTAGTAGCGGTAATTGGCTACGGTGTACAAGGTCCGGGCCAGGCCCTGAACCAAAAAGATAACGGTATCAACGTAATTGTTGGTCAGCGTAAAGGCACCAAAACTTGGGATAAAGCTATCAGCGATGGCTTTGTACCGGGCGAAACACTTTTTGAAATTGAAGAAGCCCTGGAAAGGGGAACTGTAATTTGCTACTTATTAAGCGATGCAGCCCAAATCGCAGTATGGCCAACTGTTAAAAAACACTTAACTCCAGGCAAAGCATTGTATTTTTCTCACGGCTTTGGCATCACTTTCAACGAGCAAACAGGTATCGTGCCTCCTGCTGATGTTGATGTGTTCCTGGTTGCTCCTAAAGGTTCAGGTACTTCATTACGCCGTATGTTCCTGCAAGGCCGTGGCTTAAACTCAAGCTACGCTATCTTCCAGGATGCTACAGGTAAAGCATTTGAGCGTGTTATCGCTTTAGGTATCGCTGTAGGTAGCGGTTACTTATTCGAAACCAACTTCAAAAAAGAAGTATACAGCGACTTAACCGGCGAGCGTGGTACTTTGATGGGTTGTGTTCAGGGTATCTTTGCTGCTCAGTACGATGTATTGCGTAGCCATGGTCACTCTCCATCTGAAGCATTTAACGAAACAGTTGAAGAGCTTACTCAATCGTTAATGCCACTTGTTGCTGAAAACGGCATGGACTGGATGTATGCTAACTGTTCAACTACTGCTCAACGCGGCGCGCTTGACTGGTGGAAAAAATTCCGTGATGCTACTAAACCGGTATTTGAAGAGCTTTACGAAAGCGTTGCTACAGGTAAAGAGTCACAACGTTCTATCGACTCAAACAGCCAGCCAGATTACCGCGAAAAACTGGATGCCGAACTAAAAGAATTACGCGAAAGCGAATTATGGCAAGCAGGCAAAACCGTACGCAGCTTACGCCCTGAAAACCAGGTTGTAGAAGCTTAATAAATTAGGTGAAAGCCGAAAGGTAAAAGGCGAAAGCCTTAAAATAAACTCACCAACACGTCATTGCGAGGCACGAAGCAATCCCAAACTTTACAGATCGGATCTGCTAATCGGGGATTGCTCCGTACCTCGCAATGACGTTACTAAAGAAAAATAATAAAATGGGACAAACATTATTTGATAAGATCTGGGATGCGCACGTCGTCAGTAGCAGCGAGGGGTTCCCGGATATTTTGTATATCGATACACATTTCATTCACGAGGTAACCAGTCCGCAGGCATTTGATGGTTTGCGTCAAAGGGGCTTGCCCGTTTTCAGGCCAAAACAAACTGTGGCTACTGCCGATCACAACGTTCCAACCATTGATCAGCACTTACCCATTAAAGAAGAACTTTCACGCTACCAGGTAGATATGCTAACCAAAAACTGTAAAGAGTTTGGTGTTGAGCTATATGGCTTAGGCCACCCGTACCAGGGTATTGTTCACGTTATAGGCCCCGAGCTGGGCATCACCCGTCCGGGTGGTACTTATGTTTGCGGCGACAGCCATACTTCAACCCACGGCGCTTTTGGTGCTATTGCCTTTGGTATAGGTACTTCGCAGGTTGAGCAGGTATTGGCTACCCAGTGTTTACTTCAGTCGCGCCCAAAACGCATGAAAATTGAAGTAAACGGTAAACTACAAAAAGGCGTTGGCGCAAAGGATATTATCCTTTACATCATTGCGCAGATCTCGGCCGCCGGCGGTACCGGTTATGCTGTTGAATATGCAGGCGATACCATCCGCTCATTGAGCATGGAAGGCCGCATGACCATCTGTAACATGAGTATTGAAATGGGCGCCCGTTGCGGACTTATTGCTCCCGACGAAACCACCATTAGTTACGTAAAAGGCCGCGAATTTGCCCCTAAAGGCGAAGAGTGGGATAAAGCAGTTGCTTACTGGAAAACTTTATACTCTGATACTGATGCATCTTTTGATGAAGTATTATCCTTTAAAGCCGAAGATATTGAGCCGATGATCACCTACGGAACAAATCCGGGTATGGGCATCGGTGTTACACAACACGTTCCTGAAACTGCTTCGTTTGAAGCTAAAGAACAGGGATCATATAAAAAAGCCCTTGATTACATGGGCCTGCACGATGATGAAACGCTATTGGGCAAACCAATTGATTACGTGTTCATCGGCAGCTGTACCAACTCGCGCATTGAAGATTTACGCCAGGTAGCCGAGTTTGTAAAAGGCAAACACAAAGCCGATAATGTTACCGTATGGGTAGTTCCCGGCTCAAAACAAGTACAACAACAAGCCATTGCCGAAGGCCTGGACAAAATATTTAACGAAGCAGGTTTCCCGCTCCGCGAACCAGGCTGCAGCGCATGCCTCGGCATGAACGAGGACAAGATCCCGGCAGGTAAATACTGCGTATCAACCTCAAACCGCAACTTTGAAGGAAGACAAGGACCTAATAGCCGTACATTCCTTGCAAGCCCGCTTACCGCAGCAGCAAGTGCCATAACAGGTGTGGTTACGGATATAAGAGAATTTCTGAAGGAAGAGGAATTGGTTTAATTAGATATGAGACGTGAGATTTGAGATATGAGACAAAGCTTCAATCACACTCTCTTATATCTCACTTCTAACAGCTCAAGTCTATAAATAAGTGATACTCGAAGTAGCCATACTAAATGTTATCCCCGGCCAGGAAGATGCTTTCATTGAAGCATTTTCCAAAGCAAAGGGTGTCATATCAAAAATGAAAGGCTACATTTCACATCAGTTAAAAAGATGTATAGAAAATACAAGCCAGTTTGTTTTATTGGTTGAGTGGGAAAAACTTACCGACCATACAGAAGGCTTCAGAGGATCAAAAGAATACGAGGAATGGAAAGGTTTATTACATCATTTTTATGATCCTTTCCCAACTGTTGAACATTATACTGATATTGAGTAGGGAGATACTAGATCTCACATCTCATATCTAACATCTCAAATCTAAAAAAGATGGCAACTAAAATATTTAAACACATTCAAACCACTGTAGTGCCTTTGCCTATCGAAAACATCGATACGGATCAGATCATTCCTGCAAGGTTTTTGAAGGCTACCACCCGCAATGGTTTTGGCAATAACTTATTTCGCGATTGGCGTTATGAGGGCAATGATGCCCCCAAAGCTGATTTTGTGCTTAACGATCCAAACTTTAGCGGTAAGGTGTTGGTTGCAGGCAAAAACTTTGGCTGCGGCAGTAGCCGTGAACACGCTGCCTGGGCTATATCTGATTATGGCTTCGACGCAGTTGTGAGCAGCTTTTTTGCCGATATCTTTAAAGGAAACGCACTTAACAACGGTTTGCTGCCTGTACAGGTGAGCGATGATTTTCTGAAAAAGATCTTCGACGAAGTTTATGGCGACAACAAAGCCGAAGTTGAAATCGACCTTGAAAGTCAGACTATCAAAATCTCATCAACCGGCGAACAGGAAAGCTTCGAGATCAACCCTTACAAAAAAGCTTGTTTAATAAACGGTTACGATGATATCGACTACATCCTAAGCCAAAAAGGCAAGATTGAAGAATTTGAAGTAGCCCGTTAAGGTTAAAGGCGAAAGCTAAAAGGTCAGAAAAAATGGCTCAATGACCTAATGACAGCGGAGCTTAATGACGCAAAGCAAATGACAACAACAAACAAGCATATCCAGAGAGAAGGTAAAGGTACCGCCAAGTTATTCGACGAACGGAGTTTAGCGAATGATTATTCAACCCTTGCCCCCTTGCTCAGGCCCGGCCTGAAGGTGCTGGATGTGGGTTGTGGCACAGGCGCTATCTCTAAAGATATTGCTGCTTTGGTTGGTGAAACTGGTCATGTTACAGGCATTGATAATACCGAATATTTTATCCAGAGCGGTAAGGAAACTTATGCTTCGGTTCAAAATATGGAGCTCATTTATACTGATCTGTTCAGCTTTGAGCCGGAAGAAAAGTACGACCTTATTGTTTCGGCCCGTGTGCTACAATGGTTAAACAACCCGGTTGAGGCTTTAAAGAAAATGCATTCGCTGTTAAAACCGGGTGGTACAGTATCCATTTTGGATTATAACCACGAGGCTTTGCAATGGCAGCCGCAGCCACCGGCAAGTATGCAGCGCTTTTATGCTACCTTTTTAAGGTGGCGGGGCGATGCAGGCATGAACAATCATATCGCCGAAGACCTGCCTGAATATTTGCAGGAAGCAGGTTTTACCAACATCGAAGTATTTAATGCCGATGAGGTTTACCAAAAAGGCGAATATAACTTTGAAGGCAAAGCAGGTATCTGGGCAAAAGTAGCCCAGTCAAGGCAAATGGTTGAAGAAGGTTATATTGATGATGAATCGCGCTTGCAGGCCATTGGCGAGTATACCGAATGGGTAGAAAACGAGGCCGAGCAAATGGTGATGAAACTAAAAGAAGTAAGAGGAATTAAATAGGCTTAAGTCCTGAAATTATTAACCATAAAATAAAAAATCCCCCTTTAGGGGGTTTGGGGGCATGGGAATTAAAAAACACATTTTAGTAATACCCGGCGACGGGATAGGCCCTGAGGTTACCACCTGGGGTAAAGCAGTTTTAGAAAAAATCGGTCAGGATTTTGGCCACGAATTTACGTTCGACGAAGCCCTGATGGGTCATGCAGGTATCGAGGCAACCGGCAATCCGCTGCCCGATGAAACACTGGCTAAAGCTAAAGCAAGCGATGCTATCCTGTTTGGCGCTATCGGTCACATCAAGTATGATAATGATCCGTCGGCTAAAGTACGTCCGGAGCAGGGATTGTTAAAGATCCGTAAAGAGCTTGGTTTGTACGCCAACCTGCGCCCTATTATGCTGTTTGATGAGCTTTTGGATGCATCGAGCCTTAAGCCTGAAATACTGAAAGGTACTGATATCCTTTTCTTCCGCGAGCTAACCGGCGACGTTTACTTCGGCGAGAAAAAACGCAGCGAAGATCGTAATACAGCATCAGACCTGATGATCTACTCCCGTTACGAAGTTGAGCGTATTGCTATCAAAGCTTACGAAGCAGCCCGTGTACGTGGTAAAAGGTTATGTTCTGTTGATAAAGCAAACGTACTTGAGGCTTCACGCTTATGGCGCGAGGTGGTGCAGGAAATTGCCAAACAATACCCTGATGTTGAAACAGAGCACATGTTTATTGATAACGCAGCTATGCAGCTGGTTAAAAACCCTAAAAAGTTTGATGTAGTATTAACCGCTAACCTCTTTGGCGATATCCTTACCGACGAAGCATCGCAAATTGCAGGTTCTATGGGTATGCTGGCTTCGGCTTCGGTAGGTGATGGCACTGGATTTTTTGAACCGATCCACGGTTCAGCACATGATATTGCCGGTCAGGATAAAGCCAATCCACTGGCATCGATATTATCAGTAGCTTTAATGCTTGAAATTAGTTTCGGCTTAAAAGATGAGGCTAAAAAGATAACCGATGCTATTGATAAAACGCTGAAAGACGGCTACCGCACCGGCGATATCGCTGATGCTAATACCGACAAAGCCAAAATTTTAGGCACTACGGCAATGGGCCAAAAAGTGCTTGAATATTTATAGTAGTTAGCCATTGTCATGATGACGAAGTTCAGCATCTTCATGATGATTTTGTTCCTCTTTTGCGGCTACGGAGCCAGTAACGGAGGAGGGACATTTGCCTTTATCGAGGTGCTGATGGCCATGAACATGGATGATAACGAAAAGCTTGAAAACCTGGTTTTGTTATTTGCAATAGCAGGTCAGACAGCCGGAGTTTATGCCATCATACGCTCAAACAGCAGGCTGATGTTATGGGTGATTATAGCCCTCAGCCTGGTAGTAATAGTTGTTACCGCAGCTTCGGCAGATGCCATTGGCAAGGTGATTTGGGTTAATAGTTTGTTTGTGGTAAGTGCGGTGGTTTATACCATACTGTATATTAAGAACAAAATAAGAGCGCAGGAAAGTGCGATTCCTTCCTTGGGGAAGGAGGAGGAAGGGGTTAGATAAGCGCGTAGCAGAAACCCCTCCCTGCCACAACCTGCCGCACCCCTCCCAAGGGAGGGAATTGAAATAAAATCGGTGAAATCATCTACTAATCGGTGAAATCCCAAAAAAACAAAATCGGTGTAATCAAAAAACATCGGTGTAATCATATAAAACAATGAAATGGAACGCTGATTTGTACGACCAAAAGCATGCCTTCGTATTTAAATACGGGGAAGATGTGCTTGAGTTGCTGGACGTGAAACCCGGTGAGCGCATCCTTGACCTGGGTTGTGGTACAGGCCATTTAACCAAGCAAATACAAGATAAAGGAGCTATTGTAAAGGGTACTGATTACTCACCCGAAATGATAGCCCAGGCTAAACAGCTTTATCCCGAGGTTGATTTCGCGGTAGAGAACGCGGCTGATTTCCACACTGCTGAAAAGTATGATGCTGTGTTTTCAAATGCAGCGCTGCATTGGGTGCTTGACGCTAACGGTGCTATTCACAGCGTAGCCAACAGCCTTAAGCAAGGTGGTAGGTTTGTAGCCGAAATGGGTGGCAAAGACAATGTTGAACGTTTAATTGAGGCTACCAAATTGGTACTGCATAACCACGGTTATAATGAAAAAGCCGATACCAAAATATGGTATTTTCCTTCGGTTGGCGAATATGCTACCAAACTGGAAGAGCATGGTTTCAGGGTGACCTACATGATTCATTATGATCGCAGAACTGAACTACAGGATGGCGACCAGGGTGTAGCCAAATGGATTACTATGTTTGGTGCACAGTTTTTAGAAGGCATTCCCGAGGATGAGAAAGAACAAATCCTGGCCGAGATCACTAGAAAGCTTGAACCTTTTTATAATGACAACGGCCAATGGTATGCCGACTATAAAAGGTTAAGATTTATTGCCATTAAAAAGTAGGACTTAGATATGAGACGTGAGATTTGAGATATGAGATTTTTTCTCTAACTTAAATTTTGCGTTTTGATAAAAAAAGAAATAAACACTGATGAAGGATATGAGTCTCAAATCTCATATCTGACATCTCAAATCAAAATAAAAGATATGTTACACGATCCCAACCGCGTTTATGTTTTTGATACCACGCTCCGCGATGGCGAGCAGGTACCGGGTTGCCAGTTAACAACCCCCGAAAAGATTGAGATAGCTAAGGAACTGGAACTACTGGGCGTGGATATTATTGAAGCAGGTTTCCCGGTTTCAAGTCCGGGCGACTTCCAAAGCGTTGTTGAAATTTCAAAGGCCGTTAAAGAACCTACCGTTTGCGCACTTACCCGAGCCAACAAAGGTGATATTGACGCTGCTGTAGCATCTCTGCAATATGCCAAACGCCCGCGTATCCATACGGGTATCGGTTCGTCTGATATGCACATTAAGCATAAATTCAATAGCACCCGCGAAGAGATCTTAGAGCGCGCTGTTGAAGCCGTTAAATACGCAAAAAAATCAGTTGAAGACATTGAGTTTTATGCTGAAGATGCCGGTCGTGCAGATGTAGTTTACCTGGCGCAAATGGTTGAGGCTGTTATTGCCGCCGGTGCTACTGTAGTAAACATTCCGGATACTAACGGTTACTGCCTGCCCGATCAATACGGTGCCAAAATCAAGTTTTTGAAGGAGAACGTTAAAAATATTGATAAGGCTATCATTTCGGTACATTGCCATAATGACCTTGGTTTGGCTACTGCCAACTCAATTGCCGGTTTACAGAACGGCGCACGCCAAATTGAAGGTACCATCAATGGTATCGGCGAGCGTGCAGGTAATACCTCTATCGAAGAAGTGGTGATGATCCTCAAAACACACCATACTTTAGGCTTGCATACCAACATCGACTCTAAACGGTTCTATGAATTGAGCCAGATGATCCGCACACAAATGCGGATGCCGGTACAGCCTAATAAAGCTATTGTAGGTGCCAATGCCTTTGCCCATAGCTCAGGTATTCATCAGGACGGCTTCCTGAAAATGCGCGAAAACTATGAGATCATTCGCCCTGAAGATGTAGGCTTTCCGAGCGCCACAATAGTGCTAACCGCGCGCAGCGGCAGGCATGCTCTGAAATTCCATCTGGAGCGTTTAGGATATACGCTGGATAAGGAAGAACTTGCTTTTGTTTACAATAACTTTTTAACGCTTGCCGATAGCAAGCTTGACATAAATGACCAGGATTTGCAAGGCCTAATGGCCCACCGACTGGTAAAAAACTAACAATGGAAACTGATACAAAAAGCCAGCTTGATTTTGAAGCGGCATACCAGCGGATAAAAGACGTTGTGAAACGTACCCCGCTGCAATATAACGCCGGTCTTTCGGCAAAATACGAGTGTGAGGTTTATTTAAAACGCGAAGACCTGCAGGTTGTTCGCTCCTATAAGTTGCGCGGCGCATACAACATGATCAGTCAGTTAAATGATGATGAGTTGAGCCGCGGTGTGGTTTGCGCCAGCGCTGGTAACCATGCCCAGGGCGTAGCCTTTTCATGCAATAAAAAGAATATCAAAGGTGTAATTTTTATGCCCGAAATTACCCCCAAACAAAAGGTTAAACAAACCGCCATGTTTGGCAATGGCAATATAGAGATCATACTCACCGGCGATACCTTTGACGATTGCCTGGCCGAGGCCCTCGCCTACACCGAAAAAAACCAGATGACCTTCATCCCTCCTTTTGATGACTACCGCGTTATTGAAGGCCAGGGAACCGTAGGCGTTGAAATACTGCAGGACCTGCCCGATGTCGAAGTGGCGATTATGCCCATCGGCGGTGGCGGCTTTGCGTCGGGAACAGGCACCTATCTTAAGAATAACAATCCTGATATCCGCCTGATAGGCGTTGAACCCGAAGGCGCCCCATCTATGCTGGGTGCCATAAATCATGGTAAGCCAATTACGTTAGACGAGATAGACCGCTTTGTTGACGGTGCTGCAGTTAAACGCGTTGGCGCATTAACTTATGATATCTGCAAAGATATCCTGGACGATATGCTGCTGGTACCCGAAGGTAAAATTTGTACCACCATACTGAAACTTTACAACGAGGATGCCATTGTGGTTGAGCCAGCCGGCGCACTATCGGTAGCCGCACTTGACGCCTGCAAAGAGCAGATCAAAGGTAAAAAGGTAGTTTGTATTATCAGCGGCGGCAATAATGATATTGCCCGCATGCAGGAGATCAAAGAAAAATCGCTGCTGTATGAAGGCCTGAAACATTACTTCATAGTACGTTTCCCGCAACGTCCGGGAGCTTTGAAACTGTTTGTGAATAGCGTATTAGGCCCTGGTGATGATATTACCCGTTTCGAATTCATCAAAAAGAATGAAAAAGAAAACGGCCCGGCATTGGTAGGTATCGAGCTGAAAAATGCTGAAGATTATCCGGCCTTGTTACAACGGATGCATGCGCACCGTTTCAATGTTATTGAACTGAATAAAGATCAAACTTTGTTTGAGTATTTGGTGTAAACTATGCCTTTGCGAGAAACGAAGCAGTCCCCGATATACAAGCCAGACTTGCATACCGGGGATTATTGTTTATATAGCTGTATAAAAACCATGTCATTGCGAGCGGAGCGTGGCAATCGCATACAATACAGAGCGGCCATGCTTCCGTGCGATTGCTTCGTGCCTCACAATGACATAAAGGAGAGCCCCTTATAAATCATCTGTCCTCCTACCAGGCACAAGTGAACATTCCCACAGTCATCCGCGCAACACTTGCGCCATTGGCGTTAAGTCTGTCTTAAAATGACGTTTTGGGAGCAGCTTCGGCTATTCCAACCCTATTTTCTCATTCACTAACTCAATAATCTCCGCTTCCAGCGCAATCGCTTTCCGCTCAATTTCATTGCCACGATAAATAACGTCAACTACATAGCTTTTATCTTTATAACCCGAAGCATTGATCTTTACATTCATGAATGCACCTAATACCGCGGTACGGGCGCAAAGGGCGGCCACTCCTGCATCGGTTATGGAATTGGGGTTACCTGTTAGTGTCATTGCTTTAATCACCTCCATGCTGTCTAAAGCTGCCTCCATTACTTTAAAAGGAATTTCAATAGCATAGCGGGTAGCATCCTGTATGGCTTTATCACGAACTGCCTTTTCCTCATCGTTTGATTTTGGCAGAGAGAACGCCTGCATGATCTGGTTAAAGGCTGTGGTATCCTGATCAACCAATGCTAACAGCTCATTTTTAAATTGCTGGCCTTTTTGCGCCCAGTCGCTAAACTCCTGCCAGCGGTTGTCCCATCCTTTTTTATGCGAGCTCAGGTTAGCCACCATAGTAGCCAGCGACGCTCCTAAAGCACCAACAGCTGCCGAGATCGAGCCACCACCCGGTGCCGGGCTTTCGCTGGCAGTTTCATCGGCCAGATCGGTAAGGCTCATGTTAATAAGTTTGCTGTCGGCTTTATCTTTCAGCAAATATTCAATGATCCGTTGTTCGGGTTTAAAGGGTGAAAGTTCATCAAGCCCCATTGATTTGATGGCTATGCTGATAAGTTCTTTTTCGCTTACTCCTGTAGATCGCTGCTGTTTCTCTAAAAAGTATTTGCCTGCATCAAGCATCGCTTTCAATGGGATCAATCCCACCAGCTCACTGCCGGTTACCCTGATGCCGCGTGCAGCAGCTTTATCGCACACTTCGTCAAAAGCTTTATGAACCGGGGTAACATTGATATTGGTCAAATTCATCGAGATCTGGGCAACGCCATATTCCTCAATGTACCAGCCGATAGCTTTTACAGATTTCAACGAACCCGGAATGGTTTTGGCTTTGCCATGTTCGTCATATACTATTTTACCGTTGATTGGGTCCCCTTCGCGCAGGGTACGGCCGGCTTCACGCACGTCAAAAGCGATAGAATTTGCCCTGCGGACAGAAGTAGTATTCAGGTTAACGTTATAAGCAACTAAAAAATCACGTGCCCCAATTACAGTTGCCCCGCGCTTAACATCGTTCTCCGCCGGACCGAAATCGGGTGCCCACTCGGGTTGTTTGATCTTCTTGAAAAAACCCTCATACTCCCCTGCGCGGATCACCGAGAGGTTACTCCGGCTTTTGTTAGGCTGCGCAGCCTCATACAAATAAACCGGGATCTGCAATTCATCACCTACACGTTTGGCCAATTGCTTAGCATATTCCGCAGTTTCCTCCATCGTAATATTACTGATCGGTATCAGCGGGCAAACATCTGTTGCGCCCATCCTTGGGTGTTCGCCTTTTTGCCTGCTCATATCAATCAGTTCGCCTGCTTTTTTTATGGCACGATAGGCGGCTTCAATCACTTTTTCCGGTTCGCCCACAAAAGTTACCACGGTACGGTTAGTCGCCTTTCCCGGATCAACATTGAGTAGTCTTACCCCCTCAACAGATTCAACTGCATCTGTTATCTGTTTAATGATATCGAGGTTAACACCTTCGCTAAAATTGGGTACGCATTCTATTAATTTGGTCATTGGTTCATTAGTTCAATGGTTCATTGGTAGCTAAGCAAGTTGCAAAACTTGCTTAATCGTTATTCTCTGCCGTCCAAACTTGGGCTGGTTTTAGTTTTCCCTGTTGGTATAAGATCTCACGGTAATCATTACATGGATAGGCCTGCATATCGGCAAGCTTACCTTTGGTTAATACACCGCGATCATTTAGTTTTAATGCCTGTGCCGCGCGATAAGTTAAACCCGCGAAAACTTCGGCCGTGTTTAATTTCTCAGCCGCCGCCATTACCGACGCCTGCATCAGCAGATCGCCCATTGGAGCCGAACCGGGGTTCCAGTCGCTGGCAATGGCGAGGCAGGCTGCGGCATCAAGCAGTTTCCGGGCAGGGGCATATCCCATTCCCAAGCCTAACGAGGCGCCGGGTAAAGTTACAGCAACAGTATCTGAATTGGCTAATAATTTTATCTCATAATCGCCGCTCGCTTCCAGATGATCCGCTGAGGCTGCCCTTGCTTTAACTGCAACTTCGCTACCTCCGGTTGTAAACTGATCGGCATGAACGGTAGCCTCAAATCCCATCTGCTTGGCCCTGCTTAAATAAAATAGGGCATCGCTGGTATTGAAAGCGCTTTGCTCAATAAAAACATCCACCCGGTTGGCCAAATCCTGTTGCTTTATCTTCGGCAACAGCTCATTCAGCAAATATTTCAGATATTCATTTCCGTCACCATCAAAATCTTTAGGTTTAATGTGCGCGGCGAGACAGGTTGGCACAATATGAGCATGAGTTTTATTACCAGCCTGACGAATAGCCTTTAGCTGTTTGAGTTCTTCAGTGGGCGACAATCCGTAACCGCTTTTGATTTCAATAGTTGTTACCCCCTCTGCCAAATGACGGGCTATCCGTTTCGTCATTAAACTGCTTAATTCAGTTTCGGTAGCTGCGCTGGTTTGTGTAACTGAATCCCAGATCCCGCCGCCCGAGGCTGCAATTTCCAGATAGCTTTTACCGGCATTGCGCATGGCATAATCCTTAGCCCGGCTACCTGCAAAACAGATATGCGTATGGCAATCCACAAAGCCAGGCAGCAAGATCTGATCGCCGGTTATTTCTTCTATTTGCACCGACGGGTGGTTTTTACGGAGCTTTTCAAAATCATCAACAGCTAATATAAGGCAATCTTCAACCAATACGCCGCCGTTGGTAACAATCTGCAATTGCTCATCCTTCAGCGCGCCTTTAAGCGGCAAGCCTGTTAAAGGCAGTATTTGAGTGAATGGACCTATTAGTTTTTTCATCTTTTTAAGCTGAATGCAAAAGGCTGAAAGCATAAAGCTTCCTTAACCAAATGAAGACATAAACAATATTTCGATAAAAGCTTTGAGTCTTTGACTTTTGCTTTAAGCTCTCAACCCAAACTTATCCGCCCATTCGGCAGCTTTATCATATCCGGCATCAGTATGCCTAAAAATACCCATAGCCGGGTCGTTATGTAATACCCGTTTCAGGCAAGTTGCTGCGCGATGGCTGCCGTCGGCCAGTACCACCATGCCGGCGTGCTGAGAATAGCCCATGCCTACCCCGCCGCCATGATGGAACGAGATCCAGGTTGCGCCGCCTGATGCATTGGCCATCAGGTTAAGCAACGGCCAGTCGGATACCGCGTCCGAGCCATCTAACATGGCTTCCGTTTCCCGGTTGGGCGATGCTACTGAACCACAGTCCAGGTGGTCGCGACCAATTACTATCGGGCCTTTTACTTTGCCGGATGCCACCAGTTCGTTAAATATCAGTCCGGCTTTTTCACGTTCGCCCATCCCAAGCCAGCAGATGCGGGCAGGCAGGCCCTGAAAAGCAATTTTCTCCCGAGCTTTTTTAAGCCAGGTAATCAAAGGTTTATTTTCGGGAAAAGCTTCGATCAGCGCCTGATCGGTAGCATAAATATCCTCCGGATCGCCGGATAACGCTACCCACCTGAACGGACCTTTACCCTCGCAAAACAGCGGACGGATATAAGCCGGCGTAAAACCCGGAAAGTTAAAAGCATCAGCTTCGCCACCCTGCCGCGCAAACTCGCGCAGGTTGTTACCATAATCGAAAGTGATAGCCCCTTTACTTTGCAGATCCAGCATCAAACTCACATGCCTTGCCATACTTTTCAGCGAAAGCCGTTTATATTCAACCGCATCGTTTTTCCTCAAAGCAGCGGCAGCATCTAGTGACAAACCATTGGGAATATAGCCGTTCAACGGATCATGTGCCGAAGTTTGATCAGTAAGCATATCAGGGATGATATTATCTTTCAATAGTTTTTCGAGCAAATCACCGGCATCGCTTACTAATCCCACCGAAAGCGGCTCCTTTTTGGCGATGGCTTCTTTTACCCAGGCGATAGCTTCATGATACGAATCCGTCATCCTGTCGATATATTTCGTATCAACCCGCTTTTGGATCCGTGACGCATCCACATCGGCGCCTAAAAACACGGCACCGGCCATGGTTGCAGCCAATGGCTGAGCGCCGCCCATTCCTCCTAAACCGGCACTTACAATGAGTTTTCCGGCCAGGTTGCTCTTGAAATGTTGGTTACCACATTCCACAAAGGTTTCATAGGTGCCTTGCAAAATGCCCTGCGTACCTATATAGATCCAGCTGCCGGCGGTCATCTGCCCGTACATCATCAGCCCTTTTTCGCGCAGTTCATTAAAATGCTCCCAGTTGGCCCATGCCGGCACCAGGTTACTGTTGGCTATCAAAACCCTTGGCGCTTCGGGATGGCTCCGGATGATCCCAATCGGCTTACCCGACTGGATCAGCAATGAATGATACTCATCCAACTCCAGCAGCAACTCAATAATTTTGCGGAGCGCCTCCGGGTTACGGGCAGCCTGACCGATACCACCGTAAACCACGAGTTCATCGGGATTTTCGGCTACCTGGCCATCAAGGTTGTTAAGCAGCATCCTGAGCGGAGCCTCGGTTTGCCAGCTTTTAGCATGAAGCTGCATCCCACGCGGCGCTTTATACACCGGGTGGTTAGCGTAGGTTTTAATAAATTCCGAACTCGTCATGACTTAAATCAATTTGGTGAGCAATAGCGGCTTCGCCTGCGGTTTTCAGCAGGGAGCCATCGGTAATCAGTTTATGGAGGCTGTTAATATCATCGGCAAAAACACGGTCGTCCTGTATAAAAGCTACATGCTGCCTTACCAATTGATGGCAAGCCTCAATAACCGGCGTCGATTTTAGCGGCCTGCGGAAATCCATAGCCTGCGCCGCGTAAAGCAGTTCAATAGCCTGAATGTATTCAATATTATCTATCACCTGGTGTAACTTGCGCCCGCTTATAGAACCCATGGATACATGATCTTCCTGCCCAAGTGAGGTTGGCACACTATCGGCACTGGCGGGGAAACAGAGGGTTTTATTTTCGGTAACGAGGGCGGCAGTGGTATACTGCGGAATCATCAAGCCCGAATTAAGCCCGGCATCATGCGTAAGCAGTTTGGGCAAACCGTAACGACCTTCGCTCATCAGGTAGCAGCGCCTGTCGGCAATGTTACCAATTTCGGCTGCTGCTGTGGTTGCATAATCAAGCGGCAAAGCAAGTGGCTGTCCATGAAAATTGCCCCCGCTAATGGTATCATCGGCATTAAAAATAACCGGGTTATCGGTAACCGAATTGAGCTCTATTTCGGTAAGTTCTTTCAAATGCAGCCATGCATTACGTGATGCACCGTGCACCTGCGGCATACAGCGCAACGAATATGGGTCCTGCACCCTGTCACAATTGATGTGCGACGAATTGATTTCTGATCCCTCAAGCAAAGTAAACAGGCGATGGGCTACCATCCTTGTACCTTTAAAAGGCCTGATCTGGTGCAGCCGCTCATCAAAAGGACGGATAGAGCCCATCAATCCCTCTAATGACATGGCACCGATGAGGTCGGCACGGTTCAGAACATCATCCAGGCGTTGTACAGCCTTGGCTGCAAAAGCCAGGATAAACTGTGTGCCATTGATAAGGGCAAGGCCTTCTTTAGGGCCAAGGGATAACGGCTGTAAACCGTGCTTCTTTAAAAGTTCTCCGGCCGGTATCCTCCCGCCATTCTCAAATACTTCTCCCAAACCAATTAATGGTAAAAACAGGTGCGATAAGGGTGCCAGGTCACCGGAAGCCCCAACCGAACCTTTTTCGGGAACTACCGGGATAATATCATTATCGATATGCCAGATGATCCGTTCAAGCGTTGCAAGCGCAATACCCGAATAGCCTTGTGCCAAAGCCTGCACTTTGGTAATCATCATGAGTTTGGCAATTTCCTGCGGGATGGGTTTTCCGACACCTACGCTATGGCTTTTGAGGATATTGCTTTGCAGCAAACTGGTATCTTCTTCCGAAATCCGGGTATCGCAAAGCGGGCCAAAGCCGGTATTAATGCCGTAAACCGGATGATGGCTATGCACAATTTTTTCCACCTCGCGCCATGAAGATTTGATCATGTCGGCGGCTTCTTTGTTAATGATGCCTTTGGTTTTGCCCGCTGCTATATCAAGACAAATACCTATTGTAAGATGGTCGGTGCCGTAATTAAATTTATCAGTCATTGCCGGCGGGTTTTAAATTGGTATTCAGTTTTTCAACGATGTTATCGGCCAGTTTAGTTTGGCGGAAAGTATTTTCAAGCGCGCTTATGGCCGGCAGTAATTGTTTCGCCGCTTCGTCTTTAGCAACAAGTTCGACCATCGACAGGCTGATAGCATCCCAAACCGGTACTACCTGCTTTAGTAACTCACGCCCTTCGGCTGTAAGGGTAACCAGTTGCCGCCTGCCATCGTCGCTACAGGTATCAGTACTTACAAGTCCTCTTTTTTTCAGGTTAGTGATCAGCTGACTGGCAGCAGGATGTGAAACCTCTATCTGTTCGCTTAATTCTTTGATAGATAAAGCATCATTCCTTGACAGTAAATAAAACACGGGAAACCAGCTGGCATCAAAATCGATACCCGCGGTTTGATAAGCACGATTAATTTCGGCCAAAAAAGCTTCACTCAGCCGCCTCAAACGGCTGCCCAAAACCAGATGCCCGAGGCTTTGATATAAATTCATAATGCAATTTATATAAGTGCTTATATAATTGCAAATTTTATTTTGGACTTGTGTAAATGTTATTTTTTTGACTGTAGAGGCGCATCACATGCGTCTCTACAACAAAACAGCTCAAACAAATAACAAAAAAGCTCCCGGTGGTTATCCGGGAGCCTTTCATTATTACTTAGTGATCAGGTTATATAACTCATCGAGCTTAGGGGTAAGCACGATCTCTATTCGCCTGTTCTTTGCGCGGGCTTCGTCGGTGCCGGAGGCATCTACCGGCTGGAACTCACTCTTACCTGTCGCGGTAAGCCTGTGCGGGTCAACACCTTCAGTTTCGGTAAGGTAGCGGGTTACCGAGGTAGCGCGTAAAACGCTCAAATCCCAGTTATCTTTGATCTGGCCAAGGTTTTTTACTTTCTTATCATCCGTATGACCTTCAACCGCCATATTGATATCTGGTTCCTTGTTTACTACCACCGCTAATTGCTTCAACGCAGCCTTACCCTTCTCATCAATAATGATACTGCCCGAAGGGAACAATAACTTATCAGCTAATGATACATAAACCTTGCCATTTCTGATATCTACTGTTAAACCGCTTTGCTGAAAGCCTAATAATGCCTTCTGCAATTTATCTTTCAATGCATTAGTAGCCTCATCGCGTTTCTTTAAAATATCTTCTACTTCCTTTAAACGAGCTTCACGTTTTTTCAAATCAGCGGCCAGTCTTGAGGTTTGGGCGGCCAATTCGTTAGCTTTTGATGATGTTGCATCCAGGTTGCTGTTTAATACACTGTTGTTTTTGCGCAGATCGGCAAGCTGGTTGTGCAGGCGGGCTGTATCTGCCTGCAGTTGTGCAAGCTCTCCTTCAAGGTTTGTTGTGCGGTTAGCTAAAGAGTCACGTTCGGCAACAAGGCTTTTGTATGCTTTTGGAGACATTACCTTGCATGAGTACATTGTGAAACATACAGCAGCGGCTAAAAATGCATATCTAATTTTCATAGTTATTAAGGGGTTATATCGAATTAAGAAAGGGCGTTCTTCAAAAATACATTAAGCGGATGGATCATGCTGCATACATCAGCAACCAACTTTTCCGCACCAGGAGCCGTTAGCTCTTTATCTTCCAGCTTATGCCAGGCTACAAAGCTTTTAAGCTTCAGCAGGTCGATATTTTCATTGTCGGGTTCATATCCTTTGGGTACCGACTTAAGTTGCTCCTGCTTCCTGAAATCGCCGAATAGCTTAACAAACGCCTTATCATCGATGATCTTTTTCAGATCGTCAGCGTTATAATCTATTTCCTGGCGGATGGCTTTCAGATGCGGCGCTTCGGGCATCCAGTATCCGCCGCCGATAAATGAATTACCCGGTTGGATATGCAGATAATATTCCACACCGCCACCTTTTAAGCCCGAGATTGGCATACTTACCCCAAAGTTATTTTTGTAAGGTGCTTTATTTTTACTGAAGCGGATGTCGCGGTAAATGCGCATCACACATTTTTTGGCATCAAGGTTCTCGTCCATGCATGCCTCAATCTTACGAACGCTGTCAAGCACCTTCGTTGTAAAATCAATTACATTTTCGCGGGCTTTATCGTAACGCTTTTTATTGGCGGCAAACCATTCGCGGTTATTATTTTCGGCGAGATCTTTTAAAAAATCAATACTTTCCTGGTATATCATCGGTATCTAAATAGCTTTGGTAATGTATCTTGGGTGATAACCAATACAACAAAAACACACGCGAATATCTGAAATTTACAGGAGCAAGTACAAAACAGCCTAAAATTATAGCGCCAAGATATAACCATGGCGAATCCTGGTTATGGGTAACCAAATAAGTAAGCCAGGCAATGCCGAGGGCCTCGCCCACATTTAGTGCATAGCTAACGTACATGGCGGCATAAAAATAACCGGGCTCAATCTCAAAGAAAAGACCACAATGAGGGCAGTTAAGATTTATTTTATTGGAGAAACTGTAAGGGCTACCCTTAAACATATCGCCGCGCCTGCAGCGCGGACATTTACATTTAAGCATAGCCCATGACTTTGGTGTTTGCGACACGATAAGTATCTTATAAGGTTACAAAAGCGGCAAATAATACCCGCAGTTGCTTATTAATTCAGATTAAGTTTTTCGCCGCGCATCTCAAGCTTAACATCTTTACGGCGGTATTTTTTATACCAGATGTAGCCACCTAATGCAGCAGCAAAATAAGGAGCGCCCAATAAAAACAGGATCCCGTTATTTAAACCCCTTGTTTTTGAACTACCGCTTTGAGCGTTGGTTTCGACAGTAGCAGCGCATTGTGCGCACTGAGCTTTTACAGGTTCACGGGCAATTAGCATAAGGCCAAGGGCCAGTACAAAAAGGATAACTTTAAAACCTTGTTTCATAAGAACAAATTTAACCAATTATAAATTAAAAATGATAAAACGGGCGGATCATTAAGTAAACCACCACACCGCTCGCAGTAACGTACAGCCATATCGGGAATGCCCAGCGCACCAGCTTACGGTGCTTTTCAACCTGCATTTGCAGCCCGCGGTAAAAGCTCAATAATATTAACGGTAAAACAGCTGCTGCAAGTATAATATGGGGCGTCAGAATGGTTAAGTATATTGTCCTTAAAGAACCTGCAGATGTCCTTTCTGCTGCTGACAACTGCCCATCGCCGTTAAGATCTCCGTAAACGATCTCGTTACGCATCAGGTAATGAAACAGGATATACGATACGAGGAATAACGATGATAAACAGAACGTAATAATGTTAAGTTTTTTATGCAGTGTTATATTCCCTTGTTTAATTTGATATAACGACAAAAGAAGCAATAAGGTACAAGTGCCGTTAAGTACAGCATTAAGCATCGGCAGGTAAGGTGTAAAAGCAGGAGCCACAGCCGGGCCCGGGATCAGGTGTCTGTTTAACAAAACAACTACTGCAATTACAAATATGGTAACACCCGCAACAAAGCGGATTATAAATTTATCACTCATGGCAAATTAATATAACGGCTTATCAACTTTACGAAGCTCTTCGGCTATCAACACTTTTATCTCATCGTTAAGGCGGTTTACCTCTGGTGTTACCGCTGCTTTGTAATATCCACGAATCCGGTGTTCCTGATCAACCAGTACAAAATCATCGCTGTAAACAAAGTCGCTACCGGCTTTTGCAGCATTTACAAACAGCCCATTACGGGCAAAGTTGTAAACCGATGAAGTATCGCCACTGCACATCAGCCAGCGGTTTGATTCGGGCTTAAATGTTTGCAGGTATTTGTTTAATACTTCCTGAGTATCATGTTCCGGATCAACTGTGATGGTTAAAAAGTAAACCATCTTGTTTTTGTAATACGTACCCACCAGCCAGCTCATGTTTTTGTTGATGGTTTGACAAACCGTAGGGCAGTTAGCGTAAAAGAAATTAACTACAAAAATCTTTCCTTTCAGTGTGTTCAGTGTAACCGGCTTTCCTTCCTGATCGGTAAGTTTAAAATCAGGAATGGTGTGGTAAATGGTATCAGGAATGTACTTGCCGTGAAATTTATGCCCTGTTTTGGCAACCACCTTTGGCCCAAAAACAGCGAGGGGCTTATACCTGTTTTTACCTTTAGCGGTAAGTAAATAATATAAAAATCCCGGTACCGCTAATATGAGTACCAGGATCAGGATCTTTTTTAATATAGAAGCCTTGTTCATTACCTCAGGTCAACCCAGTGGTGGCTTTCGTTTGTAAGTACCAGGATTAAACCGATTATAAATATTACCGGAATTGCTATTGACAATATGAGACCCATTTTCTCAAACTTCAAGTGCATGAAATATGCAACTATATAAAATGCTTTAAGCAAGGTTAAAACGATATATACAGGATTGGCATACTGTATCGGAAGAATTCCTTTAGGCACACATACAAGCGCGATAAAGAATTCGATACAGGTAATAACAGTTAAGATACCTGCAACCTGCCATATCCGCTTTCTGCTCATGGTTTCATGATCACCATCGTGATGAATTTCGTGCGATTCTGCTGACATATGATAAATATTTTTAAACTAAGTAAAAGAATGTAAATACGAATACCCAAACAAGGTCTACAAAGTGCCAGTACAAACCAACCTTTTCAACCATTAAATAACTGCCTCGTTTTTCGTATGTGCCCATTAACACGTTTACTGTAATAATAATGTTGATAATAACACCTGTAAATACGTGGAAACCGTGGAAACCTGTGATGGTAAAGAACAAGTTAGCAAACTCCTGCGAAGTCATATGTTGCACAGCTTCGGTGCCGCCGGTAAATAACTTTTTAAGTTCTTCGGCAGGCGGAACACTTCCCCACCAGAAACCTTCATGGTGTAAATGTCCCCATTCCAAAGCCTGGCAACCAAGGAACATGAAACCGCCTATCACTGTAGCTATCATCCAACCTACTACCTCTTTTTTAGCATTACGATGGCCCGCCTCTACAGCCAATACCATAGTAACAGAACTTGCAATGAGGATGAAGGTCATTAAACCCACAAACACCAATGGTGCACCGTGATCAACTAATCCGGGTACTGATTGAAAAACCTTATCCGCACCTGGCCATACGCTTGCGCTGAAACGCAATGAACCGTAAGCTATCAATAACGATGAAAAGGTAAATGCATCCGAAAGGAGGAAAAACCACATCATTATTTTTCCGTACTCCACGTTGAACGGGGATCTTCCTCCCGACCAGGGCGAAGTTTTTACTTCGTCAATTTGTGAAACTGTTGTACTCATCTGTACTAATCTATGGGTGTATTAATTATGATTCAAAAGTAAAAAAACATAGAGATAAATCCATATAATATCGAGAAAATGCCAGAAAATGGAAGTTAATTCCATCTTAAACATATTCTTTACCTGGGGGATATTACGGTATGTACCTATAAGTGTATTTATTAGCAATAACAGCGCCGCAAAAATGTGTACCAAATGCGCGCCAACAAAAACATAAACAAAGGAGCGTGAAGCATTAGGATCAACAAAATAGATCTGCATTTTGAAGGTTAACACATAGCAGGCATAGATCTGTAAGGCAAAAAAAGCCAGCCCTAAGCCCAATGTGATCCATAAATACAGCTTCTGTTTGTCAAACTGCAACGCCTTGGCAGCCTTTGACGCTAAAAACAACGAGCCGCTGCTTAACACTATAACAATAGTGCTATACAAAAACGACTGCGGCATGATCACATTTAAACCGTGCCCGCTGCCTCCCGAATAAACGATAAAGCCGCTGGTAAAAGCTGCAAAAAGCATAAATGATGTGAATATGAAGATCCACATATTAAACTTTTTGGCACCAAGGTTCAGCCTGTCGTTATCTTGTTCCATCCTTGCCATCATCTCACTTAACTATAAAATCTACTAAAAACATTATCTGAACTACCGGCAGGTAAAAAAACGAGCCGAACATTAATTTACGAGCCTCGGGTATTTGCCGGGTACGTAACAGCATAAATGACTGATATAAAAATATTAAGCTGCATATCAGCGATACACCGCCTACCCAGTAACCACCATAACCGTAAAAGGTTGGCAATAAACTTACGGGTACTAAAACGATGGCAAATATAAACGTAATTACCGCACTTGTTAAATCTCTTTTACCTGACGGCAACAAGCGAAAACCTGCGAGCTTGTAATCATCATCCAAAACCCAGGCAATAGCCCAGAAATGAACAAACTGCCAGATAAACTGGATAGAGAATAAGATTAAAGCTATTTCGTCTATCCTACCGTGAACCTGCGCAGCTACATAGCCTATAAGCGGCGGCAATGCTCCGGGGATAGCGCCAACAAAAACTGCTGCAATACCCGATTTGCGTTTCAAAGGCGTATACGCAAATGCATACAATAAAATCGAAAATACAGATAGTAAGCCGGTTAACAGGTTTAAGCTGCCTAACAAGTAAGTGCCGGCCATGCCCATGCCTAAACCTAATACTAATGCCTGCCCCGTGGTCATTTTACCTGAAGGGATTGGCCTGTCCATAGTACGCTTCATCAGCCTATCCAAATCTTTTTCGATGATTTCGTTAAAGGCATTGGCTGCCGATGTAACCAGGAAACCACCTATAATAAGCTTTACCCAATCAATCCAAACAATATGGCCATTTGCGCGACATCCGATTAAAAATGATATCGACGCCGAAAATACCACCAAGGTAGTAAGTCTTGTTTTGATCAATTTTGAAAAATCAGCCCATTTCATCTGCTTACCTCCCTACCCTTAACACCCTGAAATAAATTCAAAAGCAAATAAAACTGTGCCCCAAATATTAAACTCGCCAATACAATATGTGCAGCCTGGGCAACAGGCGGCAATGCGAGATATGATAACAAGATCCCGGTAACTATCTGCAACGTGATCATTAAAAATGTAAAACTCATCAGCTGCTGCTGAATAGAATGCCTGTTAAAGCCTTTACGGATCAAAGCAAACAAAGCAACGTTCAATATCAACACCAAAATGGCTATATCCCTGTGATGTTGAAATATCTCGCCGGCATTAGTGATCCAATCTTTACGGTAACCTCCCTGAAAATGATTGGCAACCGCATCTATTTTCTCACGTACCTCGGTTCCGAAAGCAATTTGCAGAATACTTACAAACAGCGCAGCAAGCGTTATAACGTAAACCAAAGGTGACGATCCTGAAGTACTTTTACCCGAAATCCGCGCTACATGATAAGTGTAAATACAAATAGCTAAGATAGCCAGCGCTAAAAGCATGTGTACGGTAACAATCCAGGCAATCAAATTGGTAGATACCACGATTGAGCCTAACCACGCCTGAAACCCCACAAGCACCAGATTAAAAATACTCAGGATGGCTATCCTCTTATCCGTTTTCCAGTAGCTGAATGAAAAAACAACCGAAAGCAAAAGAAAAAAGCCAGATAAAGCACCAATTAGGCGATTGATATACTCAGTCCATGTTTTGCCCGCGTTAAACTCTTCAGGCACAAGGATAGAACGGTCTTCGCGGATGCGCTTCGCCAGATCGCTATAACCAAACACATCAAGTGTCTTTGCAAAACGCTGGTTCTTTTCCACGCGTTTGGCTACATACTTTTGCTTATAATCTTTTGGAAGATCAGTTACATCAGCAGGTGGAATATACCTTCCGAAGCATTTTGGCCAGTCGGGGCATCCCATACCTGAACCTGAGCTACGCACAACACCACCGGCAAGAATCAAAACAAAGAGCAGAACAATGGTTGTAATATTGATCTTTTGAAACCTATTTTTTGCGGCTGTGCTCATTTAAATGTTTCTAAAAATTTAGGGTACCTTATTAAGTCGGAAGTTCTAAGTTTTAAGTTCAAAGCTGCTTAACTTAGGACTCAAAACTTCCGACTTAAGACTTAACCGGTACCCTAAAAGATCAGATAAGTATTAAATTATTTTACTTGTTCGTTTGCTTTCAGTGTACTTGTAAACTTGTTTAGTTCTTCCAAACCTGCAGGATTATCTTCGAAATCATGCGGAAGGTTTGAGCTCATAGTTTGCGAGTAAGGAACAGTTTGAGGGATGTAATCCTCTTCTGCACCTGGTTTGCTGTAATCATATGGCCAACGGTAAACGGTTGGAATTTCGCCCGGCCAGTTGCCGTGTAAGTGCTCAACAGGAGTAGTCCACTCCAATGTATTTGACTCCCATGGGTTTTGAGTTGCTTTTTGTCCTTTAAAGATTGATACAAAGAAGTTATAAAGGAAACCAAACTGTGTAAGTGCAGCAATAATAGCAGCCCAGGTAACAAATGTGTTGATAGTTAACCATTTTTGCATTGAAGCAAATTCGGTGAAGGCATAATATCTACGTGGAACACCGTCAAGACCCATAAAGTGCATTGGGAAGAATACCAGGTAAGCACAGATAAATGTTAACCAGAAGTGCAGGTAACCTAATTTCTCGTCCATCATGCGGCCGAACATTTTAGGGAACCAGTGGTAAACACCTGCAAGCATACCAAATATAGCAGCCGAACCCATTACGAGGTGGAAGTGGGCAACCACAAAGTAAGTATCATGTAAGTTGATATCCAAAGTAGCGTTACCCAGGAAGATACCTGTTAAACCACCAGAGATGAAGAACGATACCATACCGATAGCGAACAGCATAGCAGGTGTAAACCTGATGTTACCGCGCCAAAGCGTAGCTAACCAGTTAAATGTCTTTACTGCCGATGGAACCGCAATGATCAACGTAGTGATCATGAACACACCACCCAGGAATGGATTCATACCTGTAACAAACATGTGGTGGCCCCATACGATAAACGATAATACCGTGATACCGATTAGAGAGTAAACCATCGCGTGGTAACCAAAGATTGGTTTACGTGAGTTTACCGACATTACCTCAGATGAGATACCCATCGCAGGCATAATAACGATATATACTTCCGGGTGACCAAGGAACCAGAACAAGTGCTGGAACAGGATCGGGCTACCACCTTCAAATGGTTGCTGTACGCCGTTTAATACGATATCAGATAAATAGAAGCTTGTACCAACACTGCGGTCAAATATCAACAATACTACACCAGCAACTAAAACCGGGAATGCAAGGATACCTAATATAGCAGTAAGGAATAAAGCCCAGATAGTTAATGGCATTTTCCAAAGGTCCATGCCTTTTGTACGCATGTTTAATACAGTACTTACGTAGTTGATACCACCCATTAATGATGATGCAACGAACAGTACCATACTGATCAGCCAAAGGGTCATACCCTCGCCTGAACCCGGCATTGCTTTTGGCAATGCAGATAATGGCGGATAGATTGTCCAGCCACCGCTGGCAGGGCCTTTTTGTACAAAGAAAGATGACAACATGATAACGCTGGCTAAAAAGAAGAACCAGTATGAAAGCATGTTCATGAAAGGCGAAGCCATATCACGTGCACCTACCTGCAATGGAATTAATAAGTTGGCAAAAGTACCGCTCAACCCGGCAGTTAGTACGAAGAATACCATGATAGTACCGTGTATGGTAACCAAAGCAAGGTAAAAATCGGGGCTGATACGACCGTTAGGCGCAAAACGACCTAACAAAGTTGTTAACAGCGGGAATGTTTTATCAGGGTAAGCAAGCTGGATCCTAAACAGGATTGACAAAATCATTGCGATAACCGCCATCGTAATACCTGTAATCAGGAATTGCTTGGCAATCATCTTGTGGTCCATGCTAAATACATATTTAGACAGGAATGATTGGTCATGATGGTGTTCGTGACCGTGTTCGTCGTGGTGGGCTCCTGCGTGGTCGTGAACTGCTAATGTTGACATATCTCTATTTCTTATCTTTATTAATTATTTAACGCTAACCTATTTGTTGAAGCACCGCTTTGCTCGTTGTTTGCTGCCGCAAAATGAAGCTCTTTTCTTAAAGCATCATTGAGGTAAGGCTTTTGCCTTGACAGCCATGACTGATATTCGGCTTCAGAAACAACACGTACAACTTTTTGCATGTTGTAATGGCTTCCACCGCATATTTTGTTGCAGTAAAGGGTATATTCAAATTTAGGGTCGTCTAATTTGGTACGCATTTCTGCGGTAGTAATAGTCGGGGTAAATTTAAAGAAGGTTGGTAAACCAGGTACCGCATTCAACTGAACCCTGAAGTGGGGCATATAAACGCTATGGATCACGTCCTGTGCAAGGATATTCAGCCTGATTGATTTGTTAACCGGCAGATACATAGTATCAACCTTCAAGTCATCAAAACTGCTTTTCTTTTTAAAGTTAACACCTAACAAGTTAGCGCCTGTAACCAAACGGAAATCTTTGGGGCCTAATACACCATCTTTACCAGGGTAACGCAATTCCCAGGCAAACTGGTGACCGGTTACATCGATATTGATATCATCTTTAAGATTTTCGCTGTTCATGATCTTCTGCCAGGTAAAGAAACCAAACACAACCAGGATAGTCAGAACGATGGCTGGTGCAATTGTCCAAACTTTCTCAATGGTATTATTGTGAGGCAGGAAGTGTGCACGACGTTTATCAGAATGACGGTATTGGAACAGGAATGTAAACAGCAGGATCTGGGTAACAAAAAATACTATCATTGTTAAAACAGTAGTGACTGTAAACATCTCATCTATTTTAACGCCATGGGCCGAAGCGGCTTCAGGTAATGTCATACTGCCCTGTTCGGTAAATGACCAGTAAGCACCGTATAAACCTACAAAAAGGAAAACAATACAAATTACAGCCATCACGGTATTCCACTTAATGCCTTTTTTGCCTTGCATCTTTAAAGTAAGATCGTAGATCTTGAGGATTTTACCAACAATGGCAACGCCTAAGCAGATCAGGAAAAATATAAGCACATAATACGCAATCCCGGTCCAGTCAACCTTAGGGGCCTCTTCCTGGCCCGGAGCAGCACCTGCCGCAGTTTGCGCCATCAGCAGGTTTGTGCCCAGGAGCATAAACGCAGCGAAGAACGATAGTAGTTTTTTAGAATTTATTAGTTTTCTGAATCCCATTTTAGTAAGCTGTTTGGTATTCTGTATATGGTGCAAATGTAATAATTATTATATGTGATGATGAAGGCTTTCCTGTAAGAACGGGTGTTTTTTAGGAACTAACGATTTGAACTTGGTTAAAGCTGTCATCGCAGTGAAGGTAAATAAACCTCCGAAACCTAAGAACACGCCTATCTCAATCGGGCCAATCTCAGTTAACCACGATGAAGTTGGGCCAACTGTACCAGGCATGATCATCATAAAGTAATCTAACCAGTGACCAACAATCAGGATAATACACATAATCTCAACAGTACGATAGATACGTTTAGAGTCACGTGACATCAACACTAATAAAGGAGTAAGGAAATTTACTACGATGTTGATCCAGAACCAAGGTTTAAACTCAGGCTCCCAGCGTTTAAAGAAGTAAACTGTTTCCTCAGGCATGTTAGCATAGTAAATCAACAAGAACTGAGCAAACCATACGTAAGTCCAGAAGATAGAGAAACCGAAGATAAACTTGGTTAAGCTATGCATATGATCTTCTGAAACCCATTCAAAGTAACCAATACGTTTTAACCTGATTAATGTAAGTGTAATAACAGATAAACCGCTAACCCACATTGCTGCGAAGTTATACCAACCAAACATAGTTGAGAACCATTCTGCTTCTAATGACATGATGGTATCGAAAGCGTATATTGGTGTAGTAAAACCAAAGATCACCAGGAATAAGCATGACATGTTAAAGCTCTTTTTGTAGTAGAACATGCCGCCCAAATCATCTTCCGCTTCTGAATATTTAGCCAATAAACGACCAAATATGCAATATGAACCAAGGAAGCAAATTAAACGGATTATAAATCCAACTTTATTCATGTAACCGGCTTTGCCAGCTATAATGGCGTTGTAATTTTCGTTATGAGGATCAGTAACACCGGCAGCAGCCCAAATTTTGTACAGGTAAGGAGCTACAACCTGCTTACCTTCTTCATTGGTTACTGTATGTGTTAATGAAAACCCTGCGATAACTACCACAATAAGAGTAATTGCTGCTATCGGCAAAACTTTACCAAAAGCTTGTGGAATCCTGATCATTGATGCAGACCAACCAGCTTGTGCTGCATATTGCACGGCGCAAAAGAAAATACCGCACATACAAACCGCTGCAAAGTAATAGGTCATTAGCAACAGGTTGGCAAAGGTACGCTCAGCGTAGCCAAGCGCAAAGCCACCAAGTATGGCAACCAAACCAATCACGATGCATATTAAGCTCCATGTTTTGGCTTTGCCGACAAATTCGTATTGCCCGTCAAAATTATTATGAGTCTTCATTAATATCTTTTTCTTATAAGGTTTGTAAATGGTGAACATACATGATCACTTTCCAGCGTTCTTCGGGAGCAAGCTGAGAAGCGTATGAACCCATAGCATTTACACCGTAAGTAATGGTATGATAAATTTTACCGTCTGTAAGGTCTTTCATGTTACCACCGCGTGATGACTGGCCTTTTGAATATGATGGAGGAGCCGGATAACCGTGCTGTACCACTAAACCGTCACCCTGACCGTTAACACCATGGCAAGGTGAGCAAAAGTGCTCAAACAAAATCTTACCTTCGGCGTAATTAGCCTGAGTTTGTGCCAGTACAGATTTAACCTCAACACTGGCTAATTCATAACCTTCTTTGGTATTTGGATAATCAAATTTGGTAAAGCCAACCGGGATAGTTCCGGCAGGTGGTAACTGAGCGGTTTTACCATCTTTAAAATTATCATTTTTCTGATCCGGATCGTATGCCAAATGCTCGTACATATTAGGTGCATACTCCCAGCCGGTACTCCTTTTATCCTTGCACGATGTAAAAACTATCGAAGCAGCGATAATAGTAACAATTGTTCCTAATATTTTAATTTTATTCATAGCTAACATATTTTCTGTCGTTATGCTTAACTTCTGTAGCGCCCGCTTCTTTTAGTAAATTAGTTATATCATCGTGAGAAATGTTTCCTTTAGCATTGATTGCTATTACAAACTTATCATCAGTTGCACGCAGGTCCATTACCCTTGGCGCGCGGCCCGGGAAAAGGTGACTTGCGAAGAAGAAAGTAAAGGTCATACCAAATGAGGTCCATAATACCGTCCACTCAAATGTAACCGGGATAAAATCCGGAATAGCAAAGAAGTTTTTACCACCGATATTGATAGGCCAATCATGAACAAGCATATAATAAACCATGCTGAACATAATGGTACCGCCCAAACAACCGAACATAAATGCTGCATAACCTAAACGCGAATCCTTAATGTTCAATTTAGCCTCAATACCGTGGATAGGCATAGGCGTATAAACGTCATAAATAGGTACGCTGTTCTTTTGCAGCTTATCAATCCCATGCATCATATCATCGGGATCATCAAAAACGCCTAATATATATTTAGTGCTACTCATTAGTATTATGCTTTTAAGTATTCAGACTGTTCAACACTATCAAATTTCTCCAGCGAAGCGATGTAAAATTCTGCTTCGGCAGGTACAACATGGCCTTCGTCCATAAGTTTCTTCTTGGCCTGCTCGCTTGAGCTCTTCAACAGTAATTTCACCTCGGCCATAGCCACTGAAGGTAATACCCTGATGAACAACAGGAACATGGTAAAGAACACACCGATTGAACCGATGAACACGCTCACGTCAACCCAGGTTGGATAGAACATAGCCCAGCTTGATGGTATAAAGTCGCGGTGCAGCGAGGTAACGATAATTACGAAACGCTCAAACCACATACCGATGTTAACCACGATTGACAGTACCCATGACAACGGAATGTTGGTACGGATCTTTTTGAACCAGAACAACTGCGGGGTAATTACGTTACAGGTCATCATGCTCCAGTAAGCCCACCAGTACGGACCGGCGATACGGTTTGCGAAAGCATATTGCTCATACTCGTTTTGTGAGTAGAAAGCGATGAACAACTCTGTTAAGTAAGCCACACCTACTATCGAACCTGTTAACATGATGATCTTGTTCATCGATTCGATGTGGAACATGGTAATGTAGTTTTCCAGGCCTAAAACCTTACGTGCGATAAGCAACAGGGTTTGTACCATGGCGAAACCCGAGAAGATCGCACCCGCAACGAAGTATGGAGGGAAGATGGTAGTGTGCCATCCTGGTTCCAGTGAAGTTGCAAAGTCCATTGATACGATGGTGTGTACCGAAAGTACCAGTGGGGTTGAAACACCTGCCAGGATCAATGATACTGTTTCAAAACGCTGCCAGGTTTTAACTGAACCTGTCCAGCCGAATGACAATACCGAATAGATACGGCGGCGGATACCTTGTGCACGGTCACGGATGGTAGCGATATCAGGCAATAAACCTGTGTACCAGAATACCAATGAAACCGAGAAGTATGTTGAGATCGCAAATACGTCCCAGATCAGAGGTGAGTTCCAGTTTACCCACAATGAACCGTACTGGTTTGGCAACGGTAATGAATAAACGGCCATCCATGGGCGGCCCATGTGAGCGGCGATATAAGTAGCCGCACAAATTACCGCGAAGATTGTCATCGCTTCGGCCGAGCGGTTGATAGAGTTACGCCAATTTTGACGGAACAATAACAATACCGCCGAGATCAGTGTACCGGCGTGACCGATACCTACCCACCATACGAAACCGGTAATGTCCCAGGCCCATCCTACTGTTTTGTTCAGGCCCCATTCGCCCAAACCGAACCAGAAGGTCCAGCTGATTGCGAAAACCCAAAGCGAGGCGCCAAGCGAGGCTACACTAAAGCCGATCCACCAGGCTTTACCCGGCATATTTTCTACAGGGCGTAATACATCATTCGTAATTTTTGCATACGTGATGTCCTTACCCGTAATTAACGGTTCCCTTATTATTGATTCACTATGAGATGCCATATATCTTAATCTCTGTATATAAAAATTTATGCCTGAGCTTCAGTTTCTATTATATTTCTAACTTTTGTCTGGTAACCAATACCTGGCTGTACGTTAAGTTCTTCAAGCACGTAGTAAGTTCTTTCGCTTGCAAGTGCTTTTGAAACTTCCGAGTTAGGATCATTCCTGTTACCGAATACGATAGCGTTGGCAGAACATGTTTGCTGACAAGCCATTTTGATTTCGCCATCTTTAAGCGGGCGTTTTTCAATTTTAGCTTTCAGTTTACCAGCCTGGATACGTTGGATACACATTGAGCATTTTTCCATAACACCACGGAAACGTGTAACCACATCCGGGTTAAGTACTAATTGTGTATGCTCACCCTGCAGGTAGTTATCAAAACGTGCATCGTTCCAGTAGTTGAACCAGTTAAAGCGACGTACTTTGAACGGACAGTTGTTAGCGCAATAACGTGTACCTACGCAACGGTTGTAAGCCATGTGGTTTAAACCTTCAGACGAGTGAACAGTAGCTAATACCGGGCACACAGTTTCGCAAGGTGCGTGGTCACAGTGCTGACAAAGCATTGGCTGGTGAACAACCGATACATTGTCAAAGTTCTCAAGCTTATCAATTTCCTTTTCTTTGGTAACTGCTTCTTCGCTGTTGCCATGGTCATTGTAGCTATAGTAGCGGTCGATACGGATCCAGTGCATTTCACGACGACGTGAAACCTCATCTTTACCTACAACCGGGATGTTATTTTCTGCAGAACATGCAACCACACAAGCACCGCAACCGGTACAAGCGTTAAGGTCGATAGCCATTACCCAGTCATAAACAGGGCGATCATGGTTATCCCAAAGCGATTCGGCGTTGTAATCTTTACGACCGTGCTCATTACCGCTTCCTGCAGCAGGGTTCTTTTTGTATTCAACAAAAGTAGCCTCGCGGATCACGCTCCTGCCCTCGTACGAGTGGTGGGTTTGTGTTTGTGCAAGCGGCGATTTGTAACCAGCCGATTTAAATGACGCTACAGCAGCAGTTTGGAAAGTACCATTACTTAAGCTAAAGAATGGGAAAGCATTTTTACCAACGTTGTTACCAACCGGACCAGCATTTGTACGGCCATAGCCTACAGCAACAGATAAAGTTCCCTGAGTTTGACCAGGCTGGGCTAATACCGGTAACTCAACCGAATAACCGTTAGCTTCAATTTTGATCACATCACCTTCTTCCAGTTTCAATTTCTTCATATCAGAAATTGACATGGCAGCAAAGTTATCCCAGGTAACTTTTGAAACCGGATCAGGAAGTTCCTGCAACCATGGGTTGTTGGCACGTTTACCATCACCTATAGCCTGGCTTACATAAAGTTGTAACTCAAATTTGTCACCATCTGCAGTAACAGCTTTGCTTTGGGTTAATATTTTTTGCGTTACGCCGGCAAGGTCAAGGCTAAAGCTGTAAGCACCCGCTGTAGCAGGAGCTGCTATCACCATACCTGTTTGCAACAAGGTTTCCCAGCCTTTTTGACCAGACAAGCCGCCTTTTGCCAACAAGCCTGAATCCCAGGTTTTGCGTACGTAAGTGTAGTAATCTTTTATTGGGTTTTCCATCCAAACCAGTAAGCTGTGCTCTGCCTGGCGGGTATTATAAACCGGGTTAATTGTTGGCTGTATTACAGTGTAGTAACCTTCAACAGCATTAGCATCGCCCCATGTTTCCAGGTAATGGTGGTTTGGAGCGTTAACTGTAGCTAATAAAGCTGTTTCATCAGCATGATCAGCAAATGATACTGTTAAACGAACGTTTTTCAACGCTGCTTTAAACTCATCATTTTTGTAGTAATCGTAAGCAGGGTTAGCATTCAAAAATAATACCGCACCAACATCACCACGTTTTACTTCGCTTACAAACTCAACAAATGCAGCATCATTACCAGCGTATTGTTTTGATGGGTTATCCAAATCGATAGTAGTACCGTAGCTACCTAATAAGGAGTTGATAGCGTTTACCAATACTTGTGTAGCAACATCGTTTGAACCTGAAACAACCAATGCTTTTCCTTTAGCTGCTACTAATTCTTTAGCGGCTAACTGGATAGCGGTATCAACTTTTTTGCTTCCGGTTGCTTTTGAACCAGGTAAAGTAGTACCAGAGATTGCATTGTAAAGGTTTATTAATGCAACGCCAATTTCAGATGGTTTGGTAGTGATACGGGCATCGGCGTTAGTACCGGTCATGCTCATACCAGTTTCAAACTGAATGTGACGAGACATTTTTTTGTTGGCCAGCGATTTGCTGTTACGGTTTGAAACGTACTGGCGGGTAAATTCTTCGCCAGAGATCCATGTACCTAAGAAATCAGCACCAAAGCTCACAATTACATCGGCTTTATCAAAATTGTAGTGAGGCAATACTGCTTTACCAAAACTGTTTTGATTAGCCTGAATGATACCGGTGTAGGAAACCGCATCATAATTGATATGTTTTGTAGTAGGGTATTTAGCGATGAACTCGGCAATAACTGCTAAGGTTGAAGGGCTGTATACAGTTGAAGTAACCAAACGGATACCTTTGCCTGATGCAGCAACAGCTGCAAGCTCTTTCATTACATAAGCATCAACCTCGGCCCAACCTGCTTCGACACCTTTTAACTTAGGGTCTTTTAAACGGTTAACATCATACAGGTCAAGTACCGAAGCCTGGGCCTGAGCGCTTAAACCACCTTTTGAAAACACGTCGTTAGGGTTACCTTCTACTTTGATAGGGCGACCTTCTCGGGTTTTAACCAAAATAGCCTGACCTTCGTAGCTTGAAGAGTAATAGTTAGCCACACCCGGGGTAACCTCTTCAGGTTTGATCAGGTACGGAATTGATTTATGCACCGGCACTTTCTGACAAGCTGCCAATGTAACCGCACCAACACCAAAGCCAAGCGCTTTTAAAAAGTCGCGGCGGGGAGTTTTAGCTGATAAACCAGATCCGCTAAGCACTTCCTCGATAGGAATTGGCTCTGCAAATTCGTTCTTATTTTTCTCAACAAATTCTGGTGTTCTGTTTAGTTCTTCTAAACCTTTCCAGTATTTTTTATTGCTGTCCATTTAAGCTGTATAAACTGTAATGCTAAATTCTTTTTATTAATAGTGACACTTACCGCACTCGATACCACCCAATACGGCGGCTGTAACTTTCTCACCTTTCTTGATCTTATCGTGTGCAGCCAGGATGCTGTCATAGTAAGCATTGCCTTTACCGTTAACTTCGGTACGTTTGTGGCATTGGATACACCATTTCATGGTAAGCGGAGAGTATTGGTAAACCTCTTTCATTTCCTGTACCGGGCCGTGGCACTGCTGACATTTAATCCCGCCAACTTTTACGTGTTGTGAGTGGTTAAAGTAAGCCAGGTCGGGCAGGTTGTGGATACGTACCCACTGAATTGGTTTAGCCGCGGTGCTGTCATACTTCTGTGTTTTTGGATCGTAACCCAAAGCGTCATAAATCTTGTGAATCTCTTCCGATTCGGTTTTAACAACCTTGTGGCAGTTCATACACACGTTTAATGAAGGGATAGAAGCATTTTTTGACTTGTATGCACCTGAGTGACAGTACTGGCAATCAATTTTCATGATACCGGCGTGTAACTCGTGCGAGTATTTAATAGGTTGCACCGGCTGGTAACCCTGGTGAACGTTGGTGTTCCATAAAGTAACCCAACCCCAGCTGCACATTGCAACAGTACCGGCAACCAATATAAAGAATACCAGTTTTTTGTTTTTAAGGATCTTAGCGATAAATTCCTTTTTAGCATCAACCGCTACAGCACCTTCCGGAGTAACAACCTCGTCCTCAATAATAAGATCTTTGTTTTTAAGCAAAATGCGCTCTAAAGAACCTACTACCCTGTTTAATACCAGGATAACAATGAAGGCGATAACGATTATACCGATCAAACCGTAAACAACCATATCGCTCGGGCCGCTTTCAACTTTTGTGCCCGGAGCAGCAGCACCTGCAGCCGGCGCAGCTTTCATATCTTTCCATGTAGTACGTACATAGGTTAAGATATTGCCTACATCAGCATCGCTAAGGTCAGCAAATACGGTCATGCCCGACTGGTTATACTCATTATAAATTTTGAGTGCCTTAGGGTTTTTAGCAGCTATCAGCGCCTGGTTGTTCTGGATCCACTGGATAAGGTATTTATCATCAGTTTCTTCAGTAAGCTGCGGGCCTAATGCCGGACCAATTAAACGGGTGTCGATTTTGTGACAGGTAGTACATTTTGATTTGAAAATGGCCTCGCCTTTAGCAGCGTCAGTTTGCGCGTACGCAGTAGATAAACTCCAAAAAGCAAACCCGGCAATCAGTAAAACCGACCTTGAGAATTGTTTAAGAATCAATGAGAAACTTCTCATACAGTGTATTTATGCTAAATAATTTTTATATTAATGATTGAAACTGTTGTAAGATGTATGTTTCATCGGATAATTACAGGCACAAAAGTATAATTTTATACACTATCGGTGACACATAAATGACACCAACCTATAATTTATAATCGTTCTAAATAGACAAAAAACTGCGTTTAAACGCTGCTAAATGCATATTAATGTCATTTGACATTTTTGGGGAATAATTATTATCCAACTTTAATTATAAAATTTTATCTATTGTTTTAATAACCAGGCAAAAATAAGCGGTGCAACAATCGTAGCATCGCTCTCTACAATAAACTTAGGTGTGTGGATGTCAAGCTTGCCCCAGGTTATTTTTTCGTTTGGAACTGCGCCCGAGTATGAACCGTATGAAGTAGTTGAATCGGAGATCTGGCAGAAGTAGCTCCAAAAAGGTACATCATGCATTTCCATATCCTGGTAAAGCATCGGCACAACGCATATCGGAAAGTCGCCGGCTATACCGCCACCTATCTGGAAAAAGCCGATGCCTTTGCCAGATGAATTTTTAGTATACCAGTCGGCCAGCCATGCCATGTATTCGATACCGCTTTTCATGGTTGAAGCTTTAAGCTCACCTTTAATTACATATGAAGCAAAGATGTTGCCCATGGTTGAGTCTTCCCAGCCTGGTACTACGATAGGCAAGTTCTTTTCGGCAGCAGCCAGCATCCATGAGTTTTTAGGATCAATTTCATAGTATTGCTCCAGCTCGCCACTCAATAATATTTTGTACATGTACTCATGCGGAAAATAGCGCTCACCGCTGTCATCAGCATCTTTCCAGATTTTGTGGATATGTTTTTGTAAACGACGGAAAGCTTCTTCTTCCGGGATACAGGTATCAGTAACACGGTTGTAGTGATTTTCGAGCAGGTCCCACTCTTCCTGGGGGCTCAGGTCGCGGTAGTTAGGCACTCTTTTATAGTGTGAGTGCGCCACAAGGTTCATGATATCCTCTTCAAGGTTGGCTCCTGTACATGAAATGATAGCAATTTTATCCTGGCGGATCATCTCGGCCAGTGAAATACCCAGCTCAGCTGTACTCATGGCACCAGCTAAAGTTACCATCATTTTACCGCCTTCTTCAAGGTGTGTTTCATAGCCTTTAGCTGCATCCATTAATGCCGCGGCGTTAAAGTGCAGATAATTTCTTTCAATAAACTGCGAAATAGGTCCTCTTGTAGTGCTCATAATATTTCAATAAAATTTCAGCCGCAAAAGTAGACATTTTAGTTAAATTGAATTTTAAATGAACCTTTATCTTTTTATAACCATTTCATGCCTAAAATTAGCTTCCTGTCCCCTACCCCCTTAGCGTATTGTCATCCTAATTTTAAAAATGCCCGTTCGCAGAACCTTATAAAACAAAATGGGTTATATTAGCCACGACAAACATCTATGAAGAAACTTGTTACCTTAATACTGGTCTGCGCTTTTTCAACCAGTGCCTTTTCACAAATCTCCCGCATTGTAAAGCGAATGTATTTTGATAAAGATACTTCCCGCAAAAGCAGCTTTGTTATTTTGCCTGTATTAAGCTCTGCCCCGGAAACCGGCCTTGAAGTTGGCGGCGCCGGTTTACTATCTTTTTATACCGATACGTCCAAGTTTAATACGCGCGTGTCTAACGTTTTTGGTTATGCTTCTATAACTACCAAAGGCCAAAGCCATTTAAGCCTTACCACCAGTTATTGGACTCCCGGAAACAATTACCATCTTACCGCAGGCATCAGCTACATTAATTTCCCTTTTGACTTTTACGGTATTGGCAACAATATTTTAAAGGCTAACTCTGATAGGCTTGGTCAAAAACGTTTCAAAGTAAATTTTACTGCCGAAAAAAAGATCTCCAATAACCTGTACGCCGGCATAATCGGTGGTGCCTGGGATTACAAATTCAGAGACGATGATAAAACAGGCATATTTTACACCGATCCGCGCGTGGAAAACCGCGGCGGCGGACCAAGTGTCTATTTAGGTCCAACCATTGTATTCGATAACCGGAACAATAATACTTATACCACCAAAGGACTCATCGTAAACACTTATTTCCAGGCTATACATGGCATGTTTGGCAATAACGATTATAAGGGTGGCTTCTTCAACATCGAATATTCCCAGTTTTTTTTACTGGCGCCTAAATGGGTGCTCGGCCTTGATGTGCAGGAGCAAAGCCTTACTGGCAGCACTTCTCCATTTTATTTATTGCCCGACCTGGGGAGCGATGAGTTGATGCGGGGATATTACAATGGCCGTTTCCGCGATCGTAACATGCTTGCCGGCCAGGCCGAACTACGTTACCGCCTAAGCGACCGCATTGGATTTGCCGGTTTTGTTGGCGGAGGCGAAGTTTTTAAAAGCAGCTTTAGCACATCCGAACTGAAACCCAACTATGGCGGCGGCATCCGTTACTTTTTCGATGTGGAAAAAGGGCTTGCCGTACGTGTTGATTATGGTGTCGGTCAGAAGATTCCTAACGAGAAAAGATTAACCGGTTTTTATATTGCATTGGGACAGTCGTTTTGATCTTTAAGTTCATAGTTGATGGTTCATAGCAAATTATCGTAAATGGATTGAGTAGTTTAATACAACCACACTTCGGCCATGAACTATGATCTATTAACCATGAACTAACCAACGGTTAATACCTCACCTTAAAATCTTCTTTACTCATTCCTGGCTTAAAAAATATCAGGCCGATATAAAAGAGATCAATAGTTACCCTAACCTGCTGGTTTAGTTTAAGCTGCTCCCATGATTGCCTGGTGGATGCATTGCGATAGATGTTTGTAAATATGATAACGCTGTCATCATGGATAGACGGAATAATCTTTTCAAGATAACTGACAGGCCTTTGTTTTAAGGCATCTGCCAGTATCATGTCAACCTGGCGAATGCCTGATGTTGTTGATGAAACACTTTGAACCTCGGGGTTAGATTGTTTAATAACAAATTCGGCAATGTAATCCTCCGCATCAGCTAACAATATCGTTTGGGGCTTAAAGTAAACACAAAACCTATAAAGCAGACGGTAAAATTTTAACGGCAGTGTATTTATCACACCCTTGTCAGAATGTTGTTTTTGGGCGATTTTTTTAATATCGCGGTACACTTTTTGGCCTCGATAATCGTAGATAACCGTATCAATCAGCTTGTAAACAAATGGAGAGTGTATGCCGTGCCTGTTGTTAGCCCTAAAACGGTGCCGCAGGTAATTAAGCCCATACCTTATATTATACATTGCTGTAAAAATAGAAAAGGTTTAGTATTTTAGCATTACAGCGTATGATAAATCCAACTGAAGTAAATTCATTGATCCGCCTGCTGGATGATCCGGACAGCGAGATCTTTGAGCACGTGTATAACAAATTGTTTTCATATGGAGCAGAGGCTATTACTTATCTCGAGTCGGCCTTTGAACAGGCTTTTGACCCTATTCAACAAGAACGCATTGCCAACCTGGTACATGAAATTCAGTTCAGTAATCTTAAAAACGATTTAAAACTTTGGAACCAAAGCGGAGCATTCGACTTGTTGCAGGGCATCCTCATCATTAACCGATACCAATATCCCGACCTTGATGAGCAAAAGGTAATTAACCAGATAGAAGCTATTAAACGAGATATCTGGATCCAGATGATGAACGAAGCCAGCCCGAAAGAGCAAATCAAGCTCATTAACCATGTGTTTTACAATATCTATGGTTTCAGCGGCAATACAGCCAATCACCTCGATCCGCAAAACAGCTATCTGAGCCAGGTATTGGAAACTAAAAAAGGCAACCAGATCTCATTGGCGATTATCTACTCTATCATTGCACAAAAACTGGATATCCCTGTTTACGGTGTAAACCTTCCCCAGCATTTTATCCTCGCCTATCTTGACGAGAGCATGCAAAGCGAGTTTGAAAGCGGGATCCTGTTTTATATCAACGCCTTTAATAAAGGCTTCCTGTTTGGCAGGCGCGATGTAGATATGTTCCTGAAACAACTTAACCTCAAATTTGACAAACAGTTTTACGAGCCATGCTCTAATACAGATATTATTAAGCGTGTGCTTCGCAACCTCATCAGTGCCTACGAAAATCTGGGTTCGGCCGAAAAGGTTAGGGAGTTGAATGAGCTGCTAAATATCATGGAAGCCCCCCCCGCCCCCTAAAGGGGGTGCTTTTGATTTGCAGGATTTCATCTTTTCACCTGCTATTTGTTCCCCCTTTAGGGGGTTAGGGGGCCCTTCATCACACCGATACTGTGTTTCATCCCATTTATTTATTCAGTAGTATTGTGAATTATACCTTGCGGGCATAATTCAAAACACGATGAACGATCTCCTGAAAAAAAACCTTAACCTTGGCAAAATTGAATTTTGGGCCGCAACCACTATTTATGTTTTTGGCCTGCTCCTTCTGTTAGCCAAAGTGTCTAACAGTGTCGATAATGAAATATGGACCCCATACCGGTACATGTTCAACAATTACCACCTGCACTACTCCTACTCTAAATATTTCTTTTTCCCGCAGGTGTTTAGGTACACTGGTTATTACGGCGCCTACCTGCTCTGGAATTTTATTATAGTACCGGCCTTAGCACAAAAAAGGCGGGTAGCATGGCATATCATTTTGGGTTTGGCCTTGCTTGTTGCCCTTTGGGGCCTATTCGGCATTACCGATACCTGGCTTAAGGGATATCTATTTTACCATAAATCGGCCGATTATGTGTATAACATCGTTTTTAAAACAAATGTATTATACGCTTTGTGGGTAATAATGATGCTTACTTTTTATAGCATGATCAAATTTGCTACCCGGTTTTTATTGAGTAACGTTGATAAAATAAACGCCAAATACCAGGTAATTACCCGTGGCTGTGTTATAGCCCTGGTTATTTGTATGATCACAACATTCTTGCTGGCGCTTTCCGAAGCCCAGTATGAATTGATAGTTACGTTTGTGATTATAGCGCTGACAGGCATTGGGAATGTTAGTTTTTCGTTCTATAGCCTTATACCAGCAACATTTGCCAAAAATAGGGGTTTCTTTAACTACCTGTTTAAGGTTACAGGCATAATGCTGGTGATCAGTGTGCCGATAGGATTTTTAACAGCAGTTATTTTTAACAAGGTAAATATAGAACCTGTGTTTATCATAGGTGCCTTTAACTGTGGCATCCAGATATTATTGGTTGCTCCTATAAGCTGGATGATTTATAAGCGCAATCTTGCCGGAAAACAGGAGATTGTACATCTCAAAACGGCCCTCGGCCGCTCCACTGCCGATCTGGATTTCCTTCGCTCACAAATTAACCCGCATTTCCTGTTTAACGCATTAAATACACTTTACGGAACAGCTTTACAGGAAGATGCCGAACGCACCGCCGAAGGCGTGCAACGGCTGGGCGATATGATGCGTTTTATGCTACAAGAAAACATGCAGGAAAAAATACTGCTGGTACGCGAGATCGATTATCTTAATAACTATATCGCCCTGCAAAAATTGCGCACTCAAACCTCGCCGGACATCAGCATCGTGCTGCAAATTGAAGAGCATGTTAATGCCCTGCAGATAGCGCCCATGTTGCTGATCCCGTTTATTGAGAACGCATTTAAACATGGTATCAGCCTGCGCGAACCGTCACACATCAACATCAGCCTGCAAACCAAAGAAAACACACTTTACTTTGATGTGCATAACAGTATCCATCCTAAAGTGGTTAACGACACCGAAAGATACAACAATGGCATCGGCCTCGAGAACGTTAAACAGCGACTGGCACTTTTATACCCTAACAAACACGAATTGGTGATCCGCGAAAGTGCGAAAGATTTTTTCATACATTTAACCATACAATTGCAATAAGCTTTGATTACTGCCATAGCCATTGATGACGAACCTATAGCACTTGATGTGATCCGCTCGCATGCTGCAAAAGTGCCTTTTGTTGACCTCAAAGCCGAATTTACCGATGCTTTTAAAGCAATGGACTATCTGCAGCGCGAACCTGTGGACCTATTGTTCCTGGATATTAAGATGCCCGATATTTCGGGCATCGATCTGTTAACATGTCTCAATAAAAAACCGCTGGTAATATTTACCACCGCCTACACCGAACACGCTGTTACCAGCTTTGAACTGGACGCGGTAGACTATTTATTGAAACCCTTTGCGCTTACCCGGTTCATAAAAGCCTGCAACAAAGCTTATGAACTTTACAGTTTTAGGAACACTGCCGAGGTTAAGGATTACATATTCCTGAAAACCGGCTATGAGCAGGTGCGCGTTAACTTCGATGACATTTATCATTTAGAAGCCACAGGTAATTATGTAAATTTTATATTAAAGGATAGCAAAGTGCTTACCCGCATGACCATCACTGAAGTTGAGGCGCTACTGCCAGCTGAGAAGTTTATCAGGATCCATCGGTCGTTTATTGTCGCTGTAAATAAAATTGATAAGATAGAACGCCATCAGGTAACAGTAAATGGATTTTTGCTGCCTGTAGGCGGTGCTTATGTGCCGAATTTGGGAATGATTAAATAATCCTTTACAGATCGTTTATACGCTGGCATAATCATTATCTTTAGCTTATGCAGCAACGCGAACTTATCATCAGCAATTATGTAAAGGCCTATAACAACTTTGATGTTGAAGACATGCTTAAAAACCTCGCACCATCCGTTAAATTTCAAAACATATCAAACGGTGATGTGGATATGGAGCTTGATGGTATAGCAGCGTTCAGGAGTCAGGCCGAACAGGCAACTGAGCTTTTTGAACGCCGCGAGCAAATTATCCGGTCATTTAAACACACCGGCAACAAAACCGAAATAGCTATTGACTATAACGCAATTTTAGCTGCCGACCTGCCAAATGGATTAAAGAAAGGTGATGAGTTAAATCTGAAAGGGCATTCAATTTTCACTTTTGACGGAGATAAAATTGTTGGGATAATGGATATTAGTTGACAAAACTCATGCTAAGTTTGAAAGTCCGGCGGACATGAAGATGTGACTACAAAAGAAGCCTGTCAGTTTGAGCCTGTCGAAGACTTGAGCGCAGAGGCTCTACCCACTATGCTTCGACGGGCTACCCATGACAAGATAAAAAATGTGGTTTTTCGCAGCAGATCAGCTTCGGGTGAAAACGAGCAGAACGATGCTGGGCGGTGCGGCTGCAGGGGCATGGCAAGTTTTTGCAGAAGCGGAGGCATTGCGTGCGAATCGGGGCAAAATAGTTGCAGCCCGTGGTTCTGTTCGTTTTGCAGGGTGAAGGCCGCACCGATGGCTATGGGGCCAGGTTGTGCGCAAAGAAGCCTCTCTGCTGCAAGCCTTTTTGGTTACTTTTGTGGCGACAAAAGTAACTGGCCCCGCGCGGCCAAGAGCGCGACGATGTAAGTCAAATACTAATGAAGCCCGTTAGCAGCCTGTCGGGGGTTGCTTCATTCCTTATAGCAATGACGTGACGCAGATGTCATTTTACCTTCAGAGGCCACCGGATTTAAATCACTTCAGGATGACACCCATTTTTAAACATCAACGTTTTACTCTACCACCAACTTCTTTAACGTAATTCCAATAGTAGCTGTTTTCCTTTTAGCCGACGCCCCGTAGCTGAATGCTATCTTATACATTTTTTTTGATTTGATCCAATTAACAAACTTGGGATCACAAACTGGGTTCAGTTTATAAACATACTGTTGAGGCTGAGGCTTAACTTCTGACACCGCTATATAAATAGAACCGGGTGTTTTACAATCTGCAGGGGCATCAACGTCACCCTGCTGATCGACTACAAGGTACACCGCAATATTCAGCGTTTTGTGATCAGTATATACATAACGTTTTTGTAGATTATTTAAAACATATGTAAGGTCCTGATTAGATACGCTTTTATATTTGATTGATTGGGCGATAACATTAAAGCAGGCGCCGACAACAAACACCCCTGCTAACAGTATTCTTTTCAACATAAAATCATCATTAAGGTCGAACTTCAAGCTTTCAAAAAAAGACTGTTTACCTCAACAATAAAATTAGCCTACTGTTTTACAGAAGAAGAAATTAGTTGTGCCGGATCACTTCCCGCTCAAAAACCCATTCTCCTCCAGCCACGCGGCAGCCCATTCAAACCATTTGCCTTTATTTTTAGAGTTATACATTCCAAAGCCATGGCCACCTTCCTGGAACAGGTGCAGCTCTGCCTTTACTTTATTTTTTAAAAGTGCATCGTAAAACAACAGACTGTTTTGCACAGGCACTACGTTATCATCTTCAGCATGCACTAAAAATGTTGGCGGGGTATTGGCAGTAACCTGTTTTTCGTTCGAATACAGATCCAACTGCTCTGTCGATGGGCTCTTACCTATCAGGTTTTCCCTTGAACCAACATGGGCATATTCACCAAAAGAAATTACAGGATAGATCAGCATCATAAAATCAGGGCGTACGCTGATGTTTTCTTTATCTTCAATAACCGGTTTATCAAAATGCGTACCTTCTGTTGAAACCAGGTGCCCGCCTGCCGAAAAACCGATAATTCCTATCTTTGAAGGGTTAATATTCCAATCGGCAGCATTTTTGCGTACGGTATATATGGCCATTTGTGCATCCTGTAACGGACCGATAGATTTATCTGTCATAATATCATCGCTTGGCAAGCGGTATTTTAGCAAAAACGCAGTAACACCAATATTGGCAAAAGCCTGTGCTACGGCCTTTCCTTCATGATCCGATGCAAGTCCGGCATATGCACCGCCGGGGCAAACAACTATCGCGGCACCGTTGGCTTTCCCTTTTTCCGGAAGATACGGCGTTAGCGTTGGTTCTGTAACCATGGTGATCCAGCTTCCGTTATTAGTTTTTTCTGTATAGGTAGCAGGCGCCTTTTTAGAATTTGGCACCCCTTTGGGATAAAGTGGCATGGGTTTTTCCTGTGCAAGGGATACAAAAGTAATAGCGGTCAATACAAAGGCTGATAAAATGGTTTTCATACTTATTTAAGGAAAATTGGATGTGTCCAAAATACAATTAATCTCCCGAAAACAAAAGCGGAGCATCAGAAATGATACTCCGCTTTTATAATTTCTAAAACAACGTTAACTATACAGGGCGGGCCTGCTAATCGGGGATTGCTTCGTACCGCGCAATGACGCCTTTTTTATCTATTTTTTTACGTCTTTGGCCCGCCAAACTCCATGAGGTAGGCTTTCAGGAAATCATCCAGATCGCCATCAAGCACTGCTGCCGCGTTTGAAGTTTCATGATCGGTACGCAGGTCTTTCACCAATTTATAGGGGTGTAAAACATAGTTACGGATCTGTGAGCCCCACTCTATCTTCTTTTTGTTGCCCTCAATAGCATTGGTTAGTTCCATACGTTTGCGCATCTCAATTTCGTATAACTGTGATTTCAGCAAGCGGATGGCATTATCCTTATTTTGCAATTGCGAACGCGATTCCTGGTTTTTGATGATGATGCCCGATGGCTTGTGATATAAACGCACGGCAGTTTCTACCTTATTCACGTTCTGACCACCGGCACCACCCGAGCGGAAGGTTTCAAATTCGATATCGGCCGGATTTACTTCAATCTCAATGGTATCATCAACCAGGGGATAAACATATACAGAGGCAAATGAGGTGTGACGTTTGGCATTAGCGTCAAAAGGCGATACGCGCACCAAACGGTGTACGCCATTTTCACCCTTTAAATAGCCATAGGCAAACTCGCCTTCCAACTGCAGGGTCACGGTTTTTACGCCGGCCACGTCACCTTCCTGGTAATCCTGCTCGGTTACTTTATAACCGTTCTTTTCGCCCCACATAATGTACATACGCATGAGCATGCCGGCCCAGTCGCAGCTTTCGGTGCCACCGGCACCCGCTGTAATCTGAAGCACAGCGTTTAGTTGATCTTCTTCGGCCGAGAGCATGTTTTTAAACTCAAGCTCTTCAACGGCTTTTATAGCTGCATTATATTGCTCCTGCATTTCAGCCTCGGTGGCGTCTCCGCCCTGGTAAAATTCAAAAAGCACACCGGCATCATCAACAACCGATACTACCTTCTGAAAAGCATCCGTCCATACTTTTTTAACTTTGATGGATGCCAGTACTTTTTCGGCCTCTTTGGGGTGATCCCAAAAATGTGGACCAACGGTTATTTCCTGTTCCTCTTTTAATAGTTCCAGCTTCTTATCAATGTCAAAGATGCCTCCTCAGGGAAGTTACTCTATCCCTTAAATCCTGAACTTGTTCTTTAGTCATGCGGCAAATATATATAATTTGAAAAATTGCCATAAATAAAAAGGCCTGCAAATTGTTTAACAATCGGCAGGCCCGTTCATTAGGCAGATGTAATAGTATGTTAGGCAACCATCAGGTTGTTCACAAGCGGGTTCAGATCGGTACGGTTACCGTTTAGTTTAGTTAACATAGTACCCAAAGCAAATTCTTTGGCCTCACCACTTTTAGTTTCCTTAACCAGCTCATTCATTACGGCCGGGATCAAAGCTTTTGCAGTAGCCAAAGCATGTTCCGGATCGATACTGTAAAAAGTATTAAGCTTATTTGCAAAGCGGTTGGTTATGCTCGATACTAATGAATTGTTGTAACTACCCGAGAACTGGAAGTACTTTATAAGTTCCTTCACCTTGCCGCTTTCAAGCTGGCCTTTTAAAACTTCAATGATTGAACTTGAAGCTTCATTGATCACCGCTTCATGATATTTAGCAGGGATCACCGGGTTGTTGATAACAGCCGTCCCGGCATTATCTTTTACAAGCAAAAACAGTTTTTCGAACATAGTAATACGTGTTTTTAAAGTAAATTTACAAATTGATGATAAATACTTGATTTGATTACCATCGATACAAATATATTAAATAAAAATTTTAAACTTCAAAATATATTTGTAATTCTTTTGTAATTCTCATAATTTTCAAGTGTAAAATCAACACTATGCCAGCCGTGTTTAAACAACACTAAGACAGGCTAATAATTTATTTAATGACTATCTAACAATTAACTTTTTACTTTTGTTGAAAAATAACACAATTATGCTGCCAACTACTGATTTTACAACAACCCAGGCTTACAAATATCTTACAGACCATTACATTGATATTGTATCAAAAAACCTGAAGGAAATGTTTGATGCTGACGACCAGCGTTTTAATAAGTTCTCGATCCAGTTTGAGGATATTCTGCTCGATTATTCGAAGAACCGTATCGATGATGAAACTATCGCTTTATTGATCCAACTGGCCAAAGAATGTTCATTAAAAGAGGCAATAGACGCCATGTATTCCGGTGAAAAAATTAACGTTACGGAAGGCCGTCCGGTATTACACATCGCATTACGTAACCGCAGCAACACTCCTATTTATGTTGATGGTAAAGATGTTATGCCCGATGTAAATAAAGTGCTTGACCAGATGAAAGCCTTCAGCGAAGCTATTATCTCGGGCGAGTGGAAAGGCTATACCGGCAAAGCTATTACCGATGTGGTAAACATCGGCATCGGCGGTTCAGACCTTGGCCCGGTAATGGTTACAGAAGCATTAAAAGCATACAAAAATCATTTAAACCTCCACTTTGTAAGTAACGTGGATGGCACTCATATAGTTGAAACCCTGAAAGCGGTTAACCCTGAAACCACTTTGTTCCTGGTGGCTTCAAAAACTTTTACTACCCAGGAAACCATGGGCAACGCGCACAGCGCCCGCGACTGGTTCCTGGCCAGTGGTGCTACTGAGGCCGATGTAGCTAAACACTTTGCCGCCCTTTCAACCAATGCAGCAGCTGTTGAAAAATTTGGCATCGATACCAAAAATATGTTTGAATTTTGGGATTGGGTTGGTGGCCGTTACTCTTTATGGAGCGCTATCGGTTTGTCAATTGCCCTGAGCATTGGCTTTGAAAACTTTGCCGATTTGCTTGCCGGTGCCCACGCGACTGACAATCATTTTAAAACTGCCGAGTTTGATCAAAATATCCCTGTTATTATGGGTTTGATCGGTATTTGGTATAATAACTTCTTTGAAGCCGAAACAAATGTAATTTTGCCTTACGACCAGTACCTGCACCGCTTCTCGGCCTATTTCCAACAGGGCGATATGGAAAGTAATGGTAAACATGTTGACCGTAATGGTAAAGATGTTGACTACTCAACCGGCCCGATCATTTGGGGTGAGCCAGGCACAAACGGTCAGCATGCTTTTTATCAGTTAATTCACCAGGGCACTAAACTGATCCCTGCCGATTTCATCGCCCCGGCACAATCGCACAATCCACTGGGCGAACATCACAACATGCTGCTGTCAAACTTCTTTGCTCAAACCGAAGCTTTAATGAACGGTAAAACCGAAGAGGTAGTTATTGAAGAACTAAAAGCTGCCGGAAAATCTGACGAGGAAATAGCTAAAATAGCTCCGTTCAAGGTATTTGAAGGCAACCGTCCAACAAACTCGTTCCTGATTAAAAAGATCACACCATACACTTTAGGCGCGCTGATTGCCATGTATGAGCACAAAATTTTTACCCAGGGCATCATTTGGAACATATACAGCTTTGATCAGTGGGGTGTTGAGCTTGGCAAGCAACTTGCCGGCAAAATCCTTCCTGAATTGAAAGATAATGCAGAGATCAGCAGCCATGATTCATCAACTAATGGCCTGATCAATCAATATAAAGCCTGGCGATAGCCCCCCGCCCCGTAAAGGGGGAATTTTATGTTTTAACAACAAACGCCCGGAAAATCCGGGCATTTGTTGTTAAAAAAACCTGAGTGCTTAGTAGAAACTTTTCTGGCGATTTCGGCTAAAGCCACCTCATGTTGCTTTTTTTGTTCCGTTGGTTAAAACCAACGGCAATGAATTTTATTTTTATAGAGAATTAACGCAATCGAGCAATTTCCTATTCATTGGTTGAAAGAAGCCTTTTCGAAACCTTGTTTTCATTGCCGTTGGTTTTAACCAACGGATAAAGTTGCCACGTGCTAAGTGGCTTTAGCCAAAATAACCATACATTTAGGACAAACCACACACCATGTCATTTGTAAAAATCTGGATCCATTTGGTATTTGCAACTAAAGACAGACAACCCTTGCTTACTCAAAACATAAGATACCAGATACATAAACACATCATAGAGAACTGCAAAGAGAAAGGGATATTCTTACAAGCGATTAATGGCTATACCGATCATATCCATTGCCTTATTTCTTTAGGAAAAGATCAAAGTATCGCTAAAATAAGCCAGCTAATTAAAGGCGAATCATCCCTTTGGATAAATAAGAACAAGCTGATAGACCAACAATTTGGCTGGCAGGACGATTATTTTGCGGTATCAGTAAGTGAATCACAGGTATCAACTGTCATTAGCTATATTAACAATCAGGAAAATCATCATCAAAAGAAATCATTCAGTGATGAAGTTGAAGAATTTATGAACCGATATGGCTGGCAACTGCTCAATAACTAAAACATGAAACGCCCGGGCAATCCGGGCGTTTCATGTTATAAAAATAGTCTTTCAAGCTATGGTTCCCCCTTCAGGGGGTTAGGAGGCGAGGCTTAGGGAACCGGCACAAACTTTACCTGGTACAAATGCGGCCATTTTTTACCGGTAACAAACAGGCGCTGACCTTTGGCATCCCAGGCAATTCCGTTTAGCACGTTATTATTCCAGTCCCTGTCCTGCGGACGGCTTGCTACCGGGTAAATCTCTTTCATATCAATTATCTGCTCCACCGCACCGGTTTTAGGATTGATCACCAATATGTTATCGGTTTGATAAACATTAGCATATATCTTGCCGTTGATGTATTCCAGTTCGTTTATTGAATCTATCTGTTGTTTATCGTCACACACATCAATGTGGCCTATCTGATGGTAATCATTTTTATCCAGGAACCAGATCCGGTTGGTGCTATCGTCCATATAAAGTTTGGTTCCGTCAAAACACATTCCCCAGCCTTCCGGGCCAACATTATTGGTAAAATTGTTAAGTAGCTTCAATGTATTTTTATCATATACAAAGCCTACTTTTTCTTTCCAGGTAAGCTGCACTACTTTATCACCAATAACCGAGAGGCCTTCACCAAAATATTGCTCGTCAAGCTTGGTTTGATTCAAAATTTTTCCGGTATTCAAATCAACCTTGCGGATGGATGAGTGTTTATAGTCTCCGGTACTTTCGTATAAAACACCATCAACATACTGTAGGCCTTCGGTATATGCAGCGGTATCATGAGGGAAAACTTTTTCAACTTTATAAGTGTACCTGGCAGGGGCTTTTGCTGCTAATAACAGGACATTGGTTGATACCTCATTGCTTTTACTGCCCTCGTAAACTTTAGCCGTGATTATCCTGATGCCCAGGCCAATGGTATCCGTTTTAAGACTGATACCTGCAGTATCCTTACTGGATGCGAACTTTACCGAATCGAGCAGGTACACTACCGAATCAACTTTACTACCTGTGGGATAGCCTACTTTAATGTCGATCTTGTCGCCGGCTTTGTAGTTTGCGCCGGCGTCGGGTGTTATGGTATAGTCTGTAGCCGAGCTATCAGGTTTGTGTTTACAGCCGTAGTACCCCAAAGCCGTTAGGGCAAGGGCGGCAAAAAATAGCTTTAGTTTATTATTCATAAGTGTTATGTGGCCGAAGGCCAAAACGCATCTTCTATATGGTTTAGTATATAATTTCCACTGCGGTCAAACAATATGGCGATGATATCAAACCGCACTTCGCTCTGGTGGTTCATGAGGTAAATGTATTCATCGGCAGCTTCGGCCAATAATTTCTGCTTACGATTGTCAACAAAATCTTCCGGTTCACCGAAACCATTGCCCGTGCGGGTTTTTACTTCGGTAAATATAATAACCTTGTCTTTATAAGCAATAATATCTATCTCGGCTTTTCCGAAAGTCCAGTTTTCATCGAGGATCTCGTAGCCTGCATTTTCGAGATGGGCTTTGGCTAACGCTTCGCCGGTACGACCAAGTTCGAGGTGTTGGGCCATTATTTTATGATTACGGAGCCCAAAAAGTCAGATATTGATTTTTCTACCTTTTTCATACGCATGTACTGGTTAAGCAGTATTTCCTGGTCGGCCTCAGTATCGGCTTTTTGAAGCTGGGTGCGCAGGTCTTCCAGCATCTTGCCAACCTTGTGCTTTTTAAGGTGAAATATAGCACCGAGAATAGTTGCTTTCATATTAACCTGCTCATCGTTCACCGTGATCCTATGCATTTCGTACCAGTTTTCACTAAGCGAATATTTACTGGCTAACATGTTAATAGTTAAATCAACTATAGCTTTGTCCTTATGGTGAATAAAATAAGCCTCATCCGGCAGTACACCGTTTTCTACTTCGCGACGGTAAATTTCGGTAATCTGCTTACAAACCGGATGATCAAAAGTAACATCACTCAACTCGGCTATAATGAAAGGGCCTATATAGGTATTGGCAATCCCGTCCCAGTCAATCATACGGCTTCCATAATGCAGCAATAAACGCACAATTTCCTTTTCCTGAAAGGCATCGTCTTTAGCAACTTGTGGCTCAAGTTCAACAGGCTCATCAAAAAAGTGGGGTTCGTCGGGCATTTCGGCAAACCTGTTGTTTTGCTGCTGACGCTGTTGCTCTTCCTTTTTTGCCTTAGCCGTGCGCATTTTATTGAGCTCGGATAAAAGGGCGCGCTCATCTATCTGCAATAAGCTGCTACACTCTTTTATAAATACCGATGCCTTGATGCTATCCGGGATCTTGGCGATACTTTCAACCACTTCACGGATTACGTCGGCTTTCCTGATCGGGTCGTTTCCAACTTCTTTAAGCAGGATCTGGGTTTTATACAGGATAAAGTCCTTCTTATTTTCCTCAATATGCTTTTTAAAAGCGCTTGATCCTTTCGATTGTACAAATGAATCAGGATCATGTCCATCCGGAAACAGCACTACTTTTACATTAAGCCCTTCCTCCAGGATCATATCCAAACCACGCAGTGAAGCTTTGATCCCGGCTGCGTCGCCATCATATAATATGGTGATGTTTTTAGTAAAACGGGCAATGAGCTTAATCTGCTCAGTAGTGAGCGATGTGCCTGATGAAGCCACTACGTTTTCAACCCCCGCCTGGTGTACCGAAAGCACATCGGCATAACCCTCTACCAGGTAACAGTTATCCTGCTCACGAATGGCCTTTTTAGCAAAGTAAAGCCCGTAAAGTACATTTGATTTATGGTAGATCTCCGACTCGGGCGAGTTAACATACTTGGCTACGTTCTTATCTTTTTTTAGTGTACGGCCGCCAAAACCAATTACCCTGCCGGTAAAACTATGGATTGGGAACATCACCCGGCCGCGGTACCTGTCATACAAAGCGCCGTTGTCCCGTTTTACCGACAGACCGCTTTCAACCAGAAACTGCTCTTTATAACCATTTCTGATGGCGGCGCCGGTAAAAGCTTCCCATTGATCGGGCGAATACCCCAGCTCAAACTTTTTGATAGTTTCGGCGGTGAACCCTCGTTCTTTAAAATAGCTGAGGCCTATGCTTTGACCTTCCTCCGTATCAAGCATGGTTTCATGAAAAAACTTAGCGGCAAATGCCGATACGATCATGAGGCTTTCCCGGCGTAGCTCCTCTTCACGGTTTTCGGGAGCTTCAACAGTTTCTTCAACCTCGATGCCGTACTTTTTAGCGAGCCATTTCAAGGCCTCGGGATAACTGAACTTTTCCAGCTCCATTAAAAACGTAACAGCTGAACCACCTTTTCCTGTTGAGAAATCTTTAAAAATACCTTTTGCCGGGGATACTGTGAACGACGGGGTACGCTCGTTCGCGAAAGGCGAAAGGCCTACGTAGTTAGCCCCGCGTTTTTTTAACTGCACAAATTCCCCTATCACCTCCACAATGTCGGTGGCTTCCATAATACGGTCGATAGTGGATTTTTGGATCATGTGTTAAAATGCAAATGTAGGGAAGATAGATCGTTGCCCGTAATTCGAAAACGTTAAAATACGGTTTTGTTTGATAACGAGCGGTTTAAAATTCAATCTCCTTGAGAGGCAAGTTCACTGTTTAATACTTCAAGTAAAATCCTGAAATATATGCCCCTTTCATCACCGCGATGAAGGGGGTTAACAGGGTTAACAGAAATTCAACAATACTGACATACAAATCTTAAAATCAACTACTTAACAAAACAAGGGATTAACATTAAGTATTGCTAAATTATTGAAAAGCTGATAAAACTATACGATAGTACTTCGATCGTTGCAACTTAAGCGGACCGATGAGATTAAAATTATGATATGGTATAGGTTCATTTGTACTGCGCTTAAACCCGTTTAAACCAAGGTATTCGCTTTTCGACTTCGTGGTTTTAAAAAGGTAACCGCTATCCCGGCCAATACAATTATGCTGCCAACAATCTCATTAAAACCTAAACGTTCATGCAGAAAAAAAGCAGCCAGCAGCCCGGCAAAAACCGTTTGGCTTAATAAGGCAATGGAAACCCTGGTTGGTTCCAGATAACGTAACGAGTAATTGATGGTTAGCCAGCCTGCTAACTGGCAAATAAGCCCCATACCTATAAAGCAAAGCCAAACTTTTAAAGAAAGATGAACAATATCGTTATGCATAGATCCATTGATTACCAGCAAAAAAATACTGGCGCTCAGCATACTGTAAAACATAAAACTAAACACATCAATTCCGGCCATAATATTTTTGGTGATCATGATGTAGGTGGCATAAAAAAAGCTGGCAAGTATAGCCAGCAGTATGCCGGCATTAAGTTCCATGTGCAAAATATGTTCATAACCTACCAAAACAACCATACCGGCGATGGCAATAAGCGTACCTATCCAAAATAGCCGACCTGATCCTTTTCTTAAAAACAGGAAGCTCATCAGGCCCACCCAAACCGGGGCCAGGTTGGCAATAAGGGTTGATACAGTGGCGCTGATCTTTAACAGCGAAATATTCCATACCGCAATATCAAGGGCGAAAACCATGCCCGCAGCTATGGAAATAAGCAATTGCTTTTTATCTATTTTAAGTTTTTGCCTAAATACACAAAATGGGGCAAGACAAATCCAGGCTATAAACACCCGGTAAAATGCCGATCCTATAGGTGATACCCCGGCAAGCTTTACAAATATCGGCGAAAAGGAAATACATAAAATACCAATAACAAGGCTCACTTTAGGATTCATAGGCGATAAAACAAAATGAGCGGCAAACTTACTGAAACCACGTATAATATGCCTTACTTTTAAATATCTTTATATTTCCTGTACAATTTATTAACCTGTCATCAGTAAGCAATGAAATATCCCTGTTTGATATTAGCCATAGCCGTGGCCCTGCTTTTTTCAGCCTGCAAAAAAAAGGACTGTTGTAATTTTCCGGTCATACCCGATTTTATGCTTGCGCAAAAAAACAACATCAAATGGGAGGCTAATCCTTCCGGTTCGAATATAATGGGTGATACCATTACCATATCAGCAAAAAGCACCATTGGAGGTGAAGAAGAGCAGGTAGGTTTTAAAATTGTGTTTGATGGTGTTGGGTATTATACCCTCAAAGCAAACGAAAACTATTACCACATTACAAAAAACGGCTCCCCGTTAGCCGGATACAAACCTGACCCTACCCATCTTAGTTCGGTAACTATAATTTCGTACAACCAGGCCGATAAAATACTGCAGGGATTGTTCGAATTACGTTTTCTGAAAGTAATTGATAGCCAAACCGAAAGTCATCCGGACAAGGTTACTTTTAGCGAGGGCAAGTTTAAAGCTAAGCTCAAATATTAACTTTTATATTAATTGTAACTAAGCTTAATTATCATTCGTATTAGTTGTAAATTTGTTTTATGAAAAAAGCTCTATTATTAACCGCCTCAGTATCACTTCTGTTATTTGCTGGCTGCCAAAAAAATGGTGTAGCCCCAAAACAAGACAGTGTTAGTGCAAAAAAAAGCATTACCAACCAGTCCTTGAATAAAAGCAAAGACACTATTATGGTAGGCGGCGCGACGACAAACACGTTGCTCCGTGACACAATCATGGTTACAAACAAGTAAGCGTCAAAAAGAAATAGCCGGGATACTTCATGTTCCCGGCTACATTTTTAGTCGCTGGTTTCCTTTTCCCCTTTCTCCTGATATATCTTTCCGTGTTAACATGCTAATGTTTTTTAGCTCATGTTTCAAAGTGCGCTTTCATAATTAATTGTATTTTTGCGACTCTAAAAATTTACATGATATGAGTCAGCGAACTAAGATCAAAGCATTGCTGCAAAGCCAGCAAACCGAAATTGATGTAACAGTTAAAGGATGGGTGCGTGCATTCCGTTCAAATCGTTTTATTGCTTTGAATGATGGCTCAACTAATAATAACATCCAGGTAGTTGTTGATTTTGAAAATACCGACCCGGCTTTACTTAAACGCATTACCGTTGGTGCAGCACTTAGTGTTCAGGGTAAATTGATAGCATCTTTAGGTAAAGGCCAAACAGTTGAGGTTGTTGCAACTGAGATTGAGATTTTAGGCGATAGCGATCCTGAAAAATATCCTATCCAGCCTAAAAAGCATAGCCTTGAGTTTTTGAGGGAAAACGCCCACCTGCGTTTCCGTACCAGTACGTTTGGCGCTATTTTCAGGGTGCGTAACAGCCTGGCATTCGCGGTGCACCAGTTTTTCCAGGAACGTGGTTTTGTTTACCTGCATACCCCTGTAATTACGGCTTCAGATGCTGAAGGCGCGGGCGAAACTTTTCACGTTACCAACTTCGACCTGGATAACATTCCGAAAACTGATACCGGCGAGATTGATTTCAAACAGGATTTTTTTGGTCGTGCCACTAACTTAACCGTATCCGGTCAGTTGGAAGGTGAGCTTGGCGCTATGGCCCTGAGTGATATTTATACCTTCGGCCCAACTTTCCGTGCCGAAAATTCAAACACCACACGCCACCTGGCCGAGTTTTGGATGATTGAGCCGGAAGTAGCCTTTAACGATCTGGTTGACAACATGGACCTTGCCGAGGACATGCTGAAATATGTGATCAAATACGCGTTGGATAAAAATGCCGATGACATTGAATTTTTAACCCAGCGCTTAACTGAAGAGGAAAAAACCAAACCGCAAAACGAGCGCTCAGAAATGACGCTGCTTGAAAAACTGCAGTTTTGCTTAAATAACGATTTCGAGCGCCTAACCTATACCGAGGCGATTGACATCCTGAAAGAATCTACCCCGAACAAAAAGAAAAAATTTGTTTACCCTGTTGAGGGCTGGGGTACCGATCTGCAGAGCGAGCATGAGCGTTACCTCGTTGAAAAACACTTTAAAAAACCGGTGATTCTGACTGATTATCCGAAAGAGATCAAAGCGTTTTACATGCGCCAAAACGATGACGGCAAAACTGTACGCGCTATGGACATCCTGTTCCCGGGCATCGGCGAAATTGTAGGTGGTTCACAGCGTGAAGAACGTTTAGACAAGCTTGAGCAGCGCATGAACGAAATGGGCATCCCTACCGAAGAACTTTGGTGGTATTTAGATACCCGCCGTTTCGGCTCTTGTCCGCATGCCGGCTTTGGTTTAGGCTTTGAGCGGTTGGTGCTGTTTGTTACCGGCATGGGCAACATCCGCGATGTAATCCCCTTCCCAAGGTTTCCGAAGAATGCGGAATTTTAACCGTTGATTGTTTTTTGATTTTGATGATTACGCTGATTATTTGTAATGCGTAACACTATATTTGGGCTGTCGCTAAACGACAGCCTTTTTTATACTATATGCCATCACAAATTCTGCTTGCTACCCATATTAATGCGCCTGTTGAAAAAGTATTTGACATTGCCCGTAACATTGATGTACATGTAGAATCAACAAAACATACTGGCGAACGGGCTATTGCCGGGCGTACAACCGGCTTGATTGAACTCGGCGAAACTGTTACCTGGCGGGCAAAGCATTTCGGCATATGGCAAAACCTTACCTCAAAGATCACTGAAATGGACTATCCAAATTACTTTACCGATATCCAGGTTGAGGGTGCTTTCAAAAACTTTACGCATGAGCATTATTTTTATCCTATCCTTAACCAAACCATGATGCGGGATATTTTCACGTTCGAATCGCCGGGCGGAATATTGGGAGAAGCGGTAAACTTTCTGTTCCTCTCAAACTACATGACACAATTGTTGGTAAAGAGGAATAAAGTGATTAAACAGGTGGCTGAAGGTAGTTCAAACTCATGACCGAGGGTTAAAATCCCTATATTGAGCTTTCATTTATTAGGTTATTTAACATCTTACCGAAACTATGGTTTTCAATGCTGATATTCTTATACACCCGGGATTGGGTAATTCAGGTTCACAACACTGGCAAAGTATTTGGGAAAAGCAGTTCAATTTTACCCGTATTGAACAACAGGATTGGGACACGCCGATTTGCGGCGATTGGATAAAAACTATAAATGATTATGTAAACCGCTATGACCCGGAAAACGTAATCTTAGTTGGTCACAGCCTGGCTTGTGCTGCCATAGCCTCGTGGGCAAAACAATATAACATTGCAATAAAGGGTGCATTACTGGTTGCACCGAGCGATACCGAAGCGGATAGCTATCCAACCGGCACAAGTGGCTTTACGCCGATGCCATTAGGCAAACTGCCATTCAAATCAATAACGGTGGTTAGTAACAATGATTTCTACGTAGGCCCGGAACGAGCCCTGTTATTTGCAAAAAGCTGGGGAAGTGAGATAGTTAATATAGGTGATGCAGGCCATATCAATGTATCAGCGGGTTACGGCAAATGGGATAAAGGGCTGGACCTGTTAAAAAAGCTGGATGCGGAATATTAAACCCGCGGCAGCTGTCTGTTTTTAGCAATCTGCACATCTGAAATCTGCATATCAACACATCTGCCATTCCCTCGTCAAACCAGTGTAAACATCAACCGTTAAAACATTATATCGATCCGATTTGTCGTATCTTTATATAGATCGAAAAGCCGAGTAAATAATATCGAATCGGTGAAATCATCAAAAATCTGTGTAATCCCAACAAAAAATATGGAGTACAATCAATTAACGCCCGAAGAAGAAAGGGTAATATTATACAAAGGTACCGAAAGGCCGTTCACCGGCTCGTTACTGAACAATAAGGCGCAAGGTTTATACGTTTGCAAACGCTGTGATGCGCCGCTGTATAGATCGGAAGATAAGTTTGAGTCGTTTTGCGGCTGGCCGAGTTTTGACGATGAGATTGAAGGAGCTGTTCGCCGCGAAGTAGACGCCGATGGCCGCAGGGTAGAGATCCTGTGTGCAAATTGCGGCGCACACCTGGGCCATGTGTTTGAAGGTGAATATATGACGCCAAAAAACACCCGCCATTGTGTAAATTCAGTATCGATGAAATTTGTTCCGGTTGAGGACGCAAAATAATTCGTAAAACTTTCAGGAATACGCCCGTTGGTTCATGATTAACGGGCGTAATTGTTTTCCACATACCGACCTGCAGAGACCTTTTAATTTCGCATTTAAATATTGATACCGGCTGCAAGCAAAAGCATTTCATTATTGGCAATAATTGTCGGTGTTAAGTCAAGTAATTTATAATGTTAAATTATCGTAATCCGCAAGTATAAAGGCCTCCAATTTTCAATCAAATTTTTAATCGGCTGTTTTCAAGTCCATTAATTTTTCATCAATATAACAAGTGCCAATAAAGTGTGGATAACTCGGGGGTTTGTGAAAAACTATCATTCACAACTACACAACTCAAACATTAACTTTGCTCAGCAAGGTAATAAAAAAAGGCATTCAGCCGGCAGCCAGAAGCATTCGTTAACTTCTAATTAAATAACTGACTGTCAGAAAGTTACACAATACAGTTGCTAAGGAATAAATCCGAAGGCATCAAAATTTAAAGCTTTATTGAAAAGTAGGGCTTGCTTTCGTGTCTGAATACCTGATTGAAGAAAGAAACTAATAAAGTAGACACCAATGAGTTTGGAAAACGAATTATTACTACGGGAAAACAAGGACCGGTTTGTTATCCTTCCCATCAAGTATCCCGCAATTTGGGAGATGTATAAAAAAGCGGAAGCCAGCTTCTGGACCGCCGAGGAAATCGACCTGTCGGACGATATCAAACATTGGGAAAGTCTTAATTCGGGCGAGAAACATTTTATCTCGCATGTACTCGCTTTTTTTGCCGCAAGCGATGGTATCGTGAACGAGAACCTGGCGGTAAACTTCATGAGCGAAGTACAATTGCCCGAAGCACGCTGCTTTTACGGTTTCCAGATCATGATGGAAAACATCCACTCTGAAACCTATGCCCTGCTGATAGACACCTACGTAAAAGATCCCGCCGAGAAAGATCGCCTTTTCCATGCTATTGAAACCGTACCATGTGTTGGTAAGAAAGCTGAGTGGGCATTGAAATGGATCAACAACGGCAACTTTGCCGAGCGTTTGGTTGCATTCGCGGCGGTTGAAGGGATCTTCTTTTCAGGAAGCTTTTGCTCCATATTTTGGCTTAAAAAACGCGGCCTGATGCCGGGTTTAACTTTCAGCAATGAGCTGATCTCGCGCGATGAAGGTTCACACTGCGAATTTGCATGCTTATTATATGGCATGCTTGAAAACAAACTACCGCAGGAACAGGTTACCAAGATCATTACCGATGCGGTGGAGATAGAAAAAGAATTTATAACCGAGGCGTTACCGGTTAACCTGATAGGAATGAATGCCAAGCTAATGAGCCAGTACATTGAGTTTGTGGCCGACAGGTGGCTAAGCGAACTGGGTTACGATAAATTCTATAACGCAACCAATCCGTTCGATTTCATGGAAATGATCTCGTTACAGGGCAAAACCAACTTTTTTGAAAAGCGTGTAGGCGATTATCAAAAAAGTGGTGTACTGAATGCGTCGGCCGAAAGCAAAAGCTTTTCGCTTGATGATGATTTCTAATTGAAGAGGTTAGAGATTGGTGATTAGAGGTTAGGTAGTCTCAGGCCAATCAATCCCAAAATCAAGAAAAATCAAGGTTCAGAAAATAATCAAATCACAATAATATTAACTAAAAAAGCTTCGCTTTTAACGGGGCAAAAGGAGGGGCAAAATGTTCGTAGTAAAAAGAGACGGAAGAAGAGAATCCGTAAAATTTGACAAGATCACCGCACGTATTGAAAAACTGTGCTATGGGTTTCAATTAGTTGACCCCATTGATGTGGCTAAAAAGGTAATTGAAGGTTTATTTGATGGCGTAACCACCTCCGAGCTGGATAACCTGGCTGCCGAAACCGCCGCTTCATTAACCACCAAGCACCCTGATTATGCTTTGCTGGCTTCGCGTATCGCGGTATCAAACCTGCACAAAAACACCATTAAGTCGTTTTCAGAAACCATGCGCCTCCTGCATGAGTATGTTGACAAGAAAACAGGTAAAGATGCCTCGCTTATCGCTGACGACGTTTATGAAGTGATTAAAGAAAACGCGGAACTGCTTGACAGCACCATCATTTATGACCGCGACTTTGGCTTTGATTATTTCGGTTTCAAAACCCTGGAGAAATCATACCTGCTAAAAATCGACGGTAAAATTGCCGAGCGCCCTCAACACCTGTTTATGCGTGTATCGGTAGGGATCCACAAAGATGATATTGAAAGCGCCATCAAAACCTACCATTTAATGAGCGAGCGTTGGTTTACACATGCTACGCCAACTTTGTTTAATGCAGGTACACCAAAACCTCAAATGTCATCATGTTTCCTGTTAACCATGAAAGATGACAGCATTGAGGGTATCTATGATACATTAAAACAAACTGCCAAAATTTCACAAAGTGCAGGTGGTATTGGTTTAAGCATCCACAATGTAAGGGCTACAGGCTCGTACATTAGCGGTACTAACGGTACCAGCAATGGTATTATCCCAATGCTGCGTGTATTTAATGATACCGCACGTTACGTAGATCAGGGCGGTGGTAAACGTAAAGGCGCTTTCGCTGTGTACTTAGAGCCATGGCATGCTGATATTTTTGAATTTTTGGACCTGCGTAAAAACCACGGTAAAGAAGAAATGCGTGCCCGCGATTTGTTCTATGCCCTTTGGGTATCTGACCTGTTCATGCAACGCGTTGAAGCCAATGAGGATTGGAGCTTATTTTGCCCGCACGAAGCACCAGGCTTAGCCGATTGCTGGGGTAAAGAGTTTGAAGAGCTTTACGTTAAATACGAAAAAGAAGGCCGCCAGCGTCGTACTGTAAAAGCACAGGAACTTTGGTTTGCAGTGCTTGATGCACAGGTTGAAACCGGTACGCCATACTTATTATATAAAGATGCGGCCAACGGTAAATCAAACCAGCAAAACCTGGGTACCATTAAAAGCTCAAACCTTTGCACCGAGATCATCGAGTATACCGATGCGAACGAAGTGGCTGTTTGTAACCTGGCGTCATTGGCACTGCCTCGTTATATCAACAACGGCGCTTTTGATCATGATAAACTGTACGAAGTAACTTACCAGGCAACTATCAACCTTAACAGGATCATTGATGGTAATTATTACCCGGTTAAAGAAGCTGAATACTCAAACCTGCGTCACCGTCCTATTGGTTTAGGTGTACAGGGCTTGGCTGATACTTTCATTCAACTGCGTATGCCGTTTGAAAGTGATGAAGCTAAAAAACTAAACATCGAGATCTTCGAAACCATCTACTTTGCAGCAATGACAGCTTCAAAAGATATGGCTATAAAAGATGGCGCTTATGAAACATTCAAAGGCTCACCATTGTCACAAGGTAAATTCCAGTTCGATCTGTGGGGTGTAAAACCAGAAAGCGGCAGGTGGGATTGGGAAAACCTGCGTTTAGATGTAATGAACCACGGCGTACGCAACTCATTATTAGTTGCACCGATGCCAACTGCTTCAACATCACAGATTTTAGGTAACAACGAATGCTTTGAACCATATACATCAAACATATACACCCGTCGTGTATTAAGCGGTGAGTTCATTGTAGTAAACAAATATTTATTGCGCGATTTGGTTAACCTTGGCTTGTGGAGCACCAGCATGAAAGATAAGATCATCAGCGCAAACGGCTCGATCCAGGAAATAGCTGAGATCCCTGCTGATATTAAAGCATTGTACAAAACTGTTTGGGAGATCAAGATGCGCAGCATTATTGATATGGCTGCCGACAGGGGTGCGTACATTTGCCAGTCGCAATCATTGAACTTGTTCATCAACTCGCCAAACGCTTCAAAACTGACTTCAATGCACTTCTACGCATGGAAAAAAGGATTGAAAACAGGTATGTACTACCTGCGTACACAAGCAGCATCGCAAGCGGTTAAATTTACGGTTGAAAACCAGGGCGGCAAAAACATGGATCCGGTTATCCCGGCCGTTGTTGACGCCGTTGCCGACGAAATTCCTGCAGGCCCAACCTGCTCAATGGAAGAAGGCTGCGTGACTTGCTCAGCATAGTCCGGAAGTCGGAAAGTCCGCAAGTCCGGAAAATAATTTTCAAAGTCCATAAGCTTCGGCTTGTGGGCTTTTTTGTTTTAGTGGAAGTCAAACTCCTTCATCATAGATTGGGATAGGATTTTCAAAACTTATTCCAAAAATAAATTTCTTCCAAATTTCTTTGAGACGATCAAATATATCGATGAATAGCATTGCCCCTCCATCATCATACGGACTTGTCCAAATGACTTGTTTACCATTTTTAAAAATGAAGTGAGCGTTGTCTTTGAATAAATAATCATAGTCCTTACCGAAGTAAACCCACTGAGTGTGTATTGTGTTTCTAAGTTTGCTTAAGAAATTTAAAAATTCTCTATCGTTCTTGACGTCGCCATCATATCTTTTCCCTGCATATTTAAACAAAAGCTCAATCTTTCTTATGTACGGAACATGCGTCACATGATTTTTAACCAATAGTTTCTCGAGCTTTTTTTGTGCACTATCACTTAAATCAGCCATTTTGAGTATTTGACTAACCTCATTTAAACTATACCTAAGAACATGATCAATTTCATCGGGACTAATAATCGCTTCAACTAAGACATTTAAACAAACCTCAAAACTCGAAAAAGCGTCCAAAAAGAAACTTCTATTTATATTATTATTAAAACTCTTTATTAGCACTTCGAGATCAGCAGCCTCTATAAGCCTTTGAATATGCTTGTCTGATTGTTCTAACAGCTCCTTAGTAATTGATATATTTCGTCTTGATATCTGTGAACTTAGCTCACGCATAGATTTACTTATATACAGATTATAAACGACATCAAAATAATAAGTAAAATACACTATCCTTATGTCATCCCTTTCAAATGGCAATTTTTCTATCTCAATCTTTAGATCTTCCGTATAATTAAGTAAAAAGTCCAAATCTTCCATAATTTTAGTATTAATAAAGGAATCTACAATAATTGATACCAAAGTCAATGAATTGAAATAAAATAGCAAAACGAATTAAATGGCACCATCTGTTCTTATACTTGCGTAATGAATACTCACGTTAAACACGAGATCATCCGTTGCGAACGTTGCCAAACACCTTTTGAATGTAAAGCCAATTCATTCACCAAGTGCCAGTGCAGTACCGTTCAGCTTACTATTAGCGAGGTGCAATATGTGAGCGAGCTGTATGACGGGTGTTTGTGCGCCAATTGCCTGCTCATTATTCAGCAAGAGTATAGAGAAAGCATGGGGTTGGTTTGATGATTATAATCAGCATCATTGACAACAAATAGTTCTCTTCTTTCCAAATTAATCCCTGATTAATCCTTTTCCATTTCCATTAGTCATACATGTGTACATCTTCAATATAGATGATGATTAAAGATTTTACACCATGAAAAGGAAATTTGTTGCTTTGGCACTATTAATATCAGCAGTAGTATCCGTAACCTCAGGTTGCGTTGTTCGTGAAGATTATGGTCACCATCACAGGTACCGCAACGGCTATAACAACGGGTATAATAATGGTTACCATGACGGTGACGATCACGGTCATTATCACGACCGCGGTTATTAAGAATTGTTAATTTAAGTTTTCTATAAGTAGTTTAGTGAGTGATGAAAGAGGGCGCCGGTTTTACCGGCGCTCTTTTTATGCCCATCTGATTTATTCGGCACAGAATTTTATTATGGGTTTAAATGGAAAATAGATTAAAATCAGAATTTATAACAATCAAAATAAATATAATCAAAATTTAATTCCGTAAAATTTGATTTTTCAAAATCATTTTTTGTAGATTTGGTTCAACATTATAAACCTATCAAAAATGATCAGCATTAAAACTACAACGGGCTATATATGCAGGTTCGCATTTATAGCTGCAGTTGCTTTAACCGGCCCGGGCGTTGCACCGGTTATCGCAAAAGTTGCAAAGTCACCAACAATAATTATTGCCGATACCCATCTCAAAGCTTTTGAAGGCATTTATCAGCAAAAGGATAACGAGTATAGAGTATATAAAATAACAGCAGATGGTGATAAACTAATTGCCCAACAACTTGGCGGAGATCAAAAGCTAACTTTAACCCGTAAATCAGATCTTGAATTTGAATTTTTAGATGATGACGGCGATGAAAAGATCCCTGTTGTATTTTCAAAGAATGAAGCCGGAGAAATAAACCAGATCACCTTAGGTGGCAGGCAAATATGGGCAAAGATAAACAGCTATACCCCACCTAAAGAGGTACAACTGACACCCGAACAAATAAAAGTTTTGGCGGGCAAATATCAGTCGGATGAGAGGGCTGATCTTTTTCTGACTATAACCGCGATACCCGACGGATTAACGCTCAAACAATCATGGGATGGCAAGGAAATCCATTTTAAACCATTGTCTGAAGTGTTATTTTTAAATCAAGCCTTTGGCTTTCCCTTAAAGTTCACTAAAGACGCGAGCGGCAATCCAACCAAAGTATTGGCTTTTAACCGCGACACCTGGAATAAGGTAAAAGAATAAGCTCCCTTATTAATTCAATATATAAAGTATTACGGGCCGGCCCGCTGTCACCTAAACCTGGTTACATCGGTAACCGGCCTTTTTTACCGTTGATATTTATGATTACGTTGATTTCGCTGATTATTTTTCTGAACAGTGATTAAAGAATTAACAAAATGCAAGCGAATTCTATAAATTCTTTAATTCGTTTAATCCGAGTTCAGACAACTAAAAAAGACTTAAGAAATTTTACTATTTCACTGTTCATTTAGCCATATATTTTCAAACTCCTCTTTAGTAATCTCAAACTCCGCAAATTCGTCTGCCTCAAAAGGTGCTTCGGATAATTTACCGTATTGATCCTCGGGGTGATTTTCATCATATTTTAAAACAGTCCCATCACCGTATACCTCTATCTGCCTCAAGGCATAATCATCTTCACCACATTCAAAGTACCATAATGAGGTACCCCAGAAATCAAATTCATCACCTCTCGGTTCGTCCCAATTTCGTTTGTAATATTTCATCGTCTTACTAATTCATTCTAATATCGCATTTATCAGCAAAACAAATGAGTTATGTGGGCCACACCCTCAACTTCTTCCCCTCAAAAAAACTTTCACACAACTACTTGAAAATCAAAAATAATGTTAGTACTTTTGCAGTCCCGAAATGCGGGATAAAATAATTAGACAAAAAAGCAAGAAATGCCTACTATTCAGCAATTAGTTAGAAAAGGTAGAGTAGCTCTGGTTGACAAGAGTAAGTCACCAGCGTTGGACAGCTGTCCACAGCGAAGAGGCGTATGCACACGCGTGTATACCACTACCCCTAAAAAACCAAACTCAGCAATGCGTAAAGTTGCCCGTGTGCGCTTAACCAACGGAAAAGAAGTAAATGCTTACATCCCTGGTGAAGGTCACAACTTACAGGAGCACTCTATCGTTTTGATCCGTGGTGGTCGTGTTAAAGACTTACCAGGTGTACGTTACCACATCATCCGTGGTGCACTGGATACATCAGGTGTAGCTGGCCGTAACCAACGTCGTTCAAAATATGGTACCAAACGTCCTAAACCAGGTCAGGTAGCAGCAGCGCCAACAAAAGGTAAAAAGAAATAATTAAGGAGGATAGAAAGCAATGAGAAAGTCAAAACCAAAAAAGAGAATTATCCTTCCTGATCCAAAGTTCAATGATACTTTGGTAACAAGGTTTGTAAACAACATGATGTATGATGGTAAAAAATCAACTGCATACTCTATTTTTTACAACGCTGTTGAAATTGTTGAGAAAAAAACAAGCGAAAACGGCTTAGAAACCTGGAAAAAAGCTTTAAACAATGTAATGCCTGCTGTTGAAGTAAAAAGCCGCCGTGTAGGTGGTGCTAACTTCCAGGTACCTACAGAGGTTCGTCCTGAGCGTAAAATAGCTTTGGGTATGAAATGGTTAATCAGCTATGCCCGTCGTCGTGGTGAAAAAACCATGATGGAGAAATTAGCAGGCGAAATCATCTCTGCTGCAAAAGGCGAAGGTGCCGCTGTTAAGAAGAAAGAAGATACGCACAAAATGGCTGAGGCTAACAAAGCGTTCTCACACTTCAGGTTCTAAAAATTTAGATTACACCGATTTAATAATAAGATTACACCGATTATTTACGTTTACACTTTTTAATCGGTGTAATCATTAACGGATCAGGTGAAATCACAAAACAAATAAAATGTCAAGAGATCTAAAATATACAAGAAACATTGGTATTGCCGCTCACATTGATGCTGGTAAAACTACCACTACCGAGCGTATCCTTTACTATGCTGGTGTAAGCCACAAAATTGGTGAGGTACACGAAGGTGCCGCTACTATGGACTGGATGGCCCAGGAGCAGGAACGTGGTATCACCATCACTTCGGCTGCGACAACCGTAAACTGGAAATATCGCAACCACAACTATCACATGAACATTATTGATACCCCGGGTCACGTGGACTTTACCGTGGAGGTAAACCGTTCATTACGTGTACTTGATGGTTTGGTGTTCTTATTCAGCGCGGTTGATGGTGTTGAGCCTCAGTCAGAAACTAACTGGCGTTTGGCTAACAACTACAACGTTCCGCGTATTGGTTTCGTTAACAAAATGGACCGCTCTGGTGCCGATTTCCTTAATGTGGTAAAACAGGTTAAAGAAATGTTGGGCAGCGTTGCTATTCCATTGCAGTTACCTATCGGTGCCGAAGACCAGTTTAAAGGTGTGGTTGATTTGATCAACTTCCGTGGTATTGTTTGGAATGAACATGATAAAGGTATGACCTTTACCGAAGTTCCAATCCCTGCCGATATGCTTGACGAAGCTACTGAGTGGAGAGAGAAATTATTGGAAGCAGTTGCTGAGTTTGATGACTCTTTAATGGAGAAATTCTTTGAAGATCCTACAACCATCACTGAGCGCGAAGTATTAGACGCTTTACGTCAGGCTACTTTGGCCGGCAAAATCGTTCCGATGACTTGCGGTTCATCTTTCAAAAACAAAGGTGTACAAACCATGCTTGACTATGTAATGGAGTTAATGCCTTCACCTCTTGATTCAAAAGGTGTTGTTGGTACTAACCCTGACACAGGTGCCGAAATTTTGGTTAAACCAGATGTAAAAGAACCATTTGCAGCATTAGCATTTAAAATTGCTACCGACCCGTTTGTAGGTCGTTTATGCTTCATCCGTGTTTACTCTGGTAACCTTGATGCTGGTTCATACGTGTACAACATGCGTTCAGAAAGCAAAGAGCGTATCAGCCGTATCTTCCAGATGCATGCTAACAAGCAAAACCCTATCCCTAACGTGGGTGCAGGTGATATTGCTGCGGTAGTAGGCTTTAAAGATATCAAAACAGGTGATACCCTTTGCGACGAGAAACATCAGTTGGTTCTTGAGTCGATGGTATTCCCTGAGCCGGTTATCGGTTTGGCAATTGAGCCTAAAACTCAGGCCGACGTTGATAAATTAGGTATCGCTTTAGGTAAACTGGCAGAAGAGGATCCAACTTTCCGGGTACAAACAGATCAAGATACTGGTCAAACAGTTATCTCTGGTATGGGTGAGTTACACCTGGATATTTTGATGGACCGCTTAAAACGCGAGTTTAAAGTGGAAGTTAACCAGGGTGCTCCTCAGGTAGCTTACAAAGAAGCTATCACCGGTACTATCCAACACCGTGAAACTTACAAGAAACAAACTGGTGGTCGTGGTAAATTCGCGGATATTCAGGTTGTTATCTCTCCAGCCGACGATAACAAAGAAGGCTTACAGTTTGTTAACGAAATTGTTGGTGGTTCAATCCCACGTGAGTTTATCCCATCTGTTGAGAAAGGTTTCAAAGCCGCTATGGACAATGGTGTACTTGCAGGTTACCCGCTTACAAGCTTAAAAGTTCGTTTGATTGATGGTTCATTCCACGCAGTCGATTCGGACGCGTTATCATTCGAGATCGCTGCACGTTCTGCTTACCGCGAAGCATTGCCAAAATGTAAACCGGTATTGCTTGAGCCAATCATGAAAATCGAGATCTTAACCCCTGAAGAAAACATGGGTGACGTTATCGGTGACATGAACCGTCGTCGTGGCCAGCTGCAAGGTATGGACACCCGTAACGGCTCACAGGTTATCAAAGCTATGGTACCACTTTCTGAAATGTTTGGTTACGTAACTCAATTACGTACTATCACTTCGGGCCGTGCAACTTCAACTATGGAGTTTGACCACTACGCTGATGCACCTCGTAACGTACAGGACGAAGTTGTTGCCAAATCAAAAGGCCGCAAACAAGTTGCTATCGACTAAACTTGATATGATTACACCGATTGGTTTGTGATTTCACAGATTCATCGGTGTAATTAATAAATAACCCAATGATCGTACCTAATAAATAGCTCTTAGGTTGGTCAATTAAAAATCGGTGAAATCGCCAGTAAATTGGTGAAATCCCAAAAAGTAAAATAACAATGAGCCAAAGAATCAGGATCAAATTGAAATCTTACGATTACAACCTGGTAGACAAATCTGCCGAGAAAATCGTAAAAACAGTAAAGCCAACAGGCGCAGTAGTTAGCGGACCACTTCCGTTACCAACCGAAAAGAAAATCTTCACCGTATTACGTTCACCACACGTAAACAAAAAAGCACGTGAGCAATTCCAACTTTGCTCATACAAGCGCTTATTAGACATTTACAGCTCTAACTCAAAAACTGTAGATGCCCTGATGAAGCTTGAATTGCCAAGCGGTGTTGAGGTTGAGATCAAAGTTTGATAGACGACCGGCCCACTGAAAGGTGTGGGATCAAAAAATAGAAAGACCATTTGCGTAAGCGGATGGTCTTTTTTTGTTGGGTATAACCTATATTTAATTATTATATAAACTTTCTGATTTTTGAAATTACCCGGGTTCAGAAAAATTCCGAAATTGAACATCCTAAATTTGAAATAAATATTTCCCGCCCTGTCCTATTCAGCCATTCCCATTTGATATAGAGGTGTAATTCATATATTTATTAACCTTTAAAATTTAAAAAGATGGACGAATTCGTTTTAATTTTCAGGCACGAGGATGGCACTAAAATAGCTTCTCCCGAACAGATCCAGATCTGGATGAAACAAACTATGGACTGGATTGGCGGCATAGCTGCTCAAAACAAATTTGTGAGCGGCACTGGTTTGCCCTTTGCCGATGCCAAAATTGTAGGTCACGGAGGCGTAGTTACCAATGGTCCTTTTGGCGAGATCAAAGAAACGATAGGCGGCTTCATCACTGTAAAAGCCGAATCGGTTGAAGAAGCTGTGGAGTTTGCCAAAAGTTGCCCTGTTTTGCAGGGCGATGGTAATACCGTTGAAGTGCGAAAGGTTGCCAAAAATGATGGGGTGCATTAAAATAATTTTATAAATCATGTCATTGCGAGGAGCAGCTCGGGCAAAAGAGTATCCGGCGCGACGTGGCAATCACGTCGTTATGCCTGCGAGATATGCAAAGTGGCAAAGCACAGCTACGAGATTGCCGCGCTATCGCTCGCAATGACATTTTTCCATTTGCCCCATGCAAAACCCCGAAATCATTCCCCATCTATTCCGCACCGAGTACCGTAAAATAGTATCGGTGCTATGCCGCCGCTTTGGGTTTGATCAGATAGAAACTGCCGAGGACATCGCCAGCGATACCTTCCTTACCGCAGCCCAGGCCTGGAGTTATAAAGGCATTCCGCCTAACCCAACCGCCTGGCTTTATAGCGTAGCCAAAAACAAGGCGAAAAATCATTTACAGCGTAATACCATTTTTGAAAGCAAGGTATCCCCGGAAATACAAACCGCGGAGACCTATGAACCGGAAATCGATCTTTCGCTCCAAAACATCAGCGACAGCCAGCTGCAAATGATGTTTGCCATTTGTCATCCCGCCATCTCGCCCGAGGCACAGATCGGGCTTTCGTTACGCATCCTTTGCGGTTTCGGAATTGATGAAGTGGCCGAAGCTTTCCTGACCAATAAAGAAACCATTAACAAACGCCTGTTCAGGGCTAAGGAAAAGATCCGCAATGAAAAAATAGAAATCGAAATGCCGGGTCCGGCTGAAATTGATAACCGGCTTGAAAACGTGCTCACTATTATTTATCTGTTGTTTAGCGAGGGTTATTATTCGGTTAGTGATAACCAGGTTTTGCGTAAAGATCTTTGCTTTGAGGCCATGCGCCTTTGTCACATGCTTATTGAAAACGAAGGCACTAACAAACCGCCGGTTAATGCATTGCTTTCGCTCATGTATTTTCATGCCTCGAGGTTTGAAGCCCGCACAGATCAAAACGGCGGACTAATTTTATATGAAGATCAGGACACCAACCTCTGGAACTATGACCTTGTAACCAAAGGTGCCTTTTATTTAAACCTTGCCACTACCGGTACTCAATTATCAAAATATCACATTGAAGCCAGTATAGCCTACTGGCATACTCAAAAAAACGATTCCAAACAAAAATGGGAAAACATATTGCAGCTTTATAATCGCCTGCTGCAAATAGCATACTCCCCTATAGCGGCGCTTAACCGCACCTTTGCGCTTGCCAAAGCCAACAGCCCCGAAGAAGCCATTATTGAGGCTGAAAAATTGAAACTCACCGGAAACCAGTTTTACTATACCCTGCTTGGCGAATTATACACCGGCATTGACAATGAACAGGCAAAACTAAACTTTGAGAAAGCACTAACGCTGATAAAAACACCTGCTGATAACGCCATTATTCAAGGCAAAATAGATAAACTTCAAAATTAACATTAGCCCAGGTCAGCAAAAAACGCCTGATAAACAACAACAAAAAAGCATTAATTACATGACTTATAAGCAAAGCATTACCATGCTTAAAAATAACACCGGATACTTAAAGCTGGTATCATAAGTATGTTGAAGCGATTAAAACTATTTTGGGTAAACCCGGAGAGCATTTTATTCACTCAGCGCCGGGTTCCTCACTATCCCTGCAAATAGTATCAGCCCGGTTTTCATTTCCCGTATTGCAAAAATGAAAGGTTTATTAAAAACATGAGTTGGTGGAGCTGCCGTAGTCACTATGCCAACAGATGTTACTGCCACGGCTTCGGTACCGTCTTCATTCACATCAATATAAGCTTTGTGTTTCACCTCGGATATACTAAGGCCACCACCCGCGTTAATGCGACTAAAATCAGCCATATCGCTAAAGGCAATGCTCATCCCTAATGATTTTAAAATATCATTCAGCGTAATATCATAGCTAAATTTAAACCTGGGCATGGTAATGTCCGATTTGCCGGCGGTGAGTTTACCCATCAGTAAATTCCATTTACTTGAATCGAGGCCCTGTGCAAAGCTTTTTATATCTCCATCAGGCATCATCAATATCATGCTGTATTTACTGTTGCTATAAGGCAGTTCAACCACATTGGTACCGTTATAATACGCGCTTTTAAGTTCGGCATGGCTATTGGTCATAAAATCAGCTTGTACAGTGCCGCCATTTAACAAATTAAATGGCGCCTTGAAGGTTGCCTTTGCATCAAAACGGGTTTTCCATATGCTTTTAAAATAAATGGCATTGATGAGGTACATACGGGCCCCATCCGAAATTTTATCGATGATCTTTGGAATCTTGCTGTTAGTTTGCTGGCTTACCCAACCATTAATAGTAGTCAGAGATGCTGATTCATTGCTAAAATCGAGGGCTTTCACCTCGGCACTATAAAAATCGGTATTGTTTTTCAGGAATGCCGGCAGCACCGTAAAATTATGAGCGTACCAAATGGAATTGGCTATTTTAAGCGTAGTATTTGGATCGAGATCGGGGAGGTTTGTGATGAGGTTGTGATAGTAACTGTTAACCTGTTCTTCGGTAAAACTGCTAAACTCCATGGTTTTGCGGATATCTGTAAGGGTTTGCCCGCTGGCGCCATTACTGGTCATACCTATAGCAAAGCTTACGCTTAATGGCGAAATGATGAGGTTTTTATCAGCGTCAAGGCTATTAACATTAGCGCTGAAAAGCTTTAAGGTAAAAGCATTACCAGGCCCAATTTGTTGCTGTTCGGTTGCGGAAAGCACCAGGTCTTTACCCGGATCCTTATTAACTGGGCTGATACCTCCCTTTTTACAGGCGGCTATAGCTAAAATCCCAAAACAAAGTAAGGTTAGTTTGCGCGTCATGGCTGATAGGTTTATAATTATATTACGCCTTGTAAATCATTTACGCTACAGCATGTTAAAAATATAACAGCTCAAAAAGCATAACAATTTTTTAACGCCTGCACTTTTAAAACACCGTAATTTAGCCCTTTAAAAACACTTACTTATATCGATGCGAAATCTACTTAAAACCGCAGCTTTTTTCCTCCTGATATCGGCCGGGCTAAATACCACCGCCCAAACCCGCAAAGCAGTCTTTATTATTGCTGACGGCATCCCAGCAGATGTTATTGAAAAATTGAATACCCCTAACCTGAAACTGATAGCTAAGCAGGGCACCTACCTTCGTGCGCATGTTGGCGGCGAAAAAGGTGGTTATTCGCAAACGCCAACCATATCGGCAAATGGCTACAACAGCTTACTTACCGCTACCTGGGTTAACAAACACAACGTTTGGGACAACGACATCAAAGCACCAAATTATAATTACTGGAATATATTCCGGATGTTTAAAAACGCTTATCCCAACAAAAAGACAGCTGTATTTAGCAGCTGGACAGATAACCGCACCAAGCTAATTGGGGACCAGTTATCCGTAGCAGGTAACATCCATCCTGATTTTGCTTACGATGGTTATGAACTGGATACCGTTAAATTTCCGCATGACAAGGCCGGGAACTATATGCACCTGATAGATGAGCAGGTAGCAACAGCGGCAGCGGATTGTATTAAAGATAAAGCCCCTGACCTTTCATGGGTATACCTGGAATATACCGACGATATGGGGCATAAATACGGCGATAGCCCGCAATATTATAATGCTATTGAAAAAATGGATGCACAGGTAGGCAAGATCTGGGCAGCAATACAATACAGGAAGCAACATTTTAAAGAAGACTGGCTGATTTTTATCACAACAGATCATGGCCGCGACGAAGCAACCGGTAAAAATCACGGTGGTCAAAGCACCCGCCAGCGCTCAACCTGGATGGTTACCAGCTACCGCCCGCTTAATAACTATGCTAAATTCTATACCCCGGGTATTGTTGATATAACACCCTCTATCAATAGTTTTTTAAATGTAAAAGTACCCGAAGCACAACAACGTGAGATGGATGGGATCTCGCTTATCGGTCCGCTATCAGTGGCAGAGCCTGCCGCTAATTATGTGCAGGGCTCATTGGATATCACCTGGAAAGCACTTGACCCCAAAGGCAGTGTTAAGGTTTGGGTAGCAGCCGATAATACTTTTAAAGAAGGTAAAGCCGATGATTATAAGCTGTTAGCTACTGTACCGGTTACTAATGAGCATGTGCTGGTTGATGTTAAAAATATGCCCTCTAAATTTTATAAGGTTGTTATTGAAGGATTGAATAATACAGCGAACAGATGGGTTGTACTTGATGAAAAGAAGTAACCTGGCTCATTATTTAGAAATTTTCATAACGCCTCCCTGCACTAAATGTAAGGAGGCGTTATTGCTTTGTATCTCTTGTAAAAACATCCCGGTTAAGCTTTCCAAACCCAATCAGCTCAAAATACAAACTACTTTGTATTGTGTACCCTCCCCGGGCTCCGTAAACTTGTGATATAAAAACAATCCAAATCACAATGAAAAAGCCACAATCATGTACCTCTGGTGTAACGCCTGCTGCCAGCAGCACGTTAAATTTTATTATGACAAGCCCCGCAGCTCCGTTAATAAACCAGCCGCTCTATCGCAAAAACAAAAAATTACCTGTTGTTTTTTTGCAGGTAAATTGCATACATTAGATCATTGCCTGTTGGCGTTGATCTGTTCATCACAATCATCAAAACACACCTAATCCGTTTACTAAAATGATCTGTAAAACCAAAATATGGGCAATTATTTGCTGTGTTACCGGTGCATTTTGTTTGAGTACACAAGCTGCTTATAGCCAAAACCAGTTTGAAAAAGAACTCACGCAAAAAATAGACAACTTTCTGGCAACTGTCCCTCAAACCAACCAGCAAACAATATCAACACAAAATGAGCTTTACCCAAGCGATGCCCCCGGCGGCATATTAATTCCGTCGGGCTTTGGGGGATACGGCACCTATCTGTTTGGAGGCCTTGGCGCGACCTACCCCGAAGTGTACAGGGACAACAAAGCCGATCTGATTGCCTCGGTGGGTGCATGTGTTGGCAACCCTGTAAAAGCAATAAACTTTGCCGCCAGTTTAAATATAACTGACGTGCACCGGTTCAGAGATTTCTCAGGTAACTTCATTGTAAGCCGTAAATTATTTGCAGGTACAAGCATTTCGGCCGGGGCTTTGCAGATGTTTGCCAACGTAAGGCAATCAGACGCATCAGGTTCGACCTTTTATATGGCTGTAAGCCACGCTGTACAAACTATTAAATCATTAACGCCAGGCTGCTCAAGGCTCAGTTATACAATTGGTATTGGCAGCGGCAGGTTTTATGAAAAAAGTCCGAAAGATATAGCTGCGGGAAGAGGGAAACACGGCACCGCTGTATTTGGCAGCATATCCTATGAGCTTATCCAGCATGTAAACGTAAATGCCGAATGGACCGGCGTGAACCTTGGTATTTCGGCAGGCATTAGGCCGCTTCCCGTGCCTTTGAGTTTAGCTGTGGGTGTTGCAAACCTTACCCGGTATACCAATGATAAGGCCAATATGGTGTTCTCTATAGGTTATCCGCTCTCCCTAAGCCGACGATAATTCTTTCTCAGCAAAAATTAATTATTTCATTAAAACATATAAAATCTATGAAAAAGATAATCATAGCAGCATTCGTCGTGTCCGCAACTTTAATTATAAGCACTAAGCGGACTTCTGCCCAAAGCAGAAACAATCAATCGGATTGGAATGTACCACCACCGATACCTCCTTATACGCCACCGCCACCGGTAATTCCGCCACCCACAGTGCCGCCACTGCCTCCACCGCCGTATAAACCGGTAATACCAGTGCCACCGATTAAACCACCTAACATTCCGCCCACTCCGCCGCCACCGGGACCGGGGCCACATATGCCACCGCCAACCCATATGCCACCACCAACACATATGCCGCAGCCTACTCATATGCCGCCCCCAACGCATATGCCACCGCCTACGCACATGCCGCCACCGACCCATATGCCAAGCCATTAGTAAACAGTGATTTAGATTTAATTTTTCAATCCAACAGGGGATAATATAAATCGATTAAAAAAATGAAAACACACCTCTTCAATATAAAAACGGCATTAATGGCTTTATTGCTGTTCACAGCCTGCGTCAGCAAAGCCCAACGCCGCGAACTTACGTTTAAGCAAGGCGATGAGTACAATAAAACAACCTATATAAGTGCGGCAAGTATATTGCAGCGGGGGAAGCAAACATTCAATATCAATACAACATCATCAATATCAAAAACCTATAAGGTTACAGGTATTACCCGTAGTGGGTTTGTTTTAACTGTTACCACAAGTCACATCAACGATACAATGGATGCCTTTGGTAAAAAAATGGAATACAGCTCAGACAGGCCTGCCGATACCAGCTCATACATCCAGATGGCATTGCAAAGTCTTATAGGCAAATCGGTAACGCTCAGCATTGATAAAAATGGGATCATAACCGATGTAAATGATCCTGATGAGCGATACGCCACCGATACGCTGTTATTATTCGCAGGTTTTAAACAGGATCAGTTTATAACCGGCACACGCTTAAACCTGGTTGCCGATAACTCGGAAGCATTAAAAACGGGTGCAAGCTGGGTGAGCGATATATCTTCGGGTAATGAGAGGATAAATACTACTTATACAGTAAGCCAATCAACACAGCCTGACAAGTATACTAACCTGATGCTTACCAGTACATCATCAGCACCTGAACAAAACAGTAATACAAATGGTGTACTTGTGGTTGATAACGCTTCAGACGTGATATTGGTTTCTTCAGTAAAAACAGCTACGCTGAGTTACAAATTTGTTAATGACGTCACTTATTCATTTGGCCGGCGTACCGAAGTAGTGGAAAATTGTATAAAAATGAATTAATACGAACCGGGGAGATTCATTACAAAACGCACAGCTTTTACCGAAAGCTGTTACAAGATACATTAGTCCCGAACGTAGGGGTACAATAAGGGCTATTGTTAAAAGAAGAGGCTATGCTGTTAAGTTATGCATATGCCTCTCTTTTTATAATCCTATTTTTTTACTGTACTTAATGAAGTTTCATCCTTTTGGCTGTTGCCGGGTGCAGGTAATTATTATCGCTCAACCAGTCGGCCATGCGCTGGGGCCAGGTGCTGATGCTTTGCAGCTTTGATCGGTAACCCATATTAAAGCCATGATCGCCCTGGGTATAAATATGTACTTCAACCGGTATTTTTGCTTCCCGGTAACGCTGCAGTAATTTTACTACCGATGGAGAGCAGCAAACATCATCATTAGCAGCTAACAAAAACGCCGGCGGGGCGTCATAAGATAGTTTATCGGGAATATAAAGGGGTCCCGGATAAATCTGAATCAAAAACGAGGGACGGGCATTTAACCTGTCGACCGGATCAGCAGCTCCAGGGTCACCTTTACTCTCGCCATAAGCAACCATATCAACTACCTCGCCGCCTGCCGAAAAACCCATCATCCCGATACGGTTTGTATCCAAACCATATTGAGTTGCTATGCTGCGTACCAGCCGCATGGCCCTATAGCCATCCTGTTTGGCGTGTACATCAATTTTGTATGGCGATAGCGTATCCCTGCCTAAACGATATTTCAGCACAAAAACCGTAACACCCAACGTATTAAGATATTTTGCAGGGTCAACACCCTCGGCAGTATACACCAGCAAGCGATGCCCGCCGCCGGGGCATATCACCACCGCGGCACCATTGGCTTTATCCTTCGGCGGCGCAAAAACAGTAAGTGATGGATTATGGATATTTTTAACCCAATAGTCCTTAGCCTGCTCTGGCTCGTTGCGGCGGCTTTCAAAGCCCGGTGCTCCTTTTGGCCAAAGTGGAATTACAATGTCCTGGGCCACACCCGCAAAAGGCAGTATAATGAACACCAGGAATAGGTAAGCGCTTAGTTTTGTTTGCATAAAGTAAATATACTTCATAGCCGATGCTTTGATATTAAAACACTAAACTTTTACGCGGGTAAATGGTTAAATTTGAATAGTATATAGTTTATGGATCATAGTTCATAGCCATTAGCTTATCTACAGAAAACAGGCATCACTATAACGCCCGTACTATGAACCATCATCCATGAACCATGAACAACTAATAAAATACATATGGCAAATTTCCAGGAAATAATAGCATCAGAAACACCGGTGCTGGTCGATTTTTCGGCCGAATGGTGCGGGCCTTGTAAAATGATGCCGCCTATACTGCACGATGTTAAAACAGCGTTAGGTGATAAGGTAAAGATCATCAAAATAGATATTGACAAAAATCCTGCTGCAGCCAGTGCTTACCGCATACAAAGCGTACCAACCCTCATGATTTTTCAAAAAGGGCAAAGCAAATGGCGCCAAAGCGGCGTGGTGCAGGCCAGGCAGCTGCAACAGGTGGTTGAGCAATTTTTGTAACCTCGCCCCAACCCTCTCCAAAGGAGAGGAAGTTTATAGAGTTTGATTTAAATATAACAACTTAAAAAAGTGCTCTCCTTTGGAGAGGATTGAGGAAAGGTTTAACATGGCAACTATCGAAAACATCCAGAACACCTATATCGATTATGTGTTAACCGAAGGCGAACAGCCTAAGTCGGTTTATATATTCGCTAAGCAAAATGAAATGAGCGAAGCCGAATTTTACCAGTTCTACGGTTCGTTTGAGGCGGTTGAGCAGGGCATTTGGGCTGGTTTTGCCACCAAAACACTGGCCGAGATCCGTGCACAGGAAGTTTGGGAAGGCTATACAGCACGTGAAAAAGCTTTATCATTTTTTTATGGCTTTTTTGAATTGTTGAAAAGCAGCCGCAGCTTCGCGGTTTACAGCATAAAAAAGCAGCCTAAAGGTTTTACAACACCCAGGATATTCAGCCCGCTGAAGGACATTTTTGAGGGCTTTGCAGATGAGATTTTGAAGGAAGGAATTGAAAGCACCGAACTAAGCGATCGTAAATACTTCTCCAAAAAGTATAAAGACGCGTTATGGATCCAGTTCGTTTTCGTACTTAACTTCTGGATCAACGATAACTCGGCCGGCTTTGAAAAAACCGATGAGGCTATTGAAAAAGGAATAAATGTAACGTTTGATCTTTTCCAGCGCTCGCCTATCGACAACCTTTTTGAATATGGTAAGTTTTTGGTGCAAAACGGCGGGATAAAGGATAAGATGGGATTTTAAAAATTATGGCAGATGAAACTCCGGGAGCCACTCCCGAACAAAATAGCATACCCACTACCAAAGTACAGCGGTCGGCCAAATTTGTAAAAACAGGCATTAAAATTGGCGGCAACTATATTAAGCATTACTCCAAAAAGCTATTCAATCCTGATCTGGATAAATCGGAGTTGAACGAGGATAATGCTGCTGATATCTATCAATCATTAAGCGAGCTTAAAGGCAGCGCGCTCAAGGTAGCACAAATGCTCAGCATGGATAAAAACCTGCTGCCGCAGGCTTATGTTGATAAGTTTACTCAATCGCAATACAATGCGCCGCCGCTTTCGGGACCGCTTATTGTGCAAACATTCAGGAAATATTTCGGTAAAAACCCCGATCAAATCTTTGATAAATTCAATATCCGCTCAACCAATGCAGCTTCGATAGGCCAGGTTCACCAGGCAGAGCTAAATGGCAAAAAGCTTGCAGTTAAGATCCAGTACCCTGGTGTAGGCGATTCTATCTCGTCTGACCTGAAACTGGTTAAGCCTTTTGCTTTCAGGATGCTGGGCATGAGCGAAAAAGAACTGGATATATATATGAAAGAGGTTGAAGAACGCCTGCTGGAAGAAACCGACTACGAACTGGAAGTTCGGCGGTCTGTTGAGTTTTCCAATGCCTGTGCCAATCTCAATAATGTTGTTTTCCCTAAATATTATCCGGAGCTAAGCAGCAAGCGTATCATTACGATGGACTGGCTGGAAGGTAAACACCTGAAAGAGTTTTTAGCCACCAATCCATCGCAGGAGCTGCGCAACCAGATAGGTCAGGCTTTGTGGGATTTTTACAACTTTCAACAACATGAGCTCCGCGCCGTACATGCCGACCCGCATCCCGGTAATTTTATGATCACGCCAGCAGGTAAACTTGGGGTCATTGACTTTGGCTGCATTAAGGAAATGCCCGAGGATTTTTATTATCCCTTCTTTTCCCTTACATCAACCAATTTACTGGATAACAAGGAAGAAACCATCAAGGCATTCCGCCAGCTGGATATGATCCACAAGGGTGATACCCCGGCGCAGATTGAATTTTATTATACTCAGTATAAAGAGATGATAAGCCTGTTTGCCCAACCATATATTACCGACACATTTGATTTTAGCCAAACAGCATTTTTTGATCAGTTATATGGTTTTGGCGAGCGTATATCAAAAATGCCCGAGTTTAAACAGGCCCGCGGTGTAAAGCACTTTATTTATGTAAACCGTACAAATTTTGGGTTGTATAATATTTTACATGAGCTAAAGGCAAAAGTTAAAACGGATACTTTTAAGCCGCATGTGGTGCTGGAATATTAAAACAGTTTACAGTTTTGAATTTGGAGTGAACATTACAAGCAAATTATTCATCTATATTTGACTAAATCCATAATATCCTTATGCCAATACTTCAAAACACATTCGTACACCACGTACATTTTTGGCTTAACAATAAAGCCGATAAAGATAAACTGATCGAAGGGCTTAACATCCTCCTTCCTATTCCGCACATCCGCGATATACATATCGGCGTACCGGCCAATACCAACCGCGATGTGATCGACCGTTCATATGATTTATCACTATTGATCTTATTTGATTCGCCCGAAGCCCAGGAGGCTTACCAGGTTGACCCTACCCATATCATCTTTGCCGAGGAATATGCAAAACCGCTATGCAGCAAAGTAGTTGTTGTCGACAGCGTAAACATATAGGCTCTAACTAATTGGTAACATATTATAAGGCAGGCACTGTTGTTTAAAACCGCCTGCCTTTTTTGTTGTTTCACTATGCATGAAGGTATTACTTGCTGGTGCTAATGGCTATATAGGTACACGGCTTATCCCGGTTTTACTGGAGAACGGTCACGACGTAGTTTGCCTGGTACGTGATAAACGTCGTTTTCATGAGCACAGCGATTTCAGCGGGCAGGTTACTCTCATTACCGGTGATCTGCTTAAAGAATCAAATATCGAAGCATTTCCTGAAGATCTCGATGCTGCTTATTACCTGGTGCATTCCATGGCGCAAACACAGGATTTTGCAGCACTCGAGGCCCTCTCGGCGCATAACTTTGTACAGGCACTCGATAAAACCAATTGTAAACAGGTTATTTTTTTAAGCGGGATTACCAACGACGAAAATCTTTCGCGCCATCTTGAATCCCGGCGGCACGTAGAGGATGTGCTGAAAGAAGGCAAAGCCGCATTAACTGTTTTGCGAGCTGCAATTATCATCGGTTCGGGCAGCGCCTCATTCGAGATCATTCGTGACCTTACCGAAAAGCTTCCTGTGATGACCGTTCCTCGTTGGGTCAATACCAAATCCCAACCCATTGGCATCCGCGATGTACTTGGTTACCTGGAAGGTGTAATGCTAAATGAAAAATCTTACAACCGGGCCTTTGATATAGGCGGGCCGGATATCCTTTCTTTCAGACAGATGATGCTTACTTATGCTGAGGTACGTAAGCTGAAAAGGTATATTATAACCATACCCTTCCTGTCTCCTAAAATATCATCGTATTGGCTGTATTTTGTTACTTCTACAAGCTTTACACTTGCTCAAAGCCTTGTAAACAGCATGAAGAACGAAACCATTATGCATGATCATAGTATTGATGAGGTTGTGCCACGTAAATGCCTTACTTATAAAGAATGTCTTGAGCTTGCCTTTGTTAAAATTGAGCAAAACTCCATCGTTTCCAGTTGGAAAGATGCTTTTAACCAGGGTTACCTTAATCCCGGTTTTATGGACCAGATCAAGGTACCTCAAAACGGCACGCAGGAATACAAAGTAAAAATGCCTTTTGAACGCCCGGCCAACGAAGTGTTTACCAATGTGCTTTCTATAGGCGGCAACCGCGGCTGGTATTATTGGGACTGGATTTGGAACATCCGCGGTTTCCTGGATAAGATCTTTGGTGGTGTTGGCTCGCGCCGGGGGCGCACAAGCAATATCAATATAAGTCCGGGTGATGTAATTGATTTTTGGCGGGTTTTGCTGGCCGACCGCGAAAACAAACGCCTCCTCCTGTACGCTGAAATGAAATTACCTGGCGAAGCATGGCTTGAATTTAAAATAATTGAACGCCATGGTAAGCAAAGTTTAAGTCAGGTAGCTACCTTTAGGCCCAACGGCCTGTGGGGCCGCTTGTACTGGTATGCCATGTGGCCTTTTCACCTGTTTATATTTAACGGTATGGCAAGGGAGATTGTTAATTATAAAGAAAAAGCCGGGACCATAGTCGATAGACCATAGTCCATAGCAATAGCGTATCAGGTAAAAACACTATAGGCAAGATTATGGACAAAAGTATACTACTAACCGGCGGATCGGGATTACTGGGAACACATCTCACTAAAGCATTATTGGCTAAGGGTTATACCGTAAGTCATTTAAGCAGAAACGCCGATAACAATCCGCAGGTAAAGACATTTGTATGGGATATCAACAAAGGTATCATTGATGAGCATTGTATCGACGGGATCGATACCATCGTGCATCTGGCCGGCTCGGGCATTGCTGAAAAGCACTGGACCGATGCCCGTAAAAAAGACCTGATCGATAGTCGCGTAAAATCAATTGAGCTGGTGTATGATCTGCTAAAACGCAAACAGCATCAGGTTACTTCAGTTATCTCCGCATCAGGCATTGGTTATTACAGTGACCGTGGGGATGAACTGATGTATGAAACAAGCGCTCCGGCCAGGGATTTTATATCCCAATGTTGTGTACTATGGGAAGCTGCCGTTGATGAGGGCCAAAAGTTTGGGGTTCGAATTTTGAAATTCCGTACCGGTGTAGTACTGGATAAAGATGGCGGTGCACTACCAACCCTTGCAAAACCTATAAAACTATATATTGGCTCGCCAATTGGCAGCGGTAAACAATGGGTGCCCTGGATCCATTGGCAGGATGTTGTGGATATGTACCTTTTAGGGATCGAAAATAAGAACCTTAGCGGCGTTTACAATATGGTTGCACCAAATCCTGTCACCAATAAGCAATTAACCCAGGCCGTTGCCAAACAATTACATAAACCATTGTGGGCGCCAAATGTGCCGGGCTTTGTGCTCAAACTTTTATTGGGCGAGATGAGCAGTATTGTATTAGGAAGCACCAAAGTATCGGCACAAAAAATTGAGGACGCCGGGTTCAAATTTAAATTTACTAACCTGGAGGCTGCTTTAAGCGCGATATATGGGTCATAAAATACCGGTAACTTTATTTTGGTTCCGCCGCGATTTGCGGCTTGATGATAATGCGGGATTTTATCATGCCCTCAAAAGCGGGAACCCGGTTTTGCCCGTTTTTATTTTCGATAAAGAAATATTAGAAAAACTTGAAGACAAAGACGACGCACGTGTTACGTTCATTCATCAAACCATAGCAAGCTTAAGTGCCGAACTGCATAAACACGGCAGCAGCCTGATGGTATTGCACCACAAAGCCGTAGATGCCTGGGACAAGCTCATCAAAACATATAATATTGCCGGAGTTTATACCAACCATGACTACGAGCCTTATGCCACTAAACGCGATGATGAGGTACGCGCAAAACTTGAAGAGCGCGGCATCCCCTTCAAAACCTGCAAAGACCAGGTTATATTTGAAAAAGACGAAGTGCTGAAGGACGACGGCAAACCCTATACTGTTTACACCCCTTATCAGCGCAAATGGTATAGCACATTGAAGCCGTTCTATTTAAAAGCCTACCCAACAAAAAAGTATCTTAAAAACCTATATAAAACAGAAGCATTACCCATTCCCGCACTAAGCGAACTGGGCTTTGAAAAAAGCGACATCCCCCTGCCGGATAAAAATTACGAAAGCGTAATTAAAAACTATAAAGATAAACGCGATTTCCCCGCCGTTAAAGGCACCTCACATATCGGCATGCACTTGCGCTTTGGTACGGTAAGCATCCGGGAGTTGGCGGCTACGGCCTATAGTCATGATGATAAAACCTGGCTTAATGAGCTTATCTGGCGCGAATTTTATATGATGATATTACATCATTTTCCTGATACGATGGATCATGCTTTCAGGCCGGAATATGATCGCATCCATTGGCTAAACGATGAAAAACAGTTTGATGCCTGGTGCAAAGGCGAAACCGGTTTCCCAATCATTGATGCAGGGATGCGCGAACTGAATACAACCGGCTTTATGCATAACCGCGTACGCATGATAGTGGCCAGCTTTTTAAGCAAAGACCTGCTGATTGACTGGCGCTGGGGTGAACGCTATTTTGCCCGTAAGCTACTGGATTACGAAATGGCCAGCAATGTAGGCGGCTGGCAATGGGCTGCCGGCTCAGGTACCGACGCGGCGCCGTACTTCAGGATCTTTAACCCCGATGCCCAGACCAAAAAATTCGACCCGGAGCTTCAATATATAAAAAAATGGGTTCCGGAATATGCCGACTTCAGCAAATATCCAAAACCCATTGTTGATCATGGCAAAGCCCGTGACCGTTGTTTAGCAGCGTTTAAAAAGGCGCTGGCTAAATAATTACATCAATTAGTAACCGTAGCTACTGTAAAGTCAAAATACAAAACCACATTTGCAGCTATTGATGAACCACTGCCAGTGTTGCCATAACCAAATCTCGAAGGTATTATGATAGATACTGCAGACCCGGCTGTTTGCCCGGTTAAACCCTCCTGGGCACCTTTAACCAAACCACTAACTGTAAAAGATGAAGAGGTTGTCCCTTGCAGGGAGGTACTGTCAAACACTGTATCATTTAAATATTTGCCCGAATAGGTGCAAGTTATGTATGAATCGAGGTCTATTAAATCAGAACCGGTGCCAGGTGTAGCTACTTTTATATATACTCCGTCAGCCGTTTTGGTAAACCCGGTAAGCCCTTTAGTTTTTATATAATTTTTAATAACAGCGTCATCATACAGCTCCTGGTTTGAAACCACATTAATATAATAATCCAAACTTTGGTTACCGCCGATATGAGTATTTGCATTGCTTGAGCTGCCCGATCCGTAACCATTAACGCCATAAGCCAAATGCGATGGGATGATCACCCTTGCAGCCGTACCTTTATATTTTATCAGGTTGTGGATAGCTGTCTGTAAACCTTTGGGCAGTGAGTTGCTAACATGTCCCAGGTAACCGTAAAAATGGTTTGTATTAAGCGAGTCAACGGATACAAACTTACCATCGAGCGTGCGGACGGTGAATACAAATGAGATCTGATCTGAATAATCCATCGGTGCACCGCGGCCTTGTGAAAGGATCTTGTAGTAAATACCGGTTGTATCGCCGTCGGTGGTATCACGCAACATACCTGTAATGCTGTTTGCTGCTATGTAATTCTTGATCTGGGTGTCATCATATTGCTTAATGTCCGGATCGTTCCTGTCTTTCCGGCATGATATAAGGCCTATAGAGATAAGTACTAAGAGCGTAAAAATAGTTTGTTTCATTTATTATAATTTGTCTTTTTTAACCGCCTAAGCTTTTGCTCGCCGGCCTATATTGTCCTTTTATCTGGCTTTATTAATTGGTTACATTATACAGCTGAATTTGAAAATCAAGCACTGAATTAGCCGGCAAATGTATCGAATCCTGCGCATATGGCCCATAGGCATAACGCGATGGGATCAGCAACCGAACTTTACCTCCCGGTTTGATCTGCGGGATGCCTAATTGCCAGCCTTTTATTACACTCCCCAATACATAGGTGGGATGAAACTTATCCGTTTGGGCAAATACAACGCCCGATGTTAGTATTTTGCCGGTATAACCAACTGTAACCTGTGTCGAACTGGTATAAAGCACATTACCTGTTCCCCCTTCTCCATCGTTTACTATGTAATAAACGCCTGTTGTATCCACCCGCTTCGCATTTAACGATGTATTGGCAGCCAGGTAGTCGCTTATGATCTTATCGTCAATTTCCTTTTGCTTGTTGTATTGAACTAAGGGACTGACGGATGATTTTACGCAACCACCTGCAATAACGCCTAAAAGCAATAAAACTATCAGTATCCTGTTCATCAATTCAAAAGGCAAATTTATTCTTTTAAAAGAGAAAAACGGCAGCTTAACACTTTTTAACAATTAATAAAAAGCAGGCACCGTTTAAAATACCCCATAAAGGATATTTCGAAGGTAAAACGTTCAATTTTAAGTAAAAGTGTATGAATGTCATTTTGCTGCGCAGTCATTTATTTCACGTCATTAAGTCATTGTTACTCGCCCCATAACATAAGGCAAATCCCCCAATAACGCGAAGCAAATTACTTAATGACTACACAGTGCAATGACACGGAGTAAATGACAGCGCAGCGCAATGACGCGAAGCAAAATGACCAATCAGGGTTTATAGTTAACCGTAAGCTTGTTCAGCTTTTTAAGCGTTTCGATGAGATGTTGTTTATCGGCTTCGCTGATGTTGGCATCGAGGTAATTATTGAACTGGCGCACTATTACACGGGCCTGGTGCCGTTTTTCTTTACCTAACGCAGTAAGGTAAATTTTAACCGAACGCTTATCGCCCTCGTTGCTTTCTCGATATATCAGCCCGGTGGTTTCCAGCTGACTAAGCATGCGCGACAAGCTGGTTGATTTAAGCCCCAGCAAGGCAGCAGCCTGCGATACGGTAGTACCTTCCTTTTCGTCGATATTAATGAGCAGGTAACCTATTGATTGTGTAAAGCCAAACTCCGTCACCAACTGGTTATAACGGTTAGCCATGGTTTGCCACACTATCTTTATAAAATAGTCAATAGTTTCCTGGTGTTTTACATTATTATGCATGCATACCAAACGTAAGAAATGCTTATTGATTACGCAAATTTAGTTGCAGTAGCACTGGCAGTAGCAGCGATAGTTGCAGCGTCACTAATAGTTGCAGTGACAGTAATAGTTGAGACTTCTTACTATAGGCTTCGATTATGCTTTTGGATATTTATCCTTCAACTAAAAATTGCTGCTGCTGCCTATTATACCTGCCACTAAAAACTGCTATTGCTACTAAAAACCCATCTTGGTATCATCCCCTCTCGGGTCGGCCCCGCCTTCGTAGTAGCCCCATTTGGTTTTGAGGATAGCATCAACACGGCCAATGGATTTGGCGGTTACAATCTTATATCCTTTGCTTTGTAGCTTACCAACTGTAGTACTGTCAACACCGTCCTTTTCAATAGTTACTTCGTCGGGCAGCCACTGGCTGTGGAAACGTTTTGAAGCAACGGCCTGCTGCATGCTCTGATTAAATTCAATTACATTGAGTATGGTTTGGAAAACAGAAGTAATAATAGTTGAACCGCCGGGGGTTCCTACTACCATAAACAGTTTACCGCCCTTTTCAACAATGGTGGGTGTCATGGATGATAACATCCGCTTGCCAGGCTGGATGCTGTTAGCCTTGCCGCCAACCAACCCGTACATGTTTGGCACACCGGGCTTGGAACTAAAATCATCCATTTCATTATTCAGCAAAAAGCCTGCCCCTCCAACAAAGATCTTTGAGCCAAAACTATCATTCAATGTGGTGGTAACAGATACCGCGTTGCCCTCTCTGTCCACAATGGAATAATGCGTGGTTTGGTCGCTTTCATAACCAACAAATGAGCCTGGTTGAATACTGGCACTTGGCGTAGCAGCGCCCCAGTTAAAGCTTTTCATGCGCGATGTAATATAAGCCGCCTGGAGCAGGCTATCAACCGGTACTTTATAAAAGTCCGGGTCGCCAAGATATTTGGAACGGTCTGCGTATACCCGGCGCTCGGCTTCCACAATAAGCCTGATGGTAGAATCCTGATTGTAGCCCCATCTTTTCAGCGGATAAGGCTCAACCGATTTCAGCAATTGCAACAAAGCAATCCCCCCGCTTGAAGGCGGCGGCATGGTAATAATCTTGTAATCCTTGTATTTACCAACAAGTGCATCACGCCAAACAGCATGATAGTTTTTGAGATCGGCTTTTGTGATTAGGCCATTACCAAGTTTCATTTCATCAACAATCAAATCCGCAACAGGCCCGTCATAAAAACCGTCACGGCCTTTATCCCGGATCTGTTCAAATGTTTTGGCCAGATCTTCCTGTATCAATAAATCGCCTTCCTTCCATTCCCCTTCCTTTACCAAATAATTTTTACCTGGATTTAATTTTTTAAATTGTTGGGCGGTACGGTTAAGGTCGCTGGCCAAATGTTTGGTTATTTTAAAACCATTGCGGGCAAGTTTAATGGCCGGTTCAATCAAATCGGCCCATTTCAGTTTGCCGTACTTATGATGAGCCTCAATCATTCCATCAACTGATCCCGGCACGCCCGATGCTTTGTGAGTGTACAAACTCATATTGGGGATTACATTACCGGCCGAATCAAGATACATATTAACATTAGCTGCACCCGGGCCCTTTTCCCTAAAATCGAGTGTGCTTGTTTTACCGTTACCTGCACGGTAAACCATGAAACCGCCACCACCTATGTTCCCGGCTTCGGGCAAAGTGACTGCCAAAGCAAATTGCACCGCTACCGCGGCATCAACTGCATTACCTCCTCGCTTCAATATATCAAGCCCCACCTGTGCGGCATCGGGATATGCGCAAACTACCATTCCGTTACGGTACTGACCGCTGTTATTGAGCCCGAGCTGCCCCGGTGCACATCCCGACAAAACAAAAAATATTACAGATAAAAACAGGATCTGGCATTTCGGATTATTTATTTTAAGGCGATTTATAGTCATTACAGCAATTTAATTTTCACTAAAATAACTCATTTGGATACTTAATTTAACAATTCGGAGCCATTCTTTTCTATTGAAAACCAATTCAATACCAATCAAAGCACGATGTTTTTTAAGCACCAATAGCATAAAAAAGCAATTCTGACGTTTATTTGCATGAAATAAAAAAGCTCAAAATTGAGCTAAACAAGCTGGTCACTTTTTTGTTACAGCTACATTATTGTCAATCATTAAATTCATCTGCATGAAAAAACTAACGTACCTTTTATTATTTTCCGTATCCTTTTTATTGATCAGCAAAAACTCACAGGCCCAAGACTATAAAACAGCAGTAGGTTTAAAATTTGGCGCATACGAGGTTGGCCCCTCTGTTAAATACTTTATGGATAAGGGCACCGCGCTTGAAGGCATCCTGGGTATCCGCGATCACGGCGTAGTATTAACCGGCTTGTATGAATTAAACCAACAAGCTTTTAATGTTGATAAACTGAGCTTTTATTATGGCTTCGGCGGTCACCTTGGTTCGGTAGGCAATGGCTACTACAAACGTTTTGGCGGCGACGACGAATACTACAACGGCAAACACATCCTGATAGGTGCCGATGCTGTTATCGGTTTGGAATATGTTATCCCTTCGGCGCCAATTGCAATCAGCCTTGACCTTAATCCGCGACTTGAACTGGCAAGAGGGCCATTTTTCGATATCGCACCCGGACTGGGATTGAAGTATACCTTCTAAAAAATAAAAGAGATTATCATCACCTGCCTAACGGGTGATGATAACTTTTTGCGAATAGACCTTCTGTCCAAGCAATACCCTAAGCACATATACCCCAGGCGTTTGCCTGCTCACATTCAAAATAGTGCTGTAATTACCCTGATCAATATTTTGCTGCCCACCCTGGTAAACCGCTTCACCTAAAGCATTAATGAGGGATAATTTCATGGTGGTGGCTTCTTTGGCCGCAAATACCACGTTTAAATCAGTACTTACCGGTACCGGGAACACGCTCAACCCAATTTCATTTTTATTTCCGGCCTTGCCTTCGTGTGCGTAAACATAATTATCTGATTGAGCCAGGCAGCCATTGGCCAGTGTAACCTGCACCTGGTATTTTCCACTTTGTACAGGGTTGTAAGTTGCAGCGGTGGCCCCGCTTATTACATTGCCATTTAACAGCCACTGGTTACCATCGGTAAAGTTTGAGTTAAGCGTGTTATTGGTTTGGCTAATAAGCGGCTTGCTCAACGTTACCGCCTTACGTGCGGCCGATGCGCAGCCCAGGCTTTGCACCTTCATGTCGTAAAAATAATAGTAGTACCCTTTGTAGGCGGTAGTATCGCCATTGGTTGCAGTGGCGCTGTTACCGGTAATGCTAAATATATTACCAATCTTAAACGGATAACCTGTTACCCCTCCGTTATTACGATATATGGTAGCTTGATCAGCAAAATCAACCGAAATCTGGTAATTGCCGGCACCTGGTAACGACAGGTTTAAATCATACACCTGTCCCTGATCGTTAGGGTCATCGGGCTGTGCGCCTGCCAGGGGGGTGGTACGGGTTGCAACAGCATTTATGGTAACCGACGATACAATTTGCCCGTTAGCATTAGATACATTAAATGTTATTTTACCCGAATTACCGATGTAAAGACGCGCGCTCTTAATCAATACCGGTACCTTAGTGTTTACGGTTACATAAGGGGTAAACTGGTTGTATCCCCCAGCCGTAAATACACTTTTAGTGGCAGGACCGATTGTTCCGCTAAAATCATTTACGCCTGCATAGTAAGTGTTATTAACCGGCGCCTGGGTTATTAACGCTTCGCTGCCTGCCGCTATCGGCAATTCATCAGTTGCATTCTGATACCATAGTACAGTACCGTCACCGGTGCCAAATAACTCGTATTGATTGGTAGTGGTACAATAATAAGCACTCAGATCGCCAATAGTTGCCGGCGAATTAATGGTGATATTGGCTGTAACCGAATTATTGCTACTAACCGGATCGCCGGTGAGTTTACTGGTAGCGGTAATAGTATAGGATGCCCCTGCAACCGCATTAAACTCCTGGCTAAAGGTAAAGTTATCCTCGGCCAATGCGGGCAATGATGCCTTGTAGATCTCGTTGTAAGTAGTTGTAACATTATTGGCATTGGTAATGGTAACTGTTACCGGGATATTGTTTATGGCCGCGTTGCCAAAATTTTTAAGCCTCACCGTAACAGGTGTACTCTCCGAGCACGAACCACTGCTACCAGGGCTAACAATGGAAATAACGCCCGCGTCAATACTGGTTTGCAGAAATTGCACCCGGTAATCCTGGGTTTCGCCTTTGGTATAGCTGCCGCAAGCTTTAATGCTTGATGCATCGCCGGTTTCAGTAAGCACAACCCGCATGAGGCTATAAGCCCCGGCAGTTACTGTTCCCGGCACGGTAATGTTGGTATTATAGGTACCGGTTCCATTAATGATCCCGGTTGTTGCTGCCAGTTCATTATCTTCAAACACACCGTTAGCATTCCAGTCTATAAACACTTTTGCAGCTTTATTAAAATTGTTGCCGCAAGTACCAAGGGTGATGCTCAAAGGATACGTTTTAGCCTGCTCAAGCTGTACGGTAAGGTTGGTATAGTCCGAATAGCCTGTGCAGCCTGCAGCCGCGGTATTATCAATATTAGCGAGTTTTAAATTATCAACCTTTGAGTCGGCATTTGAGAGCGGAGCCGAAGCGCAGTAAGCAGTTCCCCCAACCCCGGTAACAATAAGCGAGTATGCCTGCGACCCGGATGACAAGCTTCCTTTATGCGATACCGTAATAGTATAAGCCCTGCCGGGAACCGAGTTAGGGATATATACCTGTTCAATATTATCCCTGATATTGTCCCCTTTAGTTGCAGCAAATCCAGGCTTATTAGGGTCAAGCACCCAGGGGGTAAAAGTTGTTGTACCGTCGCTCACCCTGATATCGAGGTCATTCACCAATTTAGGAGTTCGGCTGTTGATTACGCCTTCGGTGGTTGGCGTACCTTGCAGATCGGTCCATGATATGGTTGCGGCCAGTAAGCGGTTACCGGATGCTATTACGTTATAGGTTTGTGTTTGTCCCTGTGTAAGCGTTTTTTCGCTTACTATGCTTTTACCACCATTATTGGTTATGGCTTGTGCAGCCTCGGTCATGTTAAGCAATCCCCAGCCATAAATATAATCAGGCCCCACATTACCGGCATCAAAGGCAGTATGGCAAACCAACCCTTTCAATGTGGCCGACCGCATAAATGTTCCTCCATTTTGTTTAGCATAGTATTCCTGCAGCAAATAAAGCGAGCCCGTAACATTAGGGGCAGCCATTGAGGTACCTGATAAAGTAGCGTATGAGGTAGTGTTATCAACCCCTACCGAAAGTACGTTAACACCATCGCCCACAATATCGGGTTTGATACGGCCATCATCCGTTGGCCCCCAGCTGCTAAAAGGTGCGATGGCTACATCGCTCCGGTTTTTTGGCCCATACAACAGCGGGTAAACTGCACCTACAGTAAGTATGTTTTTGGCATTGCCGCTGGTGCTGATAATATCATAACTATCATTATTGCTGATCCCGGCAGGGCGGGCGCCTTTGTTCACAAAAGTTTGATCGGTTTTACTTTTGTAACCATAGTAGGTTTCGCCTACCGCGGGGCCGTTACTTGTGCGCTCGTTACCTGCCGATTCAACAATGAGGTAATATGGGGCAGTATAAGCTATCTTATCCCAGTTGGCTGTTTTTGAGTCGTAGAAGCCAAAGTTATAATCTACCGTGTCGCCTGGTAAACCATTCCATTCCCAGCGGCCGGCCGAATCATTATAATCCCATCCCGTTACTACCCCGTATGAGTGATTGGAAAGTAGAAGATTGGCAGCAGCGGCACTCATGGTGGTTTCATCATTATTAAAATCGTATGACTGAAGCGTAGTTGCTCCAAACGACATGCCCTTAGCCGGTGCATAAATACCTTTGGCAATCATGGTACCTGCCACGTGTGATGAATGGTCATTTACCGGTTCGGTTGTTTTTAGTGTGATGGTTTTGCCTGCAAATTCCTGGTGGGCTTTGTAAACCGCGCCGCCATCCCATATGGCCAGTTTATTGGTTAAAAAGTCTGATGAGCCGGATAAATTTAAGCCCAACGAACCGCCGGGCTGCAGGGTATTAGTACCTGTGGTGGCTGCCGCGGTTGTATTGTTATGCGTAATAAGATATATAGGGAACCCTAATTTATTAACTCCCTGTAAGGTAACCAGGTTGCCGTTTTTTGTACGGCGGGATAATGTCCATCCATGCGTGGACGCTAATGACACTGCCTTGTCGTGAGATGCTTTATAGCTTGTGAGCGATTGCTGTGAAATATCGTTAAGCTGAAGCCTGTTCTTTTCGCTGATCAATGGCTGTTGAGCCATAGCGTCGCTTACTGCAAACAACAGCAAAAAGCAAAAGGAAGCAATTGTGTAAAGTTTGATCATTGGTTTGAAAGATAGGCAATTTTAAGAAAAATCAACCTCAACTAAAACAAAACAACCAACGCTTTACAATATTCGTAAACTTGACAATTAAAGAGTGAAATTTTAGCTGTTACGACAGGTATTTACCCACAATAGGCATCCTGCGGCCCATACCAAATGCTTTTGGCGATACCCTTAAAATAGGTGGCGTTTGATAACGCTTATGCTCGGCCGAATTAGTAAGCTTGATAACCCGGCGAACGGTTGCCTCGTCATACCCCATCCTGATAATCTCGGCCGATGAGCAGCGGTTTTCTATATACTCGGCCAGGATCTTGTCAAGTACATCGTATTCGGGCAGCGAATCGGTATCTTTTTGATCGGGCCTTAGTTCGGCCGATGGCGGTTTAACGATGGAATTAATTGGTATGATCTCCTTATCGCGATTAATGTATCGCGCAAGCTCAAAAACCTGGGTTTTGTAAACGTCGCCAATAACAGAGATACCGCCGCACATATCTCCATATAAAGTACCATAACCTACAGCGGCTTCGCTTTTGTTACTGGTGTTCAGCAAAATATACCCGAACTTATTGCACATCGCCATTAATAAAACAGCCCTGCTGCGCGACTGGATATTCTCCTCCGCGATATTAAAAGGCAAACCATCAAACTGCGGATTTAACGCTGTTTCAAAGGCCTCTGTAATGCTTTTAATGGGCACTATTTCGTGTTTGCAACCAAGGTTATCAACCAAATCCTGAGCATCTTTTAATGAATGATCTGTTGAAAAGCGTGAAGGCAGTAATACAGCCATCACATTTTGCGGCCCCAGCGCCTCTGCAGCCAAAGCACATACCACAGCCGAATCAATACCGCCCGACAAACCTAAAATTGCTTGTTTAAAGCCCGATTTATAAAAATAATCACGGATGCCAAGTATAACGGCCTGATGGATCTGCTCGATATCGCCCGGACGCTCGGTTTTTATCGTTGTTGGATGATCAAAGCTTAGCGTGTTATCTTCAGTTAAGGTATAATAAGCCATGCTTTCCTCAAAATAAGGCATCTCATCAATTAGCTTACCTGTATTATCAAACACCAACGAACCTCCGTCAAATATCAGTTCCGTTTGGGCGCCAACGTGATTAACATACAACAAAGGCAACTTATACCGGCTGGCGTTATCACTCAATATCTCAATACGCTCCTCATCATGGTTATAAGCGAACGGTGACGCCGCTATATTGATCATTAGGTGCGGGTTTTGATGAATGAGGGTATCCATCGGCCGGGTAACGTATAGCGGGTTTTCAATGGTATTCCACAGATCCTCACAAATGGTGAGTGCTATACGCTTGCCTTTAAACTCAATACAATTAAACTCGGTTGAAGGCTCGAAGTAACGGTATTCGTCAAATACATCGTAATTAGGCAGCAAGGCTTTGTTTACCACTGCTTTCACCTCGCCGTTCTCAATAAAATAAGCAGAATTGCTCAGATCTTTACCCTCTGTTTTATGGTTGGGTGTTGGCAAGCCTATGATGCAAGCTATATCAACACATACTTCAGCTATCTTTTTAGCAGCTTCATCGCACAGGCCTATAAATTCATCAAACTCTAAAAAATCGCGCGAAGGATAACCGCAAACACATAGCTCGGCAAATACAACCAGGTCGGCCCCGTTATTTTTCGCCTTGATAATATGATCAATGATTTTATTGGTATTCGATTCAAAATTACCTACGTGATAGTTGAGCTGGGCTAACGCGATTTTCATAGTATATGTATATTTAGTCTTAAGCCGCAAGTCTTTAGTCCAAAGTCAAAAAATGCGACTTTCAACTTAGGGCTACCGACTATTGACTTAACAATAGTAGCAACATTAATGCAAATAAATTTACTTTTGCCTTAAAAGATAAAGATGAACCCTACCCGGTATATAGCAAAGCAAATTTACTTAATTTTTTCCATCGGCCTGATATTAAGCAGTTGTACCCGCAACAAAAAAATTGATGTAAGCAATATCAACGTTAATGTTAAAATTGAACGGTTTGATCATGATTTTGATGCTATGCGCAATAAGCCTATGACATTGCAGGCCGCATACCTGCAAAAACAATACGGCAATTTTTACCCCGATTTTATCGAACGCATTTTACAGGTTGGCAGTACTAAGGATACCACGTATTTTAAAGCACTTCGCCAGGTGTTCACGGGCAAAGCCTATAACGACCTCAAGCACGATGCTGATGCTGCATTCCCTAATATGGATCAGCAGAATGCCGGCCTTACCGAAGCCTTTAAATACATTAAATATTATTACCCTCAAAAACCGCTCCCGGGGGTATATGCTTATATTTCCGGTTTCCAGGCACAAACTACCATTGGCGATGGCTATTTCGGCATCGGGATAGATCTGTTTTTGGGTGCGGATTCACGTTTTTATCCTTCGCTTACCAATGCTTTTCCGCATTATCTTTCCAGGTGGTTTACCCCGGATAATATTACGCCCCGCGTTGTTGAAGGTATAGCACGTGAGGACATGTTTCCAGAAGATGACAATGACAAAGCACTCTTGAATAAAATGATCTATAACGGCAAGATCATGTACTTTATGGACAAGATACTGCCCGATGTGGCTGATAGCACCAAGATCCGGTACACTACCGAACAACTAAAATGGTGCCATGAATTTGAAAGTAAAATCTGGGGATACTTTTTAGAACAAAACCTGCTGTACGAAACTGATTATCAAAAAATCCAAAAATATCTTACAGAAGCCCCCTTCACTCCCGGCCTTGGCGAAAAGAATGAATCGGCACCGAAACTTGCTGTGTGGACGGGCTGGCAGATAGTAAGGAAATATATGGATAAGCACCCTGATGTAACGCTACCCCAGCTGATGGCCGATAAAGATGCCCAAAAGCTCCTGAACGAATCGGGGTATCACCCCAAATAAAAGGCACAAAAAAAAGCGCTTTCATTTGAAAACGCTTTTTTTATATCATTTCCCTGTTATAGGTTTATTACTTCATAATTGCGAAAACGCATTTCAAAGCGATCAGGATACCAATGATCAAAATAATATTTGATATAGAAGTAAACATGAAGCCTGTGTTGGCATCGCCGGCAAAACGCAGGAACACGCCTACTATACCGATAACAATAGCTACAGTTAATAATTTGTAATGACCTTCTGCGTTAGCATTTTCCATTGATTCCATGGTACCGATTTTTAATGTTTGCGCAAAAATAGAAATGTTTACCGAAAAAGCGACAAAGTTTTTATGATTTTATGCCGCCGGCAAACCAGGTTGGGTGTTTACAAGTACTGGACGAAGTTACGCTATCGCTAAACTTCGTCCTAAAATGAGTTAAGCTTTCAGCTTAACTTAATAACAGGCAACAATCCATCTTCATCCAAATAATAATCCTTAGCACTGCTGTATGGATATTTTGGCGGATAATCCACCGCACCAGATTCAACCGGGTTATTATGCAGATAATCCAATCTCTGTGTCAGCATCTGATGTGTCGATAGTTCTATAGGATGATTATTCTGTTGCCAAAATTGGTATTGTTCGTTATTAGCATTTCGCTTTCCGGCGCGTTCAAACATCCACAACAGCCATTCCCGTCTGCTCTCTTGAATATTTTCTGCAATGGCTTTTAAAATTGTTTTAGAAGTATGCCTTTTTAAATCACGAAGAATATCTGACAAGTTGCCTTTCTCGGTACTAATAATCAAATGCACATGGCTCGACATAATACACCAGGCATATAATTCCAAACCTTTGTTTTCAATGCAATATCTAAGACTATCAACTATGATGTCACAATAAATTCGCCTTACAAAAACATCAATCCAATTTACTGTGGCAAAGCTTACAAAATAAAGTTGGTCATGTTCGTGAAAAACGTATTTACGGCCCATTGATACGAATATATAGGTTTAGGTTGTTAGTTTCGCAAGCAGGATGCTTGCTTCATTTTAGGTCGAAGTTACGCTATCGCTAAACTTCGACCAGTTTTCGGCTAAACTTCGACCAGTTTTCGAGACATCCTTTCTAAAATGGATTGTAACCCTTAAGCACAATCTTAACACTCGATTCTATATATTCTGAAAGCGTCGAACCGAGCTCATGAATCCAAGGATCTTTATCCAATAAAGCCTGATATACAAATGGATCGTCATCTTCATCCAAATAAACAAATAGAAACTTCTCTCCATAATTATACACATCAATTATAAAGAAGGGCCGGGTTATGCTAAGATTTCGATCATCATCGATCAACCAACTACGCGCTTCTTGCTGCATATCTTCTAAAGAATCAAATGCACCGTATTCCAAAACATAACAGCTTTCACCAGCTATCGATAATAACTCCTTTAATGAAGATGGAAAATCCCGCCCGTTATTGTATGAACTTTCAAGACTCTTAATTTCAGCATTCGAAAGAGGTTCGTTTCTCAAGAAGTATTCAGAACCCTGCGCTCTTACAATAGGATTTCTATTCAAAAGCTTTAAATATTTTATCCTCATTTTCTTTATCCATTTGTGGCCTTAATAAAGGTCAAAATTTAGTAATAAAATAGTAATCCACATCCAACAAAAAAGGCTCTCCTCCCGGAAAGCCTTTTCTATATAAAAGTATTTTAAACTTAGTTACCGCCTGAAAGGGCTGCCGCACCACTCACGATCTCGGTAAGCTCGGTAGTGATGGCTGCCTGACGGGCCTGGTTGTATGAAAGTTTCAATGATTTCAAAAGCTCGCCGGCATTTTCGGTCGCTTTATCCATTGCTGTCATACGGGCACCGTGTTCAGATGCATTTGAATCCAACACCGCACGGTAAAGTTGAATCTTGATATTTTTAGGGATCAATTGCTCAACAATTTCCTGTTGTGATGGCTCAAGGATGTAATCAACATTAGCTGCTTTTACTTCCTCTTTCTTCTCGGCCTTTGGCACTGGTAATAACTGTTCAGTGATCAGGTATTGTACCGCAGCATTGCGGAAATGGTTATACACCAGCTCCACACGGTCGTAATCGCCGTTAACAAAGCCCTGCATAATAGCTTCGGTAATTTTTGAAGCGTTCTCGAAGTTAAGGTCCGAGTACAGGTCGTTGTTGTTACCAATTACGTTATACTTACGCCTTTGATAAAACTCCTGTGCTTTTTTACCGATGGCAACGATAGATACGTTACCGGCAGCAAGTTGCTTAGGATATTTTTCGGCAATAAGGTTATTGGCAGTTTTAATAACGTTAGTATTGAAAGCACCGGCCAAACCACGGTTTGATGATACCACAACTACCAATACACGTACCGGCTCACGCTCCTGAAGGTAAGGAGAAGTGTTATCCTCCAAACTTGCAGATAAGTTAGCCAGCAGGTCCTTCAACTTACTTGCGTAAGGACGCAGCTGAATAATAGCGTTGGTAGCACGTTTCAACTTAGCAGCCGAAACCATTTTCATAGCCTTGGTGATCTGCTGGGTTGATGATACAGATTTGATCCTGTTTCTTACTTCTTTTAAATTAGCCATTCTTTATTGAGATGTGAGATTTGAGATATGAGATTTGAGATAGCCTCACATCTGCACTTTCAATCTGTTTATCTAATTTATATAAAGATGGCAGATGTGGAAGAGACCAGTCTCATATCTCACATCTAACATCTCCAATCTAAAAATTAATACCTTGCTGACAATTCTTTAGCTACTGTTTCCAGTACGCCGGTAAGCTGGTCGTCAAATTTACCCGCTTTAAGGGCTGCTAAAACTTCAGGGTGACGAACTTCCAACTGATCGGTAAATTCGGTTTCGAACTCCCTTACTTTATTTACCGGTACGTTACGCATTAAGTTTTTAGTACCAAGGTAAATGATAGCAACTTGTTTTTCTACAGTTACCGGAGAGTACTGACCTTGTTTCAGGATCTCTACGTTACGGATACCTTTATCCAACACGTTTTTGGTTGAAGCATCAAGGTCAGATCCGAATTTTGAGAAAGCCTCAAGCTCACGGAACTGAGCCTGGTCAAGTTTCAAAGTACCGGCAACTTTCTTCATTGATTTGATCTGCGCGTTACCACCTACACGTGATACAGAGATACCTACGTTGATAGCCGGACGAACACCTGCGTTGAACAAGTTAGATTCAAGGAAGATCTGACCGTCGGTGATAGAGATTACGTTGGTTGGGATGTATGCAGATACGTCACCAGCTTGTGTTTCAATGATTGGAAGAGCTGTTAATGAACCACCACCTTTAACGATGCCTTTGATAGACTCAGGAAGGTCGTTCATTTGCTGCGCGATAGAATCATTTGAGTTGATTTTAGCGGCACGCTCTAATAAACGGCTGTGCAGGTAAAATACGTCACCCGGATAAGCCTCACGGCCCGGTGGACGACGTAACAACAATGAAACCTCACGGTAAGCAACAGCTTGTTTTGACAAGTCATCATAGATGATCAAAGCCGGACGGCCTGTATCACGGAAGTACTCGCCGATAGCTGCACCTGCAAACGGAGCAAAGAACTGCATGGTAGCAGAGTCTGAAGCGTTAGCAGCAACTACGATTGAGTAAGGCATAGCGCCGTTCTCTTCAAGCGTACGAACGATGTTAGCAACAGTTGATGCTTTTTGTCCGCAAGCTACATATATACAGATTACAGGTTTACCTGCATCATAAAATTCTTTTTGGTTGATGATGGTATCTATACAAACCGCAGTTTTACCTGTTTGACGGTCACCGATAACCAACTCACGCTGGCCACGACCGATAGGGATCATCGCATCGATAGCTTTGATACCGGTTTGTAATGGCTCGGTTACCGGCTGACGATAGATTACACCTGGCGCTTTACGCTCAAGCGGCATCTCGTAAGTTTGACCGGTGATTGGGCCTTTACCATCAATAGGGGCACCTAAGGTATCAACAACACGGCCAAGCATGCCTTCGCCTACGTTGATTGATGCAATCCTGTTGGTACGTTTAACGGTATCACCTTCTTTAATATCGTCAGATTTACCTAACAATACCACACCCACGTTATCTTCTTCAAGGTTAAGTACGATGCCTTGCAATCCTGTGCCAAACTCAACCAACTCACCCGACTGTACTTTAGTTAATCCATAAACGCGTGCGATACCGTCACCCACCTGGAGTACAGTACCCACTTCTTCTAATTCAGATTCTGACTTGAAGCCGGCCAACTGCTGACGCAAAATTGCTGATACTTCGTCTGGTCTTACCTCTACCATTGTTTAAAATTTATTTAGAGTTTTACTTTTAATACTTACTATTATGCCTTTACAGCAAATTCCTTTTTCATTTTCCTCAGGCTTGCGGCAATACTGGTATCAACCTGCCTGTCACCTATAGTTAACACAAAACCGCCTATCAAAGCCGGGTCAACTTTAGTTTCCAGCACTACTGTACCGCCAACTGATTGTTGCAATTCGGCAACCAATGTCTTCTTATTAGCTTCAGAAAGCGCAGTAGCTGATGTTACCTTAGCTTTGGTGATATGGTTTTTAACATTGTACAGGTTAATGTACTCGCCGGCGGTAAAATATAATACTTCGCCGCGGCCTTTGTTAACCATCAGCTTAAAGAAAGCGATAGTAGTTTTGCTAACCTTATTTAAAAATATCTCGTCAAGGATCTTGATCTTTTTTGAATGAGATATAATAGGATTAGCCAATACTGCTACCAGTTCGGGGCTGCCCTTCAGGGTTTTTAAGAAAAGGTCCATATCGGCTTTGACCTCTGCAACAATTCCTTGTTCCTGTGCAAGATCAATGATCGATTTGGCGTACCTGGTTGCTACCGTGATTTCTGACATGTTTTTTTATTTCGGATTTCGAATTTTCGATTTCGGAATTTTCAATTTGAATTTCGGTTTTTAATTGGTCAGCGAGTACGGGAATAAATCCGAAATCCCACGTCCCAAATCCGAAATTTTATAACTTCACTTCTTTCAATAATTGGCTAACCAATTCGTCTTGTTGCTGCTGATCTTCAAATTGCTTGCGAAGGATCTTCTCAGCAATCTCTAAAGATAAAGTAGCTACCTGGTTTTTAACATCAGCCAAAGCGATAGCTTTTTGGTTGTTAATTTCAACACGGGCAAGCTCAATCATACGTGCACCTTCTTTGTGTGCAGCCTCTTTAGCATCAGATACGATCTGCTCTTTCGCTTTACGTGCTTCAGACAGGATCAGGTCGCGCTCGGCCCGGGCTTGTTTAATCAATGATTCGTTTTCATTGGTTAAACGGCTCATTTCCTCTTTGGCAGCTTCTGCTTTCAATAACGCATCTTCAATTGAACGCTCACGATCGCCAATGGCGGCCATGATCGGTTTCCAGGCAAATGCCCTCAGTAAAATAAGTAAGAATAAAAAGGTTACGGATGTCCATACAACCAAACCCCAATCAGGCATTACTAAATCCATCTTTTATATTATTGTTGTGACTATAGTTCTAATTAACATTATTCATTCAAGTAAAAACCGGTGTGTAACCAACCGTTACACCACCCGGTTTTTATTTTTTTCGGGTAAAATTATTTGTTACCCAAAAGTGCAACGATCACACCGAAAAGAGCAACACCTTCAACAAGTGCCGCAGCGATGATCATGGCAGTCTGAATTTTTGAAGCAGCTTCCGGCTGACGAGAAATACCTTCCATCGCTTTACCACCGATTTGACCGATACCAATACCAGCACCGATAACTGCTAAACCTGCACCTAATGCAGCAATACTTCCAACCATTGTTTTTAAATTTAAATGAATATAGTGTTATTATTAATTACAAATTATTAATGATGATGCTCTTCAACAGCGCTGCCAATAAACAACGCGGTAAGCATTGTAAAGATGAAGGCCTGTAAGAAAGCTACCAGCAACTCAAGCACATCGATAAACAAAGCGAAAGCTATTGATACCGGCGATACCCAAAGTGTCTGGAATATAAAGATTAATGAAATCAATGCCAATACGATAACGTGGCCCGCCATGATGTTTGCGAACAAACGCACCATTAACGCAAAAGGCTTTGAAATGATACCGGCAAGCTCAACTATCCACATGATAGGGTAAAGCCAAAACGGAACGTCAGGTGCAAAAATGTGTTTCCAATAGTATTTGTTACCATTAAAATTAACTACGATAAGGGTAATAACAGCAAGCACCATGGTTACCGCTATATTACCGGTAAGGTTTGAACCTCCGGGGAAAAACGGCACCATACCAATCAGGTTATTGATCAGGATAAAGAAAAACATGGTTAACAGCAGCGGCATAAAGCGCGCGTATTTGTAACCGATGTTCGGCAGCGCTACTTCGTCACGAATAAACAGGATAAGCGGCTCCAATAATGATTGCAAACCTTTAGGCGCTTTACCTACGCGCTTTTTGTATGAGCCGGCTACGCTAACAAATATAATGATCAGCAATATTACCGACATCCACATGGAAAACACGTTGCGGGTAATTGACAAATCAAAAATCTTTGCGGTTTCATCAACGGTTGTACCATCGGCGCCAACAACTTTAATTTTGTCTTTAATTAAAGCATAATTGTGGTATTTACCCTGGTGGGCTTTCTCACCATGCTCGAATTCAGAAGCCGAAAATACTTCCAGTCCGCCGTCTGTATAAAGTATAACAGGCAAACCAATAGCAACCTTACCACCTATGTGAAAATAGTGCGAATCGGCAATGTGTTCAAGAATGGCTTCATTAGGGTCAAATTTTTCCTTTTCTTTACTTTCAACAGTTGTTGATGACTCATTTTTTTCTTGTACAGCGTTAGCATTTAACGTTACAAATAGCGAAAAAACGCCTAAAATGATGCTTAAGGTAATTTTTTTTGAGTTCAAAATATGGCTAAAATCCATTAGCAGAGAGATTTTTACTTTAATTTTTGGTTGCGCAAGGTACGTAACAAACCGTAAATTTCAAAGGCGAGGTTAAAGAAATATACGTAAAAAAAATTAGCAACAAATATCACCCCATTTACTTTGATTTTAACTAAAAAAAACAGGCAAAAAAACATGCAGGTCAAAAGCTTGATCATGGTTGCCCCAAGGAAGGTTTGAGCATATATTTCCTTGTTAATTTTGGTTACCATCAATATGGAAACAATGGTGATAAATGTGAGCCCGGTTACAAAAGCATATATCATCCAGAAATGAGGATCGAGCCAGGCGGCATGTGTTGATTTGCTTAACAGAAATGGCGGCACAGCTATGATAACTGCAAACAGCAGGAACGATAAAATAACAGTGTGCAGTTTCAATTTTTAACAGATCTGATGACGATAAACAAAGCAATGAATACCCCGATAAGGGCAAGTATGGCAGTAGCCCATTTTACATCATGTTTGCCGGCTTCATCAATTTTATAACCGGCAAATGTAAAAATGCCAATGATAACCACCATCTGAAAACCGATGCTGCTGTATTTAGCATAAGCGCTTAAAGGCTTGCCTACCTCATCTTCGTTATTTTGTTCATTTTCGGACATGCGCAAATTTATTAAACCTATTGCATAATCTTTAGTATTTTAGCAATGCTTTTTTAACTACCATATAGCATTGAGGCGATTATCATCATCCTATAAACCAAACACCAGCATTTTTTTTCTGTTTGCAGTTGTATTGATAGCGGCCGGTTGCTCGCTTGAAAAACAAAGCGGCTTTAACCGCACCATGCAAAACCTCACTGCTCACTATAACATATTATTTAATGCTAACGAAATTTTAAGGCTCAAGCAGGAAAGCTACGCAGCATCCTTTCCCGATGCCTATAGCGAGCTATTAAATGTTTACCCCGATACTACTGTACAAACAGGTACGCCTGACAAGGACCTGGAAGAAGCCATTGTAAAAGCCAACAACATCATCAGCATAAAAGAACAGAGCCACTATTTGGGCGATGCCTATTTGGTGTTGGGCAAAGCAAGATATTTAGAAGCTAATTATTTTGATGCTGTTGAGTATTGTAATTATGTAACCCGTTCGTTCGGCAAGCAAGCTAATTTAAAACAGGAGGCTTTGGTATGGAAAGCCCGCGGGCTTATGTACCTTAACCAGTTACCTTTAGCTAAGCTGGTAATTGATTCGGCCATACAGAATATCAACCCTAAAAAAAATGTTACTGCCGATGTTTACGCGAGTAAGCTGCAATATGATATTCTAACCCAAAACTATGCCGAAGCCGAAGAGATGGCTAAACTGGCCATTAAATACAGTTATATCAGCAATCTCAAACTCCGCTGGATCTTTATCCTGGGCCAGTTACAGGAGCTTAACCTCAAGCCGGCCGATGCCTACGAAAGCTATACCCGCATAGTTAAAAGCAACGCCAGTTTTGAAATGGCATTTAATGCCAACCTTAACCGAATCCGCATCCGCGACAATCAAAACGGTGTTAAGGCCAGTAAGATCGACCTGTTACGTGCCCTGCTTAAGAATGAAGACAATACTGATTTTTACGACCAGATCTATTACCAGATTGGTGAACAGCAGTTTAAAGCCGGCGAAATCGACAACGCCCTGAAAAGTTACAAGAAATCGGTGCGGGTTAGCACCAAAAATCAAAACCAAAAAGGGCTTTCGTATTTACGTATTGCCGATATCAACTTTAAAAACAAGGCCGATTACGTAAGTGCCAGGCTTTATTATGACAGTACGCTCAATAACCTGTCGATAAATTACCCGGGATACCGGATCATCCGCAAAAAGGCCGATAACCTGCAGATCCTTACCCGTCTGCTTGAAACCATCTCGCGCGAGGATACCCTGCAAATGCTTGCCGCTTTGGATGATAAAACCCGCGATGCCCGTATAGATGAAATGGTAGCCCGCAAAACACGTCAGCAGCAACAGGCCGCTTTGGAAGCCACCGGTGCCGCTGCCAATGTCAATAACGGCACTATGCCAAATACCTTCGACAGGAACAGTAATTCACCTTCCTCCAATAAAAACAGCGGTAGTACATTTTACTTTTACAACAACAGCGCCGTAAGCCAGGGCTATAACGACTTTAAGCGTTTATGGGGCAACCGAAAGCTTGAAGATAACTGGCGCCGCAGCCGGCGTTCAAATACTGGTATTCCTACAGCCAATACCGGCATTGGCTCACAGGTTAATGATCCGGATGCTCCGGTTGGTAGCGTAGCGTACAATAGCACAAATGTATCGGCCGGTACTTTCAGGCAGGACTTGGTTAAAAACCTGCCTCTCACCCCTGCCCTTTTGCAGCAATCCAATTTCAAGATCTACAACGCTTATTTTGAAATGGCCAATTTTTATCGTGATGTATTGGAAGATAAAAAGGAAGCCATTGCCACTTACGAAACTTTGCTTAGCCGCTTTCCTCAAAGCAGCGATAAACCTTCTATCTATTATAACCTTTACAGACTTTATGCCGATATCGATGCGACAAAATCAAACGATTACAAGAACAGGCTGCTTAAAGAGTATCCGGAAAGTGTATTTGCTAAAGTAATTCTCGATCCGGATTATGCACGCAAGCTGGCAGATGTAGATGCTGTATTTAACGGCTTTTATAACGAAGTGTACGATCAGTATGCTCAAAAGCAATACGCAAAAGTGATTGAGAAAGCAAATGATTTGCTTAACAAATATCCTGACAACCGGTATGCAGCGCAGTTATACTATCTGAAAGCTATTGCTGCCGGGCATATGGAAAAGTTGCCGCCATTTCAGGCCGATCTGCAGTTAATCGCCGCAAAATATCCGCAGGATAAGCTCATCGCCCCACTGGTCAACCAACACCTGGCCTATATCGATTCGAACAAGGTCGAAATAGCTGCGCGTCCGGTGGTATTATTTAATGATGATCCTAACGAGGTCCCTTTTACCCCACCGGTAGCATATCAAAAACAAACAGAATACCGTCCGCCATATACCCCATCGGCACAAAATGTAACTCCCCAGGAGCGCCTGCCCGAACGGGACACGCATATAATAGCCGGGGCTAAAACATCGGCACCACAAATTCAGCAGGCTGCAATTCAACAACCAAAACAACTTGCCGTAGGCCAGATCCCTTTACCGCAACACCAAATGCCGGATACTTCAAGGGATATAGCCACGCAGCCGGCACCTAAACAAAAAGATACTGTGGCTACGGTTCACCCGGCCGCCATTAACAATACACCAGCGGTAAACTACATATTCAGCAAGCGCGACAGCAGCAACTATTACTTTGTGATAAATGTATCCAGTGGTACAACTAATCTGGCTTCTACACGTTTTGGAGTAGGGCAGTTTAACCGTACACGATACACCCGCAGCGAAGTAATCCACCACGTTAAAAGCGTTGGCGAAAATAACCAGCTGATATACGTTGGCCGTTTTTACAGCCTTGCCGATGCTAAAGATTATGCACGTACCATTGTACCTCTGCTACCCGATATTATGAAGGTTCCAAAGGATAAATACAGCATTTTTATCATTACCAAAGAAAATCTGGATAAATTAGCAACCCAAAGTATATTGGATAGTTATTTTGACTACTATCAGAAATTTTATTAGAAAATGAGAACCACTAACACAAGGTTTAACTCGAAAAATCAACTCCAGCCTGCAGATATAAGAAGATACAACTGGTACATATGGCGAATTGTGCTTGGCCTTTTTGCTTTTGTTGTTATGATGATAACACTCACTATTTTTGATGTGTTTGGTCAGCTGCCTTCGTTCCGCGACCTGGAAAACCCCAAGAGCAACCAGGCTACAGAGATCATCTCGTCCGACAAACAGGTATTGGGGACTTACTATATCCAAAACCGCTCAAACGTTACTTACCGCGAACTGTCACCAAATGTAATTAACGCTTTGGTTGCTACCGAAGATAAACGCTTTTATGACCATTCAGGCATTGACTTTGGCCGAAGCTTTACCATTTTCGCGCATTTGCTCATCGGGCAAAAGCAGGGTGGCAGTACCATAACGCAACAGCTGGCGCTTAACCTTTTTTCAGAACGATCTGCCAATCCATTCAAGCGGATCATTCAAAAACTACAGGAGTGGGTTACAGCTGTTAAGCTTGAACGTCATTACACCAAAGAAGAGATCCTCACTATGTACCTTAACACGGTCGACTTTGGTGCTTATAACACTTATGGTATCAAATCGGCCGCGCGCACTTATTTTAACACTACGCCTGATAAACTAACACCCGATCAGGCTGCCCTGTTAATAGGCATGGTTAACGGCCCCGGCATTTATTCGCCTATCCGTCACCCGGATAATGCACTTAAAAGGCGTAACCTGGTACTAAACCGTATGGCCGAACAAAATTACCTGAGCGAAGGCCAGGTTGAAGAATATAAACGCAAGCCACTTGGCCTTGATTTTCACCAAAACAATCACTTTGACGGCCTTGCTCCTTACTTCCGTTCGGTATTGAAAAAAGAGCTTCAAAAGATCTTTAAAGAACAGAATATTAACCGCCCTGATGGCTCACCTTATGATCTTGACCGCGACGGCTTAAAAATATATACCACCATTGATGCCACCATGCAGCAATATGCCGAGGATGCGCAGCGTGATTATATGAAAGATTTGCAGGCCCAGTTCAATGATCACTGGCGCGGCCGTAACCTTTACAAAAGCATCCACAACTTCAAATTTTTGCTTGACCAGGGCATGCAAAAATCCGACAGGTACAAGCAACTGAAACAACAGGAAAAATCTGACGAGGAAATTGAAGAAAACTTCAAGACCAAAACCATGCTTAACCTGTTTACCTGGCACGGCAATATCGATACCATGATGAGGCCAATTGACAGTATTATCTACTGTAAAATGCTTTTGCGTAATGCTCTCATGAGTATGGATCCCACAACCGGCTATGTTAAGGCATGGGTTGGCGGCACCAACTTTGAACATTTTAAATATGACCAGGTAAAGAATGGCACCCGCCAGGTAGGTTCAACAGCCAAACCATTTACTTATGCTGTAGCTATCGACAACGGCTACTCTCCATGTATGAAAATCAATAACGTGCCTGATACTATCCGTGGTTATGGCGCGCCGTGGTGCCCGCGCTCGTCGCCATCCGAAACTTTGCCGGGCTTTATTACTTTAAGGCAGGCACTGGCGCACTCACAAAACTGGGTTACGGCCCACGTTATGGGCGAGGTTAAACCAGAACCTGTTGTTGATCTGATCAAAAAGATGGGTATTACAACCAATGTTCCGCCTTATCCTTCAATTTGCCTGGGTACGTTTGATGCTTCTGTGTTTGAGATGACCGCCGCTTACTCCGCTTTTGCCAACCACGGCCTGTGGACAGAGCCTACTTATATTTTACGCATTGAAGATAAAAACGGCAACGTATTGTATACCCATACTCCGCGCGTGGTGCAAGCCATGAACCCGCAAACGGCTTATGTGATGACCTATATGCTTAAAGGTGTTATTGAAGATGGTACCGGTTCAAGGTTAACCTATAAATACGGGTTACGCAACCCAATAGGTGGTAAAACCGGTACAACCCAAAACAATTCAGACGGTTGGTTTATAGGTATAACTCCACAGTTGGTTACCGGCTTATGGACAGGTTGTGAAGATCGTGACATCGCCTTCCAGAGCACCCGTTTGGGCGAAGGTGCCAACAGTGCCCTGCCGATATTTGCCATGTATATGAAAAAGGTATACGCCAATGCAGCCTTAGGTATTAAAAAGAATGTTGATTTTGATGCTCCTGCAAACGGTGTAAGCATCATATTGGATTGCGGAGCCTATAACCAGCAGCAGCAGGGAACTACTGAGGTGGATAAGAAATTGGGATTTTAATTATTTTTGTTCGGGTAATCCCCATCGTCATTGTCAATTTAAAATATGTCATTGCGAGCGATAGCGTGGCAATCGCGAACTAAGCAGGTCGGCCCTGTATAGCATGCGATTGCTTCGTCGTTCCTCCTCGCAATGACATATTTTAGATTAGTAATGACATTTTCATTAAAACCAATAATTCAGTGAGTGAGAAATTTGATTATAGGGCAGCTTTAAAAAACATTCCTCACAAACCCGGGGTTTACCAATACTGGGATAGTGAGCAGGAACTGATATATATTGGTAAGGCCAAGGACCTGCGCAATCGGGTTGGGTCGTACTTTAACCAGGATATTCATATCAATGCCAAAACACGGGTACTGGTATCCAAAATCCGTGCTATAACTTTTACTATCGTTGACACCGAGGTTGATGCCTGGCTGCTGGAAAACAGCATGATCAAGAAGCATCAGCCTCGCTACAACGTCATGCTTAAGGATGATAAAACCTATCCATGGATCATCATTAAAAACGAAAATTACCCACGCATCTTCTGGACCCGCCGTATAATCAAAGACGGCTCCAAATACCTTGGCCCTTATGCATCGATAAGCATGATGCATAACATTTTAGGGCTTATTAAGGAAACTTATCCTCTACGTACCTGCAACCTGCAGCTTACCCGCGAAAATATTGATAAGGGCAAGTTTAAAGTTTGTTTGGAATACCAATTGGGTAATTGCAAAGGCCCCTGCCAAAACTATCAAACCGAAGAAGACTATGATAACAGCATCGAAGAAATTAAGGATATTCTGAACGGGAAGATTGGTGCAGTTCTTCGTCGCTTAAAAAATGAGATGGAAGCGGCTGCTATGGAAATGAATTTTGAGCTGGCCCACCGGCTTAAACGTAAGTTTGAACTCCTTGAAAACTACCAAAGCAAATCAACCGTTGTTAACTCATCTATAACCGACGTGGATGTGTTCAGCATTGCGTCAGAGGAAAAACTGGCATTCGTAAACTTCCTGAAGGTGATGAATGGTACCATCATCCAAACACAAACCATCGAACTAAAAAAGCGACTGGATGAAAGTGACGAAGAGTTGCTTACACTGGCCATATCCGAGTTCAGGAGCCGTTATAACAGCGACAGCAAGGAAATCATCGTACCGTTTGATATCGATCTTGAGGACCATCCAAACATCAAATTCACGGTACCAAAACTGGGCGAAAAACGCAAATTGCTTGACCTTTCGCAAAAGAATGTACAGTTCTTTAAGAAGGAAAAGATTGACCAGTACGAGAAACTGAACCCCGAGATCCGCACCGAACGGTTGCTCACGCAGATGATGAAAGATCTGCGCATGAACCAGCTGCCACGCCATATTGAATGTTTCGATAACTCTAACTTCCAGGGCAAATACCCGGTATCGGCCATTGTAGTGTTCAAGGATGGAAAGCCCTCCAAAAAAGATTACCGGCATTTTAACGTAAAAACCGTTGAAGGTCCTAACGACTTTGCCACTATGGAAGAAGCTGTACACCGCCGTTACCGCCGCATGCTGGATGAAGGAACAGAATTACCGCAGCTGATCGTGATTGATGGAGGTAAGGGCCAGTTATCATCGGCCATGCATAGCCTTAAGTTATTGGGTATAGATAAAAAGGTAACCGTGATAGGCATTGCCAAACGCCTGGAGGAGCTTTATTATCCCAACGATCAGTACCCCATGTATCTCGACAAAAAATCGGAAACACTTAAAGTGATCCAGCACCTGCGTGATGAGGCACACCGTTTTGGGATCACCTTCCACCGTAAAAAGCGCGATAAGGGCACATTGGTAACAGAACTTGAGCTGATAGAGGGCATAGGCAAAACCACAGCCGAAAAGCTGCTTAAATACTTTAAATCGGTAAAGAAGATTCGCGAAGCTAACGAGGAAATGCTACTCGAAGTAGTAAATCTTAAACAGGCCAAAGCCATATTGACGTATTTTAATACAGGAGCAGAAATTAAGCAAGGATAGCTCCCAGATTACTACGCCTAAAATAACAAAGGCCTGGTTCAATCAACCAGGCCTTCTTTATATATTGATGTTTGTGATTTTTATTACTGGGCGATGTAAAATGATTTTTGATCGCCATCCTGATAAACATGGATTGATTTTTTAACTACCTGTTTGTCGGTAGTGATCTCCATAGTGTATTCACCATCTTCTAAACCGGTTAACACATAACCTTTGCTTACATCGGTTTTGCTTGGCACAATGTCTTTCAATAAAAGCTCATTTTCTTTATTGTAAACTTTTACTACTGACTTTCCATTTTCAGTTTTTGCAAAGTTCACTTTCAGACCGCGATCATGATCAAGGGCTTTAAAGCTTACAACTTCTTTGGCTTTAGGGGTAACATCGATTTTGTCTTCGTCGGCTTTGGCTGCTGTAGTAGCAAATACACCTGCAGTTAATAATACAAATAAGGCTGATAATTTTATTGAGGTTTTCATGATCGTAAGGTTTTAATGTTTTAAATATGTTGTGTTGTTGTTTTCAATGATCAAATGAACAACATATATTTTGATCGCTAAAAAGTGTTATACCAGCTGTAGATATAAATAGACAAAGCCTCAAAAACACTCGGCAAACCCTAAAAAGCCCTTGTTTACTATTATTTCAGGCGTTGGTCGGAATTTTGGGGGAGTTGGTAGAAAGGAGTAAGCGATTGGTCATGCGTGGGGTGAAAATCGCATATGAAAAGAGATAAGCAATTGTTATCCTGTTAAATGTTTACCGGCTAAATAAGCACGGCAGCAGGTGCGATGAAAAATCTTAGCCGCCTTCCCGATAAAACAGATCTTAAAACAAAACAGGCGATGAAAATTCATCGCCTGTTTTATAATCTTGTTAATCTTAATGTATTAGTACTGCCAAAGATTAAGCTCCCAGTCAAGAAGGGACTTTTTAACCCTTTCTGATTCGTAAAGCTTATCAATACCCTGAGCATAATCTTTTATACGCTCATCTTTGTCGTTACTTTCTTTTACGATATAACTGGTAAAGATGCGTTTTATAAACACGTCGTCAAAGCTTAAGCCGGTGGCATCACTGTTACGGCTAACCACTTCTTTGGTTGCAAGTACCGCGCGTGCTTCAGGAAAATAAATCCAAAAAGCGGGCTGAAAATCGATGTCGAGTGTACCTGTACCTTTAGGTTTAACCAAAGGAGCAATACCTATAATCCGGGGCTCAAATACCGAGCGCTGTTTATCAAAGATCCAATCTTCTTTAATGCGGAATTTAAGCACGCTATCAGGGTTAAACTCACCTGCAACAAGCGTAGATGATATAACGTTATTATCCTTATCGCGCTTTTCAACCACGCTGCTGTCAGATGCTAACCGGCCACGGGCCTGTGCACCTGTTAAAGGAGTAGTAAAACCATCGCCATTGGGGTCATCCTTTTTACCCGGGGTAGGGTCATATGCGGTAAGCTCGCCTTTGGCTATGGCATCAAGCAATACATCAATTAAACGGCCCTTGGGTGAAGCCAGGTACTGGTTCATCTTTTCGCGTACATCAATTTCGCGCCAAACGCGTTTGGCAAATGCCACATCATTTTCACGCAAATTAGGATACGGTGTAACCTTGGCGTTTAAAATATTGTTCTTTTTGTAATAGCCATCAAGCGGCCTGTCAAAAGGTTTTGCAGCAATTTTACTCGCAGTATCAAGGGGCTGCTGGCTGGTAACATTATCCGGCTGAACCTGTACAGGTTTCTGAGTTGTTTGCCTGGCGGTGGTGGTCTTTTTTGCCGGCGGCCTCTTGGTGCGCTTTTTTTGCGCATAAGCGCTTACACAAGCCAGGCACAGGATAACAACTAAAATTCTCTTTTTCATACGCGTTTAATTTGCGGATAATACAATCGGGTCAAGTGACCTCGGTGAATGGTCAGGACCTACCGCGATGATATCCTTAAATATAACAGTAGTTCCTGGTGTAACTGTATTTAAAGCACTATGCATAGCGCCGGTTAATTCACCGCCCGAGCCTGATAAAATAATGGCATCCTGGCGCGGTTTTACAACCAGCATAGTAAAGTGCGTTACATTAAATTTAGCATCAAAGTCAAAGTTATCCAGCTGGGCAAAAAGCCTGTCCTGTGCTCTGATATTAGCCGAACTGGTGTTACCTCCACTTTTACCTGCAAACTGTGGCTTAGGGTCAGGGATCCTTTTGATACGGAACTGTGTTGAACCCAATACCGCTCCTTTTGCACCACTAACAGAAATTGTAGCTTTGCCTATGCTGTTTACAATTGCTGTGTAATGCCCGCCCGAACCACTAAGAGAACCGGCACCACTAAAATGCACGTTTAAGTCGCTGGCTGCTACGCCAGGCGCAGATACCGAAATAGGATTCGGTACACCGATATAAAGTACATTCATTTTATCAGGAGAAATAACTGCCGAAGGCCTTGCAACTGTATATTCCTGCTTGAAAGGATAAGAGTCATTTTTACCGGTTGTATTGTTTTTAACCGTGATAAAACCTTCTACGGTATGTTTTCCTTCGCCGCTCGCGGTAATGGTATAATTACCCTTACCGTCTGTAACAGATACCCTGCTACCGTTAACAGTGATATCAGGGTTTGATTTTGAATCGTATGCTGTCAAAAAGATCTGGGCAGTATATGGCTGTCCTGCTATCACATAGCTGCTTGGAGCTACCACTACTGCGCTAAACTTATCGAGCGTAACCTGAGCCTGGTCAATTTTACCTAATAATTTCTTAACTACTTCGTTTTCGGCGTTTTTGCTATCAGCTTCAATTTTGGCTAAAGTAGTGAGGGCCGCGCCTAAAGGTATGCCATCCCCAAAGTTAGCTTCCTGCCATGATTTTCTAACATCCCCATGCGGTTTAGGCGCTACGGTATTTAGTGAAAACTGTACGCCTACACTGTCCTTACCTAAAGCTACCATTAACCTTTGGCGGGTTTCATCAATTTTAGCTTTCAGTTTCTCCCCATTTTTTTGATTGATCATGATACGGGGCGATATATCCAGGTTATCCCGTGCGTCAACGTCATCAATCTCCGGGTTAATGCCGCCGCCTTCCTGAATCAGCTTTGCTTTCAGCTGTTCAACGTAGGTATTTAATTCTGCAGCTATAGCACTTGCCTGTTTAGCCTTATCATAAATTGGTTTCGCCCGTTCAGCCTGTTCTTTCAATTTTGTAGCCTCAAAAGCGCTGTATGTGTTTTGCAAACCAGTATTAACATTCCTGGTTGATGCATCCAAACTATTCGTAATATTCTTAAACGCGTCCAACAGGCTATCCGGTACGTTAAGGGCAATGAGGCCCAATAGTACCAGGTATAGTATACCTATCATTCGCTGTCTTGGGGTTTCCTTACCTCCGGCCATCTATTATAAATCTTTTCTGGTAATCAATTAATTAATTATATTAAACACGCGGCTGGTTCATAGCTGTAAGCATGTTACCATAAATGGCGTTTAATGATGCCAGGTTCTTAGCCAATCGACCTACCTCTTCCTTAAACTGTTTTGAATCATCCATTGATTCATTAAAGTTGTTCATGGTAAGCGAAAGGTTCTGGTAAAATTTATTCATTGATTTTAAGTGCGCGCTTGAATCCTGTAATTCCAGCTCGTAAACCGCATTAAGTGCCGACAGATTTTTAGCTAATTGGGTAACCTGGTCATGGTAAGCTTTTGAATCAACATTTGAGTTAGCCATTTCAGTTAAATTAGCTGACGCCTTTTCAAAAGAAACACTTAGTTTTTCATAACTTGCGGTTGCATCTTTAACTTTGCTTGTAAAAGCAATAGTAGCTTCTCCCGCATCGGTAACACGTGATATAGCGGCTACCTTATCGCCAAATGTACGTAAACCATCACCAAGACTGCGTACCAGCTCAGGGCCAATTTTTGCATCTTCCATCATTTTATCCAGCGCAGCAGTTGTTGAAGGGCCTGTATTACCGACGCTCCTTACAGTTGCTTTTGGAAGTTCTCCCTGAAAGTCTTCATTTAATTCAGGATACACACGTGCCCAGTTAATTTCTTTATCTTCTCTCTGAAATCCTAATATAAAAAACAGTATAGCCTCAGTTATAAGTCCCCCTGCTATCCAGTATGTGGCACCGGGCCAATGCAAAATCTTAAACATTAACCCTATAATCACCACAGTAGCACCCCATGATACGATGTTGCCTATTCCGTAAGGTTTTTTCTTTCCAGCCATAATAATTCAGAAGTAAACTTTTATTTTTTAATTTGATTTGCTTGCGTTTAACTAACTCTCGATTAGCGTTTATCTGTAATGTCGCGCCCTAAATATTTGGTGACGCAGCGGAAACCGATATATGATTTAGCAGTGTCCTGGTATTCGTAGGTCCGGGTTGAGTTTTGAAGAAAATATCCGATATCTTTCCATGAGCCCCCGCGTACAACTTTACGTTTCAATATTTCGGGGTCGGTAGACTTAGCTTCGTAATTGAATGTTGGTGCGAGGTCATGTACAAATGTTGACGCTGATTCGTCAAAAGCAGATAATGTCCATTCGGCTACGTTACCCGCCATATTGTATAAACCATAATCATTAGGGAAATATGAACGTACCGGCACAGTATACGCGCCGCCGTCATCGGTATAATTACCACGCCCTGGCTTAAAGTTAGCCAATAAGCAACCTTTTGCATTTTTAATGTAAGGCCCTCCCCATGGATAATCGGTACCTATCCTGCCGCCACGTGCCGCGTACTCAAACTCGGCTTCCGTAGGCAAACTATAAGGTGCACGGTGCGGTAAATGGCGCTTATCTTTATAAGCGTCATTATAGCGCGTACGCCATACACTGTAAGCTCTGGCCTGCCTCCAGGTTACCCCTACAACAGGGTAATTACGGAATGCAGGATGTGAAAAATAACTTTCAACCATAGGCTCGTTGGCGGCATATGAAAAATCGCTTAACCAAACAAGCGTATCAGGGTATACCGCTACGGTATCACGAACAATGAAGTCGGAACGATGTTTTGTTTTATCGTTATGATGATCTGCAGCATCGCGCAGGGTAAACAAAGCATAGTTATATTTAAGTAAGCGCACGTCAACCTCATTACGGTCAAACACACGGTCATCACCCTGGTAGTACATACCCTGCAATTTTTGAGCATTGTTTGCCTGGTTGCTTTTACTGCTCCAGATTGGGTTTTTCTTCACAAACTCCCAGTTGATGAATTTTTTACCGCCATTATTATTACCGGCGCCACCTTTGGGCTGAATGAAATACTTATTATCGTTGATATAATTGGTAATGGCTATTGAATCGCGCACCCAGTTCACAAACATTTTGTACTGACTGTTGCTGGTTTCGGTTTGATCCATAAAAAAAGGAGAAACAGTAACCTGTTTAGTTTGGGCTATCTGGGCAAAGGTTACATCCTGATCAGTTTGCCCCATAAGGAAACTGCCACCCGGAATATAAACCATTCCGTAAGGCACTTCGGCCCTGAATGATCTTGCAGGAACCCCTACAACTTCCCCCCGGTCACCGCCTCCGCGGCCACAACCACTTAATACACCACCTGCTAAAACAATTATTAAAAAGTAGATCTGCTTCATTTTACAATCAAAATCAGTTATATAACTATAACACAATGCAACGTCCGAATATATTACATTTTACTCAATGTAAGCTATAAAAAACGATAATTTGGCTTCTTGAACCGATAAACTGTGTACTTATCTTCCCAATACCGCACAAAACGCTATATAATTAACAAACCGCTAACCAATTGTTAACATGACAATTAGTTAGCGGTTATACGGGTAAATATGGTAAAAAGTTGCAGCCTGGTTAAATAAATTTCTAATTTATTTATTTACAAGCTTAACATACTGCTCAATAGCCATTGTCATTGACGGCGCGCCGGGGGTTGGAGCTGGTATATCCAAAATTAAGCCAGCCTCAAGCACTGCCTTATGAGTAGTCGCCCCAAAAGCGGCGATGCGTGTATTGTTTTGCTTAAAATCGGGAAAGTTTTTATACAGCGATTGTATACTCGACGGGCTAAAAAATGCTATAACATCGTAAAACACATCGGCCAGATCGGAAAGATCACTGCAAACAGTACGGAAAAGCACTGCAGGAGTAAAGTTATAACCGTTTTCCAGCAAAAAACGCTGCGTTTCTTCGGCAGCAACATCCGAGCATGGATAAAGGAATTTTTCCGACGAATGCTTTTTCAAAACCTCCGCCAGATCAGCAGCGGTTTGCTTGCCAAAAAAGATCTTACGTTTACGGTACTGAATGTACTTTTGAAGGTAAAGCGCTATCGTTTCTGAAAGGCAAAAGTATTTCATTTCAACAGGCACCTCAAAGCGCATCTCTTCGCATATGCGAAAAAAATGATCGGCCGAATTGCGACTGGTAAAGATCACAGCGCTAAAATCAGCTAAATTGATCTTCTCTTTTCTGAAATCCTTTGCGGGCACACCCTCAACATGAATAAATGATCTGAAATCAATTTTCAGGTTAAGCTTTTTAGCCAGCTCGGCATAAGGATTTTTATCATTTTCGGGCTTAGGCAAAGTAACCAGTATGCTTTTAACCTTTTTCTTTCTATCTTCCAATTCAGTGCTTTTAATAACCTAAATTTTAATATTCAATGCCTTTATTAAAATCAAAACAGGGCAAATTTCGAGGGCACAAAGATACGTAAATAAATAAAACTTATGAAATCGAAAGGTAGAAATTATATTTACGCTGCTCCTGATGTATTGCCATATAAAAATTATAATGATGATAATGAGCGTAACTGTAAGTAGTACAGGAATGTATTGTGCACCAAGAAGGCTAAAACAAATAACCACCGGCAAAAAAACAAACGCGATATTAAAATAGGTAAGATGCAGAATATTAAGGTATTCGCTCACCAGCTTATTAATATCAAACACAAACCCTAAAAACTTGAGTATTAGAAACTTGAGCGAAAATAATACAATAATGACTATGGTAAGAAAAGTAAACAGGCCGCTTCCCGCTATTTTATAATAAACGCCTTTGTACGCAGCCAGTTGATATAAAAACAAACCGAACGTAGCACAAAATAACAAAAACAAACCCAGGAAAGCCCACGAACTAACCGGACTCTCTTCTTTACCGGCTATCGAAAGTACGCGTTTGCTGTAAAAAGAGGCAAATACATTGCTTACATCTTTGCCCAGGGCAAGGTTAAGAATAGCTGTATACAACAGCATGGCAATAATGAGCACAATAACCCAGGGATCACGCGAAGGGCGGTTATGCCCCTCCATTACCCTGCTCTTTGACCTGGAATGGAGATCAAGAAAGCCGTAGCCATGATATAATTCGTGGGCAAAAACGCTATCGGTATATTGGGCACGCATGGCCGCGTCAGGCACCCTGAGGTAACGCATAGCAATAGAGTCTGCAATAAATTTATCTCTGTTTTGCATGGCATAAGCTACCGAATCAAGCACCGAATTACCGGGACGAAAAGCGCGTGTTGGTGATTTTAAAGGCGTATCAGCCACTATTGAATCCTGTTGCGCAAAAGCAGCAGTACAATTCAATAAAAACAGCAGGCAGCACCAAATAACCAAACAGATCCTCAAAGCTTAAAAAGGGCTATTATTTTTTGCAAAAGTAGGGTAATTATCTGAACCAGAATTTTATCAATTAATATTTTTTTGAATTTATTTGACCTTAATCACTTGCTATTCATTAAAAAGTCGGATTCCTATAAAGAAAAGTCTAATTAATACAATCTGGGTAAAAGCTGGTAAAATATATTTGTTGCAGGATAAGCCGGGGTGGTTAACTATTTAAGGGATGGCTGAAATTCAGCTAATATTAAGCAGTCATGTAAATTATTTGCCAAACCGTTAGTTAAACGACCCAACGCCGACATTAAACCGATAATTAACAATTAACCTAAATACCGATCTGGAATATTTAAATTCTTTGTACTGTTTATTTAAATGACAAAAGCGCTAATTATGAAAATAAATACCTGCTTATTACTACTTATGCTGTGTTTGTATTACAATGGATATGCCCAGCAAAAAACCATCACCATTAGCAGCCCCGACAGACAAATTAATGTCCACATATTCATCGCCAAAGGCAAATTAACATACAACGCGGCAGTTAACAATACGATGTTGATAGCACCATCGCGCCTGGGTTTAACTGTTGATGGTATCGATCTTGGAGTTGAAACCAAATTTGCGGGTGCCACTTCAAATAAAAAGATAAAGGAAACCTATACTATCAACGGCGCTCACAAAATGGCACATAATGAAGCAAATGAAACTACAATTCCTTTGCTGACAGGAGAGAAGAAATTCAACCTGATTGTGCGTGCTTATAATGACGGCATTGCTGTACGTTACACATTACCTTACAATACCAAAAAAATCAATGCCGACTCGACCTCATGGGAATTTGCCGGAAAAGTAACGCAGGTTGCCTGGTCGGATTATAATGAAGGATATGAAGGCTTAAGCCATGTAACTCCATTGCCATCGGTTCCACAAAATACACCGATAATGGGGCCCTTAACTTTTAATGTAAACGGGATTTTTGCCTCGGTTTCAGAAGCTGATTGCGAAGACTATTCAGACATGTCTTTTATACGCCATGATAGTTCTTTCAAAGCAAATTTCCCCTTTGCCCCTAACGGCTGGGATGTACAACCGGATAGCGATACTGAACATGCTGTACTTAAAGGTGCTTATGAAAACCAAAAAGTATCTCCCTGGCGAACAATTATCATAGCCAAAAATTTAACTGAATTAGTAAACTCAGACCTGCTCACGAATCTTTGTCCGGCACCACAAAAGGGTAACGATTTTAGTTGGGTAATGCCCGGCCGTTGTTTATGGCAATGGTGGAGCGTTGGCACCCCCAAGCTTGCTGACCAGAAGAGTTGGTATGATGCAGCGGCTAAACTAAAATGGGAATATTATTTAGTGGATGACGGCTGGCGAAATTGGAGGGAGCCGGGTAAAGATCAATGGCAACTTTTGGGAGACGTGATAGCGTATGGAAAAAGCATTGGCGTAAAATCAATTGTTTGGGTTGACTCTAAAGAAATGCGATCGGCAGCAGCCCGTTATTCGTATCTGAAGCGAATCAAAGATCTGGGAGCAGCGGGCATTAAAATAGATTTCATCCCCCCTGCAACGTCATCTATTATGCAATGGTACATGGGTACCATGCAAGATTGTGCAGACCTCAAACTAATGCTTAATTTTCATGGAAGCGTAAAACCAACGGGATTGACAAGAACCTATCCCATGGATATTACAAGAGAAGCCGTTAGGGGTAACGAATATCACATGACCCGGTATAAAAGAGTGGCACCATTAGACCATGACGTATCTGTACCGTTTACGCGTTTTACAGCCGGTTCTGCAGATTTTACTCCGGTAATACTGAACCCGGAGCAACTTACATCGCAAAAATTCACCTGGGCCCATGAATTTGCTCAATCCATAGTATATCTTTCTCCTATTACACACTTCGCGGACGAATATAAATTTTACCTGGAGAGCCCGATGTTTGATTTATTTCAACAGGTACCTACAACCTGGGATGAGACAAAAGTTTTAAGCTGTACCCAAATGGGGGAAATTGTTGCTTATGCACGCCGAAAAGGAAACAGCTGGTGGGTTGGCGTAATGAATGGTGCAGATGCACGTGAAATTAAAATTCCTTTAAACTTTCTACAGCACGCAACAAAAGGGGTACTGATATATGACGGAGAAGATACCAATGCATCTATCCACCGTGAAGAAAGATTAGTCAATCCCAAAGACACGCTTACTATAAAATTATCGCCGGGTGGTGGCTTTGTAGCTATGCTACATTAAAAGCAAGGCGTTATATAGCATGTGGCGTGCATAGCGCATGAGCACATGCCAGGCCATGTTAAACGCTTGTTTTGTATAAGAATGCAGAATCGACACAAAACAAAAGACATGTTCAATTTAGTAAATACGTTATTCCGTAACGCCTGTAGCAGCCCAAAAAACAAGGTATCCGGCTTTATCTTTACTTACAGTAACTTTTTTTAGAATGCGCCCGGGATCAGGATGAATATTCAATACATCGATATTATGATGATCATTTTCTGTTATCTTATTTCCCTGCCCCCATTTAGCCAGATCATGTACTAAGTAGCTCAGGTTTGAGTTACCTTCAGGTATATCATCATAATAATCGGGCAATTTAAAATCTTTAAACTCGCTACCATCGCTATAAGTTAGTGTAATATATAGTTGCGAAGGCCCTTCGGAACTGGTAAGGCTCAGATACAAACCAGAATATTTTTTGTGAGGAACATCGAAGCTAAAACTATCAATGCCGGCAACATTTAGGCTTTGGTTACCGTTGTCACCGTTTTTATAATGAAGCAAGGTGGCTGGGTGAAACGAATTAGCCGGGATCAATGGATTATCAGGCAAAGCATGCGTATCATGATCGCCATTAAGTTTTGCTGCATCCGCGGTAAGATAACCATCCCCTTTGCCCCCGCCATCAATACCGGTTACCCAGGTTTGCAATTTACCATCGGTAACTGTAGTTACAGGGCGGGCATTTAACAGTTTTTGGATATCTATTTGAATGGTTTTATTGCTGTGCTGGCTGTTGGCAACTCTGCCGGCCAGCAAACACACAGATAAGAAAATAAAGTATTTAAAGGTCATGGTTGTTGTAATTGGGAACTAAAGATAAACAAAGCTTAAATGTCCCCTGCCCTTATTGCACAAATACCGGCTTTAGTCAAAAAAATAATTGCACTACCTTTGCCGCATGGCCGGCATTTACATACATATCCCCTTTTGCAAGCAAGCTTGCCATTATTGCGATTTCCATTTTAGTACATCGTTAAAGTACAAAGATGAAATGCTGCATGCTTTGATCAGTGAGATCAAACTGCAAAAAGGTTACCTCAACGGTGAAACCATCGAAACTATTTATTTCGGTGGCGGCACCCCCTCTGTTTTGGATGGCGATGAAATCAGCAGGATCATCAACACGCTAACCGAACTCCACACCGTATCGTCCGCGGCAGAAATAACCCTGGAGGCCAACCCCGATGATCTGAAACCCGACAAACTCAAAGCCCTTAAACAAACACCGGTTAACCGCTTCAGCATAGGGATCCAGTCGTTTTTTGACGAGGACCTGGTTTGGATGAACCGTATACACCGCGGCCAGGAAGCCGAATCATCCGTAAAACGCGCCCAGGACGCCGGTTTTGAAAATATTACGGTCGACCTCATTTACGGTTATCCTATGCTCAGCGATACCAAATGGAAGCAAAACCTCGATAAGGTATTTGAACTTAACGTTCCGCACATATCTACCTATTCCATGACGGTTGAACCGCAAACTGCCCTGGCAGCTTTCATCAATAAAAAGAAGCAGCCACCCATGAACGAGCATCAAAGCGCCGAACAGTTTATGGTATTAATGGATGCGATGAATGCACAGGGGTTTGAACATTACGAGATATCTAACTTTTGCAAGCCTGGCCAATATTCACGCCATAACTCCAACTATTGGAAGGGTGTAAAATATTTAGGGATCGGTCCTTCGGCGCATTCTTATAATGGCGATACCCGGCAGTGGAACATAGCTAATAATGCCAAATACATCCAGGCGCTCGAAAGCGGGAAACTATCGACCGAAACAGAGGAACTTACTGAAGCGAACCGTCTGAATGAATATATCATGACGTCGCTACGTACCATGTGGGGGCTTGAACTAACTAAGCTGAACCAGATAGCTAAAGGCGCATCAGACGAATTACTTAAAGCTGCCGCCGAATATCTCGACAGGGAATGGATCATACAAAAAGATAATGTTATTTATCTTAGCCCAACGGGTAGACTGTATGCCGATCATATTGCAGCCGGATTATTTTTCTAAACCTTTGAGGTTTTTTACAGTCAGTACTTTGTTACAAAGCAAAATGGTTTTAAAAACTGTTTATATTTATCAAATCGCAATGTTTTATATACCTGCAAGTATGAAAAAAGTACTCATTATCGCTCTATCGTTTATAGCTATTACCATAGCCCCAAAAGCTTTCGCCCAAAAAACTGTGGGCGGTACCGTCATGTCGCCCGCTAAAAATATCGTACAAAACGCATCCGGCTCAAAAGACCATACTACGCTCGTAAACGCTATTAAATCTGCCGGCTTGGCGCCTACCCTATCAGCGACCGGTCCGTATACTGTTTTTGCACCTACTAATGAAGCTTTTGCCCAGCTTCCTGCAGGCACGGTTGACAACCTGATGAAACCTGCAAGCAAGGCCAATCTTATTAAACTGCTTACTTATCATGTGGTGCCCGGCAAATTAACCTCGGCCGACCTGTTAACCAAAGTAAAAGAGGGCAAAGGCAAGTTGGAGCTTAATACATTGAGCGGCGGTACACTTATAGTGATGTCGCAGGGGGCAAAACTTTACCTTGTTGACGAAAAAGGGGGCAAATCATTCATCACCATAGCCGATGTTGCCCAAAGCAACGGTGTTATTCAGGTAGTTAATTCAGTTTTGAAACCTAATTAAGCCAGTTGCAGTTTGTAATGGCAGAAGCAGTTGGCAGCCGCAGTTGTACAAGCGGTACACTGATTAGAGGAAGATAGGCAAAATATACTCTTTTTATTACACTCCATGAAACTGCACCGGCAACTTTATACTGCCTGCAGTTACGTATTGCCACTGCAACTTTATACTGCAACTAAAATACAACTGTCAGCACAATTTCAAAATCGGCTCAAATCGTTTACATATTATTTACAAAGAATTAATTTTGCTCGTTAATTAATTTGTGAAAATGAGTATAACGCTTACACCTATTGATAGTGTAGACAATATAAGCAAGGAGGATTTTGTTAACAATTACTTAAATCCGCGTAAACCGCTTATTATCCGCAAAGCCACTGAAAGCTGGCCCGCACTGCAAAAATGGACTTTTGAATACCTGAAAGAGGTAGTTGGAGATAAAACCGTTCCGCTTTATAACAGCTCAAAGGCCGATCCTTCCAAAGCTATCAATGCATCTGCAACTGAAATGAAGTTTGGCGATTATATCGATCTTATTCAAAAACAGCCTACTGATTTAAGAATTTTCCTCTTCGACCCAATTAAACATGCCCCAAAACTGCTGGAAGATTATCGTTCGCCATCTGATTTAATGGGTGGTTTCCTGGATAAATACCCCAATATGTTTTTCGGCGGCGCCGGTTCTGTAACATTTTTACATTACGACATCGATCTTGCACACATTTTCCATACACATTTTAATGGCCGCAAACATGTAATGCTGTTCGATCAGAAATGGACCGAACGTCTGTACTGCATCCCCTTTGCTACCTATGCTTTGGAAGATTATGATATTGAAAACCCAGATTTCACCAAATTTCCGGCACTTGACGGCATTGAAGGACAAGAGGCCATTTTGGAGCACGGCGACACCCTGTTTATGCCAACCGGGTACTGGCACTGGATGAAATACCTCACCGGTTCATTTTCGATATCGTTACGCGCCTGGGATAAATCATGGGCCATTAAAGCCAAAAGCTTGTATAACTTAACAGTGCAGCGCAAGTTTGACAACCTGATGAAAGCCCGCTTTAAAAAGGATTATATGGACTGGAAGGAGAGCCTGGCTATCAAACGCGCTAACAACGCCCTTGTATCAGGCAGGCCATAATATTAAGATATATTTATACTACTTTGGGGTTTATTTCGTTATTTTGAATGCTTTTAAACGAGTAAGAAACAATATTGTAACTTTATTTTAAAATAAGCGTAATCCCCCTAAAGTAATAAACTATTATGTGCTTCATTCTTAACCCGATCGATACGGTTGAAAATATTTCTCCCGAAGACTTCAAGAAGAATTATTTAGACCCTCGTCGCCCGTTGGTTATCAAAGGGCTTACCAAAAGCTGGCCTGCCCGCGAAAAATGGACACCCGAATATTTAAAGCAGGTTGTTGGCAATAAAGTAGTGCCATTGTACGATAATTCAAAGGCCGATCCTTCAAAACCCATCAATTCATCGGCAACTGAAATGCCCTTTGATGAATATATCGACCTTATCCGCAGTAAACCAACCGAGTTAAGGATTTTTTTCTTTAACATATTTAAGCAAGCGCCACAACTTTTGGATGATATCATATTACCCAAGGACCTGATGGGGGGCTTTTTGGAAAGCATGCCCGCCATGTTTTTCGGCGGTTCAAACTCGGTTACTTTTTTACATTACGATATTGACCTTCCGCATATTTTCCATACCCATTTTGGAGGGCGTAAGCATGTGATCCTATTTGAAAACAAGTGGAAGCGCCGCCTGTACTGTATCCCCAATGCCACGTATGCACTGGAGGATTATGATGTACTAAATCCTGATGTCAAAAAATTCCCGGCGCTTGACGGTGTAGAAGGTATTGAAGTTTTCCTTGAACATGGCGATACCCTGTTTATGCCAACCGGCTACTGGCACTGGATGAAATATGTGGATGGTTCATACTCACTCAGCCTTCGCGCATGGGATGCCAGCATAAGCCGTAAAGCGGCAAGCCTATACAACCTGGCCGTTAAAGGTGGTGTTGATAGCGCTCTAAAAATGATGTTCAAAGGCAAATATGCTAAATACCGCGAAGGACTGGCCGTTAAATGGGCTAATAGAGAGCTTGCCGCAGGGAAACCTTTTTAAAGTCGAAAGTCTTACGTTTTTAGTCTTAAGGCATGATATTGAGTAGCGATGGATTTGTCCATCGCTATTTTGTTTTATACCCACGACCGTGTCTTCACAACTAGCTTGTTTATCAAATGCTCCCGAAAACGTGTATATGAGATACAATCTACCAACGCTCCAAGCCCAAAAGTTTTTTACCCAGATCGCTAAGCTCAGCTACCGGATTTTGCTTTTCCCGTTCCAGCGGATCGCCCGGAAAAGCGTAGCCCTGCATGGCTTCGCGGCTTTGCCAACTGTTAATGCGCCATTGTCTTAGCTCTTCATTGTCTTCCTGGGCGGGCATCATGGATATATACTGCGCTATACGCACTTTATCTGCACTGGTATTAGGTCTTATGCCATGCGGCTGCAAACTGTTAAATATCAGCAGATCACCTGCTTCCAGTTTCACTTTCACAGTCTCAAAACCGGTGGTATCAGGTTTATAATGATCCCTATCTTCGGGTTGGGTTAATTTCCAGGTATCGTATGTACGGTATAGTTCCGGGATACATTGAAAACCACCCATGTTTTCATCGGTCTGATCGGCAAGGGCCAGTACGCCCTGCACATTTTGAGGTTTGGTTTCCGGGTCATAATCCCAGTGAATAAAACCTTTATATTCAAAGCCCGGCCTTAGCGGAAAATTCAGATTGGCCCGGTCAATAGTTACCCATAGCTTTTCGGTGCCCCAGATATCTGAAAAAGCGGCATGTACTTTAGGATGTTGCCGGTTATCCCACATAAACTGCTGATTATAAATTTCAACCATACCCGTATTATTCAGCTCGCTCATTTGCATTTGCGCGTTGGGCTTTTTATACCAGGTGCTGATATCATTAGCATCCTTATCTTCATATTGCCACAGATAATTAGCTAATTTTTCAACTTGCACTTTAGGCACTGCATTTTTGATGATCACGTAACCGTTCTCTATCCAAAATTGCCAATCGGCCTCGCTAAGCACTTTCAGCGGTTCATTGTTTTTACGTTCATTCAGGCGGATCTGGCTTGATTTAGCGGTTGACGGATTACCGGGGATCTCTTTATGCGCATTAGCCGGCGTGGTTGCCACGGTCATGGCTGCGTTTTCGGTCTTCATTTTCTTTTTGATTTATAACTCAAATTTAGGTTGGCATGACAGATGGATTATCCTGTACAATGACCAAAATTTGCTCTACATTGATCATTTTATTTATCTTTACTAAAACCTTATGCTCAATATAGCATGGATAAGATACAGTTAGAGAAGATTAATTTTGAACCTGGCAAATCGTTCAAACTCTTTTCACCCCGGCTTCGCAACACTTTTCTGTGGCATTATCACCCCGAATACGAATTGGTTTATGTTGAGGCAGATGCAGGGATAAGGCACGTAGGTTCACACATTTCCGGCTACACCCAGCATGACCTGGTGCTTATTGGCAGTAACCTCCCCCACCTCAACTTTGATTACCGGCTGCGGAGCGAATACCATCAGATAGTGGTGCAGCTAAAAGAAGATTTCATGGGAACGGCAATAGGCATCACTCCCGAATTTTCGACCATCGGGCAGCTTTTCAAAAAAGCCGCCAACGGTATTGCTTTTTATGGAGATACCAGGACTACAGCAGTGCGAAAACTGAAACTTTTACCGGGGATGGATTCTTTTCAGCAGTTAATGGGGTTAATGGAGATCTTTAACATACTGGCTGGTTCAAAAGAATTTACGATTTTAAACAACGACGAGCCGAACCTGCAGTTTTTTTTAAAAGATAAGATCAGGATGGGGGCTATTTATGAATATATCGGCAGTAATTACAATCTTAAACCCGATGTAAATGTAGTGGCGGCTAAAGTGAACTTTACTACAGCGGCTTTTTGCCGCTATTTTAAAAAACAAACTAAAATGACCTTCACCGATTTCGTGAACCAATACCGTGTTGATGTAGCCAAAAACCTGCTCATGCAGGATAAAAACGTTACTGAAACCTGTTACGCTGTGGGATTTGAAAGCTTATCATATTTTAATAAACTCTTTAATAAGATAGTTGGAAAGAATCCCTCCGATTTTAAGCGGAACTGGTTTGCTAAGGATTGATCGGGAATAACGCCTGTAAAATATTGCCGCCAGAATTATTCAGCCTGATTTTTTATAGTAATCCTTAACCACATCGGGTAAAAGATGCAGGTATAAGTCAGGCTCTTCCCTGATGTTTGCCGCTGGCACCGGTACAATTTTACAGGGTTCTTCATAAATAACGCTTTCACAATCCAGGAACCGCCCCATATAAGCGCCATAGGCCTCTGAAGCAAATATCACATCAATAGGCGGCAGCTTCTTTTTAAGATAGCTGGCCCAAAGTCTCGACATATTTTCTATCGAGTCGCCCGCACCCGGCAGCATAGCTTCATCATAGCTTAATAATACAGGTTTAACCTTGTCATTACCTGCGTAAGTTTTTTCGAGCCAGTCAAGCCTGATATTTCCATCAATGGGCTCATCATCACTGGCACCAATAACCACTACAAGCTCATCACAATGGTCAAGCGCGTAACCAATCAAAGCCATATGCCCAATATGGAGCGGCAAAAACTTCCCAATTACTAAACCTCTTTTCATGCAGTAGTATTTTTGCGATCCGGTATCTTTATAAATTCCGCTCTTAAGAGAGGAATCGCTAATTCCCACGCTTCCAAATCCCCGTATTTATCCACTTAACCTTTTATCTCCACCCCTAATCTCCTTACGAGGTGTGGTCACAAACTATCTTCCACTCACCCTTAATTTTCCTAAACCATAGCGTAAAATAGCCGCCTGGTGTATCTTTTTCACGGGTTAGTTTCCATCCTCCCAAAACAAAAGCATTGGTTGCATCCAATACCTTTAGCTGTATGATCTCAAAGCTAAGCTGCCCCATGGCAGCCTTATCAGGATAAGTTTGTTTGTAATGTTCAAGTGTTGTTTGCCAGCCATAGGCGGGGGCTGTTTTCCCCACAAAAACCAACGAATCTGATTTCCAGTAGGTCGTCATAAAGCTTTCAATATCGCCGCGGTTCCAGGCTTCTTCCTGTGTATGCATTACTTTCAGGATGGCCTGCCTGTCCTGTGCAAAGCAATACACGGCCACAAGCATCAACGCTAAACTCAGTAATATTTTTCTCATATAATAAAGATAGCTTTTTGTTTTTGTCTGAACCTGAATTTTAAGAATTGCCCGAATTAACAGAATTAAAAAGAGAAAATTCAATTAATTCTTCAATTCGATTAATTCCGGTTCAGACAATACAGTATATTTGGATTTCATCGACACTAAAAACAACTTAACTATGGGAAATCAGGTATTAAGTTTTGGCGAAGTTTTATGGGATGCTTTTGGTGATGGAAAAAAAGCGGGCGGCGCCCCTATGAATGTAGCCAGGCATTTGGTACAACAAGGCGTAAAAACAGCGTTTGCGAGCTCTGTGGGTATGGATAACTCGGGCGATGCACTGATAGGCTTTTTAAAAAGCAATGACCTGTATTCGGACCTGATTCAGCAGGACGATGAATTTCCAACCTGTGAAGTTACAGTACAGCTTGATGAAACCAACACCGCTACTTATATTATTCCCCAACCCGTTTCATGGGATAACATACAACCATCGGCTGCACTCACTAAAGCAGCCCAGGCAGCCAGGGCCATTGTGTTTGGCAGTTTGGCTTGCCGTACCGCTACTACCCGCGAAACCTTATTAAACCTGCTTGATGAAACCCCGACGCTAAAAATATTTGATGTAAATCTTCGCCCGCCGCATTACACCCTGTCAACTATTGAAACATTGGTAGCCCGGGCCGACGTAGTAAAAATGAACGAGGAAGAAGCCAACCTGCTCATCGGTGGAAGTAGTGCTTCCCTGCGCGATCAAATTGGCGAGTTCCGTTCCAAATACCATAGCCAAACCATTTGCGTAACCCGCGGCGAGCATGGCGCACTGGTATGGCACGACCATGAATTTTATGACAGTCCCGGGTGTCCGGTAAAAGTTGCAGACACGGTAGGCGCCGGCGATGCCTTCCTGGCAACATTTGTATCCGGCCTCCTTTCGGGAAAACCCATGCAGCAGGTGGTAGATAAAGCGTGCTCCGTTGGCTCATACGTAGCCAGCCAGCGAGGCGCCAACCCGGTGTACCCGCCTGAGCTCCTGAATAGCTTGGCTTACATTTAGGAATTCGGATTTCGAATGTTCGATTTCGGATTTATTTTTGGAGATAGAAAATGACTTTTTAATCCGAAATCCCAATTCCGAAATCAAAAATCTAATTGTCATACTTAACTAACAATTTATTTTATCACTTCCGCAGCGAAACTTTTCCTAAAAATATTCCGTTCCTTTATGTACAGAAAGGACAAAATATGCGTGGTTTTGGATTTTCCAAATTTAAGCCCAACCAAATCCCTAAAGGCGGATTTGACGAATTGTTAAAATTATTCCTCGAGTTGCTCAACTATACATCGGGCGATGCAGGCGAAGCTTTAGCCTGGCTTAACGAACTCGATAAACAATATAACCTTACTAACGATGATTATGGCATGGGCGATTTCATCGATGAACTAAAGCAAAAGGGTTATCTCGACGAAAATAATGAGAATGGCGAGTTCCGGATTACGGCAAAAACTGAGCAAAGCATCAGGCAATCTGCTCTGGAGGAGATCTTCGGCAAGCTAAAAAAATCAGGCAAAGGCAACCACCGCTCGCCGCAATCAGGCCAGGGCGATGAAAAAAATGCCGAACGCCGCGAGTTTGAGTTTGGCGACAGCCTTGATCAGATAGACATGACCCAGTCTATCCACAACGCCCAGGTTAATCACGGTATAGGCGATTTCATGATGACCGAACGCGATCTTGAGGTAGAGGAAATGGACTACAAAACCCTTACTTCAACTGTGCTCATGATCGATATTTCGCACTCCATGATCCTTTATGGCGAAGACAGGATCACTCCGGCCAAAAAAGTAGCTATGGCCCTTGCCGAACTGATCCGCACCAAATATCCTAAGGACACGCTGGATATTGTTGTTTTTGGGAACGATGCATGGCCAATAACCTTGCAGGATTTACCTTACTTGCAGGTTGGCCCCTACCATACCAATACCTATGCAGGTTTGGAGCTGGCTACCGATCTGCTCCGACGCCGTAAAACGCACAATAAGCAGATTTTCATGATTACGGATGGTAAGCCAACCTGCTTAAAGGAAGGCACCAGGTATTATAAAAACAGCATTGGTTTGGACAGGAAAGTGGTTAACAAAACCCTTAACATGGCTGCCCAATGTAAGCGGTTAAAAATACCTATTACTACATTTATGATAGCTAAAGACCCTTATTTGCAGCAGTTTGTTCGTAAATTCACAGAAACAAACGGAGGCAAAGCCTTTTACAGTTCCCTGAACGGTCTTGGTGAGTACATTTTTGAGGATTATATCAGAAACAGAAGAAGGACTGTGAGGTAAGTCTTTAGTCGGAAGTCCGACGTCTGGAAGTCTGAAATACGAATAACAAATGTCCTTTAAATTAAAAATAAACATTCGGACTTGCGGACTTTCCGACTTCCGGACTACAAAAACAGAATGAGTAAATTATTAGATATAAAAACCCTCGGCCAGTTAAAGCAAACAGGCTATAAAAGCCGTTCGGTTAAAGACGAATTACGTGCTAACCTTATTGAACAGCTTAAAAAACGCGAAGGCGGCTTTGAGGGCATCATCGGATTTGAAGATACTGTGATCCCCGATCTGCAAACTGCTATCCTGTCACGTCACAATATTTTACTGTTAGGCTTACGCGGCCAGGCAAAAACCCGTATTGCCCGTTTGCTGGTTAACCTGCTTGATGAATATATCCCATATATTGAGGGATCAGAATTGTTTGATGACCCTTACAACCCCATATCGTGGTATGGTCATAGCATCATAACCGAAAAAGGCGATGACACCCCTATTGGCTGGATCCACCGCTCTGAGCGTTATACCGAAAAATTGGCCACCCCTGACGTTACCGTAGCCGATTTAATTGGTGACGTTGACCCAATCAAAGCCGCTACTTTAAAATTAACCTATTCGGATGAGCGTGTGATCCACTTCGGCTTGATCCCACGTGCGCACCGCGGCATTTTTGTGATCAATGAGCTGCCCGACTTGCAGGCCCGGATCCAGGTATCGCTGTTCAACATACTACAGGAAAAAGATATCCAGATCCGTGGTTTTAAATTACGCTTACCACTGGATATCCAGTTTGTGTTTACCGCCAACCCTGAAGATTATACCAACCGTGGTTCGATAGTAACACCGCTTAAAGACCGCATTGAGAGCCAGATTTTAACACATTACCCGCGTTCGGTTGAGATTTCACGCAAGATCACGCAACAGGAAGCGTCCCTTACCGATGATCAGCGTATCGCTATTGAGGCTGATGGTTTGGTTAAAAACCTGGTGGAACAGATTGCTTTTGAAGCCCGTAACTCTGAGTATATCGACAAAAAATCGGGTGTATCTGCGCGTTTAACCATTTCGGCCTATGAAAACCTGATCAGTAATGCCGAACGCAGGATGATCATCAACCACGAAAAAACTACCTTTGTACGTATTACCGACTTTTTAGGTGTGATCCCTGCCATCACCGGTAAAATTGAGCTGGTTTATGAGGGTGAACTGGAGGGACCAGGCAAAGTGGCCAATATCCTGATAGGTAAAGCCATCAAAAGCTTACTGCTATCGTTTTTCCCTGACCCGGAAAAGGCTAAGAAAGCCAAAGCCCCTAACCCATATGCAGCTATCATTAACTGGTTTGGCGATGGCAACAATGTAGCTTTGGTTGATGATATGCCCATGCAGGAATACAAAAAATCGCTGGAAGAAGTTGTGGGGTTGAAAGACCTTGTAAAAAAGATCCACCCGCGTTTGGGCGAAAGCCAGCAATTGCTGCTGATGGAATTTGTACTTCACGGCCTGTCGGAATTTTCACAATTGAACAAAGGTTTCCTGGATAATGGCTTCGCGTTTTCGGATATGTTTAACAGTTTATTTAACTTGCAGCCCGATGACGATGACCTTGATATTGACGACGACCGGTACTAAAATATATGGCGCTCTATGATTTTTAAGGCGCTAAGCATATTATTTTGGATCATAATTGAGCTGCTGGCCGACCGATATGTTTTATACGGTATCCGAGGCGCATTCAAAAAATGGCGATTGCTTCAATCAAAAGCATTCGCCATTTTTTATTGGGGCTTTTCGGCCTTGTGTGTGGCCGCGCTTTTAATTGCAGGTTATATTACCATAGCAGGTACGGGTGTACGCGCAGCCTGTTTGCTGGTAACATTTATACTGCTCATCTGTAAATTTACTTTTATGCCATTCATTTTTGCCGATGATATCAGGCGAAAAATTGCGCTGAAAAGGAAAAAAAATGATACCCCAATTCCTATCCCAACTACTCCTGCCGCTGCTACTAATATTGATGCCATTCCCCGTTCCGAGTTTCTTTTAAAAGCAGGCTTGCTCGCCGCAACCATTCCCCTGGCTGCTATTAAAAGGGCCATGCCCAAAGGTTCGTATGATTATCATGTACTGTATCAAACTATGTATCTGCCTAATCTGCCAAAGGCCTTTGATGGCTTAAGGATCGGACAGATCTCAGATATTCATTCAGGCAGCTTTTATAATAAAAAAGCGGTGCTCGGTGGTGTTGAAATGCTGTTGAAAGAAAAACCCGACCTGATATTTTTTACCGGCGATCTGGTTAACGATGAAGCATCGGAAATGACCAGCTACCAGGACATTTTCACTAAAGTAAAAGCCCCCCTTGGTGTTTTTTCAACACTGGGTAACCATGATTATGGCGACTATGGCGACTGGAACTCCCCGGCGGATAAAAAGAAAAATCATGATGACCTGATAACCACCCATAAAAACATGGGCTGGAACCTGCTCAGGAACGAAAATCGTCGTCTAAAAATCAACGGAGAAGAAATAGGGATCTTAGGTATTGAAAACTGGAGCGAATACAGCCGCTTCCCCAAATACGGGCGCATGGACCTTGCAGTAAAAAACACCGATGACCTGCCGGTAAAGCTCCTGCTCTCGCATGATCCATCGCATTGGCGGGCCGAGGTTTTACCTAAATACCCGCAAATTGATGCCATGTTTGCCGGGCATACCCATGGCATGCAATTTGGCGTACGTACCCCGCATTTTCAATATAGCCCTATAAAATATGTTTATAATGAATGGGCCGGTCATTACCAGGAAAACAAACAACAATTATATGTAAATGTAGGTTTTGGTTTTGTTGGTTTAACCGGCAGGGTTGGAATATTGCCGGAGATTACGATATTTACATTAAAAGCAGGCCGCGATCCCTCATTACCAATTTCCTAAAAGATCCAGGCAGAAGCTGCTATCCTTTTACCGATGAAGAAATTACTACAGTCTGTATTAGATTTTCTGCTCTTCAGTAATATTTTCATGTCGCTTTGTGCTGTAGCACAGGCCTTGTTAACCTTTCACTTAATAGGATCAAAACCAGTGTTCCCTGTTTTGGGCTTGTTATTTACTTCAACACTGGGTATCTATAATTTTTGTATCCTCATCACCCGTCCAACTAAACCACAACGGTCGCCTTACAAAAGGGTACGATGGTTTTTTGCACACTATAGGCTGATGGTGACCTTTACTATAGTTTCGCTGCTGTCTCTGATCCCGCTGTTCTTTATCATCACTACCGAATCAAAGATCCTGCTCATATTTCTGAGCGTTTTATCGTTTGGTTATGGTTTACCATTGTTCAGTGTAGGCGATCATAAATTTGGTTTAAGAAATATCCCCGGTTTAAAACCGTTTTTAATAACCCTGGTATGGACAATGAGCTGTGTACTGTTCCCGGTATTGGAATCAATGCATAATCATCTAACCGATATCAGCATGCGCGATACTACTATACTCATAGCCAAACGCTTTTTATTTATAGGAGCGCTGACAATACCTTTTGATATCCGGGACCTTTTCGACGACCGTAAAGTAGGCCTTAAGACCATCCCGGTAGTTTGGGGCGAAAAAAATGCTTATCTGTTTTGCCAGGTATTGCTCACCGGCTACATTGTACTCATGTTCCTGTTCAGGCAAAATGGCTTTAGCCTTGATTTCTTTGCACTCACATTTACTATGTTCCTTACCGGCTGGCTCATCTTCAGATCGGCCTGGGAAAAAAACGAGTATTATTACTTTTTTTATATGGATGGGGTACTGATCTTACAGTACGTAATTGTAGTAGTATTCAATGCTGTTAAATATTTTCTCCATTAAAACATGGCTGCCAATTATAACAACTCGGCATGGTTTTATGATCGGCTTTCAAGAATAGTTTACGGCAAAGCTTTGATAAACGCGCAGGTTTATTTATTAGGCTTTATTCCACCAAAAAGTAAAATACTGATAGCAGGCGGCGGCACCGGCTGGATCCTTGAAGAACTTGCCAAAATATACCCGGCAGGGTTAAACATCACTTACGTTGAAATTTCGGCCAATATGATTGCACTCTCGCAAAAAAGACAAACCGGGCAAAACGAGGTGATCTTTATTAATGATGCAGTTGAACATGTGAAACTCGCCGCCGACTTCGATATCGTAATCACCCCTTTTTTGTTCGATAATTTTGTGGAAGAAACGGTTGACAATGTTTTTAACCATTTGCACAACCTGCTCAAACCCGGTGGCCTCTGGCTCAATGCCGATTTTCAGCTTACCGGCCGCTGGTGGCAAAACGTGCTGCTCAAAAGCATGTTTGTTTTTTTCAGGTTGCTTTGCGGGATAGAAGCAAGCAAGCTGCCTGCTATCGAAAAACATTTTGATGCTGTGGGATACAATGTGATTGGGGATAAAACCTTTTTTGGGGATTTTATTGTAGGAAGGGTATATAGGAAACTATCATCTTAAGATTGTCGTTGCGAGGAGTAGCAAGGGGCAAAAGCGCCAGGGGCGACGCGCCAATCTCGTAGCTATACAGGTTTGGCATGCATTAGCTACGAAATTGCCGCGCTTCGCTGGCAATGACATATTTTCAAAAAAGCCTATTTACAAAACTGCAAACAGCTTACTTGAAACCGCAAACTGAAAACTACTGATTATAAACAAACTTATATCCTATCCCCCTTACAGTTTGCAGGTATTGCGGCGAATCGGCATTGGTTTCTATTTTTTTACGCAAGCGAACGATGTGCATATCAAGGGTACGGGTATTTACATCAGCGTTGTAGCCCCAAACTTCCATCATCAGCTCCTCGCGGTTGATAACCTTGTTTTTGTTTTTGAGAAAATAAAGCAGGATCCTGTTTTCGAGGATAGTTAGCTCTATCTTACGGCCATCCCGGATAAGCAGGTGCGTGTTAGGCAGGTGCTCCATGTTGGCAAAACGGTACGATTCGGGCTTTTCGCTGTTAAGAGAAAACTTGATTTTGTTTTCAATCAACGCCACCAATACATCCATATTATAGGGTTTGGTGATATAGTCAGATACCCCAAAGTTATAGGCTTCTATCTTGTCAACATCCTGCGCCTTAGCGGTCATCATGATGATGAGTTTATCGAATCCTTTTTCGCGGATATTGCCGCAAACTTCCGAGCCCGGTTTGCCGGGGAGCATCCAGTCTAACAATACAATATCAGGCTGCTCGGCCAATATCATGGTTTCAGCTTCATTGCCATTACCGGCTTCCAGTACCTTGTACCCCTCTGATTGCAAACGTTCTGAAACCAGGAAACGCAGGTTCTCGTCATCTTCAACCAGCGCAATTTTAATTTCTTTGTTCATATCTTAATTTTCGTATGGAAGCGTAACTATAAATTCCGAACCTTCGTTAACCTTACTGTAAACAGTTATATCACCGTTCATAAAATTAACCAGTTCTTTACAAAATGCCAAACCCAGGCCAACGCTCCCGTTTTGATTGTATTGGTTTTCTATTCTGTAAAACTTCTTAAAAACGTTATTCAGTTCATTTTTCGGTATCCCTATCCCCTTATCAGCAAACGAAAACACAATATTCCGTTTTTCCTGTGAAATATTGATGAACAACTCCTTTTGCTGAGGGTGCGAATACTTGTATGCATTTTCAATAAGGTTTTGAAAAACACTCCCTAATAATACAGGATCAGTATAAAAAGTTTCAACCCTGTTGATTTTAAATTTAATATTAAAATCAGCGTACTTTATTTTAAAGGTATCAATATACCGGCTAATAAAGTTCTCTATATCAATTTCTTCCTCTTTTAGCGTAATGGATTTATTTTCAATCTGCGTAAAGGAAAGCAGCTTGTTCATCAACTCATTCAGCTTATCGGCTTCCTCGTCCAGTATCTTACCGTAATGGCGGCGTTGCCTTTCGGTAAGTTCGCCATCGCCACGTAAATTTGACCCTGCTATTTTAATTACACTTACCGGTGTTTTAAACTCGTGGGTAAAGTTGTTGATAAAATCATACTGAAGTTTGAACAGTTTCATATTCACGTTCAGGTTACGGTATATAAGCCAGCCTATTAGCATTAAAAACAGGGTCATTAATAATACGATAGCTCCGATAGGCATAAAGCGGCGGTTAATTTCGGCTGTTAAATAACCCTGTGCCGAACTAAAGAACAGTTTATAATCAGAAAAAGCCACTGGTAATGACACCTCGGTTATCAATTTATCACCCTCACTGTCAATAGGGTCATATACTACGGGTTGAATGGACACATTTTCGTACAGCTCGGGATGCGTATTTTTCACCTTGATCAGGTACGGGTCGAGGTAAAAGGTCATCATGTTTTGCTTGTATGAAGCCCCTTTGCTGTTACCCAACATTTGCATGTCACGATAGATACGTACATCCTCGCGCCTGAGAACATTGGTATAACTGATCTTGTCGGGTTTCACATCCCAAAAAGCTTTAAAAAGTTCATCCTGACTTGATACGCGTGATGTATCTGAAAAGGCTATATAATTACTTAATTTAATAGCCATCTCTCTGAAATCATCTTCATTGACTGTTCTCCGCTGCTCGGCCCCGTACACCTTGTCATTAACGTGCCAATACTGATAAACCGCCTTAGCAGCTATGTTCAAATTATTTTTACGCACGGTCATCGTAGTTTTGCCGCCAATGAGGGCATCATAAAAGATAACGCGGCGCACAAAATTATAATCATGAAAAACAGAGGCCGCATATTTACCTGCCGATGCCGAATCAAGAAAACCCTGGTAGGAGGTTATTTCAGGGATCTTATTCTGAAAAAATTCATAATACGGCTTAATGGTTTGTTCCAGTACCTCAACCTTTTTTGAGGAAAACTCATTTTCAACATACTTGGCGGTGAGGTTATAAGATATAAACAGGGCTACCACAAAAGTTATGGAAATGAACACCAGGAAAATGGTGATCAGCGTAAAGTTTTGCCGGTAAGCGTTTTTCTGTAATGCCATGTCGGCTTATGGTTTAACCCGCATATTCTTATCCAAAAACTTCTCTATTTCGGCATACATTTCCATACGGTTATGTTCGCTCCTGAAATATGCACGTTCATTGGGTTTTAAAAAATATTTCACATCAACGTTACGTTTACGCAGCTCGCGTACAAACTGGTTAAGCTCGCTGATATTAGCCCGCTGATCTTTGGCACCCTGGAATATGATTAAAGGTACCTTAATTTTATCGGTATGAAAAACCGGCGATATGGCCCGCAACTGATCTGCGTCAGTTTCGGGGTTGCCAACCATTTCGTAAGTCATTTTTAAATAAGGCTTAACAAACGGCGGTGCATCCTTGATATAGGTAAAAAAGTTAATAAGGCCGTATTGTACCACCGCACAACTATATAACTCGGGATGAAAAGACACACCATAAAGCGCTGAAAAGCCGCCAAAACGCCCGCCAAAAATGGCAATCTTTTTAGGGTTTGCAACTTTAGTATCAATAAGCCAGTGTACCCCATCGGTAATATCATCCTGAATTTTGCCGCCTACCTGTTTATATCCCGCACTTCGGAAGGCCTTGCCATAGCCTGTTGATCCACGGTAATTAACCTGGAACACGGCATACCCACGATTGGCTAAAAACTGCACCTGGTCATCATATCCCCAGGTATCGCGTCCCCATGGGCCATCGTGCGGCATAACTACTACAGGGTAGTTTTCATTTTTATCGCCCCTTGGCAGGGTTAAATAACCATTAATCAGCAAGCCATCGCGCGCATGGTATGATATAGGTTTCATGGCGCATAATTCGGCAGGTACAAGGCTTGAGTTAATATCGCTTAGCTTGGTTAACCTGCCATTGTTTTTTTCAAAAAGATAGTATGAACCGGGATTACGGTCGGTGTAAGTGTTGAGGATAAATTTATTCTCAGAGCTGTCGCGGTCAACCACCCTGATCTCATTACCATTAAGCTGTTGCTGAATGGTTTGATACATCTGCTCAACATCAGGTGCCAGAAAATGCTTACGCGGCATTGATTCGTCCCAGCCGGTAAACTCTATCCGGTGTTTATTTTTTGAATATTCAAAACTGGTGATATCCGCTTTGCTGCAACTAAAAATTGTCCTTTCTTCCTTGCCATTCTCCGCATTGATCTCAACCAGGGCCGTCTTATCGCGGTTTACGTTTGATAGCGCATAGAAATAATTTTTTATACCTGTAAAAGCTATAGGCCTTACTGCATTCTTAAAATTATTTTCGATTATAGGCTTAAAGGGCTTATCCTCATCGGGGCGGAATAAGATGGTTTCGTTAACCCCGTCTGATGCCCTTTCAAGCCTGATCCTGCCGTCGGCATCTGCAAACCACTCAGTAATATTACCCGGGTTAAGCAGGTAAGTCTTCATTTCGCCGGTTTTCACGTTAAGGCGGTAAACATCAAAGTTACCCGGATCACGCTCATTAGTTTTAATAGTAATGATATCTGGCTGCTGCCGGTTACGGTTAACCAGGCCAATCCTCACATTACCGAACGATAATATAATCCGGCTTTTATTGGTAGCCACATCAAAAGCATACATTTTAACCGAATCGGTAGCGATAAGATCCTGCGAAAAAACAAGCTGGTTATTGTATGTCCAGAAATAATCACCTCTGATTGAATAGTCCTCAAATTGAGTAACCATTCGTTCCTTACCATCGGCTAATGACTGTATAAATATGTTCTGCTTATCTTTAAATGGCTTAAGGTATGATACATATTTACCATCGGGCGAAATTCGGTAAAAGCTCCTTTCGGGTGTTTTAAAAAAGTCAATAATGGGTATTTGCCTTACTTTACTCCTGTTACAGGAAAAGAAGACGATAATGCAACTCACAATAAGAAAAAATCTGACCCGGCTCAACATAGCTACAAATACCCCATTTTATTCACGTACTCAAATTAGATAAATAAGTTCGATGTTATCAAGATGTCACTACAATTTTACCCTTATATACCGTTATATAAATAATATGGCAAACCGGCTTAAGCAATCCTATTAATTGATTATTTTTGAACAGATGAGGGCTTTATATATTGTTATTATTCTTGCTTTTTGCTTTAGCGGCAGGCTGCTTGCACAGGACAATGAACTGCTGCTGGCCAGGCAATACAATGCTAACGGCGAACCGCAAAAAGCACTCGAAATTTATCAAAAGTTATACAAGCAAAACAACGAGAATTACTATAGCGTATACGTAAATACACTGCTCAACCTTAAAAAATTTGATGAAGCCGAAGGCATCACCAAAAAACTGATCCGCCGCCATCCTGATGACCACCAGTATGCTATAATGCTGGGTAACATTTACACGCAGGAGGGCAATATGGCCAAAGCTGACGCTATTTATGACGACTTGATCAAAAGCCTCCCTGCCGACCAGGGTGAAATAGCTGCCCTGGCATCCCAATTTTACCAAAGCGCTAACATTGATTATGCAATCAAAATTTTTCAGCAAGGACGGAAACTGCTTAAAAATGATAACATGTTTACTTATGAGCTTATTAACCTTTACCGTTTTAAGCGCGACAAAATATCCCTCACCGACGAATACCTGAACTTTTTACCTCAAAATCCCAATTTTATAAACCAGGCCGAAAATGCTTTTTCAAATGTATACGAGGGTAGCGCTGATTATGATATGCTTAAAACAGCTTTGCTGAGGCGCATCCAAAAAGATCCGCAGCAAACCATTTATGCCGATCTGCTTACCTGGCAATACCTGCAGCAAAAAGAATTTGATCTGGCCCTTAACCAGGCACTTGCCTTAAGTCGCCGGCAAAATGACGATGGTAACAGCATCTATGACCTCTGCCGTACCTTCATCGCCAATGAGGCTTATGACGAAGCCATCCGCGGATATGAATACATTATCAGCAAAGGGAAAACAACCTCCTTATACATCCCCTCAAAGATTGAGCTGATCAACACCAAAAACCTGAAAGTAACATCGGGCAAATACCTGCCCGAAGATTTGCTTGGACTTGAAAAGGATTATAACGACCTGCTCACCGAATTTGGCCGTAACAGCAGTACCGCATTTGCCATGCAAAAGCTGGCCAACCTGCAAGCCTTTAAGCTTCACAAACTTAAGGACGCCCAAAAACTGCTGGAAGAAGCTACCAGGCTAAATGATATCAGGCCAAACCTGTTAGCCGATTGCAAGCTTGATTTAGGCGATATTTACCTGCTTAACAACCAACCCTGGGAAGCAACGCTGCTTTACAGCCAGGTTGAGAAAGATTTCCCGGCTACTGCCATCGGGCAAGATGCCTTATTCAGAAACGCGAAAATGGCTTATTATACCGGAGATTTCACCTGGGCAAAGGGACAGTTGGATGTGCTGAAAGTTGCTACATCGCAATTAATAGCAAATGATGCACTTAACCTATTGCTGCTGATCCAGGATAATCTTGCTGCCGATAGCAGCGGGGCAGCGCTTAAAATGTACGCCCGGGCCGATTTGCAGATTTTTGCCCAAAATCCCGAAAAGGCAGTAATGATATTAGACAGTATTGGCAAAAAGTTCCCGAACAATGCTTTAGATGATGATATCATGATGTCAAAATCTCGCATCCTGATCCAGCAGAAGGATTATGCCGGAGCGGTACCTTTATTAAAGAAAATTGTTGAAGAGCACCCCGCCGATCTTTGGGCGGATGATGCTGTATTTATGTTGGGCGATATTTACGAAAACCGGTTGAACGATAAAGCCACCGCCAAAACCTATTACCAGAAAATTATAACCGATTATCCTGGCAGCCTCTGGATCAACGAAGCCCGCAAACGTTTCAGAGTATTAAGGGGCGATAAACCGGATGCGTCCTGATAGGTCATTGTTTCATTGCGTCATTAGGTTATTACTTAGCAAACGGACTTTACTTTTACGCCTGACCAATGACATAATGACCAAATGATTTAATGACCTAAATCGAAAATGATTATTTTTGAAGATGATTGTATACAACGATACCATAATAATTGACGAAACCATTCATGACGAATGGCTTAACTATATCAAAACCATCCATATCCCGGCTATCATGGCTACCGGACATTTCAGCTCGTACCGCATCCTGACTGTTATTGATTCGCCAAACGAAGGGGTTACCTACTGTATTCAATACAATGCTGATAGCATTGAGCATTTTCAGCAGTTTTACATGAACCACCTGCATAAATTCCAGGCTACCCACCAGGAAAAATTTAACGAAAAATTTGTGATGTTCAATACCCTGATGGAAGAGGTGGAATAAACTAATTGTGCCAGCGATGCGTGGCGTTGAGGTCGCGTATCTCTGGCACGCTGAAAATCTGTTCATTTCATTTTCTACAAACCCTTAGCACCTCTGGTGCTGGCTCGCTGTTCAGAGATTATATATATCCTATGATATAGTTTGATAGTTCAAGATCTATTAAGAAACTCTCATGCTCCTATTCGTCAAGAGCGCCGGGTATCATTAAAAGGATCAAAAATATTACTACCAGTGTAACAACTAAACAAATTAGCCCGGCAAGCAAAGCACGCCAAATAGTAAAGGTTTTACCTCCAGTGGCAAAATGTTCCTTCATTTGTTCGCCCTGAAACTTTTGTACAAGCAGGAAAGTCCCCCAGGCATAAGCCAATGGAAATATAAATCTTGGAAACCGCTCTGTATTTGAAGTAATAACAGCCAGGCCAATAATTGCGATCAATGCGACAACGGCAATTATCCAGGTTGTGGTTGATTTATCTTTCTGGTTAAACGCTTTGTAGTTCTGAGATACCAAATACCCCGCGGCTAATGGCCCGAATATAAATGTTGCTACCCTGATTGAGTTAAGGGTATATATTTTAGGTTTCTCTTCTTCGAGTTGCTCTACAGCCTGGCTATATGGAATCATGAAAGGTTTAAATTAATTAACGAACTAAGATAGCATTCAGCAGCAATTTATCTGTAACATTCCTGCATAATTATTATAGGCTATTTCAATACTTTCACCGTTAGCTATTGCAAGCTGTTTAGTTTTGCGATTGAATACAATTTGCGCCAATTCATTTTTGTTCACGATACTTGAACGCTGCCTATGTTCCATCTAAACAGAATGAATTAACAAAGCAAGATTTACTTCGCAAACATAACCTTCATCGCCGTTACCTGCTTTATGCAACGCGCAGGTTTCTTTTCATCCTGAACAATGATTCGGAATGGCCCATCGGCTGGGGCCAAGGGCTGTCCATCAACTTTATCAGCAAGAATGATCATGCGATCGGTAAAAGCTTTATCCAGCTCGGCAAGAGCAAAAAGTACCTGGTAACCGTCACTGGCTTCAACTAAAAGATATTTAGCCAGGTTTTTACCATGTAAGTCGGCGCCCAGGGTAACACCTGCTTTAGTCAGTATTTCGGATACAATTACGCCCGAATAGATGTGGACTTTTCCGTCCCTGTCCTTACGGGTAACTGTGGTTTGCTTGTATTGCTGCAACTCGGCAGGGCCAATGGTTAGTGGATTTGTTACTTCTCCGGTTACTTTTACTACTGACTCTTTAGTTTCGGTTTGGGCATGGGTTGCTAAACCGGCAATCAGTAAAAACAATACAAGGGTATATTTTTTCATGGCTGATGTTAGTTATTTGTTGATTGCTGTAGATCTGCAAAACGCTTATATCATATAGCGATTTCGTTATATTTTAAAAAACACAACGCAAAAATGCAGAATAGGATCGACAAATCAATCCACCACGAATACCGTTTTTTAATTTTCAATACTAAACCCAGAAAAAACTTTTACTTTTTGCCATTCCTTTCTAAAAATTGAGAGAATTTTTGCTGCAGATCTTTAAACTCCCCGATAATTTCCAACCCAAATGGTGTAAGCAAGGCTACTCCACCACCCTTTCCCCCTCTTTTTGAAATTACGAGGGGTTGTTTAAAACCATCATTCATGTGGTTCACCAAGTCCCAGGCCTGCTTGTATGACATTTTCATTTGCAGCGCGGCCTGCCTGATGGAGCCGGAGGCATGGATCCGCTCAAGTAACTCAACCCGGCCATGGCCAAGTACTTTTTCCTCGTCCATTTCTATCCAGATGCGACCGTTAAGTTTAAATGAAGGGATTTCCATTAATAATTATTAATCATCAAATTTATTACAACTGATACATTACACATGTTACTCCCTTGCTTTTTTTTGGGCCCGCAGCATTTGCCCGTAATCCATACGGCGCACCATGGCATTAACGGTTTGTGCTATACGGTTAGCGCGGGTAACTTCGGTTTTGGCACTCTCAATCCATTTTATAAAATATCCCCGGTGGCTTCCGGTCAGGCTATTGAAAAACTCGCCGCCTTCGGGTTCGTATTCCAAACACTCCATCAAATCATCAGGAACAATGTATTTGAAATCATTATCGGGTTCAAGACGCACCCGGAGCATGGCCCCGCGATGCTTGTGGATGGTTTTACAGATCTCGCGGCGTAAAGCCATAATAAAATTCCCTTCGCCCATAGGCATTAGGGCCATGCCGCGCACCTCAAACTCATCCAGTTTACCTTTTACACGAAATGACTTTTTATTGCCGGGTTTCATTTCCTGCGCTATATCGGCCGGAATCTCAATGTATGTCCACCCTGTTTTTTCACCCTGTTCGGCAAACTGTAATATAATAGTATTAAAATCAACCATAAGTATTATTCAACGGCATATTGTTACCATCATGCCTAAAAAATATGCGAAAATGTTAAATGTTTGTTAAATCGTCATATTTAGTTGTATCGGCTGTAACGTAATGCATGGTAGCGATGTCTTATGAGTATAAAAACAATTTAAAAGTTAAAAACCTAAAAAACAACAACAATATGAAAACTTTAAAATCAATCATGCTTGGCTTAGCCTTATTAGTAATAGGCACTGCTGCAAAAGCAACAGATAAAATAGAAGGCGACAATTTAACCAAAAACTACGCCATCAACACTTATATAGATGCCATGACCCGCGGCAAAATACAGGGCTTTAACGAAGTGGTAGATCAATCGGCAAAATTCAGCATGTTACGCGGTACTAAAGTATTAAGTTTTACCAAAAACGAAGTAGTTGACTTATTAAAAGCCAATAAAAATACTGAGCAGGACTGCGTTACCAGCACCTCAATTGTTGAAAGCAACAACGACCTGGCCGTAGTAAAAGTTGATATGAAATACAGCACTTTTACCCGTAGCAACTATGTAACCGTTACCAACACCGGCAGCGGCTGGAAAATCACAAACGTGTACAGCGTTTTTAAATAAGTAAGTTTTAGTTTAGTGTTTAATATGTAAGTAGGTAAAGGCCCCGTTGGTGCGGGGCTTTTTTTATTTTATTTCACCAGCGGATCAAGTACCTTTTGCCATTTATCATAACCTTTGCTATTAAGGTGCAGGTAATCGTTATTAAACAAACTTGAATCCGGGGCTGTAGTACCCGGTTTGTAAATAGCCGGAACCAGGTCGACATAATAACTTTTTGGTTTACCTTTCAGATAGCTTTTCACCAGCTCATTCGCGGCATAAACCACATCATAATATTTAGCGCGCACCGGGCTCGGTTTAATCGACATGAAATACACTTCGGCACCCGGCAATTTCTGATGAATTAGTTCCCACAGCTTTGCAAATGAAGCGACAACCGCCTGGGCCGATTTACCTGCCGCTATATCGTTTTCGCCGGCATAAACAAAAATTTTGCGTGGCTTGTATGGGAGCAGGATGTAAGGCGTGTAATAATCTGCTATCTGCCATAATTCGCAACCGCCTACTCCCCTCCTTATAATAGGCCTGCCGGCATACCGCTGCTCGAGATCTGTCCACTTACGGATAGATGAACTGCCGATAAATAAAATACCACCTGGTTTTGGAAAGCTCAGGCTATCCTGATGTTTAAATGCCCTGATCTCATTATCAAACGGGAAACCCTGTTGGGCCAATACATCAATACTAAATGCAAGACCTATGAAGAGAAAAAAAAACTTCAGTTTCATTATGGAGTAGCTATGCGTTCTTCAAAAAATAAAAACGGCAATTGGTTTTCAATGCCTTTGATGATCCAAACCGGTCCATCTTCGGCATGCAATATAATTTTTATTGATTGATTTTGCTGCTTTTCGCATTCGGCCAATACCTGTAAACATGATCCGCATGAGGTAATTGGTTTTACAATAGGAAAATCATCTGAGTGTGCAGTTACCGCCATAGCCTCGATAGGATCATCAGGGTGATTGGCTCCCCAGTTAAACAATGCCACCCGCTCGGCACATAAACCCGATGGATAGGCTACATTTTCCTGGTTACTGCCATAAATAATTTTACCGCTTTGCAAACGAAGTGCAGCCCCAACACGGAATTTGGAATATGGAGAATGTGAGTTTTTTAATGCTTTCTGTGCTTCAAGGCACAGCTGCCTGTCGGCTTTATCAAGATCGGCCAGCGACTCATATTCGTCAAAGGCTATTTTAATTTCGTGACTTATCATATATTATTAACCCTTGTTAAAAAATCGGGGGAAACAAGATAAGGAAATTTTAACAGGATTAAAATTTTGAAAAGATTTATTTACATTTATTCCATTATCTAAACTCACTCACGCTCATGCAATTTATTAAATCACTTAAATTTCGCTGCTTAATTTTATTTACAACTGTCATTACTTTAAATGGATGCAGCTTTAACAATACTTATATAAACAGGGAAGAGGATAAAAAGGACGGTGAAAAAGTAACGAATAAACTTTTTGAGCTTATAAAAGCTAAAAAGTACAACGACACCTTTAAGCTTTACAGTAATCAGTTTTGGGCGGTTACAACCAAGGATAAATTACTTGAGTTATACACCGCAACAGAAAACAAACTTGGCGACCTTGACTCAACAACGGTAAACAAATGGGAAACACGCAGGGTTGTGGGGACTAACCCATCTGCAGAATATGTTTTTGCATACAACACCAAACACAGCAAATATAAAGCGGTTGAATCGATCAGGCTTGTAAAAGAAAAAGATGGTTCGATTAAAATCCTCGCCTATAATATCAACTCCGACGGCTTCTTTAAATAAAAAGCACATAATCAAAACAAAAAATTAGGGCATTACAAAAATTGAGCTAGTGGTATATGTTATCACCGCACCACTTTTACGGCTATTTCAATTATTGCAATCGTATCCCACATCGTGCGGTATGGTGAAAACACTGACCACTGGCTTGAAACAAATTAGGGAATTTTCTTAAGTTACACAACTCAGGAAAATCCCCTAATCAGGCAAATCAAGGTTTATACAGCCACTGGCAACTCTTCCTCAGCTTCAGTTTCTTTAGCTATTGTTGGGTTGATGGTTTCATCATCCTTTTCAACCCGCAGGTTATTAACGATATGCATTTGGCGGGCTGGAGTATTTTTGCCCATAAAATATTCAAGAAGTGCCTTTACATTGGCATCTCTTAATATTACAGGGTCAAGCCGCATGTCTTTACCAATAAATAAACCAAATTCTTCGGGCGAAATTTCACCTAAACCTTTAAACCGGGTGATCTCGGGTTTATTACCCAATTTAGCTATGGCGTTGCGGCGTTCCTCATCGCTGTAACAATAAATGGTTTCCTTTTTATTTCGTACGCGGAATAACGGTGTTTGCAATATGGAAACGTGACCGGCCTTTACCAGATCAGGGAAAAACTGCAGGAAAAAGGTCATCAACAACAGGCGGATGTGCATACCGTCCACATCGGCATCGGTAGCTATCACAATGTTATTGTAACGCAAAGCATCAAGGCCGTCCTCAATATTCAGTGCATGCTGCAGCAGGTTAAATTCTTCGTTTTCGTACACCACTTTTTTGGTTAGGCCAAAGCAGTTAAGGGGTTTACCTTTTAAGCTGAACACAGCCTGGGTCATCACATCACGCGATTTAGTGATCGATCCACTGGCCGAGTCACCTTCGGTAATGAACAACGTGGTATCCTGTTTACGTTCGTGCGTATCGTCAAAATGCACTTTGCAATCGCGCAGTTTGCGGTTATGCAATGATGCTTTTTTTGCACGCTCGTTGGCCAGTTTTTTAATACCTGCAATATCTTTACGCTCCCGTTCTGATTGCAGGATCCTTTTTAGCAAGCCATCAGCAGCTTCTGTGTTTTTATGCAGATAATTATCAAGCTCCTTTTTAACAAAATCGTTAATAAAGCCACGTACAGACGGGCCATCCGGACCAACGTTTTGTGAGCCCAGCTTGGTTTTGGTTTGCGATTCAAAAACCGGCTCCTGAACTTTTATGGCAATAGCCGCAACAATTGAAGCCCTGATATCCGAAGCATCAAACTCTTTTTTATAAAACTCGCGTACGGTTCTTACTACCGCCTCGCGGAAGGCGGCCTGGTGCGTACCGCCCTGGGTAGTATTTTGACCGTTAACAAATGAGTAATATTCCTCGCCGTATTGCTGACCGTGGGTCATGGCTATCTCAATGTCTTCGCCCTTAAGGTGGATAATTGGGTACCGTAAAGTTTCAGCATCCGTATTACGGGTAAGCAGGTCATACAGGCCGCGCTCCGAAAAATACTTTTGATTGTTAAAATTGATAGTAAGGCCCGCGTTCAGGAACACGTAGTTCCAGATCATACTTTCTACAAACTCCGGGATAAACCGGTAATGCCTGAAAATGGTGTCGTCGGGTATAAAATTGATAGCGGTACCATTACGCTGGGTAGTATCTTTTTCGCTCTCATCACGAATCAATTCGCCTTTGGCAAACTCGGCCAGTTTAGTACGGCCATCGCGGTATGATTGCACTGTAAATGAGTTGGAAAGCGCGTTAACCGCTTTGGTACCCACCCCATTTAAACCTACCGATTTTTGAAAGGCCTTGCTATCGTATTTACCGCCTGTATTTATTTTGGATACACAGTCGATCACTTTACCCAAGGGGATACCGCGGCCATAATCGCGCACCGATACCTTATGATCGCTCATGTTCACCTCAATGGTACGGCCCGATCCCATTACAAACTCGTCTATCGAGTTATCAATGATCTCTTTAAGCAGTACGTATACACCATCGTCATAAGCAGAGCCATCGCCCAGCTTACCAATATACATACCGGGGCGTAAACGGATGTGCTCCTTCCAATCAAGGGAGCGGATACTATCTTCACTATAATTAACTGGTTCTGCCATGTATATAAAGTAGAAAATTAAACAGCGTAAAAATACGCCTAACTGCAAAAATAAAACTTCCCGCCTGAATTAACGGAGAGCAAATATCAACTTATTAACATTGGGGGATCGGGAACCCTTAGAAAAGGGAGGGCTGTGCGAATCCCCTCTTGAGAGGGGCGGAGGGGTGTGTTTCTATTTTGATAAACTAATCGAATACACACCCCTGCCATTACTCGTTTCCATCCCGCCCCCTCTCAAGAGAGGAACTTTGCTTAGTATGACACCGAGGACTACGGCTTAAACTTCAAGCAATTACTTGCCCTGTCTACATTTTTAAAAAACTCGGGGCCTTTATCATTAGTAAAACAAACAGCCATAATGGTGCCGGTATGGTTACGCTGTAATGCGATAAGCAGCGCGTATTTATAATGCTTGGTAGCAGGCAAATCGAGCAGGTTTAACAGGTATGACTTACCGGCATCAGCTTTATATCTGTTTAAAACGTTAACCGGTATGCTCCGCATAAAGTTATCCCTTTCGCCGGTAAAGGCTATGGCGTGCGCCCTGCTCATATTTATATATATCGAGTCGGGGTTTTCGGTTTCCCGGTCAATATCATATTGCCCCTGCTCATAACTGGTATAATTCTGTTTCTGGGATTTTACCTGGAACCATACTTCAAAATCCTGCCCCGGCAACTGCAACGCATAATCAAATGAAAAATCCTCATCATTGGGAGCGGGAATCTCTTTAAACCCCCTGGGTGGGGTATAAATTACATTGGCCTGGGCCAAAAGCTTGGTAAATTCTTTAAACTGATCTGTAACGGGCTTCGGTTTTGAATAACCTGGTTTACTATTAACCCCGGTATGCTTCTTGTTATTTTGAGCATATAAAGGCCGGACTTTTATCTGGGCCATGCTTTTTGTAAAGCACAGCAATGATAAAGCCATAAGCAATAAGGGCCGGTTTAACTTCAAAATAGTTTTCATTTAAGGGGCAGCCAGGAAAAAACCCGGGTAAAGCACCATAGGTAAATATATAAACAAATTAATTAATCAACACCCTCCCGCATCCAAATAACCGTTATGCTTTAACGACAATATCAATCAATTATTTGTTGCATTAATAATTTTTACGCTTGCGATTTGTAATTGTTGCAAGCCTACCCAAACGTAACAATTTTGTTATAAATAAATATTAACAAGACATTAAAATGTAGTTCACTTCATCTGCACATCGGTACATAATCCGTATCTTTACCAATCCAAAAGTTTTTATTGAATAATGAGTGAAGATCTGCATCAAAACGATACACCAAACCCTAATGAAGAAAAACTACACACCGTTACCTCACTCGATGGGTTATATGAAAATTGGTTTCTTGATTATGCATCTTATGTAATTCTCGACCGGGCTGTTCCGCATATTAACGATGGTTTGAAACCCGTACAACGCCGCATCCTGCATTCGTTGAAGGAAATGGACGACGGGCGCTTTAACAAAGCCGCCAATGTTATCGGTAACACCATGAAATATCACCCGCATGGTGATGCATCTATTGGCGATGCCATGGTACAGATAGGTCAAAAAAACCTGCTGATTGATTGCCAGGGTAACTGGGGCGATCCTGTAACCGGCGACTCGGCAGCAGCTCCCCGTTATATTGAAGCGCGCTTATCAAAATTTGCGCTCGATGTTGTTTTTAACCCGGATACCACCGTTTGGCAGGCCAGCTATGATGGTCGAAATAAAGAACCTATTACCCTACCGGTAAAGTTCCCCTTGCTGCTTGCACAGGGAGCCGAAGGTATTGCGGTAGGCTTGGCTACCAAAATATTGCCTCACAATTTTATTGAACTGATTGACGCGTCTATCGCTGTACTAAAAGGTGAACGCCCTAACTTAATGCCCGACTTCCCAACGGGGGGCATGGCCGATACTTCACTATACAACGAAGGCCAGCGCGGTGGTAAAGTACGGGTAAGGGCAAAAATTATCGAGCGCGATAAAAAAACACTCGCCATTACCGAAATACCTTTTACTACCACTACCGGCAGCCTGATAGATAGTGTGATCTCTGCCAATGACAAGGGTAAGATCAAGATCAAAAAGATTGAGGATAATACGGCTAAGGATGTAGAGATCATTATTCACTTAGCCCCCGGCATTTCGCCCGACGTAACCATCGACGCGCTTTACGCCTTTACTGATTGTGAGGTATCTATATCACCAAATACTTGCGTGATACAGGATGATAAACCGCGCTTCATGAGCGTGAACGACATGCTTACCGAAAGCACGTTCTTTACCAAAGACCTGCTCAAACAGGAACTGGAGATCAGGCTGAAAGATTTGATGGAGAAGATCTTCTTCAGTTCATTACTCAAGATCTTTATCCAGGAGGGGATGTATAAAAACCCCGACTACGAAAACTCAGGCAATTTTGAAGTGGTGTTGGAAGTGTTGAACCGCTTGTTTGAGCCTTTCTTCCCTCAGTTTTATCGTACCATTCAGCCCGAAGATTATAAAAAGCTGATAGATAAACCTATGAGCAGCATCACCCGCTTTGACGTTAAAAAAGCGGATGAGCAGATGAAGACACTGGAAAATGAGATCAAACAGGTTAAACATGATCTGAAACATCTCACTGAGTATACCATTGCCTGGTTCCAGAAACTGAAAGACAAATACGGCAAAGACCGGGAGCGTAAAACTGAATTGCGCACCTTTGATAAGGTCGAAGCCGCACAGGTAGCATTGGCCAATATCAAGCTATATGTTAACAGGGCCGATGGCTTTATTGGATCTGGCCTGAAGAAAGATGACTCGGTTGAATATGTCGGCGATTGCTCAGACATTGACGAGATCATTGTTTTCAGGGGGGACGGGCGTTGCATGATTACCAAGGTACAGGACAAGGTTTTTGTGGGTAAGGATATCATTCACGTTGCTGTATTTAAAAAGAACGACGAACGCACCGTTTATAATATGATATATAAAGATGGCGAAAGTGGCATCAGTTATATCAAACGATTCTCGGTAGTTGGCGTAACCCGTGATAAAGAATATGACCTCACCAAAGGCACCAAAGGTTCAAAAGTATTATATTTTACTGCTAACCCTAACGGTGAAGCCGAGGTAGTGAATGTTGCGCTTAAGCCCCATGCTAAACTTAAAAAACTACAGTTTGATGAAGACTTTGCATCGATAGCCATTAAAGGCCGCGGCTCGATGGGTAATATCATCACTAAATACCCGGTTAAAAAGATCATGCTGAAAAGCAAAGGTGTATCAACTTTGGCCGGTCGCAAAATATGGTATGATGATATTTTAAAACGCCTTAATGCCGATGGCCGCGGTAAATACCTGGGCGAATTTGACGGCGACGACCGCATTTTGAATGTACTGAGCAATGGCATTTATGAACTCACCAATTTTGATCTGAACAATCACTTTGATGATAAGATGATCCTGATTGAGAAGTACGATGCCCAAAAAGTTTATTCGGTGATCCATATTGATGGCAAGTCGAAAAACTATCTGGTTAAAAGGTTTACGTTCGAAAATATAGCACTTGGCAAACAGGTAAGCATCATCAGCGACGAACCGGGTTCAAAACTGGTACTGATAGCACAAACCGCTCCTGTAATTAGTGTAGTGCAGCTCAAAGGCAAAGACCAAACTCCCGAAACCATTGAACTTAACCTTTCTGAAGTAATTGATGTTAAAGGCATGAAGGCCATGGGTAACCGCCTGTCACAGCATCCTATAAAATCGGTTGAGTTAATTAGCGACGGTACCGGAGAACCAGAAACTACCGAAGAAGCGGAAAACGAAGTGACAGAGATTACCGCTGAGGCTTCTGGACCAACTGAACCAGCCGAATTAACCGAAGAAACAGAACAAGAAGAAAAACAAACAAAACCAACCGAACAAACAGGGGATACTCCTGCGAAGCCACCAAAAAAGATAGATTTTGAGATCACTAACCCCGATGATATCGACATAGACGATCAGGGACAATTAGGGCTATTTTAACGTGAAGCCACCGGCAACAATAACCGGTGGCTTTTTTATTTACCTGCAGATTAATCCGGTTTAATGAATACTCAAACAATAGCAAAAAATTATTTTACGGCTATAAACACCCTTGTTTACAGCTGCTTTTTCGTTATTTTTGAATATTACCAAATCCTATATCATAAACAGACATGTACTTCGGCGGCGGCAACTATTATTATCTTATATTGGCATTAGAGGCATTTTGCATCATTCATAGCCTGCGGCGCGGTACCCAGCAAAAATGGCTTTGGATCCTTATAGTAATACCCGTATTCGGATGTTTGTATTATATCTACAGTGAGATCCTGTCTAATCGCGGCATCCGTGCACCTAAAATAAATGTTGAGGCGGTAATCAACCCCGGGGCCAAAATTAAACGTCTTGAAGATGAAGTTAGGTTTAAAGATACATTTGCCAACCGTGTAAAATTGGCAGATGCCTACCTGGAAGCCGGTCTTATTGATAAAGCACTCGAAATATATAAAAACAGCCTTACCGGCGCCTTTGCCGAAAATGAGCATGTAATGGCACAGCTCATTGTAGCTTACTTTGAAAAGGGAATGTATAACGAGGTTATTCCAATTGCTAAAAAACTTTATAAGTTACCACAATTCGCCCGCTCAAAAGCGCATATCCTTTACGCCAAATCGCTTGAGCTTACTTACCAGGAAGAGCAGGCCGAAAATGAATTTAAATTAATGAAGGGACGTTATTCCTACTTTGAGCCCCGTTACGAATATGGCATGTTCCTTACCCGTGCAGGCCGCGATGATGATGCATGGCAAATTTTTACCGATATGCTCAATGAACAATCGCAGTTAAGCCCGGTTGAGCGTAAAAGCAATAAGGTATGGTTTGCCAAGGCCAAGGATGAATTGAAAAAGCTGTCGGCAGTTAGGAAGACGACGTAACAGACAGCATCACCCAAACGTCATTGCGAGGTACGAAGCAATCCCCGATTTACAGAGCCGCCATGCATAGTTCGCGATTGCTTCGTACCTCGCAATGACGCTTTAGGGCCATAGTTGGTTATACTATCTCTATTACTCACTTACTTCCCCTACCGTCATCCCTAAGTCATACTGACAACCTGACACCATCGGGTTAAAAAATTGTTAAGCTGCAAAACGCAAATAACCTTTTGCTGACATTAAAACAGTTTAGCCTGTCAATACTTGCCATAATACCCGCTTGGCATAATTGATGTTGCACATCGGGCTGAAAAACTTAAATAAAATAAACAGTTATAACTATGTCATTAAACATTAAACCGATCGGCGATAGGGTTGTAGTGGAAGCTGCAGCAGCCGAAGAGAAAACCGCTTCAGGTATCTTCATTCCTGATACTGCCAAAGAAAAACCTCAACGTGGAACCATCGTTGCAGTTGGACAGGGAAAAGTTGATGAGCCTTTAACCGTACAAGTTGGTGACCAGGTTTTATATGGTAAATATGCAGGTACTGAAATTACCTATGAAGGTAAAGAGTACTTAATTATGCGTGAATCAGACATATACGCGGTACTTTAACCAATTAGTGAATTAGTGAGTTATTGAATTAGTGAATTTATTCCTGTTCAAACCGCTGGTTTAAAATCAAAGAAATTAAAAAAATAGATTATTGAAAGCGAAATCAAATCACTCATTCGCTAATTCAATAATTAAATAATTAAAACATCATGGCAAAACAAGTTAAATACAATGTTGAAGCACGCGACGCCCTGAAACGCGGTGTTGATATCCTTGCTAACGCAGTAAAAGTAACCTTAGGCCCTAAAGGCCGTAACGTAATCATCGACAAAAAATTTGGCTCACCAGCCATCACTAAAGACGGTGTTACTGTTGCTAAAGAAATTGAATTAAAAGACGCCCTTGAAAACATGGGTGCTCAAATGGTTAAAGAAGTAGCTTCAAAAACTGCCGATATTGCAGGTGATGGTACTACTACTGCTACTGTTTTAGCTCAGGCTATTGTAACTGCAGGTATTAAAAACGTGGCTGCCGGTGCAAACCCAATGGATTTGAAACGCGGTATAGATAAAGCGGTTGCAGCAGTTGTTGAAAACCTGAAAACTCAGTCACAAACTGTTGGTGAAGACAATAACAAAATCAAACAAGTTGCTTCTATTTCTGCAAATAACGACGAGGTTATCGGTTCATTAATTGCTGAAGCAATGGAAAAAGTTGGTAAAGATGGTGTAATCACTGTTGAGGAAGCAAAAGGTACTGAAACTGAAGTTAAAACTGTAGAAGGTATGCAGTTTGACCGTGGTTACCTTTCTCCTTATTTCGTAACCAACGCTGACAAAATGGAAGCTGAATTAGAAAACCCTTTCATCCTGATCTACGACAAAAAGATCTCTTCAATGAAAGAATTGCTTCCTATCCTTGAAAAACAAGTACAAACTGGCAAACCATTACTGATCATTGCTGAAGATCTTGACGGCGAAGCTTTAGCTACTTTGGTAGTTAACAAGATCCGCGGTTCACTGAAAGTTGCCGCTGTTAAAGCTCCGGGCTTCGGCGACCGTCGTAAGGCTATGTTAGAGGATATCGCTATCCTTACCGGTGGTACTTTGATCTCTGAAGAAAGAGGTTACAAATTAGAAAACGCTGACCTTAGCTACTTAGGTACTGCTGAGAAAATCGTTATCGACAAAGATAATACTACTATCATCAATGGTTCAGGTTCTGCAGAAGAGATCAAAGGCCGCGTAAGCCAGATCAAATCTCAGATCGAATCAACAACTTCTGATTACGACCGTGAAAAATTACAAGAGCGCTTAGCTAAATTATCTGGCGGTGTTGCTGTACTTTACGTAGGTGCTGCTACCGAAGTTGAAATGAAAGAGAAAAAAGACCGTGTTGACGACGCTTTACACGCTACACGTGCCGCTGTTGAAGAAGGTATCGTAGCTGGTGGCGGTGTTGCTTTCATCCGTGCTGTTGCTGCTTTAGCCGATCTTAAAGGTGATAACGAAGATGAAAACACTGGTATCCAGATCATCCGTCGCGCTATCGAAGAGCCTTTACGTCAGATCTGCGAAAACGCTGGTATCGAAGGTTCAATCATTGTGCAAAAAGTTAAAGAAGGCACTGCCGACTTTGGTTACAACGCACGTACTGATAAATACGAAAACCTGATTGCTGCAGGCGTTATCGACCCAACTAAAGTAAGCCGCGTTGCTTTAGAAAATGCAGCTTCAATCGCTTCCATGTTATTAACTACCGAAGTTGTATTGGCTGATGATCCTGAAGATGAAAAAGCAGGCGCTCCACCAATGGGCGGCGGCATGGGCGGCATGATGTAAGAGTCGCCAAGCCCCTGAAGGGGTGTATAGAAACTTATATACTTTCAAAACCCTGTATGCAAAAGCATACAGGGTTTTGTGCTTTAAAAGAGGCTTTATAGTCATCCTAAGGTAATTCAATGGTCATTAATTAATCATTTGATTAATTTTCAACTTCGCGGGGCGTCGTAATACGTAGTTTTGCATAACAAATCTGATACAGCACTAATCAGGCACAGGATTTGAATAATGCAGGTCATGAAACGTCTATCTCAAAAAACAAAACAAATACAAAGCACACTGGTTGAGTGGGTGTTGTTTAAGGGCCCCGAGCTCTTCGTTTCCCTGTACAGTTAATAGATAATTATTAACTTTGCGCCCAGTTATGAAACTGGACGAATTTTACACTGAGTTCCACCATTGGCTTATTAACCGCGGCCCTAATTATGTAGGTGGACTAATCATATTTTTTATTGGTTTATGGTTTATTAAGTTTTTGCGTGCAAGGCTGCGCATGCGTATGATGAAGCGTGGCATCCATTCATCACTACAGCCATTTTTCTTAAGCCTAACCATTACAGCTTTATATGTTTTACTCATTATTTGGGTAATGAACATCATAGGGCTGGAGATGAGTATCTTCACTACCATCATCGGTGCATTTTCAGTAGCGGCCGGTTTGGCCCTATCGGGTACCTTTCAAAACTTTGCAGGTGGCGTACTGATACTATTGTTAAAACCTTTTGAAATAGACGACAGTATTCTTGCCCAGGGTCAGGATGGCAGGGTGGTATCTATACAGATGTTTTATACTGTACTTATTACTGCCGATAACAAAACCGTCATTATCCCTAACGGAAAGCTGTTTAATGAAGTTATTGTAAACATAACGCGCGAAGGCCGCCGCCGCCTTGACTTTGAAATGCGTGTAGGCTATAACAACGATATGGAAAAGGTCAAGACTATCATGACAGCTGTGGTAGACGCCAATAAGGATATCCTGCACGACCCGGCCGCGCGGGTGGGCGTTATCAGCCTGGATAACGATTGTGTAAGGTTTACCATTAATGTTTGGGTTGATCCTGCCGATTTCCTCAATGCTAAAATAAACCTTCAGGAACAAATGCTTAAAGAGCTTGCCGCGGGTGGCGTTAACTTCCCTAAACCAGGATTTTGATAAGAAGCAGGAAACCGGGAATCAAAGGCGTTTCAAAAGGGTAATTCTTCCACGAAGGCGGATCGGATCATCAATAATGCCTTCGGCTATTAAAAATCAGTAAACAATTTATAACACATAAAGCTTGCTTGTTAAAGCAGGCTTTTTTTATCTTAGGGAAATCAAACCCTTGAAAAAATATGAGTTTTAAAACCCAGCTCAGTTCAATTTTTATTGATGAAAATAATATCCCCCCCGAATTCCAGATTGAAGAAGTACACCAGCGCGAATATCTGAGCGGTGGCGAAATGAAACCATGGCACGGCGAAGTAAGTGAAGTTTACTCACCTGTTGGTTTTTGGGCAGAGGACGGTACTTTTACCCGGAAGCTGATAGGCACGTACCCGGTTTGCACCGAAAAAGAAGCTTTTGAGGCCCTGGATGCCGCCCTTGAAGCCTATGACAATGGCCGCGGCGAATGGCCCACTATGAGCATTGCCGACCGTATTAAATGTATGGAGCGCTTTATTTACAAAATGAGCGAACAACGTACGCTGGTGGTAAAACTGCTGATGTGGGAAATAGGCAAATCATACGCTGATTCGGCTAAAGAATTTGACCGTACTATTGAATACATCAATGCCACCATCGACGCGTTAAAAGATATCGACCGCCAGTCGTCACGTTTTGAAATGGCCGAGGGGCTGGTGGCCCAGATCCGTCGTTCGCCCTTGGGGGTAGTGCTTTGCATGGGTCCGTTTAATTACCCGTTAAACGAAACTTTCACTACGCTGATCCCCGCTCTGATCATGGGGAACACTATTTTATTTAAACCGCCTAAACACGGTACACTGCTGCATTATCCATTGCTGAAAGCCTTCCAGGAATCATTCCCTAAAGGAGTGGTGAACACCATTTATGGCAGGGGCGCAGTGGTAACACCCGGGCTGATGTCATCGGGCAAGGTGAATGTGCTGGCTTTCATTGGCTCAAGCAAAGTAGCAAATGATTTGAAAAAGCGTCACCCTAAAATTAATCGCTTAAGAGCTGTTTTAAGTCTGGACGCCAAGAACGCAGCCATAGTCACCAAACATGCCGACCTGCAGCAGGCTGTGAGCGAGTGTATTTTAGGCTCGCTGTCATTTAACGGCCAGCGTTGTACTGCTATTAAAGTGATATTTGTACATAAAGCCGTTGCTGATGAGTTTTTAAAACTATTAAGCGAGGCGGTTGCCAAACTTAAGTTCGGACTGCCCTGGGAAAAGGATGTAAAACTTACCCCGCTCCCCGAACCTCATAAACCGGCTTACCTTACCGATATTGTAAATGACGCCTTAGCTAACGGCGCAAAAGTGATTAACGAAAACGGAGGTGAAACATCGGCTTCGTTCTTTTTCCCGGCCATAGTTTACCCGGTTAATGAAAACATGAAACTGTACCGCGAAGAGCAATTTGGACCGGTGATCCCAGTAATTCCATTTGAAGATATTGAGGAGCCTATCGCTTACCAGATAGACTCGCCACATGGTATGCAGGTGAGTATTTTCAGTAATGATGCCAGGGAAATTTCGTCACTGATCGATCCCTTTGTGAATTTAGTAAGCCGCGTAAACATTAACAGTCAGTGTCAGCGCGGTCCGGATGTATTTCCGTTCACCGGGCGTAAGGACAGTGCCGAGGGTACACTTTCGGTACATGATGCCTTAAGGTCGTTCTCAATCCGCTCATTAGTTACCACTAAAATGACCGAAACCAACAAAAACATCATCAATGAAATTGTGAATGACAATGATTCCAATTTCCTAAGCACGAAGTTTATATTGTAGGGAACCGTTAGGACGTCATGAGAAGTAGCCCTGGACAATCCTGAAAAAGGGCTACAATACATATTACGAATGATAATTAACAACTTACAGTTATACAACTACAACTATAAGACACGAAGCAATCCCGATTTACAGTCGCCCTGTATGGTTTGGAGTTGCTTCGTGTCTGTTTTAAACGCAATCATTGTGATCATGTAACGGCCAGTTACATCATTACCGCTACCATATCTTCACTCGTTTATCCGGATCTATCCACATCTTATCACCTTTCTTAATATGAAAAGCTTCGTAAAATTCAGGCACATCGGTAAACGGCCCGTTAACGCGCATAAAACCGGGTGCATGTTCATTGGTTAGGATCTGGCTCGAAAGTGATTCTTTCCTGTCCTGCGTAAGCCAGCCTAATGAGTATCCTAAAAAATAGCGCTGTAAGGGTGTTAGCCCGTTAATGAGTTTACCCTCTTTATATTGCTGTGTTTTTTTGAACGCGTCAAGGCCTATTACAATGCCGCCGAGGTCAGCAATGTTCTCACCCTGAGTGGCTTTGCCATTTACATGCAAACCATAAATGCTGTAACCATTAAACTGGTCGATAAGCATTTTGGCACGTTGACTAAATTTTACCGAATCCTGCGGTTTCCACCAGGCTTTAAGGTTTCCGGCAGCATCAAACTGGCGGCCCTGGTCATCAAAACCGTGGGTCATTTCGTGGCCGATGGTTGAGGCGGCAGCATAGCCGTAAATGACGGCATCATCAATATTTTCATCCTTGTAACCGGGAATGGTAAAAATGCCGGCAGGCAATACAATCTCGTTGTTTGACGGGTTATAGTAAGCATTATAGGTTTGAGGCGTGATGTCCCATTCAGTACGGTCGACAGGTTTGCCTAATTTAGCTGCACTGAAATTATGCCACCATTCGTTTGCCCGTAATACGTTGAGGGCGTAAGGGCCCCGGTTAATTTCCAGAGTTGAAAAATCCTTCCATTTATCCGGGTAACCAACTTTAGGGACTATTTTTGATAATTTGTAGTAAGCTTTCTCCTTGGTTTCGGGGCTCATCCAATCCAGCTTTTCAATATGCTCTTTAAAGCTGGTGCGCATTTCTTCAACCAGTTTTACATAGCGTTCTTTTGTCTTTTCGGGGAAATATTCTTTTACGAAGATTTGCCCTAATACCTCGCCCATCAAACCGTTTTCAGTATCCAGCACCCTTTTCCAGCGTGGGAGTTGGGCCGTACTGCCATAAATCACCTTATCATAAAACCGAAATACCTCCTGATCAAACGGTTTGCTCAGGTATGGCCCAAAAGCAGTGACCAGGTTCTTGTGCAGGTAATTTTTCCAGTCATCTATAGTAAAAGTTTTTAGTGCTTTATTAAGCGCTCTGTAATACTCAGGCTGTCCTACAATTACGGTATCGGCATTTTTGTAGTCCATCTTTTCAAAAGTGGGTTTCCAGTCAATATCCGGGGCCAGCTTGCTCAGCGCGGCAAGTGGCATTTTGTTATAGTTATGATAAGGATCGCGCAGGTCTTCCAGTTTCCGGCTGCTATCAGCCAGGAAAGTTTCCAGCGAATAAGTTTTCTCAGCGGCCGCAGTTGCCTTATCAGCAGGCAGGCCTGCCAGTTTAAATATGGCGGGCAGGTAATTATTTTGATAGTCGGTACGGATGGCTACGCTATGCGCATCTTTATTAAAGTAGTAATCGCGGTTAGGCATACCAATGCCCGATTGGTATAAACCTAAAGCCATCTTTGCACTGTTCTTAGCATCCTGCCCAACATAAGCGCCGATAGGCTGGGTAACGCCAATCCTTTGTAAGTGTGCGAACTCCACAACCAGGCTTTTGATATCCGTTATCCGGTCAATTTTATCCAGTTCATCTTTCAGTGGTGCAAGCCCCTGTTTTTCGATGTTAACGGTGTCCATCCCGCTGAAATAAAAATCACCTATTTTTTGGGTGTTGCTGCCTTTAGGGGCATTAGCTTTAAGCGCATCCTCGTTGATCTTTTTCATCTTGTCGCGCAACTCTTCCTGCACAACATTGCCGATGCCCCAAGCAGCGTACGCCGCCGGAATGGGATTTTTGCGAAGCCAGGTTCCGTTGGCATATTTAAAGAAGTCATCGCCCGGTTTTACGGTGGTATCCATATTATGGATCACTGGGTCGCCGGCTTCGTAAGCTTTTGTTTTGTCGGTTTGGCTACAGGCACTAAGTAAGGTGCCAAGTGCGGCGGCAACTATGGATAAGGATTGGGTTTTTCTGTTCATTTTTTAGGCGTGTGTATGAATTAAAATACAACAACTGTATGGTAAAATAGAATTTAGGACAGCTTATTTTTTAAAATATGATAATTTATTATATCTCCTGGAAAAAACCTGCTAAGGAAACGTTAAAATAATAACAAATTTTACGAAGTGTTTCCAACCTGATATCAATAATACCTGATTCGAGCCGAGCAATATTTATGTGCGTTTCGTTAAAAAACTTCTCCTGCGTAACCTGATTTTGTTTGCGTAAGGTTTTTATCTGCAAGGCAACTTTGCGTTTAAATGCGTTATTAGTGTTGTTAAGGTATTCAAAATCAGTTAAAAGCATGACTGGATCGGCTAATATGATACTTTGTATCTTTTGTGCAAGCTAAATATAAAATAACACCATTACATTTTATATGCAGATATTATTCTTTTATAAAAATGGGCGACTAACGTTTAAACATGAAATATTAATGCCACAATTTTATAATTATGGCAAAGGATTTGTATATAGATATTCGCCCTGTATCATCTGTGAAAAAATAAAAGATTTAGTAACATCTACCTGTGAAAAATTAAATTGAATTCTCAGACGCCCAAGTTGAGATTTTTTGTTCTTTGTTTTGGGTTTAATCAATAGTTTAAATTAATTAGGGGAAAGGGAGCTTCAAAAAAAGCTCTCTTTTTTTGTTTATAAAAATTACTATGCATGCATAGTAATTTTTATATATTTATGCTTTTAATTATACCAATGTATTTTGAACTGACCGAAGAACAAAAAATGATTCGCCAGGCTGCGCGTGATTTTGCGCAAACAGAATTAAAGCCAGGTGTTATTGAACGCGATGAACAGCAAAAATTCCCTGCCGCACAGGTTAAGAAACTTGGTGAACTGGGTTTCCTGGGCATGATGGTATCTCCGCAATATGGCGGCGCTGGCATGGATGCCATATCATATGTGCTGGTGATGGAGGAACTTTCAAAGATTGACGCATCCACGTCAGTAGTTGTTTCTGTGAATAATTCGCTGGTATGCTATGGATTGGAGAAATATGGCAGCGAAGAACAAAAGCAAAAATATCTGGCACCGCTGGCCAAAGGTGAATGCATTGGCGCTTTCTGTCTTTCGGAGCCAGAGGCCGGCTCTGATGCTACGTCACAAAGCACTTCAGCCATTGATATGGGCGATCATTACCTGCTTAATGGTACTAAGAACTGGATCACCAGCGGGGGCAGCGCATCTACCTATATTGTAATAGCACAAACCAATGCCGAAAAAAAGCACCATGGTATTAACGCTTTTATTGTGGAAAAAGGAACGCCCGGCTTTACTGTCGGCCCTAAAGAGAACAAGATGGGCATCCGCGGCTCGGATACCCACTCGCTGATGTTTGCCGACGTTAAAGTGCCTAAAGAGAACCGCATTGGCGAAGACGGTTTTGGGTTTAAGTTTGCCATGAACGTACTGGATGGCGGTCGTATAGGTATTGCTTCGCAGGCTTTAGGTATTGCTTCAGGTGCTTACGAACTTGCAGTGCAATACGCTAAGGAGCGCAAAACTTTTGGTAAACCGCTGGCTGATCACCAGGCTATCCAATTTAAGCTGGCCGATATGGCTACTGAAATTGAGGCAGCACGTTTGATGTGCCTTAAAGCGGCATGGTTTAAAGATCATGGAAAACCCTATGCCCAGGCATCATCAATGGCAAAACTTTATGCATCTGAAGTAGCTATGCGCACCACCACAGAAGCGGTGCAAATTCATGGCGGGTACGGTTACGTGAAAGAGTATCACGTTGAACGCCTGATGCGGGATGCCAAAATAACCCAGATTTATGAAGGAACATCTGAAATTCAAAGAATTGTCATTTCGCGCGGATTGTTGAAATAACGGCGCTGTTTTTATACCTTTGAAAGTATATAGATTAAGTAGACTATATATTTAAGTATGACTTTCAAAAATATTATAGCCGGTATTTGCGGATTACTATTTCTGCAAACCGGCTTTGCTCAAACCAAACTAAAAACAGGTGTGTGGCGCGGTGCGCTTAAAACTAAATCAGGCACCGAAATCCCTTTTAATTTCGAGTTCAGCAATAGCGGGAGCAAACAACAATTAGCTATCATTAACGGTGCCGAGCATTTTAAAGTAACAGATGTTGCTACCAAAGGCGATTCTGTTTTTATCCATATGCCGCTGTTCAATTCAGAATTTAAGCTGAAACTTAACGGAGATAGCCTTAACGGCAACTGGGTAAGGCACCTGGCCGATAATGATCTTCTTGTTCCATTCAGCGCCCGACCTAACACTTCATGGCGCTTTTTTAAGAATACTGAAAACCCGGGATTTAATATCGGAGGCCGCTGGTCGGCGGTGTTTGGTGAGGGCGAGGACCGCGATACCACCGTTGGCGAGTTTAAGCAGGAGGGCAATAAACTTACAGGCACTTTCTTAACCACCACCGGTGATTACCGTTATTTAGAAGGCTCGGTAAGTGGTAATAAACTTTACCTCTCTACTTTCGACGGTGGTCATGCCTATACTTTTACTGCTACCATTAGCGATGATAAGACCTTAACCGACGGTAAATTTTTCGCCGGCTATTCATCTGTGCAGGCATGGACTGCTGTAAAGGATGAAAACGCCAAACTTCCCGATGCATATTCACTCACTTCATTAAAACCGGGGTATAAAAAAATAACTTTCAGCTTTAAGGACCTTGATGGCAAAACTATCTCGCTTGATGATGCCAGGTTCAGAAACAAAGTGGTAATTGTACAGATATTGGGCTCATGGTGCCCTAACTGTATGGACGAAACTGCTTATATGGTTAACTACTATAACAAATATCACAATAAAGGTGTTGAAGTAATTGGTCTGGCTTATGAACGCACCACCGATTTTGAAAAATCAAAGAAAGCGCTGCAGCAGGTAAAAGACAGGTTTAAAGTACCTTATCCATTGTTGGTGACCGGCTATACCAGCGATAAAAAACAAACTGCCCAAAGCCTGCCTATGTTATCAAAAGTGGTTGGCTTCCCTACCACCATCATTATTGATAAAAACGGCGACGTACAAAAGATCCATACAGGTTTTAGCGGCCCCGGTACGGGGGAGCATTATACCGAGTTTATCAACGAGTTTGAGAAATTGACGGATGAGCTAATCCAGGCCCCACCCGCCCCCTAAAGCGAGTGCTTGTATGCACACGCGCTTGTCAAAAGAAGATTTTAAACAAAAAACGCATTGCTGCCGGCAATGCGTTTTTTGTTTATGCTTAAAAAGGGAGCTTGAAGGTAGTCACCCTTTTAACGGGCGGAAGGGGCGACCTCAACGCCAAAATACGCTTCCAACTCATTTAACGTTGATGAGCTGGTTGCAATATCTTTAATGATCACACCTTTTTCCATCAGCAGGATGCGGTCGCACACATCAGTGATGTGGTTAAGATCATGGCTGGATACTATGGTAGTTACACCCTTATTCCTGTTCAGATCTTTCAGCAGGTTTTTAAGCCTGAACTGGGTACTTGGGTCAATATTGGCAAAGGGCTCGTCCAGCATGAGCAATTGAGGTTCCTGCAACAGGCAGGCCGCTACACCAACTTTGCATTGGTTACCTTTTGACAGGTCGCGGATGTACTTCCCTTTCTTCAGTATCTCGCCATTAAAAAAATCGGTCAGGCTAACTAACACCTCATCAACATATGTGCGGTTATGACCATGCAGCCCTCCTATAAAATAAAAATATTCTTCGGGTGTAAGGTAGTCTATCAGGAAACCTTCATCAAGATAAGCAGCGGTGTAATCTTTCCACTTCTCATGACCGGCTACAATTTCTCCGTTTGAAAGGATTTCGCCACTTTCGGCGCGAATGAGGTCGAGCACCATCCGGAACAACGTAGTTTTGCCTGCGCCGTTATTACCTACAAGGCCTACGCTTTCGCCTTTGTTAATTTGCAGGGCAGGTACATCCACAACGGTAATCCCGTTATAAACTTTTTTCAAATTTCTTACTTCAATCATGGTTATTTGTTTCTGAAGCCTTCGGCAACGGTATAACGTTTTTGTATAAAATCCTCCTCCAGTTTTTTAACCCAAAAATCGCGGGTTAAAATAAATATGATCCCGGTACCGGCCAGCATGGCCAGGCCGATGTCCGCGTGTTTGAACAGTGAGAACGGAAGATAAATAATATACGGCGTGATCATCAAGGGAAACGAAATAAGCATTTGCGTTGCCCCCACCCCTTCCCAATTAAACGACGCGCCTTTTGACAGATCTATCCGTTTGGCATTGCGGTTAGCAAAAAACAGCACAATGGTTGTGTTGATACCGATATTCCACAGGTACATTACAAAATGTACCAAAACAATGCGCCAGCCAAAATAAGCATAAGGCGTAGTCAATATAAAAGCCACGGTTGATACCATGGTAAACAGCAGGTATTTTGCCTTTAAAAAATCGCGGAAATTAATTTTGCTCACTAACAGGCCATCAAAATGAGCGCCCTGCCAGCTATACATGAACTGCCCATAACTGATAATAAAAATACCAGTCATGAACATGCCCACAAAAATGTACCAGGTTTGTCCGTAATGGCTGTTGGTATAAAATATGAGCCCATAAAACATAAAGAACAACCCCATAACCAATGCCGATCGTGGCCGCTTATTACGGAATATCAGTTTCAGCTCGTTTGCAACAAGGTCGCCAACTTTACCAAACCTGTTTAACAGCGGAAACTCCGTACTGCTTTTATAGGCCGATGCCTTGCGCGAACTCAGCTCTTCGAGGTAAAGGTTTTGCTTTAAGTAGGCAAAATTGATGTAATACATGGCTGCTGCAAGCACAACAGGCAGCAATACCAACACCGGTTTATTGAGCAAATGGCCAAAATACTGATAGGAAATATTGCGTACCGAATAGAGGTGAAATCTGAAATCGCCGGTAATAATAAGGATGAGAGCCGTTGCGAAAACCAGGAAAACCCAACCGTTAAGATTGGCTTTGCGTTTAATAAACAAGGCCATGTAGTTATTGAAAAGCATGAAACCGATAATAGCCAATATAAAAGCCAGCGCAGGCCAAACACCCGAATCGGTAAGGATCACTTTTAAAATAAAAGGTACAAAAAGTATAATGGGCCACAGGTTAAAAACCGAAAGCATGGCCGTAAAGGCCAGATAGCCGACCACCGTATTCTTTTTTATAGGTAAATGAAGATATGGTTGCACCCGTAACGTTGGCAGCTCCTGCAATTGCATGCGCATCATCAGGTCAAACAAAAAATAAAGCAGGATGATACCGCAAAAAGAAACCACTATGTCATCATGCGGAAAAACCTGCCCCAAAATTTCATTCAAAAACAAACCGGCAAGCAAAATACATCCAAAAAGATAAAGGATAAGTAACCCCATCACCACACGGATAGCAATACTTTTACCTGTGTTTTTTGACCGCCAGAAAGCTTTAAGTTCGTGCCCGAGAAAGGTAGTGATCATAAGTATAGACAGTTAAGGGTTAAGGTATAGGTTTTATATAAAAGCTATAAGCAAAATGCATAAAGCCCAAAGCTATAATTTGTTTTATATAAAAGCCACAGGTACGGTACGCAAAGCCTAAAGCTATAAATTAATTAATATTGGTCAAACCCTTATATGATATTAATTAACAGGCTCTATTAAGCGAAACTTAAGTTAGTATTTATACCTGTTGCCCCAAAGTTTTCTCAACTTTTCTTTTGATTCGTTTTCACGCGCATTGTTACCGGGGTCGTAAATTTTTGTTCCGCGGATAGCATCCGGCAGAAAATCAAGGTCGGTAAAATTACCTTCGTAGCTATGGGCGTATTTGTAATCCTTGCCGTAGCCAATGTTTTTCATGAATTTGGTTGGGGCGTTACGTAAGTGCAGTGGCACAGGCAAATCGCCGGTTTGGCGCACCAATGCTATGGCCGCACCAATAGCTGTTGTAGCCGAATTACTTTTAGCCGATGTTGCCAGGTAAATAGCCGTCTGCGATAATATCAGTTGCGATTCGGGCATACCAATCTTATTAACCGCCTCAAAACAACTTTGTGCAAGCAGCAAGGCATTGGGGTTAGCGTTGCCAATATCTTCGGATGCAAGGATCAGCATACGGCGGGCAATAAACAAAGGGTCTTCACCGCCTACGATCATCCTCGCCAGCCAGTAAACTGCACCGTTGGGGTCAGAGCCCCGCATGGATTTGATAAAAGCCGAAATGATATCGTAATGCTGCTCACCGGTTTTATCGTACAACGCCATGTTTTGCTGTACATGTTCCAATACAACCTCATCGGTTAATATTATCTCCGGCGTGTCAAAAGCATTTATCAATAGCTCAAAAATATTGAGCAGCTTGCGGGCATCGCCTCCCGAAAGGCGCAGCAAAGCTTCGTAATCTTTTATGGTGATGCTTTTATCTTTTAAGATTACGTCTTCCTTCATTGCCTTGTTCAGCAGGTCGATCAGATCGGTTTCGGATAGCGGCTGTAAAATATACACCTGGCAACGCGACAGCAAAGCTGAGATCACTTCGAAAGATGGGTTTTCAGTCGTTGCGCCTATTAACGTAACAATGCCCCGCTCTACAGCGCCTAACAATGAATCTTGCTGCGATTTGGAAAAGCGGTGGATCTCATCGATAAATAATATCGGCAGCACCTCGCCTTGTTTCTTTAACAACGACGCTTTTTCTATCACCTCCCTTACGTCTTTTACGCCCGAGTTAATAGCACTCAAAGCAAAAAACGGACGAAACAATGACTGCGAAATAATATAAGCCAAAGTGGTTTTACCCACTCCCGGCGGTCCCCAAAATATCATCGACGGCAATGAACCCGACTCGATAGCTTTACGCAGCACTGCTCCCGGCCCAACAAGGTGTTTTTGCCCAACATAATCATCAAGCGATTTGGGGCGCATACGTTCGGCTAATGGCGGGAGGTTATTCATAAAAGTAAAATTCAGAAAAGAAAACGCTAAATCCTAAAAAAATTAGTAAAATAGTGAGCGTTGCGGATAATAAAGAGATTTTTAAATCCCCTCTTGAGAGGGGGCGTGAAGGACAGAGCGATGGCAGGGGTGTGTTTCTTCGACTAACTCTAACGCAGAGACACACCCCTCCCCCCTCTCGAGGGGGAATCGCACGACCCTCCCGCTTTTTGACGACTATTCTCAAACGGGAACTAAATGTAATTACCTCAATCCTGTGTAATTGGCTCGTGATGTGCGTGGCAGGCTTCTGCGCAATCAATACAGGCCTTGGCACATTCCTGGCAATGATCGTGCTGATGTTTACCGCACTCCGCAGCGCAAAGACGGCAGATCTCCTCGCATAAAACCAGGTATTGGTGGGCAATAACTGAATCTCTTTGCAATAAGCGGGCCCCTTGGGCACATATGTCAGCGCAGTCTCGGTCAAGACTAATGCAGCCGGCCATCATTTTAACATCCTCTTCGTGCAGGCATGCAGTAGCACAATGTTCGCAAGCTAAAGCGCAATCCAATAATTTTTGAATTATAGCGCGGTGATCATGATTTTGCATAATGGTAAATTTTAAGTTTTACTTAATATACTACCCGCTGCAGTTAAAAAAGGTTTGCATTAATTTGAAATGCTATATTATACAAACAAAAAGGCTGTCTCCAATTACGGAAACAGCCTTTATAATATATATTGAATTTTTATTAATTACTGTTGGTTCGGGTTTTGATCGCTGTCGTTATTTTCAGGATCATCAGATGGGGTGCCTACAATTTCGTAAGCTTTATTGCCGTCATCCTGAGTTTCCTGGTAGTAATAACCATCAGGAGATACAAACAGCTTTTCACCATTGATCTTGATCTTGCGGCAATCCGGTGGTAATTGAGTTACAATGTCACCAATTTGCGGGCCCTGATCAACACTGCTGCCATCGCCGTTGCCCTGATCGGTAGTTAATTGGCCATCTTTACCTGCAATAACGTAAACAGTTGAGCCGTCATCTTTGGTGTATGGCTGGTAGTAAACACCATTTAACTCATAGTACTGTTCGCCATTGATCATGATAGATTCAGCACCTGAAGGCAGGGTTTTAATCTCGGCCCCTATTGGCGGTTCAACAACGGTATACTGGTCATTGTATTGACGATAGTACAAACCATCGCTGTAAAAATATTGGTAATCGCCCCACCAGAAAGGATAGTAACCATATGGTAAGAAACCTATGCTAAAACCTAACCGCGGATAATAGAATGAATTATAGTAGTTACGGTATGGATAATAGTAGTGGTTGCCAAAATACCCCCCGCGGCCACCGTAATGGTAAGTACCAGGATAAACCCTGCGACCACCGTATGCGTATGAACCGCCTCTGTAATAAGTACCGCGACCGCCGTTATAAACGCGCCTGTCTACAGTAGTATAGCTGCGGTTACCATTGTATACGGTACGACCGGCGCTACCATAGCTACGCTGGGGTGCTACAGATGTGCCATTTGGCCTTACTGCGTAATCACGACCACCATAACTGCGTTGTTGAGGAGTGCCATAGCTGCTGCGCGAATCGGTGCCGTAGCTACGCTGCGGCGCTGCTATTGAGGTACGTGTGCTACCATTAAATGAAGTTGAGGGGCGGGAAAAACTACCACCAGAAGGACGGGAAAAACTACCGCCTCCGCCACCACCGCCTGACGGTCTTGAACCACCGCCTCCTCCGCCACCGCCGCCACGAGAACCGCCGCCACGTTGTGCATCAGCATTGAATGCCAGGGATAAGCTCAATAAGCCCCCCAATGCAATTGTTAATAGATTTTTATATGTCCTTTTCATGATGAAAGATTTTTTAACAGATCAGCATGGTATTTTTTGCTGATATAAATATATAGACTATTAAATGTTTAAACGGTTTAACGCGTTTTTAATTATTTTTCACTCAAAAAGCGAACCAATACCAGCTATACGTACCGGTTATTGTTTTCGCTACGCTATATCCTCGGCAATAAACAAAAAAGGTTGCTCAAACTGCAGGGTAAAAAAACCATCGTGGGTGGTTTTATACCTATTAGTGCTTGTGGCTTCAAGCCCGCTTATTTGTAAGCCCGACGGATGCGAAAGTACTTCAATGAACTCACCTGCGGGTTTCCACTTACTGAAGCCCGAATTAACCGGGTAGATCTTTTGCCGTTCCCTAAAAATCACCAGGTTTATTTTATCAGCATAAAACAAAAAATCTTTCAGGTCCAACACATCGGTAATTACATTGACCGCCGGGTAATTATGCGTTACCAGGTATTTTAAAGCTGCGCCTGCCGCATTGTCGCCTCCCGAAGGCATCACCTTCACGTCCGACTGTAAATCACCCGAATCACCATCACTTATTATCCAGTCGATTTTAATCCCTGATGCATCCAGCTTTTCGGCGGTACCGGTAGAGCAGATCACGGTCGGGCTCCACTCCAGCAACTGCCCCAGCATTTCCTCATCAAAAGTATCCATGCTTAAAACTAATAAAGCTGGCTCCTGTTTTTCGCGAACTATATGATGTGATGACATTGCTAATGTAGATGGAACAGATGAATATTAAATGAAAATATAAAGATGGGGTTTTTATTGATTGCTGAAACCAAATCAAAGTTTTATGACGGTAGAATAATATTTTCAGAACTGATGCCATCCCGATAAAGCAGGGAGAACAGATAGCGAGCCGGGGCGAAAGAAATCTTCTGCGCCATGCACAACTGCACACCAAGTCGCATAAGATTTCTCACTCGTTCCTCGTTTCGTTTTCGACAAGGTTTATTTAGAACGAATGATCATCAATACACCCTTTTATAAAACTCCTTAACCCTTTCAACAGGATCAGCAATAAGGTCCATGGCTGATGATATCGCAATACCATTGATGCCCGTTTGAAGCAAGGCCTCTACATCATCCGGCTGGATGCCACCTGCTGCTATCACCGGGACATTGATGCCCAGTTTTTCCAGTTGACGATATCCGTTAAAACCAAGCGGGTGATGCCCAACAGGCTCCCCTGTATTAGTGGATGCAAATGGCCCGTAAACATAATAATCAACCACTCCGGTACTTTGTAATTTCAATAATTCATCAGCACCTGCTGCTGATACGCCAAGAGTTTTATCCGGGCCGATAATCTTGCGGATACTGGCCAAATCGGCATCACTATCATCTATATGCACACCCTGCGCATCAACCCGGTCAAGCAAGTCGTAATGATTAGCGATGATGAGGGTCGCACCCCAGTCGTCGCAAATTTCGGCTATTTCGTTTATCTCATCAATCAGTTCATCTTCGGGTTTGGTAAGGCAACGGTATTGTACCCAGTTTGCACCCGCGCCGCAAGCCATCTGCACTTGTTGTACGTGGCTAAAACCAGGCAGGTCATGCGTAAGATAATGAAATTTAGAAATGTATTTTTTCATTTTATTAAGTCCGAATTCGGTCAAGCCCTAAAGTCGGAAAGTTTTTAATTATTAACCGAAAAGTCCGAAAGTTTTGTGTTGTAAACTTTCGGACTTACCTGACTTCAGACTTAGTTTTTCAGTGCTTCGCTGATAGTTTTACCTACACAGCCATCAGGGGCCTGGATATGCAGTAGCGATGCTACAGTAGCCGAAATATCTGTCATATGTGTTTGGCGGGTCAAACTACCATGCTTAATGCCCCAGCCCATAAATACCAATGGGATATGCGAATCATAAGGGTTCCATGTACCGTGGGTGGTACCGGTTGGGCCGCGATCATTAGTGCCATGACCGGTATACCATGCCGGTTTCAGTATGATCTGGATAACACCGCTATGCTCGGCATTATAACCGTTAATGATCATACTGCGCAGGTCATCAGGAATATTAGCTTCCTGTATTTTTTGCAGGTCAATTGCATAGGCAATGCCAGGCTGTTTTTTCAGGTATTCGATGCAATCTAACTTTATAGCCTCTTCGCTGACACCAGCTTTTACGAGGGCTGCATTGTTGAAATTAACCTGGTAATTGTCCATACTGATGATCAGGTTGTTTACTTTGTATTTATCATTGATCATCATGTTCATTTCTTTTGCTGCATTGCCATCATCCCAAACACCGGCAGGGATGTTATGATCTTTCAAGAAGTTAGGATTGTGGGCAGCGCCATGGTCAGCACTCAGGAAAACCGAATAATTGCCTTTACCTACAGTTGCATCTAAATAATTAAAAAACGCGGCCAGGTCCTGGTCAAGCCTTAAATAAGTGTCTTCAACCTCAACGGAGTTAGGGCCAAACTGATGACCAACATAATCTGTTGATGAAAGGCTCACGGCTAAAAAGTCGGTTACGGTATTTTTACCCAGTTTTTCGCCCTCAATAGCAGCTTTAGCCAGGTCGAGCGTCATGGTGTTGCCGAACGGAGTAGAACGGATCATACCAATACGGCCTTTATAAAGTTCGGATGTTTTAACCGGTAAGGTTGGTGTAGCGGCACCGGCAAATTTACCTTCATAACGATCACTGTTATCGGGTGCACTTTGTACATACGTGTTAATAGGATATAACGGGTTCCAGTCCTGCTTCAGGTATTTTTCAGCAATTTTTTGATTGTTGAAGGTTTTAACCCAGGCGGGCAGGTCATTCATGTAATAAGTACTGGTGATCCAGTTACCGCTGACATCATCAAACCAGTAAGCAGCATTGGCCGAGTGACCGGCAGGCAGGATGCCGCCGCGGTCTTTTAATGCTATGCCGATAACCTTTGAGCGAAAGTTGGTAGCCAGCCTCAATTCATCAGTAACTGTGCTAACCAGCAAGTTGCGGGGCGACATTTGCCCTGCTTTTGAAGTGCTGCCAACGGCTACCACCGTGCTGTCGTCGGTGCAATACATGGATTTACCCGTAGCCTGGATAATGAAATCGTTACCCACTATGCCATGTATGGCGGGGATGGATCCGGTATAGATACAGGTATGGCCGGCAGCTGTTACCGTTGGGATATAGTCAATATTGGTATTTTCGCAGGTGAAGCCTTCATTAAGCATGCGCTTAAAACCACCGGTTTGGTAACGGTCATAATAGCGGTACAGGTAATCCCAGCGCATTTGGTCAACCACCAAACCCACAACCAGTTTTGGGCGTGGAATTGATGCAGATGCCGGGGCAGCCGTTGTAGTTTTCTTTTTTTGGGCCGATACCGAAACGGTAGCGAAGGAAAGGGAAATAAGCAGCAGATGTTTAAACTTCATCGCGAAAAAAGATTTTTGATTTCGCCAAATATCAGCAAAGCATTTAAAATGCAATGTGATGCTTTTGTTAATTATAGGGGATTGTTACAGAAGCCCCCTCTAAATCTCCCCGGAAGGGGAGACTTTAAAGCCCTCCCTTCCGGGGGAGGGTTTGGGTGGGGCTGTGTTTACAAAATGCCCAAAACTTTGTAAGTTTAGCAAACCAATCATTAAACCTATAATCAATGAAACGCATCCTTTTATTGCCGCTTTTGCTGCTGTGCTGTTCTGTCATCGCTCAAAATAAAAATCTTGATGTTGTTGCTACTGATGCAGGTAAAGTATCAGGCTTAACCAACCAGGCGGGCGATGTGCGTATTTATAAAGGTATTCCCTTTGCAGCGCCACCGGTTGGTGATTTACGCTGGAAGGAACCGCAACCGGTAAAGCCCTGGGAGGATGTTAAAAAATGCACCGATTTTGCGGCCAGCCCAATGCAGAGTAAACCAGACCCCTTTGGTGTTTACACGCGCGAGTTCCTCATCCCCTATGAGCCCATCAGCGAAGATTGCCTGTACCTTAATGTATGGACTGCCGCAAAAACACCGGCAGAAAAACGCCCTGTGCTGGTTTACATTTATGGCGGTGGATTTGTAAGTGGCGGAGCAGGCGTACCAATTTATGATGGCGAGGCGATGGCTAAAAAGGGGATCATATTTGTGGTTATTAATTACCGCGTCGGGATTTTTGGTTTCTTCGCCCATCCCGAATTAACCAGGGAGTCGCCGCATAATGCATCAGGAAATTATGGTTTGATGGATCAGCTGGCTGCATTAACATGGGTGAAAAAGAATATCGCGGCTTTTGGTGGAGACCCGGATAAGGTTACCATAGCGGGGCAATCGGCAGGTTCCATGAGTGTAAATTGTTTGGTGGCATCTCCATTAGGTAAAGGGCTGTTCAGCGGAGCAATTGCCGAAAGCGGGGCCAGTTTTATTAGTAAGCAAGGATCAGGCGGGTTGCGGGAAGCAGAGGCAGCCGGTGTAAAAACAGCGACTGCCTTGGGTGCAAGCACCATTGCCGAACTAAGGAGCAAACCCGCTGCCCAACTGCTTGGCAAAGGCGAAAGCCGCCCGGTTATTGATGGCTATATTTTACCCGCAACCATCGCTGATATTTTTAATGAGCACAAACAAAACGATGTGCCTGTACTTACCGGTTGGAACGAAGACGACGCTTTTGTAGGTCCGCCAAAAACTGCTGAAGAGTATAAAAAGATGATAAAAAGCCAATATGGTACCGATGCTGATGCATTTTTAAAACTATATCCAGCGGGTTCAGACCAGGAAGCCGCGACCTCCCAAACCCGGATAAACCGCGATCAGATCTTCGGGATGCAGAATTATACCTGGGCCAATGTGCAAAGTAAAAAAGGAAAATCTAAAATTTATGTTTACCGTTTTACCCGCCGCCTGCCAGCCGCTGCCAATTTTGTTAAATACGGCGCTTTCCATACCGGCGAGGTTGCTTATGCCTATGATAACCTCAAATTCCTGAACCGGCCATGGGAACCTGTCGATCAGCAACTGGCCAATACAATGAGCACTTACTGGGCTAATTTTGTTAAAACCGGTAACCCGAACGGGAAAGGCGTACCTGCATGGCCGGCTTATACAACAAGTGATCATAAAATAATGATACTGGGTGAGAAGGCGGGCACAAAACCTTTGCCGGATAAAGCAGCTTTGGATTTTATGGTGAAGAAGGCCAACGGAAAGTAATATATAGTTAAAGCCCCGGGATAATAAACACTGCCAGATACATTTAGGTATGGAAATCTAAACACCACCGACAACCCACTTAAGAAACTGATGAGACAGCCCGGTTTGAAACATTAGTGGATACCATAAAAACAAAAGGATATGAAACCCGTAATAATGTAACAAAAAATTCCCCTCTTAAAAATTTGGATAATAAAACTTAAATCACTTATCTTCGTTAATTACCAAAACGCAAGACTATGTAAGCAGAGGGCTTACATAGTCTTGTTTGCTTTTATAAGCATTGCGTCCTTTCTTAAAACAGGGAAGGGCGGTTTTTTTTGGTTGATTAACAGTAATAATATTAATTAATTTTTGCGTTATGGCAGAGGTATCATACTATACCAAAGATGGTTTAGAGAAATTAAAAGAAGAACTACAGAGATTAAAAACAACCGGCCGTGCCGATATATCAAAAGCTATTGCTGAGGCACGTGACAAAGGCGATCTGTCTGAAAATGCCGAATACGATGCGGCTAAAGAAGCGCAGGGCTTACATGAGGCCAAAATAGCCCAGATGCAGGAAACACTGGCCAATGCACGCCTGCTTGATGAATCAAAACTTGACGTTTCGAAGGTACTTGCATTGTCGATAGTAAAGATCAAGAACCTAAAAAACGGAGCTACCATGAGCTATCAGCTGGTATCAGAGAGTGAAGCCGATCTTAAAACCGGTAAAATCTCGGTAGCGTCGCCGATAGCAAAAGGCCTGCTTGGCAAAAAGGTTGGTGAAAAAACCGAGATCACCGTCCCTGCAGGTAAAATTGAATTCGAGATCCTGGAAATAAGCAGGTAATTAATTGGGTGAGTAGTGAATAGTTGATTAAGAGAATGGTTTTTCCGGATCGTAATCAATTATTAACTACTCACCCTTTTAATTAATACCATAACAAACTACTCACCCAATCAACATAATCAACCACTCACCAATAATGACCATCTTTTCAAAAATAGTTGCAGGCGAGATCCCCGCTTATAAAGTGGCCGAGAACGATGAATTTCTGGCTTTTTTGGATATTTTTCCGCTTACGGAAGGTCACCTGCTCGTGATCCCAAAGAAGGAGGTTGATTATCTTTTTGATTTGGACGATAATACCTATACGGGCTTACAGCTATTTGCCAAAAAGGTGGCTCTCGGTTTAAAAAAGGCCATTCCCTGCCCCCGGGTTGGTGTAGCTGTTATGGGCCTTGATGTGCCCCATGCGCATATCCATCTTATACCCATGAATGATATGAGCAGCATCAACTTTTCACTCCCCAAACAAAAATTCACTCCCGAACAATTTAACACTACCGCCGAGAAGATCAGGCAGGCAATCAGTTAACAATTGGGATAACATTAATCAAGCTATTAGCTATAAGTTTTGCTCATGCTGCTTTTAGCTTATATTATATATAGACAAAAGGCCTCATCATAATATAAATGACGAGGCCTTTTTATGTTTTAAAACTCCACATGTGCCCTTAGCGAAAGGACATTTACCGGTCCCCTGTCCTTATTATAGGCAGGGTTGAGCAAAAACTGGTAGCCGGGTGTAAGCCAGAACTTTTTTTGATATGCGTTTATTTTATAATCAAGTTCGGCAATAAATTCGGTGCCATAATTAAGCTTGCCATCACCTATGATAAAGCCGTAGCCGCCGGCTGCGAGGTAATCACGATGGGCGTTTGAGATGCCGTTGGCTACAAAAGCCAGGCCCAGTTCGTCATCGCCGCGGTTCCATGAACTTCCTTTAAGTACGCCGCCAAAACTCAATGACCGGTCAATCTCGGTAAAATACCATGTTTGGGTTTTACCATCATTATAACTCACTTTGGCAAATACCCCAAAATCTTTGGTCAGATATTGGTCGGCGCTGATGCCGAAACCATATTTGTGCCTGCCATAAGCTTGTGTGGTATCAACATTGGGGGCAACAGGGCTTTGCGCAATCGCCAGGCGATAATCTCCCATTTTGCCATTGTTACGGAAACCCAAGATCCTGAAAGTACCTTTTTGACCGTTAAGTGTATAACGTTTTTCATATTCTAAGGTCTGGGTGTTTGCTCTACCAATTTTTTGATCCCAGATAGCGCCATTGGCGGTAGTGGTTGACATGGTAAAAGCAAAGCGCAATGTCCAGTTTGGTTGCCCTAATTCGGTATGTATCCCCATAACATACCCGCGGGTATTGGCGGGATAATCCCATGCGCCGTTATCCATTAAGCTCCAGTTCATGAACTGCGTACGCGGATCATGGCTAAATTCATTGCCGTCATAAAAATCGGCCATGCCAAATTTACCTACGGTAACCGAAAAGTAACGCTTGCTTTTTAAACCGGCTAACTGGTTGGCATCATCGCTGATAGTGTCTTTATCTTTGCCCCATTCAAAGTTTTGGGTAAAATATAAACGGGCGATGTAGATCTTCGGCTCTGCGCCGCCTACACGAAAAGTTTCGCCATTAGGGAAACCTGCCGCACCCAGCGTTTTGCTCAGGCCCGATCCACCCGAAAGCTCGGGGTTAAAATAGGCTTCGGCGCCTTTCCAGAGCCTTGCACCGCCAAAAAGCGTAGTGGTAATTGAGCTTTGTGTTTCTTCTTTGGTAAGTAAACTGTTATCGCCATTATAATCGGCATGAAACGATGGTTTGTATTGAGTAATTACCGTTTGCTGGAAATGGAAGTTGAACCGCTGACGTTTAACTGTATCCTGCGCCAAAGCGGCGGCGGTAATTAATACGGGTATTATAGTAAGTATAAGTTTTTTCATGGGCTGTCAATTTTGGCGCAAAAGTAAGCTTTCGCGTTAACTTGAACCACATTCGTCAAAAAACTGTTTTAAATAATGCTCCATAAATGTGTGCCTTTGTTCGGCAAGTGCCTTACCGGCAGGCGTATTCATTTTATTTTTAAGTAGTAATAGCTTTTCATAAAAGTGATTAATAGTTGGTGCGGTAGTGTTTTTATATTCTTCCCTGGTCATGTTAAGGTTTGGCGGGATCTCGGGATTGTACAATTCGCGGCCTTTAAAGCCTCCATAGGTAAAGGCGCGCGCAATGCCGATTGCTCCAATAGCATCCAGCCTGTCGGCATCCTGTACTACAGCCAGTTCGGGCGAATGAAAGGAGGGTTTATCAAAGCTGGCCTTGAACGACATATGCCTGATGATCTGTTGCACATGTTCGGTAACACCAATATCAACATTCATGCTTTGCAGGTAATTGCCGGCAGTACGCGGGCCAATCTCTTCATCGCCGTTATGAAATTTACTATCGGCAATATCATGCAGCAGGGCAGCAAGTTCAACTACCAGCTGATCGGTTTTTTCTGTTTGGTTGATGAGTTTCGCGTTTGTCCAAACGCGGTGAATATGCCACCAGTCGTGACCACCTTCGGCGTCCCTGAGCGTATTGCGCACAAAATTTGCAGTGGCTTCAATGAGTTTATTATGTTCCATCTTTTGCAAAGATACTAAGCAAAAGACAGAACAATGGGGTTGTGTATAAAACGTTAAGCAGCGGCTATTTTTTCTGTATCGATGAGTTCGGCAACTTCAATCTCCAAAATAGCGGCGATCTGAAAAAGCCTTTCCACTGTTATTTTTGTATAACCTAACTCAATTTTGCTATACGCGTTTTGTGATATACCCAGCTTGGCTGCAAGGTATTCCTGGGTGTAATTTAATCCCTCCCTGGTATGCCTTATGTTAGCAGCTATGGCCTTGATCTTTAAATTTAGCATATCTTTCATCCATTTACATATTAATTCGTTTATAAATAACGAAAATATAGGGGTTATGGATTTCAAAATTTTAATTTTTTTTAATAGCTAACCAATTGAAAAGCTGATATTTTATACTTTTTTAATTAAAAATTAACAACCCTTTATAAAAGCCGGTATAAATACATAGGTTTTAACAACCATATTAATTAATAATAAAGACAAAAAAAGCGACAGGCCGCAAAGTCTGTCGCTTTCAAATTACTTTTATTTAAAAAAACTACTCGCCTAAATTGTAACTAACAATTACTGTGGGCAATAAAGTAGCCGTTTCAAGCGGTACCTGGTTATAAGATATGATTGGCTTGCGTTTGCTGTAATAATCAAATGCCTCCTTTATAGTAGCATTACTTGTATTTGCCGGCGCATTAAAGTTAATGGAAAACGGCAAGATAAAATCATGCAGTTTTTCATGATCGGGGATAACCCATTTGTGGTTTGATTTTTTTAGCGCCTCAATGATGGGTACTACCAATATGGCATCATCCGCATAGTAAACAATTATTTTTTTGATCACACCTTTTTCATCAGCGGTGAACTTAAACACCGCTGTTCCGCTTGCTTTCTTTTTAATGATTTCGGGGGATACAACAAGGCTGTCTTTAAAAAAGCGGTTCATAATAGGACTGCCGCCCTGAAACGGAAATGCTAATTGCGCTTGTGCCTTAACCAGTACTGATGATAAAATAAGTGTTATAAATAACAGGATCTTTTTCATTTAATTTTCTTCTTTCGGTTCACGTTTGCTGCCCTGGTATAATTCATACTCAAACAGGCGGCAATCAAGCTTACCATTATAAAATTCAATTTTGCGGGCTGCCTTCAGGCCTATCTTTTTGGCCAGGTCGGGATTGCCCGTAAAAACATAACCGTTATACCCAAGGCATTTCTTTTTCATAAAATCGCCCATACGCTTATAGGTGATCTCGAGCTTAGTGTGTACGCCCAAACGCTCACCGTATTCGGGATTAAACATTACTACACCAGTTTCTGCCGGAACCTCGGTATCTTCAAAATCACAAACGGCAAAATCGATCAAATGTTCTACGCCGGCCGTTCTGGCATTTTTACGGGCGATGTCAACCGCGTCTTCAGAAATATCCGTAGCGATGATTTTAAAGCCGGTTTCTTTTTTGGATTTATCTTTCAATGCTCGCCGCTCTGCAAAAAATACCGTTTCGTCATATCCTAAAATATGCATAAAAGCATAATTCATCCTGAACAAACCCGGCGACTTATCTGTAGCCAACAATGCTGCTTCAATAGCCAGGGTACCCGAGCCGCACATAGGGTTAATGAATGTGCTTTTCATATCCCATTTGGTAGCCATAATGGTTGATGCTGCCAAAGCTTCGAGCATTGGCGCTTTACCAGGTATTTTACGGTAACTGTGCTTGGCCAGTGTTTCGCCCGATGTATCCAGGAAAATTTCGGCGCGGTCATCCTGCCAGTAAAGATGTACCAGGGTTTTATTAACCTCCGGGCCAGAGTCGGGCCTGATACCTTTAATGGATTTGATCCTGTCGGCAATAGCATCCTTTACCTTTACGTTGGCAAACAGCGGTGTAAGGATGTGTTCGTTATTTACGTTTGATGATACCGAAAAGTAACCGGTAAAATCAATCAGCTTTTCCCACTCAATGGTTACCAGCTCTTCGTAAAGTTCTTTCGGGTCGCGGGCGGTAAAAGTTTTTAACGAATACAGTACCTGGCTTGCGCAGCGCAGATTCAAATTAAGCGGAATGGTATCTGTAACGGTACCTTTTAGTTCAACCCCGGTAGGGAAAACGCGGACCGGCTCATAGCCTAAAGCTTCAACCTCCCTTTGCAGGTAAGGCGAAAGCCTTTTGTTACATGTAATTATGATTTTACTTTCGGTGTGGAAAACTTGCATATTAATTCGGCAAAATTAAGAATTAAAAAGCCCCTATTTTAATTTCTTACTATTAACTTTACATTTTAAATTATTTGAAGACTAATTATGGAAGTTAAAGGTAAGGTACATGAAGTGTCGGCCACTCAGCAAGTAACCGATTCACTAAAAAAACGCGAACTTATACTTGAATATATTGAGAACCCTCAATACCCTGAATATTTAAAGTTTGAAGCTATACAGGATCGTTGCAATTTACTGGATAACGTGAAGATTGGGGATGATGTAGAGGTTTCTTTTAATCTTAAAGGTCGCCCGTGGACAGATAAAATGGGCAAAAAAACCTATTTTAACTCATTGCAGTTATGGAGAATTACTCCGCTTGCTGCTGCTAACAATGCAACAGCTGCTCCGCAATACGCAGCACCGTCAGCTGATATCAGCTCATCGGCCGATGATGACGATCTGCCATTCTAATAAAATAGAGAAAAGCTTGAGTAAAATATTTCAAAAGGCCCTTTAACAGGGCCTTTTGTTGTTTATAGGCTTCCCGTTATAACCCGCAGCCTTAAACAGACATCTCACTAATTGATACAATAAAATATTAAGCAGCAGAGTTTTAAATTGAATGCACATTTGTTAAATTTTGTTAAATGCAATTTTTGTGTGCGGATTTAGGATAATTTTGTTTGTTAATAAATGAAGAAAAGGAGCATAGGTTTAATTATTGGCTTAATGAGCTTTGCGTTGCTGGGCGTAATGGCTATGCAATTTTATTTTCTGAGGCAATCTTACCAGATGCAATCCGATTCGTTCGACCGCCAGGTGAGAGAAGCTATGAACAATGTGGTAGATAAGGTTACCCGCCAGGATGCGAATAACTTTTTGAAAACCAAAACCCAGCAAGCTACCATTAGCACCGATAATGAAGAACAGGACATCAGCACAATAAAAGTAGCGGGAATACCAAAAACAAAAAAACATTCATCTGCCCGCGAAAAACGGATTGCTTTACTGCGCGATAGTTTGCAGCGCATGATCCAGCGTAAAAAAATGGATGATGAGCTTAACGGCTTACTACAAACAGAAGGTACGGTTGATTTTAAAGTACGTGTTGAAGAATATACAGATGAGTTTGGTGTAGTACATGAGCAACTGACGCCCGAGATAGTACATACCCGTATTACCCGCAGGGTAGGTCATCCTAAAAAACTTCATAAGTATGATACCCTGAGGTATGTCTACGTCGACCCCCAGTTTGGCAAACAAATGATCTCGGTACCACGCATCAATCCGTTGTGGGTACAGGAACAAACCCGTAAGCAAAAGGAACGGCAGGTTCAACAAATAAAAAAAATGCTGGAGACCGATTCGCTTGAAAAGGCTAACAGTTTGAGCAATAAGCCCACCGTTATTGAGAACCTGGCCGAAGAATACCGTAAATCGGGCGAACCGTTGAATAAACGGATCAACCCTTTCTGGATAGATTCGTTACTACGTTTTGAGCTTCATAATAAAGGCATTTTTCTGCCTTTCAGCTACGAAGTTACAACCGCCAACAGCGACTCGCTCATATTTTCAAATGCCAGCGACAGCCAGGGCGAAAAGCTGCCTGTGTTTGTGGCGGCAAATACTTATCAAACCCCTATTTTCACCAAAGAGGTGATCAACGACCCCGGAAAGATCAGGCTTTCGTTTCCGCAAAAAAACTCGCTGATCTTAAGCAATATGACTGCTACAATGGCTACAACCGGCGGCCTTACCATGGTGCTGATCCTTTGTTTCGGCTACACTATCTTTTCGATATTGAGGCAGAAAAAGATCTCGGAAATGAAGATCGATTTCATCAACAACATGACCCACGAGTTTAAAACCCCGGTGTCAACCATCATGATTGCCAGTGAAGCTTTACGGGATAATGAAATTGCCGAAGATAAAAGCCGGGTAGCCCGTTTAGCGAACATCATTTTTGAAGAGAATGCCCGTTTAGGCAGCCATATCGAGCGCGTATTAAACATTGCCCGTATTGAACGCAATGACTTTAAACTGGAGAAAAAACCGGTTGATGTAAATGAGATGGTGAGCATAGTGCTTGACAGTATGGCGCTCAAATTGCAAAAATGCAATGCTAAAACCACACTGCACCTTGATGCCGAAAAAGCCTATATCATTGCCGATGAGCTACATTTTTCGAACGTATTATACAACCTGGTTGATAACGCCATTAAATACAGCAACGAAGCGCCTGATATAACTATAAGTACTTTTGTTAAAAACGGACAGATTGTTATTAAAGTAGCTGATAAAGGCATAGGCATGAGCCGCGACCAGCAATCAAAAATATTTGAACAGTTTTATCGCATCCCTACCGGCAACGTGCACAACGTTAAAGGTTTTGGCCTGGGCTTAAGCTATGTTAATACCATAGTAAAACGCCTGAACGGCACCATAAGCGTGAAATCAGAAAAAGAGAAGGGCTCGGAGTTTGAGCTGAAGTTTGCGGTGGCGTAGATCTACGAGTCGGGATGTCCGAAAGTCCGTAAGATAAGCTCAGCCTATCTTCCGACGTGATTAAAGAACTTCCGGACTTTCCGACCTCGGACTTCCGGACTAAAAAACATATGAAGAAAATACTACTGGTTGAGGATGATGCCAATTTGGGCCTGTTACTGCAAGACTACCTGCAATTGAAAGGTAAGTTTGACGTGGTTTTATGTAAGGATGGCGAAGAAGGCCTACGCGCCTTTACCAAACAAACATATGACTTGCTGATACTGGATGTGATGATGCCTAAAAAGGACGGTTTTACACTTGGTAAGGATATCCGTAAGATCAATGCCCAGGTGCCTATTATTTTTGCGACGGCCAAAGGCATGATTGAAGATAAAACCCAGGCCTTCAATTTGGGGGGGGATGATTATATCACCAAGCCTTTCCGCATTGAGGAATTACTGCTTCGTATAAATGCGCTGTTAAAACGTACGGATAATATCGGCAAAAAGGAAGAGGAAAAACAAACCTCCTTTAAAATTGGGAAATATACGTTTGATTATACAACCCAGATGATCATGACAGCAGACAACCAGCAAAAGCTATCTACCAAGGAGGCTGAACTACTGCGCCTGTTGTGTGTGCATAAAAACGAAGTGCTTACCCGCGAAGAAGCCCTGCTGAACATCTGGCATGATGACAATTACTTTAACGGTCGGAGTATGGATGTATTTTTGAGCAAGATCCGTAAGTATCTGAAAGATGACCCTAATGTGGAGATCATCAACGTACACGGGCGGGGGTATAAGCTGCTGATTAACTGAACTCAGGGTTAATTTTTGTTTTGAAAAAATTATTTGTGTGATATAAGCCTCAAGAGGGCTTAACCAAGTTAGCTATGTAACCACATATTTGATTTTATAGGTTAGGAAGATGAAATCCCACAAATCCGCTCCTTTCACTAATGTGCTCCAAATTTCATCCACACAAAATATCCAATCCAAAGCAGGATATTGGAGTAAACGCCAGCCAGCACATCATCCATCATTACACCCAAACCGCCGCCAAGATCTTCCATTTTGCGTACGCCAAGCGGTTTCACAATATCAAAAAAGCGGAACAATACCAGTCCGGCTAAAAGGAAATATAAGTTAGCGGGGATAAAAAGCATAGCTATCAGCATTCCGGCAACCTCATCAATTACCACACGCGAGCTGTCTTCGCCCCAGTCGGGTTCAACCTTATTGCCTACAAATACGCCAAGTGCGGTAACAAATATGGTAATAGCCAACAGGTACCAGGGATTTTGCAAAGCCGGACTTTGCCATAGCAGCCAGATAAAGCCGCAGGTAACTATAGCGGCGTAAGTACCCCCGCCTTTCAAAAAGCCAATGCCGAAAATGGACGCTATTGTTTTATTTAGGAACATTTAATTTGTATCGTTATTTCAAGTAATGTTTTCATTCCCTCCCCAGGAAGGGGTGCGACTGGCGGTGTTGTGGCAGAGAGGGGTTTATCCGCTTTGCAAAATCATACAAAGTTCAGGAAACCCCTCCCTACACCCTCTCAAGGGAGGGAATCGCACGAGCTCTTCGCTTTTTACTGCTGCCTACTGCTAACTGCCACTGCCAACTGACCTACTGTTTATCCAGCACATCCTCTGCCGCTTCTGCAACTTCTGGTTCAATAGTATGTCTTTTTGGGAAGTTGAACAGCAATGACGTAAGTACAGGGATAATAAATAAGGCCACAGTAAACACCGAAGTGAAAATATCAGCGCTTTCGCCTTCCATCATTTTTGAAAATCCGGCTTCAGGGTAAAAGTGGACGTATAATGATGAGGCAAGTTTAATGCCCAGCACGCCAATCACTATAAATGCCACTGTTTCCAGGAAGGTAAATTTCTCCATCAGTTTCACGAAAGCCTGGGCAACAAAACGCATGGCCAGGATGCCGATAAACACGCCAATATAAATTAACATCTTATGGTCGGTAAATGCAACCGCCGCAAAAACGTTATCAATGGAGAAGGCAAGGTCCATCAGCTCCACTAAAGCTATGGTTGCCCACAAATTACCTATCAAACCAACGGTTGAGCGGTAAAGCCAGTTCTTGTTTTTATCAACCGTTTCTTCTTCAGCATCGCCGTCGGCCTTTTTCAGTTTGCCTTTAAAATAATTGAAGCTCAGGTATATCAGGTAAAGGCCTCCAAGTGGTTTCAGCCACCAAACAGATACCAGCCATGCCGCTAAAAACAAACAAACACCCCGTAAAACATATGCACCTATAATGCCATAACGTAATGCTTTTTTACGCTGATGCGGGGGCAGGTCAAGTACCATGGTAGCCAGTACGGCGGCATTATCAACGGAGAGGAGGCTCTCAATAACAATCAGGTTTAGGACAATCAATAGGCCGGCCTTAAGGTCGGGGCCAAGCAGGTAATGTAAAAACTCCATAAATTATATAATATCGGTATTAAGCATTGCTTTTAAAATATTGGCCTGCACATCCACGTCGCTCAGGCTTTGTAAAAAGTTGATGTCGGCTATTTTTTTGTAGTTTTCGGCTAATAGGCTTTTTATTTCGGGCGGCATGTAAGCTTTCATGGTAACTACATCGCTTTGCAGCTTATCAATTTTGTCCTGCAGCTCATGCATCAGTTTTTCCCTTTTTGACAGATTGTTATTATGCTCGATGCCCGAAAGCCTTGTAACATCGCAAAATAGGAATAAATTATTGGCAGGCGAAAATAAAAAGTGCCTGTCTTCATCCATAAATTTATACACTTCCAGTATCAGGTTACCGGCCTTTAACCCACAGTAAAACTCTGTACGGAACTCGCGTTTTAACAATACCCCCATCAGCTTACGCTGAATAGTAGCGTAGTTATTATGATAGGTATCATTATAGTTATGTTGCACAAGTTCATTATACAGCTCTGGAGTTATGTTATAAAAAAAATCGGAACCATAGCGCAGGCTGAAGGCATTGATATTTTTGGAGAAAGGATAATCGGTTGAGTTATCTGAAAGTACCTGGTAAAGCTTCCGCAACGAAAGGTTTACTTTCAGCGCCTGCCTTTGCCTGTCAATCTTGAAATCCTGCTCGGTGAGCACATTGTCGTCCATCTTATCAACCATCTCCCGGGTAAGCTGGATCTCGTCGAGCACAAGGCTTACATTGTTCTCATTGTTCTTCTTGATCTTGCGGAGCAGGTCGACCAGACTGGTGGTAAATTGCACATGAAAAAGTTCCAGCTTGTTGATATCGATTTCGGGATTGGTTTCAAAAAGCTTGTGGATAACCTGTGTGCGCAGATAGATCTTGTAAATGAGCTCGTCTTCAAAAAATACCGACAGCAGTTGAAGCTTGCTGAGCATCCTGTTTGAGCTATTTAAAATATTTAGCCTGTTTTCATCCATCAACGTACAATATCCCTTTTATAAATGTAAAAATACAAAATTATGAGATTGAATGTTGGGGCGTATGTTACGAATCGGGTGTGTATTTGGATTATTGACCTTAGAGGGCACCGCTTTAATTGAACCCAAATTTGCGTTAGGGATTGAAGCGGATACAGGCCTGGAGCGTAATGCCTGCAGGCGTATGAGCGTAAAGCCCGGCCGCAGGCAACGCTATGATTGATTTCGGAGTTGGGGTTTTCGAATTCGGATTTCTTTTAATATCATACCTGAGCTAAATGAACTAAGGATTTTTTATTGGTTTAGCATTCGATCAATTATCAAATTCTGTAAATTCTGATTCAGACAATGGCGTTGCCTACGGCCCGGGCTTTTCGTTGCAAGTCCTCACCTTTCCTACCCGCAATCCTAATACGCGCTGCGGGCTTTCCACTGCAATCCCTAACGCGCCACACACACAATCCCTGATACCAATCTATTCCCATCAAAATAAATTATATTTACATAAAGGTGTAACCTGATCTGTAAAAGTGTGGTCACAGGGGTTATATAATGCAGAGCAAGCTTTCAGATATCGAACTTATTGAGCAAACCCTGGCTGGTAACCAGTTCGCGTACGCTGATTTGGTTAAGCGGCACCAGCGTTTTGTTTTTACGCTGGCCCTGCGTTTTGCAAAGGGCCGGGAAGATGCTGAAGAGATTGCGCAGGATTGTTTTGTGAAAGCGTACCGCTCGCTGGCTTCGTTCCAGGGGCAGTCAAAATTCAGTACCTGGCTGTATAGTATAGTTTATACTACAGCCATGACATTTTTAAGAAAGAAACGGGTGGATACTGATTCGATTGATGATGAGAGTACGTTTGTGCAGGTTGAGAACCATGAATCGGCATATGATACCAACAACGCAGAAAACAAATCGCGGTCATATTACCTGAACCAGGCAATTGAGCAATTACTGCCCGATGATATCACTATTATTACCCTTTTTTATAAGGGGGAGCAATCGTTAGAAGAAATTGCCCAAACAATGGGTATTGAAACAAATACCGTTAAAGTTAAACTATTTAGGGCACGCCAGCGTTTGAAAGAGAAGCTGGAGCGCAATTTAAAACACGAGGTGAAAGAACTGATATGAACACCATCGAAGAAAAACTTTGGAACTATATTGATGGTACCTGCACACCGGCTGAGCAGGAAGCCATTTCCCGGCTTATTGAGGAAGACGAGTTGTACAAACAAAAGTACACAGAGCTGCTTGTGCTAAACCAGGAGTTTGCCGGCCTGGAACTTGATGAACCATCAATGGCCTTTACCTATAATGTAATGGAGGCTATCAGGGCAGATCAGGCACTGGCACCTCTAAAATCAACTATAAATAAAAAGATTATACTGGGTATTGCGGCCTTTTTTGTGCTAAGCATATTGGCCCTGCTGGCAATCACCCTTTCAAATGTCCAAAATTCAGGAAATCCGTTCAGTGTTGTAAACATTAAACTACCTGCAGATTTAAAATTGCCTGCAGCCAACGCCATTTTCAATAGCGCTTTCATGAAAAGTTTTTTCGTGTTTGATGTAATTTTGGCGCTATTTTTAACTGACAGTTATCTGCGTAGAAAAAAAGCTGCAAAAGAGGCATAAAGTGTTCACTTTTCTGTATGCCAATAAAAATCACGGTGTCTTTTTGACACTTAGTTACACACTTTTTGTAAAGTAAATTCCCTTTTAACCTATTGTTAATGTATCAACAAGGATACATTAACAAAAAATTTAAAAAGTTTCGGGTTTTGGCACAGTGATTGTAATAACAACAGCGAACTGGTAAACTTACCGGTTTAATTGTGATAAGGTTTAGGTTGAAAGTCTCCCGACGCAAGGTTGGGAGGCTTTTATTTTTTAAAGGCGATCCTCCCCTTAAGCCAATAACAAATTCCATTTAATTTTCCCGAATGGAATACCGGGTTATAAAAATTGATTTGAGTGTCATCGGTTATATGAAAGCATGGAAAATTATATCCGGATCCATTTAACCAATGACAAGCCCATACTTACGCTAATGTCATTAAAAGAGGTATTGAAAAAGCTGCCTTCTGCAAAATTTCAGCTCATTCACCACAGGTATATTGTTCCGGTAGGTAAAATTAGATACTTACAAAATCGTAAAGTGCAATTAACAGGTATTGAATTGCCGGTGAGCGGTGCTTACTATGAAGTTATCCTTGGTTTGGTTACCTAAGCTTGTTTTTTTTACTCATCACCCAATAACCAAAGAACAGAAGCCATCGCAAAAGTATACGACGGCTTTTGTTCTTTGAGTAAACTTAAAGTTTTGGTCAATGTTATTGCTGGAAATAACCGGCAGCTCCCATATCAGCAATTAACCCGACAGCTTTAGGCTGCCAATTTAGGGCCGCGCGTGTTTTTTCGCTGGATGAGGGACACCCCAATGAGGCAAAGTGCAAAAACCAGCCAAAATGTGCCGCCGCTTCATCACCTGTTTTGCTCAGTACAGGCAAATGCAGGCCCTGACCAATTGCTTCGGCAATTTCGCGAAATGCGATACCTTCTTCGGCTACGGCGTGAAACACACGAAGCCCAGGTTGCTTTTCTATAATCAGGCGATATAGAACTGCGGCGTCTGAACGGTGAACGGCAGGCCAGCGATTGCTCCCTTCAGCTATATAGACCGATTCTCCTTTTTCCCGGGCCATGTTAATGATCATCGGTACAAAACCATGGTCGCCCTCACCATGCACACTCGGCGACAGGCGCACCGTATAAACTTTTACACCTTTTGCCGCGGCAGCAGCGGCGGCCTCCTCTGAAGCTACGCGCGGAATAACATCTGATCCTGCAGGCGGCGCGTCATCTTCTGTAACCAGCCGGCCATAATTCAAAAGCCCTACTCCGGAGGTAATAACTAAGGGTTTGTTTGTTCCGGCCAATGCATCGCCCAGGGATTCAATTACCTTCCTGTCGGCTTCACAATTGGCCTTAAACTGTGAAAAATCATGATTAAAGGCCGTATGGATTACAGCATCGCACGCGGCGGCGCCTTGCTGAATAAATTTCAGGTCGTTGATATCCCCGCGGTATACTTCGGCACCGGTTGATGCCAATTGTTCAACGCCTTTATCTGAACGGACAAGGCCAAGTACCTCATGGCCTGCCCCTAAAAGTTCTTTTACTATTGCTGAGCCTACAAATCCTGAGGCCCCGGTTACAAATACACGCATAAGTCAATGATTTTATTTGATCCAAAATTCTCCAATAAAATCCTGCTAAAGATGGTCAGCTGACCATAATTTAAATTAGCGCTGAAGCTGCGCGTGACGGATACGGGTAAGGGTTTTTATGGAGATGCCCAAATAAGCGGCAATCATACGCAGGGGCAAACGAGCCAGGTAGTCCGGAAAGGTTTGGATAAAATCTTCATACTTTTCTTCGGGCGTTGCACTTAATGAAATCAGGATTCGCTTCCGGCTGTAGTGGATATTACGGGCAATAAGGCCTTCGGCAAATTTTTTTAGTTGCGGCACCTCTGCCAGCAACATATCGAAATCCTTTTTTTGCCAGCAGAGTATCGTGCTGGGTTCTACTGCTCCTATGCTTACTTGCGAGGGTATCTGCCGGTCATAACTTTCAACATCAAGCGTCCAGCTGTTTTCCGGCGCAAATTGCAGAATATGCTGATTGCCCCCGGCAGAAATATTGAAGGTGTACAGCAGCCCGCTTACAACAAATACCTTGTGCCGGCAAATTTCGCCTGCGCTAAAAAGGAGCTCATTACGGCGCAATTTTCTTGCCACTGCCAGATCACTGATCTTGCGGACAGCCTCCTCAGCCAGGTCGCTCCTTCGCAGATATGTTTCAAATTCCGGATGCATCATCCAAAAATAATAAACATTTCAACAGCAAGTTTTCAGATGTATATAAAATGAGATTCGGATAGATCATTGGTATGTCAATACAAACAAAAAGGCCGCCTCTTTTGAGACGGCCTTATGCAATACAGTAATTGATGAAAAAATTATTCTTTAATAAAAGCTAAAAGATCTTTGTTGATGGTTGCAGCCTCGGTAGTAGGCATACCATGCGGGAAACCCGGATAGGAGATCAATTTACCATTTTTCAAGTGCTTTATAGACTTTAGTGCCGAGTTTGCAAACGGAACGATCTGGTCATCTTCCCCGTGTAAAACAAGTACGGGAATATCTACGCTTTTAAGGTCTTCTGTAAAATCTGTTTCCGAAAAAGCTTTAACACAGTCGTAATGTGCTTTTATACCGCCCATCATACCCTGACGCCACCAGTTGTCCCTGATGCCTTGTGAAATTTTAGCACCTTCACGATTATAGCCGTAAAACGGAATAGTCAGGTCCTGGTAAAATTGGTTCCTTTGGGTTGCGGTGCTTTCACGGATCCCGTCAAATACTGCAATCGGAACACCATCTGGATTGCTTTCGCTTTGAACCATAACCGGAGGAACCGCGCTGATCAGCACAGCTTTGGCGATACGTCCTTTTCCATATTTTGCAGCGTAATGGATAACCTCTCCACCACCTGTAGAGTGACCTATGTGGATTGCACCCTTCAGGTCAAGCGCCTCAACAAGCTCTGCAACGTCAGCTGCATAGGTATCCATTTCATTACCTGTGGCGGTTTGGCTTGAACGTCCATGGCCGCGGCGGTCATGGGCTATCACCCTATAACCTTGTTCAAGGAAAAAGAACATCTGGGCATCCCAGTCATCGGCAGATAAAGGCCAGCCGTGATGGAAAACTAATGGTTGCCCGGTTCCCCAGTCTTTGTAATAAATTTCGGTTCCGTCTTTTACTGTAATTTTACTCATTTTGTTTTTCAATTATGGTGATTAATAAAGCGCTGAAGATGCAGGGCGTTTTTAGCAAATGTAACACCTTTAGGTTTTACTTTGGATGTTTATTATATCCACAAGTAAAGCTGGCCGGCGCCCAAAAGTAGTGAATTAAGGGAGGGCCTTTCAAAATCGTATCGAAATTTACCTGGATGCGATAAATCGGCTGTTTTTTTTGACGGAAAGCTTGATGACGTTTATCGTCGCTGCAAATCATTTATAAAACCACGTTATTGCATTTAGACAGTAACAACTTATCTGTACATATATACAGTGAAGCTTGTAGTTACAAAAGTAATTACCCGTTGATTTCCAGCTTATATCCCTTGCCGTGTATATTCACCAGTTTAATAGCCGGATCATGCTCCATTTTTTTTCGCAGTTTTGATATGAACATGTCAAGGCTCCGGCCAACAATTACGCCCTCATCTTCCCAAATCTCTTTTTGAAGCCTGCTCCTTTCAATGATCTCATTTGGCGACCGGGCAAAGATGAGCAGCAGTTTATTTTCTTTTAAGGTAAGCTCGGTAATCATTCCGGCACTTTGCAGTTGCCGCCTGGCCGGGTTAAATATAATGTTACCCATTTTAAAACTATTATCCAGGATGGAGCTATTTTCAACTGTGTTTTTCCGGCCTTTACCCGACATTGAAATTACAAGCCCGATAAATGCCAATAAAGGTATCCCGCCAATTAGATAGCCTTTTGAGGGCATATTCAATCCCTGGCTTTTGAATTTGAGGTTGATCACGTAACAGCTTTTAGGCTGTTTTCGCCCGGAGCAGGGCATTATGTTATCTTTTTTATTTTTGAATATAGCATAGCCAAATATCACATCCTTCCCTGTACAATTCAAAACGCTCACAATATAGTCGTTAGCCAGGTTGTCCTTTGCCAGCGCGCTGCTGATTGCTTTTTCCAGCGAATCGGGCTGAAAAGAAAATTCATTCTCAAACCGTAACTGGTACTCATTTTCAGCAATCTTTTGTACCGGCATCACCCGCGATGTACTATCACCCGAATATAATAGCACCTCATGCCCAATTTTCCGGAGCAGAATTTCCTGCCGGGCCATATCAAAGTCATCCTTACCGGTAAAGCTGAAAGCAACACATAAAAGGGTCATGAGCAGCAGGCAACCAAGCCCCAGCAAGCGTTTGGTTGTCTTATTCATTGGTAGTTTGGAGCCGGCCATATTCCTGGAAATTTAATTTACAAAGTTTACAATTTTATTTACAATATCGGCAATAACAAACGCGCTGAAGCTGAGTAGGTTTGCCAAATAAATCACTTATGTATGTTAAGAAAACACGCAATTATCCTGTTGCTGTCCATGGCCCTGCTCCCGGCCTCTGCACAGCAAACCTACCATTTAGATATTAAAAAAAGTAAAGTTTTATGGGATACCCGCAAAACTATGGGCGGCCATTACGGCTATCTGCTTTTTAAATCGGGCAGCCTGGAGTATACGGCTGGCGGTGAACCAAAAAACGGCACCTTTAGCCTGAATATGAATACCATGCACAGTACCGATCATGCCGATGCGGCCAGGAATAAAAAGGTAGATGAAGAATTGAAAAAAGAGGGCTTTTTTTCAGTAGGCCGGTACCCGGAAGCAACCATGGTTGTTGAAGAAATTACACGCGTTGGCCAGTCAACCAACTTTAAAGTGACCGGCATCCTTACCATAAAAGGGATCAGCAACCCCATTGAATTTATGGCAGCTATCATTAAAAAGAACGATATCATCAGCGCTAAGGCAAATACCACAATTGACCGCATCAAGTGGAAAATCGATATGCAGCCTAAGCGGGAAGCATGGGATTTCTTTTCGGCTGTAAAAAACACAGTTGTTACCGACGAGATAGCAGTTGGGCTGAATCTTATATTTACGGCCGATTAACGCCCTTTTGCAGCCGGGTACAGTTGCAGAATCCTATTTCAAGCCTTGTTGTAATATTACTGGTTAGCACAGCATCTTCAGATAGTGAATCACATGGTAGGCGATTGTTCGTAAATATTCCAATACTGATCTTTTGTGTTCGTCTTTTTAGCTAAAACTATCTGTGAGTTAACTACGCCCTTTTTATCAGATGGCGTAATGTATAAGTCTGTCCCTTTCAATTTGATCATGAAAGTATCATTGTCTATCGCCTCAAACTCATATTGCTGAATGGCGCTGTTCGCATTAAGCGATTGTTCCTCTAAAGCTACGTTTACATCAGCGTCGCCCTTAGGCTGAAATGTTTTATTGGTAAGCAAATTCTGAAGCTGATAGGTATTCCCTGCAACATGTTTAAAATTCCAGGTCATGCATTTCCAGTTTTCGGGATAGTAAGCAACCAGTGGGGTACCATTTTCTGAATGTGCGTCTTTAACCCGTAACAGCATCCCGGTTTGCTCATTTTTTATAGCATAGCTCCCCTTAATTTGTTGGGCCGAAACCGCCAGGCCGGGTAACAGGAAGCATAACAGCCAGGCAAATTTTTTCATGGGCGTATCGATTTAAACAAATTTAGATACAAACAATAAACAGCTGTTATCAAAATTGATTCAGTTTTTAGTCGATATGTATCAAAGCGGTTGAGGTGTGCATACGAATCGATTGTAACAAATGCGGTGTCCCCAAATTTTAATTCCCCATAAAAAATTAAAAAATTACCAGGCCCCTTTTTTCAGAAACAACATCATGTTCCAAATTTTAAGAGTGAAACACGAAACGCATTAAAACATTATCATCACTGATAATCAATGCTTTAATGTTTTTAGTGAAACACTGTCAAATAGCTGACAATCAATAATTAAAACTTTAGAGAATATAAATTTAATATTTCAACAGTGCTTTTTCGAAGGCTTTTATGCTACTGATTTTTTGATATTTTTTGAGCAAAAATAAACCCGGAAGGTTTTGGAAAAAAAGTACTGACAAAACAGCGCCACCATTTTTTATGGCTAAAAGCTGTTGCTTTCGCAGGCAAAATGCTTTGCCCGGTTTTAGGCCGATTTACGTTATCGCACAACTTGGGCCAGTGAATGAGTTGAAGTTAGAAACTTCGGGGATATCCAATCACGGGTTACGCTATTGCTAAAACCGGGGCAGCCTGCTTTTATCCCTTCATTACATTCACCCTATCCCCTTTCCAGTCGGGAAACAGTATATGATCATTATTTATCGCAAGATGCTTATCAGCTACCGAGCTAAACACGCTCCTGAAATCGGTAGTCACCGCAAGGTCGCGGCCATCTTCAAGGTTTTCAACGGCGAGCGGCTTTACATCGCCATACACTAAACCGCCGCTTACATCATTACCTAAAATAAAGTTACATGAAGCGCGGCCATGATCGGTACCACCAGTCCCGTTTTGATGCACGGTACGGCCAAACTCGGTCATGGTCATTATAGTAACATCGTCCTGGTAGGTGCCCAGGTCGGTCCACAGGGCCATTATGCTGTTGCTTAGGTCGGCAACATTACGGGCGAAGATGCCGTTTTCGGTTCCCTGGTTAAAGTGGGTATCCCAACCGTTTGATTCGGCAAAGGCAACTTCCAGTCCTACATCCATTTTAATGAGCTGGGCTATTTGTTTCAGCGAATTGCCCAATGCCGAGCTGGGGTAAACAGCGCCATTGGCAGGTGTATAATTTTTAACATCGGTTTTCTGCAGCATTTTCATAGCCTCAAAACTTTCCTTTCCGGTTTGCTTCAGTAAGCCCGATGCGGTTTGATCATACAGATCTTCAAAACTTTTGGCCGCGATATTTGCTCCGGCAGGGTTGCCACGCATTTGAATGGCAAAATCCTGCAAATTGCTGATGGCTACCGAGGGGTTGTCGCCATAAAAAGAACGTGGCATGGCCGATGTCATACTCACGGCCGTAAATGGTGTAAGCGCATCATGCCCAAGCAAACCCACAGCCCGGTTAAGCCATCCGCTTGAGGTGCCTTTATTGAATGGAGTGCCCGATTCCATATAATCCTGCGCATCAAAATGCGAACGGGTATTATTAGGCGAACCGATGCCATGAACAATACCCAAACGTTTTTCGCGAAATATGGGTTCAAAGGCCTTCATGGCAGGGTGCAAACCAAAACGCCCGTCCAGGTCTATCAGCGGATTACCTGTACCACTTTTGGCAGCCGACATGAACAGGTTTGGCCGGGCAGCTTTCAAATAATCATCAGTAAACGGAGTAACGGCCATCAGGCCATCCATAGCTCCCCGCTGAAAGATACATACCAGCGTTTTTTTCTTTTTATAGGGCGATAAGATCTTTTCGCTCGCGGCTGCCTCGGCTAAAAAACCGGGTATACCGCCCAGTAATCCTACACCTAAAAGGGCCAGTCCGCCCGATTTTAAAAAGCCTCTTCTTGATACCATTTTTAAATCCTCCTGCAATTAACGCCTCTGATATTCGGGTGAACCAATGATAACGCCAACCACCTGCGCCAGCATAGAATTATTGCCGGAGGTGCTTTGCATCGCTATAAAATTATTTTTTCGTTTACCTTTTAAACCCGTCTGCTGATCCATCATCTCATCACTGGCAGCCATCTGTACCGAGGTTGCAACAGGAGTTTTGGCGCTGGCTTCGCCAACCTTTTCCATGAGTTTCGGATCGTTAAGCATTGGAGTAAGCCGTTTGATGGTTTCATCAAGCTTACGGCCCGGCATAATGATTTTACTATAGGTGATAAGTGCGGCTTGTGCGCTTTCGGGCTCGTGATGATTATTTAGTGCTGCAAGGTCAACCTTTACGCCGGGGATCCGGCCCGATGCCAGTGCCAAACCAAAGTTCATACGATTAAGCAGCGCGCCGGTATTGATCCAGTATTGGCCTTTATCGGGGAAGCCGGTCGGGGCCTGGTAATAGTACATTTTTTCGCCCATTTTATTGATCCAGTTAAACAACTGGTAAGGCTGGGTAATATCGGCATGCAATGAACGTACCGAGCCTATGGCCAGTTCAAAAGGCGATTTAGTTTTTTCCCTTACGGCTGCCGCGCTCCAAAATTCAGGCGCATTAACCATGGTGATCAGTACCTGTTTAATATCACCATCCTTATTCATAAAGGTACGGGCCATTTTATCAATAAGGCTTTGCGGCGGGTTATCGCTCACAAAGCGCACAGCTATTTTCTTTGATATAAACCTTGCCGTAGCTTGTTGATGTGCCAGCATATTAAGCAGTTGCACGCCCTCCTCGTACCCGCCCCCGGCAGCAAAATGATGGCCCAATACCGTCTTTTCGCCATTATCATGCTTGTTAGGGTTAAACATAAAATCGCCCTCATGTACAAAACCGCGGCTTTGCAGTTTTTCATCCCCAATACGGTTCATAAGTTTTTTGGCCCGCTTGTCCGTAGTTGCCCATTGGATAAACCGACCAGCCGGTAAGTACTTTAGCCGCCTGGGTAACATCCTGCTGGGTATAGCCGCCGTCAACGCCAAGGGTATGCAGTTCCATTACCTCGCGGGCATAATTTTCGTTAAGACCCTGTGCTTTTTTTGCTTTGTTTAGTTTGGGCATATTGGCAAAACGACCCGTATCCGCACCCTGCATTTGCTGCATCAGCCGGCGGTGGATCGGCCTGTTACTTTGCTCCATATTGTCCTTATTCCCCGAACTGCTAAAATTATCCAGGTAATATAGCATGGCCGGCGATTTGGCAGTGGCCAATAACAGATCATTGAATTTGCCAAGGGCATTAGGGCGGATCACATCGCGCTCATAAGCGGGGATATATTGCGAACAGTCGTTTTTTACTATAGATACATTGAAATGATTGAACCAGAAACTGGTCATTACTTCCTGTAATTGATTATTGCTGTAAGCCGCTCTTAATATTTTCTGGTTGATGAATTGACGTAACAGCTCCTGCTCGGGCTTTAATCCGTTTTGCTGCATGTAGTTTTGCAACTGATCGCGATAAGCTTTGCGATCTGTTTTTACCGAATCTTTGTTAACTACACCATCCCTTACAGCCATTCGCAAAACCTGCGCGCCTTTGGGATATTGGGCAACAACTTCTGTATTGCTCAGTTTTAGGGCATCATATTTATTTAAGAGTTGATTAAGGGAATCATCCGGAAGTTGGGCATCCAACTGTTGGGCAAACCACTTCTCAGGGCCGATTTTGGATACTTCTTCTACCTCGCCCGGGGTTGCCCCATACGTAAAACGGCTCAGTAAATGAGCCGCGGCCTGTTCGGGTGTTAAACCCGCCTGTTTATAGGGAAATTTTAAACTTGCAGTAGGATAGCCCGGCAAAAAGGCAGTAAATACGGTAAACAAACACAACAACACAACAAAGCCACACCAGTACTTAACAGCCTTTTTCATAGTATCCGGGTTATTAAATTAAAAATTTAACTTTTGCATTAGTATGACCATGAAAAAGCCCTTGGGTTTAATTTAATTGTCAAAGAAACTTATATACATATCTATTTAAACTAAAACTCATCTATATTGTCAATAATTAATTATCTGCAAAAAATAAAAAATATGAAAAAACTACTGATGCTGCTGGCCCTTGCCTGCGGACTAAATTTCGCAGCCAATGCACAACAAAAGGTTGAAAAAACGCCTGCTCAAAAAGCGGCCAACAAAACCGAACACCTGCAAAAAAACTTAAAACTTACCGCCGACCAGGCTAAAAAAGTGAACGTTATCCTGCTTGCCCAGGCAACAAGTATCGATAGCCTGAAAAAACTGAAACAGGATAAAAAAACCAGCCACCTGGCCGATCAAAAGATTAAACAACGCACTGCCACCGGCTTAAACAAGATTTTCACTCCCGAACAACAAAAAGCCTATGCAAAATTAAAAGCCGATAAAAAAGCTAAGAAAGACGCGGCTAAGGCTGATGAATAAAAGGAACCAGGACTTTCAGAATTAAGGGATTACCCTGATAGATTAAATTTAAGAGCGGGATGTTTTTCCGCTTTTTTGTTTTGTGTGCTTTTCTCCTTATCTTAAATAATCCTAATTTTAAGATCAATCGGGTGATCGTAACATGGCTTCTAATCTATTGGCAAAAAACAAACATACCATACTGTACGCGGTAGCACTCGCGCTGCTATTGTTTTTGCTGAAATGGCTTGAACTTAAACTGATCATTGTTGATAATGCCTATGAAATTTACATGGGTGCCATAGCAGTATTTTTTACCGTATTAGGAATTTGGCTGGCACTTAAACTTACCAAACCCAAAACAGTTGTTGTAGAAAAGCAGGTTTACATTAACAACGGCCCCGAATTTACCATCAATCAAACCGAACTTGATAAACTCGGGCTCAGTAAACGCGAGCTGGAAGTTTTGCAGCTAATGGCCGAAGGATTAAGTAACCAGGAAATTTCAGAGCGCTTATTTGTATCGTTGAATACCATCAAAACACATTCGGCAAAGGTGTTTGAAAAAATGGAGGTTAAACGCCGCACCCAGGCCGTGGAAATGGGGAAGCGGCTCAGCATTATTCCTTAACCCGCTTCATACTTTAGTACTAATGGCAGCATATTTTCCAAAATCACCCTAAAGTATGAGCCGGAAAAGTTTCTGACAAGCCAAATTTGCTCTATCAAAATATAAACGATATGAAAAAGAATGTATTTGTTTTTGGATCAATCTCCGGCCTCATCATCGCCGCTACCGGGGGAATTTCGGGAGCTCTTTGCTATAACAACCCCAACTTTCAGGGCAACATGTGGGTGGGCTATGGCTCCATGTTGCTGGCGTTTTCGCTGATATTTGTAGCCATCAAAAATTACCGTGACAAATACAACGAAGGCATAATTAGTTTCGGCAAAGCTTTTATGATCGGTCTTTACATTGTGTTGATCACCTCAACAGTTTATGTGATTGTGTGGTTAATAGAGTTCTATAACTTTTACCCCGATTTTATGACCAAATACGTCGCCCATGTTTTAAGGGAAGCCAAAGCCCATGGTGCTACGGCTGCCGAACTTAAGCAACAGGAAGCAAGCATGGCTGGTTATGTTAATATGTACAAAAGCCCCTTCGGCGTAATCGTGCTTACTTACATGGAGATACTGCCCGTTGGCCTGGTGATTGCGCTGATAGCAGCTTTGATCCTGAAACGCAAGGATGCCAGCCCGCAATTGGCTACAAGTTAAATAAGCACATCGGTGTAACTTTATTTCGTCCGCGAGTAGGTAAAATCCGGAGGCCTCCGAAGGTGAAATGACAATAGGTGTGGAGGGCTTGTCATCCTGAGTGTTTAAATCCGGAGGCCTCTGAAGATGAAATGACAAAAGAGGGCCTGTCAGTCTGAGCCTGTCGAAGACTCGCGCGCAGAGGCCTACCACCATGCTTCGACGGGCTCAGCATGACACCCGTTTTAAGTTGTCATGGGTAGCCTGTCGAAGGACGCGCGCAGAGGCCCACCCCGCTATGCTTCGACAGGCTCAGCATGACCCCATTTTTTAATTATGTCATTAAGCAGCCTGGCAATCGCACGGAGGCATAGCCGCCCTGTATAGTATGTGGTCGCCGCACTTGCGTAATGGCATAATTGTAAATCATTGATTACTAAGTGTGTTTTTCGACCTGTTTTATAGGCTTGGGCGTTGCCTGCGGCCCGGGCTTTCCGTTACAAGTCCTCGCTTTTCCTTCACACAATCCCAACCCGCGCTGTGGGCTTTTCACTGCAATCCCTAACGCTGCCCTCGCACAACATCCTTAAAATAAATTCCTTATGTCATAGCTATTTTTTCAGGTTGCCTTTATGCTTACTCACAATGCCATGCCGGATAAACTATTTATTCCTAAATTGGCCCAATGATATTTGATTTCAGGCTGAAGGTTTTTTATACGGTAGCACAGCGGTTAAGCTTTACCAAAGCTGCATCCGAACTGTTTATTACCCAGCCGGCGGTCACCAAACATATCAAGGAACTGGAGCAGCAGCTCAGTGTACAGCTGTTTAAGCGAAACGGCAATAATATTTCCCTTACCACCGCCGGCAAGATCCTTGAAAAATACGCCGAGAAAATTTTTCAAACCTACACCGACCTGGAAACTGAACTGGCCCAGCTTAATAACCTGGAGGCCGGTACGCTGCACATAGGGGCCAGTACCACCGTGGCGCAAACCATTTTGCCCAAGCTGCTGGCTATGTTCAAAAAAACATATCCCAAGGTTACTTTCAATTTTATCCAGGCCAATACCGATCAGATCTCGCAGCTGGTATTAGCCGAAAAAATAGATATTGCCATAGTAGAAGGGGCTGCCCATTCGCCGCAATTATCCTATACCGATTTTATTAAAGATGAAATTGTACTGGTGACCAGTGCTAACAATAAGTTATCCAAAAAAACCGAGATCACCCCTAAACAATTACCCGCCATTCCGCTGGTTTTAAGGGAAGCCGGATCGGGCACCCTGGATGTTATCTTCAATGCCCTGGCCGCCGTGCAGATCAACCCTAAAGACCTGAACATCGAGATTCAACTGGAGAGCAGTATCGCCATAAAACAATACCTTTTATACTCAGAAACAGCGACATTTCTCTCCATTCAATCGGTAGTAAGCGAGTTAAAGTACAACGAGCTCACCATTATTGATGTTAAAGGATTAGAGATTTTCCGCACTTTTCAGTTCATTCAATTGCATGGCAAACACAGTAAATTGATTGAGCTTTTCAAACGTTTTTGCCTTGCTAATTATAACTTAAAGTAATCGCATATTACTTTATATCATTTGATTGCCAGTTAGTTTAGCGGCAAATTTGGTTGCTGAATCAAAGGCGATCATACATGGAAAAAATTACTACCGATATCTGCATTATAGGCGCGGGACCTGTTGGTTTATTTGCTGTTTTTGAAGCCGGGCTGCTAAAAATGCGCTGCCACCTTATTGATGTGCTGCCACAGGTTGGCGGCCAGCTTTCCGAAATCTATCCGCATAAACCTATTTATGATATTCCCGGTTATCCTGATGTTACCGCACAGCAACTGGTGGATAATTTGATGCTGCAGATAGCCCCGTTTCACCCCACCGTTAGTTTGGGCGAGCGGGTAGAAAACCTGCAACGCAATGATGACGGTTCCTATAACATCATTACTAACGATGGTACGCTTGTTCATTGCCAGGTAGTAGTAATTGCCGGCGGCCTTGGCTGTTTTGAACCCCGCAAACCAGAAATTGACCGCCTTACGGATTTTGAGGGAAAAGGTGTAGCCTACATGGTGAAGAACCCCGAACATTTCCGGGATAAAAAAGTGGTGCTTGCAGGTGGCGGCGATTCCGCCCTGGACTGGGCCGTTTTTCTAAGCAACGTAGCCGAGCGGGTTACCCTGGTCCATCGGGGGGATACTTTTCGCGGAGCGCCCGATAGTGCCGAAAAAGTATTTGAGCTGGCCAGGGAAGGCAAAATCGACCTGATCCTTAAATCAAATGTAGTTGCCTTAACCGGCGATGATCGTTTGCAGGAGATCACCCTGCTTGACCGGGACCAGCAGGTAAGCCATATTGAAGCCGACCACCTCATTCCTTTATTCGGCCTTAGCCCCAAACTCGGCCCTATTGCCGACTGGGGGTTGAATATCGACAGATCAGCCATCGCAGTAAATACAGTTGATTACAGCACCAATATCGAACGCATTTATGCCATTGGTGATATCAATACCTACCCGGGTAAACTTAAGCTGATCTTATGCGGTTTTCATGAAAGTGCGTTAATGGCCCAAAGTGCTTTCAAATATGTTTACCCCGAGCAAAAACTGAGTTTTAAATACACCACCGTTTACGGTGTAAGCGCTTTTTAGCCATGATAAATTTAACCATAATTGACCGCGACGGAGGCAGCAAGGCCGTTGAAATTCCGGAAGGGATAAACCTGAGCCTGATGGAAGTACTAAAGGCATCTGAGTACGATATACTGGCCACCTGCGGCGGTATGGCGCTTTGTGCCACCTGTCACGTACAGGTGATAGAAGGGCCCGAGGAATATTTTACTGCTACGGATACCGAGCTCGATGTATTGGATACGCTACCCTACGCTCCACCCGCAAGTCGGTTGGCCTGCCAGATCAGGATCTCTGAAGATATGGATGGGATGGTATTTAAGCTGGTGGGAGAGGAGTAAAGTCGGAAGTCTTAAGTTTTAAGTCTTGACCTGGATCAGAAAAATTTGCGTGCTTATTCCCTAAAAATTTTATTATCTCATTTTATCAAGCCGTTTTAAAAACTTCCGAGTAAAACATAAAACGGCCCGGAGAAACCGGGCCGTTTACTATATCCTAACAGAGGATCAATTAATGACCTTGCTCATGTACTTCTTCTTCCCTGAACAGTTTCGCGCTAAAATAGTCGTTGTTCATGCGGGCAATGTTAGTCAATTTAATTTCCTTAGGGCACTCGGCTTCGCAGGCACCGGTGTTGGTACAGCTGCCAAAACCTTCTTCGTCCATCTGGGCAACCATTGATTGCACGCGACGGTAACGCTCCGGCTGGCCTTGTGGTAACAAACCCAACTGGGTGATCTTAGCCGATACGAACAACATAGCCGAGGCATTTTTACAAGCCGCAACGCAGGCACCGCAGCCAATACAGGTAGCCGAGTTGAAAGCTTCATCAGCAATAACTTTAGGGATTGGGATAGCGTTACCATCAGGTACACCACCGGTGTTTACCGAAACATAGCCACCAGCTTGCTGAATCCTGTCGAAGGCAGAGCGGTCAACCGCCAAATCTTTAACAATTGGGAACGCTTGAGCGCGCCATGGTTCGATAGTGATGGTTTCACCGTCGTGGAAGGTACGCATATGCAGCTGGCAGGTAGTGATACCGCGTTTTGGTCCGTGCGGGTGACCGTTGATATATAATGAACACATCCCGCAAATACCTTCGCGGCAGTCGTGATCAAAGTTAATTGGCTCATCGCCTTTGTGAATCAGGCTTTCGTTAACCACGTCGAGCATTTCAAGGAACGACATGTCAGGCGAAATATTTTCGGCTTTGTAGCTTACAAATTTACCCGCGGTTTGAGCATTTTTTTGACGCCATACTTTAAGCGTCAGGTTCATATTTCCGTTACTCATCTTTGTTTTAGATTTGAGTTATCGTTGTTTTGTTGATTGGGTGAGTGGTTAATTCGGTGAGTGGTTTTAACTTAATCAACCACCTAATCAACCATTCTCTAATTAAGCATAGTTTCTTTGAGACAGGTGAACTGCTTCAAATGTCAGTTGCTCTTTATGTAACTCTTCTGGTTGGTTTTCACCTTTGAATTCCCAGGCTGCAACAAACGCGAAGTTTTCGTCATCGCGAAGTGCTTCACCATCTGCAGTTTGCGATTCAACCCTGAAGTGGCCACCGCATGATTCTTTACGCATTAAAGCGTCGTCAATCATCAGCTCGCCAAGTTCAATGAAATCGGCCACGCGACCAGCTCTTTCTAACGAAGCGTTTACTTCTTCGTTTTCGCCGGTTACGATAGCATTTTTCCAGAAATCGGCTTTCAAAGCCTGGATCAGGCCTTTGGCTTTTTTCAGGCCCTCCTCGGTACGGGCCATACCGCAGTACTCCCACATAATGTGGCCAAGTTCGCGGTGGTATTCGTTAGTGGTTTTAGTGCCTTTTAACGACAATAGTTTGTTTACGTGGGCAATTACATCCTGCCTGGTTTTTTCAAACGCCGGGTGGTTGGTATCAACCTTTTTAGGACCAATCTTAGCCAGGTAATCGCCAAGGGTATAAGGGATCACGAAATATCCGTCTGATAAACCCTGCATCAATGCAGATGCACCCAAACGGTTTGCGCCGTGATCGGAGAAATTACATTCGCCTAAAGCATATAAACCAGGGATTGTAGTGCTCAGGTTATAATCAACCCAAAGGCCGCCCATGGTATAGTGAACCGCAGGGTAAATACGCATTGGTTGTTTATATGGGTTCTCGTCGGTGATCTGGATGTACATATCAAACAGGTTACCGTATTTGGCTTTAACAGTTTCTTCGCCTAAACGTTTAATAGCATCGGCAAAGTCAAGGAATACCGCGAAGCCAGAACCTCCTACACCCCTGCCTTCTTCAACCATTTCCTTGGCGTTACGTGATGCCACATCGCGCGGAACAAGGTTACCGAAAGCAGGATATTTACGTTCAAGGAAATAATCGCGGTCATCTTCTTTAACCTGGTCTGCTTTCAAAGTGCCTTTGCGCAGCTGCTCGGCAATTTCAACAGTTTTTGGAGCCCATACACGGCCGTCGTTACGCAATGACTCTGACATCAGCGTTAACTTAGACTGGTGATCGCCGGTTACAGGGATACAGGTTGGGTGAATTTGAGTATAGCAGGGGTTACCAAAGAAAGCACCACGTTTGTGTGCCCTCCAGGCTGCCGTTACGTTTGAACCTATAGCGTTTGTTGACAGGTAGAATACGTTGCTGTAACCACCGGTACATAATAATACCGCGTGACCTGCATGCGTATCAATAGCGCCTGTTAACATATTACGGGTAACAATACCTTTGGCATGGCCATCGATAGTTACCACGTCAAGCATTTCGTGGCGGGTGTACATTTTTACTTTACCGGCATGGATCTGGCGGTTAAGCGCAGAGTAAGCGCCTAATAATAATTGTTGTCCTGTTTGTCCCCTCGCGTAAAATGTACGCGATACCTGCGAACCACCGAATGAACGGTTATCCAGCAAGCCGCCGTATTCGCGGGCGAAAGGTACACCTTGTGCAACGCACTGGTCAATGATGTTTACCGAAACCTCGGCCAAACGGTGAACGTTGGCTTCGCGGGCACGGTAGTCACCACCTTTAATGGTATCGTAAAATAAACGGAAAACGCTGTCGCCGTCGTTTTGGTAGTTTTTAGCGGCATTGATACCACCCTGTGCAGCAATAGAGTGCGCACGGCGTGGGCTGTCCTGGAAACAAAACGCCTTAACGTTGTAACCCAGCTCGCCTAAAGTGGCAGCTGCCGAAGCGCCTGCCAAACCGGTACCTACAATGATGATATCGTATTTACGCTTGTTGGCGGGGTTAACCAGCTTCAGATCAAATTTATGCTTGCTCCATTTTTCGGCTAATGGGCCTTGAGGAATTTTAGCATCTAATGTCATCTCTTCTTTGTATTTATGTTTGTGGCTTTTGGCCAGCTAAACTTAGTGAGCTCCCTGGGTTGATAAATAGTAATAATAAACCGGCATGGCGGCAAAAAGCAGCGGAATGATAACTGCAAACAGCCATGTACCAATAAAGTAAACTACCGGCGTATATTTACGGTGTACCCAGCCCAGCGTACGGAACGCGCTCTGGAAACCATGTAACAAGTGAAATGCTACAGCGCCCATGGCTATTACGTAAAATATAACGTAGATAATGTTGCTGAAACTGTAAGCAACACGCGCGTGCAGGTCTTTTACCCTTACAACTTCAACATTGTTTTCGGTTGATACAGAGTGGCTGAACTCAGCATTTGCCGGTGTGTAATCGCTAACCTTTGTTTCGCCTGTTGCCAGATCGGTACGGTACTCTTTAAAGCCCATGGTTTTGTCGTTGTGGTAACGGAACCAGAAATCGCCCATATGGATAACGATGAACAGGAACAGGACTGAACCCAGCAGGCCCATGTTTTTTGATGACCATGAGGCATCAGATTTTGCCGCTACCGCATAACGTACAGGGCGAGCTTTACGGTTCTTGACAGTCAGGATCAAACCGTATAGTGCATGCACTAAAATAGAAAGGTACAACAGGTATGCTATAACTTCAATAGGCGGAAAATGCGTAAGGAAGTTGGCATACACGTTAAAACTGAAACCGTTATCGTTGTTAAACAACAACAGGTTGCCGCCTACGTGCACAATTAAAAAGGTACACAGAAACAAGCCTGTTAAAGCCATGATCAGCTTTTTGCCCAGCGACGAGTTTAAGGTTTGTTTGAATTCGCTCATTATGAATTGGATTTATTAGGCAAAAGTATTTATTAAATAACAAAACATAGAAGAGGTTTTGGCTTATTGGAGACCAAAAAGCTATTTAGAATCAATCTAAAATAATGTCCTGGTATTCAACAACCAAATACAATACTATGACAGGGAATTCGATGGATTTAGTGCATTTTGTAGATAAAAATCAGGCTATAGCCACAACCTTATCTTTCAAAACGGCAAAGATCCTGTCGTTTTGAAGGCTCCGGATAGCTACCCGCCCGGTAAATTTTCCGAAGGATGGTAAAATTCCCTGTTTATTGCCGAAGGCAAAGCAAGGCAATGTAATGCTTTGACGTGCCCGGCCGCTTAAGTTTACCCCAGGGTGGATATGCCCGCAAAAAACGTAACCCGCTTTTTCGTCCCGGTCATTGGCAATCGGATGGTGCATCATGAGGAAGGGGCCGATCAACAGTTCGTCGTGCAGTTCGATATTCAGGTTATGATAATGCTTATCTGCAATGATATCATGGTTGCCGCGGACCAGCATGATCTGTAACGCGGGGAACTGGCTGCGCCAAAGGATAAACCAATCCCAATCGTTATTCATATCGCTGTGGAACAGATCGCCCAAAAAAATTAACTTTTCCGGCTTGTGTTCATAAATAAGATCGGAAAGTACGGCCAGGTCACTTTGCTCCATATCCCGCGGTATTGCTATGCCGGCCTTACGGAAATGGCCCACTTTGCCCAAATGCACATCGGCAATTATCAGGGCGCTTTGCTGCTGCCAGTAAATAGCTTTTTGTGGTAATAATAAAAGATCCTGCCCCAGCAGGTTAAAAGGAGTAGCCGCACTTATCATTAAGGCAAAGTTAATAAATGCCCTCCTAAAGGGAAGTAATAATTTTTTTCAGTCAGGGTGTAACCTGTTTAAAAAACATGTGGTCATAGCTTACAAATACACCGCAATGGCGTATTTACAGAGAGAAAAAACAATATTAACTTAATTAAAAAAACAAATATTATGGGCGCAGGTGAATTGGGCGTATTAGCAGGAATTATAATACCCCTCAGCTTATTCGCAATGATCTTCGGGATCGTTTACTTAAACAAACGGGAGAAATTAGCTATGATTGAACGAAACATGGATCCGAGGAGTTATAAACCGCAATCGGCTCCTTACCAAAATTTAAAATGGGGCTTACTGCTTATTGGTTCGGGTATCGGGCTATTTTTGGCCTACGTTTTAAACCGTGGCATATTCAATAGTTTTGACGATGATGTTTTCTTTTTATACGTAGCATTGATCGCTATTTTTGGAGGGGCCGGCTTGTTTTTATCATACCGCATCGAGAAAAGAGAAGTGCTGGATAAAGAAGAATTGTACAAAGAGAAATAAAAAATCGCCCCCCCGGGGCAGGTTGGAGAGCCCAGACTTACGAAGTTTTAAAAACTTCGTAAGTCTTTATGTTTAATGGCCTTACGATGTGCGATATAAATACCTTACCCTATCCCGTACCGCTCTTTAAATAAATTTAAATGATGGCGCTCATGCCCGGCCAGCATAAATACAAATGCGGCAACGGTAAACAAATGGTTGCTGGCAATACCGTTACGATTTAGCTGCTCATTGCTGAATGCTTTAATCATATAAAGGTTTGCCTGGCGCAATGCACGGAACTCTTCGGCAAGGTCTTTTATATTTTGACGGTTGAAATCGGTATTGTTAACATAAATATCCTGGTCAAAACCCGGCAGTTCGATATGATTGCGCGAAAACACGAGGGCACGATAGGCAAAGGTACGTTCGGTGTCTATCATATGGCCCAATGCCTGCTTAACTGTCCATTTGCCGGGTGCATAAGCATATAGTCCCTGCTCATCGGTTAAATTACTGAATAGCTGGTAACTGTTATCCATTTGCTGTTCAAGCATGTTAATTACATCATTGTCGCCAACAAGGCCCACATATCCCGCTGCAAATGGCGAATAATCACCTGGTTTTGGTTTTGTTATCATTGCGCGTGTTTTTTAGTACTATCCTGAAGGTTGTTCCTTTACCTATTTCCGAATCTTTCACAAAGATCTGCCCGTTATGGTAATTCTCTATTATGCGTTTGGTGAGCGACAAGCCTAATCCCCAGCCGCGTTTACGGGTGGTATACCCAGGTTGGAAAACGGTATCAAATTTAGAACGGGAGATGCCTTTGCCGGTATCTGTAACATCAATAAAAATCTGGTTTTTAACTTTATTGCCACTAATCTCAACCTTAATGCTTCCCTTACCCTCAATGGCATTAACAGCATTCTTCAGCAAATTTTCCAATACCCAGTCAAATAGTGGAATATTGAGCCCGGCCTTGAGGTGCGGATTACCCGTCATTTCAAAGCTGATGTTTTTACTAACACGTACCTTGAAATAATCAACAAAATCTTTCACTACGGCATAAACTCCGTGCTCGTCCAATACCGGTTTGGAGCCAATCTTTGAAAAGCGATCGGCCACAATTTCAAGGCGCTTTACGTCATTCTCCATTTCGGCCACCAGCACATCGTCTTCGGCATTAAATTTCTCTTTCATCAGCTCAATCCATGCAATAAGCGATGATATAGGCGTACCCAACTGATGAGCAGTTTCTTTGGCTAAACCAACCCAAACCTGGTCCTGCTCTGATTTACGCGATGAACTGAAGGCTGTATACGCCATCAATAAAAATATAGCAATTACCGTGAGCTGTACATAAGGGAATAAGCGCAGCTGTGTAAGCAACGCCGAATCTTTATAGTAAACAAGGTTTTCTTCTCCCAAAACCTGGAGTTTAATAGGAGGATGCTGACCCTTCATATAGGCGAGCTCTTCTTTAAAGTAAGCCGGATCGTATTTTTTCCTCTTGTTGTTTTCGGCTTCCAGCTTGATAAAAGTCTTTGTGGTGTCTAAGCCTCGCTGTAAAACTATTTCGCCTTTTCCATCTGTTACAATGGCGGGTACGGTAAGGCTATCGCGCACGGCTATTACATAGTTTAAAAAGTCATTATCATCTGAGGCAAGGATCTGGCGCATACTTATGGCCCAAACCTGGGCCCGGGTACGTTCCGAACGTTCAATGTTTTTTACCAGGTAACGGGTATAAAGCAATGAGCCAATTGCAATTACCACGGCAAATGCAAGAAGTAAATATTTCCAACGTTTTTTCTGTTGATATGGGTTCATGCTGGGCACAGCCCAAATAACGTAAAATTGCTTTGTAAAATATAATTTTTGTTGGAGGTAGTCCGGAAGTCCGCTGTCCGAAAGTCCGTAAGTTGAAAAGTGAGGATTTGCATATGGTTAAACTTTCAAATTGTAGGTTTTTCAGCCTGTACCATCCTTCCGACTTTCGGACAGCGGACTTCCGGACTTTCCGACTTAAAGCATATCTTTGCCCCCATCATGACCGATAAAAAAGTAAGAGTCCGTTTTGCGCCAAGCCCTACCGGTGGTTTACACCTTGGCGGTGTGCGCACCGTGTTGTTTAACTATTTATACGCCAAAAAACATGGCGGTGATTTTGTTTTGCGAATTGAGGATACCGACCAAACCCGCTATGTGGAAGGTGCCGAAGAATATATTTTAGATTGCCTTAAATGGTGCGGCCTTCAGCCCGACGAAAGCCCGGTTGCCGGCGGCCCTTACGCGCCATATCGCCAAAGCGAGCGTAAACCACTTTACCGCGAATATGCCGAACGCCTGGTTATGGAAGGGCATGCTTATTATGCCTTTGATACCGCCGAAGAGCTGGACAAAAACCGGAAGGAGATCCCCAATTTTCAGTACGGCCTGGCCTATCGCCATACCCTAAGAAACTCGCTTTCATTGCCTCAGCACGAGGTTGATGCCTTGCTTGATGCAGGTACGCCGCATGTCATCCGCATTAAAATGCCGGAGGGTGAAACAGTGAGTTTCAATGATATGATTCGCGGATATGTGAGCTTTGAAACCGGCCTGGTTGATGATAAAGTGTTATTAAAAGCCGATGGCATGCCTACTTATCACCTGGCCGTTGTGGTTGACGATTATCTGATGAAGATCACGCATGCTTTTCGTGGCGAAGAATGGCTGCCGTCGGCCCCGGTACATTTGCTGCTTTGGGAATATCTGGGCTGGAAGGCCGATATGCCACAATGGGCGCATTTACCGTTAATCCTGAAACCGGATGGTCACGGTAAACTGAGCAAACGTGATGGAGCCCGACTGGGTTTCCCGGTGTATGCCATGAACTGGTTTGATGCAAAAACAGGCGGGTTGACGCCGGGTTTCCGTGAATTAGGTTTTTTACCGGAAGCTTTCCTGAACCTGCTGGCAACTTTGGGCTGGAACGACGGTACCGAGCAGGAGATTTTTACGCTTGACGAATTGATAGAAAAATTCTCGATAGAGCGCGTTAACAAATCGGGCGCCAAGTTTGATTTTGAGAAAGCCAAATGGTTCAACGCCGAGTGGATTAAGAGGTCTGAAGTCGAAAGTCTGAAGTCAGATGTTATAAAAGTATTTGCTGATAAGGGTGTTAACGTTAATGATGATGAGTATTTGGCCAAGGTTATCGGTTTAATTAAAGACCGTTGCGTACTAATGCCTGATTTTTACCAGCAGGCGGGTTTCTTTTTTGAGCAGCCCAGGGAGTATGACCTTAACGCGGTAAAACCTAAATGGACTGATGCCAAAACAGCGTTTTATCATGCGTTTATCGCCTTGCTAAATAACGAAGCAGTTATTGAAGCGCATGACCTGGAAGCTAAATTCAAAGCCCTTGCCGAAGAAAAAGGTTTAAAAGTTGGCGATGTAATGCTGCCTTTCCGCATTATGCTGGTTGGCGGCAAGTTTGGTCCACATGTGTTTGATATTGTCGCCCTGCTTGGTAAAGAAGAAACCATCAGCAGGATTGAAAAGGCGCTTGTGGAGTTTGCTGCCCCCCCCGCCCCCTAAAGGGGGTGCTTACTTACGCCGGCTCTTTCGAGGCATCAACGATTTCTATTTTTGCTGTAAGGCACGAAACAATCCCCTATTGGCAGGTCCGCCCTGTATCGTTTGGGATTGCTTCGTGCCTCGCAATGACGTTTTTTATTACACCGCCAACTTCACCAGTTTCTCCCCTTCCAAAACAGGAATGGCAGTTGTCAAATCAACCTGTAAACAAAACTCGATATCTTTTTCGATGCCTAATTTTTTAAGGCGTTCGCCGTGTGATGTTTTTTTGAGATATCCGTTGATATCGCTTTTACCAACCTGGAAGAGATCGTTAGCGGCTAAGGCGGCATCGTCCAGTACAAATCCTTTATCTTTTAACTGCTCAATTACGGCACCGGCAAACAGGGTATCCTCCAAATTGAAATTGTTTTTCCAGCCGGCACACACCAGCAGCACATTTTCGTTTTGGGTATTAATCCAGTTGCTTAAAGCGGAAAGGTTCAGGAACGAACCAATAACAATTCTTTTTGCGCTGCGCGATAAATGCAGTGCATGTGTGCCGTTGGTAGTGGTTAACACTATTGTTTTACCGGCTACCTTTTCTTTAGTATATGAAAATGGCGAGTTGCCAAAATCAAAACCATCAACTACCGATCCGTCGCGCTCGGCGGCAAGAAGGTAATCCAGCCCTTTCTCTCTATACGCGGCACACTCCTCAACTTGTGATACCGGTATAATAGCCTCAGCACCGTTTTCAATACCATAACATATAGATGATGTTGCCCTGAAAATATCAATAACCACTACAATATAATCCTCCACATTAAACAGTGGCAGTAATGCAGGGGTTAGGCAAACGTGTGCCCCCCGGCCCCCTGAAGGGGGAGTTTGAGTAGTTGTATTTTCAGACATTTGTGTTTAATTAATTTAGAAAACTTTGAAGGTAGTTCCCCCTTTAGGGGGTTAGGGGGCTTTATAAAACGGAGGTTTTACAATCTGCGCTTTAATTTTATTATCCCTGATGCTGATGTAGATCTCGGTGCCCTCTTTGGCGAAAGCAGTATCTACATAGCCCATACCAATAGCTTTTTGTAGCGATGGCGATTGTGTGCCTGAAGTTACTTTACCTATGGTATTGCCATCGGCATCAACAATTAAATAATCATGGCGGGGAATACCGCGGTCTATCATTTCAAAACCTACCAGTTTGCGGTTTACACCAGCTTGTTTTTGTGCCTGTAATGCTTCAGCATTAGTGAATTCTTTATTGAATTTTGTTACCCAGCCTAACCCGGCTTCAAGCGGTGAGGTGTTATCATCAATGTCGTTACCATATAGGCAGAAACCCATTTCCAAACGTAAGGTATCACGTGCGCCTAAACCAATTGGCTTAATACCAAAAGGCTCGCCGGCTTTGAAAATTGCATCCCAGATCTGCTCCGCATATTGATTTTCAAAATAGATCTCGAAGCCGCCTGCACCGGTATAGCCTGTAGCTGATATCAATACATTGTCAACACCGGCAAAAGTTCCTTTTTTAAAGGTGTAGTATTCCATCGATACCAAATCTACCTCGGTAAGGCTTTGTAAAGCTTCGGCAGCTTTGGGACCCTGGATAGCCAGCAATGAAGTCCGGTCGGATATGTTTTTCATATCTACACCCTTGGTATTGTATTTGGAGATCCAGTCCCAGTCTTTTTCAATATTTGAAGCGTTAACCACCAGCATATAGGTTTTTTCGTCGATCCGGTAAACCAGCAGGTCGTCAACAATACCGCCGTTTTCATTCGGCAGGCATGAGTACTGCACTTTGCCATCGTATAGTTTTGAGGCATCGTTACTGGTTACCCGCTGAATCAGATCAAGCGCGTTCTCTCCTTTTAAAATGAATTCGCCCATGTGGCTTACATCAAAAACACCAACGGCTTTACGCACGGTTTCGTGCTCGGCGTTAATGCCTGTGTATTGAACGGGCATGTTGTAACCGGCAAATGGAACCATTTTGGCACCGGCTTTTACGTGGATATCGGTTAATGCGGTATTCTTCATCGTCAACTTAAATATTGGCCGCAAAGGTAACTATTATGAAGCGTAATCGGTACTGTTGATTGGCTTTGATTTTGTTGATTGCTTTATGATCTTCTTATGGCCGCTGCGAGTTTAAGTAAGTTGCCCCCTCTGGGGGATTTGTATATTTTATTAAACAACATTAATTGAAATATACTTAAAAGCAAGTGCAACAGAGGTGCAAAAGGTTTGTAGCATGAAAGTTATAAAAATATCCTTTGCCCCAGCGGGGCAAAACAACACACCTTGCTGATTAAACGACAAAAAAGTTTTGTAGGGTAACTCAGACTGCGAGAGATCCTGATGGGACATTAAACAAAAAAGCCGGTTAACGTTGCATTAACCGGCTTGAGCTATAAGTTAGCTACTTTATACTTTTTTAAGCGTTTCCATCAACACCGGAATTTTTGGCACTTTTGGGTACGACTGGAATAATTTACCATACTTATCATAAATGGCTATGTATGGGGTGGTTTGTACGCTGTAAAACTTTTGCACAACGTAGGTATAACCTTCGGTACCAATGGTGATGTTATGGTATTTGGCCAGGTCAAAATCGCGCTGGAAAGTTTGGATCCCTTTAAGCATAGGCATGAAAGTGATCATCACTATCTGCACATTTTTTAATTTGGGCAGCTCGGGTTTCAGATCATACATCAGGTGCTGGCAATGGCTGCAATCGGGCGAAAAATAGATCACCATTACCGGTTTGTTTTTTTTCAGGTTGGCAGGAGTAACGTAAACACTGTCTGTAGTGAGGATGTGATATGGCGGTAAGCCCGAGTTAGCAGGTGGCGTTTGTGCCTGGCTGCACCCGGCGGCAATAATCAGACAAAGCAGTAAATACAGTTTCTTCATTATTTTAATTAGCATTTAATAAGCATAGTTACAACATTTTTAGCTTTCAAGCAATTCAATTTGCCAGGCGACATGCTCCTCGGTTACCGGGAATAACGCATTTTCGCGCACGGTATGATATACGGCATCAAATATGCCGTTATAATTACCTTTGGGTGACTTTATCCATTCCACGGTCTTCTGCCCATCGGCCCCCATAAGCACCAGTTTACCGTCGCTGCCTTCGGGTTCGATGCCAAAACCTTCGTCGGTAGGCATCATGTCGGCATCAAGCTGTGCTTCCTGTACATCGGTACGCATTTTTACAAAGCTGCCTAATGTGCCATGTACCACAAAGCCATAAGTATGCTCGGCAATGAGCAACCCCGAGGTTAGGTATACATTAAGCTGATTAGGATATTTAAGGTGGATATTGAAATAATCGTCAACCTGCGAGTTTGGCCTGAATGCAGCGGTAGTTTTTTCGTAGCTCAACGGCCTTCCAAAGATACTGATGGCGTTATCAACCAAATGGGCTCCCAGATCATAGGTAAGGCCACCGCCCGGAACGCCCGCCGTTTCCTTGAATTGTTTTGCACCGATGGCCATGCGGTACCTGTCCAGCCTGAAATGAACCTCGATCAACTCACCTAACCTGCCGCTTTCAATCACCTCCTTTACCGAAAGGAAACCGCTGTCATAACGGCGGTTTTGATAGATCATCACTTTCAAATCAAGCTTTTTACCCAGATCATACAGCGCTTTCACCTCGCTTGAAGTTACGGCTGCGGGCTTCTCAATCAATACATGTTTACCCGCATTTAGAGCTTGTACAGCATAATCAAAGTGGGTGTTGTTAGGGGTATTAACGATGATGAGCTCTATTTCCTCGTCATTCAGCAGCTGGTCGATGCTATCATGGCTGATCACATCCGGGTATTTTTTGCCGGCTTTTTTTTCATGGCGCTCAACCACGGCCTTAAAAGTAAAGCCCGGATTGGTAGTTAAAAACGGGGCATGAAAAATCCTGCCCGACATTCCATAGGCCATGAGGCCGGTTACTATTGGTTTCGACATATTAAAGTAGATTTTGCTGTGTTAAAAGTATCGTTTTAGCTACACCTGTACAAGGGAATTAAACAGAAAAAGGGAGATTGTTACATCTCCCTTTTTCTGTCTTGAATTAATCAATAGCTGATTACTTCATGCCTTTTTGAATAGCTTCAATTTCGGCTAAATGGTGCTGGATAACAGGTAATGTTTTAGCTGCAAATGCTTTAAGGTCGGCATCTTTGCAATTTTTTGAAGCATCTTCAAACAGTGATTCAACTTTTTTATGGCCTTTAACCATAGCATCAACATAGTCCTTGTCAAAATCAGCACCAGATTTGGCTGCCAGGTCGGCTTTCATTTTCTGATGCTCATCATCAGGTGCCGATGGCAGGGTAATGTTTTTGGTTTTGGCTATGGCCATTAGTTCGTCGTTTGCTTTACTGTGGTCAGTAACCATCATTTTAGCAAAATCTTTTACTTTGGCATTGGTTGCCTTTTCGCTGGCCAACTGGCCAACAGCAACTTCGGCTAAGCCGGCATTGGCCGCTTCGGTTGCAAATTTTGCATCATCGGCGGTAACGGCAATGCCTGTAGCACCGGTAGTAGTTGTGTCTTTTACTTTGTTGGCACTGTCGGCAGTGTCAGTTGTTGCAGCTGCTGTGCTATCGCCGCTACCGCTTTTTGCTCCGCCTTTACAGGCCTGGAATGATAATGCCGCCAGGGCCATCATTGCAATTAAACTTAACTTTTTCATAGTAGTGTTTATGTATTTGTTTTTACAGTTAACATTTTTTAGTTAATTAAGTTTGATTTTCTTATTTGTAAAATAAGAAACACAGGTAATTGGAGTGCCATTTACTAATATTTAGTTTTTAATAAATATTTAACATTTGTTTAAAAGCACTTTTATAAGTTGTGGTTTATAATAACGCGACTAAATTATACCTGATATGTTAATAGGATCATTGTTTTTGGGCAAAGTGCATGAGGTTAACGGGCAGTGGATAGAGACCAAATTTGTGGTTATTGGCATTCCGCTGTTCCCAACCAGCTCCATGCTGGTAACCCGATCGGCCTGGCGAAGCCGTAACGGGTTTAATATTCCGCTCAACCATCAAAGCATCATTGCAGGCTACGCCCGCATGTTTTCGGTGATCATAGCCTTTATTGCTTTCATCTTCTTTTTTAGCGAAAGGGATTCAACCGCTTTGTTAATCGGGACCATTGGCCTGGCCCTGTGGTTATATTTTTATTTTGTATTTGGCAGCGCCGATACGGCAGAAGCGGAGGAACGAAAAAAAATGGGCGACCTCACCGGTCTGTACATCAAACCGGAGTGGCTTAGCTATGATGATGCCTACCGGATCTATGATCGCCTCGAAAAAAAATACCGGGCAGAGTTTGACGGGGCCGACTGGCTCAACGATCTGCAGCAAAATGAAATAGCGCCGGCCAAGCTGCCGCTGCTGTATGCGCTTTCGCGGTTTAACTATTCGTTAGGGGCTACCGAATGCAACAAAAAGCTATTTGAAAAGGCGGATAGCTTATACTTGTAATACAGGTTTTTGCGTTTATTTGCTTAAACCTCATTGACCATGAAAAACCTGATCATCGTGTTGTTAATTATAACGGCAGGCACAGCATCTGCTCAACAAAAGTTTAACCCTGTTTTAAAGAGACAGCTTGACAGCGTATTGGCACTTGATCAGAAATATCGCGAGATCTTAACTTATCTGATGGATCCGAGCAAAAAGGATTCGGTGTTGAAAACATTACCGGTTAAACCGGAAGAAGCTACAGGCTATTACTGGAAGCTTCAGAGCCAGGCCGATTCGACCAATTTGATTTTTATCGAGAATGTATTTGCGAAATACGGCTATCCCGGCAAATCGCTTGTTGGAGAACCAACCAATGAGGCAGCTTGGTACGTAATCCAGCACTCACCTAAAATAAATCAATACATGCCCCTCATGAAAACCGCTGCCGAAAACAAAGAACTGCCTTTCAGGTTGTACGCCATGATGCTCGACAGGCAGCTGATGTATGAAGGTAAAGAGCAAATCTACGGTTCGCAGGCTACGTCAAAGCCATTACGTAACGGCCAAAAAATTGGTTATTATGTTTGGCCGATAAAAGACGCGGCAGGTGTAAATGAACGCCGTAAGCAAGCCGGTTTTGATCAAACTGTTGAACAGAACGCTAAAAGGTTGGGCTTTGATTACAAGGTTGTGAAAATTGAGGATGTGAAGTGGTAGCCATGATTTAATAAATGGAATTGCTCAATTAAATCCCAATTTGCGTTAGGGATTGAAGCGGATACCGGCCCACGAGCATAATGCCTGCAGGCGTATGAGCGGAAAGCCCGGCCGGAGGCAACGCCCATATCTGAACCATGATTTTTAGGATTTTGGGATTGTTAGGATTTTTATGTCAATTTTTAAACCGGCATAGTAAAAATCGCAATGCTCATTCCCTGTGCTTGGCTACAGGGAAAGAGCATTTAAAATAATTCGCTCTTTATTACTAATCTCATGCTGAAAAATTTCAACACAAATGCTTTGCAAGCGCTCCACAATTAATCGAATTACACGAATCTTAAATTGATTCAATTCGTGTAATTCGATTAATACGTAAAAATTAGTGTGAAAAATTTTCATTTATTGTTTTTCAATTCGTATGTGGTTAAAAGCAGTTTCCCTGTGCTTGGCTTTATATATTTATCCTATCAAAAAGTTTACACCCTGCATTCCCCCGCATCATATAAAAACATAACTTTGCCCCTGCAAAATTTAATACCATGAGTTTCAGAACCGAACACGATACCATGGGCGAGGTACAGGTACCTGCCGACAAATACTGGGGAGCGCAAACCGAACGCTCACGCAATAATTTTAAAATTGGTCCGGAAGCGTCAATGCCAAAGGAAATTATCGACGCTTTCGCATACCTGAAAAAGGCTGCCGCTTTTACCAATACCGATTTAGGTGTTTTACCGGCTGAAAAACGCGACCTGATAGCACAGGTTTGCGACGAGATCCTGGCCGGCGAACTGGCTTCGGAGTTTCCGCTGGTGATCTGGCAAACAGGCTCGGGCACGCAATCAAACATGAACGTGAACGAGGTTGTTGCTAACCGTGCACACGTATTACAAGGCAATAAACTGGGCGAAGGCAAAACCTTTATTCACCCGAATGATGACGTGAACAAATCACAATCATCAAACGATACCTACCCAACTGCTATGCACATTGCGGCATACAAGATCCTGATTGATGTAACCATTCCGGGTATCGAAAAACTGCGCGATACCTTGCAGGCTAAGGTCGAGGCTTTCAAATCCGTAGTTAAAATCGGGCGTACCCATTTGATGGATGCTACCCCGCTTACCTTAGGCCAGGAGTTTTCAGGTTATGTTTCACAGTTGAACCACGGCTTAAAAGCATTGCGTAATACGCTTGATCACCTTTCAGAACTGGCCCTTGGTGGTACGGCTGTAGGTACAGGGATCAACACGCCTAAAGGTTATGATGTAAAAGTTGCTGAGTACATTGCCCAGTTTACCGGCTTGCCGTTCATCACAGCAGAAAATAAATTTGAAGCTCTTGCCGCTCATGATGCCATTGTTGAAAGTCATGGCGCTTTGAAACAAATTGCGGTTTCATTAATGAAAATTGCTAACGATATCAGGATGCTGGCTTCTGGTCCGCGTTCGGGCATTGGCGAGATCCATATTCCGGATAACGAACCAGGCTCATCAATTATGCCGGGTAAAGTTAACCCTACCCAAAACGAAGCTGTTACGATGGTAGCTGCACAGGTTATGGGGAATGACGTGGCTATTTCTATCGGTGGCTCAAACGGCCATTACGAGCTGAATGTATTTAAACCGGTTATGGCGGCAAACTTCCTGCAATCGGCAAGGTTAATTGGTGATGCCTGCGTGTCATTCAATGATCATTGCGCTGTAGGCATTGAGCCAAATTACGAAGGTATTAAAAAGCACCTTGAAAACTCATTAATGCTGGTAACTGCGCTTAACCCGCATATTGGCTATGAAAACGCGGCAAAAATTGCTAAAACAGCCCTTAAAAACGGCAGTTCACTGCGCGAAGCTGCTATTGGTTTAGGCTTACTAACCAACGAGCAGTTTGACGAGTGGGTTCGCCCCGAAAATATGATAGGCAGTTTAAAATAAGCCTCACCCCAAACCCCTCTCCGGATGGAGAGGGGCTTTTTAATGCATGCAGTTTATGCCAAAACGCTTTAATTTGCGCTATCTCTCAATAACTAAGGCTTTAAGCCTTCTGCCTTCAGCTTTCAGCTTAAAAAAAGCCTTTCGCCTTTTACCTTTCGCCTTTTGCCTCATAATAACCTCCTGTACCATGAACCCGGATAAACAAACGCCCGGCGAGGGTTATTTGCAGGGCGAGTGGAAACAAGATTCCGTACCTGCGCAAAAAAGCCTGGTAACATATTCGCTATATGATATTAAATTCAGCTGTGATTCATTTCTTTTGAAGATTAGTACCGTTAGCAAGGTTAATTACGGGGCTGATACGTGTATGAGCAAAGGCCATTGGGATGAATATGTACGCGGAACGTACTCGCAACGGCGGGACACTCTCCACATTAAGGGGCAGTTTTGCAATGCCGATGGCTCATATAAAAATGAACAGGGCTGTTTCAGGTTTGGTGATTATGAAGAATATTTTAAGGTTCATAAGCAAAGCGACTCGCTGATCCGGTTTGTAAGTACATCCAACGTAATACCTATTAACGCGCATTTAATAAAAAGAACAAGCTGCATTCCAAAACCATTGTAATGAAAACACGAACCTTAAAAAAACTTTTATTGCTGGTGGCGATATTTTATATCCCCCTGCAAAGCATGGCCTGGGGTACTAATGGGCACCGCATTTGCGGCCAGGTTGCAGATAGCTACCTAACCACCAAAGCCCGTAAAGCTATTCAAGCCATTTTGGGTAATGAGTCGATTGCCATTACCAGCAACTGGGCCGATTTTATTAAATCAGACCCGGCTTACAATTACCTGTATAACTGGCATTTTATCAACCTGGAAAAAGCTTACACTTATCCTGAGCTACAGGGCTATTTAAAGGCTGATACGATTACCGATGCCTATACCAAAATGAATTTCCTGGTGGCCGAACTTAAAAAGAAAACTACTACCAAAACCAATAGGCTGCTTTACCTGCGCATGCTGATCCATATTGTTGAGGATGTACACCAACCGCTGCACACCGGTCACCTGAGCGATAAGGGCGGTAACGATGTAAAGGTACAATGGTTTGGTAAAGACAGCAACCTGCACTCGGTTTGGGACAGCGAGTTGATTGACCTTCAGCAATTAAGCTACACCGAGTATACCGCGATGATAAACCACACAACAGCCGCTCAGCGTACTGAACTACAAAAAGCGCCAATGAGCCAGTGGATATACGAAAGCAACCAGATGGCAGATAAACTGTATTCCGAAACTAAAACCGGTGATAAACTTGGTTACAAATACAACTTTAGCCATATAGCAACCCTTAACCAGCAAATGGTTAAAGCCGGCGTACGTTTGGCCGGTTTACTGAACCAGATATTTGGATAGTTCTTTGAGGTGAAAGGTTAAAGCTGAAAGGTAAAAGGTTGCTTTTCTGCCTAAACCTTTTGCCTTTATCCTTTCGCCTTTTACCTCAAAAAAATGAAAATACTAATGGTATGCCTGGGTAATATATGCCGTTCGCCGCTGGCGGAGGGGGTTATGCAGCACCTGGCAGATGAAAATGGACTTGGCTGGGATGTTGATTCGGCGGGTACCGGAAGATGGCATGTGGGCGAAGCGCCCGACAGACGTTCAATCCGCGTAGCACGGAACCACGGCATTGATATCAGCAAACAAATTTGCCGCCAGTTTAAACGAAGCGACTTTGACGAGTTCGACCATATTTTTGTGATGGACCGTAATAACCTGAGCGATGTGCTTGACATGGCCCGCAACGAAGAACAGGCTGCCAAAGTAAAACTCCTTTTAGGTGATAAGGTTGTTCCCGATCCATACTATGACGATAACCAGTTTGAACCGGTTTTTGAATTGATTGAAAACGGGTGTAAGGATATTATTAAAGAGTTACACCCCCTCTAAATCTCCCCCCAATGGGGGAGACTTTTAATAAATGTCTTTAAGCCCTCCCTTCCGGGGAGGGTTGGGTGGGGTTTTTCACCCTAAAAAACGGCACATCTTCCCCATACCAAAACACAATCCCTTCCCGTACAAAACCGGCTTTAATCAGCACCCTTTGTGATGCTGCGTTTTGCGGATGGGTAACGGCGCAAATCTCTTTTAGCCCTATATCATTGAATCCATAACTGATCAGTGCTTCGGCAAGTTCGGTAGCTATGCCTTGTCCCCAGTATTTGAGGTGCAGCCGGTAGCCCAGTTCAATGCGGCTCTTGTCGTAATCGCTTGGTTTAAGGGCGCAAACACCTATAAAATCGTTATCTGTGATATTAAAAATCCCCCATCTGCCCAGGCCCGATCCGTTCTGGTATTCCTTAAGCGTATCTTTAAAAACCTGTTTACTCTCTTGCGGAGTACGTTTTTTCACATATTGAGTAAGCCGGTCATCGGCATCTATTGCGGTAACAAGTTCTTCATCTTCGGCTGTAAATTCACGGATCAGCAAGCGTGGTGTTTGAGTGATAATATTCATAGGTTTTCAAAAATATATTTTTGAATTGATTGTACAGGTAAGTTGAGTGTCATATAAAAGGTGACCGGATTTATTTTGCCCCTTTAAGGGAAGGTCAATTAATGCTAAAACCCTCATTTGCCGTTAAATTTTTATACCTTGCATAATTTACTTATAAGATATAGTGACTTTCCAGGATTTTAAATTTAACGAGCAATTATTTGAAGGTGTAGAGAGCATGGGTTTCGTAAACCCCACACCCATACAATCTATGGCCATCCCGGCCATTATGGAAGGGCGCGACCTGATTGCATGCGCTCAAACCGGTACAGGTAAAACCGGCGCTTACTTGCTTCCTGTTTTAAACAGCATCAGCAAAACAAATAAACACCATACCAGTGCCCTTATACTTGCCCCAACCCGTGAGCTTGCCCAGCAAATAGATCAGCAGGTTGAAGGCCTTGCCTATTTTACCGGTATCAGCTCTATTGCTGTTTTTGGCGGCGGCGACGGCATTGTTTACGAACAACAGCGCCGCGGCATTCAAAACAATGTAAATATTATTGTTGCTACCCCCGGCAGACTGATAGCCCACCTTACATCGGGCGTGCTGAAGCTTAATCACCTTACCCATTTGGTGCTTGATGAGGCCGACCGGATGCTGGATATGGGATTTTCTGATGATATCATGAAGATCATCAGCTATCTGCCTAAAGAAAGGCAAACGCTGTTGTTTTCTGCCACCATGCCCGGCCGCATCCGCTCATTGGCAAAAGCTATTTTGAAAGATCCGGAGCAGATCAATATCGCTATCTCACAGCCGGCTGTAGGGATCGATCAGCAGGTTTACCGGGTTCATGATCAGCAAAAAACGCCGCTGGTACAGCATATTCTGAAAGATTCGGCATTTACAAGCATCATCATCTTTGCATCACGCAAGGAGATCGTTAAAGCGCTATACAAAGAACTTAAGGCTATCAAAATCAACGCCATGTCTTTCCACTCCGATCTGGAGCAGAAAGAGCGCGAAGAGATTCTCCTTAAATTCAAAAACAAGCAATTACCGGTTATCATCGGTACCGACGCCCTTTCGCGCGGCATTGATGTGGAGGGCATCGACCTGGTGATTAACTACGATGTTCCCGGCGATCCGGAAGATTATATTCACCGTATTGGTCGTACGGCCCGCGCCGCTACCACCGGTACCGCAATAACCTTCGTTAACCACCGCGATGAGCGCAAGCTTAAAAATATTGAAAAACTGATTGAAAAACCGATAAAGCTGATGGCGCTGCCGGATGAACTGGCCACGATACAGCCCCTGAAGCCCGAACAGCCTCAAGGAGATGCCAAAAGGAAACCTAACCGTCGCTGGGGCAAAAAGAAGCCGAAACAGCAGAATACGGGTAATTAAAAAGTTTTCACGAATACCATTTGGGGTATTGAATTTAATCGAATTACACGAACTCTGTTCCTTTAGGGCTCTCACAGAGGATGCCGGCGGGGAACAGGATTCTTAATTCGTGTAATTCGCTTCAATTCGAATAAATTCGTGCCTCATCACTAAAACGTTTTATCTATTTTAATATCTTAGACCAAAATCTATTTCCCAATGATCATTCCTAAAAAACTGGTTTTACTGGCAACGTTTGGTGCGGCAATTATCATATCTGAAAATAAGGCATTAGCACAGGAGAAGAAAACATCAGGTAACCCTATTGTTGAAGGTTGGTATGCCGACCCGGAAGCCAAAATCTTCAATAAACAATACTGGGTATATCCAACCTATTCGGCTAAATATAACGACCAGGTATTTATGGATGCCTTTTCATCGCCCGATCTGGTTAACTGGACTAAGCATCCCCGCATTATCGATACTGCCGCTGTAAAGTGGGCTAAACGTGCCATGTGGGCTCCGGCAGTAACTGAAAAAGACGGTAAATACTATATCTTTTTTGGCGCTAACGATATTCAGAACAATAACGAAGTTGGCGGTATAGGTGTTGCCGTTGGCGATAAACCTGAAGGCCCGTTCAAAGACCTTTTGGGCAAACCACTCATTGGCCAGATCATCAATAAAGCGCAACCTATAGATCAATTTGTGTTTAAGGATGACGACGGCCAATACTACATGATTTACGGTGGCTGGGGCCAATGTAATATCGTAAAGCTAAAAAACGACTTTACAGGTATCGAACCATTTAAAGATGGTGAAACCTACAAACTGATCACCCCTAAAGATTATGTTGAAGGCCCGGTGATGTTTAAACGAAAAGGGAAATATTACTTTATGTGGAGCGAAGGCGGCTGGACCGGCCCGGATTACCGCGTGGCTTATGCTATTGGCGATTCTCCATTCGGTCCGTTTAACCGTATTGGTACCATATTGAAACAGGATGCCAGCATAGCCACAGGAGCAGGGCACCATTCGGTGATCCAGGTGCCGGGTAAGGACGAATGGTATATTGTTTATCACCGCCGCCCCTTAACCGAAACTGATGGCAACCACCGCGTTACCTGCATCGATAAAATGTACTTTGATAAGGATGGCAAGATCCTGCCGGTTAAGATCACCAATGAAGGTGTAACGGCAAGGAAGATTAAATAGCCCCCCAATATATTATACACCCGTCATTGCGAGGTACGAAGCAATCCCCAAGACGCAGAGCAGCTATGCAAGTGTCTCTGTATTGTTTGGGATTGCTTCGTACCTCGCGATGACGTTTTTTATTACTATGCACATCAATCTTTTCCCCCTAAAAGGGTGAGCATGATAATCCCTGATATTTAGTATCTTAAACCGTTTTTTTGACTGACATTATTCCTTTATCATTATGACGCGATCATTTTTTCGGGCATTAGTAATTTTACTTGCCCTGACTGGCAGCAGCCGCTGTTTCGGACAAACCGCCGAAAACTTGCCCACCGATTATTTAAGCAAAGAATTTCATGCCGGAAGGCGACAGGCCCTGCGTAACCTGATGCCCGCCAATTCGGTGATGGTGATCTTCTCGTACCCTGAACAGGTGTTTTCGAACGATGTTAACTACGTTTATCATCCTAATCCCGATCTGTATTATTTTTCAGGATATAAGGAACCCAACTCGGTATTGTTAGTGTTTAAAGACATGCAGGCCGATGGCGACAGCAGCTATAACGAGGTGCTATTTGTACGTCACCGGGATGCCGGTCGCGAGCAGTGGACTGGCAGGCGGTTGGGTGTTGAAGGCGCCAAATCGCAGCTTGGTTTTAAGCAGGCTTACAACAGCGAGGATTTCGCGAAATTCCCCGTTGATTTTAAAAAGTTTGCCAATGTGTATTATGATGCGCTGCCCGAAGATGTTACCGGCGATGGATCGACCGGCGAGCTAAAAAAACTGATCGCTGCTTTTAAAAGTAAGGCTGGCATAACGGAAACCAACAGGCAGGTTATGAGTGATCTTAATTTGATAGCAAGAATGGTTACTCCTCAAAATTTAACCCGTTTCATGACTTATTTTAAAGATAAGTTTGCAGATGAGGATCACAAAAATAATCCGCTTATACAGCAATTGGCGGCCAAACCCGATTCTGCAACGCTTGCCGATGTTAAGGCGAAGATTGGCACAACTTACGGCGGTAACACCGGATATGCTGAATTTACTTCAAAGCTGCGCGGCGTAAAAACGCCGGAGGAAATAGCCGTATTGAAAAAGGCTGTGGAAATCTCAAGCCTTGCCCATCTGGAAGTGATGAAATCGGTAAAACCCAATATGAGCGAGCGCGAGGTTGAAGGGATCATGACTTATGTGCACAAAAGATACGGGGCCGAGGATGAAGGCTATCCACCGATTGTAGGTGCAGGTGCTAATGGCTGCATCCTGCATTATGAAGAAAACTCGGCCACAAAAATTGATAACCAGTTATTACTCATGGATGTTGGTGCCGAATATCATGGCTATTCTGCTGATGTTACCCGTACCGTACCGGCCAACGGCAAATTTACCGAAGAGCAAAAGGCCATTTACCAATTGGTATACGACGCCCAGGAAGAGATTTTTAAACTATGCAAAGCAGGCGTTCCCTATGCCAATCTTGAGCAAAAATCGGTAGAAGTATTATCGGCCGGACTGATTAAACTCGGTATTATCAAGGACGCATCAGAAGTGCGCAAATATTATCCGCATGGCTGTTCGCACCATTTGGGGCTTGATGTGCATGACAAAGGCGGCCGCGGTAATTTGGAAGAGAATTGGGTGATCACCGTTGAGCCGGGCATTTATATCCCTGCCGGCAGTCCCTGCGATAAAAAATGGTGGAATATCGGTGTACGTATTGAAGATGACGTACAAATTGGTAAAGACAAGGGCACAATCCTGTCGATAGATGCGCCGCGCAAATGGCAGGACGTTGAAAAAGCTGCGACTGAGAAAAGTATTTTTGAAGCAGCTAAATTTCCGGAGCTGAAATAAAAATAAAGCCAATAGAAAAAGCCCGCCGCCACTCGGCTGGAGCCGAGTGGCAATTTTTAAGCGGCCTCTGGCCGAAGCGAAAATACCTTGCGCTCGTTTGTAATGCGATATCCGCGATACAATCGCCGAACCATATTAAGCGCTCGTTGCAAACGAGCGCAAGAAATAACAGAACTTCGGCGGCCAGAGGCCGTTTGATAGTAAACACTCGGCTCCAGCCGAGTGTTGGCGATAGTATAAGCGTACTTAAACACGAAAGCCCTCCGAAATTCAATCCGGAGGGCTTTTCTATTTATGAATTATTCTTATTTCTTAATCCTGCTCTTCAACTCGGCCAATGGCATGGTAACCATACGGCCAATCGGTTTTTTACCGCGATAGGTAATCACCCTTAATGTAGTAGCATCTTTAGGGGCATCTATCGGCGCTGTGTACTTAGGATAAAACCTGTCGGGGAACGAGTTGTCAAAACTGTAATAAGTGTCCAGCCCGTTTACCTCATTGGTTAAAGTGATTTTTAACGTGCTATCAGGATTCAACACCGCATCAAATGATGGGTCGTAAGCGCTCGGGGCTATCTTGGTTTCGGCTTCATCAAAGCGAGGGAAGTGTTTCTCCACCCGGCTGAAAAATCCATCCCAGTTTTTAGGGCCCTTTGGCGACCATACATCCTCGGCAATAGCCATTCCACGTGGCCAGGTCATATATTCAGCCTGGCGGATATTGTATACCTGCTCGGTCCATAAGTTGGCCTGCCCGCCTTTAATGAGGCGTGCATCAACACTATCAGGTACAGGCTCCCATGAATAGGTTTTGTTTAAGCGAAGTGTGGCATAGATCTTGGTTTCGTTCACACGGTCGCTTTGCATGTAATCTAAATAGGCAAATGTTGTCGGGCTCATTACCACCTCATGACCTGCTTTAGCGGCGGTGATACCTCCCTGAATACCCCGCCAGCTCATCACGGCTGCATTAGGGCCCAGACCGCCCTCAATGATCTCGTCCCAACCCATGAATTTTTTACCTTTCGATTCTACAATCTTTTCAAGTCGCTTTTCGAAATAAGCCTGTACTTCGCTCATCGTTTTCAGGTTTTCTTTGGCCATTAATGCTTTTATGGCATCGCTTTGCTCCCAGAAATTTTTGGCGCACTCATCGCCCCCTAAATGGATATAGCCAAAGGGGAACAACTGCGCAATTTCGGTAACTACCTTATCCATAAAAGTATAAACAGCTTCATTGGCCGGGCAAAGGGTATTGTCGACAATAGCGCGGTTATGCGGGCCGCTCCAATCCATGAAAGGTTCGCCCGAGTTTACTACGTATTTATCGGCACCCGGTGTGCATGAAAGCTCGGGGTAGGCAACTATCGCAGCAAGGCTATGGCCGGGAACGTCAATTTCGGGCAGGATGTTCACAAACCTGTCCTTGGCGTACTGTACCAACTCTTTGATATCTTCCTGGGTATAAAAACCGCCATAGGTACGTGGCTCATCTGCCGCAGGTGGAGTAAACGTACCAAACTGCCCTACTTTTTTAACGTTGTGCGATCCTACTTCGGTTAATCTTGGCAGGCTTTTGATCTCCACTCGCCAGCCTTCATCATCGGTAAGGTGTAAATGCAGCAGGTTAAATTTATACTTAACCATGGCATCGATGTATTGCTTAACCTCGGCTTTGGTAAAAAAGTGACGGGATACATCAAACATCAGGCCTCTCCAGCCAAACCTTGGATAGTCGGTAATTTCAACTGCGGGTGCAGTCCATTTTACGCCCCTGGCTACTTCCAGTCCTTCAATTTCTTTAGGCAACAGCTGGAAAAACGTTTGTACGCCATAAAATAATCCCGCGGCATCATTAGCACGGATCACTACTTTTTTAGGAGTTACGGATAGTTTATAGCCTTCGGTTTTGAGTACGGTATCGGCTGTTTTATTTAGAATCAGCCTGATAGGCGCAGTTGGCGCAGTACTTTTTACGGTGATGAACGCTCCTGTTGACGTAGATAGTTTTCTTTTAAGATAGGCAGTTACATTTGCCACATCAGCCGAAGAACCGGCTTCTACAACAACCGTTTTGGGCAATACAAACTGGCCGGTAGTTTGGGTAACTTTTACCGGTTGCGGAATAAGCGCGAGTGCTGGTTTGGTTGTTTGGGCCGCAGAAAGCAGGTGTGCCATACAGCCGTAAAGCAATAAGGATAATTTCTTCATAAAGAATTGTTATTTAATTGGATGTACGCAAATTAAACTTTTTAAATAATATTAAGAAGTGTATTTATAAATGCTATTTGCCAAGTCGCAGGTATCACAAGGGCGTCATTGCGAGGTACGAAGCAATCGCGAGCTATACAAGGCGGACTTGCTAATCGGGGATTGCTTCGTTCCTCGCAATGACGTTTTTTTATTTATATCGTCACACCCTGATATAAATATTCCGCTTATCAAGGATATAGGCAACCAGCCAGCAAATCATCATAAAGCTGATGGCGAATAGCAATGATCCAATCGGGCCGGGCGCTATAGCCTGGTAAAAAGCGGTGTTGATCCAATCGACAGCGTTGGTTCCGCTTATCATGATCATACTTACCGGGATCAGCAGTATTTCGGATAGTACATAAATAGGCAGCGGATTTTTCCCCATGGTGGTGAAAAAACGGGCCCAGTTGCCTTTATTCCAATTATTGATTTCCAGGGCATAAATCAATGCCGACAAGATCACCAGGTCAAGCCCGGTAGTTACCAGTACAAATGAGCTTGTCCACAGTTTTTTATTGATCGGGAAAACCATGTTCCAGCATAAGGCCAGGAAGATGAACAGGCAGCCTGTTAACAGCAGTTTAGTAGTAGTATCATATCCCTTCCCTTTTTGCTGAATGAATTTACCTGCATAGTAACCAACCACCACATTTACAATGGCAGGCAGGGTGCTCAATACGCCTTCCGGATCGAAGGGAATGCCTTCGCCATGATATAAATGATCAGGGCCGAATAAAAATTTATCAAGATAAATGCCTGCATTGCCGGTCATGCTCAGCGGATCGGCAGGGTTACCATACACCAGCAGGATGATCCAGTAGATCACCAGAAATAACCCCGATAAAATGAAAACCGAACGTTTTGACAGAAAATGAATCATGAGCGAGGCAAAACAATAACACAGGGCAATGCGCTGCAAAACCCCCATAATGCGGGTATGAGTAATTGGTTTTAGATGAAACTGTCCGCCGCCTGTTGAAAAGAAAGGGAACCAGTACATGAGGTAACCTATTAAAAATATGAGCAGGGTACGCCTGAAAATTTTGCTTAGCACAGCCGAGTTGCCCATTTCCTGGTAGCGTTTCATTGAAAAGCTCATGGCGTTGCCTACTGCAAATAAAAAAGAAGGAAACACAAGATCGGTTGGGGTGAAGCCATGCCATGCGGCATGTTCAAGTGGCGAAAAAGGGGCTGCTCCGCTGCCCGGCGTATTTACAATGATCATGAAGCATAAAGTCATGCCACGAAATACATCCAGCGATAAAAACCGCGATGATGATTTGTCCATAAATGGGTTTAAAAATGTTTATAATCAGCTTTTCAGAAGCAGGGATGTTAAGGCAAGATAATAAACTTACCGGGAATGTATATTGTCCCGGTAAGTTATAAGCCATTACAAAACCGAACGCAGCCAGTTTAATAGCTTTCGGCTTTGCGCGTTTTGCTTTTAGCTTTAATTAATGATAACCCGGATTCTGTTTCAATTGCGGCGTACCGCCTTTAGCGCTTAAGTCAATCTCCACCAGCGGTATCGGGAAATATTCGCTTTTCCCTTTAATGAATTTGCCGCCTTTTACATCACTGATCAACGTACTTTGATATGCTATGTAAGCATTAAGCTCGGTATCGGCAATGCCCCAGCGTACCAGGTCAAAAAAGCGGTGACCTTCCATGGCAAGCTCAATCTTACGCTCAAAATAGATAGCTTTAAGCGCAAAATCCTTGCTGGCAAATGCACCGCCGGGATAAGGGCTCACTTTATAGTTAGCTGCTGCCTGAGTGGTGAAACCTGCTGTAGGGTCATCGTTATCTTTGTATTTATGTACAAAACCTTCAGGATTAGCTGCGCGGTTACGCACCATGTTTACATAGCTTTCGGCTTTATCAAGGCTACCCACCTGTGCTTCAACCTCAGCGGCCATTAACAGTACATCGGCGTAACGAATAATGTTATAATTGATGCCTGAGCCCGGCGCCCATGAGGTGTTATCGCCGTTTACATCCTGCTCGGCCTGGCCGTAAACATTTTTGATAGGCGAATAAGGGCCACCGTACTGCTGATCCCGGATCCAGTCGGCTCCCGGATGTAAGCCCCAGTCAAGATAAGGGATTCCGCGGCGACCGGCAGTCCAGTCAAGGCGCGGGTCAATAGTACCTGCGTCAGGAGTGTAATCGTCGGCCGATGCCAGGCCCATATCTGTTTTTATAGCGTGGCTGTTATAATCGTCAAGATATGGTAAACCCGTAGTTGAATTGGTGCGGAAATGATTAACCAGGTCAATGGATGGCTGGTAAAAACCACAGCAACTAAACGGGCTGCTATTGCCATATGGGAAGTTCAGCATATCGCCGTTATTGGCTTGCGACGGGCCGTTAGGGTCTGTATTGGCTGCCGCCTGAACAGCAAAAACAGATTCAGCGCTATTGTTGGTAGCCGTTCTGAAATTGTCGTTGAATTTGGCGTTAAGGGCGTACTTTTTACCATCGGAAGTTACGCCCTGCGTAATAACCGCATCAAATACAGCCTTTGCTTCGGTATATTTATGCTCGTATAGGTATGTTTTACCTAAGTATGCACCGGCAGCCCATTTATTGGCGCGGCCAACTTCGGTTTGGGTATTAGGCAGATTGTCGTAAGCGTATTTGAAGTCTGCTTCAATCTTTGGCCAGATATCTGTGTTGTTAGGTTGATTAATGTCGGTTGTTGTTTCATCAAGATAGGGCACATTATTGAACATCTTTTTCAGGTCGAAGTAATAATGCGCTCTTAAGAAACGGGCCTGTGCCAGTATATTGGTTTTATTTGAGGCTGATATGGAAGTAACCTTATTGGTTATTTTGATGGTGTTGTTTGTGCGTGATACACCCTCGTAATCGGCCCGCCATTTGCTGTCGAAAAAGCCATTGCTGGCATCGGCGTTGTATTTCATCATCGGTTCTATTGGTTGCTGATCGCCGGCAATACTGCCTTTTGACGCATCACCACCTACTACACCGCCATATACCCAGTTATCCGGTGATGCTTCCCATGCACCGCCGCCGCCTACAGCAGCATCGCCGCCCTGCTGGCCATCCAACACTGCATAAGCACCTACAAGCAGTTCATTAGCTCCTGATTCTGTTTCGAGAAATTGAGGCTCGAGGGCGCCGTTAATAGGTTTATCGAGATATGATTTTTTACACGCGCCAAGCGATAGTATACTTAAAAGCGCTATGGAAATAAGTTTTTTAGCTTTCATTGTAATCCGTTTAAATATTGCTGTTATAATGAAAAATTAACTCCGAATATGAAGGTGCGCGGGCTGGCGTAGCTACCCTCGTCAATACCAAAATCTTTGGTGTTGCCGCTCAGTTCAGGATCAACACCGCTGTAGCCTGTTAAAGTAAACAGGTTGGTTGCCGATACATAGATCCTTAACTTTTGGATCCCCGCCTTTTTAAGCCCTGCAATGTTAAAGGTGTAGCCAACCTGCGCGTTACGCATGCGCACGTAAGTGCCGTTTTCAACAAAGTATGAGTTTGGTGTAGCGCCGCTGCTGGTTGATGCGTCGAGCTCCTGGATAGGTGCCTTTGCATTTTGATGAGTTGGTGTCCATGAATCATTAAGCGCGGTATAGCTTTTTGCTGTGCCGAATGAAGCATAGAAGTCTCTCCAGTATTTAACGCTGTTCCATAGTTTATTGCCGAATGAGCCGTAAAGGAATATGCTGGCATCAAAGTTTTTATAGTTTACACCCAGGTTTAAGCCGGCAGTAACTTTCGGGTTTGGATTACCGATAAAAGTACGGTCGGCATCGGTGATGACACCATCGCCGTTTACGTCTTTATACCTGAAACGACCGACCTTTACATCTGATTGATAGTAAGCATTCGGATCGCCGGTGCGGGTTTGTACAGCTTTGTCGGCTGCGTCAATTTCGGCCTGCGAATTCCAGAAGCCCCTGATCTGGTAGCCATAAAACTCGCCTAAAGAATGACCTACCTGGCTGCGGGTAATTGGGTTATCAAACCGGCTTGTTGCAGAACCAGGGAAGTAGTCCCTGTCATCAGATACTTTCAATACCTTATTATTATAAGTGGTTAAAGTACCGGTAGCATTAAAGCTCAGATCGCTGCTGGCCCTGAAGTTGCCGGTAACAGAAAGGTCAAGACCATCGGTTTTCATTTTACCAACGTTTTGCGCCGGGAAAGCACCGTTGCCCGCGGTACCTAACTGGGTAGCGTTAAACAACAGGTCCTTAATGTCTTTGCGGTAGTAATCGGCGGTTACGGCTATTTTGCCGCCAAATAAGGTTGCATCAAAGCCAAAGTTGGAGTTAATATCCTTCTCCCAAAGCGCGTGCGGGTTGGCTGTTTGGTCCTGGTAAAAGCCAGGGGTCAGGTTAAGTGAACCATCGATAGGATAATACGACTGGCCAATATCATTGCTGAACGTAACGTAAGCGTCTTTACTGCCCATATTGATCTGGTTACCCATAATACCCCAGCCGCCTCTTAGCTTAAGGTCGGTAAGCCAGGTAATATTTTTCATGAAGTTTTCCTGCGAGATCCGCCAGCCTGCGCTGAATGCCGGGAAATAACCGTAACGTTGGTCGACCGGGAATTTTGATGAGCCATCACGACGGATAGTGGCGTTAAACAGGTAGCGATCGTTATAAGTATAATCTAAACGGGCAAACTCCGAAAATAACGAGTTGTTAGATTTGCCGCTGTAGGTGTTTTTATTAGTGGTACCGGTAGATAGGTTTACATAATCAGGATCAAAAGTGTAAAAACCCTGGATGCTGCCGCCAACATAACGGTCATGGTCTTCAACGGCCTCGGTACCTACCACTATGTTAACATTGTGTTTGCCAAATACTTTTTGATAGCTAAGGGTGTTGGTCCAGTTATAAGTGTAGCTATTGTCCGATCCTTCGCTGTAAGTATTTGTTGAAGAGTTTTCAACGTTTTCATAGGTAGGAAACGAAAACGAATGGTTGTTGCTGTTGATGATATCGCCGCCAAAACTGGTGCGTAAGGTAAGGCCGGGAATAATGTCAGCTTCGGCAAATACGTTACCAAGCAAACGATAGCTTGTTGACTGGTTGTTCTTTGTACGCTCCTGTATGGCAACCGGGTTGTTGGCATCGCCAAGGCCTGTACCGTAACTGCCTGCGTAGTTACCTTTAATGTCGTAAACGGGAATAATGGGCTGTTCGCGCAGGGCATGTGCAATAACGCCGTCCGGGTCATTGGTGCTAACCTGCGAATGTGATGTTCCGTCATTTACCTGCGGCTGCCTGGTTATAGAATAAGCCAGGTTTTCGCCCACCCTGATGTGTTTAGTTACATTGTAGGTGGTATTTGAACGCAGGGTATATCTTTTAAGATAAGTATCAATCAGGGTACCTTGCTGGTTAAAATAGTTTAACGAGAACAAATAGCTGGCGTTATCGGTACTGCCGCTCAACGATATATTGTGGCTATTCATCGGGGCCGATTTAAACAACTCATGATACCAGTCGGTACCGGCTTTGTTGGCCCTTGTTATCCTGTAAAAATTGCCCAGGTCTGTCGCTGATGTATAAAAAGGATTTACATAGTATTTTGATGGATCGACAGATGGGTCACCTTCTTTAGCACCTGCCGGGGTAATGTAATCAGGCAGTGTAAAAGCCGAGCCTGTACCGGTTGGGTTGTACAAGGCATCTTTAATGCTGTTATCGCCCGAATTTTTCTTAGCCGTAAGTTTCAGATCGGCCATTTGTTGTGGAGTAATCGTATTCCAGACATTGCCGCCTTTTGGTCTTTGCGTACCGTAGTAGGCGTCATATTGAATATTTACTTTGCCCTTACCCCGTTTGGTAGTGATGATGATAACGCCGTTTGCCGCCCTTGCACCATATATTGATGCCGAACTCGCATCTTTTAACACCTGGAAGGTCTCCACATCATTAGGGTTCAGCGTGCTTACATCATATGTTTCCACACCGTCAACTACGTATAAGGGAGTATTATTTCCGAAAGTATTAAAACCCCTGATGTGTACCTGCGGCTCTTCGCCGGGTTGGCCCGATCCGGTAACGGTAACGCCCGATGCCTGGCCTTGCAATTGCGAGTTTACTGATGACGATGCCTGTTTGTTGAGGTCTTTAACGTTAACTACCGCAACAGCGCCAGTAAGGTCTTTCTTTTTCTGCGTGGTATAACCAACCACAACCACCTCGTTCAGCGCTTTTGACTCTTCAAGCAAAGTTACGTTGATGGTGGTTTGTCCATTTACCGGAATAACCTGCGTGGTAAAACCTAAAAAGCCAAATTCAAGTGAGCCGTTACCGTCGGGCAGGGTTAGGGTATATTTACCGTTGATGTCGGTAACTGTGCCTAAATTACTGCCTTTGAGCTTTACACTAACGCCCGGTAAGGGCTGACCGCTCACATCTTTAACTACACCTGTTACAGTTACCGTGACAACAGGTTTTGCATCGGCAGGTTTTATAATGATGATATCATCAACCACCTGGAAAGTAAGCGGCTGTTTTTGCAGCACCTTCTGCATCACGGTTTCAATAGGCGCGTCCTGCACGTCCACGTTTATTTTCTTGTCAACATCAACTTGGTCAAGCCGGTAAAAAACAGTGTATTTACTGCTTTTTTCAATCTGCTTAAACATTTGCTTAACAGAAATATTGTTCACATTAAAGTTGTAAACGTTTTGTGAATAAGCGGCAGCGTGTATTTGCATAATGCCCGTTAAGAGCAGAACGGTTACCAGCTTCATAATTTTGATCGTTTTTTGCCACGGGCCGGCGGCCAGAGCGGACTTTCTGTAAAAATTAATCATAAATTTGTTTGTTAATCAGTTAATACGATGCTTCCCCAAGCGTAGGGTATTAGCTTTGATTGCTTTAGGCCCGGGCGTGTTGGTAGCACATCCGGGTTTTTTATGTAAAAGAGAATGTTAGTTTTTGATCATAGTTTTCTTTTTTGTTTTTTAGTTGTTAATCATTATTGTTGTTTCGTGTAATGTTTACTGTATTGCCATTCACCGAATAATTGATGGCGGTATTGGCCTTTATAATAGCCAGCACCTTTTCAATGCTCTGAATGTTTTTGAAACTGCCCGAATAACGGATGCTGCTCAATTCGGCATCGGTCATGTTAATGGTTACATTATATCTTCGTTCAAGCACTTTAGCTATCTCGCTAAGGGTTGCGCCGTCAAATACCAGCAGGTTTTCCTTCCAACCGTCATAACGGTCAAGCTTGACCGAATCAATCTCCGATACCTGGATCTCATTCAGGCTTTTTGGATCTGGTGTGGTATAGCTATAGTTTTCTTTTTTGGGATGGTAATAAATGCGGAGCACCTGCCGCGGCTTTACATAAATGCGGCTCATTTCATGCGCATTGTTATCTACATTACCCTCAACCGATACCTCGCCTTTTACTACTGTGGTTTCAAAAAACGGGTCGGAAGCATAGGCCTTAAGGTTAAATTTTGTACCGATGTCCCTTATGGTATAGTTTTTCGTATTTACAATAAAAGGGACCTCTTTTTTGCCGGGGGCGATATCAAAAAACGCTTCGCCTTCCAGGTAAACGGTACGGGTTGTTTTACCAAAATCGGCCGTATAATTAAGCTTGCTGCCCGCGTTAAGCCAAACCTGCGTACCATCGCTCAAAACAATTTTTTTAATAGCGCCAGGGTTAGCGGCTATTTGCCTTACACTTTCTACATTTTTTGAGTACCTGTTATATAAGGTAACAGTAACAGCCGCAAGCAAAGCAATAGCCGCGGCAGCTTTGCCCCAAGTGATCAGCCTTACATAGCGCGATGGCTGCTTTGGCTCGATATCGGCCGAAAGCTTGTTATAAGCATCATCTTTATTTACAACCGCTGGCTGCAGGTAAAGCATATTGTGCCAGGTTTCATACAGCTGCGCAAAATACTGCTCGTTTTCGGGGTGCGCACTTATCCATTGCTTAACCTGCTCAAGCTCCTGCGGGGTAGCTTCGCCGGTTATGTATTTTACCAGTAGCAGTTTTACTTCTTCGTTATCCATTTGTAATATTATCGTTAAGACAATCGAAAAAACAGATACCCTCAAAACGAAAAGAAATATTTTTCAATTTTATTCGGCGAGTAACCTGAACGTCCCCTTCATGTTACGCGTAACTGCTTTTTTACAGAATGTTTGTGCTTAGCTTTTCATTATTTCCAATATTAAATTTGATACGGAATGAAAAACTATGTAACTTGTTAAAGTTTTTTAAAAAGTATTCGGATTAATTAAAGGCGGGATTAATGATCCAGGAAAACAAACTACCTATAACCTCATTTACACAGGGTGACGCGAAAACGTTTGAAACCCTGTTCAGGCTATACTATACCCGCTTAACTTTGTTCTCCAATCGTTTTGTAAACGATTTAACCGTTGCCGAAGAAATTACTGCCGATGTATTCACCCACCTGTGGGAGCGCGGGCATGAGGTCAATTTTTGCTCATCAGTAAGTTCCTATCTTTTTAAAATGGTGCAAAACCGGAGCCTTAATTATCTCAAGCGCCAAAAGATAGAAAACCTTTACGTTAATTATCTCGAAAAAAACAACCTGTTTGATGAACTGCGTAACACGCTCGAAAACGGGCTGGAGGAAAAAGAACTCGCCCTGCAGATAGAAGCTGCCATAGCTACCCTTCCCGAAAAATGCCGCGAGATTTTTGTGCTGAGCCGTTTCAGCGATATGAAATATCGCGAAATTGCCGTACAGCTTAATATCTCCCCTAAAACAGTAGAGCGCCAGATGAGCATCGCCCTCGAAAAATTACGCCAGGTGCTGAAGCATGTGAGTTATATGCTTTTTTAAATTGCCGGTGAGTTACTATTACTATATCATAGTTGTAGAAAGGTTGGTCATCTGGGGTGTCAAAACCCGGCGAACAGTGAAGGTAAAATAACAAAAAGAGGCCTATCAAGCCTGAGCCTGTCGAAGCGTGGACGGCAGGGCTATGACCGTCGTTCATCTTAAACTCGCGCCCATTTTTAACGATGGGTTTAATCATCGGAAATTCCGTTCACAAAAAAGCCCGGCGAAACCGGGCGTCTGAAAATCTAATTCATCTGCACATTTGAAACCTGCAAATCTGCATATCAATTACTTAGTATTATCAGCGTTAAACAATTTTGACTTATCTACTTTCTGAACAGCTTGCCCATCGCTAAGCGTTTTTGAAATAGCCGAATATGGAGCTGATACAACTTCTTCGCCACCCTTAAGGCCGGACAAGATCTGGATGTAACTATCGTTCTGGATACCCGTAGTTACCTGTACCTGTTTAAGCTTACCTGCGTTTAGTACAAATACGTATTCTTTGGCTACCGGGCTGATTTGTGGTTTACTCTTATCCTCATCAGCTTTCGGCGGACCGTTATTTTCTTTCTTTTCCTCGCGGGTGGTTACCGATTGGATTGGTACCGACAGCGCTTTGGCCGAATTAGTGCTGATATCAACAGTGGCCGTTAACCCCGGACGGAAAGGTGATGGATTATCGGCTGTTTTCTTTAACAGGGCGGCATATGAATCGGCATTGATCCTCACCTTTACGGTAAAGTTTGTTACCTGGTCGGCAGATGTACCTACCACGTTTGCCGAGCTGCCTATTTCAGTTACCACACCGGTAAATTTCTTGCCTAAAAATGCGTCTACTTCAATTTTTGATGAATCGCCAAGGGAGATACGGTTGATGTCGTTTTCATTCACGTCAACATTCACGTCCATTTTGCTCAGATCAGAGATAGTCATGATTTCGGTACCGGCAAATTGCTGGGTACCTAAAACACGCTCACCTTTTTCAACAGATAGCTTTGAAACCACCCCATCAACCGGCGAATAGATAGTTGTTTTCGCCAGGTTATCCTGTGCTTCCTTAACCGATGCCTGTGATTGTGCCAGGCCATATTGCGAGCCTACCACATTTTGTTTGGCAGCTTCAAGCGATGCTTTAGCGCCTTCATATGCAGCTTTGGCATTTTCAAATTCCGAAACCGTTAACACTTTTTTATCATAAAGTTCTTTACTGCGCTTGTAAATACCAGCCTGGTTAGCATAAGTAGCTTCGGCTTGTTTAAGCATCTGGCTTGAGTTACCTACGCTCGCTTTTTGGGTATTGTATGACGCGATAGCCCGGTCGTACCCTGATTTTAAAATATCTGGCCTGATCTTACAAAGCAATTGGCCTTTTTTAACCACATCACCCTCTTTTATTGGCAGCTCAACCACCTCACCCGATACTTCGGGGCTTATCTTAACCTCAACATGTGGTTTGATCTTTCCGCTGGCCGATACGGTTTCATTTATTTCGCGTGTTTCGGCCTTTTCGGTAGCTACCTGGGTTAGCGCGGGCTTACCTATCAGGCCCGTTACCTTAGCAATGATCAGCAGGACAATCAGTGCGCCAAGACCTATCAGAATATATTTAGTAGTTTTTCCCATGACGGTGAATTTGGATATTTTACGGTTAAGATTTTATTAAAGTGTTATAGGGTTACCTAAATAATAGTCAATGACTTTGCTTCTGAAAATCACCTGGTATTGCGCCTCAATCATATCAAACTGCGATTTGTTAAGATTGGTTAGCGATGTATTATAGTCAAGCGAGTTAACCAAACCTACTGTATAGCGTTGCTGAATAATATTAAACGCATCTTTATTTGCGTTATAGGTTTGCGTTGCCGATGCATAACGCTTATCGGCCGCCTGTAAATCCCATACCGCCTGGTAGATAATCTTGCTCAAATTGTTGCGGGCCAGTTGTGCTGTAACCTCGGCATTTTGATTTTGCAGTTTTGCTTTCCTAACCGCTGTGCGTGACAGAAACCTGTTAAAAATCGGGATCTGTAAGCTCACCCCTACCGATTGGTTAAAATTATCGCTCAGTTGCCTGAAGAATGGGTTGCTTTTATAGCCAACTTTATAATTAGGCACTACAACCGCCTGTTGCGAATTTTGCACAAAACCAATAGTGTCAAATCTGCCTGTTGGAGTAACACCAAATGGCGTGTTCTTGGCATCAGAAAAGTATGAACCGGCAGCACCAAATAATACTACCGACGGATAGTAGTTGCCTCTTGCTATTTTAACACCCTGCGCCGCAGCTTTTTGACGTTGCTCGGCCAATAACACATCTGGGTTTACTGCAAGAGCGGTTTTTACAACTTCCTGGGCATCGTATACAGTTTTCACATTGTTTAACTTACTGATGTCGGGCCTTTCAACTCTAATATCAGTGCCGGGATCCATCTCCATATATTGCTTTAAAGTCAGGAGCGATTGCTCCAACTGATTTTCGGCATTGGTGTAATTCAGATCGTTGGTTGAGAGCTGTGCTTTGGCCTGCGACAGATCGGCAAGGGTTTGATTACCCACATCAAAGCTTTTCTGGGCGCGGTCTAAAGCTATTTTAGATACATCAATTTGCTGTTGCGCAGCCTTTACCAAATCCTGGTTGGTTAGCACCAGCAGGTAGGTAGTAACCACGTTCAATATCAGGTCGTTTTTTACTTTGGCAACGTTGGTTTTATCGGCATCAAGCAAAATCTTATTCTGGATTACCGTATTACGCAATTGTCCGCCCTGAAACAGTGTAACCTGCGAAGTAAAGTTACCATTAACCGCCAGGATGCGCTGGTTGCTGAACTGGTTGGTTGAAGGGTCGATATTACGGCCAAAGTTGAATGAGCCCTGTGGGCTCACAGCTAAATTAGGCAGTTGATTATATTTCGACTGTTTAAGATCTTCGTTGGTGATGGCAGCTGTGAACTCGGCCTGTTTAATGGTAAGGTTACGTTCAAGGGCCAGGTCTACCGCCTTTTGCAAGCCTATCACTTCCTGCGCGCCGGCATTAAAGCCGCATACCGAAAATATAATTGTGCAAATGAGCGTTGCTTTAACTGATAGTAATAATTTTAGTTTCATAAGGTTTTTCTATACAATGGTAAGCAACTGTTCATTACATTGCAGTGTTTATTTTTGTTAAATGTTGTTAATAGGGATAAAACACAAACTACCTCATCTGTATGTACCTGGTTAAAACCCCCTGGCTGCTGAAAAAGCTTTATCCCCAACTTACCTGGGATATAAAATCAACTGACCGTTGCATTTATCTCACTTTTGACGACGGCCCTATACCAATTGTTACACCAGCTGTATTAAATATTTTAAAACAATACAATGCCAAAGCCACCTTTTTTTGCATTGGCGACAATGTACGCAAGCACCCCGATATTTTTGAACAGGTAAAAGCCGGCGGCCATGCCATAGGCAATCATACTTTCAATCATCTCAAAGGGTGGGAAACCGATACCCAAACCTATCTTGATAATTTTTTACAGGCCGATAAGTTGCTGGATACGCCGTTGTTTCGTCCTCCGTACGGGCGGATAAAAAGGGCGCAGATCCGGGCGCTGAAAGCAGCGAGACCCAATCTAAATATTTTTATGTGGGATGTGCTCAGCGGCGATTTTGATGCGGCCCTTAAACCTGAAGATTGCCTAAAAGGAGTGCTTAAATATACTGAAGCAGGATCGATGGTAGTATTTCATGACAGCATCAAAGCTTTTGATCGATTGGAGTATGTACTGCCGCGGGCTTTGGAGGTTTGGAGTAAGGAAGGGTATAGTTTTAAGAGTTTACAGTAAGCAATTGGCAGTGCTCTGTTGGCGACTGTAAGTTGTTAAACATTCTCATTTATTAAATACTGCTTACTGCACGATGAAAACTGCCAACTGAAAACCGCCAACCGGAAACTGCCTACTTTTTATACCTTTGCACCCATGAGCAACGAACTCACCGACAAGGCATTTTGGGCCGGTTACTGGGAATCAAAAAAAGACCTGGCTTTTAATGTGCCGGCTAATTATACTTTTCACAAGCTGCTAAAAAAGATTATCGATACCAATAAACCGGCGTCGGCTATAGAGCTTGGAGGTTTTCCGGGTTATTTTGCCATTTTTTTGAAGAAGTATTTCGGGTTAAAAACTACGCTGTTCGATTTTTATGTGCACCCAAAAGTTTTGAAGGAAGTACTGGATGCCAATCAGCTTAATGATCGGGACATCGCGGTTATTGAGGGTGACCTGTTCAAATATCAACCTGAAACCGAATATAGCCTGGTACTTTCATGCGGATTGATTGAACATTTTAACGACACGAAAGGCATTATTGAAAAACACCTCTCTTTCCTTAAACCGGGAGGCACACTGTTTATTACCCTGCCTAACTTTACCGGTGTTAACGGATGGGTACAGCGCAACTACGACCTTAATAACTACGAAAAACACAACATCAATAGTATGAACCCTCCATTATTGGCCAGCTATTGCGAGGAACTTGGCTTAAAAAATGTTGAGGCATATTATTACGGCAAATTTTCGGTTTGGCTGGAAGATAAAGCTAACAAGCCTGCCATAGCTAAAGCGATCACCAAACTAGTTTGGGTAGCAGGCAAGGTTTTTACCAAAATCATCCCGGTAGAATCAAAGCTATTGTCTCCTTACATTGTGGTTACCGCTACTAAATAGTGCTTATTCCCTCGCTTTAAGGAAACTATATTTTGCCAGCTTATGGTATAAGTATCCGCGCCTTTTCATTGCTTCCGAAAGCGTTTTGTCATCGGCCGGCCCACCAGTTAACTTAGTAACCCCAATTCTTTGGGAGCCATATATACCCGTATGCCCGCTAAAAAGATAGGCGGTGAAACAGGCCACGGCAAACAACAGGGCGTGTTCGCCACCAAAAAGTTCTATCCCCATAAAAGTACAGGCCAGCGGGGTATTAGTCGCGCCTGCAAAAACGGCTATGAAGCCCAAAGCAGCAAACAGGCTAACCGGCGCATCAAGTAAGCCGGATAAAGTGTTACCCAAAGTTGCGCCAATATAAAACAGCGGTGTTACCTCTCCGCCTTTAAAACCTGTACCTAAGGTTACGGTAGTGTAAATGGTTTTCCAGAGCCAGCTCCAGGTATCGGCACCGCCGGCATGAAAAGCCGAAGGGATTGTAACAGCACCAACATGTTCGGCATCTACCCCTAAACTCAGATAATCGGGTTTGCCATTAACAAAAGTAAGCGCGATAATGATCAGCCCGCCAATAAACGGGATCAACCAGGGCGTTTTGATGTATTGTGTAAAAAAACTTTTGATGCCATGTACCATTTTGGCAAAAAGGTAACTGACCAGCCCGAAAGCGATAGAAGCTACTATAGTTTTGAAGATCATTAACAAGTCGGTTGAAACGTAGCCTGAAAACCAATGCGGGATAACGGGAATAATATCAATATGATAAGGCGTATGATGAACACCCCAGGCGGCCACCGTAATATCCCCAACAATCCCGGCAATAAGACATGGCAGCAGCGCATTATATTGCACCCGGCCTATCGTCAGCACCTCCATTGCAAAAACAGCACCAGTTAACGGCGTACCAAATACCGCACCGAAACCCGCCGCTATGCCCGCGGTAAGTACTGTTTGGGTATCAGCTTCATTAAGCTTAAGCCATTTGCCTATCATTTGGGCTAAGCTACCGCCCATTTGCACCGCCGTCCCTTCTCGCCCGGCCGAGCCGCCAAACAAATGAGTGATAATAGTAGTGATCAGCACCAATGGGGCCATACGCTTAGGGACCCCGCCACCGGGGTTATGGATTTCATCAATAATCAAATTATTCCCCTTTTCGGCCGGACCACCAAAAAATTTATAAATAAAAAATATCGCGATACCTGCCAACGGCAGCAAATACAACAGCCAGTTATGTGCAAACCTAAAATGGATAGCCCAACTCAACAACCACAAGAATAAGGCAACCGCGCTGCCAATAACAACAGCTATGGGGATGATAATGACCGTCCACCGGAGGGCGTTTTTAAGAATTGCGAAATGTTGCGAAGAAAAAAGTTGATTTTGATTTTGCATGTTGCTGATATTTATGTACCCACAAAAAATTAGCACAGGATAAAAGCCCGTGAGTTAATTGTCTGTAGGCGCCATCAGCTTTTTAGGGCGGTTAAGTAGGAAGACACCATTTCCTTTTGTGACGCTAATATAGGTTTCTTTTGTTCTAAAACAAAAGTGTTAAAAGCTCGGGATGTGCGATTCCCCTCTTGAGAGGGGTGTAGGGGTGTGTTTCTGCTTTAGTAAGGCAATCGTACAAACACACCCCTGCTAATGCTCCTTCCCACCGCGCCCCCTCTCGAGAGGGGATCTAAAATCTACAAAATAAAATAGCCTTACTTAGCACGTATGCATGAGTAAGGCTATTTTCCCTTGTCGTTTGAACAGACCGGCTCAAGTTATCTACTTAAGCAACGCTTAGTGTTTCCACATCCTTAAGTGCCAGAAGCATTAATTTACCCTGGTATTCCACCCAGATGTCGGCGAAACTATTCTCATCGTACCCCATAAATTTTAATGGATGACCAATGTGCAGGTTTTTCCATTTCTTTCCGATGTACTTAAGGAGTTGTCCGCTTTTTAGTGTGTGCTTTGCCATAAGTTTTAACTTTTAGGAGTGAAAAACTAAATTAATTAACGAAACCGATAAAATTTAACTTTTTAAGAATATTTTTTGAATTGTATCAGGTTTATTACAACTGTTGGTTAAACAGCTTAGCTTTATTTTGCTCAATTACCTCAAGATAAAAGTTTTCATATTTGGGCAAAATGGTAGATAATTCAAACTCTTTGGCGTGTGCCAGTGCATTTTCTTTAAATTTAGCTAATCGTTCTTCATCCTCCAAAATAAATATTGCTTTTTCTGCCATACCGTCCACATCCCCTGGCTCTTTCAAAAAGCCTGTTACGCCATCAATATTTAATTCGGGCAAACCACCAGCATTACTGCTGATCACCGGCACTTTACAAGCCATAGCTTCAAGCGCCGCTAAACCAAAACTTTCTGACTGCGATGGCATCAGGAACAAATCGGATACTGAAAGGATTTCTTCAACAGCATCCTGTTTACCTAAAAAGCGCACGTTATCAGTAACGCCCAAATCGCGGCAAAGCTGCTCGCACATGGAACGTTCGGGGCCGTCGCCTACCATCAATAGTTTCGACGGGATCTTTTTAATCACTTTAGCAAAAATCTTCACTACATCTTCGGTACGTTTCACCTTACGGAAGTTGGAGGTATGTACCAGGATCTTTTCGCCCGAAGGTGCAATCGCTTTCTTAAAATGATCTTTAGGTTTAAGGCTAAACCTGCTAAGGTCAATAAAGTTAGGGATCACGAGGATATCCTTCTTAATATCAAAAAACTTATAGGTATCCTCTTTAAGGTTTTGCGATACGGCTGTTACACCATCGCTTTGGTTGATGGAAAAAGTAACAACCGGTTTAAAGGTGCGGTCTTTACCAACCAACGTAATATCTGTACCGTGCAGCGTAGTTACCACCGGGATGTAAATGCCATAGGTCATTAATATTTGCTTGGCCATAAACGCGGCCGAAGCATGGGGTATAGCATAATGCACATGCAGTACATCCAATTGTTCATGACGTACCACATCAACCAGCCTGCTTGCCAGGGCCAGCTCGTACGGCGGAAAATCGAACAGCGGATAGTTGGAAACCGAAACTTCGTGATAAAACAGGTTTTCGGAAAAGAGATCCAACCGCGCCGGCTGGTTATAGGTCACAAAATGAACCTGGTGACCACGGTCTGCAAGGGCTTTACCAAGTTCAGTGGCAACAACCCCGCTTCCGCCAAAGGTTGGGTAACAAACAATTCCGATCTTCATTAATATGTTTTAATTGGTGCAAGTTTAACTGCAATTTACATCAAATGTGTTAAGCTTGTGTAAAATGATGGATGGATGATAATTACTGCATATTTATTTTGCCGGCGTTGCCAACCATATCCGCTACCGAGTGTTTAAACATATATTAAATCCATAATAAACAACTGATTATCAACATGAGCAACCATATAAATTTAGCAATAAACGGAATACAACATATCGGCGTGCCGGTAACCAATATTGAAGCATCACAACAATTTTACGCCAGACTGGGCTTTAACAATGTAATGCAAGCCCCTTTTACCGATAACGGCGGTACCGGCACCTGCGTTATGATGCAGCGCGGCAATATGATCATGGAGCTTTACCAATTGCCTGAAGCTTCGCTGGCCGAGATCCGTTCAAGATCAAACGGGCACATTGATCACGTAGCCTTTGATGTTGATGATATCAACCTCGCCTTTAAAACTATTAAAGAAGCTGGCTTTAACGTGATCGAACCAGAGCCCGTGTTTTTACAATTCTGGAAAAATGGCTGCAAATATTTCAACATCACCGGGCCGGATGGCGAACGGTTGGAGTTTAACCAGGTACTTTGATTTGGGAATTCGGATTTTCAATTTCAGATTTAGTTATACATATAAAATAGGTAGTAAGCCAATGACAGCAACTTGATTGGCAAGCCGCTTGCAAATGGGATACTGAAAACAAATATGACTATCCGTTTAGTTATTCAACCATAATTCTTTCTAAGGCTATCTAAACATAATTGGCAATTTATTGTCGATATTTATACTATGCTTAAAGCAATTTGTCTCCATATCGCGTTCATCATTTTTACAGCGGGCTATTTGCTTGCCCAGCAGCCTGCGTTTAAAGGCGGACAGCAGGCGTTTAACGATTTTCTGAAGACAAAGATCATTTATCCTGAATACTCGCGGCAAAATTGTATTTCGGGAACCATCAATGTTTCGTTTATGGTTGATAAAGATGGTATGATACATGATGCAAAAATACAGGATGGCCCCGGTATCGATCTTGACGATGAAGCTTTGAGGGTTATTAAACTTACATCGGGCCAGTGGGTGGTTCCGGCGGGGTATAATCTTAAAACCAATATCGTTCAACCCATCCGTTTTGACCCTGATCCCGCACGTTGCGGGCCTGCCAGCATCCGCGATATGCAAAGCGCCATTGCCAGCTATAAAGCTCAGCAGGAACTGGAAAACGCGGTTACCAATTACTACAGCAATAAATACAAAGGCAAGGCCGATACCACCAAAGAGGCTATCATTATTAACCTAAAAAAACAACTTGGCTACGATGATGATTTTATAAACGATGTATTAAGCCAGGCCGGCGAAAAATTTAAACAAGGCGACAAAGAAGGCGCCTGTCATGACTGGAATTTTATCCGCAACATAGGCAGCGATAAGGCCGATAATTTTATAAAGAAGTATTGCGCCCACTAACCCCTAAAGGGAGAATATGCCACCAAATTCCCTAACTTGCCCTTGTTATGAAAACCGAACCTGAACTTCGCAAAAAAATAAAAACCTGGGTAATTGTATTTATCATCGGTCTGGTACTAAGTGGTGTAACCGCTTTCCCTATCGAAACTGAACTTGCCTGGCTTGCTAGTCATGCCTCCGTATTTCCGGGATTTATGCAGAACTGGCTAACCAATGTTTATCTCGCTGTAAAAACAACCAATCAAAACTATCCTTACCTGGCGTATGGTACCGACTGGCTGGCTTTCGGTCACCTTGTTATTGCTATGGCATTTGTTGGTCCGCTGAAAGATCCGGTTAAAAACATTTGGATAATTGAGTTTGGCATGATTGCCTGTATAATGGTGTTCCCGCTGGCCTTTATTGCCGGCCCAATCCGCAGTATCCCCGTTTACTGGCGGTTCATTGACTGCTGCTTCGGTATTTTTGGGATCATCCCTTTATATATCGTTTACCGGGATATTAAAAAGTTGGAAAAGCTGAGCAATCAGAACATTGCTCCTTCACATTAAAAAAACAAATATTAGCCGGTCAAATTCAATTTATGCCTCATCGGCTATTCCGCGTTTATTCTTTTAAAATGCCCTCCTCTGCGTGTATGTTAAAACATTCGTACAAAATGTATGAACATATCATTTTTCATGCTATATTGCCCCCGCTAAATCAATTTGAGAACACAAATATGTATTTGCAAATTGTACTATAAATTATATAACTTTAATTTCTGTTTAACCAATTTTAAACCCATGTACCGGAAGTTGTATTATGTGTGGCTTACAATAGCCATCTGCATGCTGTACACGCTTTATTCCTGCCATTCATCCGGCGGGATAGCCGAAGAACAGGTGCCCGATACTATCAGCTACAACTTTAATATCCGCCCAATACTTTCAGACAAGTGCTATAAATGCCACGGCCCTGATGCTTCTCATCGTGAAGCCGACCTTAGGCTTGATCTTCCGGAGAGCGCCTATAAGGCATTAAAAGATAACCCATCTTCGCACGCGCTTGTACCCGGAGATCCTATGCAATCGGAGGTTTATCGCCGAATCTCTACCAAAGATACTACCGAGCAGATGCCGCCGGCATCATCCAATCTTAAGAGATTATCGCCCTATGAAGTTGAACTCATTCACAAGTGGATAAAACAGGGCGCCAAATATGAAAAGCACTGGGCTTTTGTCGCTCCGCGAAATTACCCGGTTCCGCAGGTAAAAAACGCGGCATGGCCTAAAAATGCTATCGATAATTTCATACTGCAAAAAATGGAGCAGGCCAGCCTGGAACCTAATCCCGAAGCGGATAAAGAACGCCTGCTGAAACGCATTTCACTCGATTTGACCGGTCTGCCGCCATCCCTTGCTTTAATGGATGAGTTTTTAGCCGATAAAAGCGCCAATGCTTACGAAAAAATGGTGGACAAGCTGATGGCAACTCCGCAATACGGCGAAAAAATGGCGCTGCACTGGCTGGATGTTGCCCGCTATGCCGACTCGCACGGTTATCAGGATGATAATTACCGCACCCAATGGCCATGGCGCGACTGGGTGATCCACGCCTATAATGAAAACCTGCCTTATGATAAATTCATTACCTGGCAGTTGGCGGGTGATCAACTACCCAACGCCACTAAGGAACAGTTGCTGGCAACAGGCTTTAACCGCAACCATAAAATAACCGAAGAAGGCGGCGTAATTGATGAGGAATACCGGGTTAGTTATGTAACCGACCGAACTAATACCTTCGGCAAAGCACTATTGGGCGTCACATTGGAATGCGCTCATTGTCACGACCATAAATACGACCCTTTTTCGCAAAAAGAGTACTACCAGGTTTATGCCTTTTTTAATAACGTGAAAGAGGTAGGCCTGCAATCAACTGTGGGCGGGCCTGAAACCTATGCTAAAAACCCGATGATGCAGATCAGCAATGACGATGTTAAAAAGATCCTGACTTTTGTGAACAAGCGCGATACCGATAAGCTCATCGTATCCATCATGACGGATAGTGACAAGGTGCGGCCGACATACATCCTCAAACGAGGCAACTACGATGCCCATGGCGATGAGGTGCAGGCCGGTACGCCGAAATCCATTTTGCCATTTACCAATAACTACCCAAAAAACCGCCTGGGTTTGGCCGAATGGCTGTTCAATAAAAACAACCCGCTTACCGCCCGTGTATTTGTAAACCAGATGTGGCAGGAGTTTTTTGGCAAGGGCATCGTAAAAAGCTCCGGAGATTTCGGTATGCAGGGAGATCTGCCATCGCACCCCGAACTGCTGGACTGGCTCGCGGTTGATTTCCGCGATCATGGCTGGAATATTAAACGGCTGGTAAAACAGATGGTAATGTCGGCCACTTACCGGCAATCGGCAGCGGCCACACCCGAAAAACTGAAGGAAGATCCGGATAATACTTTATTAGCCCGGGGCCCAAGGGGCCGTTTACCTGCCGAATTTGTCCGTGACCTGGTGTTGGCCAGCAGCGGGCTGCTTAATCCAACCATCGGCGGTCCGAGTGTTAACCCTTACCAGCCGCCGGGCCTTTGGGAAAATGCCACCTCGGGCAGGGGGATTTTGGCGAATTACAAACAGGTGCATGGGCCAAACCTGTACCGCAGGGGAATGTATACCCTAATTAAACGTACCGTTCCGCCAGCATCCTTAGGTATTTTTGATGCCAGCAACCGCGACCAGTGCGAAGTAAAACGCCTGCGTACCAATACCCCATTGCAGGCACTGGTAATGCTCAATGACCCAACCGTATTGGAAAGCGCGAGGGTTTTAGCTGCAAAGCTTTTGCATGATAAAAGCACGCCGACAGCAAAGATCACCAAAGCGTTCCGCTTGATCCTCTGCCGCCATCCGCAGGAAAAAGAACTGGCTATTTTAACTTCATACTATACAGATGAACTAAAAACCATGAAAAAGGCCGATGCCGAAAAATTGCTAACCGTGGGCGAATACCCGGTACCGGCCAATCTGGATAAAATAACACTGGCAGCTATGATGAAAGTGGTTGATACCATGTATAATCTGGAAGAAGCCATAACAAAAACCTGAGCACATGGAAAAAGATTTTTTAGAAAACAGGCTTAACATCAACCGGCGCAGGTTTCTATCCAGGCTCAGTTTGGGTATTGGCAGCGTAGCATTGGGTTCATTGCTCATTCCTGATCTGTTTAGCGGCAAGGGAGATGAAGCCGAAGCTGATTTTATTCCTGGCATTCCCAATTTTGCGCCTAAAGCCAAACGGGTGATCTACCTGTTTCAGGATGGGGCACCTTCGCAACTGGAATCATTTGATTACAAGCCAAAACTTCGCGAAATGATGGGGCAGGAATTACCTGCATCCGTTCGCGGCAACCAGATCCTGACAGGCATGACGGCTAAACAGGCTTCGTTCCCGCTGGTAGGTTCATTTTATGATTTTAAGCAATATGGCGAGTCGCGTGCCTGGATCAGCGATATGTTTCCGCACATAGGTAAAATTGCCGATGACATCTGCATTATTAAATCGCTTAACACCGATGCCATTAACCATGACCCCGCGCTAACTTTTTTCCAGACAGGGGCGCAGCAGGGCAACCGCCCAAGCATGGGGTCGTGGGTAAGCTACGGCCTCGGCAGCGAAAACAAAAACCTGCCGGCTTTCACCGTATTGCTCTCTAAAGGCAAGGGAAACGGGCAGGGTGTTTATTCCAAACTGTGGAGCAATGGCTTTTTAGATTCCATTCACCAGGGTGTACAGTTCAGCAGCGGCGAAGACCCAATCCTGTACCTGAATGATCCTGAAGGACTGAACCGTCACGAGCGCCGTAAAATGCTGGATAAACTGGCCGAGCTCAATGACATGAACTACAAAGAGTTTGGCGACCCGGAAATAAATACCAAGGTACAGCAATATGAAATGGCCTACCGCATGCAAACCGCCGTACCCGAAATTATGGACGTAAGCAAGGAATCAGATGATATTGTGAAGATGTATGGCCCGGAGTGCCTTATCCCTGGTACGTATGCGGCTAACTGTTTGCTGGCCCGTAAGCTATCAGAAAACGGCGTGCGCTTTGTACAGCTCTATCACCAGGGCTGGGACCAGCACAGCAACCTGCCACAAGAAATGGCAGGGCAGGCCAAAGATGTAGACCAGGCGTCGGCAGCGCTGGTTACCGATTTGAAACAACGTGGTTTACTGGATGAAACACTCGTGATCTGGGGCGGTGAGTTCGGACGAACCAACTACAGCCAGGGTAAGTTGGAGAAAGCTAATTATGGGCGCGATCATCATCCCCGCTGTTTCAGCATTTGGATGGCCGGCGGCGGCATTAAACCGGGCATCGTTTACGGCGAAACAGATGAGTTTGGGTATAACATTGTAAAAGATCCGGTGCATGTGCATGACTTTCATGCCACCGTCTTAAATCAATTAGGTATCGACCATAAAAAACTAACTTATAAAAGCCAGGGCAGAAGATATAGATTAACGGATGTAGCGGGGAATGTAGTGAAGGGGATCATAGCGTAGCCCCCTCTAAACCCTCCCCATTCAACTATGTCATTGCGAGGTACGAAGCAATCGCACGGAGGCCGAGGCACTATGCAAGTCCGCCCTGTAAAGTTCGCGATTGCTTCGTTCCTCGCAATGACGGGATGAACAAGAATTCAAAAAATCGGTGTAATCAAAAGAAATAATCAGCGAAATCAACGCAATCATAAAAATCAACGGTATGGAAAGAAGAGAATTTATCAAGCACACTTCAGTTTTATCAGCAGGCTTTTTTATAGCTAAAGACATGTTAGCAAAAGATAACGGGCCAATTTACGGCCACGGAAATATGCGCTATCGCATGGATAAAAACTGGAGCAAGGCCGATTCGCAGAAGAACCCGGTGAATGATTGCCACGAGATGGTGCAGGATTCAAAAGGCCGCATTTTGCTGCTCACCAACGAAACCCAAAATAATGTGCTCATCTATAATAAATCGGGCAAGCTGCTAAGTACCTGGGGGCATGATTTCCCCGGCGCACATGGCCTCACCCTGTTTAATGAAAACGGCACCGAAGTACTGTTCATAACCGATACCGTAAAGCACCAGGTTTATAAAACCACATTAGATGGTCGTATATTAATGACCATTAATGTGCCGCTCGAAACCGGCGTTTACAAAAAATCCGAAGAATTTGTTCCCACCGAAACTACAATCGACAGCAATGGCGATATTTTTATTGCAGATGGTTATGGTGTCCAATATGTTACCCATTATGATAAAGATGGCAAACTGAAAGGTTTCTTCGGTGGTAAAGGCGAGGGCGACGAACACCTGGATAATGCCCATGGCATCGTGATCGACAGAAGATACGACACACCTACCTTGCTGGTTACCGACCGCACCCGCAATTGCTTTAAACGCTTCAGTATGGATGGAAAACTACAGGAAGTAATTAAGCTTCCGGGAGCATGCGTTTGCCGCCCGGTAATTAAGGGCGATCATTTATATGCCGCTGTACTGCGTTCGCCCGATCTGGGCAAGGAAAATACCGGCTTTACTACGATATTAGATAAAAACAACAAAGTGGTATCCAACCTTGGAGGCACCGAGCCGGTTTATACCGATGGCGTACTGCAGCCCATGGCACAGGCCGAAAAGATTTTCCTGAACCCGCACGATGTTTGTGTGGATAATGATGAGAATTTGTATGTGGCTCAATGGGCATCGGGCAAGGTATATCCTTATAAATTCACAAGGGTTTAATTAATACACATACAGCCCGGCGTATATGAAAAGCAGCCACAAAGGTTTTGCGGAAGGGACATTATTTGCCCTTAATATTTTTATTATAGTGCTGCTGATAGCCGGCGACAGCCTGGTTGTGCCCCGCTGGCTGCAACCGGTTGGCCGCATGCACCCGCTCATTCTGCATTTCCCCATCGTGATACTGATGCTGGCCATGGTGATGGAGTTTTTCCGTTACCGGGCCGAGTTTATTAACGAAAAACTGTATCAAACTTTTACAAGTTACCTGCTGCTTTTGGGCGCACTGCTATCCTCTATAACGGTGATCATGGGCTTGTTCCTGTCAAGAGAACCTGGCTATGAGGGAGATACCTTGCAATGGCATAAATGGTTTGGGGTAAGCGTGGCCTTTGCCGGGTACGGCGTATATCTCATCCGTCATACGTCAAAGTATACGGTAAGGCTGGCTAAAGCCGGAGCTATAATAACCGTTTTCTGTTTAATTGTTGCCGGGCACCTTGGCGGCAACCTTACCCATGGCAACGATTTTGTTTTAGCCCCGGTAATGGATAAGAGCAAAAACGTGGTACCGATAGACCAGGCCCTGGTTTATAACGATGTGATCCGCCCGATATTTGAGGTTAAATGCCAAAGCTGCCATAATATCGATAAAAAGAAAGGCGGCCTAATGCTTACCGATTCGGCAGCAATCATAAAGGGTGGAAAAACCGGCAAACTGTTCATCGCCGGCGACCCAGCCATGAGCCTGTTGCTGCAGCGCGTGCACCTGCCCGAAAACGAGAAAAAACACATGCCGCCTACCGGTAAAACACAACTTACTGATGATGAAAAAATGCTGCTTTACCTTTGGGTAAAAAGTAAAGCACGCTTCGGCAAAAAAGTGATCGACTTGCCAGCTAACGATTCGTTACGGATGATAGCCGCCACCCGTTTAAAGCCCGCAGAAAGCGAAGAAGAGGTTTATGATTTTTCGGCAGCCAATGAAAAAGAAATTCAAAAGCTGAACAACAACTACCGGGTGGTTTATCCGCTGGCCAGCGAGTCGCCGGCATTAGCGGTTAATATTTACAATAAAAGCACCTATAACGTAAAAGTGCTGGAGGAGTTAAATCCTGTAAAAAAACAGGTGGTATCGCTCGATCTGAATAAGATGCCCGTAAAGGACGCCGACCTGAAAACGATTGCCAAATTTGAAAACCTCCGCAGGCTAAACCTTAACTTCAGTGATGTTACGGGCAAAGGCTTAAAGGAATTAGCAGGTTTAAAATACCTCAAAAGTATTTCGCTAACGGGTGTTAAACTTAATATAGCCGATGTAAAACAGCTCATCGCTATAAAAAGCCTTAATGAACTGGCGGTATGGGATAGCGGCCTGAACCTGGCCGATCTGCAATCGCTTCAAAAACAAAACCCTAAACTCAGCCTTTTAACGGGCTTTAAGGATGATGGCAAGGCGCTTAAACTCACCAGTCCGCAGTTAAAAAATACGGCGGTTATATTTAAGCAGAATTATGCTTTGCAACTTAGCAACCCTATAAAAGGTGCGGATATTCGGTACACTACTGATGGTTCGGTGCCTGATAGTATCAAGGCTGCATCTTACAAACCGGGAATTATACTTACCCGAAGTACTGCGATCAGGACAAGGGCGTTTAAAGCGGGATGGATTGGCAGCGATACCGTACAATTCAATGTTTATAAATGTGCCTATACGCCCGATAGCATTAACTTTGTCAAATATCCTGACGACAAATACAAAGGCGATGGCGCTAAAACAATTATCGATAAAGAATTAGGCGGCGACAATTTTGGCAACGGAAAATGGGTTGCATCGCAAAAGGATCTGGCGGTGATCATGTGGTTTAATAAACCAATTGATCTGCATTCGGTTGGTCTCAATGTAATGCGCAATACAGGTTCCCAGATCTTTTTGCCCGCCGGGGTTGAGGTTTGGGGAGGCTCTGATCAAAACCATTTGAAGTTGTTAAGTACACTTAAAACAGGGGCGCCAAAAAAATCTGACCCGTTTGTTTTGACCCCATTGGAATGTAAGTTAAAATCCGAACAAAAGATATCCTGCATCAAACTGGTTGCCCAACCGCTTAAAAGTGTACCGGCATGGCATCCGGCCAAAGGCAGACCGGGCTGGGTGTTCTTGGATGAGGTGTTTTTGAATTGAGGCTTGACAACTAATAGCATCTTGCGCTCTCCTGTGATTCTTTAACCGACCATCCCGACAAAAGAAACCCGGGAGCATGCAAGCTATCTTAAACGCTTTATCTTAGAAAAGAAAAACGGAAGCATCAGTCCGGAGCCAGGTTATTGTCTTGCAAAAAGGCTTAGAAAAGTAATTCGGCCCACTTTTTCTCTCATTCGCCAATCTGCATAATATTTCATTAATTTGCTTAGCCGATTAAAACCAGGCAGCGATATTTCTATTCTTTATTGATGGATAAAAAATTAAACAAGATCACAGTTGTTGGCGGAGGGAGCTGGGCTACGGCTAATATCAAAATGCTTATCGACAACACCGCCCCAAAAGAAATTTTTTGGTGGATGCGTAACGCCGAAGCTGTGGAACATTTGAAAAAGTTTGCGCGTAACCCGCATTACCTGAGTTCGGTGGAGATCAAACTTCCCGAACAGAATATATCTACCGATCTGAAACCGCTTATCGCGGCTGCTGACATTGTGTTGCTTAATGTACCGGCTGCTTTTTTGAAAGATGCGCTAAAAGATATAACTGCTGCCAATCTGAAAGGGAAAAAGATAGTATCGGCTATAAAAGGTATCGTGCCCGATGAAAACCTGATAATTGCCGAATTCCTCCATCAAAAATACGATATATCGTTTGATGATTTTATGGTGATCAGCGGTCCGTGCCATGCCGAGGAAGTGGCGCTCGAAAAATTATCATATTTAACTATAGCTTCCGGAGATACAAGACTTGCCTCGCAGTTTGCGGGCATGATCAATACCCGGTATATCAAAACAAACATTTCTGATGATATCTATGGTACAGAATACGGGGCTGTTTTGAAGAATGTATACGCCATTGCCAGTGGTATTTGCCATGGTGTGGGCTATGGAGATAATTTCCAGGCGGTGCTGATATCAAACGCCATTCGCGAATTGGAGCGTTTTGTCGCCGCTGTACATCCTATCGACAGGGATATTAAAGAATCGGCTTACCTGGGGGATTTGCTGGTTACCGCTTATTCGCAATTTAGCCGCAACCGTACCTTTGGTAACATGATAGGCAAGGGATATACAGTAACATCGGCCCAACTGGAAATGAACATGATTGCCGAGGGGTACTATGCAGTAAATTGCCTACACGAGGTTAATAAGCAATACGGCGTGAGCATCCCTATCTGCGAAGCTGTTTATGCTATTTTATATCAAAAACGCTCACCTGTAGTAGAAATGAGAAATTTGGCCGAGAAATTGAGTTGATTTTATTAAAGAAACTTAATTACTGTCAATATGAAAAATCTATTTAAAATAGCCTTGTTTGCTGCTGGTACATTTATGGTTAGCCCGGGCTTTGCCCAAACGCATAAGGATTCAACCCTCGGTGGGAAGATCAGCAAAACCACAAAAAAAATAGGCCATAAAACATCCGAAATTGCGGCTAAAGGCGCAGCTACGGTAGCTGATAAGAAATATGCCGGCAAGGTTGGCCCTAATGGCGAAACCATTTACATTGATAAATATTCGCATTATTTTTATGTGAATAAAAAAGGTCACCGGGTATATCTGAAAAAATCTGAACTGATAGATAAACCTGCCCAATAATTAAATTCAACAAAGGTGTAAGCCTTTCTAAAAAAATCCTGATCCGTCATGAAAAAGTTTGCTCCCATATTTGCTGCAGTTGCAGGCATGTTATTGATATACGCTTGTTCTCAGCCGCCGGCTGCCAATAAAAAGCTGGAAGGTAACTGGAAATCCAAGGATGGTGCTACCAAGCTTTCAATAACGGATAAAGATTTTATTATGGACGACGGGCAGGCAAGCAAAGAGGATTATTTTGTAAAAAATGATACCATTTACACCTCATACCAGGGGAGCAGGCCTTATACCAAGTTTTTTATTAAGGAACTTACCGACAGTAAGCTAACGCTTTGTTATCCTGATTCGGATATTGTTGAATTTAGCCGTTAATGTAAGCGGAAAGCTGAATGCCTAAAGCTCATAAGTTTTATGGATAGGTTGAAGTTTGCTTATAACCAGAAAAGGCGGGCTTATATATAAAACAAAAGCCTTTGTTCCCGTATGCAGCGGTAAAAAGGCTTTGTTAACAAAACTAAACTAAAACTAATGCTTCTTACTAAAGGAAGCTCATGAAAACCACCACATGCTTTGCACATGGTGGTTTTTTTATGATGGATGATTAAAATCTCCTTCTGCGCTCAGGACGATCTTCACGGGGTTTGCCTGAAAAGTCGCGGAAACCACCGCCATTGCTGTGCTCGCGCCTTTCGTTGCCACGGTAACCACCGCCTTCACGACGCTCGCCACCACGGTAACCACCTTCACGGCGGTCTCCGCCACGGTATCCGCCTTCTCTGCGGTCGCCACTACGGTATCCGCCTTCACGGCGTTCGCCACCGCTACGGTTATCGCTGGTGCCTTCGCCTGAGATCTCGATCCTTACCGGACGACCTTTGTATTCGGCTTCTTTAAAGCTGGCCATCACTTTATCAACATCTTCGTTTTGTACTTCAAAGAAAGAGTACACACCTTTAACATCGATTTTACCTACGGTACGGCCACTGATTTTGGTAGTGTTGCAAATGTAACCTAACAAATCGCCACGGTTAAATTCATCAACCGAACCTAAGTTTATGAATAAACGGGTAAAGTTGCCACGTACACCATTGCCGCGTTCGCCACGATCTTCAAACCTGTTACGGCCCTCTTCAACACTGGCGTTAAGGTCAGGTGCATTTTTATAGTAATCAAGGAAACGGTTAAACTCAATTGAAGCAAAGCGTTTGATGAAATCTTCCTTGGTGAAATCTTTAAACTCGTCATAAATGCGCGGCAGGTATTGCTCAATCTGCTCTTCGTTAACAGTTACGTTATGTACTTTGTGAACGATAGAGAATAATTGTTTTTCGCAAACATCAAAACCTGTAGGAATTTCTGCTTTTACGAACTTTTTACCAATAACGCGCTCAATCTGGCGGATTTTGCCTAATTCTTTCGCGTTTACGATAGAGATAGATACACCGGTTTTACCTGCACGGGCGGTACGGCCGCTACGGTGGGTGTAGTTTTCAATTTCGTCAGGTAATGAATAGTTAATAACGTGTGTTACGTCATTAACGTCGATACCACGGGCTGCAACGTCAGTAGCAATTAATAATTGCAGGCTGCGCTCACGGTAGCGTTTCATTACTTTATCGCGTTGTTGCTGTGAAAGGTCACCATGCAATGAATCGGCATTGTAGCCGTCTTTGATCAGCGATTCAGCAATTTCCTGGGTTTCAATTTTGGTACGGCAAAATACGATACCAAAAATATCAGGATTAAAGTCAACAATACGTTTAAACGCGGCATACTTGTCACGGGCACGTACTATATAGTACTCATGCTCGATATTGGCATTGCCGGTGTTTTTTGCGCCCATGGTAAGCTCGAAAGGATCGGTCATGTATTTTTTCGCGATCCGCCTTACTTCGGCAGGCATAGTGGCCGAGAATAGCCAGGTTTTTTTCTCTTCGGGTGTGGTAGATAAGATACTATCAATGTCTTCCTGAAAGCCCATATTGAGCATTTCATCAGCCTCATCCAATACTACATACTTCACAGCCGAAAAATCAATAGCCTTACGGTTAATGATATCAAGCATACGCCCTGGTGTAGCAACTACGATCTGTACGCCGCGTTTAATCTGGCGTAACTGGTCCATAATGCTTGCTCCGCCATAAACAGCAACAACGTGTACGTTGCTCATTTTTTTGGAGTAGTTCTTAATGTCGTTCGCGATTTGTAAACAAAGTTCGCGTGTTGGGCATAAAACAAGTGCCTGTGGATGATTTTCTTCGAAATCAAGCAGTTCCAATAATGGTAGGCCAAAGGCAGCAGTTTTTCCGGTCCCGGTTTGGGCTAATCCGACAAAATCGTTGCTGCCTGTTAACAATACCGGGATTGACTGCTCCTGGATTGGTGTAGGATTCTCAAATCCTAACTCAGAGATGGCATTAACAATATCATGACGGATTCCCAGTTCAATAAATGGGTTGTTCATGAATTTAAATAACGAATTTGACAACATCGTCAAATCGGGCGCAAAGATAGTGTTAATGTTTTATAATTCCAATAGGTGGGTTGAGATAAAATGAAGTTTGGTAGTATTATTGAGAATAAGCTACTAATTGACTGAAAAAAAACCAGTTAATTAATAATTTCATAACAAGGATTACTTTTTTCTCCGGTTTTTAAAGCCCGATTTTTGATAACAAGGAGCTTTAGTAAGCATGAAAACCATCAATCCATTACCTGCTTTTTACACCAGTATTGCAAAAAATGAACTTAGGGCTTCAACCACAACTCCAGGCATAAAAAAGAAAAACCAGACTTTTAACTTCCGACTTAGTACTGTCGACTTAACGCTAACCCGGGTTACCTCAACCTGTCGGCCGATTTTACCAGCTTCTCATCTTTTTTTATGCTTTTTTGTGCGAAGATGATCAGTATGATGCTTAATGAAGTAAGGAACAGGCCAATGCCCATCGTGCGTGTGTCAAGCGTAATGCTGCCTACTGCGCCTTTAACAGTTTGTGCCATCCAGAAACTGTAGCCGATAAGTACCAGTATGGCGCTATAGCAGAAGGCTATTTGCTGTTTTCGGTTTTTATATAGAAAAATGATGACCAGGGGAATAAGGGCAACAATAGCGGTTATGGCGGTAAGTGCCACAAATGTTTGGGTATGTTGTTGCACGCCGTTTACATCCTGGTAAATACCGGTAACCATAATGCTGGATGGCTTATCATTAATATAGACGTTGTGGGCAAGCGGAAAAAAGAAAAGGGCAAACAGCACAAGGCTGGCGAACAAAAGGTAAATGCTTTGGATGCGTTGCAGCATGATATTAAAAATTATAAAGGCAAATATAAATGTTTTGCTTATTGGAGAAGCACTAATTTAATAGCGATATCGCTTGCTTTGAATGATAATTATTTAATGTATATTTATTTGTATTTAAACAATTGTCAAATGCCCCGCATTAGTGAACAAAACCCCGAAGATGTTAAATTTGAGAACGTCCATTTAAAAAGGATTTTCCTTGAGCACCTGAACAGTATTTATTTTGGTAAAAAACATCTGATTGATTTTTTTGAAGAGATAAAAGAGCTTGCATCCTTAGCTTATTTAAAGGAGGCCGTACAGGAATGTTATGAAGCTACCCAAAAGCAGCTTACCCATCTCGATTCTATTTACAGCGCCATTAATGAAACGCCATCAAAAACGACGGTACTTGGCATAAAAGCCATGACGCTTGAAGCTTATATATCGGCAATTAAAACCGGGAAAACTGCCATGGAGCGTGATGTGTTCATTGTATTTTATGTGCAGATCATCGAAGGGATTGAAATAACCTATTTTGATGTTTTGCGTAACCTGGCAAAAACCATTGGCTATAGCAATTCCTTTATCAATAAGCCTTTTAATCTGGCTGTTAAAAATAAACTGGCGTTTGAGGCTATCTATAAGGCCTATATAACCGAACCCGCATAATACTATGACCAAATTATGAACCCGGCATAGGCGGCAGATTATTAACTTTGCCGTCGTGAGCAACAACCAGCGTTATTTTATTGAACTGGCCTACAACGGCACTGCCTATCACGGCTGGCAAATACAGCAAAATGCCGTAAGTGTACAGGAATTGCTGAACAAGGCACTAAGTACAATTTTACGGCAACCCATAGAAACAACCGGCTGCGGCCGCACAGATACGGGCGTGCACGCCAAAGAGTTCTTCGCGCATTTCGATGCCCCCCTACCCCCTGAAGGGGGAGTTAGCGCTTTGGAAAGCACCCCCTTTAGGGGGCGGGGGGGGCTGAACGCCCTGCTCCCACCTGATATCGCTATAAAAAATATTATCCCGGTACATGCCGATGCGCATGCCCGTTTTGATGCCACATCGCGCTCGTATCAGTATCATGTTCACTTTAATAAAGACCCTTTTTTGCAAGGGGCTTCCTGGCAATTGCGCGATGTGCCTGATATTAATTTGATGAACCAGGCCGCGGCTATTATGATGGAGTACATCGATTTTAGTTGTTTTAGCAAATCAAACACCCAGGTAAAAACCAATAACTGTAAAATAACCCGCGCCGAGTGGGTGAAAACAGAAAACGGCATTGTCTTCCATATAACTGCCGACAGATTTTTGCGTAACATGGTACGGGCCATTGTGGGTACGCTGATGATGATCGGCCGGGAAGAAATCTCTCCCGAAAGCATTCGCGAAATTATTGAAAGTAAGAACCGCTCAAACGCTGGCACCAGCGTACCTGCCTGCGGCTTGTATTTGACGAAAGTTAAATATCCTTACCAACTGGTCGCTCCATTAGCCCCCTAACCCCCTGAAGGGGGAACAATGGTGGATAATGTGGATGAGATTTGACGATAGATAATTATACTTTAACTTTGAGATAGTGGCGAAAGACAAACAAGATAATAAGCAGGAAGCTCCCGCATCAACGAATGGGGAAGCAACTAAACAGGCAGCACCCCTTTCAGGGGGCGGGGGGGGCGTAACCGGAAAGGCCCTTGACTGGAAGCTGCTCGGCCGGGTAATGCATTACGTTAAGCCGTATAACAAAACCTTTGTTATAGCTACTTTCCTGACTATTTTTATAGCTGCCAATGCTTTGCTGCAGCCAATCCTGATCCAGCGTACGCTGGATGTCAACATTTTGAACGACGATTATAACGGCCTGGTTTTTATGGTTGAGCTAATGATAGCTCAATTGATTATTCAAACTATTGCGCAGTACTACCAAACTTATTTAACCAATGCGTTGGGCCAATATGTGATACGCGATTTGAGGATCGATATTTTTAACCACATTACCAGTTTAAGATTAAAATACTTCGACCGTACGCCTATCGGTATGCTTATTACCCGTACGGTGTCCGACCTGGAAACTATTGCCGATATTTTTTCGGAAGGGTTGATCTCTATCATGGGTGATATGCTGTTGGTGGTTGCTGTGATAGGCTATATGCTTTGGCAAGACTGGAAACTGGCCCTGATTACGCTCATTCCGATGCCTTTCCTGTTTGCTTCAACCTATGTGTTTAAGGAGGCTATTAAGTCCTCATTCCAGGAGGTGCGCACGCAGGTGGCACGGCTCAATACTTTCTTGGCCGAACATATTTCAGGTATCAGCGTGATCCAGATCTTTGCCCGTGAAGACCAGGAGATGCGCAAATTTAAAGCCGTGAACGAGAAGTACCGCGATGCCAATATCCGCTCAAACTGGTATTATTCGATATTCTTTCCTGTAGTAGAAATTCTGTTTGCCATATGCATGGGCTTGTTGGTTTGGTATGGTTGCAAACGGATGCTGTCTGATAGTCAAATGTTAACTATCTCTGCTTCAGGTAAGGGTATTACTCCAGGATTAATCACCAGCTTTATAGTATTGCTGAATATGTTATTCAGGCCTATCCGCCAGCTGGCCGATAAGTTTAATACCCTGCAAATGGGCATGGTTGGTGCCGACAGGATTTTTAAAGTACTGGATACAGACGAGGTGGCCGAAAATAAAGGCACACTTACAACAGGCAGACTGCAGGGCGATATTAGCTTTGATAAAGTATGGTTTGCCTATAACGATGAAAACTGGGTGCTGAAAAACATCAGCTTCCATATCAAACCCGGCGAAACCCTGGCCCTGGTTGGCGCAACCGGCGCAGGTAAATCATCAACCATTAATATCCTGAACCGTTTTTATGAAATTGGCAAAGGCTGTGTAAGGGTTGATGGGCACGATATCCATGATTATGACGTAAACTACTTGCGCTCGCAGATAGCCACCGTGATACAGGATGTTTTTTTGTTCAGCGATACCATTGCCAATAATATCAGCCTCAATAATCCCACTATTACCCGTGAGCAGATCATAGCTGCAGCCAAAGATGTCGGCGCGCATGATTTTATCGAACGCCTGCCCGGCGGCTACGATTATAATGTGATGGAACGCGGCTCAACACTTTCGGCCGGGCAATCGCAACTAATCTCGTTTATCAGGGCGCTGGTTTATAATCCCGCGATCCTGGTTTTGGACGAAGCTACGTCATCTGTTGATACGGAAACCGAGATCTTGATCCAGAATGCCATCAATAAATTAATGGAAGGCCGCACGGCTATAGTGATAGCCCACAGGCTTTCCACCATTCAAAACGCCGACAGGATCATTGTACTTGATCACGGCGAGATCATGGAAACGGGCAGTCACCAGGAATTGCTTAAAATTGAGAACGGCCACTACCGGAAATTGTACGACCTTCAGTTTAACTCAGCGGGAATTGCGAGATAACCCCACCCAACCCTCCCCAGCAGGGAGGGCTTAAAGATCTTAATTAAGTCTCCCCTTCCGGGGGAGATTTAGAAGGGGCTTATTTCGGTACACTCTTCACCGAATGAACCGGTTGTTCTTCTTTCTCATGCTTTTTGGCGATATCACCTCCATGCGGATTATCGGCATGATATTGTTTATCTTCCTTTCGCACCTTGCTTTTATGCCCGTTGTCATTTGGCCTGTGGGTCGGGGTGTCTGATGGCGAAGGTTTATCTTTTTCGTTTGCTGGCTTTGTCATGTATTGATAACAATAGCGGTAGCGCTTTGTTTAACTCCAGGTTTAACTCCAGGTTTAGATCCGAATTTGATGTTTAATTTGTCTGAATCAGAATTTTGTCTGAACTCGAATCTTTTGAATTAAGGAATTTATCGAATGCAAGGCAATTCATTAATTCATCTAATTCGTTTAATTCGAGTTCTGACAAAATCCCGGTTCTGTTGTTAATAAATGTTAAATCTGTTAAGCTAAAGCGTTATTAAACATATTTATAAGCAATAAACTTTTACCTTTAGGGAGGGTTTCTTATTTTCGCAGAAATATGATGTTAACTTGAGGGGGATAGTGGTCTCAAATCTCATGTCTAATATCTCACATCTAACAAGAGTAAATGGAAGAATTTGAAGCAAGCGCATCCTCTAAAAAGACAAAAACCATCTACATTTCAACTGTATTTGGTATTGCCATGGTGCTGTTAATGGTAGGCCTGCTGGGTTTAATACTGGTGTACGCTAAAAATATTTCGAGCTATGTTAAAGAAAACATCGTGCTTAATATTTTTGTTGATGATGCTGCCCACGAAAGCGACGTATTGCAACTTCAAAAACAGTTGGATGGCAACGTAATGGTAAAACAAACCCAATACGTAAGTAAAGAGCTTGCCGCCCGCAACCTGCAAAAAGATCTTGGCGAAGATTTTGTAAAGTTTTTAGGTTACAATCCGCTATCGCAGTCAGTTGATGTTTACCTGAAAGCGGAGTATGCCAATAACAAGGATATTGAAAAGTTTAAAGCCGAATTGCTTAAGAACCCATTAGTAAAGGAGGTTAAATATCAGCAATCGCTGGTTGACCAAATGAACCAGAATGTAACGACCATCAGTTTGATCATCCTTACCTTTGCCGGTATTTTTGTGGTGCTTTCGGTAGCGTTGATTAACAATACCATCAGGCTGGCCATTTATTCGCAGCGTTTCCTGATCAAATCGATGCAGCTGGTTGGCGCAACCAAAGGATTTATCCGCAAGCCTTTTTTACTGTACGGGATCTGGCATGGTTTATTAGGCGGGTTAATTGCTATTATCCTGCTGATAGGTACTTTATATGTTGCTTATGACAACGTACCCGACCTGGTGTTTTTACAAAACTACACCGAGTTTGGCATCGTGTTTTTAGTTGTAGTTGGGCTGGGTATTTTTATATCAGGCTTCAGTACCTTTTTAGCAGTTAACAAGTTTTTACGTTTAAAAATATACGATCTGTACAGATAGAGGTTAAAGGCAAAAGGTTAAAGCTGAAAGGCTTAATCTGAACTCTCAACCACTAATTCATTAACTCAATAATTCAGTAATTAAAAGATAAATGGCACAAAAATTTAAACCAGCCGGCCCTGTAAAAACAACTGCTGCAACATCGCCGGCAGCTACCGGTGCTGCAAAAGCTACTGCGCCTGCACAACCGGTACAATTTATATTTGATAAAAGCAATTACCGTATGCTGATCATCAGCGTGGCGGTTGTTGCCTTCGGTTTTGTCCTGATGTCGGGCACAACTGACATTTACAGCACTACCAAAATAGTTATCGCCCCAATAGTAGTTTTGGGCGGTTTTGCTTTGGGTTTCTTCGCTATCCTTAAAAAGCCTTCGGCTAATTAATACAGTAACCATGCTGAATTTTACAGTAGATATGTTTTAGTGAAAGATATCTACTGTAATAACGTATATCTCTACCTCAACCCCTTAAAACCCCAATGAATTTAATCCATGTTATTATCCTTGCAATTATTGAAGGGATAACTGAATTTTTACCTGTATCATCAACCGGGCACATGATCATTGCTTCATCAGTAATGGGCATAGCAGCCGATCCTTTTGTTAAGCTTTTTACTATTGCCATACAACTGGGCGCCATCTTATCGGTAGTGTTCCTGTACTGGAGAAGGTTCTTGCAATCGGTTAATTTTTATTTAAAACTGTTTATCGCTTTTATACCTGCAGCGGTATTTGGCGTATTGTTTAGCAAAAAGATAGATGCTTTATTGGAGAGCGCGCTCACCGTTGGTATTACCCTGTTTGTTGGCGGCATTATTTTATTGTTTGTTGATAAATGGTTCAACAAGCCGGTGATTAAAGAAGAAAAGGATATCAGCAATTTAACGGCACTTAAAATAGGCTTTTTTCAGTGTTTAGCCATGATCCCCGGTACATCGCGTTCGGCTGCTACTATTGTTGGTGGCATGGCGCAAAAACTAAACCGTACTGCAGCTGCCGAGTTTTCATTCTTCCTGGCAGTGCCCACTATGTTTGCCGCGACTGCAAAAAAACTATACGACTTCCATAAAGAAGGGCATGTATTTACCGGCGAAGAAATTAAACTGCTGGCCATAGGTAATATCATTGCTTTTATTGTTGCCATGCTGGCTATTAAAACATTCATTACTTTTCTTGAGCGCCGTGGCTTCCAGATTTTCGGCTGGTACCGTATTGTGATTGGAGCTGTTATTATAGGATTAATTTTGAGCGGGCACCAATTACAAACGATTTAAGCCTTTAAGTATATCACATTAATTTTGCCGCGCCGGATCATTCTCAAATCAAAGGAGATTGATCCGGCGCAGTAATTTATAGCTAGTCAGGCAATAGGGGCGAAAATCGTACCTTTGCGAAAAATCGGATAAATTGATCCGGTGTAAATAAAAGATTTGAAGAACACGTATACAAAAATAGAGGAATTTGCTGAGGGTCAGCTCCTGCTGGTTAATAAACCGTATCAATGGACAAGCTTTGATGTGGTTGGCAAACTCCGCAATTCATTTAAGCCGCTTAAGCTGAAGGTTGGCCATGCAGGCACACTCGATCCATTGGCTACCGGCTTGCTGATCATCTGCACCGGTAAAATGACCAAGCAGATAGATACTTTCCAGGCCGAAGAAAAGGAATATACCGGGACCATGGTATTGGGCGCAACTACGCCTTCATATGATATGGAAACGGAACCGGACAAAAGTTTCGACATCAGCCAACTCACTGAAGAAATGCTGCGTAACAACTGCAGACAGTTCATTGGCGATATCCAGCAATATCCGCCGGCGCACTCGGCCATAAAAGTTGATGGTGAGCGTTTATATGAAAAGGCGCGCCGGGGCGAGGATGTGGAACTGAAGCTCCGTAACGTCACTATAACCGAGTTTGAACTAACCCGTATTGAGCTGCCCGAGGTTGATTTCAGAGTGGTGTGCAGTAAGGGCACTTACATCCGTTCGCTGGTGAATGATTTTGGCTCGGCTTTAGGAAACGGGGCTTATCTTTCAAAACTAAGACGTACACGGAGCGGTAACTTCAGGATTGAGGATGCCTGGGAAGTGATGGAACTGGTAAATACCGTGAGGGAATTAAAAGTATCAGATGTACGTACAGCGCGGTAAAGGAAATTTACAAAGCTCAAACACTCCGGTTTTTAATCCCATCAACTAAAAATTAACTTTGTGTTTTACTCATAAATGAGGGTTTACAATAATATCGACGAATTTACAGCGGTAAACAATGCAGTAGTCACCATCGGTACATTTGATGGGGTACACTTAGGGCACCGTAAAATTATCTCAGGCATTAAGGAGCTGGCCGAAAGTACAGGAGGCGAAACGGTGATCCTTACTTTTTTTCCGCACCCGCGTATGATCCTGCACCCGGAAGATGAAAGCCTGAAACTGATAACCACCATTGCCGAAAAGGCCGAACTAATGGAACGCATCGGGGTTGACCATCTCATTATAACCCCTTTTTCAAGAGATTTCTCCAATCAATCTGCCGAGAGCTATATCCGTGATGTGCTGGTTAATAAAATTGGTACAAAAAAAATAGTAATAGGCTATGACCATCGCTTCGGTAAAGACAGGCAGGGCGGCTTTGAAGATCTGCAGCGCCTTAGCCCTGTGTATGGTTTTGATGTGGTAGAAATTCCCGAACAGGACATCAACGAGGTGGCCATCAGCTCAACCCGCATCCGTAACGCCCTGTTAAGCGGCGATATTCATTTGGCTAACGCCTTTTTAGGCTATCCTTTCTTTATTACCGGAAAGGTTGTCCGCGGCGATCAGATCGGCCGTCAGCTTGGTTATCCGACAGCCAATATCGTGGTTGAAGAAAAATATAAGCTTATTCCATGCGATGGTATTTTTGCAGTAACAGTAATTATAGCTGATCAGAAATATAAAGGGATGGCCTACATCGGTAGCCGCCCAACGGTTAATGGCCTTACACGCAACATCGAGGTAAATATCTTTGACTTTGGCGAAGAGATCTATAATCAAACTATCCGGATGGAGTTTCACCACTACATACGGGGGGATGTTAAGTTTTCATCGCTTGATGAGTTGAAAGTTCAGTTGGCCCAGGATAAGGTAGATGTGCTGAAAGTCATGAATTGAACCATGATTTGCTTGATTTAAGGATTACCTTGAATTCAATATGGATTGGCAGCTTACGCACCGCATCAGGCAATCCCTAAATCAAGAAAATCAAGGTTTTAATGCTTAAAAAACGACAAGTAGATCTGTTTCACAATATGATACATCGCGAAAGCGAAAAATAATATAGCTATGCTGGTATTGATAAGCCTGGTGCTTAACGCAAATCTTTCCTGTATGTATTTAGCGAATTTGGCATAGATAAACAGGCATAAAAAAGCACCTGCCGCCGAGCCCAGGCTAAAAATAACAAGGGCTACCCTACCGTCAAGGATCCATTCATGCGTAATAAGGTATGTGCCGGTTACCATCCAGAAGGGCACCTGCATGGGGTTTAAAAAGCCTAATAAAATACCATATTTGATACTGGCATGTTCGGAGTAATTGGCTTTAGGCGGCTTGTTACGATGGATCCAGGTGATGTATCCCATAACGCCGAACAGCACTACCATTATCCAGTCGATAACTGTATTAAGTTGCAATTGCCCAGAAAGCCAGCGGGCAGCATGCATGATGAAATAAGTAAAGAAAAATTCAACAGCCGAAAAAGCGGTTATAAAGCGTACAGCTTCCTTAATGCCACGGTTTATAGTGATCTGTACTAAAGTTAGGTTTATGTTGCCGGGGGGAATATAGCCTATAAAGTTGGCTATGATCCCGATGAAAAATGTTAGAAATATCATCGCAGCAAAGATAGGTTGTTAATTGGAGTTGGCAAATAATGTCTGAACCATGATTTATAGGATTTGGGGATTACCCGGATATCTGCATTAGAATCCAATAATCTGACAAATCCGTTTAATCCCGGTTCAGAATCTTCCTTACATTTGCAAACTTTAAACGTGTTAACATGCCAACTGAAAAAATAGTTTCATTACTGCCGGCCGCTACCGAGATAATTTGTGCTTTAGGATTAGAGAAAAACCTGGTAGGCCGTTCGCATGAGTGCGATTTTCCGGCATCTGTTAAAGAATTACCCATATGTACTGAAGCTAATTTTCCGGATGGTTTAAGCAGCGCCGATATTGATATAAAAGTGAAAGAGATCCTGGCCGATGCACTATCGGTTTATACCGTAAAGCGCGAACAAATTAAAACCCTTGCACCGGACGTCGTGGTAACCCAGGCCCAGTGCGAGGTTTGCGCAGTATCGTTAAAAGATGTTGAAGAGGCGCTTGAAAACTACCTGGATAAACAGGCACAAATTATATCGCTGCAACCCAATAGCCTCGATGATATTTTTAATGACATTGCCAACGTTGCCAACGGGCTAAATGCACAGCAAGCCGGTGCCGAATTAATCGAGAGTTTGCAGGAACGCGTTGATATCATCAAGCACAAGCTGAAGTTTATCGACAGTAAACCTACGGTTGCCTGCATTGAGTGGCTTGAACCTTTAATGATTTCCGGCAACTGGGTACCAGGCCTGGTAGACATAGCAGGCGGAACGCCCGTTTTGGCACAGGAAGGTAAGCACTCGCCTTATATTGAGTGGGATGAGATCCTGCAGCAGGACCCGGAAATTATTGTGGTGATGCCTTGCGGGTTCAGCATTGAACGTACTATGCGGGAGATTAACCTCCTTTTGGACCGCCCGGGTTTTGCATCCCTCAAAGCGGTAAAAAACGACAGGTTTTATATTGCCGATGGCAACCAATATTTCAATCGTCCCGGCCCGAGGATTGTAGATTCTATTGAGATCCTGGCCGAAATCATCCGCCCTAAACAATTTATATTCGGATATGAGGGTGAGGGGTGGATTAAGTTTTCTTTATAAGTCTTAAGTCAGAAGTCTTAAGTCGAAATGAAATAAGAATAGTTAACAGAGCTATACTAAATCTAACTTAAGACTTAATACTTTAGACTAACGACTTCTTTAAAATACTTATTAAAATAATTTAAAAAGTAATATATTTACCTGTCTGCTATCTCCCAGGCACAGGATCAATTATGAACAAAATTTTTACGCTGGTGGTTATCGCCGCGGTTTTTGTATGCAGCGGTTTTAAAATTAGTGATGATAAAAAACCGAACGTAACCAACCTGCACCTCACCTGGCAGGTAATGGATAATAACTATCAAAATAAAAATGAAGCGCTCACTGCACTGGTGATAACCAATAAAAGTCATGAGGTTTTGCCTGCGGTGGGATGGAAGATCTACTTTAATTCCGGGCGCGGTTTTACCAAAACGGCCGTTAGCAATAACGCCCTGATTGAACAGGTTAACGGCGACTTATACAGCATAACCCCAACATCCGGCTTCAAAGACCTGAAACCCGGCGAAACCTCCCGCATTGAATTTGTGTGCGATGATCCTGTGGTAAACATTACCGATGCACCTGAAGGGCCATACCTTGTTTGGGATAACGCCCCTGAAAAAGGCTATTCTTTCGGCTCGTATGACATTACGCCGTACAAACCAACTTACCAGGGGTTGATAACACCCGAAATTGTTTTCGACAGGAACAAGACGGTTAGCGATATTCCTGCCGATCAATTGGTGAAAGTTTTCCCTACACCGGTAAGTTATGTGCTGGGCAATGGCACATTTACTTTTGCTTCTAATATACATATCACTGCATTAGATTCCCGTTTTAGTAAGGAAGCCGCATTGTTGGATAATTACATTTTAGCGTTGCTTGGTAAAAAAGGTGCTAACAGATACTCTGAAAACGCTATCTCCTTACAATACAAACCAGGTTTGGGCAACGAGGCCTATGAAATAAGCGTAAAGCAGGCGGCCGTTACCATCCGCGCGTCAACAACCACCGGCATGTTTTATGGCATCCAGTCATTCAAAAGCCTGATCCCAGCTGCTGCCCTGGCAAAAACTCCGCCATCGGTACAGATCCCCTGTGTAGAGGTTGCAGACGCGCCACGTTTTTCTTATCGGGCTGTGATGCTTGATATAGCCCGTAACTTCCAGTCAAAACAGCAGGTATTGAAACTGCTCGAAGCGATGAGCCTGTACAAGCTTAATGTGTTGCACCTGCATTTAACGGATGATGAGGGATGGAGAATAGAGATCCCCTCGCTACCCGACCTTACTGCCGTCGCTTCCAAACGAGGCCATACACTGGATAGTAAACACCATCTGCCTCCATCGCACGGTTCTGGCCCGGAGGTTAATAACCCTTTTGGCACCGGCTATTATACGAAAGCAGATTATATCGAGATCCTGAAATACGCCAATGATCGCCATATCACCGTAGTCCCTGAAATTGAAACACCCGGTCATGCCCGTGCAGCTATCAAGGCAATGAACGCCCGCTATGACCGCCTGATGGCCGAAGGCAAAAAGGCAGAAGCAGTAAAGTATTTACTGTATGACCTGAACGATAAATCTGAATATCGCTCGGTACAATACTGGAACGATAACGTGATTGATGTGTCGCTCCCTTCAACCTATAACTTTGTAGAGACCGTGGTAAACGACCTCATCAGCACTTATAAAGAAGCAGGAGCGCCGTTATCAACCATTCATTTTGGTGGCGATGAGGTTCCTGCGAATGTATGGGAAAAATCACCGGCTTATGCGGCGCTCAGGGTTACACATCCCGAAATACAAAGTACCAATGATCTTTGGTATTACTTCTACGGAAGGATTAATGAAATCCTGAAAGCAAAAGGCATCCTGCTTTCGGGTTGGGAAGAAATGGCGCTTCGTAAAACTACGCTCGACGGTCAGCCGGCTTACGTACCAAATCCGGATTTTACAAAAGAACACTTACAGGTTGATGTTTGGAATAACGTGTTAGGCGGGGGACAGGAAGATCTGGCCTACCGTTTGGCTAATGGTGGTTACAAGGTGGTGTTAACCTGCGTTACCAACCTGTATTTTGATATGGCCAATTACAAATCATTTGACGAGCCTGGTTATTACTGGGGCGCGTTTTTAGGCATTGATAAATTCTTCTCATTTATCCCCTACGATTATTTTAAAAATGCCGACGTTGATAAGCAAGGCAACCCTATAAACAGGAATATCTTCATCGGCGAGCAACGCCTTACCGATTATGGTAAAAGCAATATCGTGGGCTTGCAGGGCGCGCTGTGGGCCGAAACAGTGAAAGGCCCGGAAAGAATGGATTACATGATATTTCCGAAGCTGCTTGGCCTGGCCGAACGTGCCTGGGCGCACGACCCGGCATGGGCCACCGAAAAAGACCCTGTAAAAAGTAAAGAGGCATACCAGGCGGCCTGGTCAAATTTCCTGAATGTGTTAGGTAAACGTGAACTGCCCCGCCTGTCTTATTATAACGGTGGCTATGATTACCGTGTGCCAAAACCGGGCATTAACCTGCAGGATGGTAAATACCTGAGCAATGTGGAGTTCCCGGGTTTAACTATCCGGTATACAACCAATGGCAAAGATCCTGACGCTGGCAGTAAGGTTTACACTGGCCCTGTTAACTACAATGGCGGCGTTATCAAATTCCGCGCTTTTGATCCGAAAGGCAGGGGAAGCAATATAGCTGAAGGAGGTAATAACAATTTGAATCCGTAATTCAGTTTGCAGTTTGCAAGCTTTAAAAAAGGCCGTGTTTTGCGAAGCAAAACCGGCCTTTTTTTAATAACAATCGCCGGGTTCATATTAAAATCATGTCATTGAGGAGGAACGACGAAGCAATCGCATACATTACAGAGCCGCTCTGCTTCCGTGCGATTGCTTCGTTCCTCGCAATGACATGGTTTTACCTTCCGGGTTTTTATTGATTAAGGCGAGCGTAGTCCGCGATTACTATGATCTATGAACCATCAACTATTAACCATCTAATACATAAAATTCATCCCAACCGAGTAATTCCTCAGCGGAGCCGCATTATAATATCGGTTACCTACAGCATTCAAATCATTACCAAGGCTATATTTCTGATTCAGTAAATTATCCGCGGCAGCAAATATTTCAAAGCGTGTTTTACGGCCAATGGTTGGCTGATAGCTAACGCGGGACTGCAACAGGTTATATTTTGGCGCATATACGTTGCTTGCATCGTTCAGCGGAATTTTTGAAGTAAAGGTATGCTGAACAAATAATGCAATACTTTCCGGAAACCTGATCTGTACGCTGCTTACAAATACGTTTTTAGGCACGCCCGTTAGCCTGTTACCCGAATAATTGGCATTGGTAACCATATAATCCCTAAACCGGAAATGACTGTACGTAAAAGATTCGTTGAGTTGTAGCCCACGGATGAAGTTATACCTGTTTGGGCGAATAATCCAATAGTATAATGACGCTTCGGTGCCTAACTGGTTAGTACCACCCGCGTTGACGTAATGCTCGGTTTCATTGGCATTAAGGCGACGTACTATGGCATTGTTTAAACGATAATAATAAACTGATGCATCAAGCATAAAAGTTTCATCGCTGTTGCGCAGGCGGAACCCGGTTTCGTAGTTCCAGCCGTATTGGGCTTGCAGGCTGGTGTTTACAATGTTATCGGTTGGCCGCACCTCGGCAGTGGTAGGGCTCGAGTAACCGCGGCTTACGCTTGCCCGCCATGCAAAGGGATTAATGATCTGGTATGACAAAGCCAGCCGCGGCATTAGCTGTGCGCTAAAGTTGCGGTTAGTAAAGTTGTTTTGATTAAGCGGATACAGGTTTTTGAAGTCATAACCATAATCATTTAAGCTTACCGCGGCCTCTATATGCAGGCGTTTGTACACATCAGCAGCATAACGGGCAAATACAAAATGCTGGTTGGTGTGGATATCATCAATGGTTTGGGCGGTATCTTTTACCCCCTTCTTATTGCCATAGTTGGCAATGTGCGAGTTGGTTTGCTGCCATTCAAAACCGAGATCAACTTTCCAGTCTAAATTGGGTTTCTTATCGCCGGTTAGTTCAAAATAAGTACGGAAACCATAGGTATTTTCACTGCGTTGCTCATAATTAGTAATGAACGGATTGGCGAAATCAACGTGATTGCCAAACACAGCCAGTACATTGCGAATGTGGTCGTTAAAATGATATTCGTTGGTTAGGCCGCCTAAATACATCTTGGTAGTAATACCTATCCGTTGCTGAATAGCCCCCGGCAAAGTTGCCGTAGGCTGGCGGGCTAATCGCGGATTGGCGGTATACTGGGCCAGGTTTAAGCCACCCGGTGTTTGATAGGCAAGATCCGAATAAATCCCCAATGCTTTTAGTGTGTTTTTACCGCTGTAATTCCAGCTATCGGCCAGTTGCAGGTAGTTGCGATGGGTATCGCTGTTTTGCCTGTAGCCATGATAGGTTTGAAAACTTTGGTTAATGTCGAGCAGGTAATTGGTAGTTTTTAATTGCACTGCTGCCTTTTCATGAAACAACCCGTACGAACCACCGTTTACCCCCGCCGAAATATAAGTGCTGTCGTTATAACGGTTAAGCGGACTAAGAATCACGACACCGCCCGAGTTAGCCCCAAATAAGCTGCCATCCGGCCCTTTTAATATTTCAACCTTTTGTATCGAAGCAATATCAATAGCATTTAAATAACTGTTGCCGCCGGCGTCGGTAAGCGGGATATCGTCAAAATAGATCTTTACGTCCCTCACGCCAAAAGGCGAACGTAATAAACTGCCCCTGATGGATAAACGATAGCTGCCCGGCGAACGCTCCTCGGTACGTACTCCCGGAACCGTATTTAAGGCATTTACAAATGAATTATCAGGCTGGATCCTGAGCTGGGCTGCATTAAGCACACTTACCGACGCCGGTACACTTATCACAGGCTGGTCGCTCAGGTAACCTTTGATGATCACCGGTTTAAGTTCGGTGGTGTCTCTCTTAGGTTTGATCTTATTTTGTGCGTGGGTTGCAGTAAAAGCAGCAAGTATAAGAGTTATAAGAGTAAAGCGTTTTAGCATAGATTGACAATCAGGGATGACCCTCAAAAATAGTTTTTATACTTGTAAAAGGATATCGCCCGCTTGTAAATATCTTGATGTTGCTAACTTTTTCTTTCCGGACATCTGATCATGACGCTGCAACTATATTACACATGTATTGCAGATTTGTCAGAATAAAGCGGAGCAATACTGAAAAGGCCCTTTCCCTCAAAATTTATTAATCCCAATTATAGTTATTTTTTTAAATTCGTTCATTCATATCCCTTATAATGAGAAAGTTATTATTTTACCTTGCTATACTTGCATTGTGCTTTTGTGTAGTATCCTCGTGCCAAAAGAATGGCGAGCCTAACGCTCCTGAGGGAGAAATTGCCGTTAGTAAATTAAAGGTAAAAATAAACGAGCCTGACTCAATGTTGCTGGTGGGAGCAGATAATAAGGAGGTTACCTGGATGGTAGCCCCTTCAGGTTTTGATACCATTCGCACTGCAAAAAATGCTGCCCGGATAAAGTTCACCAAAGCCGGAAATTATACTATCAGCGCTAAAAATAGTGATATTACTTCGAAAAGTATAGTTATAACTGTTATCGATTCTGTATATGCGCCTCCGGTGTATTTTATTCCGTTCGATAAAAGTGATTCGATCACCTTTGTGCCGCAGTATGTAAAAAGCGCCAAGTCTGATTCAGCATACCTTGCATTTACCATAAGCACCAAAAAAAAATATTGCACCAACTTTATGTTTACCTATAGCCTTTTTGTACCTTTTCCTTTACATGATAAGTATTATATAAATTTCACCGGTGCTGTTATAAAAAGTCTGGACAATACCGCTTGTACTGGTACAGCCATATTGACAGCACATAATAATTATGCATTTTATCAACCCGTATTAAAGGAAGGTGTTTATAAGTTTTATGCAGGCTTTGGCCAGGATATTAACACGGACTACGAGGGCAGTATGGAAGTGACCGCAACACAGATCATTTTTCACTGGGACGATTCAACAGGGATAACTATTTCACCAAAGGTGCTGGCGCGATAGGGAACATATAAAGTGCAAACCAAATCTCAACTGATTGGTGCAAAAATCAAAGGAAAGCGGCTATTAGCCTCTTTCCTTTGATCAATGATTTGGTATTATTAAATTTTCCCAAAGATCTCGGCAAGCTTGTTTTGCAGATCTTCGCCCCTTAGGTTTTTACCGATGATCTTTCCGTTAGGATCTAATAAAAAGTTTTGAGGGATTCCGCGTACCGCATACAGATCGGCTGCTTTACTGTCCCAGAATTTAAGGTCGGATACATGATTCCAGGTAAGACCATCTTTGTGGATAGCTGCCAGCCATTTATCTTTCGCATTCGGCCTGTCGAGCGACACGCCAAGTATGGTGAAGTTTTTGCCTTTATAAGCATTGTAAGCCTTTACCACATTAGGGTTTTCACGACGGCAAGGGCCGCACCATGATGCCCAGAAATCTATCAGTACATATTTACCACGAAATGATGACAGACTAACCATTTTACCGGCAGTATCAGCTTCGGCAAATTCGGGTGCGGTTGCACCTAATGCCACAGCTTTTAATTTTGGCAGGCGTTCGGCAAATTTCTTGCCTGCTTCGGTTGCTTTAATAGCAGGACTGAAGCTGTTAAACAATGGGGCAATATCTACGTAATCGGCACTGTAGGCATATGATTCAAGCGCGTTAAGGCTTACATATGAATCGGGGTTTTCCTGGATAAACTTTTTATTTAGCTGCGCATCCTGGTCGTCGATCTTTTTTTCCTCAGCATTTAGTTCGGCAAGTTGGTCCGGCGTGGCGGTTTTACGTTTTGCCGAAAGCGCCTCATAGGCATCATTAATCGGTTTTTCGGCCAGGTTATATTTTTCGTTATCGTTATTGGTTTTGGTGCCTTCTATTTTGGCATCAGCAATTTTATCAGTTGCGCTTACGTTGATGGTACCTGGTTCAAGGTAAATGGAACGATAATCTTCTGAGCTATGCAGGCCGGTACCTTTGGGGTTAAACAAAATATAACCGCTTACAGGTGTTGTTGTGCTTGTTTTACCGGTAAATTTAAAGGCTCCTTCGTTCAATACTGCCGAGTCGACAACCGTTTTTCCATCTTTACGATATTGCACATAGACTTTCGCCGGTGCGTTATAGGCGCCAATTTTACCTTGCACAGTATATTGGGCATCCTGGGCAAAAGCTAAAGCAGGGGCGCTTGCAATTGCTGTTAAAGCTATTTTTTTAATTGAGGTCAAGTTCATATCGCAATATAATAAAATTAGCCGGGTATTAAATATCCGGCTAATTCAACGGTGAATATGACATATTAATTAATATCGCCCAGGCAGGGCCTTAGTATCAATTAATTATATTTTCCAAATAACTGTTCCAGTTTGGCATCAAGATCTTCGCCACGGAGGTTTTTTGCAATGATTTTTCCCTGAGGATCGATCAGGAAGTTTTGAGGGATAGATGTTACCGAGTACAAAGCCGCAGCCTGGTTGTTCCAGAATTTAAGATCAGATAATTGCGTCCATTCCAATCCGTCGCTTTTAATGGCAGCAAGCCACGCCGATTTGCCGTCGGGCCTATCCAACGAAACCCCAACTACGGTAAAGTTTTTGTTTTTGAACCTTGCATAGTTACGTACCACGTTCGGGTTTTCCTGACGACAGGGACCGCACCATGATGCCCAAAAATCAAGTAATACATACTTGCCCCTGAACGACGATAGCTTTACAGGAGTTCCGTTAACGTCGTTTTGTATAAAATCAGGAGCTTCGGAGCCGATAGCCGTAACTTTTAGGGCGTCGAGCTGCACCTTCATCATTTTACCGGCTTCGGTATCTTTAATTTTTTGAGATAACGAATTGTATAATGGCTCAACCTCGCTAAGGTCGGGAGCAGGACCGCTTACCGAGGTTAGTGCAAGTAAACTTAAATAACTATCAGGGTTGGCTGCAATAAAGCTTTTTAAAGTTGTCTTTTGCTCTGTTTGCAGGGCTTTATACCTTGCCTGCATGGCACTCCTGAAAGCTGCCGATTTTTGCTGCTCCGGCGTTGCTGCCTTGGCCTCGGCCATTAGCTTTTCGCCTTTTTGATTGATGGCTTTTAACTGTGCCTGGAGTTTTACATTATCTGTATTAAGTTGCGACCCTGTGATCTGCGCTTTATCTATCGAATCTTTGCTGGTGATAGTGATAGTACCTTTTTCCAGGAAAAAATCTATATCGTCGGCCGTCTTTGAAATCAGGCTGCCGTTATCGGCATATTTATAGTTGCCGTCGATAAATTTTTCGAGGGGTAAGCCCTTGTAGTTAACGGCTAATGTAGCATTAACTGGGTTAAATATCGTACCGGTAAATGAAAATGCCCCGTTAACCACATTGGCCGAATCGGTAACATTATTAGCACCCAGTTGGTACGATAAATATACTTTGGCAGGTGTGGTGACGTTGCCTAATTTACCATTAATAACAAAGGTGTCTGTAGCCTGTGCAAGCGCCGTTACCGGCAGCATGGCGGCTATGTAAAAAAATAATTTCTTCATTAAAATATATAAAACTCTACGCTGCTAACGTTTAAGCAAGTGTTAAAATTGTGAATATCAGTTTAATTTTTGATAGGTACGCCACCAAAGGTCCGGCAATTCGCCTGATGTTGCCGTTTTATAGTCGGCATAGCTGCAGGGTACCAAATGAAAACGCTCATTAGGCGAACCTGCCGACGGGTAGGGCACCTGCATCCACCAACGGTCGGATTTTTTACTTTTTACAAATATTACTTCCTGGTCGTCGTGGGTTAAGCTGGTTTTATAAATAAGGTATTGTGATTTAGGGTTAAGCGGAAAATCGCGCTTACGGTTATAAAAACCGTCAATAAAATACCAGATCATTTGCGCCAGTTGCCAGGCGGTTTGCCCGTTACTGTCATAAGCCGGGTTAAATTCATAAAAACCTATCGAGGTAAGTTTATCATTAAAGCCCGCGTAACGGCAGAGCTGGCAGGCTTCTTCGCCATAAAAACCATTTGGCGTGGCATTGGCATTCCCCATAGCATCGGCAGCCCGGATAGCGCCGATATCGAAGCTCACCATGCTGGCATTGCGGATGGCAGGTTCGGTAACAGCAATATTGCCGCTCAGTTCGCCTAAGCGGTGTACATCAAAATAAAGCTTATCCATTACCCGGAGGCTGTCCTGGCTTACAAAATAGGTTTGGTAGCCAAGGTTGCTGAAGTTAAACAGGTAATTGGGATCATGCAGGAATATTTTGTTGAGATAGGAAGCAGAAGTAGTTTCAATACTTTCGCCGTGATTATCTTCATCCAAATCAAAATGCGAATCGATTACCACCAGGTCAACCTTCTGTTCAAGCTCCTCATAGCCCATATATTGAGCATAGGTAAGATCCTGTCCCCCGCCTAAAATAACCGGGATGATATCTTTTTTGATCAGTTCGGCCACTACAGTTTTAACGGCAAAGTAGGTGTCGGTAACTTTTTCGCCGGCACGAATGTTTCCGAAATCAGCGATTTTTACAGAGTAACCGCCTTCATTTAGCTGGTAAAGTTTTTCACGGATATAATCGGGCGCAAGCGAGCATCCCGGATTGCCAACAGCGTTACGATCATCCATAACACCGATAATGGCAATATCCGTTTTCTCCTCCAGATCAGGGAAATCGACAGAGTAATGCACAATTTTATCGCCAAGCTGGCTGGTATAATAGCCTTTTTTAGGAGCTATCTTTTTAAGATCAATCGGCGTAAAAAAATCAGCTAATGACATAGTGTTTTGATGTGCAAATATGCATATGTGCAAATGTGCGGATTATTTTTTGATGTGCGGATTTCAGATGTGCAAATATGCAGGTACATAAAATCATGTTAATCGCAACATCTAAAATCATATATGCACAATATTATTTGAAATGAGTTACCATCGTGCAAATTTTCACTCACCATTGTGCGAAAATCTGCACATGAGCTTAATATTATCTGAAATGGGATGCCATCGCGCAAATTTTCACACATTCATTGTGCGAAAATCTGCACATTTGCACATCTGAAATCTGCACATTTAAAGGAATGATCTTAATAACGGGCGCAACTGGTTTTCTTGGGACCGAACTGGCAAAACTTTTGGTAACTACCACCGACCGGCGGATCCGTTGTACCAAAAGGGCAAGTTCAGTTATCCCCCAATTGCTGTTGCCTTATCAGGAAAACATCGACTGGGTTGACGCCGATATAATGGATATTTTTGCATTAGCCGATGCTCTTGAAGGTATTACACAAGTTTACCATTGCGCCGCCTGGGTATCATTAAAGCAGGCGGATAAAAAACCGATGATCAATACCAATGTTACGGGGACTGCCAACCTGGTTAATCTTTGCAATGAACGTGGCATAAGGATGGTGCATGTAAGCTCAATTGCTGCTATTGGCGCCGCCAAACCCGGAGAGTTAATTACCGAAAACCACCACCTGGAGCAATCAACAGAAAATGATGGTTATGCCATATCTAAATTGGAAAGCGAAATGGAAGTTTGGCGGGGTATTGCCGAAGGTTTGGACGCTGTTATTGTTAATCCCTCGTTGATAATTGGCGCGAGTGCCGGCACCCAGGGCAGCGGCGCTTTATTCAACACGGTACGTAAGGGGCTTAAATTTTATACCTCGGGCACCATAGGTTTTGTTGATGTAGAAGATGTTGCCAAATGCATGGTAGGTTTAATGAACAGCAATATTACGGCCGAGCGTTATATCATCAGCGCCGAAAACCGGGACTACAAAGGTATGGTTACCGAGATAGCAAAAGGTTTCGGCATCAAGCCGCCCGCTATTTTTGCTAAACCCTGGATGATGGAACTGGCCTGGCGCGGGGCCGCTTTTGTTTCGGCTATAACCGGTGGTGTTCCGGCTATAGATAAAACATCGGCACAAACAGCTTCATTAACCCGCGAGTTTGATAATTCAAAAATAAAAAAAGCGATAGGCTTTGAGTTTAAGCCAATCAGTAAGACGATAGGGGAAATTTGTGAGGCGTTAAAATAATAAGAGCTTTCAATTACCTATAAATTCTACCTGTTCTATCAGCAAATTTTTTCGCACCTTTGCAGCCAAGATGGAACAGTACTTTATTATTGATTTCGACAGCACCTTTACACAGGTTGAGGCCCTTGATGAACTGGCCCGGATCTCTCTAAAAAATCGCCCCGACCGCGAAGATATCTACAAACAGATAGAAGATTTGACCAATGCCTCGATGGAAGGTAAGCTGTCGTTTACCGAAAGTTTAGAGCGCAGGGTGAAATTGCTAAATGCTAACCGCGATCATTTAAAGCAACTGATCAGCCATCTTAAAAAGAAAGTTTCTACTTCTTTTTCGCGGAATACTATCTTCTTTAAAAATCACCAGGACGAGGTGTTGATCGTATCCGGTGGGTTCAAAGAGTTCATTACACCGGTAGTAACCGAGTACCACATTAAAAAAGAAAATATCTACGCCAACACTTTCGTGTTTGACGAGGAAGGCAATATTATAGGTTACGACCGCGAAAACCCGCTTTCGCAGGAAGGTGGCAAGGTAAAGCTGCTGAAAGAGCTTCAGTTACCGGGCGATATCTATGGCATCGGTGATGGTTATTCTGATTTTCAGTTAAAGGAATCGGGTATGATCAAAAAATTCTTCGCTTTTACCGAAAACATCGAACGTAAATCAGTAGCCGAAAAGGCCGACCATATTACCCCAAGCTTTGACGAGTTCCTCTATCTGAATAAACTGCCGCGTGCCATCTCCTACCCTAAAAACCGTATTAAATGTTTGGTTGTGGGCAACGTGGATGAGGATGCCTTAGACCAGCTTAAAAAAGAGGGCTACAACATGCGCCACCGCGACGATGTTGAAGAAAAATATCTTGAGGAAGCCGGTGTGTTATTTTGCGACGAAGAACATCAGCCAAGTGCCGAACAAGTTCAAAATGCAGGCAGGTTAAAGGTGATTGGTATTTTTGGCAAATGTAACCGCAAGCTGGCCGATGCTGCTGCCGAAAACGGGATCATTATATTTGACGACCCAAGGCATAACCCGCACAGTACCGACTTTTTACCCAAAAGGGTGATGGCTTTCATGAACGAAGGTAAAACGCATACCAGCTGTAACTTTCCCGATCTGCAGCCACCGCGCGTTAACAATGCCCACCGTTTAATTCACATCCATAAAAACGTACCGGGGATACTGGCTAAAATTAACGATGTATTTGCCCGCCATAATATTAACATTGTGGGTGAATTCCTGGTTACCAACCCGCAAATAGGTTATGTAATTACCGATGTTAATACAGGCTATGATACTGAAGTATTGAACGAGTTAAAAGCGATTGAGCATACGATTAAGTTCAGGCTTTTATATTAATTTTTCTCTTCAATATAAGGCACAACCAATACAGGGATCAATGATTTGTTGACCACCTGCTCGGCAACGTTGCCTAAAAAGAATTTATCGATACCGGTACGGCGGTGAGTGCCTAAAACTATCAGGTCGGCATTAAACTCCTTACTGCATTCAATAATACCTTCAGCTGTAGATCCGTATTGGGTGAAGTGAGCTATTTCCAGTCCCCCGCCCCATTCTTTTGCCGTCTGATCCAGCAATGCGGCAGAGCGCTCGGTTTGCAATGTTTCTAATTCTGTGCCTGGCAGATTTATATTAGGATCAAATGGCATCCCTCCTAATAAACCCTCCTGGGTATCGGTGGGCACAATAATAGGTTCAACTATGTGTACCAAACCAACTTCGGCATTATAGGTATGGGCTATATCAAAAGCGAACGCCGCTGCATAACGTGAAAATTCGCTTTCATCAATACCGATGAGTATCTTCCTGATCTTCATAATAATATTTATAAGGCTTGTATCCATTATAACAACCTAATACGGATATGTTTTAGCAGTATACTATTTTATTACCTTTGAAGTATGCATTTCTCTCCCGAAATTGAAGACCGGTTAAATCAGCTGCAGGAAAAGTACGAAGCTATGGGCCAGGATATGAACTCATACCTTGATGGCCTGCTTTATGCAGATTTTTTAACCTATTGGGATTATATCCACCTGGATACCCTGCTTAGTTTACAAAACCCTAAAACCCCATTTCCCGACGAGGAGATCTTTATCATTTATCACCAGATAACTGAATTGTATTTTAAGCTTGCCCTGCATGAGTGCAGGCAAATTGCTGAAGCAGCGCCGCTGACAGCCGAGTTTTTTACTGCGCGGTTAAAAAGGATCAACAGGTATTTTGGTGCCTTAACCCACTCGTTCGAGATCATGGTTGATGGTATGGAAAAAGAGCAGTTCCTGAAATTCAGGATGTCGTTGCTGCCGGCAAGCGGTTTCCAATCCGGGCAGTACCGGATGATCGAGATCTACGCTACGGATTTTATAAACCTGGTTGCTAAAGATAAACGTGAGGAACTGCAGCATGCAACTATTGAAGCGCAATTTGAATACCTGTACTGGAAGTTTGGCGCTACCGAACTTTCCACCGGTAAAAAGACTTTGACGCTTAAACAGTTCGAGAAAAAATATTCAAAAACATTTATTGAACTGGGCAAGGCCGCTGTTAAGCATAACTTTAATACGCTGGCTAAACAATTTGAGTCATCATCAGAACTGACTCCTGAATTGCGTAACGAATTGCGCCAGCTGGATATCAATGTCAACGTAAACTGGCCGCTTTCACATTATAAATCGGCGGTGCGTTACCTGAACCGTGAGCCGGAGGATATTAAGGCAACAGGCGGCACTAACTGGCAAAAGTACTTGCCGCCGCGTTTTCAAAAGCGAATCTTTTATCCCTGGGTATGGAGCGAAGAGGAAAAAAAGAACTGGGGTAAGGCCTGGGTTGATGATGTGCTGAGTAGTAATTGAGCCCGGCAATCATATTGTCAAAATGATGTTTTATATGTGATAATCACCATTTAACTATGCAATTTTTTGGTGTAGGCCATAAAAATGCCTAACTTGCCATTTTCTATAATTTATTAATTTTTAATGCCATGACCGAGACATTGGACATCAAGATCAGCAGGACAACTGCTTCCCGTTTGCAGCAAACGGACTTTGACAACTTACCTTTTGGAAAAACATTTTCTGACCACATGTTTGTGGCCGATTACGCGGACGGTGAATGGAAAAATCTCTCGGTCATTCCCTACGGCGAAATTGGTCTAAGCCCTGCAATTTCAGCACTTCATTACGGACAAGCGTTTTTTGAAGGACTGAAAGCCTATAAACATGCGGATGGAAAAATCACCGTTTTCCGCCCTGATAAGAATGCTATCCGTTTCAACAAATCGGCCGAGCGCCTTTGCATGCCAACCCTGCCCGAAGAAATCTTTTTGCAAAGTATAGCTACCCTGGTTGACCTTGACCGCGACTGGGTACCTTCAAAGCCAAACCATGCTTTGTATATCCGCCCGTTCATGTTCGCTACCGATCCTTACCTGGGGGTAACACCGTCTTCAACTTATAAATACATGGTATTGATTGGCCCCGTTGGCCCATACTTTTCAAAACCATTGCGTGTTAAAATTGAAACACACTACACCCGCGCTGCCGAAGGCGGTATGGGTTATGCCAAAGCTGCCGGTAACTACGGAAGCTCCATGCTGCCGGCCCGTAAAGCAACCGAAGAAGGTTTTGATCAACTAATTTGGACTGATGCCAAAGAGCATAAGTTTATTGAAGAAATGGGCGCTGCTAACGCAATGTTCCTGTTAGATGGTAAACTGATCACGGCCGAAGCAAAAGACACGATATTAGATGGTGTAACCCGCGATACCGTTATAGCTTTAGCCAAAGAGTGGGGTATCACTGTTGAGGAACGCAAAGTTTCTGTAGCCGAGATTGTTGAAGGTGCTAAAAATGGTAAACTTACCGATGCCTTTGGTGCCGGTACTGCCGCAACCATAGCCCCTGTAGCTTCAATCAGCTACGAAGGCCAGGAATATTTCCTGAGCGATCCGAAAACACGCGAGTTTTCGAACAAGGTATTTGATACACTGGATGCCATTAAGTATGGTAATGTTCCGGATACGCATAACTGGAATTACCTGGTTAGCGAATAATTATCAGTTAACATAAAACACAAAACGCCCCGGAAAATCCGGGGCGTTTTGTGTTTTATGTTATACTTTGCCGCCGCTCGGCTCAAGCCGAGTGGTTATTATTCCAAGGCCTCCGGCCTGCGTTATCCGGCGGCCGGGAGGCCGCTTAATAGTTGCCACTCGGCTGGAGCCGAGCGGCGGCGTAAACGATGAGGTGGATTAATTTAAAAACTACACCCCACAGCCGGTGTAATCCCTTCTCTATCCATCGTTAACGACGGTTTGCCTTTTTTGAAAGTCACTATCCAGATACTGTCGAAATCACTATCGGGCCATTCCAGGTCTTTAACTTTCATGCCTAAAGCTTTCAGTAAAGGTTTAATTTGATTATGTTCCCATACAATAAGGATGGTGCCTTTTTTTGAGGTAAGCTCTTTAGCGACGCCGTTATCATCCTCTTCTTCAAAATTACTGTTGACGGAGAGATTATATTTTGCAGCAAACGGCGAGATGGTTTGGAACATGCGTACCCTCGCGGTTGATTTGCCCTGGTGCATTGCCGGCACATAAATATGATCGGGCAAACCGAATTTGGCTTTTAAAACCTCGGGTAGTTTAAGCGAGCGGTTAAACCCGGCACACGAAAGGTTATCCCCAACATCGGGCTTTTCGGCATGACGAATGAATACCAGTTTCAGGTTCTTACCCTGGCCGCAGGCGGTCAGGCTTGCCCAACCGACTAATAAAAAAAATAAAAATGATCTTTTTAGCATGTCGGTTATTTTTTAGCGTGTTATTCTACTGAAACTGTTAAGCCCTCCTGCTGGAGGATCTTCCGGTAGATCTCCATTTCGGTAAAAGAGCCTTCCAGTACGGCGCATTTGCCTTCGTTATGTACTTTCCATGCTATCTTTTCGGCTTGGGGTTCAGAGTAATCCAGGTATTTCATCATACAATGGATCACGTGGTCAAAAGTGTTAAAATCATCGTTCCAGAGTATTAAACGATGCATCTCTTTAAGTCCTGCAAGTAACTCTTCGAGGGTAAATGTTTCTTCCTGTACTTCAGTTGGCATACGTAACTACAAATTTACTCAAAAACAATAATAAAAGTATTAAAATCGTGTTCCATGGTCTTAAAAATCATGTTACATAAAACCCCTAAAAAACTTCACATGAAAAAAGCATCCCCGGCTTTTGTTTTAGCATTAACTGCACAACTTTTGGCAGCTCATCATTCATCGGCCCAAAGTACTAAAAACAGCTTACAGGGCCCGCCCGCTAATATTAACATTGATGGCGATCTGAAAGAATGGGGCGACAGCCTGCGTTATTACAACGAAGAGAAGAGGCTGAACTACGCGCTGGCCAATGATAAGGATTACCTGTATGCCGCTATCCGCATTAGCGACAGGCTTGATAAGATGAAAGTATTAAATGCAGGGATTACAATAAGCATTGATCCTAAAGGGAAAAAGAAAGATAGTTTTATGCTTACTTTTCCGTTGGCAGCCCCGGATGAAAAGCCGGAGTTTGCCAGGCCAAAAGATGATAACGGCGAAATTACCCAGGCCGACCGTGACGAGCTGATGCGCGAGCGGATAACTAAGCTGCGATATATTAAGGTTGTTGGGTTTAAGGATATTGATGGCGATATGATCACCACATCAAACACCTACGGCATTAAAACAGCCATAAATTACGATGCGAATGGCGATTTGGTTTATGAAGCGGCCATACCCTTAAGCTTTTTCCACGCCGGTAACGATGCTTTTAAAAATGAGTGGGCTTTTAATTTTAAGATCAACGGTTTCCAGCGACCGGCAGGCACAGGTGGGGGCGAGCAAGACGGTGGCAGCTTTGACGGCGGTGGTGGTCGCGGCGGACGAGGTGGAATGGGCGGCGGTGGTGGCCGTGGTGGAAGAGGCAGTCGCGGTGGCATGGGAGGCGGCGCAGGCCGTGGTGCGGCGGGCGGTTCAGGCGAGATGTCAAAATCTGTTGATTTTTGGGAGAAGTATTATTTGAGCAGTAAATAAGTTTGCTCGCCAAAAATAAAGTCCGAAAGAGATAAACATTAGCATTGCTTAAATCTTTCGGACTTACCGACTTCGGGCTTCCGGCTTAATATCATTCCACCTTATATCTGTAAACCTGCCTTCCTAAATTGCCATCAACATCAATACCTTCAATTATTACCCGGTACGTGCCCTTTGCATCGGCGTTAAAAAAATTCATCGATGTATTGCCGTCCTTATCTGTTAACAAGCCTGGTGCCCAGTAAATGGTGCTGCGAAGGTCCTGCATTTGGGCATTGGTTTTAGGATCATCATATTTAGGCGAATAAAATTCGCGCGCTTTATAATATCCCTTAGGAGCATAGGTTACAATGCCCGGCGCGTATCTATTGTAAACACTTTCACCGCCGCGCTTGGTTGTAATAACCAAAAGGCCGCCAGCTCCCCTTGATCCATAAATTGCCGTATTGCCAATACTTCGTAAAGATTCAATAGTGGCAATATCGTTTACATTTAAGTTATCCAGGAAATCGCTTCCCACATAGGTTCCATCAAGTATAATTTGCATCGGGTTACCCGGACTGCGGGTTGAATAGGGGATACCACCGCGGAATATTACACCTGTTAGCCGGCCTTGTAAGATTTGAGAAAGCTGGCCTCCGCCATACATCAGGTCTTTACTGGTAAGTGTTTGGTCGGCATTGCCCGGCCCGTTAAGGTTGGCCGAATTTTTAAAAGGGTTTTCCCGTTTCTCGCGGATCACTACTTCCTTTAATACGATAGTGTGGTTGCCAATACCGTATTTTACCTGTTCGTCATAAAGCTTCTTACTGTTTAAAAGGTAGGCCGATGCGCCATCGTTGATGTTGACCTGGATATCGGGTGCGTTTTTATTAGGCCCAACGGGTTGCGGGGTTACGTTGTCAAGCGTGATATCGAGATTTTTGCGGTCTTTAGCAGTACGTGCTTGGATCACAAATTTGATACTGTCTCTAAAAACAAGATCTTTAAAAGTAAACTTACCTTCGGCATCAGCCACGGTATCCATAATAAAAGTACCTCCCGATGTTGAAAAAAGGGTGACTTTGCCGTTTGGTACCGGTTTGCCCCCAAAAGTTTTAAGATGGCCTGTTACCTCCAATGATTTTTCGGGCTTGAAGACTATGGGGGTAAATTTATCGGCAAGCAGCTGTTTCCATTCAAAGCGATGGTAGCCCTGGGTAAGCATCAGTGCATCAAGGTTGTCCTTGGTTTCGTTACTTACATTAGTAAAGTAATAGTTCGGTTTTTCAATATACCCTTTCAGATCGGAGGTGAGCAGCAGTGTTGAAAATATAGAACTTTCATTTGCTTCATCAGTAGTAACTTTTGATTCATCAATAACCGATGCCGAAAAACTACCCACAACGGGTTTATTCTCACTGTTTTTAGCGTTGAGATTAATAGTAACTTTTTCGCGGGGTTTATAGTTCTGTTTTTCGGAACTAACGGCAAGCTTAAGCTGATCTGAGTTTTGAACAAAGATGAGGCGCTCGTTCAAAGGCTCACCGGTTGCCGAAAACAGCGTGAACTGTATAATGCCCGATGGGAATTTATTTTTAGGGATGGCAGCCGAAAAGGATGTTGCCCCATCCTTACTTTTGCCTGCATAACAAAGCTCACCGCCCGATTGCGCTATCAGCGTTAAACCCGATAATGAGGCTGTACCGTTACCGGTGTTTTTACCAGGGATGATGGATACAAATACCTTGTCGTCGCGCATGCTGTTGACACTTAATACATAGCCATTATCAACTGCCTTGGGCAAATCAAAAACACCTTCAGAGCCATCGGCATAAGTAATGTGCGCTTTATAAGTTTTACCACTTTCAGGCTCAAAGGTTATAGTACCCATGCCAAAATGGCTATCGCCCAATGGCGCAACCTGGTTGTTTTGATCGTCGGCAATAAAGCCTTTAATATCAACCCCTACTCCATCGGCTCCAACGGCTTTAAAAGCTACCTTTTCAAAAACACCATTAATTAAACTTCCGCTCTCCGGGAAAAACTGAACATCAACCTTATTTGATAGCGTTTTTATGGGCACGGCTTTCGCAACAGTATGTTTTTCATCAAGCTTCACTTCGGTATTAATATGGCCGGATGTTATTGCAACGGCCTGATTAGTAGTAAAACCGGCTGTTAGGTTCCCTTTATCATCAGTTATACCTTTCCCCCGGGAGATTGATTTTCCGTTTATTTCAACTTCATAGCTTACTGGTTTATTAACGTAGGCTACACCATTCAGGTCGGTATAGGTAATTACGGCAGTCACCTTTGGTTTACCATTTAAGGTACTGTAGCTATAGGCTGTTTTGGTGAAAACCTTGTTGCTGATGCCATTTACCACAGTGATGGTTTTATTGAAGAAATAAGCTTCGCCTTCGTTTCGCATCCAGTTGGTATAAGCGCGGATGCGGTAATTTCCTTCAGTCATGCTATCGGCCAGGGCAAAATCGCCCGCGGCGAGGCCGGCTGTTAACGGCAGTTTAAGGCTGCGTTTTACCGAATCGTTATCATCAATAAGGTCAACATTCAGGGTTTCGCTATAAGCCGAAAGCTTATGCTCACTGCCTATAGTAACATAGGCTTTAAACCAGATATCCTCGCCAATGGCATAATAGGGCTTATCAAAGTGCAGGTAAACTTTTTCCTGCGGATGATCGGTGCGCCATTTATCAAGCTGGGCAATGATTTTTGTTACCAGTTCATCGTCGGGTTTTATAAAAGCTAAGGTAGCACCGGCAATTAAGGTGATCAGGATTCCAACCGATAGGCGTTTTAGGTTCATAGAAAGATAAATCTTGAACTACCAAGATACGCAAAAAAAGTACCAAGTCATATTAAGTCTGAAGTTCGAAGTCTTTAGTCGAAAGTTTGACTTATATTTTCTACTTGGTACTTAAGACTCCCGACTTAAGACTTGTGGCTTAAACCTACCACTTATTCTTCCACATCATGCTTTCAACAGGACGTGTAGTAGGATTGTTGTATTTGGCGTTGGCCTTACTGTTGTACAGTGTTTCAATCTCGCCCTCAACTACAAAATAAATAAGCTGGCCAATGGGCATACCGGCGTAAATGCGCACCGGCTGGGCACATGAAATTTCAAGTGTCCAGGTATTGCAGAAACCAACATCACCTTTACCCGCTGTTGCGTGAATATCGATACCTAAACGCCCTGTGCTTGATTTGCCCTCTAAAAACGGAACATGCCGGTGTGTTTCGGTGTACTCCATCGTTACGCCCAGGTAAAGGGTATTGGGCTGAAGCACAAAGCCATCCTTCGGAATTTCAAAGCCATCTATCTCATTATGAACTTTGGCATCAAGCACCCGGCTACGGTAAGTAGCTAAATATTTGCCCAAATGAACGTCGTACGAGTTAGTGCCCAGGTATTCGCGGTTAAATGGTTCAATAATAATATGGCCTTGTTCAATTTCTTCGAGGATGCGCTTATCAGATAGTATCATACAGGCAGGTTATTGCTGGCGCTAAATTATGAAAATTAGCCTAATCGGCGCCGGCTTTTATAAACAATATTGACCGGTGAAATGCGTTCAGATAGCGCAGAAACAATTCCTAAACCTGATAAGGTTCAGCCGATTACGAATATGTAGCTGCGCTGATATTATTTAATTTTTTTTGACATATGTTTGCAACCTATTTTGCAATTTTACTTTTATGGCGATAGCATACAGGCAGCGTATTGATGATGACACTGAGTTTGCACTCTGGCGTATCGAGGAGGAGGCTACAGACCTGTACAGCCAATTGCAACTTGATCAGCAGGAAAAGGATTTTGTAGAAAGCCTGAGCAATGGCAAGCGCCACCTGCACTGGCTGGGTACCCGCGTGCTGCTGCGTAAAATGCTCCGTACCGATGAGTATATTGATTGTAAAGTTGATGAGCATGGCAAGCCTTACCTGGTAAACCTCCCTTACCACATCTCCTTAAGCCATTCGTTTGATTATGCCGCTGTGATGATCAGCAAAACATATAAGGTTGGGATTGATATTGAGCAGATTAAGCAAAAAGTTGAGCGCATTGCCAACAAGTTTATGCGTAAGGAAGAGTTGAAATTTATAAATGGCCCGCAAAAAATTGAACAACTATATGTTTGCTGGTGCGCCAAGGAGGCTGTTTATAAATGTAACGGGCAAAAAGAGGTTTCATTTGCCGATAACATTTTTTTGGAGCCTTTCCAGTTTGAGCATCATGGCGTGGTGAATGCGCAATTGAATAAAAAAGATACCACCATTGATTATACAGTAGGCTATCTGCAATATGAAGATTATATGATAGGGTACGTAAAGGGCGAGTAATGAAAAACAAGAAAGTATTTTTTCAGGATTGGGGCCTGGTTGATTATCAGCAGGCCTGGGATAAACAGGAAACCCTTTTTAGTGAAACGGTTAAAACTAAAATAGACAACCGTAATCGTGAAACGGCTTACGAAGCAGCTGCTAAAAACGCAGGGACTGCTGTAGCCTACGATACTATCGAAGCCGACGAAACTTTTAACTATCTGGTATTTTGCGAGCACCCGCACGTGTATACCCTGGGTAAAAGCGGCAAGCCCGAGCATCTATTGTTAGATGAGGCAGGCTTGAAAGAAAAGCAGGCTGTTTATTACCCGATAAACAGGGGCGGTGATATTACCTATCATGGGCCGGGGCAAATTGTTTCATACCCGATACTGGACCTTGATAATTTTTTTACTGATATACACCTGTACCTGCGTACGCTGGAAGAAGCAGTGATCCTTACCCTCGCCGATTTTGGCTTGCAGGCCGGTCGTTATGAAGGTTATACCGGCGTATGGTTTGATGCCGATAATGACAAAGCCCGTAAAATATGCGCCATGGGCGTACGCTGCAGTCGCTGGGTAACCATGCATGGCCTCGCGCTTAATGTAAATACCGATCTGAGCTATTTTAAAAACATAGTGCCCTGCGGTATTGACGATAAGGCTGTTACCTCCATGCAGCAGGAACTTGGGTATGAGGTTGATATTAATGAAGTAAAAAAAATCCTTAAACACCATATTTCCGTACTTTTTGGTATGGAGATATTATAATGAAGGGAATAATTTTCAGTTTACTCACAGCAATTACATTATCGGCCTGTGCAGGCAAAAACACACCGGCGCCGGTTAGCTATAATAATCCCCCGCCAAAACCAGTTACCGTGATACAGGATACCCTAACATACCTTGCCCTCGGCGATTCATATACCATAGGCCAGTCTGTGCCCCCTGAACAGGCATTTCCTAATCAACTGGCTAACCAGTTACAAGGCCTCAAAGTAAATACGCCGACTATCATAGCCCGCACCGGCTGGACAACCGATCAACTCATTGAAGCTATTGATCAAAGCAGCATCAAAAGCAATACTTATGATGTAGTCACACTGCTGATAGGTGTAAATGATCAATATGATGGCTTAAGCCAGGAAAATTACCGCGTTAAGTTTGAGCAGGTTTTAAATACGGCCATCAAATTTGCTGAGGGTATCAGCGAGCATGTGTTTGTGCTGTCTATCCCCGACTATGGTGTTACACCTTTTGCTCAAGGGCAGGATGCCGCTATCGGCCCTGAGATAGATCAGTTCAATGATATTAACCGTAAAATAAGTGCTAATGCAAAGGTTAATTATGTTGAAATAACAGGGATCTCCAAACTGGCCGCCAATGATCTTACCTTATTGGCTGATGATGGTTTGCATCCATCCGGTAAAATGTATGGAATGTGGGTTGATAAACTGAAGGCGGCAGTAAGGGCTATTTTTGCTAAAAAATAAGATTTGCTTTTCGACGACAATTGTCGTAAATCTATGGTCAATTTACAATAAAGGCCATGAGTACTCCAAAACCCTATAAATTTCTTGATGATGATGAGGTTAATTTAACCTTCATGGTAAGGGAGGGCATATCATTTCCTTATCTTACCAAATTATCAAATCATATCCATTTTAATATTGATGACTGGGCTTCGTACCTTCATCTTTCCGAGCGAACTATTCAACGTTATAAAAAGGAAAACAAAACCTTTGATCCCATATATTCTGAAAAGATAATCATGATTGAATTACTCTATAAAAGGGGTATTGAGGTTTTTGGCGATGAAAATAATTTTTACGCCTGGATGGATTATAAAAGCATCCCCCTGGGCGGAGTAAAGCCTAAAGAACTTTTGGATACAGCCTTTGGGATCAATATGATCCGCGATGAGTTGGGGCGCATTGAACATGGCATACTTGCATGATCGTTTATCGCTTAAGTAAGCAGGCTTACATTCATGACTTGAGCGGCAGGGGGCTGAACTAAACGGCGGGCGCTGGAACAGTAAAGGAACTGCTGTAGTTTATACCTCTTCGTCACGCGCATTGGCAGTACTTGAAGTTGCTGTACATACACCGTTTGGATTTATGCCTGCTGATTATTTTATGGCGACTATTGAGCTGCCTGATAATGCAGATATTTTTAAGCCTGACATTGATCAGTTGCCCGAAAAGTGGAATAGTAACCCCCTGATCAAAGCAACACAGCAAATTGAGGAAAGCTTTGTGAAAGCCAACAAATATTTAGCGCTCCAGGTACCATCCGCCACTGTTACCGGCGATTTTAACTACCTGCTCAACCCTTTACACTCCGATTTTAAAGCCGTAAAAATTATTAATATCGAGGATTAACTAACCTCCAGCCTCTAATCACTAACATCTACTTCACGCTCTTACGCTGCACAATAAAATATCCTGCCACAAATACTACAACTGCTATAGCCATACTTACAAATACATCTTTAGTGAAAACATCTATCTGTAACTGGTTAGCAGGATCACCATGATTATTTTTCAGCATGCTGCTGATGGCGGCCATGGGGTGTGCATATGGAAACAGGTAGCTATATTCCCAGCCTTTTGAAGCAGCTACAACACCGGCTATAGTACATATAAAACCAATCCCCATCGGCTTTAAAAAATCGGCCCAAAATAAACTGAGTAAAAACTGAATGGAGAGGATCCCTAATGATGATAAAAACAATTTAAAATAGATCTGTGCCAGTTCTTTCTCCATGTGGAAATTATCGAACCGTAACTCTGGCTTTACGATGCTTAACAAATTGCCGAAACCAATGGTAAACAGCACAAACAATGCAAGACAAAGAAATACAAGGAAAACCGCATAAAAAAATTTAGCCGCATAAACCGACCAGCGGGGGATTGGCAGATTAAACAAGGTTTTCCAGGTATCGGCCCGGTGTTCGATACTGTTTACGGAGTATGCTATAAATATGATATACATTGGCAGCACCAATGAGCCCATGATACCCAAAATAGCACCAGCAAACTGTAGCCAAAGCATCATCGGCGGCATTGACACCAACTTTTCACTTTTGGTATAAAATCCCACGAACAGCAAAACCCCTATAAATAAAGGAAGCATTACAGAGGCCCAGAAACCAAGCGTTTTACGGCTTTTGTAAAACTCCGAACGGAATGACAGTATAAATCCTTTCATGGCTTAGGCGCTTTGGGTGATATCTAAAAATAGTTTTTCCAGGTCCTTTTGTTGTTTACTGATGCTGTAAACCGTTTGCCCGTTTTTATTGAGCAGTGCGTTGATCTCGCCCATTTGCTGTTTGGAGATGTAGGGTACCAGTAAATGCTCGTCGGTTACTTCGGTAACATTAATATGGTGGCGGGTTAAAAGGTTGGCGGCGTCAACGGTATTTTCGGCATCAACGCGCACCAGTGGTTTGCTGATGGCCTGCAGGTCGGCAACACTGCCCTGAAAAAGCATTGCGCCGTTATTTATAATGCCCACATGCGTGGCCATCCGTTCAATCTCACCAAGCAAATGGCTTGATATAAAAACAGTTTTGCCATGTTGGGCAACAAGCTTTTTCAAAAGCTCGCGGATCTCGATGATACCGTTTGGGTCGAGGCCGTTGGTTGGCTCATCCAAAATCAACAATTTAGGATCGGCCAGCAGGGCCAGCGCAATACCGAGGCGCTGCTTCATCCCTAATGAATATTGCCCGGCCTTTTTATTGGCGGCGGCGGTTAGCTGTACCAGGTCAAGCATATCTTCAACGCGCTGGGCAGGCACCTGCAATAATAAGGCCCTGTTCAATAAATTTTCCCTCCCGGTTAAGTGTTGGTATAAAGCAGGCTGTTCGATAAGCGAACCTATTTGCGAAAGTATGCTGATGCGGTTTGTTTTGATATCCTGCTCAAAAATGTGGATGTTACCTGCATCGGGTTTTAACAGGTTAAGCAGGAGTTTGATGGTAGTGGTTTTCCCGGCGCCGTTGGGACCGAGAAAACCATATATACTTCCTTCCGGAACTTGCAGCGCCAGTGAATTAACTACCTGCTGCTTACCAAAGGTGAAGGAAAGGCCTTCGGTAGTAATTACCATATGTTATTGTTTTTTGCTATTGAGCAAACAGTTTTAACCATTACAAAACCTTTGTGAAACAATGAGGTAGCATGTACTGCTGTGCGGCCAATTATTGCTGTTTCCTTTTTTTGCTCGAACTGGTAGCTTACACCCAAAATAAGGGCAAACATTACCGGGATCAATAACATGATAAAAGGATTTGAATTTTTGATAAGCGTTTTCATTGTGAGTGGTGATTTTATACAACAAAGGAATATTAAAAAAATAACCTGCTAAAATCATTTAGACCAACACACTTTGTTTATAGATGAACGCTTTTATGCACCTTTTAACCAGTTCATCGATAATAAAAGCCAGTTCATCGAAAAAATGGGCCGCTATATATAAATAACAGGCCGATATCATTATCAAAATATTAAATTAGATGCCACACCCCTAAACATAAAAGGGATTTAAAAACAGCGAATGGAGGCTTCATTACCATTACCTAAATCCAGAACCGGAATAAAAACCGCCTGGATAATTTTTTGGCACCTGTTTTTCTGGGCGGCCATTATATCCTTTTTTGTTTTTTTGGCCCGGCTTAATGATGCCATGCTTAGTACCAAGGAGTTACTAGTGATTTTTTTGCTTTATCCTACTATTAATATCAGCTTATTTTATCTTAACTACCTGGTTTTTATACCTAAATTTCTAAATAAAAAACGCTACTGGCAATACGCCACCTTTGTGCTTACAAGCATCATAGTTTACGGCGTAGCCAAATACGGCGTGGGGCTTTTATTTAAAGATATTGTACTGGTGCATCAAAAAGGTCATGTCACCAGTTTTGCTACTTATTTCTACAGCAGTATTTTTACCAGCCTTATATTTGTATTTTTGAGCACTGCACTAAAATTCAGTACAGACTGGTTCCTGAATGAACGCATCCAGCGCGACCTGGAAAATCAGCGCCTTATTGCCGAGCTGGCTTTTCTGAAATCGCAGATCAACCCGCATTTTTTATTTAACTCCTTAAACAGTATTTATTCACTGGCCTATCAGCGCTCAGAAACTACCCCCGAGGCTATTTTAAAGCTTTCGGAAATTATGCGTTATATGCTGTATGAATGTAACGATAACAAGGTTGATCTGAGCAAAGAACTTCAATACCTTCAAAACTATATCGACCTGCAAAAGATCCGCTTTGGCAGTAAGGCCTTTATTGATTTTAAGGTAGATGGCAATATCACCGATCAAAAAATAGAACCTTTGCTACTGATCGCTTTTATCGAAAACGCTTTTAAGCATGGCGTTGCAAATGATATCAACTCACCTATAAAGCTACTTATTAACGTGGCGGATGGTAAACTGCATTTCTACATCCAAAATAAAAAACATAACAATAACCGTGATGCTGTAGGTGGAATTGGCTTGATAAATGTGCAGCGCCGGCTCAACCTGCTTTACCCCAACAGGTACTCTTTAAAAATAAGGGATGAAGAATATACTTACACCTGCGAATTATCAATAGATTTATAGTTATAACCCATTATAACCATGACCTGTTTGAAAAAATTGCTCCCAACCCTGTTTCTTGCAGCATCGGCCATTACCGCATCTGCACAAACCGATCCTAAAGCAACCGAAGTTTGGGACCCTGAGCCTGAAGTAGTTTTACCGGGCGCCGGCAACAAGCCGCCATCTGATGCTATTATTTTGTTTGATGGCAAAAATTTGGACAAATGGACAGATCAGAAAGGTAACAAACCGGGCTGGATAGTAAAGGACGGTATTGTAACCGTTAAGCCGGGCAGCGGCTCTATCATCACCAAACAAAACTTTGCCGATTGCCAGCTGCATATTGAATGGCGCACCCCGGCTGTTGTTAAAGGCGAAGGACAGGAGCGTGGCAACAGCGGCGTAATTATGCAAAGCCGCTACGAACTGCAGATCCTCGACAGTTATAAAAACCGTACCTACTCAAACGGGCAGGCCGGTTCTGTTTATAAACAATACCTGCCGCAGGTAAATGCCTCGCTTAAACCAGGCCAGTGGCAAAAGTATGATATCATTTATACCGCCCCACGCTTTAATATCGACAGCTCTGTTAAAACACCGGCTTACATTACCGTATTACACAATGGCATACTGGTACAAAACCATGTAGCTATAAAAGGAACAGTGGCGCATGTTGGTCAGCCCAAATATCAAAAACACGCCTTCGCCTTACCCTTGTTGCTGCAGGAGCATGAGTTTCCGGTATCGTTCCGCAATATCTGGATCAGGGAGATTGGGGTTCAAAAATTGTTAAACGGCAAGGATAAAAAGGGTTGGTATACCTACCTGGATACTTTAGGCAAGGATAATGATGTACATAACAACTTTGCCATTGAAAATGGCATGGTGCATGTAATGGGCAAGTATTTTGGTTATATGGCCACCAAAAAATCGTACGATAATTATTACCTGAAAGTAGTATTTAAATGGGGGAGCAAGCAATATCACCCACGCGAAAAGGGCGTACGCGATGCAGGTATTTTATATCATTTTGGAGAGGGGGATAAAGATATCGTATGGCCAAGATCGATAGAATGCCAGATCCAGGAAGGTGATTGCGGCGATATTTGGTGCGTACAACATACTAATGTGGTTACGCCCAATAAATCGGCCATTGAGTGGGACCAGCAGCGTGTTTACCGCACCGCCAATTTTGAAAATCCGCGCGGCGAGTGGAACACCATCGAAATCATTTGCAATGGCAACCAGATTGAACATTATGTTAACGGACATTTGGTGAACTGGGGAATAGCCTCATTATCGCACGGTCGCATCCTTTTACAATCGGAAGGCGCCGAAATCTGGTATAAATCTGTTGAATTGACGCCGTTATAACAAAACAGCACATTAAAAAATTTAGAATAACCATTATTACATTATTTTTACGCTATGATCAGATGTTTGGTAGTTGACGATGAGCCTTTGGCGCTGCATATTTTGGAAGATTATATTTCCAAGATGCCTTTTTTGCAATTGGTTAAAGCTACAACCAACCCCATCGAAGCGCTTACCATGGTGCAGGCCGCCGAAGCTGACCTTGTGTTTTTAGATGTTCAGATGCCCGAGCTTACCGGCATTCAATTTTTGAAGATCGCCAACGGCAAAGCCAAGGTTATTTTAACTACAGCCTACCCGCAGTACGCGCTTGAAGGCTATGAGCTTGATGTAGTTGATTACCTGTTAAAGCCTATCGCATTTGATCGCTTTTTTAAATCGGTACAAAAAGCACAAAGCATTATCCAGCCGGTTGCAGCCAAACCACAGGTAGTGATGCAGGCCGAACCCGTGCAGCAGGATGATTTTTCAACCGATTTTATCTTTGTAAAAACCGAACATAAGATCCAGAAGGTATACCTGCATGATATTATGTTTATTGAGGGTTTAAAGGATTATATAAGCATTTTCACCTCTGCCGAGCGGATTATTACCCTGCAGGGCATGAAAAAGATGGAAGATGCGCTGCCCGAGAAACATTTTGTACGTGTACATAAATCATACATTGTAGCCCTCAATAAAATAGACAGTATTGAACGGAGCCGCATCCAGATCGGCGACAAGATCATCCCTGTAGGCGATACTTATCGCGATGAGTTTTTCAGGATGATTGAGAATAAAAATATTTAAACTTGGGTATTTGGGATTGCTAATGCGGTTTTAAACTCAATAAATATTGAAGGAAAAATGACATTAGTATATAGAAGCTGTTACGGGCAAATAGCAAAAACGTAGAAGACTTACGAAGTTTTTGAAACTTCGTAAGTCTGGATTTCCTAATATCAATCTGCTTTTTGTGCTTTTAATCCAGTGCGTCTACCGTATCCTTTTCCCCTATCTGTTGCCTCCACATAGCATAATATAACCCTTTCTGGGAAATGAGATCGGCATGCTTGCCCGATTCAATAATACGGCCTTTCTCCAATACGTAAATACTATCAGCATGCATAATGGTTGATAGCCGGTGAGCGATGAGGATAGTAATATGGTTCTCTTTTTCAGATACGTTACGGATAGTTTCGGTGATCTCCTCCTCAGTGATAGAATCAAGGGATGACGTAGCTTCGTCAAATACCAGGATATCCGGCCGGCGTAATAAAGCACGGGCTATTGACAGGCGTTGTTTTTCACCGCCAGATACTTTTACACCACCTTCGCCAATTACAGTGCTTAAACCTTTATCGGCCCGGGCCAGCAGGGTTTGGCATGCGGCACGCTGCAGCACATCCATACATTCCTCATCGGTAGCATCCGGGCGTACAAACTGCAGGTTTTCACGGATGGTACCCGAAAATAGTTGCGTATCCTGGGTTACGAAGCCTATTTTTTCGCGCAGCTGATCAAGGTCGATTTCTTTACTTAATGTGCCGTTGTATAAAATATCGCCCTGCAAAGGCTGATATAAACCAACCAATAATTTAACGAGCGTAGTTTTGCCCGAACCGGAAGGACCAACAAAAGCGATCGTCTCGCCCGAATTGGTTTCAAAGCTGATATGGTTAAGCGCGTTACGATTTGCGGTTAAGTGTTTAAAGCTAACGTCATTAAATGTTAAGGTATTCACTTTTTCAAGCAATACAGGTTTTTCGGGCTTTTTATCAATAGGAATACTCAATATCCGGTTAAAGTTACCAAGGGAAACCTCAGCCTCACGCCAGGAAAGGATTACATTGCCTAACTCCTGCAATGGGTTAAATAAAAAGAATGAGTAAAATAAAAAACTGAAATATTGGCCCGGAGAGATAGTGCTTTTAAAAATGAGCATCAGCAGAACCACCACCATCACACTGCGCACAAAGTTTACGGTAGTACCCTGTACAAAGCTCATGCTGCGTACATACTTCACTTTTTTCAGTTCCAGGTCGAGAATTTTGTAGGTAGTATTATTCAACCGTGCTATTTCCTGTTTTGCCAGGCCCAAACTTTTTACAAGCTCGATATTCCTTAGCGATTCGGTTGTTGAACCTGCCAGCGCTGTTGTTTCGGCCACAATTGTCTTTTGGATTTTCTTAATTCTCCGGCTCATGGCCATACTCACAAAAGTGATGATGGGTATCGCGGCGAAATATACCAGGGTAACCTTATAGCTCACGCTCACCGAGTAAACGATAACAAATACCATCCCGATGAGCGACACAAAAAGGATCCCGATAAAAGAGGTGATAAACTTTTCGCAATCTAAACGTACCTTTTGCAATATGCCCAAAGTTTCGCCGCTTCGCTGGTCTTCAAATACCTGGTAGGGCAACTCAAGCGAGTGCTTTAAACCATCGGCATACATCTCAGCGCCTACCTTTTGGGTAATGATATTGGTAAAATAATCCTGGAAGTTTTTAGCTATACGCGATATCATGGCAACACCAATAGCAGCGCCAACCAGCATCAGCACCTGGTTAAGGTATGCGTCATATTGTAGCTTACTGCGTTGTTCAATAACACGGTCAACAATACGCCCGGTTATCCATGGGTCGAGCAGTGAGAAGCCTATATTCATCGCCGCCAGGAAAAGTGCAAATACAACTATCCAGCGGTGTTTTTTTAAGTAAGAGATTAATACATTCATGTTTCAACGGCAAACATAAAAAAAGGGAATGGCTAAGTAGCTCATTCCCTTTTAATTTGACACAAGGTTAATATTAAACCGTCATGATATCTTTTTCTTTAGCTTCTGAAAGCTGATCAACTTTAGCAATATAAGCATCAGTAAGTTTTTGAACTTCAGCTTCGCCTGTCTTTATTTCGTCTTCAGAAACACCTTCTGATTTTAATTTTTTGATCTTTTCGTTAGCATCTTTACGGATGTTACGAACAGCCACCTTACCGGTCTCAGCCTCGGCTTTAGCTTTTTTAACCAAATCACGGCGGCGCTCTTCGGTAAGCGGCGGTACATTAATACGGATAATGATACCATCGTTTTGAGGGTTAACACCTAAATTAGCTTCTTTAATGGCTTTTTCAATAGGGTTTAACAATGATTTTTCCCATGGCTGAACAACAATGGTACGGGCATCAGGGGTGTTAACACTACCTATCTGGCTTAGTGGTGTTGGGGTACCATAGTAATCAACCCTGATATCGTCAAGTAATGAAGGGCTTGCCTTACCTGCACGTATTTTATTTAATTCGCTATCTGCATGGTCAATGGCCTTTTCCATCAAGGCCTTTGCATCGTTCACTTGTTTTTTAATGAGTTCGCTCATCGGTTTTTAAATTTTCCACAAAAGTAATAAAATCTATCAGTTTATGGCTTTGGTATTTGGGTTCAATTCAAAAGCATTTAACATTTAATAACATTATTTAACATTTAAATATTATTGAATGATAGGTATATTAGTATAAAATAATATCACCATGAAAAAAACCTTAATCCTTGCTGCTATCATAGCCTGTGCAGGCCAGCTTAAAGCACAAAACCTCAATAAGGCACCTAAAAACAATAACGCTGCCGATAAGCTATTTAACTTGAAACCATTAAAGGCTGATACTAATCTGTCTAAACTTATCCCAACGCTTCCCCCAAACGTTTTTTTTAATCATAACAATACACTACTGAACACCCACGAACTTATTGCAGATGAGCCCGTTTACAGCCGGATGCCGATTGTTAAAACTTACCCAAACGACAACATGCCGATTGTTAAAACTGACGAACCCGGGATAAAATACCATATGCTCATTAAAAGAATAGATGTTGTTAATCCGGATACTGCCGGGGTAAAAAAGGAAAAAGTTACTCCGTAGCCAGTTCGTCTGACAATAGTCCCTGGTCTCCTTTACACTTCACTTTTTCGCGCTTTTCAACCACCTGTTCAAAGCTCTTTTCATAATCGGGGTGATTAGTGCCCATCAGCCTGTCCCATATATTGAAATATAAACCATAATTGCATTTAACTAATCGGTGGTGCATATTATGATGCGTTGAAGTATTGTGCCATTTAAACAGTTTATGCGTAGTAAACCCCTGGGGAAAAAGCTCATAGCCCAGATGACCGGTCACGTTTAATAGCAACGAATACAAAGAAAATATAGTAAGCGCTGTGCCGTGATAGGGAATAGTAAAGGCGATAAGCGGTACAATCCCAATCTCCACTACGGCTTCCAGCGGATGGAAAGCATAAGCGGCAAATGGTGTCGGATTAGTTGACAAATGATGCGTTTTATGCATCAGCTTAAACAAAGGCTTCCAGTGCATAGCCCTGTGTGTCCAGTAAAAGTAGGTGTCGTGCATCAGGATCATCAGCCCTATACTCAAAAAATAATAAACATATCCTTTATCGCTGATGTTTGGATAGATCCTTGTTAAATGCTGCTTACTGGCGTAGATCACCAACAGGATCACCGCACCAAATATCAGTATAGTAAAAAACGAATAAACGATTTCGCGACGGATATGCTTGCTTTCGGGATAGCGTTGCTGAATTTTTGAATACCAATATGTTCGTCTTCTCCACACGTAAAAAAACAAGTATAATGCCCCGGCAAATACCAGGTAACGCCCTGCTATCGAAAGCAGGACCCGGGAGATTTCTGTTATTTTATCGATGGAGGGTTGCAGTGGCATTGTTAATTTAACACTGATTATTTTGATTCACAATATAGCAATCCTTTATTAGCTTAGAGAGCACAAGTACGCCCCGCTCTTGCAACCACACAATACTTGCGCCAGTTAAAGGCGCATCCTGTCTTATTTTTATCCGATTAAAAATCCTTATTTAAAACTTTTTCCAGCTCTGCGAAGCTGATATTCATTTTAATCCGGCCTTGTTTGGCATACGAGATCTCACCGGTTTCTTCAGATACAATGATCGCCGTGGCCTCATTTGCCTCTGTAACACCAATACCTGCCCTGTGGCGCAGGCCGAACTGCGCCGGCAGATCAGTTTTTTCGGTAAGCGGCAAAATACAACTTGCCGATTTAATCTTATTCTCCGAAATCACCACCGCACCATCATGCAGCGGACTGGTTTTCTGAAAAATACTTTCCAACAATCGCTTTGAAATTTTGGCCTCCACCACCTCGCAACTGTTTTGATAAAACTGTTCGTCATAATACTTGGCGAAAACAATGAGCGCCCCCGTGCGGGTTTGCTTCAGGCTTTTGCAGGCATCAATTATTGGCTTGATCCTGGCGTAATTATTTTTCTCAACTTCCGATTTTCCGAAGAAATATTGCCACCAGGCTTTATTGCGTTGGAGTGAAGCATTTTTACCTACCAATAATAAAAATCGCCTTACTTCCTGTTGAAAAACCACGATAATGGCAATGATCCCCACATCAACAAATTTGCCCAGGATAATGGTAAGCAGCTTCATATCCAAAGCCTTCACCACAAAATTGAGGGCAAAGATCACTGCAAACCCAATAAAGATATTAGCTGCAATGGTTCCCCTGATAAGGTTATACAACTGGTAAATGATCAAAGCCACCAGCAATACATCAAGAATAGAAAAGAAACCTATTTTAGGGAAGAGGGATTGTATGGACTGCATTTACGAAGTTAATAAGTTTACCCGAACATAAACGCCGGAAGAGCAGTAATTATGATGTGCTGCCTTTGAACACCGGTCATTTTACATACCTGTGTTATTATTTCAGGGGATGTATGGTCCGCCCGGCACGCCCCAGTCCCATTTCGGCATAGGCGTATCCGGGCTTTCTGTAGTATTATCTGTTTGGGAGTTCAGCACTGCTATCCGCGTACCCCACTCAAGGTAAGCCATAAAAGCTGAGCGAAATTCTGGATCATCGGGCAGTGACAGTTCATCGGCAGTTTGCAGCAACAGTTCAATCCAGCGCTTGCGGTGCGCTTCGGTTAAATGCTTTTGCAAATGTTTATTAATCATGGCATAATGGCTGCCTTCAGTTTCGCTATAGGTTTTTGGGCCGCCAAAAACTTCACTTACAAAATGCGCCACATGAATCCGGTGCTGGGGCGACATATGCTTAAATACAGGTTCCAGCAGCTCATCGGCCAAAACCTTATCATAAAATTCATTGAAAAGTAGTTCAAAAGCAGGTGTACCACCCGCCCATTCAAACAATGTAGGGATTGTAGCTGTCATAAGTGTAAAAACCGGTTGTGATAAAGATAGGGAGTGCATCTTTAAAAAACCAGTTATTTATACGCAGCAATAAAATTGATTATTTGTCCCGTTCGGTAGTAAACCTAACCAGTTGCTCCAGCCCGCGGTGCGAATCACTGTCGGGAAAAGTGTTCAGGATTTCGAAAGCCTCCTCCTGGTACTTTTTCATCTGGGTTTCGGCGTATTGTAGGCCACCGGTATCCTTCACAAATTTGATGATCTCAGCAATCTTTTTAGGATCTTCATTATGGTTCTTCACCAGGTTGATCACCCTCTTTTTTTCTGAACTGCTGCAATTGGCCAGGGCGTAAATAAGCGGCAGGGTAACTTTTTTTTCTTTGATATCGATACCTAACGGCTTACCCACATCATCAGTGCCAAAATCAAACATATCATCCTTGATCTGGAACGCGATGCCTATTTTCTCGCCAAAGAGGCGCATTTTTTCAATCACCTCGTCACTGGCCCCTGCCGACGCAGCACCGCAGGCGCAGCAGGATGCAATAAGCGAAGCGGTTTTCTGCCTGATCACCTCGTAATAAACAGGCTCGCCAATATCCATACGGCGTACCTTTTCAATTTGCATCAATTCACCCTCACTCATTTGCTTAACCGCGTCAGATACGATGCGCAATAATTGGAAGTCGTTGTTATCGATAGAAAGCAGCAAGCCTTTTGAAAGCAGGTAATCACCCACCAAAACAGCTATCTTATTTTTCCATAAAGCATTGATAGAGAAAAAGCCGCGGCGTTGGTAGGAGTTATCAACCACATCGTCATGCACAAGTGATGCCGTATGCAACAGCTCAACCAATGCCGCCCCGCGGTGCGTTGCCTCATTGATGCCCCCGCAAATGCTGGCCGAAAAGAACACGAACATTGGGCGGATCTGCTTGCCTTTACGCTTTACAATGTAATGTGTGATGCGGTCAAGCAGCGGAACGGAACTTTTCATTGAGTTCCTGAATTTCTCCTCAAACGCATCAATATCAGCAGCAATAGGTTTTTTAATGTCGTTGATGCTCAGCATTGCAACCAAAACAGTATTTTATGTTAACCACCGCCATGTGACAGTGCGGAGCAAACATAAGCTAAAATTATGTATCTGCATTGCAGCCTAATATTTTTTACTCAAATTAAACCAAAGCACGCCATAGCTGTCAAACTTGTGCGAGTGCAATTTTTATAAGTAGAGTTAAGTTTTTGTGAAAGCGAAGCCGGTTAAAACGGGCTTCGCTTTTTTATTGATAGTAAGGGCAAATATTTTACCTTTGCAATCCGCATTTACACGGAGAGGTGTCTGAGTGGTCGAAAGAGCACGCCTGGAAAGTGTGTATACTCCAAAAGGGTATCGAGGGTTCGAATCCCTCCCTCTCCGCTTAACCAATTAAGGCCCGGCAATAGCTGGGCTTTGGTGTTTTATAACCTCGACAAAAAATCCGGATATGTTCTAAATCTCTTCGCCCATTTCAAAACACGTTGACAACAGCACATATAGACGTGAAAATCATTTAATATTAGCGGTTGCAGTCAGTGAGCTTTATGTTACACCGGTAAATGAAAAACATTTTCTTTTCCTACTTTAGGAGCAGCGCTTATTGTAGTGCATGTTATGGCGAAAATAAAATGCCCTTTCTTATTACACAGAAATCAACGATTTTCTGGCTTCTATTCCATGGCCCGCACGAACAACCGATCCAGACTTTTACTGTTTGAGGCTAAAACCTCTCGATCAGGATCTGCAGGTATACCGCCCGCCTTTTAAACGTTCATTTTACTTTTTCGCGCTGCTATCCAATTCCGGCAAGGTTGAGGTTAACTATGGCGATCAGACGGTTCATAACCCGGATTCCTATCTCGTTTTTCATTCTCCCAACCTTGTATATAGTTTTGCTCATAACAATGCCTTGAAGGGGTATATAATCTATTTTACGCAGGAGTGTTTCTCATTCTTCAAACCTGACTTCCATCAACAGTTCTCTTTATTCGACCCGCTGCATACTAACCTGTTCAAGTTTGACCACGCCGTATTTGACCACCTCGCACCACATTTTGAAGCTGTATTTACTTCTTATGAAAGATCGGCCAGGGAACAACATATTGAAGCAAAGATAAAGTTACTTGGCCTGCTCTATTACCTGGAAGACTTTGCGTTAGAAAACAAAAAGGATATTCCCCGGGCTACAGCGCAGCAAGTATTGTTACGTAAATTTATTCAGTTGATTGATAACCACTACATCCATAAGCGCACCGTGCAGGAATACGCAGATCTGCTCTCTGTCACCGCTAACCATCTCTCCCGATCTGTAAAGTATGTTTCTGGCAAAAATGCGCTTACTTTTATTGCCGAACGCCTGGCCGGCGAAGCCAGATCGCTTATTCAATACACCGACTTTTCGGTCGCTGAAATTGCCTATCAACTCAACTTTTCAGACCCAACTAATTTTGGCAAATTCTTCAAAAAGCAGGTAGGTGTGTCGGCTTCAGAATTCCGGAAACGACGCAGGAATTAAATTGACCAGTTTATCCAAGTTTTCGACTAAATCGTCTGCATCAGTTTTAGTTTTTTTGTTCTCGCAATCGTTAACATTAAAAATTTAACTTTATGGACCATAATTCGGCTGTGGATGTTTACATAGCTAACTCAGAAGATTTTGCAAAACCGATCCTTGAGCATTTACGAAGGCTTATTCATGAAAATTGCCCGGGTGTTAAAGAAACAATAAAATGGAGCTTGCCTCATTTTGATTACAATGGTGACAATATGTGTGTAGCGGCTTCCTATAAAAATCATTGCTCTTTCACATTCCTGAAGGCGGAACTGATGACTGATCCGCGCCTAAAGGCGAATAAAGACTTAAAGCCGGTCCAAAGATTTTTGGGTAAGATAACAAAGCTATCGGATCTGCCGCCTGATGATGAACTTATAGCTATGCTTAAAGAAGCCATACAGATAAACCAAAAAGGTATTAAAATAAAGAGAGAGAAGCCGGAATCTGATAAACCCAGGGTTTTGGAAACACCCGATTACCTGCTTGCCGCGTTAGCATCTAAGCCCGAAGCAAAAGAGATTTTTGAAAGTAAATCTAACTCTTTCCGCAAGGAGTATATTGTTTGGATTACCGATGCAAAAACCGACGAAACACGGCAAAAAAGAATCAATGAAGCGTTAGAATGGATTGCTGAAGGAAAAGGCAGGTTTTGGAAACACCAAAAATAGACATTTAAGCGATTGCTCCTCAAGGCCTGAGCGCCTCAATCATCCCTGCTGCGTTCTTATTTTCAGGATCGATTTCCAGTGCTTTTTTATAGTTAAGCAAAGCCTGTTCTTTATCATTCTTGCTTTGAAAAGCTTGCCCGATAAGTTCGTATGCATAAGATTTATCTCCTGCCCTTGCCGGTAATTCGGCTGCCAGGCGGTAGATGCGGATGGCATCATCATAGTGCGCACGGCGGCCCACATATTTTCCGGTGCTAATGAGATCGCCTATCTCGAAGCTAAAATCATATTTGTCCTGATGATATGCTTTCAGTTCATGATAGTAAGCTAAACCGCTGTCGGCGCTGGTCAGCATCTTCTCCCTGATCTCCAGGTAAAAAGATTTCTTAGGCACGATTACCGGTTTGTTTTGCAGAACATTCATCAGTGCGGTTTTAAGTGGGAGCACTTTCATCTGCTGGTTATTTGTCATCATCACAATGGTGATGCTATCGGGCAGCCAGCTGTAAATAGTAGCCTCATAGTTGCTGTTGGAGCCCTGATGCTGATGCCAGATGAGTTTGCCATTCTCAAAACCGGTTGAACCCAGACTGCTTTCTCCGCCCGGAAAATTAACTGCCAGTTCGGCTAAAGATTTCTCTGACAAAATCCTGTAATGCTCCAGCGCTTGTGTCCATTTGTACAAATCGTCTATAGGCAGACGCACCCAACCGCTCATTACCTGGCCGTAAGGTGTATTCTGTCTGTTGTTGTCAAAAGCCTGCGCCATCCCCGGCGAACCTACAGGATAATCTACCACTGTATGGCTCATACCTGCCGGTTCAAAAATGTTTTTTGCCAGGAATTGGGCATAGCTATTTTTGCTAACCTTTTCAATAATGCGCATTTGCAGGTAAACATTGGCGTGATTGTAGATGTAACCGGTGCCCGAAGCAAGCGCAAGTTCTTTTACAGACCGGAGATAGTTATATAAGGCCGAATCTGTATCGCCTACTGTTGACTGCGGCAGCGGAATGCCGCTGGTATAATTAATAAGATGCCTGATCTTTACCTGCCTGGCCCAGCTCGGAAATTCGGGAAAATAGAGGGACAAGGGATCATCCAGCGAAAGCTTGCCTTTTTCTTTTAGTATCATGATACCCGCACCGTTAAACTCTTTGCTAACCGAACCGATATCAAATCGCAGGGAATCATGCAGCGGGGTAGTTTTGTTGCCGTTGGCAAAACCCAATGAATGGCGGTAAATGATATTGCCGCCCTTTGCAACCAGGATGTTGCCGTTATAAATGCCTCGCTGATAGGCCAGTTGCATTACAGAATCTATACGTTGTGTTAAAGACTGGGCTTCGCTTAAAACAGCGTTCGTGCCGATAAGGAGCAGGATAATTAATCTCTTCATATGGTGGATTAAAGACGTTTCATTTTTCAAAACGTTACCGTTTCACTCAACTTTCCGGATAAGTTTATATCAACATGTGTTGAGTTTTAAGTCATAAATATTTTGCGATTAAAGAGATAACTAACTGCAAGGTATACCCTCGCATCAGGCGGTGAGATACAAGCACAAAAAAGCCGCCCACAAGCGTGGGCAGCTCCTCAATCAACTATTATCTGGTATCTCACTTTACATCCCAGAAGATCTTTGTTGTACGTGTATCTTTTGCTTTTACATCATTATAATGACTGTTAAAGCCAGTTTCGACACTTGGATATACCAAGCGGGTTGGCGGCGTAGTGTAATTGGCCAATTTACCGGTACTTGGAAACGTAAGTTTAGGGTATTTTGTGCGCCTGTACTCGCTCCAGGCCTGGGTACCTTGCATAAAGCCAAAATGCACCCATTTCTGTATCCATATTTTTGCCAGCTTCTCTGTTTGTGAACCCGTATACAGCACAGTTGGTCCGCCCGCAACCGTTGTGGTGTTATTCAGAAGAAATGCTTGTACATCTGCTGCGCTCAATGTTGGCTTAACACCGGTACCTAAACTATTCAGATAAAAATAGAAATAAACAGATTGGCTTACCGCGGTTTCGTATGCCTTTTTAGCATCACCGCCTCCCCAACGCTCAAAAGCTTCAGCTTTCAGGAAGTTAACTTCAGGCGCAGTCATCACGATACCTGGAAGTTTATTATTGGTTAAAAAAGTGGTTGGGTTAACAACTGAATACTGAGTAAAAGTTCTTGAACCTTCCTCACCTGGCATTGTTACTACCTGTGCCCTATAATCTTTGTTCGGTTTCGGATTATTCGGATCTGTCATATCTACACCCTTATCAAATATTACAGGTATCCTGGGGTCATTAGCCGGCAACATTACAGTGTTTAACATATAATCAGGCGCACCATTGCTATTCCCCTGGGTAAGAGCGTCTTGTAATGATCCTGTGTAAGTAGTTAATGGAGTAAGTAACACATCTGTAGAAGCAGGATTGTAATTAGCAGCATTACCGCCGTCAATCAATGGATATGAAGTTGGGTCAGCCAGCATTTTAGCTACTTCAGCTTTTGATCCGGCTTCGTCATAAAAAGACATACGCATTAGTAATCGCAAACGGATAGAGTTAGCATACCTCCTCCATTTATCAACACTACCACCTAACAAAATATCCTGTTGTGTAAACGCCTTAGTGGCCTGATCTGATAATGTAGCTGTTTTAAAATAGGTTGAAGCAGCATCCAAACCAGCGATGAAGCTTTTGTAAAGCGCTATCTGATCATCAAACTTAGGGTTTTTAACCGTTGCGCTTGTTTCAAGGCTGCCAGCTTCGCTAAACGGAATATCGCCCCAGCAATCAACCATTTGTGATGCCTGATCATATAAAGTTACCCGGGCAGCATTCATAATCACATCATTAGTTGCCTTATCTGTAGCCGACATTTGGTTATACGTAACTTCCATTGTGCGATACAACGCCATTACACCATTGGCCGAACCGTTTGGATGATAAAAATCCTCCCAGCGGTTACCCATATAACCATCATTAGGCTGATAAACAGTGTTGGTATTTGGTAAATACGAGGTTTGTGCAAAATAACTTGTAGCGGTTAATACAAACGTTCTGTACTGCCAGTATTCAGCTCTTACCCTGGTATTGTTTAACATACCGGTAAACATGTATGGAACAGTTACAACTGCTGTTTTTTCCGGGTTATTAAATTTTTCGTCGATGCTTTTTTTGCAGCTTCCCAATGATAAAGCAAGCAAAAACGCGTATCCTATATGTTTAAAATTCTTTTTCATAATTAATGACTTGTGCTATTAAAAGTTCGCGTTTAATGAGAATCCAAAGCTTCTTGTAGCAGGTGATGAACCTTCGTCAATACCTTGCCTGTACCATTTGTCGCCAATTGGAGCCTCCGGGTCGAGGTTTTTAAGTGTACGGTATACATACAATAAGTTTCTTCCTACTAAAGAGAACCTTAAATTATTCAGGTGCAACGCTTTGCTTACGCTTGCAGGCAACCTGTATCCCAATACAACTTCACGCAATTTCACGTAGTTATTTTTGAATACTGCGTTTTCGTTTACAGAGTTTTCGCCCCAGTCATAGGTATTCAGGTAATAAGAAGCGGCATCAACAATAGTGGTGTTTTTTTGTCCGTTTTCATTTACGCCGGGCAGTATAACACCATCATTATAGGTTTTACTGCCGCTTGGCGCAGTGCCTAAATGTTTATTGCCACTGCCATCAATGTAATAAGCCAAACCGCCATGGGCTGCATCACGATATTGTAAAGTACTTTCGTACATACCAGCAGCAGCACCATATTTTAATGGATTTGATACCATTTTACCGCCCCAACGGTAATCAACCAATACATCAAGAGAGAATCCTTTGTAATTGAAAGTATTGGCAATACCACCTACAATTTTAGGCTGGATATTACCTACGTTGATAAATCTTGATTTGTCAATGGTGTATAAACCATCGCCATTCACAATCTTATTACCATTAGCATCTGTGGCTATAGGATAAACCAATATATTACCGATAGGCTGGTTTGGTTGAGCTACCACCATTAAGGCAGATTGATCGCCGTTGTAGAATGTAAGCTTTTCAAAACCGGGGGCCAGGTTGTTTACCTTTGAGTGGTTAACAGCAAAGTTTAAACGTACATCCCAGTTAAATTTACCAACTATTGGCTTACCGTTTAAGGCAACCTCCAAACCGTTGCTATGTAAAGTAGCGGCATTGGCTATGATGTTTCCCGCGCCATTCGATGGGGCGATATTCAACCCCATAATTACATCTTTAACCTGGTTAGTATAATAAGTTAAATCGAAACCAACACGATCTTTCAGGAAACGGGCCTCCAAACCATATTCCTGCTCATATTTCATCTCGGGTTTTAACTCCAGGTTACCATAAGTGGCGTCATAGGTAAGCTGTGTAACGGTAGCTGTTGATGTTGGTGTTGATATTGACAATGGCGATTGGTTGTACAACACGTTAGGAACATACCTTGGTGGTTTGTTACCAACCACACCGTATGATGCCCTTAACTTTCCATAGCTGATAAATTCAGGCATTTGAAACGCATCTGTAAATACGAAACCCGCATTAACCGAAGGATAAAAATAGGTGTTGTTTTTTGTAGGAAGCGCTGAAGCCGACTCGTTACGTGCGGTACCCTCCAAAAACAAATAATTTTTATAATTTAAGTTTAAGATACCAAAAAAAGCCTGAGTTTTCATGAAACCACGGGTTGCCGTTGTTGTTTGCGTACCGTACGAGTTTGATAAAGAAAAGAAGTTTTCAGTTACCAAACCGCCATTGGTACCAGATGACTGATCACGAAAGGTTTCACTACGTGAGGTATAGCCACCGCTAACAGACATACTCAGGTCTTTGGTAAGTTTAGGCGAATAAGTTAATAATAAGTCGCCGTAAGTACCAGAATATTGAGCTTTGGAAACACCATAATAGCCGGTGCTTGCAGGCGAGTTGAAAGCTACAGGATATTCGTTATACTGCATCGATTCGGTATTGCGACCTGTGTAATCACTGCCAATACGCCCTCTGAACTTCAAATTTTTAAGCACATCCCAATTTAAAGTAGCACTGGTGATTAAACGGTTTTCAGTTTCATCTTCGCTGTTCTTTAACTGTGTCCAAAAAAAGTCCATGATATCCGCACCGCTCATGTTATATTTAAAAGCCTCAGCCGGGTTTCTGACAGCGTTACCAAGCGTTACGTATTTATAACCCGCTGATGTTTGATAGTTATCCAGCAGCACATCTGCTTTTTCTGAACGATTTAAGAAGCCGCCAAAGTTGGCTAAAACACGGCCAAGCTGGTACGGACGGTTGTGGGTTAAAGTGTTAACGTAACTCGCGACGATATCTGTGCTAATTTTATTACCTAACTTAACAGTGGTATTTAAGTTAAATGAGTTTTTTTGTTGTTTTTGACCGCGCTGAATACCTGTATAATCCAAACGAGTTGCCGACAAACGGTAGTTAACATTATCTGTTTGGTTTGATATAGCGATGTTGGCGTTTGAGCTATAACCTGTTTGAAACAAATCTTTGTAGTTATTAGGCTGAGGGCTGTAATCCCTGATCTCGCCGTCCCACCACCTGATCTTCTGACCTTCCATTTTAGGGCCGAATTGCGCGTATGAGCTAAAACGCGGCCTGTAACCGCTTGGCGAATTAGGATCAGCTAACCAACCATCTTCAGTAAAACCACCTGCAAGATTGGTAGCCCTGTCATAACCAGGACCGTAAACGTTTTGAAATTTTGGTGTAAAGGCTACCTGCTCGGCAGTACCTACATAGTTGAAATCGACACCAAGGCCTCTTGATTTTGAACCTTTTTTGGTGGTGATAACGATAGCGCCGCTCATACCATCAGAACCGTAAGTAGCTGTAGCACTCGCGCCTTTTAATACGGTAAGGGTTTCGATATCCTGTGGGTTGATATCCAGGATCCCATTACCCCTGATCCGCTGATCAGACCAGTATCCACCGTTATTTGCACCGTCTGCGCCAGCCTCGCTGTTGTTACGGATAATAACACCATCTACAACGTATAGAGGTTGGGTGTTGTAGTTAAGTGAATTGATACCGCGGATCTGCACGTTTACAGCACTGCTTGAACCACCCGGGGCAGTAGTGATTTTAACACCAGGAGCTTTACCGTACAATGCCGAAGCAAAGTTAGTATTACCGGCCTCAGTTAACTGCTTCGCTGTAATGGTGGTAGTAGCATAACCCAGGGATTTTTCCTGGCGTTTGATACCGAATGAGGTAACTACCACTTCATTTAATTCGCCTTTACCTGCAGCCAGTGTTACGTTGATCACGGCGTTGTCGCCAACGGTAACTTCTTTTGCTGTATAGCCTACAGATGAAAATTTAAGCACTGCACCTTTGGCCACTTTAATGCTGTATGCGCCGTTTATGTTGGTTTGTACACCGGTTGTTGTACCTACAACTAACACGGTAACACCCGGTAAAGGCCCGGCGTCATCGCGCACCACTCCCGTAACATTGGTTTGGGCAAATAAATTTGCCGAGATAAAAAGGGGCAGTAGCAGGACCACCCACCTTTTCAAGTTTAGATAAAATTGTTGCATGAAAATTGATTAATTGAGTTAAAAAAAGACCTTGAATATCTTTATGTAGGCTCAGAAATATTGGCCTGCGGATTAAGTTTATACAGATTTTCAACCACCGTGGTTACGCCTCCTAACAGTTGCGCGTTATTGCCCAGGTTTGAAACCGCCAATTGGGTGTAGGTGGTTAAGTGGGGAATGCAATGCTCGTTCATGGCCTGCTGAATGGGGCTGAGCCATAATTTGCCGATAACGCTCCCCTTCCCGCTTAAAATGATGCTCTCGGGATTCATTAAATGCAGCAATATCGCCAGGCCCTGACCAATAAAATAAGCTGCCTCGGCAATAATTTTTATTGCAAAGGCATCACCTTTAAGTGCTTCGTCAATGATATTATCTGCCGATACGGTATCGTATTTTAGGAGGCTGCTAACCTGCCCGTGTTTCAGGCCTTCAGCAGCTTTAGCTTCAATAGCCAGCAAAGAAGCTTCTGTTTCCAGGCAGCCCTGCTTCCCGCATGAGCATAGTTTTCCGTTTTTATGAAGCGGCAAATGGCTAAACTCTCCCGCAAAACCACTGTGCCCTTTAAATATCTCTTTATTGATGATCATCCCCAAACCAACGCCCCAGCCCAGGTTAATGATCATGGAATTATTACGGGCAATAGGGAGCCCAAATTTTTGCTCGGCCAGGGCTATGGCCGTCGAATCGTTTTCAATAAACACAGGTAGTCCGGCTTGTTTGGCAATGTAGGTTACCAATGTTTCTTCCGGAGCTTTAAGAAAGCTCAGGTTATTACCCAAAAACGCGTCAATAAACCCAGGCATGGTAATCCCTATAGCCAAAAATTTATCTTGTGGCAATCCTGAATTAACAACTACAGCTTTGATACAGGCTATCAATGAATGGATAGCATCCTTGTTATCGCCCAGTTTTAATTCAAACTCCTGCACCTCTCCCACAAACTCATTATTCATATTGACAATTACAATTCTTGTCAAAAACTGGTTCATAGCTACCGAAATAATAAAGCCGGTATCAGCTATCAATGAATAAGTTGCGGGCTTTCTGCCCCCGCTTGACGCCCTTATACCTACTTCCTTTACAATATCCAACTTCATCAAATCGGCTATCCCTTTGGTCACATAAGGAATGCTTCGGCCAGTATAAATACTCAGGTCGTTAAGAGAAGCTGTTTTACTGTAATACAGCCCTTTGATGAGGTCAATATGCTTAAGAAACATGCGGCAGGGGTTTATATCTGCATATTTAAATAAATTAATTTAATAAAGAAAGAAAACTTTTTATTTTTTTTAAAAAGTATCTAATAGATTTATAAAAGCAATAGTTACTTTTGAAAATGAGAAGAAATCTATCACGCCTTTTTATGGTATTTTTTACCATGTTATACAGTGGTTACGCGCAGGCGCAACACCGTGTAAATCCTGATGAGATCAAAGAAAAAATGCAATGGTTCGCCGATGGTAAGCTGGGCATATTTATTCATTACGGCATTTATTCTGTAAAAGGGATAGATGAAAGCTGGAGTTTTCATAACAAAAAGATCAGCTATCCTGATTATATGAACCAGCTAAAAGGCTTTACGGCAAATCAATATCATCCAGATGAGCTGGCGGAACTGATTAAAGAAAGCGGTGCGCGCTACGCAGTAATGACCACCAAACATCATGATGGTGTAGCTTTATGGAACAGCAAATACGGTCCGCTGAATGTAGTAAAAAAGACTCCCGCCAAAAAAGACCTGTTAAAACCGTTGTACGATGCCTTGCGTGCGCGTGGTGTAAAAGCAGGAGCTTACTTTTCGCTGATAGATTGGAGCCACGCCGATTATCCGGGTTTTTTGAAAGATAGCAGCAGGTACCAGGTTAATGCGCAGCCGGTGAAATGGGCAAAATATTTAACCTTTATGAACGGACAGCTGGATGAACTGGCCAAACAATATAACCCCGACCTCTGGTGGTTTGATGGCGATTGGGAACATAGTGCCCAAGAATGGAACGCACCAGCAGTGCGACAAAAACTGTTAAGCTACAATCCCAACGCGATCATAAACGGACGCTTGCAGGGTTTTGGCGATTATGATACCCCTGAGCAAAACTTCCCGGTATCAAGGCCTAATTACAAATGGTGGGAACTTTGTATGACCATTAACGATAACTGGGGCTATCAGCCACAGGACACGAATTTTAAAACCCCTTATGAGATCATCAGCATTTTTACTGATGCCGTAAGCTACGGTGGAAATTTACTACTGGATATTGGCCCTAAGGGCGATGGCAGTATCCCTCCGCAGGAAGTGAACATGCTTAAAGAACTGGGTGCATGGAACAAGAAAAACGGCGAAGGTGTTTTTAATACCATAGCAGGCATGCCACAAGGGCATTACTATGGTGCAAGTACCCTGTCAAAAGATTCGACCACTGTATACTTGTTTGTTCCGGCTAAAACAAGTGCGCCGGTATTGGTGAAAGGCTTAAAAAACAACATCAAAAAAATAACGGTTCTTGGGAGCGATACGCCGCTAACGTATAAAATCGTCGGCAAAATTTCATGGAGTGCGGTACCGGGCTTATTGTACATCCCAATTCCCGAAAGCCAGCAGGATAAATACATGTCGGTAATAAAAATTGAGCTTAACGGCAAGCTTGACCTTTATCATGGCAAAGGAGGATTTCTCACCAATGAGTAACAGGAAAGCGAAAGGCAGAAAGCCTAAAGCTTAAATATTCGTACGCCAGTTCTTTACTGATCCTGATATCAATTTATCAAAAGCCTGTAATCAATTGCAGGCTTTTGTTTTTAATCTACTCTCAATCGGGCCCCAACCCACCGTTCATTATGCGGATAAACCGTATCAGGAAAAAAAAATTAAATTTTTTTTTCCATTAAAACAACTCCCCCAATCGCGAAGTGCCATTGCGGACAAAGCGTATCGACATCATCACATCTTGCTTTTAATCAATACTTTACAATAATTTTGTTTCATCAAACCAATTATCCGGCACCTTCTTAAAACAACGGTAAAACCTAATGCAAGGCAATAACACGCCTCGTAACCTTAAGCTTTTTGTTTTATAAGTTATGCCGGTGAAACCAATTGTAAATTAAAAACCAATTTATGAACAGCAAACCAAAAACTACCTTTGCAACCCTGCTGGGCCTGGCCTTTTTTGTGGCGTTATTTTTTACTTATTGCACTAAAAAACAAGTCTCGCCGGCGGCGGCAAGCAACGATGCTACCTCACCGGCATTAAAAACCCAGGCTACCGGCTTTATCCATCCCGGCATTCTCAACACGCAGCAAACGCTTGATTATGTGGGGCAGCAAGCCAATTCAAATGATGCGAACCGGCTTGCGGCTTACCAGTTTGTACTCAACTATTGCAACAACCACAGCCCCAGCGGCGCCTACAAAGCCACTGTACAGGTTGCCGGCGGCGTTACCACGCCCGATGAAATTGCTTTTAAAGGCGATGCCTTGTTAAGCTATGCCCTGGCACTACGCTGGGCTAAAACCGGTAACGCTTCATATGCAACTACCGTAAAACAAATACTTGATGGCTGGGCCAATAGCTTTCAAAACTTCAGTGTAACCGGCTCACAGCCTAACCAGGCTTCGCTTGAAGCTTCATGGGCAGCGCCTACCTTTGCAGCAGCAGCCGAAATCATCAAATATTATATCCCGGCCAGTGGCGTTGGCGGCGGCTGGACTACAGCGGAAAATACCCAGTTTGTAAACTTTCTGAACAACATGAAAGATAACTACATCAATAACGTGCCCAACTTTAACAACAACTGGAACGTATCTGCCGGATATGCAAAAATGGCTATCGGCGTGTTTGAAGATAGCCAAACTGTATACCAAAACGGCATTACCGCTGTAAAAACTGTATTACCCAATGTAATTGCCTCAGATGGCTCGATGAACGGCGAGATCTGCGGATCGCACAATGATTATGTGCATTATCAGTACTCACTTACCGGATTGAGCTATGCCGCAAACATAGCAGGCATCCAGGGGGATTTGTCTATTTACTCGGCCAGCAGCAGTCGGCTGTTAACCGGGTTTAATTACCAATACAAGCTGATGCACGGGACAGTATCGCCGCCATGCTCACCTAACGGTAATGTAAACAACCCCATCTGGCCGGGAATTGAAGTGGCTAATCGTCATTACGGCACTACCGAAACCAGTTACATCGCCAGCAATTATGTATGCGACAGTAACGGCCTGCCTAATGGAGATATCGGTTTCCTATGCTGGACAAACTACACCCATAACAATGTGCCAACCACATTTTAATAAAGCATTCGCTTAATAAAAATTTTATCCCGGCCGCTCCGTTTATGACTGACCTCATTTAACGGAGCGGCTTTTTTTGCTTTATACAGATTGACTTCTGCATTAACGGTGAGGAGCATCCGCAAAATATATAACTGAAATTATTCCCAACATGCCGAAATTAACCCGGTCTGTTTTTGTATGGATCACTTATAATTATAAAGCTTAATCCGCTGGATCCCATATTCGCCCAACGGGATCCTTAAGTGCCTTCCCTGGTGATCTTCATCGCCATTTAAACGGCGTCCCGGCTGCCACTTTCCGTTAACAAATATCCCTTCGTCTACCTGTAAAATACCTGCACGTAGTCCATCTTTTACCGGCTTAAAACTGATGACCAAACCTGTGCCGGCTACATAAAACTCATCATTAGCCAAAGCTGTTATAATACCTCCGGTTAACGGCCAGTTTGCATCCTTTGCTTTGGGCGACCAGCCCAGGGCTAAATCATGCGAAACCGTGAGCATGTAATCGCCCATTTGCAGCCGTATGGTATCCGCATCCTTACTTAACAATACACCATCCATAGTTCCCTTGCGTTTAGCCTTACTAATCTCACCTGATAACTGATGAATGATATTATACGATTGGGAAAGTGGCTCTCCTGCCGTTATGTTATCGGTTTCGATATAAAAAGGAGAAAAGCCCAGCGCTTTGTAATGGCCAATGGCATAAAAAGCTTTGGCATCCATTCCATCCTCAAAACGATGCTCGGGGATAAACAGGGCATTATCAGGCCGGGTATAACGGTCATTCCAGTACTTAAAGTTAGGGTTATAAAAATCGGGCGACAGCAAGTCAATATCCGGTGCTGCTGCTTTCCATACGTCAATCAAATGCGGCAAGGGGCCTGCAGAAGGGTACTGTCCCGGCTTTTTACCCGGAGCGTTAAGGGCTGCGTTCACATACATCGGCAGCGGGTAAACGGCCTTACCTGCTTTAGCTACAGCGTCAGCGTATCCGGCAAAGTACCAGGCCATAAACAGCTCGTCGGTAGCCGGGCTTTTGCCAAAAACCGATTCCCAGTTACCTGAAGTTTTACTTCCTCCATCCTGCCATATTTTTTGCATTTCGGGTACAAGCTTGTCTTTGTGCGAATTTAACCAGGAGATTAGCTTTGTCGGGACTGGCCGGTTAAAAGCTTCATCGGCCAGTTTCGAATGATCGCGGGCATCCGGCAGCATGCCTATCTCGTTTTCAACCTGCACCATCAGCACAGTGCGAAGCTTATTATCGGTTTGCTTAATATGCCGCATTAACACACTAAAAGCTTTAATATCTGCCTGCAAAGCATCTTTGGAGAACGGCGTAATGATCTCTTCAGCACCACCCACACTGTTGGCAACGCGCGGAAAACGGTTTTCATTGGTTTTAACCCAACCTGGCGCATAACAGCTCATGCTGTTTTTCCAGGTGCCAAACCAAAGCAGCACCAGTTTCATGTGGTACTGCCGGGCACTTTTAATCAAATCATCAACCAGTGTAAAATTAAACTTGCCCTCTTGTGGCTCCAATAGTTCCCAATAAACCGGCGCTATCACTGTGTTAAGGTGCATTTTTTGCAGTTTGGGCCAAATTGGGGTCATGTGGGCCGCGCTTGAGGCGCTCGAGTTTCCAAGTTCACCGCCTGTCATTAAATACGGCGCTCCATCTACCAATAATTCAGCATTACCGCCATAATATTGTAAATGTGGTATTGCTTTTACGGTATTTTGTGCCTTAGGTTTAAAGGCTACCAAACAGCACAAAACAAATATCAATATGCGAGCCTTCATAACTCTTTTTGAATACGCAGATATAAAAAACAATCTTATCTGTTACTTACGTGCATACGCCCATGCCAAAGCCTTGAGCATGGTAACAGGTTTACCCGATAAATGAGTAACATCATCAATAATGATATGCTTAAAAACAAGATTTTCATAATGACGGCTTTCCAATAACGCCACCAATTGTTTGTTAGGCACAACCTGTCCCGGAGTTTCCAATCCGCCCACTTCCATAAATACATTTACGGGCAGGCTTTTATGTTTGGCTGCATATTGCTTTTCAGTTTCAAATACAGCTCCGTTACCATAACCCAATGCAGGACTGCCTATCAGGATATTTTTAAACAGCGTGGGCTTTTCAAACAAGGTGTAAGTAGCAAATAAGCCCCCCATTGAATATCCATAAAGCGTACGGTTTGTAGGGTCTGCCTTTAAACCGGCATCTATCGCTGGGATCAATTCCTTCTCAATAAAAGCAAGGAATGCCGGCGCACCACCGCTTTCGGCCACATTGGGAAATGCAACCGGTGTGAAATCACGGTTACGTTTGTTGCCGGGCGTACCAATCAGGCCGCCATCGCCAATGGCCACCAATATAGGTTCAGGAATATGATATTCGGCCATCAATAGTCCCAAATACTCCAGCGACGGTGAAAAGTCGTTATCACCATCAACCACATACAATACCGGAAATTTTTGTTTGGCGGTATCATAGCCTGCCGGGTAATGAATATAAATATCATAATCATTACCGGCCAGTTCGGAGTGCATTTGCCGGTGTTCGGAGTTGGGGATAGTAACCGGCTTAACCTGCTGCGCAAAACCATGCGTCCCCAACAAATCAAGCAATAGCAGTAACAGGGTTAAAGCTTTAAGGATTTTCATATCGATGAGATTACAAAAACGGATCGATCAGTTTAATAGATCCATCAGCATTATGCTGTAGTTCGGTTACCTTCACGTTGCGCAGGTGTGTTTTGCCCGATAGTTGGGTATCATGATAAAATATATACCATTTACCTTTTATCTCGATAATGGAGTGATGCGTTGTCCAGCCTTCCACCGGTTTCATAAATATGCCCTTATAAGTAAATGGCCCAAACGGACTATCACCTATCGCATAGCAAAGCAAATGCGTATCGCCGGTTGAATAAGTGAAGTAATATTTACCATTGTATTTATGCATCCATGAACCTTCAAAAAAGCGACGGTCGTGATCTTTGGTCAACAGCGGCTTGCCCAGGCTATCTAAAATAACCCCGTCTTTTACTGCACCATCAAAAGTTTTCATGTCGGGTTTTAACAGGGCTACTTTACAGCTTATCGCCGGGGCATCTTCCTGTTTTGAATCGGTTTTTGAGCCGTCTGCCTCGTATTTACCGGATATCCAGCGTTGAAGCTGACCACCCCAGATCCCACCGAAATACATGTAGGTTTTACCATCGGTATCCGTAAAAACGGCAGGGTCAATACTGTAACTTCCTGCTATTGGTTCAGGTTCGGCTTTGAACGGGCCAACCGGGCTTGCAGCAGTCGCCACACCAATATGGAATACATCTTTTTTATCCTTTACCGGAAAATACAGGTAATAAGTACCGTTTTTAAAAGCTGCATCAGGCGCCCACAGCTGCCGACCAGCCCAGGGGATATCCTTGATATCAAGTGCCACACCATTATCTGTAACCTTGCCGCCAATACTATCCATCGACAGGATGTGATAATCTTTCATGGCAAAATGGTCGCCGTTATCATTTTCGGGGATGCCCGCATCGATATCATGCGAGGGATAGATATAAATTTTGCCGTTAAATACATGGGCCGATGGGTCCGCTGTGTAAATGGAACTGATGAGCGGCTCGGAAAGATATTTTACTTTTTTGCCGGTATCTGTTTTTGTACTATCGCCTGCATTAGCTGTCTTTTTTGTTGATGAGTCACATGCACTCAAAATGCATAAGGATGCAAAAAGTGCGGGGACTAATTTTGCTGTGGTAAATTGCTTGTTCATTGACGTTTGGTTTATGGTAGTGATTAATTGGTCATGTAGTTATTGCCTCCTATGCCCGGCACATAATAAAACTTCATTTTTTTATAATAGTCCAGCGGGTGCTGCGGCTTAGGGTAGATAGCCGGGACAGGCATTTTTGAAAATGTTTGGAAATATAAAACACAGGCATCGCGCCAGGTTGTAGCCTCATTTAACTGAACCTGCATTAATTGTTTTACCTCTGTAAAGCGTTCGGCATCTATCCTGCCCTGCATTTTATCCCAGGTAAGCCCCATTTGCTTAACAAAATCAGACCCTACATAGTAATGATGAACGAGCTCATCCCACAATGATCTGCCCGAGCGCATTTTATAGGTCCAGCTTAAATGGTGAAACCACAGCAGGTATTCGTTAGGGCAGGTTTGCAAGTTTCCCCAGTGTGTTTTAACTTCAGGTGCATATTGCGAGAGTGCATCGCTACCCGTGCCTGTACGGTCAAAGCCTATCCCAGCCGAATCGGCTTTATGGTAATAAGTGGCATTCCAATCAGAACGACCGGCATTATCTACCCAGGGACCAGGGCCATAGTGCGTTGACACCCCCATAATATGGTGCAGCCCGAGCGGGGTCATATAATTAACTGTGTTTTCCCTCGATTGCAGCATGAAGTTTTTTACCTGCGATACAAAGCTTTCGTCATTAGTAAAAGTCATCTTGAGCCAGTCGCCTGCAATTAGCGCCGGGGATTGATCAGGGTTCCAGGCCATGCGGCCGAATGCATACCAGTTGGCCTGTGCAAAGGGATGCCCGCACCAGTTTAAATCAGTGCCGATGTTGGCTACGCCCGCCATGCCGGTTATCAGTTTTTTATTGAAATCACCTTTAATTACCCGTGCAACCGTTGAACCTTTGCCTCGTGTATAAGTATCTGATTGCAGGCATTCGGCAAACAAAGGCGCTTCATAAACCAGGTGCGTTGAAAAACCGAGATATTCCTGTGTTAACTGGAACTCCATCATCAGTGGGGTATTGGGCATAGCACCAAACAATGGGTGAAATGGCTCCCTTGGCTGAAAATCTATCGGACCATTTTTTACCTGGATGATTACATTATCCCTAAACTTTCCATCAAAAGGTTTAAATTCATTATAGGCCTGTTTGAACCTATCGTCGGGTACCTTATTATCATAAACAAAGGCACGCCACATCACTATGCCATGATGAGGAGCTAAAACATCGGCCAGCATATTTGCTCCATCGGCATGGGTACGGCCATAGCTTTGCGGACCGGGTTGTCCCTCCGAATTAGCCTTCACCAAAAAGCCTCCAAAATCGGGGATGTAACTATAGATTTCATCAGCCTTATCGGCCCACCATTTTTTTACCGCGGGATCAAGCGGATCAGCAGTTTTTAAGCCTCCCAGCTCAACCGGGCTGCTGAATTTTACCGACAGGTAAATCCTGATACCATATGTTCTGAATACATTGGCCAAAGCCTGCACCTTTAACAAATATTGGGGCGAAAGGATCAGTGCATCGGCATTTACATTATTGACAACCGAGCCATTGATCCCGACCGAGGCATTAGCCCTTGCATAATCAATATAACGCTGGTCAACCACACCTGGCAGCTTGTGCCAGTTCCAGATGGATGAGCCCGCATAGCCCCGCTCCACTGTACGGTTCAGGTTATCCCAATGATCCAGTACCCGGTACATCATCCTTGGGTGGTCTGAAAGATCCAGTTTATTAATAGATTGATTGGTTTGGATCAGCTTTAAAAAATTAAAAACACCGTACATAACCCCTGCATCGGTATTGGCCGTTATGATGATACATTTCTTTTGATTGACAAGGGCAGTTTTGATAAGATACCCTTCGCTGCCGATGCTATCGGGGGCAGTTATCGAAAGAGCCTTTAGTGATCGCGGCGTACCTATTATAATAGTTTGCCCATTGGTTATGCTTTTAGTATCTCGTGGCTTTAGGGCCAGCATTCCATCAAGGCCAGTTAAGAGCTCGGTCCTTGCAGCTTTAAGCTGGCCAGACTGTGCCGGGAAGATCATGTTTTGCAACTGTTGCCTGTAAATGTTTGCCAGTTGCTTATTGCTCACCTTATTATATTCAAGCCATAATTTATAGCCATTATCTGCATAAACTTTATTTATCGCCGCCATGAAAAGCAGCACCAGTAAACACACGTTCTTTAATGGATATTTGGCCATGGCGTTATTAATTCCAGTTTTATAAACCTGTAGGCGTTTATAAAAACACATAATTGATCTGTTGAAAAATTCATGAATGAAACGGGTAAATCCCGCTTCGTTTAGTATGGTTTATAAAGTTTTAACTTTATGCAATCGATTGCAAGGTAAAAACTTTTATGGCTTTTAGCAATAGGAATTTAATTATTGATCCTTATTTAAGCTACCTTATTTATTGCAGCTATTGTTCATCGTACAGTATGCGTTTAATCCCCATCTCCAATCCGCGTAACTCGGCCAGGCTCTTTAACCTGCCAGTTACCGAATAGCCGGGATAGGTATCATAATTAAAGTCATCAAGTAGTTTATGCCCGTGATCAGGCCGCATGGGGATAGCTATATCGCTCCGGCCTGCATTTTTACGGGCTATCTGTTCATTGATAATGGCTTTCATCACGGCATACATATCAACGCTGCCTGTTAAATGATCGGCTTCATAAAAACTGCCATCCGACTGCCGGGCCACGTTGCGCAGGTGTAAAAAGTGGATCTTATCACCCAGGCGATTTATAATTTCAGGAAGATCATTTTTGCCCGATGCACCTAACGACCCGGTACAAAGCGTGATACCATTGGCAATGGAAGGATAACTATTTACAATATCAGTAAGATCATTTAAGGACGATGCTACTCGGGGTAGTCCCAGGATAGGAAACGGGGGATCATCAGGATGGATACACATTTTGATACCCAGTTTTTCGGCATATGGAATTATCGCCCGTAAAAAATAAAACAGATTTTCCTTTAATGCTTGCGCGTTTACCTCACTGTATTTGTTAAGGTGTTCTTTAAACTCCGCAATGGTAAAAACCTCGTCTGTACCAGGTAAGCCGGCCAATATTGTATTGGTTAACAGCGTTCTGTCTTCGTCACTCAGCCCATCGAGGTAATGCTTTGCGGCTGTCTGTTGTTCGGTGGTAAATTCGTTAAAGGCATTCTCCCGTTCTAAAATATACAAGTCAAAGGCTGCTAAAGCCGAAGCGTTGTAAAGCAATGCAGAAGCACCGTTTGCTAACCGATAATCAAGATGCGTGCGGGTCCAGTCCAATACGGGCATAAAGTTGTAACACACCGTAAAGATTTCCTCCTGCGCTAAATTTTGCAGTGTTTGAATATAATTATCAATATACTGGTCACGTTCCGCACTACCAATTTTGATACTTTCATGAATATTCACACTCTCTACAACCGCCCAGTTAAAGCCCGCACTTTCAATTACCGCTTTCCGCTGCCTGATTGCTTCACTGTTCCAAACATCCCCGCAAGGTATATGATGAAGCGCGGTAACTATCCCGCTTGCTCCCGTTTGTTTTATTGCACTTAAAATTACCGGGTCGCCGGGGCCAAACCACCTGAAAGTTTGTTTTAAATCTGGTACCATATTATTTAAAAACGAATTGCTATCAACGCGATAAATTTATGCAATCGATTGCATAAATTTTAAATAATGTGTAATAATTTTATACTTTTATCCCTGAACAATCTGGCTGCGGTTATTACCGAACATGCAACATCGTTTATATATTTTAGATTAACTATATGCCGGACAGCGGAAAAGAGATAACCATATATGACATTGCCGAAAAATTAAAGGTTTCGGCAGCTACGGTTAGCCGTGCGCTCAAAGATCACCCGCGGGTTAATAAAAATACCAAAAAGAAGATTATCAAGGCAGCCGAAGAAATGGGTTACCGCTCCAATTCGTTCGCCAGCAATTTACGCCGTAAAAACAGCAACATCATCGGCGTTATTGTGCCGCGGCTCAACAGCAGTTTCATGTCGGACGTTATTGCAGGCATCGAAAAAGTGGTGAACGACAATAACTACAACCTCATCATCAGCCAGTCGTTAGAAACGATGAAGAAAGAGATCAGCAACGCCAGGGCCATGTTGAATAACCGGGTTGACGGCCTGTTGGTTTCATTAGCTTATGATACCACCGGCATTGAGCATTTTGAACCTTTTATCAAACGCAATATCCCGGTGCTTTTCTTCGACAGGATTTTTGAGCACGAGCAGTATCCGCAAATCTATATCGATAACTTCAAAGCCGCTTATGAGGTAACTAAGCACCTGCTTGAACAGGGCTGCAAACGGATAATACATATTACCGGGAATCAATTGCGCAATGTTTACGCCGAACGCCTGCGCGGGTATAAAAAAGCTCTTGAAGAACACCAAATTGATTTTGATGGGCAATTGGTGATCATCAACGACCTGAGCGCTAAAGAAGCTGCGGTAGCGGCAGAAACCATTTTACAAATGGATCCGCTGCCCGATGGCATATTTACAGTTAATGATGTCAGTGCCGTTAGCTGTATACAAGTACTGAAAAAGGCAGGCATCAAAATTCCCGAACAGATAGCAGTTGCGGGCTTCAATAATGACCCGGCGGCCTGTGTGATTGAGCCCAATCTCACTACAGTAAATTATAAAGGCTATGAAATGGGTGAGGTTGCCGCCAATATGCTTATCAATCATTTGGCAAACAGGCAGGATCTGCAACAAACGCATAGCCTCATCCTCAGATCGGAATTGATAATACGTGAATCCTCCAGAAGAAAATAACTTAAAAAATCCATGAACTCAAAGACCAAACTTGCTATCGTAACCGGCGGTGCCTCGGGCCTTGGCCTTGCTACCACCAAAAAATTCACAGAGCAAGGCATCAAAACCATTATCATAGGCCGCGACGAGGCAAAACTTATTGCGGCAGTAACACAGCTTGGCGATCTTTGCAGTTACAGGCAATATGATCTGAGTGATACCACCGGTATACCGCAACTGATAGCAGAAATTGAAGCTGAATTTGGCGCACCTGATATTTTGGTTAATAATGCCGGCATTAACCATAAAAAAGCTTTCGCCGAGGTAACCGATGAAGAGTTCGCCAGAGTGATCCAAACCAATCTTACTTCGGTATTTGCGATAAGCCGCGAGGTAGTAAAAATCATGTTGAAAGCTGGCAGTGGTAGCATAATTAACATCAGTTCGATGGCTGCACAATACGGCATACCGTATGTTATTGCCTATACCGCATCTAAAACCGCCATCGAAGGTATGACAAAAGCGATGGCTACCGAGCTTTCGCCGCAAGGCATCAGGGTTAACTGCGTTGCTCCGGGCTTTATAGCTACAGATATGTCGGCAAAGGCGCTGGATAATGATCCTGCCCGCAAGCAAAAAGTGATGGGCCGTACCCCAATGGGCAAATTAGGTGAACCTGCCGATGTGGCCGAAGCCGTTTATTATTTAGCGACAGATGCCGCCAAATATGTAACCGGGGTTGTTTTACAGGTTGATGGTGGAAATTCGATAGGATTTTAATAAATTCGGCATGACGTGAAGGAGATGTCATTTCCCGTTTCTTTCTTTACCATAATGCATCAGCTTATTAGCCCAGGCGATAAAATATTTTACGTTTGGAGCATCGGTATGCCCCCCATCATGCTGACGCCAGGCGAGCTCGCCATCAAGCAAGCCAGTATTAACCGGCGGCATTTTTTCGGTTTTATAATCGTTTGAAACGCCGAGGTCATTTGCACCAAGCAGTTTAAATACAGAACCCGCAGCCACAGTTGCCATGTAGCTCCCCTGCTGATCGAGCCATTTGGCGTCTCCTTGCCCGGGGATACCATAGCTTATAAAAGTATACCGCGGGGCACACAAGGCAATCAGCTCATGTGCATCTACCGGAAGATCTTTAGCGGTTTTGGCACCAAACACAGCATCCGACGCGCCATATTTCATAAAGTTACCGGCCATCCAGTAGTATTCGCCGCCGGTAAGGCTTTCAACCGCTTCGCCAAAGTTCCGGCGATGCAGCTTGGCCCCTCCCTCACCCGACGAACCTATCAACCCCATGGCAAACCTTTGTTCAAAAGCAAGTGTTACCAGCGCTGCCTTTCCATAGCGGGAAACACCTTCAATACCTACATGTTTGGCGTCAACCGCAGGTTCTGTTTCCAGGTAATCCAACGCGCGTGCCGCTCCCCACGACCAAGCACGTAAAGCTCCCCAATCCTCCGGCTTACGGGGCTGGCCATTGTTCACCAAACCGATGATCCCTTTGGTTAAACCTTCCCCGTTATCCGCCTGGATAGACGACGGATCTATAAGTACATACCCCCATCCATTGGCAATTAGTTGCGTGGCAGTCGGTGGGTCGCCTTTCATCACTGGAAAACCACCGGGACCAAAGGGAGATTGTTCGGCAATGGGGTTATAGGCAGGATATTGCTCAAAAATATTTTTAAACTCGGGATGTTCTTTTAAAAGAAGTTCTTTCAATGCAGCGTTGATTTTTTCCACATCAGCAGCGGGGGGCTGCGCCGGTGCCGGTAGCGCGCTCCGACCAAACATCATCAGTACAGGTACCGGTCCTTTGGCATTTGCGGGGAGCACTAAGGTCATTTCGATATTGACGTTGATAAGCGGATAAGCCGTATTATCAACATGGCCTATCAGTTGTTTGGCAATCACCGGATAAAAGCCAACCCGCTCTTTATCGGTTACTTTAACCGTCCAGGTTACCTTGGGTACATTAGCAGGGATGCGGCCATAAACCTCACGCTCCATATCCTCCACAATTTCGGGGCGGCGCTGTTTCCACCACATTTCAGCTGTAGTTACCTTTTTACCATTCTTTAGCGTAAGGGCGTCAGGCAAATCCGGGTAGGGGTTAGCCAGCGCTTCATCATAATTAGCATGATTAGGGGCCGATTCATCGCCGCTGGGTCCATTACGCAAGGTTTTAATTCCTAACTGCTTCATCATATACTGATGGTCCTGGTCAGCAGTGAAATTTACCGGGGCCGGGGTTTGCGCTTTCGCCGCAATGGCCCATGTGAGTAAGAAAAAGAAGGCAGTACTTTTCATCGCCCCTGGTTTCAAATTAGTTTATGGTTATTGCAGTTTACCGGTTTGGAAAGGTGATGCCGGCAAGCCTTCTTTATTATAAAGGTTCGCGCCATCCGGGTTATCGGCCCAGGCATACCTTACGTAAAGCGGTGCAGGGATTTTATCGCTCCAAACCAACACCTTACCTCCATTAATAATTGCCTTTGCCCAAACAAACTTTTTATCAGCCCCGGCGATGGCAAATTGTGACAGTTCCTCGCCATCAATAGCGACAAGCCCCGCACCTGTATTTTTAAAAGCAATCTCAATCTTATTCCCCTCAATTTTAGCCGATTGGTAAATCGGGCCGGATGGTACTACATTCACATCGCCATAAGCAACATTTTCGGCAGCGCGGGCAAGCCTCTCACCCACTGTTTTTTTATTAAGAGGGTGGATATCATTCCACTCGCCGGCATCAATGGTTACCGCCATACCAGTATTGGGCACTTCAAGGGCCTCAAGCTGACCGGCGCGTAATTGCGCCCAGTCGCTTTCTGTTGGCGAATACTGTACCTCGTTAAAGTTTGGAAGCTGGGCGTAAATAAAGGGAAGATTACCTTGTTGCCAGCGATTCCGCCAGTCGGCAATAAGAGCCTTTAACAAGGTTCCATATTCGGATGCGCGGCTGGAATTACTTTCGCCCTGATACCAAACTATACCTCTAATAGTATAATTGATAGCGGGCGCTACCATGGTGTTGTAAAGCCCGGTAGGTTCATTCTGGGCCGAAAATTCCGGTTTCATCCTAACGGGTTCAAACACCTGCCCAACTTTGTACTGCCAGTCGCCGCGAAGGTCGATGGTATCACCGGCTATTGCCAGGTAGTACCGTTTATCAGGCACAAAACCACCTTTGCCCGATGTATTGGTAATGCGAACCACAATAATATTTTTGCCCGGCTTTAATAAACCGGCGGGTACCGTGTAACGCCTTGGCGGATACTGATAGGTAATGTTCCCCACCTGTTTGCCGTTAACATAGGTTTGATCGGCATCTATTATCCTCCCTAAATACAGTTTGGACGCTTTACCCTGTACCGATGCGGGCAGTGTGATTTCATTCCTGAACCATACCACGCCGTTCAGGCCTTTTACACCCTGATCGGCCCAGTAGCCTGGCAGCCAGAAACGGTGCCAGCTATGTGGCTTGTAGGTGGTATCATACCATGGTTTAACCTCATTTAAGCCTTTATCTGCGTTAAGCGGTTCCACTGGTTCCGGGTGTTTTTTCAACACGCTGTCCATAAATGCCGTATTGCTGAACCGGGCAATCCTGTTATGATATGATTGAATGTTTTTTAAGCCATCGCCGCTGATCCATGCCTCAATAGGTGTGCCGCCGACGCTTGAGTTAATGATACCGATGGCCACATGATATTTTTGATATAGCTGTTTAGCAAAAAACCATGATGCGGCACCAAAACCTAAAACGGTTACAGAATCGGCCTTAACCCATTTACCAGGTAACAGATCCGAATGTTGCCTGGTTACGTCAGATTCCGTTTTAACAAAAAAATTCCTGATCTGCGGATAATTGGCTTTTGCTATTTCATCAGGATATTTTTCCTTAACCCGCTCCATAGGCAAAACCATATTCGATTGCCCCGAACAAAACCATACATCGCCAATTAAAATGTCCCGGATAGTAGTACGATTATTACCAGTGATTTCCATAGTATACGGCCCCCCGGCCTTCATTGGCTGAAGGGCAATTTTCCAGGAACCGCTTTCGCCGGTAACTGTACGGTATGTTTTATGCTGAAAATTAACGGCGATCTTTTCGCCTGCATCGGCCCATCCCCAGATCTTTACTTTGGCATCGCGCTGTAATACCATGCCATCCGCAACCAATTGCGGCAGGCGCACTATTCCATAACACGGTAATATCAAACAAGCGAGCAGCGCGACAAGTATTAGCTTCACCGACCCCATAACTCCGAAATATTTATTGATGGTTTATTTGACTAAGTAACAAATAAAAAAAGATTTGTGCAATCGATTGCACAAATCTTTTTTATTTTAATTCCTGATTAGTCAGCAAACGATCATAAATGTGCTCATAGTCCTGCAATGCAGTAGCAATGAACATTTTTTTGTTTAAAATCGCATTTATCAAAACCGGCAGATGGCTAAAACAAGAAATATCAAACCAGAGCAAAAGATTTCGTTCAGAGAGCGCTTGTCTGCATTAAGCAATCTCCCGGATTTTTTCAGGCTGGTGTGGCAAAGCAGTCCGGGTAAAACAACAGCAAGCTTTTTGTTACGTATTATGCGTTCAGCCATGCCGGTTGCCTTGTTGTATGTAGGTAAGCTGATCATCGACCAGGTGGTATTGCTAAACCGCCACGGCGGAAGCCAGCATGAATTATGGAAACTGGTTATCATTGAATTTTTGCTGGCTGTGGCAACCGACGGCCTAAACCGGATGATCAGCCTGATGGACAACCTGCTGGGTGATCTTTTTGCCAACTATACCTCCATGCGCATTATGCGCCATGCGGCCATGCTCGACCTGGAACAGTTTGAAGATTCGGTATTTTATGATAAGTTGGAGCGGGCCAGGCAGCAAACCGTTGGGCGTACTGTGCTTTTATCACAGGTGATGAGCCAGATCCAGGATTTTATATCCATGGCTTTCCTGCTTACTGGCTTACTGACTTTGAACCCATGGCTGATCCTCTTGCTGCTTATTTCTATCATCCCTTCGTTTCTGGGCGAAAGCTATTTTAATAGCCAAAATTACGCACTTACGAGGAGCCAAACCCCTGAAAGACGAGAGCTTGATTATGTACGCTACCTTGGTGCGAGCGATGAAACGGCTAAAGAAGTTAAAATCTTCGGCCTGTCTGATTTTATTATTAACCGTTTTAAAACCTTATCAGATAAATTTTATGCCGATAACAGCAAACTGGCTGTGAGGCGTTCGGCCTGGGGTACCTTCTTTTCTGTTTTAGGCAGTGTTGGCTACTATGCCGCGTATGGTTTTATTATTTATCAAACTGTTACGGGCAAGTCTTCTGTAGGTACGCTTACTTTCCTGGCCGGTTCATTCCGGCAATTGAGCAGCCTGATGGAAAATTCGCTGAACCGGTTTACATCAGTTTCACAGGGTGCTATCTACCTCAACGATTTCCATGAGTTTTTTGAGATCAAACCAAAGATCAAAGTTGCTGCTTCTCCTTTACCATTTCCAAACCCAATAAAGCAAGGGTTTACTTTTGAGGATGTGGGATTTAAATATAACAATGCCGAATCATGGGCCAACAGGCACCTGAACTTCACCCTGCACCCCGGCGAAAAGATTGCGCTGGTAGGCGAGAACGGAGCAGGCAAGACTACGCTTGTAAAACTACTGGCCCGCTTATATGACCCAACAGAAGGGCGCATCCTGCTGGATGGTGCAGATTTGAGGGATTATGACCTCACGGACCTCCGGTTAAACCTGGGCATTATTTTCCAGGATTATATTCGTTACCAGATGAGCTTTTCGCAGAATATTGCGGTAGGAAACATTGATGAGCAGGACAATACCGAACTAATCCGTAAAGCTGCCCGGGAGAGCCTTGCAGACGCGCTTGCGGCCAAACTTCCGCTGGGATACGAACAATGGCTGGGTAGGCGGTTTAACGAGGGTGTTGAATTATCGGGTGGCGAATGGCAGAAAGTTGCATTGGCAAGGGCCTATATGAAAGATGCACAGGTGCTCATCCTTGACGAGCCTACTGCAGCGCTTGATGCCCGGGCCGAGTATGAGGTATTCCAGCGTTTTTCGTCCTTAACCCAGGGTAAATCGGCTGTGCTTATTTCCCACCGGTTTTCAACAGCAAGGCTCGCTGACAGGATCATCGTATTGGAAAAGGGCAAAATCCTTGAGGCTGGCACACATCAGGAACTAATGGCAAACAATGGCCGTTACGCCGAGTTATTTAGCTTGCAGGCTGCGGGATATCAGTAAGGGATGATATTTAAGCAAACATCCTTTGGGCTTTGAAGAAGAAATGACAAAAGATGGCCCGTCACCCTGAGCTTGTCGAAGGGTCGCGCGCAGAGGCCAGCCCACCATGCTTCGAGGGCCTACCCATGACACCCTTTTTAAGTTGTCATGAGAGATGAAAGCACCATCTTCGCCCTGTATAGCAACTCCACTTATCGAAAAACCCTTTCGCCACCGCTCATAACAACCATGCTTATATCTACAACTTCCTTTGCCCGCTCATTTTAGCAACAACCAGGTTGCCCACTTTATTTCCCTGAATAATACCATTGTCAATAGCATCCATAAAATGAATACCACCCCAAAACCTTGAAATAGCAGCTTCTTTGGCAGCCTGTTTAAACGAGTTGAAATGCCTTGGCGGGATGCCATAATTTACTTCCACATCATCGGTATATTTAAACTTATCGCCCAGGTAATGCGTGAGGATAACCGCAGCCGTTGTTGAAACCACCGAATGCCCGCTGATATATTCCGGAAACGGAGGGGTTTGCAACAAGGGTTTCCAATGCGGGTCTATATACCTGCGGATGGCCGTTTCGGGCCTGATGCGGTTGGTGCGGTATTTATCTTCCCAGCAGCAAATAAAACCATCCAGCAGGCCTATGGCTACAGCGGTATTGATCTGCACCGTTTTAGAGAAACCGGTTTTGGCCTGCTTACAGGCAATAGCCGTTATCCCCATCCAGTGTGCTCCCGGCGAAATCTTTTTTAGGCCGATAAGCATGTGCCCGTCATTTTGAACGGCAAAAGGGTTACAATCCCAAAAATTGGCAATATCTTTTTCTTCCTGCTTTAAAGCATTGCCACTTTTGGCGTAGCTCATCTGCAGGTATTTATAAAAAGCTGAGTTTTTATCCGTTGAAAATGGAATGGGCGCATCAGGCACAAATTGTGCGGCCGAATCAAGCGTCATGGGCCGGATAGTGTTAAAATATGGCTCAACCGGCAACATGTAAGCAGGCGGGGTCAGGTCCCAGCTACCGGGTGTTTGCTTAAGCTTATAGCGTGGATAGTTACTTATTTTCCGGTAACCATCGGCCCTGGCATAAGCCAGGATCTGTTTACTGATTGTTTTGGCATAGCTTTTTGAACTGTCGATAACTTCGCTGCTGAAGCCGATGTTTTTGCACGAATCAATAAAGGAAGACTCGTAGCCCAGCATTAAGGTACCCGATGGCAACAGCCTGGCAGATGTTTCAAACATGGCCAGTACCGCGCTTAGCTGATAATTATAACCGGTATTTTGTTTGGGGTGTTTGATATCCGGATATTGATTCAATACACCGCGCATACTATGGGTCTGTTTGTCGTTTTCGGCAACTACCTCATACCCGGCAAGGCAGGTATAAGCAAAAAAACGGGCGGCCAATGGCGGGTTGGTAACGTCATGGATCATTACGCTGGTCATATGGCCAACAACTTTGCTCACGTCCTGGTTGGTTAGTTCGGGTTGCTTTTTCGGGCTGCAGCTTATCATCGCAAATAAGCCACAGGCAGGTATTAGCATTAACAGTTTTTTCATTGCCTTTGTATTATTGCTTGTATGCCTTTAGTTTGCCCTTATCAAGGGCAAACAGTAAAACATTATTTAATGGAAGTACGCTCCTGACATCTCCCCGAATGCTGAAGCCCGATTGCTGCTGGTTTATGTATTGGTAATTACCCCTGCCATCCCCCTTTAGCAATACGCCGTAATTAGCATCATATTTACCGAAACGGATGCGGGCCTTGTTGATGTTGCCGCAAAGCAAAAGATCCTCCTTGCCATCATGATCGTAATCAAATGAAGTAATGGTAAAAACCGGCGAATACTGGGCCTGTAAGGGTAACGTCGCCTGTTTTAATTTTCCTTGTGCATTACTGATAAAACATGCTGTAGCCAGTTCATTGGCTGTCAGTTTTTTTACATCCTTCATTTCTTCGGCAGTAAAAATCTTGTCCATGGTAGCATCGGCATAGCTTTTATAATCGGGGAACCGGCCGCGCATGACACTCATCTGGTCAAGCAATTCATCACGGCTTACAAAGGGGTAACTTTTATGCTGAATGTAAAAACAAAGCATCGGGTCAACGGAGCCGTTATCATCAAAATCTTTATAAAACATTTCCGCAGGCTCGGCGTCGCTTGCTTTACATTGCGTATTTAAACCTACGTTTCCGGCTATAATATCCGGATGGCCGTCACGGTTGATGTCGCTTACCTGTAAACAGTTCCACCAGCCGGTATATTTTTTATCAAAGTATTTTGTTGTGGCATCGGTTAGCTTAGTGCCGCTATTTTCAAAAACCGTGATCGGCATCCATTCGCCGGCCAGCACCAGGTCGGGCTTTTTATCGCCGTTCATATCAACCCAGGCAGCATCGGTCACCATGCCTATATTTTTTAACGCCGGGTTATATTTTGCGGTTTCGTTGGTAAAATGCCCCTTGCCATCATTGATCAAAATATAGCTTTCGGGGGCTTCGGGATATTGCCCCGGGATTACCCTGCCGCCGACAAATAAATCGGGAAAACCATCGCCATTGATATCAGCTGCTTTAACACAGCTTTTACTGCTGATCATTTTGGGCAAAGCGTTGTTTGTCTTGTTAAAATTTCCTTTGCCATCATTGAGATAAAGCCTGTCCTGCAATAAGACATCATCCGGTTTATAATCGGCATAGCCGCCGGAGGCTACATACAGGTCGGGCTTACCATCGCCATTGGCATCAAAAAATAAAGCGGCGGCATCGGTACTGTTTTTATCGGCTTCAAAGGCGGGTACAGCTTTGCTGATAAATTTCCCATCCTTTTGCTGCAGGTACAAAACACCGGCTTTGCCATCATGCGCGCCGGTGTAAATATCCTCAAGCCCATCGCCATTTGCATCGCCTTTGGTAAGGATGGAACCCGAAAACGATATGGAGTTAACCATTAACGGCTGCCTTTTAAAATCATTGGTGGTATTATCGCTTTCGGTGCCTGCGATAGGGGCAGGCACCTCTTTAAATATTGGATTGATCTGTTCTCGTACAGGACTTGCGCCAGTGGCATCCTTTTCATTTAAAACAAGCTGTTTATCGGTTTTTACTTTTTTAAGAACCTGTGATTTACCGCTTTGCCAGGTAATCCTTAATGAATCTACCTGCTTATCTTTTCCCAATCCAAAGTGCAGTACTGTTGACACGGTTGACTGGTAACCACGGTTTGGCATTTGCTCCAGGTACTGCGTTTTATTGCCCGAATAAATGCTGACCTTAGCTCCAATACCCTGGGTATTGGCCCCATTGCCATTTAATTTTATCGATAAATAATGGTTGTCATTTTGTTTAGCGGCCTGGTTTTCATAAACAAAAGCCGGCTGATTGATATTATTTACCACCAGGTCAAGGTCACCATCATTATCCAGATCGGCATAAGCGGCGCCGTTACTGTTTGATGGCATCGTTATGCCCCATTGCTCGCTTGTATTGGTAAATGTGGTATTACCATTATTTTTAAACAGGTAACTTTTCATTTGCGATGATGGCATCTGGCTTACAATATCCAGGAGGTCCTGCCGCATTACGCGCCTGTCTTTAAGGTTATCGCCCATAAACTTCAGGAAATCCATGTTGGTGTAGTCACGGGTATAACCGTTACTTACAAACAGGTCTTTCCAGCCATCATTATCATAATCGGCAAAAAGGGGCGACCAGCTCCAATCCGTATTGGAGATGCCTGCCAGCTGTCCTATCTCGCTGAACGAGTTATTGCCGTTATTGATCTGCAGCATATTACGCATGTACTGGTAATAAAAGCCTACCCTCAGGTTCAGGTCAAAAGCTTCGTAATTATCAATGCCGAACAGCAGTTTTTGCCGTTTGTTATCTTCGGGAAGCATATCCAGGGTGTAAATATCGGGTTTGCCGTCATTATTAATATCGGCTACATCATTCCCCATAGAGTAAAACGAGCTATGGCCTATTTGTTTCTGGAGCTCATCGGCAAAACTGCCCTTGCCATTATTAATGTACAACCTGTCGGGAATACTATAATCATTGGATACATAGATATCCGGCCATCCATCGCCGTTAATATCGGCGATACCTGCTGCAAGGCCGTATGATAGCGGTGTATTGATAATGCCTGCACCGACGGTAACGTCAGTAAAATGATTATTGTCATTCCGCAGCAGCCTGATCCCCGATTCGTTATCTCTTTTGGCCGACATCTCCTTAACAAAGGCATCATCCATAATACTGATCCGGCCTGGGTTGTGGTTAATTAACAACAGGTCGAGGTCACCGTCCCGGTCATAATCAAAAAAGTATGCCTGTGTACTGAATGATGGAAAATCGAGGCCAAAATCAGCGGTCAGGTCTTTAAACATGGGAACTCCTGCGGCATTGTTCCCCTGGTTTATGAATAATTGGTTAACCCGCTTCCCGGCCCGTACTTTACCCGAATAACATATGTATATATCCAGCTTACCGTCACCGTTAACATCGGCCATGGTTACACCTGTTTTCCAGGGACCGGGCCTGCCTGCTACTCCGGCATCAGCAGTGATATCCTTAAACTGCATATTGCCCTGGTTCAGGTACAATTTATTATCGGTCATATTGCCGGTAAAATAAAGGTCCTGCAGGCCATCGCCGTTTAAGTCCCCAACTGCCACACCGCCGCCATTATAAAAATACTCATACATCAGCACGTTGGTGTTTAAACCTTCGGTTAAGGTATTGGCGAAATCAACATGGGTTTGTTCCGGCTGCAACAGTTTAAACAAGGGTTGTTGTGAGTTGGCAGAGGGTTCATGATTGCATCCTGCAAACAACATCAGAGCGCATACAGCAGGAAACATCAAAAACGATCGTTCTTTTCGCGTTTTAAGCGGGAGGGGGCACCGGAATATCTTCATTTTGGTTTATTGTGGCTACGATAAATAGGCATCGCAAATTTGATGTCAATATAACAATTATTCTACATGCAAAGCATTTTTAGAAAAATCGCTTTAAGAAACTACATATAGTGACTCTGCAAATTGGAATTGCCTGTACTTATCCTATGATAAAGCTAAAAGCGTATCATGATCCTCCTATTCAAGGGGCAGACGGACATGATATTGTTTACTAATACTATCATAAGTAGCCATATGCGCATTAATATTTCCCTGTTTATCAACAAAGGTTTCGCCCCAGCTAAAGGGCTCCCAAATAAAAGTGCCTTTAACTTTATTACCAGGTAACGAAAAAGCTATATCATTTACCTCGCGTTTGCGCTGCGAATATTCCACCACTATAACATCCTGTTTATAACGGGCGGTGAGGTCGGTAAGGTTGTTGCGTAAACTATCCGGTGTGCCATGCCACTCGGGATAATATGATTGGCCAATGATATCGAAATTAACGCCGCGTTTGAGCATGTTATCTACAAAGTATCTTGATTCTGCATTTTGTCCGCCGCAGGCAATATGCAGCATTACCCTGATATTGCTGCTCACGCTTTTGACACAGTTAATGCCAGCCTTTAAAAATCCAGCCAGGGTATCCAGGTTTTTGACACGGCCGTTGGGCCATAAAATGCCGTGGTTAATTTCGTTACCTACCTGCACCATATCGGGCAGCGTGCCCTGCTTTTTTAGGGCCAGCAAGGTAAGCCGGGTAAATGTCTTTATAGAATCCTGCAGTTGCTGGTTGTTGAGCCTTTTCCAGGCGGCGGGTTTGTATTGCTTACCGGGATCGGCCCAGTTATCACTGTAATGAAAATCGAGTAAGAAGCCCATTCCGGCTTCTTTAATACGCAGAGCCATCTTCTTGGTATCTTCCAAACCACAATAGCCTTTTGCCGAGTACCCGCTATCGGCCTTAGGATTATTGAATATACGAAGCCGTACATAGTTAAAGCCATGATCTTTCAAAATGGTGAAGGGGTCCTTGTTTACGCCGTTATCATAAAACTTATGCCCTTCAGCTTCCAACTGGGGGATAAATGAAATATCGGCACCCATGATCTGCTTAAACTTAACCGGAACGTTTTTAGCCGGCGAATATTTGTAGGCAGATAAAGCGCCGGTGCATACCAGGCTAATTGCTGTTAATAGCAGTTTGTTTATTTTAATTTTCATGTACCCCGCTTTGATAATCAAAAATACATAGTATATTAATCATAGCCCTGTAAAGGTTATCGAAATTAACCTACATCAACAAAATTCACACGCACATTATTTAATTTCATATCGTAAAAGGAATTGCCATAAATGGCTCCAAATGCAATTATTATGGATTTCACAGCATATCAGCAGCTATTTTTCGATATTTTGAACAGCCCTAATCCGCCGGCTCCGTACGACAACCCGGATTATTTAAATTATACAAAGCTCAATTGGTCGCGCCAGCAGCGCTGGCTAAAGGTTGGCGTACTGAACCCGGATCTGACAAATGCCATCGAAAAGATCAGTAAACCACAATTATGGACGGTTATTACCGAGGCCTGGTGCGGCGATGCTTCGCATACCATACCATTCCTGCATCGCCTTTCGGAATTGAATCCGCTTATTAAAGTTGATTACCAGCTAAGGGACTCGCCACCGTTTTTGATTGAAAGCTACCTTACCAATGGCACCCGGTCAATCCCCAAGATTATTATTGCAGATGAACACCATCAAGACCTCGGTACCTGGGGCCCCCGGCCGGCTGAGTGCCAGCGATTATACCTTCAAATGGTTAAAGACCATATTGAAATGGGCGAAAAAAAGATAGCATTGCAGAAATGGTATAACGAGGATAAAGGTGAAAGTTTTCAGCTGGAGTTTTTAGATATTATTAATGCAACATTATGATAACAGCAATTCCGGGACAGATGACCTGCCCGGAATTATCATTTACACGAATAGCTTATAACTTCTATTTTACCTTAAGTTCTTTGCCTGCTATATCTTCCCAGCGGTAATAGTGAAAAGTTTTATCGGTACTCATTACCACAAAAATGCCATGCTTAAAGGTATCATTTAAAGGAGTAGCAGTTACGTCACTGCCGTCACTTTGTCTTGCGGCTACGTTGGCTATTTTCAGCAACTTGTGTTCAAAAGGATTTGCTTTGGTGCCTTCCCTGCTGAAGATCTGGAAACGGTTGGCACCCTGGTCAGATACAAGGATATATCCGGTTGTATCCGTAAGCTTATAAATCGAGATCCCTTCGTGGTCGGCATTAAAGCCTGTGGTACCGAATATAGCCAGCTCCTGGTCGCCTTTTTCAGGGTCGGCATAATACTGGCGTACCCCTACCTGTTCGTCTGAATAGTAGATGTACCCTAACTCATTATCAACAGCAATTGATTCAATTTCCTTTTTACCGCTGTATTTGCCAAACTTACGTACCAATGTAGCTTTAACATTGCCTGTGCCATCATCTTCGAGCAAATACTGCCAGATATATCCGCCTGTTTGCGGGCCATTTTTGCGGCCTGCGATGGCATACATTTTTCCATCTTTTGCAGTATAGATGGAGATGCCCATTAAATCGCGGTATTCAAAACCCGTTTCGCCAACAAATGCGTCAATGCCGCCATTATCTACGGGTTTCATGTCAGGCAACGAATAGATCCGCAGTTTATGGGCCATGCGCTCGGTAGTAATAGCAATATCGGTGGGTTTGCCGCCAAGCATCAACCCATAGGCCAGGTCAACATTGTTTGGCCGCTTTAAGCCACGAACAACCTTATCCTTAATAATTTTACCCTGCAGGTCGAACACATAAAGGGCGCCTTCGCTGTTTTTATCAGTGCCGATGACCAGGCTCTGCGCAGGATCAGCCGGATTGATCCATATGGCCGGATCATCAGTATCGTATAACACCGGTTCGGTAACAACTATCGGTTTTATTTCGGGTGCTGTGCTGCCCGGGATGGTAAGCCCTTTCTTGCCTATCTGGCTTTGGCCGCAGGCGGTATTACCTATGGCAATAGCAAGTAGTACAAATGTTAATTTGCTCAGTTTATTCATCTTCTATTATTAATAAAAAAATGATCCTGCAGAAGTATGCAGGATCATTGCCATGAGTTAATTTATTTTGTTCCGAAAGCGCCGATGTAATTAGCCGGGGCAGGAGATACGTAATTTATCCCGTTTACGGTGATACCCGCAGCGTGGTGACGGGTGAAGTTGGTTATACCATGATTTAAAGCAGGAGAACCGCTTTGCAAATGAAAATCCCAGTTTACATCATAAACTGCATTCAGTACCGGGGTAGATTCAGGATAGTTCACAAATTTAGGATCGTTATCGCCTGCTTTTGTGCCTCTGACCTCATTAACACCACCAATAATATCTTTTGATGGCTGGAATTGGTTTACCGTGGTTTGATCATAACCATAATAAAGGTTATTGCTGATCACGGTACGTTTATCTTCGGTTGATTTAGTATCTCGTTTGATACCAAAACGGGTATTAGCAAACAGGTTGTTATAAATATCGGCATGTACATTATTCTCCAGCCAGATAGAACCACCTTTTGCCGACGGCCTGCGCCAGCCGGTATTTATCATGGTGTTATTATAACAGATGATGTAAGCCTGCGGCGTACGGTCGCCTGAGTTCGATAACTTCAGTGCATTGGTATTGGCGCTGTAAACCAGGTTAAAGCCAACATCAGCCAAACAGCCCGATTTAAAGTTCATGGCCTCACCGCCTGTTACCCCTGTGGTATAAAAAGTATTGTTGGCAAAAATGATCTTGCCACCCTCTATATAAGTACAATCTTCCTGAAAGTTGCGGATAGTTGAGTTTACAACAATCAGTTTGCCGTTAACGTTCGAAAACCACAACGCGGGTACATTTTCGCCGGCTACTGCTTTGTAAAGGCCTTGTTTTACCGACGTTGAAGCATCAGAAGTGGTATTACCGCCATACTCCAAAATAGTATGGTCAAGTACCAGCTCGGCGCAGGTTTTAGCTGCAAGGATCCCACCCCACATTTTTCCGAATTTTTTGGCGTCGGTACGATATGCCGGGTTTACGGTTATCCTAACCGGGTTTTCGGCGGTACCTAATGAGTACAGATTCCCTTTTACTATAAATTCAGGTTTAGCAATGGTATCCATCAACACGGTTACCCCCTCTTCAATAGTAAGCGATTTACCTTCGGGAATAATAATATCACCCTTAATGATCTGCGTGCTGCCTTTAGCCCAAACGCCTGATACTTCACCGCTTGCCGATCCATCGTTTGAGCTGGTGTCAACATCAAGGTTGGCTTTCCTGCAACTGCTAAAGGCTATGGCCGATAGCAGCACTGCCGCGAATATTTGTTTTAGTTTCATTATAATGCCTTTTATTTATGGTTGATAAATTATTTTAAAGTTTGTATCGAACACCTATCAGGTAAGTTTGCTTATAGTAGTCGCTGCGGATTAAGGTTTGTCCGTTTGCTACGATGTTATCATCTTTCAGCGTAGCATTTTCAGGGTTGGTACCTTTCAGGAACAACTTAGCTGGGGTATTAAGCAGGTTGCCCGCTTTGATAAATACGCTCAGGTTATTTTTAAAACGTTTTTCGGCTGATGCATCCATCTGGATAAAGCCACGCTGCCAAAGGTCATTATTCACAAACTGCGATACAGTGTTGATGCGCGGACCGGTATAGGCTCCGGCAATTTGTGCATCCCAGCCCTTCTTAGTGTCCTTATATAATAATGACAGGTTGGCGATATGCTCAGACTGACCATATAAAGGCCTGGTTTGATTCACCGTAGTCAAGTGGGTATCACCATTTGCATCGGCGATATAAGTATCTTTGATGGTAGTGATGCGTGAATGGGTATAAGTATAATTAGCTTTTACGCCAAACTTGTTAAAAAACTTAACCAAATCAAGCTCTAATCCATAGTTTTTAGCTGTACCGAAATTGCCCGGAACATAATAAGTATCCTGGCCGCGTGTAGCATCCGCCTGGAAACTATACTCTATCGGGTTCTTAATCTGTTTGTAAAACGCCCCGGCTAAAAACTGCATGCTTGCGTCAGGGAAAAGTTCATATCTTAAATCGTAATTATCTGCAATAGCATGTTTCAGATCGGCATTGCCACGTTCGTCATAGTCCTCACCCGGCCTGGTTCCTGGTATAATCTCGTAAAAACCAGGTCTGTTAATCGATTTGAAATAAGAGGCATGCAGTTGCTGTTTATCGGTTAAAAAGTATTTGAGCGTTAGACTTGGCAATACATCAGTGTATGTTTGATTACCCGTAGGGCGTGATTCACCCTGAGGGAAAAGCATGTGATAACCCTGATTAGTATGCTCAACGCGTGCACCACCAACTACCTGAATAGTTTTTGTAGTAAATTTAAACATACCATAGCCGGCACCTATCTTTTCAGATGCATCATTAGTTAATGAATTGGCAACTGCACCCGCCTGATTTGTAACGTTAAAATTCAGTTGGGTGTAATTCGTAAAATCGGTACCATACAATGCGCCTGGATTGGCGGCAGCAAGGTTATAATTGTTATAGAAGCTGCTGCGCTCTTTATCGCGGTATAAACCACCGGCAGAGAAATCGACATTAACACCGCCAATTGGTGCGGTATAGGTGAGGTCTAAATAACCTGCTTTATCTTCGTCTGTATTGCGTTCCCAGCGGTGGGTAAGCGATGTGCCGTTAGTGAGATAAGTGCGCCTGTCGACAAAGTTTTCGCGTACACCGTTTAGGCTGATGGTGGTATTATTAGGCACTTCGTTTTCGGCTGAAGAATAAACTGCCGACCATTGTACCTTAAGTTTATCGTTAAACAACTTATGATCCCCACGCAGCGTTCCGCTGTAAATTTGTTGCTCGGTAAAACGGCTGCGGGTTGAATAACCTAACTGAGCATTTCCTTTATCCGGGTCGTAATCAGTTGAAAAATTGGTAGATTTTTCGTCGCGGACCTGGATACTGGTTAAGTTAACATAGGTATTAAAAAAGCTCAGTTTATTGCGGCTATCTAACAGGTAATCAATTTTTGAAAATAAGCCGTAACGTTTTTGCTGTTCAGAATATTCCCTGTCATCCCGGCTGGTAACCGCGGCATACTCGGCCGTTGGATTTACTTTAGTGTTGTAGAATACACTGTTGCTACCCCGATAGGTATTTTGATAACTACCGGCTACCAACACGCCTAATTTGTTATTAAAAAAGCGCTGACCTAATGATAAGCTACCAACAAGGTTTGGTGCAGGATGTTTAAGCGAATAATTTAAAGTTCCGGTACCAAAATCGGCCTGCGTTGCCTGGTAAGTTTTACCATTGAGTTCATAAGGCGATTTGTGGTTAATGCTTGAATAATCATAGCTCATAAATTTACGATCCAATAGCAGCTGACTGTAACCGCCCGCGATGTTGGCGTTAATTTCAAAACGCTCAGGAGCATCTTTCATCACCATGTTAACAACACCGCCAACAGCATCACCTTCCAGGTTTGGGGTAAGCGTCTTATAAACCTCCAGCCTTGATAGCAAATCTGAAGGGAAGATATCGAGCGGAACGTAACGGTATTTATTATCGGGACTTGGGATTTTGATGCCGTTTACCAGAGTATAATTATAGCGTTTATCCATACCACGTAAGATGGCATATTGGCCATCGCCGTTGGTGTTACGTTCAACCGATACACCTGATACACGTGAGATAACGTTAGCCACCGTTAAATCGGGAGATACCTCGATAGCCCTGCCCGATACGATGTTCATTACCTGTGTGGCCTGCTGCTCAATTCGGCGGGCTGTCCTTTCGGTTGATCCGTTCTTTTGAGATACAACACTGATTTCCTGTAATTGCTTATTCGACTCCTCGAGGTATATTTTCAGATGTGGGCTGTCTTCTTTAGTTATTTCAACCTGTTGCGTTGCTGTGGTATACAAGATGTAAGATACCCTAACAGTGTAAGAGCCTTTTGGTACGTCCTTTAATTCAAACGAGCCGTCCAGCCCGGTGGTAGTAGCAATCTTCGTTCGGTCGAGGCTCACGGTAGCACCTACCATAGGTTCGCCGGTTTTGCGGTCATAAACATGACCTTTTAACTTTGTTGCGTTAGCGGCGGTAACGCACAAAAGCATGAACAAGAATGTTTGTAAGTATTTTTTCATTTTGCGACGATTAATGCAATTGTGATTTGCTTTTTTGACGGCGCAAAAGTGTTTAAACCCACAATACATCTGCTAAAATATGCCGTTACAAAAAGGAAACAGCGTTACACGGGGTGTATACGCAACAGCAACTAAAAAATACAATTAATTGATTTTCAATAAAATAATTAAAACAAAAACCTCCATTATCATTCAGTTACCGTTACATTAAACTAATGTTAAGCCCCAAAAAATGAAGAAATTAACAATAACCAACTTATAGGGCCTGTATAAAAGTGGTAAGATTTTCGCCCTGGTCAATGTTGAGTTTCTTGCGTAAACGGTAACGGGCAACCCGTAAACTATCAATAGAGATGCCCAACAAACCGGCAATATCCTTCGAATCCATGTTGACTTTAAGCAGGGCTATCAAACGCAGATCTGTTGAGGTAAGATCTGTACTGCGTTGTTTCAGCTTTTCAAAAAAGCTTTGGTGAACTTGTTCAAAAGCTACCGTAAACTCTTTCCAGTGCTGCTCGTGATTAAAGCTTTGATTTATTTGCTGGATAATTTGCTGCATCTGCCGCTTCTGATCACGCTTATCTTCTTTCACCATATCCTGCAATGTATTGCGCATGCTCTCTAACAACTGGTTATTCTTGATCAGGTTTAAGGTGTGCGATGACAGCTCCTGCCCTTTAAGTTCCAGCTGTTGTTTAAGGCTTTCCTCTTCCAGTTGTTTATTCTTGAGCTCCAGCTCCATCAAATCGCGTTGGGCTTCAAAAATCGACCGGTTTTGCTCGGCCAGGACACGCTGGTCGCGTATTTTGAGGCGTTGCCTGCTGAAGGTTACAAAACCGAGAACGACAAGCAACAGGGAAATGGTAACGCCGGCAATGGTAACTATCTGGTTAGTTTTCCGGATGTTATTGAGCCGGGTAATTTCATCGCTCTTTTTATCCATATCATACAACACCTGCAAAAATGAAGTTTGCTTAATGCTCTCCCTCGAGTACACCTCAAGCGAGTATTTACGGCTCAATTCAAGGTAATGATAAGCGCTGTCCATCCGGTTAAGCAACTGGTACGATTTTCCGAGATCACGACAGGAGGCCGCTAACTGGTACAGGTTTCCTGTTTTTAATGACAGCGCATAAGCTTTGCGCGATTGCCGGATCCCTTCTTCATATTTACCGGTTTTCCGTAAAATATCACCAATGTTATTGATCACCTCAATACTGGCAACTTCATTATTGTACTTATTATAAATGGCTAATGATTTTCTGAAACAGGAATATGATGAATCATAATTGGCCAGATCCTCATGGATACTGCCAAGGTTCTCATATATTTTTGCTTGCCCATAATCATCTCCGATACGCTGATAGCGGTTTAGCGCCAGGCGCTGGTAATAAAAGGAGCTGTCATACTTATGATGCTTTTCATACAAATGCCCTATTGCGCCAAATATTTCGGCCTGGCCTTTTCTGTTGTTGGTTGCTTTATAAAGATTCAATGCCTTGTCGTATAACTGAAATGACTCGTCAGGCTGCCTGTTGTAATAATACAAGATGCCCATCTTGCCCCAATTGTCGGCCAATAAATCCTTGTTGCCTATTTGTCCAAATACCTTATCGGCGTGTAAATAAAAATCAAGGGCTTGCGCGTAATGTCCCTGGCTAAAACAGATCTGCCCCATTTGCTGCAGACTCAAACCGGCGGTAAGATTATCATTATCCTGAACAGCATCGGCATGGATCCTTTTCAAAACGATAAGTACCGAATCGGGATGTTGCTGTGAGAGCGATTGAAGCTGTTGAAAACGGTCGGTTTTGTTAGATTGTGCCTGTGCCGCTGTACCAGATATTAATACAAACAGGTAAAATGTTAATTGAATAAGCCTGATGTAAAGTTTAATCATATCTGAAAACTAAGCGGATTGTCATTGCAAAGAAGTCGTCCTTTGGTACCTGCGTACAAAAAGACAAACAAAAGAAGTATTTCAATATGAACTTAATGTTAACCAACTGTCGTGTGTTAACTATTTTACATTCATGCAATAGACATAGGAAAGTTTTTAATTCCCTCCCTTGGGAGGGGTGTGGTAGGAATACGTAGTGGCAGGGAGGGGTTTATCCGCTATTTCAAAGGAATAGGCAAGGCAATGAAACCCCTCCCTATACCCTCCCAGGGGAGGGTATAGCACAACCCCGCGCTTTTTGTTTCTTCTAATCACCAGAATTCATTGCGTTCGGGATCTTACTCGTCGTCTTGCGTCTCCTTAAGTTCATCCTCTTTTTTGCCTTTGCCCAAATGGATAATAGGTTTATCCTGGGTACCGGTGATAGTCATCGGGATGCCGAAGATACCGAAGGGCGGCAGCCCCAGCCTGAATTTCAGGTTCAGTTTGCCATCCAAACCCACCTGTCCTTCAAATCTCGGCCTGAAACCTGCAATCCGCATTTTGGTACGTTCTATAATCATGATGTTATTGGCTATAGTACTTTTGATATCAACCTTTTTTACATCGCCGTGGCCAACACTGTCATGACCGGTTTGCTTGCCAACCGCGCTTAATAATTTCAATCCGTATACTTTTACTTGTTTTACAGAAAGTACGCCACCGCCTTTTAATGATGGGTAAACCGGTTTCATATCGCTGTTAAGCTTACCCGCAAGCTTATAATCTAAAGATACAATACCTTGTACATGCTCGGCCGAAGTTGCCATATCATGAAACAACTTGATTTCGCGGTAGGCCCTCTGAATATCAAACTCTTTCGCGTTGATATGATAATCAAAAAATGCTTTTTGAGGATTGATGCTGCCATAAGTGGCGTCCATCACTACAGGGGCACCTATCAGGCTGAAACCAGTTTGCTTAAGTACGATCTGCCCGTTGGTAACATTCATTGCGCCTTTGGCGTCACTGATATCCAGTCCGTTATATTTAACTTTTTTTACATCAGCAGCAAAATTAAGATCAAGATTGGAGGGCACCAATATCACACCCGATGATTTGGTTGGTTTGGCAGATGCAGGCACACCTGCAAAAGCCATAAAATCATCGGCAATGATCAAATCACTCTTCAAATTAAACTCACCTTTTAACGGCGAGTTTGGTTGCATGGCATAGCCTATCACATTGGATAAAGCACCGTCAAGCACTACTATTGATTTACCATAGTTAGCCTTAAACTGATCAAACTTCATTTTATCCTGGTTAAAGCTGAATACGCCGTTGGTGATAAAAAATGGTTTCGGGAATAGCTCAGTTGTAAGCTTGATATTCTTCACCTTCATGCTGCCGGAGTTATCCAGCTTATCATAATGGCCGGTGGTTGCATCGCTTTGCTTTCCTTTCAGTTTAAAGTTGGTGCTTACAAAACCATTTACATCATATCCTTTTATGGCAAATACTTTATAAATTTTACCAAGGTCAAGGCTACCTCGAGAAGTTACGTTATAATCAAGGTCGTCAAAATTGCGAAGATTGGCCCTCAGCAAAAATGGCTGGCCTTCAAAATTGAAGGATACCGGTTTAATATCCACCTTAAGCCCTTTTAGCGAGCCGGTGTTGTTAAAAATATTTACGCTAACCTGTACATTTTGCATAGGGTGCGGATAGTATTTGGTTTGGATATATCCGTTTTTCAGGTTGATCTCCGCATTGGTAACCGGGAAGATGCGCCGGGCCGGAATATACCTGCCTTTACTTTGCAGGTTGGCATCAAAATCACCGCGGAAATCAATACTATCAACCGGGTAAAACTGCTTGATATCATCTAAATGGAATTTAGCATTCAACCCGGCATCAATCAATGCACCTGCTTTATTGCTTAATTTAAGATAGCCTTTTATGTAATTATTAAGTGCATTAATGTTTAGGTTGCGCACATCCATCGTGGCATTGGCAATGTTATGATCCGGACAAGCGGCATCCAGGTCAAAACTGATATTGTTGATAGACTGCGGCAGCTTGCTGTATTTAAAATAGCCATTTCTGAAAGTTGACCTGAGTTTAAATTGGGGAATACTGGTTATCACGGTATCGACCTTTTGCCTTAGTCCAGTTTTCCTGATGCCGGTGGTGTACTTACCTTCGGCCAGTAAATGCAAACCATATCTTCCTTTTACCTGGAATGGTTTAATGCCAAAAACCTTGTACCATTGCTCCAGGTCAATTTCGGTATTCACTTTAGCATAAATGTATGGCGATTTGATTCCCTTTAATTTCAGTACCGAACCAAAGTAGTCCTTACCAATATTGAAATAAACCGAATCAATATTAACTTTTAAACTGTCGGGGTTGAGGCCAGGCAAACTGGCATCCATATTCAGGTACAGGTTTTTAACCGGAGCGGGGGTGCTTTTGTTAACGATGGCACCGTCGCGCACTTTCATGCTGATACCCAGGTTAGGCATAATATTTTTTGAGGCGATGTACTTTCCGCTAAGATCAAGCTGGATGATGCCGTTACCGCTGATATCCATATTATCAACATATTTAGCGTATTCATCCGGGATGGCGGTAAAAACATCACCAAGATCATTTTGATCGCTCCTGATCTTAAAATCCATATCATAACCATCTTTCAGGAATTCAAACCGGCCTTTGAATTTAACTGGGAGCTTGTTAATAAGCAGGTCATTTTTTTGAAATGCGAAGGCCAATGATTTGGTATTGATACTGGTTACCAGATCTGCATTTACTTTTTTCTTGAGCACGTAGGCTTTGTTGCCATAATAAAAATCTACCGAAGCGGCATCTACGTGGCTATAAAGGTCAAAGATGTCTTTGCTTAAATCGCCGCTGCCTTTGTAGTTAAGTTCCCGCGCGTTGATCTGCATGGGCAGTGAGCGGTCGTCATAAACCAGGTGGCTTTTGTCTATCAAAATCTGTTCAATCCCTAATGATGCACTGGCGGTATCGGCTTTATTATCCTGTTTAGGTGGAGATGATTTGTAAACATTGTAATTGGCTTTACCGGCACTGTCAACCTGGATGTTGATCAACGCATGATCAAGATAGATCTTGTTTACATTGATCTTGCTTTTAAAAACCGAAGAAAGATCGATAGCCAATGAAATTTCTTTAGCAGAAACCAGCGTATCATTTTGAAAAGGTATGCTGCCATTCAGCACAAAATCATTAAGCGTAAGGGTTAGCGACGGGAACTTTTTAAAGAATGACAAGCGTGTACTTGAAAACGAAAGCTTACTGTTTACGCTGCCGGCCGCCCATTGTTTAATTTTTTGCGTTACCGTTTCGGGAAAAAGATAAGGTAAAAGGAACATCAACAGCAATAAACTAACAACGGTGATGGCGCTTATTTTAAGCGTTTTAACCAATATTTTTTTTAAGGGGAGCGGCATAGAAATTATTATACTAACGAAGCATGAAAGTAATCATAAAACATAATTATTGGATATCAAATTATGATGATTGTAATGTTAGGGAAAAGTGACTTTGGCGTTCTGAGGTGATCACCCGACCATCAGTCGTAAAAAAGCTGCTCAATAATCCCGCTAATAAAAAACATTTTTTATTAGCGGGAAGAACAAAAGTATTAACCTCTAATCCAATTTATGTAATGAATAAGTTATGCAATAGTGTATTGCTATGAAGCACTCATCGAATGTTTCTTTTTCTAATCCTCCAATAAAATAATCCGTCGGAGAATGATTGTGATACTTCATAACATATCCATTCACAAGCAGCTCTTTGCAAGTTCGTAACTTTTCACTCAGTAAATTAAGACATCTTTCACCCTTATTAGCGCTAAAAGGCTCATCTGTTGAAATACAACAGGAATTAGGAATGCATGTAATATCAATGTATAACTCATCATTTTGATAATTGCCTTTAGTGGCATTACATTTATCACAACCACTTGTTGTCATAACTACGTTTATCTGGTTAGTCATTAAATTCAATTTAATAATGTAAAAACAGTAAAGTACACAGGAAGAATAATTAGGAATATCGAATGTTTTTACTTGCAATACGCATGAAATTGAAACTGTTGTAAAAACATAAAACGATAAAATAGGAAACATCTAAAGACGAGGTAAAATAGCATCAACATCCTTATCACTAATAAACTATAAAATATCACTAATAGTAATAAGAAGTGCACGTGGTCTTATGAAGTCCGTTAATTCGGAATATTCAAAAACAGCATCAGTAGTATTAAAAGAAGCAACAAAAACACAACTAACTGCATTAACCTTATTATTAAGGCCGTGTGTTTTGATGGAATGTAAGATAAGCGATCCAAAAAGTCAAATAAATATTCAAATAATTCCCCTTGCTGATCGATGTTACGCTATCGCTAAACTTTGACCGAAACAAAGACTATATTTCCGTGCGATTGCTTCGTGCCTCGCAATGACATTTTTTATCCCATGTCTCATCGCTATGTTCTTAAACAACTAAGGGCCCGCTAATGCAGGCCCTTGGTTAAAATCAGAGGATCATCAGCGCTAACTGGTCGAAGTTTAGCGGTAGCGTAACTTCGTCCTAAAACAGGTTAAGCTTTCAGCTTAACCCTCTCTATAAAGCGCTTCGTATTAAAACATGGCAAGGCTACGGAAGCAGAATGCTTCTATCTTTTTAGGACGAAGTTACGCTATCGCTAAACTTCGACCAGACTTTGAAAAAAGTAAAAAAGGGGACTTGCCACGCAAGTTCCCCTTTTCAATTAATCTCAAATCAGCGTTTATTTACCCGCCAACTTATCCCTTAAAGTTTTCATATAGTAACCGCCAATCACGCTACGCGCCTGGAAACCTACCATTTTACCGTTGGTAGTTTCGTGCCAGTCGCTTAGTGGTACGCGCGATGAAGTTTCGGTAGCGAATTTGTAAACCGGGGCAACTAAAGCGTTGAAATCAGCTCTGTTATCGGCCATAGATGCAGTCCAAAGGATCCAATCGCTTTTGGTGTAGGTTTTACGGCTATCCAATGGCAAACCAAACTCTTTTTGGTGTGCTAAATAGTACTTAAGCTCGGTATCGTACACTTTTTGAGGGAATAATTTTAAGCCTAATACTTTATCCCAAACCATGTTGTATTTCTGGCTCCAGGTATCTTTGCTGTCAAACACCAGGCCGTAATGGTCGCCGGCGTTGGCTTTTTCTTGCCATTTTTTAGCCATGTCTTTAGCCATCGCTTTGTACTTTTTAGCGGTTGCGGCATCACCTAACATACCTGCTAATTCGCCGTAGGCATCAATGGCTACAATAGCTTTTACTGATAAGTTGGCATTGTGTGCCAGGTGACCGGCAAAGTCATCAGTACACAATTGGCTACCCGGATCAAAACCTGATTTGGCAAGGTATTCAGTCCAGATGGTTAATGTTTTCCAGTGTTTTTTGGCATAGTTGGCGTTGCCTTCAACTTTTGCTAAAGCAGCGTTAAGAATGATCATGTTACCGCTTTCTTCAACCGGCATGTCCTCGCCATAAGTTTGGCCGTTGGCCAATGGATAAGTACCTAAATCGTGCGATGAGTAAGGTTTATTCCATTTACCGCTTTCGCTGAAATAGAAGATGCCGTTCATCATGCCTTTCAACAAATCAGGATTGTATAGCAGGTACATTGGAGCCGAAGGGTAAGTAATGTCAACCGTGTTGATTGAGCCATTGCTAAAGTTCTCTTTAGATAAGAATAACAATTCGCCCTCCGGGCTTTTAACTACCTGGTGCGCGGCAATACTTTGACGATAAGCCATTACACATAACTTAGCATATTTTTCACCACCGGCTTTAACCGCGTCGGCCCAGATCTTAGCATCTGTTTTTACACAAGTGCCCATCACTTTAGCGTAGGCTTTGGTAGCATCGCTCAGTACGCCTTCAATAGTAGCACCCGGGGTATTCCTCCACCATGGTCTTAAATTGGTTTTGAAGTATTGGATAGCATAGATGTCATCATACCCAACCGAAATAAATTTAGATACCGGCGCAGCAGTCACTTTACCAAATGGTAATACTGTGCTTAACATGAATTGTTTACCAGTAACCGTAGCTTCACCTTTTTGGGCGCCCAGGAATGATGAAACAGCATCGCCTTCGGGAGTGATGTATTGTTTAGCTCCGGCGGTTGACGAAGCAACATAAACATAGCCCCAGTCAATACGCAGGTTATCACCTTTTTTCTGTAATACCGGTTGTTCCACAGTGCCGGCTTTTAACAGCTTAAGGCCGTTCTGACTGTATTTTGATACCGTAACTTCCTGTGATGGTGTATTTACAGCCAGATTGCTTGATACCCCCTGATAGATCTGAACATCATGAGCTTTCCCATCGGTTGATTTCAATTGGTAAGTGATGTATGATACCGGGGTGGTAAGTAATTTCAAATCGCCCATAACCAATGGCGAAGTGAACGTAACTTTCAGGTTTACCTCACCTGCTTTAAAGTTATATACGGTTTGGGTAGCTGTAACTTTAACGCTGGTTTGCTCAGCCAGTTTAACGGCTTCGTCATCCTTGCTCAACATTTCTTCAACAAGACCGGCATCAATAAACGAGCCGCCACCGGTGTTTTTGCAATGAATAGCCAAAACGTTTTCACCCGCTTTCAGATTCGATTTTGCACTGGCAGGCAACGCAACAGTTTCAAAATCGCCGTTAGCGCCACCTTCGGCAGCAATCTGCTGGCCGTTCAGGTATACTTCGGCTTCATCATCATGATAAATTTTCAGCATTAAACGGCCTTTCGGTAATTCGGCAATATTGAATTTGCGACGAACCCAAATGTCTTTACCTCTCCATTCGGTGCCTTTGCTTGCACGTTCATCGCCAAATGGCGCAGCGCTGCTTTTCCAGGCCTGATCATTAAAGCCCGGTTTTTCCCAACCTGCTGCCGGGGCAGTTTCGGCCAGGTATTGGCTGTTGTACGATTTTTCGTCGGTAGCTGCTAAAATGGTTTTATAATTAACGGCCGATGCGCCCATAAAACGGTAGTAATTGCCATCAACCTTAATGAGGCCCAGTAACGATTGGTCTTTCCCGGTCCAGTGTTTGGTGGTTGATTCATTTAACTTATCGGTGTTTGACCAGATGCTGAAATAAGTGTTGTGCGTGATCAGCGGATAAGACGGCATCTTATCCTGTGCCAGCGCTGTTTGTGCAACAAACGATGCTGCCAGTCCGGAAACAAGCAAGTACGTTTTTTTAAAAATGCGGTTCATAAACTACGTTTTACTTTTGGTTTTAATTTATTGTTGGTTTTTTATTATTTACTCTTATTTCTGGGCTTTGGAAAAACCTGGTGCGTATTTGCCCAGATATGCCAAAGGCTATCCAGCTGCTGCACTTTTTCCGGGTATTTCGATTTCAGATCGGCAGTTTCTGTTTTATCCCGCGACAGATCGTACAAATGCCAGGTAGTATTATTACTCAGCGATACCAGCTTCCAGTTTCCTGAACGCGCATACCTCGCGCCGAAGTGCTCGTTAAACAAATCCTCATGACCCGGAGCATATTTTCCTTTAAAGCTTGGCACCAGGCTGATACCTGTAGTCGGTGGAATGTTGTACCCCTTATATGTTTTAGGGTATCTGGCCCGGGCCAGCTCAACAAAAGTGCTCATGAAATCCATCACATGGCCCACATGGTCATTAAAGCCACCTCTATTAGCAGTAATTCCCTTTGGCCAAAAGGCTATCATCGGTGTATGAATACCTCCTTCATATGATTCGGCTTTCCAATATTCATACGGCGTGTTGGCTACGTTTGCCCAACGCGGCCCGATTGACGAATAAGTAGTCTCCGGGCCCGGCAAAGCTTCTTTCTTTGTGGCATAAACAATTTTCCGTCCGTCGCGGGTTTCATTAGGGCGATCAAAACCCGGGCCATAAGCAGCGCAGTTTTCGGCACTTGCCCCATTGTCCGACAGGAAAACGATAAGCGTGTTATCCAGCTGACCCGTTTCTTTCAGCGTTTTAACAATGCGGCCAATACCCTGGTCCATCCTGTCGATCATGGCGGCATGAACAGCCATAGCCATGGCGTCCCATTCTTTATCAGGATTGTTTTCCCATTGCAGATCACCTTTCCAGCGATCTGACAGCTTTGTTTTTGCAGGGTCGATAAGGCCAAGCTGCACCATCTTTTTGTATCTCGCTTCGCGGATTGCCTGCCAGCCCGCTTTGTAGGTGTCTTTATATTTGGCAATATCCTCTGGCTTTGCCATCAGCGGCCAGTGCGGTGCATTTTCGGCAACGTACAAAAAGAACGGCTTTAACGATTTAGCGTAGCCTTTGATATAAGCTACCGCTGTATCGTTAATGGCATCTGTATGATAGTAGTTTTTGGGGACTGTTTTAATGGGCTTAGTACCGCTAACCAAACTAAAAGGATCGTAAAAATCGACCACGCCCCAAATGGTTCCAAAAAATTTCTCGAACCCGCGGCTGGTTGGGTACTGGCTAATGGGCGAAAAATCGCCAAAATCTTTATGATGATTTAACCAGGCCATCTGGTCCTGCGCATTAGGCTGTCCGTTGGTGTTGGACACATGCCACTTTCCCGACATGGCGGTATGGTAACCTGCGGATTTCAAAACTTCGGCAAGGGTTACTGCATTTTCTGTAATATGACCGAGATAGCCGGGTTCGTCTTCGGCGTCGGTCATTTTGCCTATGCCCGCCTGCTGATTGTATAAACCGGTAAGTAAAGATGCTCTTGTTGGGCAGCAACGCGATGTGTTATAGAATTGCCTGTAGCGGATACCATTTTGAGCAAGGTAATTGATGTTGGGGGTATTCACCTCACCGCCATAACAGCCCAGATCAGAAAAACCCATATCATCGGCCAGGATCACGATAATATTCGGGCGTCTCCTTGCCTGCTCAGGTTGCTTCACGACTTTAGTTTGCCACGCAACTGAAACAAGCGCTATTGCACCGGCACCAACTAAACCGGCATATAGTTTATATTTATTCATAGGTGATCAAAATACCTGCGCCAGTTCGGTTAAATTTACGTTTTAATAAAGCAGGAAGGTTAAAAAATGACCGAGGCTTTTATGCCTGAACATATAGCACTACGGACAGTTTTACACATTCCAAATTAAAGCAATCATTTTACACAAAACGGCTCAATCATTGGTAAAATCGTATCATTTTTGTGATGAATTTTTAAATTAACCGTAAGGCATATGAGCTTATATACATCACTCTCCGAAAGACTAAAAACCCAGCATCTTACCATAGAACAATTGGTTGCCTATATAAGCAACGATAAATTAATTACGCCACCGGTACCCGGCAAATGGAGCGCTTTAGATAACATAGCCCACCTGGCCCGGTACCAGAAAATATTTACAGACCGTATACACCTGATATTGAATAAAGATACGCCTGTTTTTGATCGTTACACCGGAGATCTCGATCCTGAGTTTATACCTTTCAAATCAATGGGTTTAAGAGAACTGCTGGACATGATAAATACGGACAGGACAACAATTATCGATCTGTTGTCGGGGCTTAGCGACAGCGAATTATCGTGCATTGGCGTACATCCTAAATATGGCAGGCTAACCATCTTAAAATGGGCCGAGTTTTTTGTATTACATGAGGCCCATCATTTATTCACTATTTTTCAGTTGGTTAACGGTACCGAATAATTTTATCTAACAAAAAAGGCAGCCCAATGAGCTGCCTGTGGTTTCCATTGAAAATTTTTATTTACTGTGCCAGCTTAACCTCAACACGACGGTTAAGTACACGGCCATCTTCGGTAGTGTTATCAGCTATCGGTTTGCTTTCGCCCCAGCCTTTTACAGTAAGGTTATCGCCATTAACACCGCTGTTTACCAGGTACAATTTTACAGAGTTTGCCCTATCTACAGATAACGACATGTTATGCTCGGCAGTACCTTCGGCAGAAGCATTGCCATTTAAAACGAATTTCGCCGACGGGTCTTTTTTCAGTTCTTTAACAATATGATCTAAAGTTTGGTACGAAGCAGTTTTTAACACTGCTGAGTTAAACTCAAACTGGATATTGCTGAAATTATAATCTGGTTTCTCCGGTGCAGGAGCAGGTGCCGGCGGAGGGGTTGGCGCCGGTTTTGGTGCGGGCGGAGGGGTTGCAGCTTGTTGTGTTGGCTGGGCCGGTGGCGGTGTTTGCACAACCGCTTTTTTGGTTTTGCAGGCTTGGGTAGTGATAGCTAAAACAGCTATTGCAAGAGCTAATAAAGGTGTTTTTAGAGTTTTCATATCTAATGATTTGCGTAAACATAAAAAACGTTGGCATAATGTTTATAGTGCCTAACCATAATTTTATGGCTGGATAACGCTTTTTACATACTGATGTAGATTATTTAATCAATAGTTATGCCATTTGCCTGGAGAACCTGCAAATCCTAATGAAGAATAAATGCGCTAAGCGTTTTTTACTTCAACGTTGTCGTGAAAAAACGCCTCCACCAATCCCCTACACACCAAAAACAATTATCCACTATGCTTATCTTGTCGGCACCATTATAAACCATCGCCATGAAAAAATTATTTGCTGCAATTTTAATTGCTGTTACAACCTTAACGCAATTTGCTTTTACGCCCCTACAATCAAAACCAGATAAATCTCCGGTAGAAAAAGCTGCAGAACAAACCCTCAAAAAGCAAATAATGACCGAGGCCGCCTGGGCCATGCAACAGCAGCCGGTTACAGTTACAGCGTCATCTTCACCCAGGAGTGCGGGCGGTAAACACGACTTTTTTTCGGAAGCCGATTATTTCTGGCCTGATCCCAAAAATCCCGACGGGCCTTACATCAACCGCGATGGCATGACCAACCCGGATAACTTTGTAGAACACCGCAAAGCCATGATCCGCTTTAGTAAGATCATCGGCGCCCTGGCATCGGCCTATAAAATAACCGGAGATGTAAAATATGTTAAACAGGCTGTAATCCACCTTAAAGCCTGGTTTATTGGTTCCGAAACGTTGATGAACCCAAGTCTTTGGTTCGCCCAGGCAGTTAAGGGACAGTTCACCGGCCGTAATTATGGTATCATCGATACTATTCACCTGATGGAAGTTGCGCAAGGCATTATCGTTATGGAAAAAGCCATGGACGCCGAAACTACAGCCGCTGTTAAAAAATGGTTTACCGATTATACCAACTGGCTCATGACCAGTAAACCCGGCATCCAGGAAAGGGATGTTAAAAACAACCACGCCACCTGCTGGGCTATGCAGGTAGCCTCCTTTGCCAAACTTTGCAAAAATGAAGTAGTACTCGATTCGATTCGCGTGCGATACAAAACGATATTGCTCCCCCGCCAAATGGGTACCGACGGCAGCTTCCCCTTAGAGATGGCTCGTACCAAACCCTATGGCTACTCTATTTTTAACCTCGATGCCATGACCATGCTGTGCCAGATCCTTTCAAGCCCGCAGGATAATTTATGGAACTTTGAAACACCGGATGGCAAATCCATCAAAAAAGGAATAAGTTATCTATATCCTTTCGTGGCAGATAAAAGTAAATGGACTTTAAAACCCGACGTAATGTACTGGGACAACTGGCCAATTGCGCAGCCTTTCCTGCTGTTTGGCGCTAATGCCTACCATGAAAAAGTGTGGTTAACAACCTGGCAAAAACTGGATCATAATCCTCAGGTTGAAGAAGTTATCCGAAATTTACCCATCAGGCACCCGCTCATCTGGTTTTAATCGGGTAAGCGACTTCCCCCATCAGCGCTTTTTCCTGTCTATAATAATATATAAACTGTGAGTTAAGCGTATCATCAAAATATTTTTTTGTCGGGAAGGCAAGTTTTCTCCGTATATCATCACACTACAAAAGCACTACCACGCTTGTGATCGAATCGTATTGAGGTTATTATAAGGTATTTATAATAAGATGTTTATATAATTTTACCAATACAAACATCTATTATACCTATTAACGCGCCTTTCTTGGTATTAGTATATGATATTCATAAGTATCATGAATTTGGTTAACAGGTTTGTGTTTTATTGCCCGGCTTATTTATAAACCAAATAATACATCTAAAACCATTTAACAAATTAACTTATGAGATCGAAACTTAACTCTTACCTCCTTGGCCTGATCCTGGCTGCGCTCGCAGTGCTATCATCCTGTAAAAAGGATAACATGAACCAGTTTAAAACCGGCAGCGATTCAAACACCGATAATAGCAGCAAGCTGGTTACTGTTAACAATGCCGTACCTATTGCCTCATTTAAAGTAATAGGCTACCTGCCCAGCTGGCAGGGCGATGTGAATACGGTACAATACAGCAAACTAACCCATATTAATTACGCTTTTCTTACCCCCAACAACACCGGGGGGCTAAACCCGCTCGATAACCTTTCAAAGTTCACCACCCTGGTATCAAATGCGCACAGTCATAATGTTAAAGTAATGATATCTGTTGGCGGTGGTGGCGGCGGAGATGCCTTCCATCCTATTGTAGCCAATGCCGGTTACCGTACCACTTTTGTTAATAATATGGTTAACTTTTGTAACCAGTACAATGTTGATGGCGTGGATATCGACTGGGAGTTCCCATCGGCAGGTACCGAAACCAATAACTTTTATTTATTACTGCAGGAACTATCAACTGCCATGCATAACAGCGGCAGGTTATGTACCATCGCCTCCATCTCGGTTGGGGCTACTTACGTTACCAGCAATATGTTCCCTATCCTTGATTGGATCAACATCATGGATTATGACGACAACAACTTCCAGCACTCTACCTACCAATCGGCAGTTGATTGCTTAAGCTACTGGGCCGGCCGTGGCTTACCGGTTGCCAAAACCATACTGGGCGTTCCATTTTATGCAAGAGATAACCGGTACGATTATTCGACCATGAACTATGTTGATGTTTTATCTATAGGCGGTAGCCCCAACTCAGATACCTTTCAAACTTTTGGCTATAATGGCATCCCAACCATTAAAAGCAAAACCACCTTGGCACTTAACCAGGCAGGGGGCATGATGATCTGGGATTTGGGCGGCGACGCTTCAGGTGCCAACTCCCTGCTTTCGGCCATGAACACTATTATTACCGGCGGTACTACCAATCCTCCGCCAACTCCTCCAATAGGTACAGTAATATCGCTTAAAGGCTTCAACGGCAAATATGTAAGCGGCGAAAACGGCACGCAGGCTATGACCTGCACCCGCACCACTGCCGGCGACTGGGAACATTTCACTGTTCTTGACGCAGGCAACGGCAAAATCTACCTGCGCAGCATGGGTAAATATGTATCATCAGAAAACGGCACACAAGCCATCACCTGTAACCGCACCACGCCAAGCGACTGGGAAAAATTTGACTGGATAGTTACCACCGACGGAAAAATAACGTTACGCGGCAACAACGGCAAATTCATTTCCAGCGAAAACGGAACACAGGCCATGACCTGTAACCGGGCTACCGCATCGGGCTGGGAAGCATTTGGGTTGAATCAGTAAAACTATTAACTGCTTATACCAAAGGCCGGGGCTATGATTTTAGTATCATAGCCCCGGCTGTTTTCAGAGGATTGGTATATTCTTTTAATGTATTTTACTTCGCAAACCTCGGCAGCAGGTTAGTCGCGGCACCCATCATTTTTATTTTGTAGCGATAACCCCCTCCAAAAGAATCCTCCTCTTTTAAAAACTCATGATTTTTTTTACTGATCCAGTAGGTCTCGGTAAAATGGCGGCCATTGTAATCGCTTTCGTTATATAGCTTCCAGCAATCAACTTTGTTACCATCCAATGTAGTAATTAACTCGCTGCCTGTTACTTTGTATAAAACATAAAGCGGTGCAGGGATCCCGGCCTCATAAAAGGGGATAGCAAAACTTTTGCCTTCGGCAAGCGGTAACATCTCAAAGGTTTCAATGTCTAAATTCCAATTAAAGTTGGCGAAGGTAAAATCAAGCTTAAAATTCTTAGCCTCGTTATTGGCAACGGTGTCGGCACTTATTACTTTATCGGCAGCCCAGTTAAAGGCCTTTGTTTTTTTGCCGATGGTTTCTGAATGATAAATCGGCGCGAAATCAGGTACTTTATTAACGGAATAAATGGAACGGTATGATAAGCTATCGCTGCCATACCAGTGTTGGGTTATAGTAAATACCTTTTCACCGTTACGGGTTTCGAGGTTTATATCACGCAGCCAAAGCCAAAATTTCAGGCTCCGGTTGTCCTTTGTATTTTGAAAATACACAAGGTATTGCTTTAACCCGGGTTTAAGCGCCGATGTAAGCAGGCGTTTGTCTTTTACACGGATGGTATCAGTTTGAGCAAATACTTTAGGCGTATGCGATAGCAGCAGCAACAAGCTAAGGCTTACGGCTACTAATTTTTCGGCTAATTGTTCGGTTTTCATGATAATTTGATGGTTTGATAAGGATGCATTTCTGTTAACAATTCAAAACTGCCTTTTATCAACCATCCGATGAAACCGGTTAAACCATTGCCGCGTTCTTTTTAGCCTACTACTGTATTTATTCAATAATATACCTGAAGACCAACTTATTGAACATTTAGTGCCATTTATTGAATAAATGCCGGCAACTATTTAAAACCGGCATCCACAAACAAAAAGCTTAGTAATTTTAAAAATGCAACTATTTAAAACCCGCCCTTCCATTACACAACTCCAGCTCTTGATATGGTTAGCGGTGTCGCTGTTACTGTTTTTTTCTTATCTGCCGATGGATGGAGCAGGCCAATCGGCTGTTTATACCATTGTTAACACTACGTTTTACGCAGCTATCATATATGGTAACATCCTCTTCCTGTATCCTGTATTTTACCAAAAAGAAAAATATATTTGGTATGTATTACTTGTCATCATTTTTTTAGTGGCAACGGGTGTGCTCCGGGGTTATTCAACCCTGCTTATTTATAATACCTTTTTTGCAAAAACACCAGAGCATATCAGTCAAAAAGCCATCATTAATTACGTTTCGGGCGGAGTGCTCATTTTCATTATGAGCCTGATCTTTCGCATAGCAATAGCTTATTTTAAGCTGAAGCAGCAAACGGAAGAGATTATGATTCAAAAAAGCCAGGCCGAACTAAACCTGCTTAAATCACAAGTGCAACCGCACTTTTTGTTCAATACACTTAATAATATTTATTACGAAGCTTACCGTGAGGCTCCCCGTACCGCGGCATTAATTGAGCGGCTTTCGGACATTATGCGCTATTTTGTTGATGAAAGCCCCAAGGATGATGTAGCCATCGGCACCGAAGTACAGTTTATTGAAAACTATATCGCATTAGAAAAAATCAGGATCAGGCATGAGGTGGTTGTTTTTTTTGAAAAGAATTTCAATTCGGATCTGCGCATCCCGCCTATGCTGCTCATGACTTTTGTAGAGAATATTTTTAAGCACGGCATCGACAAATCGAGCGAACAAAACCTTATTGGTATATCTTTGGTTCAGCAGGGTGATTATCTCTTTTTTAAAACCAACAATGCTATCCATACCGAAGTAGCAAGCAAACGCGCTGCCGGTTTCGGCATTGTCAACTTAACCAAAAGGCTAACCATGCTGTACGGTTCAAATTTTGACCTGAAAATTGATAAAAGTAACAACACCTTTGCCGCGTTTTTAAAGATCCCGATAGCATGAATTTAAGCTGTATCATAATTGATGACGAACCTAACGCGGTTAACCTGCTGGAGATCCTGGTGCAGCAAAGTACGCAGTGGCAGCTTAAAGCCAAATGTTATAACGCGCTTGAGGCACTGGCTTTTTTAAAAACCAATAAGGTTGATTTTATTTTCTTGGATATCAACATGCCGCAATTAACGGGCATGGAGCTGGCAGGCTTGCTTCCACCGCAAACCAAAATTGTGTTTACTACTGCCTATTCAGAATATGCTGCCGAAAGCTATACCTATCAAACTATTGATTATCTGCTGAAACCAATCACACTGAAACGCTTCCTGGCAGCCATGCAAAAGATTGAAGCGTATTTTGGCAAGTCCGAACCGGTGATGCAACAAACCCCGGTTAATGAGGGCTATTTCTTTATAAAATCGGGCAAGGTGTTACGCAGGATCCTACTGGACGAGATCTTATACTTTGAAGGCGAAAAGGAATATGTACGGCTTGTTACCAGCCAGGAACAGCTATTAATTTACCGCAGGCTCAAGGATATTGAAGAGCAGCTTTCGGCCCCCTTTGTGCGGGTACACAACTCTTATATTGTAAATACCAAACAACTGGTAAAAATTCAGGACAACCATATTTATATTGCGGATAAACACATCCCTGTAAGCGAAAAATTTAAAGATAGTTTTATGAAGCTTATTAATAGAAGGATATTTTAAATCTTACATGAACATCCTTATTAACCAATCCAGACTTACGAAGTTTCAAAAACTTCGTAAGTCTTCAAAGGCCTCGCGTTAAAATCTGTCAAATTTTCATATTCAGTACAACAGTAACCGATGAATTTACGATACCGTAATCTCGCCTCTCAAATCCGTTTCCAGCCATTCTTTTACCTGCAAGGGATCATCGCTTTGGCCCAGCAGGTACATCATTTTGGTAACAGCCGATTCAAAAGTCATGTCATAGCCGTTGGCTACGCCGATATCTTTGAGGTGTTTGCTGGTTTCGTAACGGCCGAGTTCAACCGTACCTACCTTACATTGCGAAATATCAAGGATTACCTTACCGCTGTCGATAGCGTTTTTAAGCAAATCAATAAACCAACTGTCGGTTGTGGTATTACCGGCCCCAAAGGTTTCCATTACTATACCCCGCACATCGGCGCTTAAAATGTTCTCAACCACTTTAGGGCTTATGCCCGGGTATAACTTCAATACGCCCACATCATTCACCAGGTTATTGTGTACAATTAACGAGCTTTCGTCTTCAGGCAGCCTGATATCGTTCGCACTAAAGCGTAAATGAACGCCCGATTCGGCCAATATAGGATAGTTTGGCGAGCGGAAAGCCTCAAACTTTGATGAATTATATTTAAAAGCCCTGTTACCACGGAACAGTTTATAGTCAAAATAGATACAAACCTCGGGCACGCGGGCGCGGTCATTCTTTTTAGCTTTAGCTATTTCAATAGCCGTCATCAGGTTTTCCTTTGCATCAGTACGGATGGCGCTTATCGGCAATTGCGAGCCTGTGAAAATAATGGGCTTGCCTAAGTTTTCTAACATAAAACTTAATGCCGACGCGGTATATGCCATCGTATCCGAGCCGTGCAAAATCACAAAACCATCATTATCATGATAGTTTGACTGGATCAAACCGGCCAGCTCGCTCCAGATTTCAGGGTTCATGTTTGATGAATCAATGATCTCATCAAACGAGTGTACTTTGATACGGCAGTTAAGCTTTTCAAGCTCGGGCACGTTATCCATTATCTGCTCAAAGTTGATAGGCTTGAGCACCTTTGTAACCGGATCACTCATCATACCTATTGTCCCTCCAGTATAGATGATCAAAATTTGGCTCATTAATTAAGTTTATGCTGTATATAAATATTAAACAATTTTAAATTCCGAATACAAGCCTGGAATTTTCGGTAGTGACCTCTGCCACTTTTTCAAGGCTTGTTTGGTGAAGCTCTGCTACCTTTTGGGCTATATATACCAGGTACGAGCTTTCGTTAGGTTTACCCCTGAACGGAACAGGTGTAAGGTACGGAGAATCTGTTTCTAAAACGATATGTTTAAGGTCAATTTCCGGTATTACTTTATCAAGCCCCGAGTTTTTGTAGGTAACTACCCCACCTATGCCCAGGTAAAAATTAAGGTCGATCACTTTTTGGGCTTGCTCAACAGTACCTCCAAAACAATGAAAAATACCCCGTAACTTTTCATCCGCTTCCTGCTTCAGCACCTCATATACCTCATCAAATGCATCGCGACAGTGGATCACAATAGCCAGATCAAGGCTTTTGGCCCAGTTGATCTGTTTCACAAACGCATCTACCTGTTCTTTTAAATGCGTTTTATCCCAATACAGGTCAATACCTATCTCACCTATGGCATAGATCCTGTTTTGCTGATGGGCATTCATGATGGCCGAAAGTTCTTCTTCCCAATTCTCCTTTACATCACAAGGGTGTAAGCCCAGCATCGGGTAGCAATATTGAGGATACTCATTCGCCAAACCATAAACCAGCGGAACGGAAGCCGCATCAACATTGGGTAAAAATAAACGGGTAATGTTATTATCGATACAACGCTGCATTAACGCCGCGCGTTTTTCAGGAATGGTTTCGTAGTATTGATGGGTGTGCGTGTCGGTTAAAACCATGCTGCAAAAATAAACCTTGAATACTTAATAACGAATTTATAGCGGTAAAGTATCGATACTTTCAATTAATTACCTGACGACTACCAACAAAAAACCTCCCGCTTTTGGCGAGAGGTTTCTTCTATCAGTTCTTTTTAGCGGCCGGTTTCTTTGTGCCGGCTTTTTTTAGTGGAGCTTTACCAGCAGCCGGTTTCGGGGTAACCGCGGCATGTTTGCCTGGTTTTACTTTTACCAGTTCGATATCGAATACCAATGTGCTGTATCCGGGGATTTCGGATCCGTAAGGACGTTCGCCGTAGGCAAGATTTGAAGGAATGATAAATGTTGCTTTTGAACCTTCATTTAATAAAAGCAAACCTTCATCCCAACCTGATATTACCCTGTGCTCGCCTAAAACAACGCTTATAGGCTCATACGGACGGCCTGGTTGTTGTATACCCGCCGCTTTGGCGTTAGCTTCAATACTGGTATCAAACAGTTTACCGTTAAGCAACTTTCCGGTATAATTTACCAGCACGGTATCGCCGTTAAGTGGCTTTCTTTTGGTTGTTGGGCTGGTTATCACGTATTTTAAGCCTGAAGCTGTAGTAACAGGTTTAAGACCATGTGCCGTAATATAGCTTTCTCTGTCGGCTGTTTCAGCTTGTTTTAGTTTTTCAAGGCCTGCATTCCTTTCGGCAATGGCATCATTTAACGATTGAACCTTCTCTATCTTTAAAATAAAAGTAAGAAAGCTGCCTTTAGGTAAAAATGGCGGACGGGCTTCTTCATGACCAACAAATACCGAATCGGTTGGAATTTTAACCAGGGCACTGTCTTTTGCTGCAAGCAGCGGGAATATTTCCATCAGGTCGCCTACATTTTGCGAGGCCTGCACCTGGGCTTGTACGGGATGCCCTGCCTTATAACTACTGAACAGTACTGAATCTTTATCGGTTTTCTGGATAAAGTTAAAAGTAAGCACATCGTTGATCTTAGCTTTGTTGCCCGGGTTAGCAGTATAGATCTGGTAAAGCGCGCCTTTAGCGGTTTTCTGCAAACCAGCCGTTTGTGCACCTGCATTTAAAGCAAGCGCGGAAAGCGCCGGCAATAAAAAAGAAAAAATATGTTTTTTCATAAGTTATAAATAAAAAAGCCTTTCCTGCTTTGAGCAGGAAAGGCCTTGTAAAACATAATAATTATTTCGTTGTCGGGGTTGGCATTTGCATTTGCGGTGCAACCGGTTTTGGTGCATTTGGATTTGGGTGGATGATATTTACCAGCTCAACTTCAAATACAAGCGGCGTATAAGGCTGCATTTGCTGGCTTCCCTGATCGCCATAACCTAATGATGATGGAATAACCAACATCGCTTTAGTCCCTTTATTAAACAATTGAAAAGCTTCGTCCCAGCCTTTGATCACTTTACCTTCACCTACCGGAATACGGATTGGCTGATAAGGGTTCATCGGGTTGATCTGCATCTTTTCTTTTACAGCTACTGCTTTAACACTTGTTTCCAAAACTTTGCCGGTAACAAGCCTTAAAGTATAATTGATTACTGCTGTATCACCTACTGCTACGTTAACACCACTGCCTGGTGTAGTAACTGCATAATTTAAACCTGATGCAGTTTTTACAAATTTCAGGTCTTTATGTGCATCCAGGTAACCCTGTATCTTGGCAGGCTCTTTACCTTTAAGGGCGTCGGTTTGACCTTTCATGTATTGGGTAACGCGATCGCGGAAAACTTGCTCGGTAAGTGCGCCTTTAGCAACTACCTTTTCAATTTTAATAGTATAAACCAGGTATTTACCTTTAAAGCCCGGCGGGCGTTGCTGACCGCCTTTAAATACCGAATCAGCAGCAATTTTAAAGGTGGCGCTATCACCTTCGCCCAATAATGCTAAGCCAGAAACAATATCACCTTTGGTTTGAGGTTTAGGCATCAGCGTTGGTATAGGCTGGCCGTTATCATAAGAGTTATTGATAATTGAATCCTTATCGGTTTTGAGGATCATGTTCAGTGTCATAAAGTCACCTTCCTTAACTTTAGGATTGCCTTTTGAGGTGTGGATATTATAAAGCAAGCCACCTTCGCCTTGCTTAAACCCACCGTTGCAACTTGCAAATCCAATAGCCGCAAGTGACAGAAACATCAGTTTTCTTTTCATCATTACTTTTTTACTGTATTAATAGTTTTTTATATTCGGGTAAAATTTGTTTAAATTGTTGTATAACCTGTTCAAGGCTACCCTCAGAATGACCGCCGGCCGCATTGCGATGACCGCCGCCATTAAAGTATTTTTTGCAAATCTCGTTGGCCGGGAACTCGCCTTTTGAGCGTAATGAAAGTTTTACCCTGTCGCTTCGTTCAACTATGAAAGCAGCCAAACGGATGCTTGCCATCGATAATGCATAATTTACCACACCTTCTGTGTCGCCTGTTTCAACATCAAAACGTTCCAGGTCATGTTTGTTAACTGCAATTATAGCTGTATTAAATTCGGGCAACACCTCCAGGCAATTAGCCAGGCAATGGCCTAAAAAGCGCAGCCTGTTTTCAGATGCGCTATTATACACCAACTCATGAATGCGCCAGTTAACCGCACCGGCATCTATCAAATCGGCAACTATGCGGTGAACTCCGGATGTAGTGTTGGGAAGCCTGAATGAAGCCGAATCGGTCATGATGCCTGTGTAAAGGCAGGTTGCCACATCCTTATTTACAAGTTCTTTGTGGTGAAGCTGGTTTACTATAAAATCATATACCAGCTGCGCAGTAGCACAGGCATTGATATCCCAGTGCCTGTAATCGTCAAAATCGGCAGGCTCCAGGTGATGATCGATCATGATCTTATAGGCATTACTCTCGCCAACCAGCTCGCCCATGTCATTGATACGGCTCAGCGCATTAAAGTCGAGGCAAAATATAAGTTTCGCATCTGCTATAAGGGCGGCAGCTTCTTCGCGGTGTTCGGTATAAATAATAACATTCTCGTTACCCGGCAGCCAGCTTAAAAAGTCAGGATAATCTGTAGGGGCAATAACCCTGGCATGATGGCCCTGCTGTATCAAATAATTATATAAGCCTAATGACGACCCCATAGCATCACCATCAGGTTTATGATGGGTAGTGATCACTATTTTTTGAGGTTTCGTTAAAAGGTCAGTAAGCGAAGCTAAATCTAACATCAATTCTTAAAAAAGAGTTGCAAAGCTAAATAAATAAATGAAATACAAACCATCTAATTTAATTCAAAAAGCTTTATCTTACAGTAACAAAAGCCTATTTTTGCCGCAAATTTTAAATGTTATCATAAGCATCAGTAAGCTTATATTTTAAAACTAACGTAACAAAGGCATTTAATCTATTAATAACCCAAAAAAGAAACAATTATTTCAATGAAAAACAACAGAACATTTACCATGATAAAGCCTGATGCCGTTGCAGACGGGCATATCGGTGCTATTTTAGACATTATTACCAAAAACGGCTTTAAAATCGTGGCGCTTAAATACACTAAATTATCTGCCGAAAAAGCGGGCCAGTTTTATGAAGTGCACAAAGAACGTCCTTTTTATAATGGATTGGTTGAATTTATGTCATCGGGCCCTATTGTAGCAGCTATTCTTGAAAAAGACAACGCTATTGCCGAATTCCGTAAACTGATTGGCGCCACTAACCCGGCCGATGCCGCTGAAGGTACCATTCGTAACCTGTATGCAAGATCAATTGGTGAAAATGCCGTTCATGGCTCAGACTCTGACGAGAATGCCGACATTGAAGGAAACTTCTTTTTCTCGGCTTTTGAAAGGTTTTAAGTAACTTATTTCGGGTGTAATTATATAAACCAAAAGTTACACCCGAAATTTTTACGTTTTTTTTGTAATTATGGTTACGTTTTTTGTAACTTTACAATATCCACCTAAACAATATTACATATTTAATCAACCAATAATATCACAAAACATGAAACCATTATTCAAATACATATTTTACGTACTTATATTGGTAATGTTGGTTATTGGATCACTAATGCTTTACAGAACACACCCCGAAGCCCAGCTTGCGCTTACCATTCCCGGTCTGTTCATTCTTGCTTATTCAAAGCTTACGGATGATATCAAATTAAAGCATAACAGCTTACGCATGCTTAGAGGAAGATAATTTCCTCAACAAGCACACTTTTAGCTTCGTTATTTATCTTTTCAATTATCTGGCTGCGCATCAGCATCAATTCATTTTTTATTACTGATGATTCTATCCGCAGGAATAATTTCTTATCGCGCACAAATAACTCTTTGGTGCGATTGGCTACTGATTTGCCTACCAGGTCGGGCCAGGCAGTAATAACGCCGGTTTCGTCAAAACGCCGCTTGATCTTATACACATTAAGCATTTGTTCAATAGCTTCCTTAAGTGTTTTGTCGTTGGTTTTACGCATCAATCGCTCCTCCCTTTACTTTAAATAGTTTAACAGGTACCCCTATTTTATTAAAAACGCTTTCAACACGTTCAACCCCTGTATCGGTTATAAAAACCTGGCCAAAATCGTTGTTGGATACCATTTGCATTAATTTGGTAACCCGGCCGTCATCAAGCTTGTCAAAAATATCATCAAGCAAAAGCAAGGGTTTAAATCCTTTTTGCTGGTATAAAAAAGTATATTGAGCAAGTTTAAGGGCAATTAAAAATGACTTTTGCTGTCCCTGCGACCCAAACTTTTTCATGGCCATACCATGGATATTGAATTGCAGATCATCTTTGTGAATGCCCGCCGTGGTACGCTCCAACGCCCTGTCACGGTCAAAACTCTTTTTTAATAAATTATTTAAATCATCGGCAAGCAGTTGCGATTCATACACGAGGTCAACATGCTCGGCATTATCGCTCAAAAAACTGTAATGCCTATTAAATATAGTAACAAAACCCTCCATAAAGGCCCGGCGCCTTTCAAAAATGCGATTGCCCGAAGCGTTCAATTGCTCATCAATCACTTCAAACAAGCCGGCATCATATCGCCCTGTATCCGCTACCTGCTTTAAAAGCGCGTTACGATTGGTAAGAATTTTATTATAAACAATCAGTTCATCCAGATAATGATTATCTGTTTGCGATATCACATTATCGATAAACTTTCGGCGCTCTTCGCTACCTTCGGTTATGATACTGGTATCATTTGGTGATATCATTACCAGCGGTAACAGTCCGATATGATCAGCCAGGCGCTGATAATCTTTTTTATTGCGCTTAAACTGTTTCTTTTGATTACGCTTTACAGAACAGGCAACAGCTTCGGGCTGATTGTTTTTATTAAAGATGCCGGTGATGATAAAAAAATCGGTACCCTGTTTAATCTGCTGGCTGTCTATCGGGTTAAAATAGCTTTTACATAACGACAGGTAATGAATAGCATCAAGCAAATTGGTTTTGCCGGCGCCATTATTACCTGTAAAAGCGTTAACCCCCTCGCTGAAAACCAGTTCGGCTTCATCGTAATTTTTAAAGTTAATAACTGACAGCTGTTGCAGGTGCATGGGATGGCAAAGTTACGTTTTTTTGAGTTGTTCATGGTTCATGGTTAATAGTTCATAGTAATCTTTAAATCTATTAAGCATTAACATCCTTTTTAACGTGTAAAGAAGCTACCAGCGGCTATGAACCATGAACTATTAACCATGAACCACTCTCTTTAAAGATTTAATACAAAAGGTATTGCCAGTAAATTTGAAAACCGTATTTTTGCAAACTTAATTTTAGAACAACAATGTCAAAAACCCAGGCGAACACCAAAATTGCAGCACCAGAAAACAATTTTGGTCAGAGTGGCAAATTTGTACGCGAGAACCAGAAAAGCTTACTATTTATTGTAGGGGCTATTATTGCCCTTATTGCTATTTATTTCATTTACATTAAATTATACTTAGGTCCACGTGAAGTTACTGCCGCTAACCAAATGTACAAAGCGCAGGATTTTTGGCAGCAAAAAAACTGGGACAAAGCCATTAAAGGCGATGCCGGTTTCCCTGGTTTTGAAAAGATCATCAGCGATTACAGCAATACCAAAGCTGCTAACCTTGCTTATTTTTACTTAGGTACAGCTTATTTAAATAAAGGTGACTACCGCAAAGCAATTGATAACCTAACCAATTACCGCGGCGACGATAACATGGTAGCAGCCGAGGCTTTTGGCAGCACAGGCGACGCTTATGTTGAACTGAAAGATTACGAAAAAGCAGAAACTTATTTCAGCAAAGCTGCTGATAAAGCAAAGAATAAATTTTTATCGCCGCTTTACCTTAAGAAGTTAGGTTTAACTTATGAGGCTCAAAAAAACAATAAAGAAGCTGCTGAAGCTTATAAAAGAATAAAAACCGAATATCCTGAAAGCGCTGAAGCTCAAAATATCGACGAGTATATAGCCCGCGCCGAAGCAAAACAATAACAGTTAGATTTGTTAAAAGTTGCAATGTTGAAAGGTTGTAATGTTATCATGAGTTAAAACTCCGTAACACTACAACCTTTCGGCATTTTTATATGGACCTTGCAACTTTACAACATTCCAACCTTAAAACATTAAAATAATATCATGGCTACCCATCTTAAAAACCTTTCCGACTTTTCGAATACCGAAATACCATCAGCAGCACCGTACCGTTTTGGCATAGTTGTGGCCGAATGGAATGCCGAAATTACTAATGCACTTTACCAGGGTGCATACAAAAGCCTGATAAGCAATGGCGCACTGGCCGAAAACATTTTTTCATACCAGGTACCGGGCAGCTTTGAACTTACATCGGGAGCAGAGCTGTTATTAAAAAAAGGCAACCTTGATGCTGTAATTTGCCTGGGATGTGTAATACAGGGCGAAACAAGGCATTTTGATTTTATTTGCAACGCGGTAGCAAACGGAGTAAGTAATGTTGCCGTAAAATACTCAAAACCTGTTATATTTGGTGTTTTAACTACTGATAATCAGCAACAGGCCATTGACAGGGCCGGCGGTAAACATGGTAATAAAGGCGACGAAGCGGCCATCACGGCCATTAAAATGGCAGCTCTTGCTGAAACATTAAACAGTTAAAACCCGTTAAAGCAATTAATTTTAGCTCAATATGAAAAAATTAGTTTATATAGCACTTATAGCCGCGGCAGTTGCAACAGCATCATCCTGCTCAAATAAATTATGCCCGGCTTACGGTTCATATCCTAAAACAGGCCGTTAACAGTTAATTGTCATTTTTAAACCTGTTTAAACACACTACACAGTTTTTGTGTTATAATTACGTTATAGCATTTTAACTATTAATAATATGAACTGGATTTCGTTGGAGACGGCCGATCAGCTAATGGCGATCAAACAACAAGAGGGCTATAGCCTTATATTTAAACATAGCACACGCTGCTCCATCAGCATGATGGCCAAAAGGCGTTTTGAGCTTGACTGGGATAATCTTCCCGAAAATATGCCCCTTTACTTTTTAGACCTGATCAAATACCGCGACCTGTCAAACCAGGTAGCACAATTGTTCCAGGTACACCACGAATCGCCCCAACTGTTACTCATTAAAAATGGCGAATGCATTCTTGACCAGTCTCACAGCGGCATCTCCGTTGACGAAACTTTAGAAGTGCTGATTTAGATTTTGTTCATGGATCATAGTTCATGGTTCATGGGTTCATAAAGTATTTTTAGTATTAATTACGTTGCTGCAAATGCTGATGATCATTTTGCAGTCATTTGCTGCTACTATGAACTATGAACCATTCCCCATCAACTAAATATTTAACTACATTTGTACCATGATTGAATTGCCGGTAGTTCCTGCTGTTAGCCAGCCTGTACGTAAGCCTGATTGGCTTAGGGTTAAGCTTCCTACAGGAAAAGAATATGCTCACGTACGCAGCCTTGTTGATACTCATAAACTGCATACCATATGCGAAAGCGGTAACTGCCCTAATATGGGCGAGTGCTGGGGTGCCGGCACGGCCACTTTCATGATCCTTGGTAATATTTGCACCCGTTCGTGTTCGTTTTGTGCAGTTGCAACCGGCAGGCCTTTAGCTGTTGATGTTGATGAGCCCAACCGCGTAGCAACTTCTGTAAAACTAATGCAGGTAAAACATTGCGTTATTACCTCCGTCGATCGTGATGATTTGAAAGACGGCGGCTCCATTATTTGGGCCGAAACCATCAATGCCATTCGCCGTGAAAGCCCCGATACTACTTTAGAAACCCTGCTGCCCGATTTTAAAGGCAACTGGGATAACCTTGCCCGCGTTTTGGAAACCAGGCCCGAAGTTGTATCACACAACCTGGAAACTGTAAGGCGCCTTACCAAAGAGGTGCGGATCCAGGCAAAATATGACCGCAGTCTTGAAGCCCTGAAACATATTTCAGAAGCGGGCTTGCGTACAAAATCAGGCATTATGCTTGGCTTGGGCGAAACCGAGGAGGATGTTTTAGAAGCAATGGATGATTTGCTGGCTGCAGGTGTTCATATACTTACGCTGGGGCAGTATTTACAGCCTACACGTAACCATCATCCGGTGATTGACTGGATCCATCCCGATCAATTTGCACGTTATAAGGAATTTGGCCTTCAAAAAGGGTTCAGGTATGTTGAAAGCGGGCCGCTGGTGCGCTCATCTTACCATGCAGAAAAACACTTGTTTGAAATGTGATAATTCCTTTATATCTTCATCGGGTTGAGTAAGAAACGAAAAATATCGATGTCGGAAGAAGAACTGGTGTTATCATTGCGGCACCGGGAAAAAATTGCCGTCGAAGCTTTATATGATATGTATTCGGCCTCCTTATTCGGGGTAATATCACGCATTATAAATGACACCACTATAGCCGAAGATGTTTTACAGGAAACTTTTGTAAAAATCTGGCATTCCTTTTCAAGCTACAGTACTGAAAAAGGCCGTTTATTTACCTGGATGGTTAATATCGCGCGCAACCTTGCAATAGATAAGACCAGATCGAAAGATTTTAAGAATCAGAATAAAAACCAGGATATTGAAAATAACGTAACTTTCATTGACGAGCAGAGAAACACGGTTTATAAACCTGAGTTAATGGGTGTTAAAAATTTAGTGCAAACACTAAAACCCGAGCAAAAACTGATCATCGAGCTGGTTTATTTTAAAGGCTATACCCATGTGGAAGCTGCCGAAGAATTGGGCATTCCGTTGGGCACCGTTAAAACCCGGTTAAGAATGGGTATCCAGGAACTCAGAAAACATTTTAATTGAAGTGGAAGATTTAAAAGCATATATTGAAACAGGGATACTGGAGCTTTACGTATTGGGGGATGTTACCCCTGCCGAAAAGCTACAGGTTGAAGAACTGGCTTCAAAGCATCCCGGTATTAGGGCTGAGCTTAACGAAATTGAACGCTCAATGGAACTGTATGCCGGAGAAAACGCGATTGAACCATCTGAACATTTACGCAGCCGTGTATTAGGAAGCTTACTTACTAATTTTGGCGACGATAATGACTTTCCTACACAAACCCATACCGAACGGGAAAAAGTTATGGTTACACGGCCGCCCGACAAACAAAAAGAAATTAATTTTTATAAATATGCATTTGCCGCATGCCTTGTTTTATTGTTAGCAAGCGCGGTGGCTTTGTATAACCTTTACAACCGCCTTAATGACACCAATACCCGCCTAAATGCCATGCAGTTGCAAAACCAGCATTTTAGCACTACCGTTAGCGCAAAGGATAACGAGCTGAACCTCTTACGGGATACCTCATTTAAACTGATCCGTCTGAAAGGAACTAAAAAATCGCCTGAGTCTGTGATGACCGTAGCCTTTAGCCCATCCAAACAAAAAGTGGTGATTGACCTGGAAGGCCTTAAATTGCCTGCAAATGACCAGGCTCATCAATACCAGCTTTGGGCACTGGTAGGCGGTAAACCTGTTGATTTGGGTGTATTTGACGCCACGGCAGATTCAAGCGGATTCAAAAATATGAAAGCCATAGCCTCGGCCGATGCCTTCGCGGTAACTCTTGAGCCAAGAGGTGGCAGTGAAAGTCCAACACTATCGCAAATGGTGGTAATGGGCAAATATTAAAGCGAAAAAGGCCTCCCAGGGCTCAATAATGATTAAAAGCTTACATTTTTTGGGAATAAATCCGAAAAAATGTAAGCTTTTCGATTTTTATACGTTAATTACTTGTATTTTGTGTAAACCTAAACTACACTGGTTTAATAATTTAACATTTTTTTAACGAAAACCAAAACCAATTATTAGTTTTTTTGTAACTAATAGGAACGTGCAAACGTCTTATGATTAGTTAGGACATAAACGAGAACCAGTGAACCTGATAAACCTAACTCCCGGATTTGAGTATTTAGTTCTTTATAAGATCAGTTAATAGTTAATTAAAACGGCTGTATGATACTTGCAGCCGTTTTTTATGCCCTTAACTTTGCCATAGTAACAGGCAATTGTGCAATAAGCTTACCGGGTAAAACAACATGCATCCGGTTTGGCAATGCGAGTTCATCGCCGGCCTTACCGTGAATATAGGCACCAATGATGCAAGCCTGATCCGGCGGATACTTTTGCCCAAGCAACGCAGCTATTACGCCGGTAAGTACATCGCCCATACCTCCGCTTGCCATAGCAGCATTTCCTGATGAGTTAAAAAAAGCTTTGCCATTGGGTGTAGCGATGATGGTATAATCATTTTTCAGCAAGATACACAGGTTTAACTCCTTTGCCTTTTTTATAGCGGTTTGCAGCCGCTGCCACCAGTTGATATGTTCACCAAAAAGCCTGTCAAACTCTTTCATGTGCGGGGTTAAGATGCTTCCCGCGGGTAGCTGGGTTAATAATGTCTTATTTTCTGCAAGCAGGTTCAACGCGTCGGCGTCAACAACCAACGGTTGTTTATAGTTTTTGATGATTGCTGTTAATAATGTTAAGGCTTCGGCGTCCTTGCCTAAACCAGGTCCCACAGCTATCGAGCTAAATTTATCCCAATCAATATCAGGCACCTCATCGCCGTTCCTGACTACGGCCATAATTTCGGGCTGATAACTGTTGAGTGCGGTTAAACCACTTTCGGGGATGCATGCGGTTGTCAGGCCGGCCCCTGCGTGTGCTGCAGCTGATGAGCTTAATAGCGCTGCTCCCATGGTTTTTGCCCGCCCTGCAATAATCAGCACATGACCAAATGTGCCTTTATTGCTGAAACGATGACGTGGTTTTAGTATTTGTCTCACATCTTTTTCTTCAACAAGCTGATATGTTGAATTTAACGACTGGATAAATTTTTCGTTAATGCCAATATTCACGGCCTCCCAGCAATTGATATAAGGTGCCGATTCCGGTAACAGGAAATTGATTTTAGGCTGCTGAAAAGTAATTACAAGGTCGGCTTTTATTGCAATGGTATCCCTGGCTACCTCCCCTTCCGAAAAAAAACCTGTGGGTACATCAACAGCAACAACTATTCGGCCCAAATCATTAATGAACTCAACCAGCCGTTCATAATTGCCGGTGAGCGGTTTGTTCAAGCCGCTGCCAAGCAGGGCGTCAATAATTACCGGGCTGCTATCCGCCGGGATCTCTTCATCTTTGGCAAGTTCTTTTATAGATACGCAAGTTTGTTTTAGCCTTTCAAAATTGATATTAAAATCCTCCGAGGCCTTATCAGAAAACCGGGCTATTACAACGTTGAGCTTATTATAATGATGATCACATAAAATACGCGCAATGGCAAGCCCGTCGCCGCCGTTATTCCCTGTACCACAGTAAAAAGTTATCGGCTCGTTTTTATCGGGGAAACGGTTAACGAACCAACCCACAAAAGCTTTTGAGGCGCGTTCCATCAAATCAATAGAAGCAACAGGTTCATTAGCGATAGTATAAGCATCGCCCTCGCGAATTTGTTCGGCAATTAATAAAGGAAGCATATATCCTAAAGTAAGGATTTAATGGTTTTGTTTTAAGAGAAATTATTGGCAGAGATACCGAACTGCGGAACAAATAACAATATCCAAAAATCCGGCTGCAAAATTTATTTTAACAGAAGGACTGGCAAGCTGTTTTACAATATTTAAGTGGCCGTTTACGGGACTTTAGTTTATTAGAAATGCGGGTATTTAACATCTTTTTTGTTTTCATATTAGTTACATTTATAATCCAGCCTTGCGAAATATTTGAATAGATAAAATCAATATTTATTACCTTTACATAGCATTTATCTATATTACATGACTATCACACAACTGGAGTATATTGTGGCTGTTGATACCTATCGCAGCTTTGTTTTGGCAGCCGAAAAATGTTTTGTTACCCAACCAACATTAAGTATGCAGGTACAAAAACTGGAGGATACGCTTGGCGTTAAGATCTTTGACCGAAGCAAACAACCCGTTGTGCCTACCGAAATAGGAATTGAAATAATTACGCAGGCACGTGTAATGCTGTCTGAGAGCGAAAAGATCAAGGAAATTATATCCGATAGGCAAAAGGAACTGTCGGGCGAATTACGGGTAGGCATTATCCCTACCGTTTCACCCTACATATTACCCAAAATCATCCATGGCTTTATTGAAAAATATCCGCAGGTAAAACTGATTGTATGGGAACAAACTACCGAAGAGATCATTCAACAGCTAAAGCTTGGTATGCTTGACTGCGGCATCCTTTCTACCCCGCTTCATGAAAACAACCTTACCGAAATCCCTGTATTTTATGAAAATTTTGTAGCCTATGTATCTAAAAACAGCAAACTTTCTAAAAAGAAAAATATTGTGCCGGATGATATAGATATGGAGGAGATCTGGATCCTGAACGAAGGCCATTGCATGCGCGAGCAGGTTTTGAATATTTGCCAGCGACGTAAATCAACCCGTGGCTTTCAGCATTTTGAATACAATACCGGCAGCGTTGAAACCCTAAAACGCATGGTCGATCAAAATAACGGGGCTACCATCCTCCCTGAGTTGGCCCTATCTGAGCTTAGCGAGAAACAACTGGATAAGGTGCGCTATTTTAAATCACCCGAACCTGCCCGTGAGGTAAGCATTGTGATACAGCGCAACTTTTTAAAACGCCGCATGATTGAAGCACTAAAAGCTGAAATCCTGGAATTTGTGCCAAAGCGGATGAAAAGCAAAAAGAAAAAGGAAGTGATGGATATTTAGTAATTGCTTATCTATCTACCAGACTCACGAAGTTTGGGGGACTTCGCAAGTCTTCGTTAGATGATGACAGCCTTCAGGATTATAGAAGGAACCCGTTTACATGATTCTTAAATTTAACTACTCTTTTTCTGAATAATTTCGATGGTATTGCTTTGGCAATCCCTTGCCGGATTAGCAATTTTCCATTCTTATATCCACAAGCATCTGAACAACAGGTACATTAAGTGTACTATTTAGATTTATTATAAATAATTTGCATTATAACACCCGCCTGACTACTTTTGCGCTATTATTTATATTTAGTCTAAATAAAATGGATCAACCCAAACCATCTTTCTCAAAAATCTTTTCACTTTCATTTATAGTGCTACTTATAGGCACCATCCCGGCCCTTGCCCAGCAAGCCAGAGGCATCCTTAAAGGTAAAATTGTCACCATAAAAAATGGGCCTGCCGAAAACGTTTCGGCAGTACTTAAAGGCACCAGGTACGGTACCATAACCGATGAAAACGGCTTATTTGAAATTAAAGCCCCGCAAGGAGATTATACACTTGTAGTATCTGAAGTTGGCACAAAAGGACAGGAAAAACCAGTAACCGTAACAGCCGGGCAAACAACTGTGTTGCCTGTTATTACTGTTGATCATACTATTCATGGTTTGCAGGAAGTAAATATAAATGCTAATAAAACCAATAAATTTAAACGTTCACGAAGCGAGGATGTTGCCAAAATGCCTTTAAGCAACCTCGAAAACCCACAAGTTTATAATACCATAAGCAGCCAGCTGATGCAGGAACAATTGATATTTTCTGTTGATGATGCTATAAAAAATGCCCCTGGGATCCAAAAAATGTGGGAAGCTACCGGTCGTGGCGGCGATGGCGGCGCTTATTATAATAGCAGGGGCTTTATTGTACAAAGTACCATGCGTAACGGCATTGCAGGGATTATAACTAATGGCATTGACGCGGCTAACATCGACAGGATTGAGATTATTAAAGGCCCCTCTGCTACTTTATTCGGAAGTTCTTTAACCTCATATGGCGGCCTGATCAACCGTGTTACCAAGAAACCTTATGATACATTTGGCGGAGAAGTGAGCTTATCTGGCGGCAATTTTGGTTTTTACCGGGGCAGCGCCGATATTAACACTCCGCTCGATAAAGATAAAAAGGTACTCTTCCGTTTAAACACCGCTTTTAATCATGACGGCAGTTTCCAGAACAACGGCTTTTCACGGAATTTGGTTATTGACCCAAGCATTGTTTATAAGGCTTCCGACAGGTTAACCATTAGTGCCGATGCTGAATTGTCATATGGCACCAATATCGGAAAATCTATTTTCTTTTTCCCTTACGGACAAACCATTGATGCCCTGGGCTACAGTCGTGCCGATCAGTTCAAGCTCGACTACAAACAAAGCTATCATGGAAATGACCTGACTCAAACGTCACAAAACAGGAATTTTTATGGCGAAGTAAAATACAAGATCTCCAACGCCTGGACAACACGTACCAACCTGAGCCTCACCCATAGCTATTCGAACGGCTTTGGCCCTTACTACTACCTGTTGCCAGGCGATTCTATTTCCCGTAACGATCAGTCAACCCGCAAAAGTAAAGATGACATGATCGAGATCCAGCAAAACTTTAACGGCGACTTCAAAATAGGTAAATTCCGTAACCGGTTTGTAGGCGGCCTGGACTTCTTCAGGGAAAACTCGCAGCAATATTTTTTTGGCAGTACGCTCGATACTATATCTGTAACCGGCAATCAAAACTACCGCAATTTCAACAAAGCGGCTATGGACGCCCTTTATGCTACCGGCATTTATGGTTTTACCTACCCTTCCATGTTTAAACGGAATACCTACAGCGCTTATATCTCTGATGTGTTTAATATTACGGATCAACTGATAGCATCGGCAGGTTTACGCGTAGACAGGTTTGACAACAAAGGCAACTATGACCCAACAACTCAAACCACATCCGGGGCATATAAGCAAACCGCCTTTTCGCCAAAATTTGGTTTGGTTTACCAACCCGTTAAAGACCACATATCGCTGTTTGCCAATTATCAAAACAGCTTTAACAACAAAACCGGTACTACCGAAAACAACCAACCGCTTAAGCCTGAGCAAGCCAATCAAATTGAAGGTGGCGTAAAACTTGATCTCTTCGATGGTAAATTGAGCGGTACGCTAAGTTACTATGATATCAAAGTGAAAAATATCGTACGTCCTTCCACCATAAATCCCATTCTTTCGGTACAGGACGGAACCCAATACAGCAAAGGCTTTGAAGCCGAAGTAATAGCCAACCCAATAATTGGCCTTAACATCGTAGCAGGTTTTTCATATAATGATTCAAAGCTTACCAAAAGCGCCGATGCCGGCGTTGAAGGTCTTCGGCCTGCAACCGCCTCATCGCCATATCTGGCAAATTTTTGGGTAAGCTACAAGTTTCATCAAGGTGCGGTGAAAGGTTTTGGTTTGGGTTTCGGCGGCAACTATGCCAGCGATAATAAGATCGTAAACAGCCGGGCCATTGGGGTATTTACCCTGCCGGCTTACACCGTATTAGGAGCATCAGCATTTTATGATACTAATAAATACCGGTTTGGCGCTAAGCTTGACAACCTTACCAATGAAAAATACTGGATAGGTTACACCACCATTAACCCTCAAAAACTAAGAAGTTTTGCATTAAGCGCAACCTATAAATTTTAAAACAGCCATTAAATAAAAAGCAGGAGTGTATTACAGTTCCTGCTTTAAGTTAACAACCCTATCATTCCTGTTAATCCTGAATAAAATGTCCAAATCCATACACTCTTTCTGTAAGCTTCCTCCTCTTTTATTATGTGCAGTTTTGCTGCTCTTCAACATACCCGCGCTGGCCGAGGTAAAACCCGGCACCATAACCGGCACAATCACGACTGCCGATGGCCAAACCGTTCCCGGTGTAACCGTAAGCCTTAAAGGTAATGGCATATCCGCAGGCACGGTTACCAGCGAAAGCGGAAGGTTTACCTTTAACAAGGTAAAACCGGGCAGCTACACCATTAAAGTAACGTTTGTGGGCCTGGCTTCTGAAGAAAAAGCAGTTGAACTGGCCGATGGACAACGCGTTACCGTAAACTTTATGCTGCGCGAAAACGCCAACCAAATTGGTGAGGTCTTAATTTCGGGCAGGAAACAAAAATATAAGATCGACGATCCCTCACCCAGCCTGAGGTTAAACGAGCCTTTACTTGAAGTGGCACAAAATATCCAGGTGGTATCTTCCGACCAGATCAAGGACCAGCAGATCTTTAACATGCTCGAAGGCGTATCGCGCAATGTGAGCGGCTTAACCATGCAGGAGCATTGGGGCAATTATGCCCGTGTAAATGCCCGTGGCGACAGGCTTGCACCTTTCCGCAACGGTATGAACATCGAAGCTACCTGGGGCCCGCTAACCGAGGATATGTCATTTGTTGACAGGATTGAATTTGTAAAAGGCCCTGCTGCATTCATGCTGGCCAACGGCAACCCCTCGGGTTTTTATAACGTAGTTACCAAAAAGCCTACCGGCACTACCAGCCAGGTATTCAGTTTTACTGCAGGCAGTTTTAACAGCTACCGTGCCACTGCCGATTTTGACGGCGTACTTACTAAAAACGGTAAACTGCAATACCGCCTCAACCTGATGGGCCAGCTTTCAAAATCATGGCGCCCGTATGATTTTACCAACCGTACGGCTATCGCTCCCGTATTACGCTACAAATTCGACAGCAAAAATACCCTCACTGCCGAGTATACCTACCAGTACCAGCGCATGAATGCCTTTGGTACCGCCTACCTGTTCTCCACTGATGGCTATGCAACACTGCCGCGCAACTTTACTAACGCGCCTTCAAATTCGCCATCATCGGGCATCCGGGACCAAAGTGCGTTTTTAACTTATGAGCATACCTTTAACAGCAAGTGGAAAGTTACCGCGCAGGGTGCTTATTTTTATTATAAGCAAACGGCATATAGCTATTGGATAAACAGCATCAGCAGCAACGGCGATGTTGACCGTAACCTTGGTTTATGGGATGCTGTTAACAAAAACAAATTTGCCCAGGCTTTTTTAAACGGCGAATTTAATACAGGCAAAGTTGTTCACCGCCTGTTAAGCGGCCTTGATATTGGCGACAAGTACTACATTCCGGATTATTTTCAATCAAGCTCGCTTGATCCTGATCCCGCAAACCCTTTCAATATCCACAATCCAAATAATGGCCCTGTTACTTTACCTGTGTTTGATAGATCGGTTCCGCTTAGCGAACGTGGTAAAAACGCTGTAAATACCGAAAAATATCAATCATTTTATGTACAGGATGAGTTGGGCTTTTTTGATCAGAAATTGCGTTTAACTGTTGCCGGTCGTTACACCCATGCCACTACAACCGATCCTTATGCCGGCGATACCAAAGGGCATAAATTTACGCCCCGTTTTGGGTTAAGTGTTAACATTGATCCCACTACAACTGCTTATGCGGTATATGATCAATCTTTTGTGCCGCAAACAGGTAAAGTATACAGCGGCCAAAAAGTTAAGCCTATTACAGGCAACAACATGGAGCTCGGTTTAAAACGCGACTGGTTTGATGGAAAGTGGAATACTACCTTATCTGCTTACCAGATACTTAAAAACAACCAGTTGGTAATCGACCCCGACAAACATGGTGAATCTGCAGCAAATTACGTTTTGCAATTAGGTCAAACTAAAACAAAAGGTGTTGAATTTGATGCCCGCGGCGAAATCATAACCGGCCTGAGCCTCATGGTTAACTATGCTTATACCGATTCGAAGATCTCTAAAGATACCGACCCTGCAAATGTTGGCAATCCTGTTCCCGGCTTTGCAAAACATGTTACCAATGCCTGGTTAACATACCGTTTACAGCATGGCAGCTTAAAAGGCTTGGGCTTTTCAAGCGGCTATCAGTGGCAGCTTGACCGCCTGCCATGGAGCCTCGGCACCGGCACATCAGATCTGCCAAACTATTTCCGTTTAGATGCAGGCGCATCTTACCAGGTCAAGAAGATGAGTTTTGCGTTAAATGTAAATAACGTGCTTAACAAATACCTTTACTCAGGTGGGCACGAGGGATTGAGCACCGACGGCAAAACTGTTTACAGCTGGCAGGCAGAAGCACCAACAAACGTACGTTTAAGTATCGGTTACAAATTTTAATGAATGACACCTTTTAAAAAAACACTGTTGTTTATACATCGCTGGCTCGGATTTATATCCGGGCTGGTGGTATTTATAGTAAGTATAACTGGGTGTATCTTTTGTTTTCAGGACGAGATCCAGGATGCGATACACAGTTACCGTAAGGTTGAAGTACAAAACAAGCCATACATAGCACCATCAATACTTAAAGCCGAAGCACTGAAAGGCCGTAAAGGTGCTACCGCCAGTTATGTTTACTATTACGGCACCGGTCGTCCTGCAGGGGTGTTGGTAACGGACAAGAAAGAGGGCCTCCTTTTTGTATATCTGAATCCTTATACAGGTAGGATCACCCATACCGAAAGCCCCACCACAAACTTTTTTATTATCGTTGAATATATTCATCTGTACCTGTTGCTTCCGGCTAATATCGGCACCCTGGTAGTAGGCATATCGGTAATAATTTTTGTGGTGCTGATGATCACCGGCATAATACTCTGGTGGCCCAAACGTAAAAGCGACCGTAAACGCAGCTTTACTATTAAATGGGCTGGCCGCTGGCGCCGTGTTAATTACGACTTGCATAATGTTTTGGGCTTTTATGCCACCAGCGTAGCTATCATATTAGCTATAACAGGTCTGTCAATATCATTTGACTGGATGCGTGAAGCTATTTACATAGCTGCTAATCTTGGCAAAGCGCATCCCGAAGAAAAAGTAGTTTTCAAGTCTGATTCGTTGTTGAACGGCAAAATGGATACTACCCAGGTTATCAATAAAGCATATTTATCAGCCAAAGCCGCCTCGCCAAATGCCGAAATGTTTTTAATTTACGACGATGCTGCTAAAGCCGGTGCCATAGGCGTAACCGCATACGCACAGGCCCTGCACTACTATAAAAGTGATAGCTATTCTTTCGATAAATACACCGGCAAATTATTGAACCGTACTGCGCATGAACAAAAAAGTGCCGGCATGAAAATGAATAACATGAACTATGATGTTCACGTAGGGCAAATCTTAGGCCTTCCCGGTAAGACCATTGCTTTTTTGGCCAGTTTGATTTGTGCAAGCTTGCCAATCACCGGCTTTATCATCTGGCTCGGCAAACGCAAAAAATCCAAATCAAAAAAGGTAAAAACGGTGGTGCACAGAAGGACGGTAAGGCAGCATTTGCCAACCGACCGTTGATTTTTGATACACTGATTACGTTGATTATTCTTTCGCTTCCTGGTATAACTCCCCCTTTTAGGGGGCTGGGGGGCCAATAACCACCTCATCATCCAAGGGATGCCCGGTGCAGGTCAAGATCCATCCTTGTGCAAGATCCGCTTCAGTAAGTACATCATTTTTCACCATTTCAACTTTACCGCCGGTGCATTTAACCATGCAGGTAGAGCATATTCCTCCCCGGCAGCTATAAGGTAATGGGATATTGTTTTGCAGGGCGGCCTGCAGTATGGATTGGTTTTCGCCTACTACAATATCGTGCAGCTCGCCCCGGTATTTTATTTTGATGTTTTTAGGTGGAAAGTTAGTAAAGCTGCTTGTTACGGCAACTGTTTCGAGCACAAAATTTTCGCGGCGGATCTTTACCTGATCAATCCCCATATACACCAGGTCGAACCGGATCATTCGCATAAAAGCAAACGGGCCGCAAAGGTAAAACTCAGCATTTGCCAGGTTGAAGCTGGCGTATTGCTTCACCAGCTTTTCTACCTTATCGGGGTTGAGTCGGTTACCTTCGCTGCTAAGCAGGTAAATGATTGTCAACCTTTCGGGGTGTTTGGCTGCCAGTTTATCCAGCTCGTTTTTGAATAAAATGGAAGCGGCATTTTGATTACTATAAATGAGGGTTAGCCTGCTTTTACCCTCCCGGTTCAAAATATATTTCAGTTGCGAAAATATAGGGGTAATGCCGCTGCCGCCCGCAAATAAAAACAGATCCTTTTCCTGCTGATGGTCACTGATGATAAAACGGCCGGCAGGGGCTAATGCTGTTAACTCATCGCCTTCCTTTATTTTAGTGAGCATAAACCTGGATATTTCACCGTTGGTAATGCGCTTAATAGTTATTGCAGGGTATGGTTCATCGGGCGACGAGCTTAACGAATACGAGCGCCTGATCTCTTCCTGCCTGTGGTTAAATATCAGTGTGATGAACTGCCCTGCGGTATAAGGGATAAGATTACTATCAATACTGCTCAAATAAAATGTAGCCGTATCTGGAGTTTCCCATTTTATGCGTTCAACTTTTAGTTTTAAAATCTCTTCGGTCATCAATTGATGGCGTTATTGTTTATCTGCAAGCATTTTGCGGATAACGCTGTTCTTTTTGCCGTAAGTATAATAGATAACCAAACCAATTGCAAGCCAAATGACCAAACGCAACCAGGTATCGCCGGGTAGAAACGTCATCATGGCAAAACAGGTCAGGATACCCAGCACCGGCACCAATGGCACAAGGGGTGTTTTAAACGGCCGGTGAATATCAGGCTGCTGCTTCCGTAAAATAAGTACACCGGCGCAAACCATAACAAATGCAAGCAAGGTACCAATGCTGGTCATTTCACCAACCACGCGTATCGGAACAAATGCGGCAAAGAGGGCTATAAAAGCGCAAAGCATAATATTCGATTTCCAGGGGGTGCGAAATTTGGGATGCACTTCTGAAAAAACCTTAGGCAGCAAACCATCTTTCGACATAGAGAAAAACACACGCGATTGGCCTAACAGGTCGACCAAAATCACCGAGGTATAACCTATTAAAATAGCCAGCACAATAGCTTTGCTCAACCACTGGTAATGCGTTTTTTCAATGGCGATGGCAACCGGTGCGCCCGAACCTATAAATTCCTTATAGTTGGCCATTCCGGTCATTACGTGCGCAAATACAATAAAGAGTACCGTACAGATCAGCAGCGAGCCGATGATCCCGATAGGCATATTGCGCTGCGGGTTTTTGGCCTCCTGCGCCGCAGTTGATACAGCATCAAACCCAATAAATACAAAAAACACTAATCCCGCCCCTCTCAATATGCCCGACCAGCCATAATCGCCCCAAACACCGGTATTTTGCGGGATATAGGGATGATAGTTTTGCGGGTTAATAAATGACCATCCAACCGCAATAAACACCAGCACCACGCCCACTTTCAAGGTTACAATAATGGCATTAACCAATGCCGAACCTTTTGTACCCCGGATAATGATACTGGTAACCAAAATCACAATGAGCGCAGCTGGCAAATTGATGATTCCGTTAATAATATTGCCATTGGCAGCCTTAGCAGTTTCAAAAGGCGAAAGCGTAAGCTGTGGAGGCAAATACAGGTCAAACCAGGATAAAAATTTAGTAAGGTATTGCGACCAGCTGATGGCCACTGTTGCTGCGCCCACGGCATATTCAAGCGCGAGGTCCCAGCCTATGATCCAGGCAAAGAGCTCGCCCATGGTAGCATACGAATAGGTGTAAGCGCTCCCCGCAACAGGTATCATGGCCGAAAACTCGGCATAACAAAGGGCAGCGAAAGCACAGCCAATAGCAGCAATTAAAAAAGAAATGGTTACCGCAGGCCCCGAATGCTGGCCCGCCGCTATACCGGTTAACGAAAATAAACCGGCCCCTATGATGATGCCTATCCCAATTAAAATAAGGTTAACGGGCCCAAGCGAGCGTTTTAATGAATGTTCCCCCTCCTCCTTCGATTCGCGGAGCAGGGTTTCTATGGGCTTTTTGATCATGATATAAAAAAGTCCACAAAGTTAGTAGATTATTGCAGGGATTAAGCGTGGGTGTATAATTGGGAGGTAAATAAATAAACTTCTCGGGCTCGTTACAAACGGGCGCAAAGGTTATGAAGTAAAACAGAAGCGGCAGGACCATCAGATCCTGCCGCTTTAAATTTAGAAGCTTAAATAATATTAAGCGGTTGCTTTTGCGTAAAGTTCGGCAACGTGGTTCCAGTTGATCACATTCCAGATAGCTGCTAAGTAATCCGGACGACGGTTTTGATATTTCAGGTAGTAAGCATGCTCCCAAACGTCGATACCTAAAATCGGGGTACCTTTTACTTCAGCGATATCCATTAACGGGTTATCCTGGTTAGGAGTTGAAGTTATAGCCAATTTTTTATCAGCAGTAACAATTAACCATGCCCAGCCAGAACCAAAACGGGTTGCACCTGCTTCAGATACTTTGGTTTTGAAATCGGCAAATGAACCGAAAGTGCTTTTGATAGCATCAGCTAAAGCGCCTGTAGGCTCGCCGCCACCGTTTGGTGATAACAAGGTCCAAAACAAAGTATGGTTGTAGTGACCACCGCCATTGTTACGCACAGCAGCGGGGAATTTAGAGATATTTTTAATGATATCATCGATATTGCTTTCAGCCTCAGGCTTACCTTCCAAAGCTTTGTTTAAATTGGTAACATAAGCCTGGTGGTGTTTGCCATGGTGAATTTCCATGGTCAGTTTATCAATGTGCGGTTCCAGAGCATCAGTAGCGTAGGATAACGCCGGTAGGGTAAATGCCATAATTTTAGTTGTTTATTTTAAAGTTTACTGTTTGTTGTGACGTAACAAATATAAGCGTTGATTGAAGTTTTTGTTCTAAATAATTGTCATGTTTTCTTTAGTTCATAGTTAATGGTTCATGGATCATAGCTTATATAGCTATCTCTCATTGCCATGAACTATGAACCATCAACTATTAACTCACTTCTTCCTCTTCCCCTTAAAAAAATCTTTCACCAACTGGCTGCATTCAGCTTCGCGGATACCGCCGGTGATCACTGTTTTGGGATGGGTTATTTTTTGGTTGATGCGGCCGAACCCGAGTTTGTTATCATAGGCCCCAAAAACGATCTTACTTACCTGGAACCAGTATGAAGCCCCGGCACACATTACACAGGGCTCCATAGTAACGTACAGCGTACAGCCTTGCAGGTATTTACCCCCAATTAAATTGGCGGCTGCAGTAAGGGCCTGCATTTCGGCATGGGCCGATACATCGTTAAGCCGTTCGGTAAGATTGTGCCCTTTTCCTATGATGCGGCCATTGTAAACCACAATTGCCCCAATCGGAATCTCATCCTCCTCCAATGCATAGCGGGCTTCTTTTAGCGCTTCGCCCATAAAATATTCATCGGGCGATATAGAGGCCTCATCCTCAAAACTGATATATCTCATTTAAATAAGTTTGCTGCCGTTTGGCACTGGCTTTTCAACAGCGGTTAACACAATGTCTCCGTTCTCATCGGCAAAGCCGGTAACCAAAAACTCCGACATAAAATTGGCGATCTGCTTTTTAGGGAAATTTGTTACACCCACTATCTGCCGGCCAACCAATTCTTCTTTGGTGTAATGCTTCGTGATTTGCGCGCTCGACCACCGGATGCCGAAAGTGCCAAAATCAACCCTCACCTTAAAGGCCGGCTTACGGGCTTCGGGGAAATCAATTGCCTCCAATACAGTGCCCACACGCAGTTCTACTTTTTCAAAATCATGCCAGGTGATGGTTTCCATACGGGCAAAGGTAAAAAAATATGTCTCTCGCTCTTCTCCAAAAAAGCTGCCCTTGCCTCTATTTTAAGTAAAGGGTTTGATATGGACATTGGCGAACAAAATCAATGCGTCATGTATCATGAACTGATGAGTTATAATAATGAAACGCGACAATTCTGCTCATGGGGCCGAATGTAAAAGTCCTGTTCCAAGCCGCTTAGGCTTAGCCATTGCCTCTAACACTCTCAATTAATATTCGTCCCGTCCTTCACCTCATCGCTGGCATTTTTAAGAATGATATCGTTGGCCTTCAGGTTTCCAAACACTTCGGTTGAGTCATGTCTGGATAATCCTTCCTTTATATCAATTAATGCTGCCTTGCCGTCTTTTACGGCTATTACATATTCCCTCTCGGTTGACCGGATGATGGCATTGTTGGGCACTAACAACGATTTGGCGCCCGAAAGCATCGGGATCTTTACTTCGGCATACATCCCCGGTTTTAGTATTCCATTTTGGTTTTGTACGTCTATTTCAATAGCTTCAGAACGCATACTCCCTAAAGCATTGGCCGAGCGACTGATTTTGGCTGTTTGTTCCTGCCCCGGCATAGCATTAAAAGTGAATTTTACCTGCTGCTTTAAGTCAACTTTGTCTACGAAATCTTCGGGGATGTAAACCTCTAAACGTAGCTTGCGGGTATCCTGCAAAATAAGCATCGGCAGGTCTGTACCTTTACCCGGGGCTACCAAAGCTCCTGGAGATACATTACGCTGAATGATCATGCCATCAAACGGTGCACGAATGTTCAGGTAATCCTGCATGGTGCGTACAGATGCCACGATCGAGCTTTCTGAGCGGGCCATTGCGTCATCAGCTTTCATTTTTGCTAAAGCGTTATCCAATTCAAGCGGCGAAACTGATCCAGGTTCTTTTGCAGCCTCTTTTAAACGCTGATACTTTTCTTTACTGGCAACAGCATTTTCCTTAGCCTGCATGTACCGCGAATCCGCAGCCTGCAGTTGCGATTCCATTTCCGGCGCTTCTAAGGTTACCAGTAATTGTCCCTTTTTAACCAAAGTACCACGGTCAACAAAAACGGTTTTTACAAACCCGTTTACTTTCGGAAACAGGTTTACCTCGTTATAAGGCTTTAACTGGCCCGGAAGGCGGGCTTCGCTTGACAGTGCTTTTTCCGACACTTTGCCGGTTTCATATCCGCTTGCTTTTTGGGTGGTTTTTTTGGTTTCTGTGAGGTCCACCGGCTTTTGATTGCCTGCACATGCAGCCATCAGGCTGATACTGCTTAGCAGTACAATATATTTTAGTTTCATAATATTAGCTATTGGAGGTTTCAAGTTGTTGAGGTTCATTAACATTTACGTCCTTCATTAAGGACGGTGAATCATAAGTGGTTTTTTGCTGTACCCAGGCAAACACCTGCGGTAGTATAAACAGCGCGGCTAATGTTGAGGCAAACAAGCCGCCTATCACAGCGCGGCCCAAAGGTGCGGTTTGCTCGCCGGCTTCACCCATCCCTGATGCCATCGGGATCATACCTGCCATCATGGCCAAACTGGTCATGAGGATTGGTCTTAACCTGATGGACGCACTGGTAATGGCTGCCCTTGTAGAGTCTTTATAATCCAGTCTCAGGGTTTCAGCATTGGTTACGATCAGGATGGCATTTGCCACCGATACCCCTGTAGACATGATCATGCCCATGTAACTTTGCAGGTTAAGTGTTGAACCGGTAAGCAGTAATGCTGTTAGCGATCCCAATATTACTGCCGGTACGGTAGATAGTACTGTAAGGGATAATTTAAACGATTGGTAGTTAGCGGCCAGCAATAAAAAGATCACCAAAATGGCAAACATCAAACCGTTCTGCAAGCTGTCGAGCGTTTCTGTCAATAAGCTCGACATGCCCTTAACTTCAGCAATCAGGCCTTTAGGCGGTGCCCCGACAGATTTGATAACCTGCTGCACCGCGGCAGTAGCGGTGCCCAAATCCTTCTTGTAAATATTGGCGCTCACGGTTAAGAAGCGGCGCGGACCGGTACGGTCATATTCACCAGGAACGTAATTAACCTTAAAGCTGGCGATATCACCCAGTACAGGTGTACTTTGGCCTTTCACCAGTGGGATCTCTTTCAACTCATCCATTGTATTCATCACATACTCTGGAATTTGAACCTGTACCTGGTAGGTATAGGCCGATTTATCATCCAACCAAAGGTTTTTCTCGGTAAAACGGCTTGATGATGTACTTGCTGTAACCGAGCGGGCAACATCTTTAATATCCAGGCCTAATTGAGCAGCTTTCAACCTGTCGAGCGTTATTGCCACCACAGGAAACTTTAAAGGCTGACTGATCTGCACATCCCTCAGGTAGCTGATCTTTTTAAGTCCGGCCAAAACTTTGTTCGAGTAGCCTTCTATCTGTGCCATATCCTTACCAGCTACCCTTATTTCGATAGGTGTGGATGCACCCTGGCTCATGATCTTTTCGGTCATGTCGATAGGTTCAAAAGTGATGCGGAGATCGGGCATGCGCGATGCTATGTTTTTACGGAGCGCGTCTTTAAGCTCATCCATATTGATGTGGTAATCTTCATCAAGGTTAACCTGTAATACCGCTTCATGTGTACCGGTATTAAATACATAAAGGTTGCTGGTACCGTAGCTGCTTGGCACAATGCCCACATAACCCGATGTGATAGCTACATGATGGTTCACCGTACTGTCAATGATCTGCAAAACCTGTTTCAGCCCGTCTTCCGTACGTTCAAGTCTTGTGCCATCCGGCTCTTTGATCCTGATCTGAAACTGGCCGTTGTTGAGCTTCGGCATCATATCTTTTCCAATGGTAACAAAGCAAACACCGGCCAATCCCAAAACAACCACGAGATAAACAGGCACAATTATTTTTTTGTTATGCATCCAGCGTTCAATGATGTGTATAAAACGGATCTTTATCCGTTCAAACAGGTCATTCTTTTCGGGATGTTTTTGCTCCTGTTGCAGGTGATGGTTTACCTGCCCTTCTTCGGGCCGGTCTAAAGCTTCGCCGGCATGAGCATGCAATTTCCCATGTTCATAATGCTGATAGGTTTCGGCTTTGATAAGCCAGTTTGATAAAATAGGCACCAGTGTTTGCGCTATGATGTACGATACGATCATCGTTAAGCCGATAGATAGCGACAGGGGTAAAAACATCGCTTTAGGTACGCCGTTCATCATAAACGATGGCGCGAATACTGCAAGGATACACAGCAGGATGAGCAATAGGGGGAACGAGATTTCCTGGCAGGCATCATAAATAGCCTGTGCTTTGCTTTTGCCCATCTCCAGGTGCTGGTGAATATTTTCGATGGTTACCGTCGCCTGGTCAACCAAAATGCCTATGGCGAGGGCAAGCCCGCTCAATGTCATGATATTGATGGTTTGGCCGAATAAGCCTAAAAGTAATACACCTAACAAAATAGATACCGGGATAGTAATCACCACGATCAAACTGCTTCGCCAGTCGCGCAAAAACAATAATACCATCAGGCCGGTGAGCAATGCGCCCAGACCGCCTTCTGTCATAAGGCTCTTTACCGCGTTTATCACAAATATGGATTGATCAAACTCATATGAGATTTTAACGTCATCGGGTAAAAGGCCCTGAATTTCCGGAATCTTCTTTTTCAAAGCCTGTACCACGCTCCAGGTACTGGCATCGGCGGTTTTTACTACCGGCAAATAAACAGAGCGCTTGCCATTGATCAGCGCATAATCAACCGTAACGTCGGTAGCATCGGCAACACGGGCAACATCTTTCACCAAAATGGGTACGCCGTTTTTGGTAACTACGGGGATATTGCCAAATTCATCTGTTTGGCTGATCAGCGTATTAACCGTAGTTACAAACATCGTGTTGCCTAACCTTAAATTACCCGAAGGCGACATCACATTGAACTTAGCCAACGCGCTTACTACCTCATCGGGCGTCAAGCCGTAACTTCTTAATTTGTTTGGATCAACGTTTAAGGTGATGGACCTGGCGTTTGAACCAAACGGCGGCGGGGCCGATAAGCCGGGAACAGTAGCAAACATAGGCCTCACTTTAGTAGCAGCCATATCATAAATATCCTTCAGGCTGCGATTGGGGGCGGATAGTACCAATTGCCCAACGGGCAACGATGAAGCATCAAACCTTACAACCTGCGGTGGCAGCGCTCCCGGCGGGAAAAAGCTCATTACGCGGCTTACCTGCAAAGCCACCTGGGCCTGTGCTTCGGCCATGTCTGTACTCTCGTAAAAACTCAGCTTAACCATAGTTAAACCCTGGATGTTTTTACTGGTAACGCTTTTGATGCCGTTCACATACAGAAACTGGTCTTGCAAACGGGTTGAAAAGAAACCCTCCATTTGCTGCGGCGACATACCGCCATATGATTCAATAACATAAATGGTGGGCAGGTTTAGTTTTGGGAAAATATCTATCGGTATTTTTATAGCACTAAGCACTGCAAAGATGAGCAGGCTCAAGGTAACCACCACCGTTGTGATGGGCCGTTTAAGTGCGGATGTGACCATTGACATAGCTAAATTATTTTAAAAGGTTTAATACAGTATTTACCTGGTTGCCGGTAACGGCCTGCTGGAACAGGGCATTTGAATAGGCATATTTGGCCTGTACATAGTCAGTTTCGGCGCGGTAAAGGATATTGAGCGCGGCGTTAAGCTCAATGATATCGGTTAGCCCATTTTTGTATAATGACAGCTTTTGCCGGTACCCATCAGAAGCCGCTTTAAGCTGATTGGGGATCTCAACCAGGCGTTCGCGGGCGGTTTGCAGCTCCACGCCCGACCGGTTTGCATTGACCGCCAGCAATTGCTTTTGCTCTTCCAGCTTTTTCCGGGAGTAATCGGTATTGGCACGTTGTGTCCGTAATTTTAACTGGCGGCGACGGATATCAAATAGGTTATAGGAAACACCTATACCTACCAGGTAATTATTCCTGTCGAACCCCCATCCGCTGCTGAGGCTGTTAAAACGGTCGTTAGCATCAACACTTGATCCCCTGCCCCAAACGGCGCCTTCCAATAATATTTTAGGATTGTAGCTTTTTTTGACGAGTGTTTCCCGCTGCAAACTGTTTTGATATACCGATTTATAATAATTGATCAAAGGATGATCGGTGGTGTCGATCACCAAAGGGTCGAGGCCGGTTGCGGTATTGATAAGATTTGTTTCGGCAGCAGTATCGGGTACTATTGTCTGATAGGGTAAGCCGCTGACAGCCGAAAGCTGTAACTGTACCTGCTTCACCTGGTTGTTCAGTTCGATATAGTTCAAACGGGCTTTTGACAGTTCGGCCTCGGCAATGCTGGTATCAACACCTGCCCTTACCCCACTTTTGGCGAGCGACTGTACCGACCGGCGGATCTCCTGATTGCGTTTTATGTTCCGCGCCTGGATGGTGAGGAAGTTTTCCAGTTCCGTTAGGAGCAGGTAATTGCCAATGGCATAAGCCTGCAACTGATATTTGGAATCAGCAAACTGGTTTTGCTGTACCTGAATATCAGAGTTGGCTACTTTATTTTGAGCACCATAGGCCCCAAAATTATAGATCTCCCAGTCGAGCGCGGCTACCCCAACGTTGGCTGATACGGTGGTAGTATTGCTTTCCGGCCGTACCCCCCTGGAGTTGGAAGGAATGATACCAAAGCCGAAGTATGGGCCTGCAACATTGTTATTGGTGCCATAATCTGCCTGGTAATTTAGTTTCAGGTTGGGGAGCCAGCTGCTCCTGGTTTCAGCGGCCTGGGCTTGCCTAACCGCTATAGCTGCTGAATCGGTTAGCAATGTGGGTGCGTTTCGGTTTACGCTGTTGAGCAGCGTTTTTAAGCTAACTGGTGTGTTACCTTGTTGCTGCGCATAAGTACAGGCTGTTATTAGCAGGCCTATAAACAGGCAGCAGAACTTCTTTGAAATTCGCATATCTTGAGGTACGGAATATGCTTACCGGGAAATGCCCGCACACTAATCGCTACAGATCAGTAAGTACTGCAAAAAATGCCGGTAAACGATGGATAATTAATTGAAAAAATGATCGATGATGTATCTAAAGGCAGAGCGCCTTTAATCATTCAAATCAAATGCGAAAAGTGCAAAGGGAAAGATAGGAGTATCGATACCCGGGTATAATCCTGAAGTTTCGGATTAATGGCTTCGGATTTAATTTCCATAGCTGCAATGCAAAAAACAACAGGATAAAACTGCCTATAACAGCGCTGATCAAATCGGTAACAGACTTTTTCTCCTCAAGGGTTGATTTGTCTGGTCTTTGAACGTAGCTTGATTCGCTGAAGCTGCTGTGCAGGTTCTCCATCTTTCGTTTAAAAACCGAATTGAATCCTGTTGAACGTGTACGGCCTGGTTGCGTCAAGCGGGGAAGGAAAAAAACATGACTGCTCGCGATGACCAAATAAAAGGCCATTACCGATAATATCCGCAACGATCTCAAAAATTCAGTATTTCGCTTATTCAACATATTGCTTATGCTGTACAAAAATGAAAAAAATAACCTAATTGTTTTGCAAAAGTATTGTTGCATTTATATTCTGCATACCGGGATGAGGAAACTTCACTACTATTAAGTCAAGGTAGCCCCCCGCCAGGTAATTGTCTTGCCCTCCGGAGGTTCTAAGTAACGTTTTCTTTTATTAAACATGAGCGAACCAAGAACCAACTAACAACAGGAGTGCGGTTGCATCAACCCTGGCGAACTGCGGCTTTATTAACTAAAGTGTGCCATTTCGAAAGCTTATTCATCAGCTCATCCAGTTTTACAGGCTTACTCAGGTAATCATTCATACCGGCCTGCAAACAATCCTGTTCATCGCCGGCCATGGCGTTGGCTGTTAATGCAATGATAACAGGCTGCTTAATGTCGTCTTTGCGGATTACACGGGTTGCTTCAAGCCCATCCATAACAGGCATCTGCATATCCATTAAAATAAGCCCGTAATCGTTTTTGTACAGGGCCTCTATTGCTTCGAGCCCGTTTTGGGCCATACCCGGCTTATAGCCCATTTTGTTTAAAATGTGTTTAATAACGTGCTGGTTAACCTCATTATCTTCGGCAATAAGGATATTGAAGGGATACTTATCACTAAAATCAACCGAGAGCTTGCTCTTAGTTTGTTTATCATCGTTTTGGACCGGTTTATTCCTGAGCGCCATAAAAACCTGTTTGCCCAACACCTGTTGTTTTATCGGCTTGCTCATAACAGAGGTAAACAGCATTCGCTGATCTTTTATAAATTCTTCGCCAACCGAGCTTAGCAGTATAATAGGAATGTGGCTGTACCCTTCCCTGATGATGCGGGCCAGCATAACCCCATCCATTACGGGCATGTTCATATCGGTAATAACCAGGTCAATGTCTTTGTTTCTCTGCAGGATCACTAAAGCCTCGGCCGCAGACTCTGCCGGTACCGATTTAAGGTTCCAGTTTTCAAACTGGCGGTTTAAAATAGACAGGTTGGTATGGTTGTCATCAACTATAAGTATCTTTTTGCCGCGCAGTTCCTCAAGATCAAAACTGGCAGGCTGCCGGTGGGAGATCTCGCCGGGATAGGCGTTTATGGTAAAGAAAAACCTGGTACCGGCACCGGGCTCACTTTCAACACCTATACTGCCGCCCATTAGCGCAACAAGCTTTTGGCAAATAGCCAAACCTAAACCGGTGCCCCCGTATTTGCGTGTAGTAGATGAATCAACCTGCGAAAATGCCTTGAACAGCCGGTGCAGCTTATCCTGCGGAATGCCTATGCCTGTATCCCAAACATCAAATCTTAATTTCAGCAAGCCATCAGATTGTTTGTCAACACAGCTAACCTTAATACCAACCTCCCCTTTCTCCGTAAATTTTATGGCGTTGCTTACCAGGTTTATAAGCACTTGTTTAAGCCGCAGCGGATCGCCGATGATACCCGGCGATATATCTTCGGCAATTTCATAAACCAGGTCGAGCCCCAATTGTCCGCCTTTAATGGCAAACATATCCATCACATCTTCAATACATTGCCGCAGGTTAAAATCATCCTGTTCAAGATCAAGACTACCTGCTTCTATCTTTGAAAAATCAAGAATGTTATTGATCACATGGATGAGCGTTTCGCCGCAGCTGATGATGGTTTCGTTAAACATACGCTGCTCATCATTAAGCTCAGTTTCATTCAATAAAGCCGACATCCCGATAACCCCGTTCATAGGCGTACGGATTTCGTGGCTCATGGTGGCCAGGAAAATGCTTTTTTCCTGGTTAGCCTGATCGGCCGCGAGGCGTGCCTTTTGAAGTTCCTGGTTTGAATAGTTTAGTTCCTGGTTTGCAGCTGCCAAAACCTCTTCATTATGTTTACGCTCGAGCGATAACTGAGCTTCCCGCTGCAGATCGGCCATTTGCAGGGTTTGTACTATTCTTAGTTCGTTATACTTGCGCAACTGATAGGCCCAAAGTCCGCATATGAACATGATAACCCCGGTAAGCAACACATGTATGGTAAACGTTTGAAGATCAAAGTAATTGAGCTGGGTAAAAAATATGCCGCCATAGCCAATATCCTGCATATAGCTGAAAACAGCATGGTGTACAATAACAACTAAAAGCAATGGCAATTGTAGCCTCCAGTTTTGGTAGGTGATCAGCAGCGCACTCGAAATAAAAGCAAAAAAGTGCATCTCAAACAAGCCGTGCATCTGGTAAATATACTGGGCCATAAAAATACCTAATACAGCTGCCAGCACATATTGGTATAAGGAAGAATTAGGCAGGGCTATTTTAGCAGTATAGTACGCCAACAGGCACAGGCCGCCAACGCCAAAGGCAATAAGCCATGTATCATAAAAATAGGCCAATGCTAAACCAACTACAAAATGCACAGGCAGGAAATAATCCATCAACCTGTCTGAGCGGTCTTTGATCTCGGTTTGAAAATTAATGTTTTGAACTATGTCTGCGGTCACAATGATTGATATTTAGGGGTAATATTAATTATGACAGTCGGGCAGTCGACAGCCGTATGAGGTTAATGCAAGTTTATTAAATGTTAGGCGTGTATTGTCGTTCAGTAAACCGTTGATAGCTACTTTGGCGAAGCTTGTTTTTTCATCGGTACAGTAACGGCTTATGTTATAATTGCCGCGGTAATACAGCTTGCTGCCTGTATCAATAAGGGCAGCCTGGGGTGTTGAGTAAACCCCGCAGGCCTCAGCAACCGAGGGATCAAATATAACGGGGAGTTTCATCCCAAACTTGTCCTGGATTTCGCTTTCGGTGAAGCGTTTACTGCTCATGATTACGATGGCAAAATTCACCTGTCTGTGATATTGCTGGGCAATAGCCTTAAACTGTTTGATATTAAATCTTGAACAGGGACAATCCGGATTAAAAAAATGCAGGAACAGCGGTTTACTGCGATCCTGGTAGTGCCTGGGGTTGATTGACACTATCGTACCCTGCTTTACTGCTTTATAGTTTTCGGGTACAGGAGTAGGCAACTGGTATTGCAGCTCATTATACCAAAACAAAGCGCCAACAGCGATTAAAAGTATCACGAGCCAACCAATAACTAACGTTTTTTTCATTGTACCAAAGGTTGGCATACTTCAACAGAACAACTGAAAATCAGCACAAAACCATTTGTAAAAATAATTATTTTTAGTGTATAAAAAACACTTTTCCGGCATTTTAAACATACAGGTTTTAATTTAACCGTTGGCTAAATCCTTCCTTAATCTTTAATTAAGCAAACGAATAGCCATTCAGTTATTTGACAGCCTGTTTTTTTCTTCTTTCGGTTAGGTAACGACGCAGGGGGATATCGTAACCTATCATAACCAGGTAAGCAAATGTAACTAATACAACTAATCCGGGTATAATGATATACGCCAGGTGAACAGCATCTGGTTTATTTGCCACATAATAATTACCAAATATCCACATTACTGCATAATGGGTCATGTATAAAGGATAAGAGATACTCCCCGAAAAAACACATATTTTACGTAAGCTGTTGTTAAGAACAGCGCCTGCTCCCAGCGAAACCATTAACGGGAAATAAATGATAACTATAAAAGGCTCGGTAAGCCAGTTCCATGTTGAGAACGGAGACAGGAAAGCCAGCATCAATAAAATAGAAAGACCGATAAAACCAAGCTTATTTTTGACGATAAGGTTATAACGGTAAACCAGCAAACCAGCGGTAAAAGAATAAGCTATACGTACACCTCCATCCCAGAAAGTTCCGCCGCTCCAGCCGCCCATTAAATTACCTGAGTGAGCTGCCACATAGCAAATACCTACAGCAGAAATTGCAGCAAGGACAATCAGGTAGCGCCGCTGAAGGCGACAAAGCACAAGTGCATAAACAATGTTAGCTACATATTCCCAAAACAATGACCAAGCAGGTGCATTAAACCCAAACAAGTTAAAATACCGTTCATTCATTGTCGGGTTAGGAATCATTAATATGGAGCTGAGAAATAATAGTAGTATACTGCCCGCACTACGGGCTATGGGTTGGGCATTAAATGGATCAAATATAAACCCTAACAAGCCCAATACCGAGCCAAAAACAACAAGCGGGTGCAGCCTGATCAACCTCGATTTGAAAAATTCCTTTATGCCCATTTTGCCGATCCTGTCGTCATAAGCATAGCCAATAACAAAGCCCGACAGGCAAAAGAAAAAATCAACCGCTAAAAAGCCATGACCTATAAAATCCTTGCTGTAGTCGGAATAAGCAATCTCCATAAAATGGAAAGTAACAACTGCTATAGCAGCTATGCCCCGAAGGCCGTCAAGAATTTCAAAATGCTGTTTGGTTTTAAGGATGGCTGGGCTTAGTTTTTCCATGCGCTATATCGATTTACCTGTATGCCGGTAAAGAAAGGAAAATTTAGCCGGAAGTTCAAACTATGCGCTTAACAGCCAAACTGAGTGAGGTGATGGTCAATATGTTTATAAAACATATTGCTCCATTCGGTAATGGTTAAGGAGCCAAACGAATGCGACTCGCGGCCATCAAAAGCTTTTTCGCCCAGCTGCTGTGTTTTTTGGATGTAGGCTATCAACCTGTTTTTTTCGGTATTGAAATCCCTTTCGCCGGTAATAAGAAATGCAGGCGCTGTAGGGTTGTTGTGTTTATATGGTATTTCACTCACCACTTTGTTCTTAACCAGCATTTTCAGGATCAGTTTCATGAACAAGCCGGGTTTGGGGTGCTTATCTTCATACACCATTTCGTACGTTACACAGCAGTGTGCCAACATTTGTGCTACGTTCATTTTACCCCACCCCGGTGAGGTTTGCGGCGTGAGCTTGTTGATCCGGCTGATTACATCATCAGCTACCTCTGCAGTGAAAATATTGGGTAAGGCCATGAGGGAAAGATAGGTATTTTTATACAGAGACGTATTATATGTATATGTAGTTAAACCGGAAAATCTGCGAAGCGGGCGATGCATTAGATGCCGCCCAACAAAAATTCCCGATATGAATTCCGATCTTATAAAAAATAAAAAATATTTTTCATTTTGTCCAATCTGCTAAGCACGGTTGTCATTGGGTTTTAACAACATAAATTTAAAACAAAATGGAACAGAGAATCAGCATGTGGGAAAAAGGCCAAAATGCCTTAAAACCATTATTCGGTATTAATACTTATCTTAAAAAGTCGCCCCTTGAGTTATCCCTTCGTGAGTTGGTAAATTTCAGGGTATCACAGATCAATAAATGCGCTTATTGTCTTGACATGCACTATAAGGATGCACGTGCCAAAGGCGAAACTGAACAACGTTTATACGGCCTGAGCGCCTGGGAAGAATCACCTTATTATACCGATCGTGAAAGGGCCGCCTTTGCCTGGGCCGAAGCCGTTACCGCCTGCCATGTAACCGACGAAGTGTACAACATAGCCAAGGCGCAGTTCAGTGATGAAGAACTGATAGACCTTACGCTGTCCGTTACCACCATTAACACCTGGAACCGTATCAACCTATCGTTCCCAAATACGCCCGGCACATACCAGGTTGGCCAGTTTGCATAAACAGCTTATATTAACGCCATTAAAACATAGCCTTATGAATGAATTTTTGTTAGTGATCCACAGGGATCTGAAAAGTAAAGATGCCAGTCCCTCGCCCGAACAAATGCAGGCAGCTATAAAACCTTTCCAGGATTGGATAGGCGGCATCGCGGCCCAAAACAAACTGGTTGGTGCTCCCAAACGCTGGGATGGCGATGGCCGTACAATTAAGCAAAATACCGTGATCAATGGTCCTTATGCCGAAATTAAGGAATCGATAGGCGGGTTGTTTATAATCAGGGCCGAAGATTACGATGAGGCCGTTGAAATTGCCAAAGGCTGCCCGATATTGCAATGGGGGGCCACCGTTGAAGTACGAATGGCTGTGCCTGCCGTATAAAATAAAATGCCTTTGTACTTTTGCAAAGGCATTTTTATTTTAACCTATGCAACCCCAAGAACTTTTACCTCACCTGTTCCGCACCGAGTACCGGAAAATTGCAGCAGTGCTTTGCCGCCTTTTTGGTATTGAACATATTGAAATTGCCGAAGATATTGTGAGCGACACCTTCCTTTCAGCCACTGAAAATTGGAGCCTGAAAGGTTTACCTGATAATCCGACGGCATGGCTTTATACCGTTGCAAAAAATAAAACCAAAAATTACCTGAAACGGGATACGATTTTTAAGCAAAAGCTTTTGCCCGAAATAAAATATACTACCGACAGCACAGGCGAAATAGAGATCGACCTGTCTGCCAAAAACATAGTTGATAGCCAGTTGGCCATGATCTTTACGGTTTGTAACCCGGTTATTTCGGCCGAGTCGCAGGTGGCGCTTGCCCTTAACCTGCTTTGCGGTTTTGGTATACAGGAAATTACCGATGCTTTTTTAGCAAACAAGGAGGTGATATACAAACGGATAAACCGCGCAAAGGAAAAACTGAAAGAAGCCGGAATCCGGATCCAACAGCCAAGCCTTAGCGAGATCGGCAGCCGGCTGGAAACTGTTTTAACAACCATTTACCTGCTGTTTTCTGAGGGTTATTACTCAACCTCCCAAAACGTCACCCTTCGCCGTGATCTTTGTACTGAAGCTATGCGGCTTAATTACCTGCTTATTGAAAATCCGGCCACCAATATTCCTGCCGTAAATGCACTTTTTGCGCTGATGTGTTTCCACGCGTCGCGGTTTGAGGCCCGCGCCAATGATCATGGTGAAATGATCCTCTATGAGGATCAGGATGAATTACTTTGGGACAGGGACCTGATTAATAAAGGCATTTACTACCTGAACCAGGCCTCAACCGGAACTTCAATAACTAAATATCACCTTGAGGCCGGCATAGCTTACTGGCATACCATTAAGGAGGATGCTGCCGAAAAATGGGAAAATATATTACAACTGTACAATAGCCTCCTCATCTTGGAGTATTCGCCCATCGCCGCGCTGAACCGGACATTTGCCCTTGCCAAAGCTAATGGAAAACCGGCTGCAATAGCCGAAGCCGAAAAACTGAACCTGAGCAATAACCACTTTTATTATTCGCTGCTGGGCAACCTGTATACCGGCATAGATAATCAAAAAGCCTTACGGCATTACGAAACTGCTATGAACCTGGCTACTTCTGCAAATGATAAGGCAACTATGGCGGGAAATGTTGAGCGGTTAAAAAACTTGCAGGAATAGCCTTTTTACAATAGTTGAAAGGCTATTGGTTCATGCATACCGCAAAGCTATTGGCATATTTACAACGATAGTGAATTTAAAGCCAACCGGAGACCGAATGGATAATTGTTATCATTTATGAACTTTTAAACCGCACAATCCTTTTACAAAACAAACTTTGGTAAAATTCAATTAATCACCTATTTTTGCTGCAATCATATACATAACATCATGGGACACCATAAAGAAGAAAAAGAAAACTTTGATTACATATACTATTTGGTAGGATTAATCTCTGGCTTATTTGTAGGCGGTATTATTGAAAAAGGCTTTACCTGGATTTTTGTAGGTGGTGTTTTAGGCTTGTTAACTGCTGCTGCATATATCGCCGTGTTAGTTCGTGGCCGTAATGAAGAGGCCTGATCCTGACCTCCCTTCATTTATAAAAAATTGGAACCAGTTTTACGGCATTGTTGCCGCATGGCTGGTTTTTTTAGTTTTAGTATTCTGGCTCATTACCAAATTCTTTGAATGAGTTTAACCGACTGGATTGTTTTAGGCCTTACCATATTTTCTATAGTGCTTTATGGCATATGGAAAAGCGGCAATAATAAAAATATCGACCAGTTTTTGATGGGCAGCCGTTCATTACCCTGGTACCATGTGGGCTTATCGGTAATGGCTACCCAGGCAAGTGCTATTACCTTTCTTTCGGCGCCCGGCCAGGCTTACTCAGACGGAATGCGTTTTGTGCAGTTCTACTTCGGGCTGCCCCTGGCCATGATCGTACTTTGTATCACCTTTGTCCCCATTTTCCATCGCCTTAAGGTTTATACTGCTTACGAATTCCTGGAACAGCGTTTTGACCTGAAAACCCGGGCGCTTACATCGTTCCTCTTCCTGGTTCAGCGCGGCCTTTCAACCGGCATTACCATTTATGCACCGTCTATCATCCTCTCAACCATATTAAATATTAATACGGTTTACACTACACTGTTTATAGGCGGGCTGGTAATTGTTTATACCGTTTATGGCGGTAGTAAGGCTGTGTCATATACCCAGCTATTGCAAATGAGCATTATTTTTACGGGGATGTTTTTGGCAGGAGTACTGGTTGTTTACCTGTTGCCCGGCAATGTAAGCTTCATGAGCTCGCTCAAAATGGCCGGTAAAATGGGCCGTATGAATGTGATAGACTGGAAATTCGACCCCAATAACCGTTATACCGTTTGGAGCGGATTGATCGGGGGCTTCTTTTTACAGCTTTCCTATTTTGGTACAGATCAAAGCCAGGTAGGCCGTTATTTAACAGGCAGCTCGGTAGGGCAAAGCCGCCTCGGGCTAATCATGAATGGCCTGATCAAGATCCCGATGCAATTCCTGATCCTGCTGATAGGGGTGCTGGTTTTTGCGTTTTACCAGTTTAACCGCCCACCGATGTTTTTTAACCAGTATGAGGTTAAACAAATTCGAAAAAGCGTTTACGCTGCGGAATACGACCATCTCAATCAGCAATATGGCCAGGCTTTTGAGCAAAAAAAGATCAAGGCTAACGAGTTGATAAAAGCCATCGACAGTAAAAATGAAGATCGGATCAGTTATGCCAAAGATCAATTAAAGGTGGCCGACACTAAGGCCCGCCTCATCAGGCAAAACGCCATTGAACTGATGAAAAAAAATAACCCCAAGGCCGATGATAACGATACCAACTACGTATTCCTTAGCTTTGTTACCCAGTATCTGCCCAAAGGTTTGATAGGATTACTGATGGCCATTATTTTTCTGGCCTCTATGGGCTCAACCGCGAGTGCTTTAAATTCATTAGCATCAACCAGTGTGGTTGATATTTACAAACGCATTGTTAACCCTAACGCCACAGATCAGAATTATTTAAATGCATCGCGCCTGGCAACGGTATTCTGGGGCCTGGTTTGCATTGGGATGGCCCTTTACGCCAGCCGCATAGGTAATCTGTTAGAAGCCGTAAATCAATTGGGCTCTTATATTTACGGAACCATCCTTGGAGTGTTCATAGTGGCCTTCTATCTTAAAAAAATAAAAGGAACTGCGGTATTTATAGCAGCTGTTATAACGGAGGCTATTATTTGTATCCTTGGCTATTTTGACGTAATCGCTTATTTGTGGCTCAATGCTATCGGTGCTGTTTTACTGATTGTGATTGCACTGTTAATTAGTGCAGGAGCTCCCTCTAAATCTCTCCCAGTAGTAGAGACTTCCTGAATATTTTCAACCTTATAAAAAATAGAAGCGCCGCTTCTGCATAAGAACGGCGCTTAATATTTAAAGCCTTCCCTTGCGGGGAGGGTCGGGTGGGGTTTATTGCTTAGCCTGATCCAGTGCTTCCTGGTTTAAACGGGCGTATTCTTCATCTTTATCAGCTTTGGCTAAAGCGATACCGGCTTCGGCAGCGGCAATTGCGCCGGCTTTATCACCTTTACGCAGTAACAAACGCGATTCCCATAGCTTATACCACGGACCTTTAGGCTCAATTTTTTCGGCTTCGTAAACCCAGCCAAGGGCTTTATCAACGTCTTTATGGTTTTCGTAGTAGTATTGTATGGCGTTGAAGTAATATGGCTTGCGGTCACCTTTCATCAGCTCATCAATATTGGCTGTGATTTTAGCGTCGTCGTCAGTTTCCATGTGGATGTAGGCCGCGGTTTTGTCCCAAACCAAAACCAGGTCAGTTGATTTGGTAGTTGTATTAACAAAAGCCATGGTAAATGTTTCGCGTTTTTCGCTCACGCGGATGGGTTTTACAGTAAAACGCAGAAAATCCTGGTCCTGCTTGTAGCTGTAAGCGCCCCATTGTTTTACCACTTTATTAAGAATAATGGTCCACTCTCCTTTATTGGGGATGCTGAACAGGGAATAAGTGCCCGCAGGCACAGGGTTACCTTCAATAACAACTTTTTCGGTAAAGGTAATGGTAGTAGCTGCGTTGGCACCAGTGCGCCAAACCTCGCCGTAAGGGATGATACCACCGAATATTTTGCGGTCTTTAACGTTTGGGCGGGAGTAAGTTATGGTTACCTTCCCTAATCCGAAATCCTGGATGATGGTTTGAGTTGAGCTGGCCTCAGGTATGCGAGGTATCTGAGCGTATGACTTTGAGCTAAAACAACAGCACGCTATCAGCATACTGAACAGGAGTACGTAGGTTTTTTTCATGATTATAGTTTTCGAATCTAAGATACCAAATGTTTTAATGCGGATATTATTGTGTATGACCTAAAAATATTTTCAAGGTTTAGAAGCCTTCATACAAATACGTAATAAATGAAGGCCGCGTTGCTGTAAAGCTAAAATTGCCAGCGCTTTATTACCTTTGCACACATGATTGACGTTATATTAAAGAAAGGCAAAGAAAAAGCCGTTTTGCAAAGGCACCCCTGGGTGTTTTCAGGAGCGATTGAAAAAGTAAAAGGCAAGCCTGCCAATGGCGATGTAATAAAACTGCTGAATGCGCAAGGCGAATTCATGGCCTATGGCTTTTATAACGATCAGTCGAGAGTTACTTTACGTTTGCTGGAGTGGAACAAGGATGTACAGGTAAACGAAGCGTGGTTTCGCGAAAAAGTAGCAACCGCGGTTAAAAGCCGTGCTAACATATTGGCTAACGGTACCAATACCTGTCGTTTAATTTTTAGTGAATCGGATTATCTGCCGGGGCTAATTGTTGATAAATATGCCGGCCATTTGGCAGTGCAGGTACTTACCTCGGGTATTCAAAATGTAATGCCTGTTATTATTGATGAACTAAAAAAATTGCTCGATCCCGAAAGTATCTCGGATAAAAGCGATAATGCTTCACGTGCCCACGAAGGGCTGGCCGAAGCTGAGAATAAAGTACTTGCTGGCAGTCCGCCGCCTGAGCTGGTTGAGGTATTAGAAAACAACGTTATTTACGGTATCAATATCACCGAAGGCCAAAAATCCGGCTTTTATTGCGATCAGCGCGATAATCGTCATGTGTTGGCTGTACATACTAAAGATAAAAAGGTACTGGACTGCTTTTGTTATACCGGCGGCTTTACGCTGAACAGCCTTAAAGAAGGTGCCGCATCAGTAACCAGTGTAGACAGCTCGGCGTTAGCTATTGAAACGCTGGCCGAAAATATCAGGCTGAATAAACTGGATGCAACCAAACACACGGCTATTAAATCTGACGTGAATGTGCAGTTACGCAAATTCAGGGATGAGGGCGAGAAGTTCGATGTAATCGTACTCGATCCGCCTAAATATGCGCCATCACGCTCGGCGCTCACCCGTGCATCACGTGCTTATAAAGATTTGAACCGTTTGGGTATGCTGCTGCTTAATGAGGGCGGCTTGCTGGCAACCTATTCCTGCTCGGGTGCTATGGATATGGAAACCTTTAAACAGGTAATTGCCTGGGCCGCGCTTGATGCGGGTAAACAGGTTCAGTTTATCTACCAGTTCCATCAACCCGAAGACCATCCGGTACGTGCTTCCTTCCCCGAAGGCGAGTATCTGAAAGGTTTGCTTTGCCGGGTGTTTTAGTCGCCCTACCCCCCTAAAGGGGGAACTTTTGTGGAAGGCCTGTTTTGCTAAGCAAAGCAGGCCTTCGGCATTTATGCAATCTACAATCTACCTCGGGTTTTCAACCCGTGGTTACCATGATTTCAGCTTTCAGCTGAACCGCATTCCACGTAAGCTGGAAGCTTACCCGATAGAGCCCACAGGTTACGCTACCGCTAAACCTGCGGTAGTTTTCTTTAATTAACCCTTCTCCGCTTAAAAAAGCGGTTAATTTTTGAGCGGTTAATAAAATTTTAGTCCAATTAACCCCTTTTTTAACCCCCGTTTTAATACCACCCGCTATATCATTGCTGTGCCAAATGGAAAACATGAAATGTATTAAGCGGGTTTAACCATCCCTGTTTAATGGTTTTTGCTTCCCTTTTTGGCAAGAGTTATAAACCCATTAACCAATTATTTATGTACGAAAATTTTACCAATTATGATGGATGCCATCGCATCCGTTATCGTGCTAAAATTAAAGGGATGCTTCAATGCTGCATAACCGCCCTTTTATTTTTAGCCATGTGTACTTCGGCTTTTGCTCAGGGCAGCAAAATAACCGGTGTAGTAAATGACGAGCATGGGCAGCCCCTGCTTGGCGTTAGCGTTAAGCTTAAAGGTACGCCCAATGGAACTACTACTAATATAGATGGTCAGTTCAGCATCAATGCCGAACCAAGCCAAACTTTAGTGTTTAGCTTTTTGGGTTATATACAGCAAGAAGTTGCTGTGGGTTCTCAAAAAAGTGTAACTGTTAAATTATTGCCAAATGCCACCAACATCAACGAGGTGGTTGTAGTAGGTTACGGTACGCAGAAAAAAGCATCGGTGACAGGTTCGGTGGCTTCGGTTACCAACTCTGAGATTGTGACCACCAAAAACGAGAACGCGCTCAATATGCTTGCCGGTAAAATAGCCGGTGTGCGAATCACTCAAAATACTTCTGAGCCGGGTTCATTCAGCAACTCATTTGATATCCGTGGTTTCGGTAACCCATTAGTGATTATCGACGGTGTTCCTCGCGATAATATTTCAAGGCTCGATCCTAACGATATCGAAAGTGTTTCGGTATTGAAAGACGCTTCGGCTGCTGTTTACGGGATTCGTGCTGCTAACGGTGTTGTATTGGTTACCACAAAAAAAGGTAAAAAAGGTGCTATCGATCTCAATTATTCGGGTTCGTATGGGTGGCAGGTTCCGGCTTATATGCCAAAACCGGTTGGTGCTATTGATTACATGACATTGGTAAACGAGCAATTATTGCACAATGTTAATGGAGGACAGGTAAAATACACAGACGCCGATTTTGAAGCTTTCAGAAATGGTTCAAGAAAAAGCACCGATTGGTATTCGCAGGTTTTTGCCAACAGTTCGCCGCAACAGCAGCATAACCTGAACGCGTCGGGAGGCAGTGAAAACACTAACTACTTTTTGAGTTTGGGTACTACCGATCAGAACGGCTTTTTCAAAAGCAATGATTTGAACTACAAAAAATACAATGTACGCTCAAACATCAGTTCTAAAGTAACCAAAGACCTTACTGTTGATCTGAACCTGGCTGCAACTATCGAGCAAACAAATCAGCTTTATAATGATGCATGGTGGATTATCCGTTCATTTTGGCGCCAGGTACCAACCCAAACTGTTTATGCCAATAATAACCCGTCGTATTTAAATAATGGCGAGGTTGATGGTTCAAACCCTGTCGCTTTATCAGATGCAGGCATCAGCGGTTATAAAAAGATTGCGAATAAATGGTTTCAATCATCAATGTCGGCAACCTATACCGTGCCTTTTGTGCCGGGCTTAAGTGTAAAAGGCTTGTATAATTATGATTATTACATGTCAAACAACAAGCTGTATCAGCGTTCATACAACCAGTACACTTATGATGCAAATAAAGACACCTATTCTCCTATAGCCAATCAAACCCCAGGCTCAATTACCAGGCAGTTTTATGAAAAGCCTAATAGCTTAATGCAGTTGTCGCTAAATTATAACAAGGCATTAAAAGGTGGACACACTTTAACAGGCTTATTCCTGTATGAAGAAAGGTCACAGGGGGTTGATAACTTTAACGCTATGAAAGAGTTGTCATTACCGGTTGATCAGCTTGGGGCCGGAAACTCACTTAACCAAAAGGCATCTATCGATGACGGCTTGCCATCTGAGTTTATTTCAAAATCATATGTTGGCAGATTAAATTATGATTATAACGGCAAATACCTGGCCGAATTTAGTTTTAGGAATGATGCCAACTCAAAAAACTCGCCATTAAAAAGATGGGGCTTTTTCCCTGGAGCATCATTAGGCTGGAGAGTATCGCAGGAAAAATTCTGGAAAAACTCCTCAGCTCTTTCATTTGTTGATGATCTGAAGATCAGGTTATCATATGCCAAATTGGGTGATGACTCAAATCTTGATAATTTCAATTATCTGGCTGGTTACAATTATCCTGCTTCCGGCGACAATAATAGACTGCCACCGGGATCGGTGTTTGATGGCACGTTCATTAACGCTGCACAAAGCAGGGGTATTAATAACCCTTACATATTTTGGCTGGTTGCCAAAACTTATAACGCCGGTGTTGATTTACAGGCCTGGAATGGTTTATTGGGATTAACCGTAGATGTTTTCAGACGCGACAGGAGCGGTTTGCTTGATACCCGGATTGAGGCGTTGCCAGGCGTTGTAGGTGCTGGCCTGCCGCAGGAAAATTTAAATAGTGATCAAACTCAGGGTTTTGATATCGAATTAAACCACCGTAATCATATAGGCAATGTAAATTATATGGTTAAAGGTACATTCGGTTATACACGCAGCAAATGGGTAAGCAAAATTCATGGAGCTTATGGTAACTCACAGCTAAACTGGCATAACAATAATGACAACCGCTACAACAATATTTTTTGGGGTTATGGTGCGGATGGACAGTTCCAAAACTATCAGCAGATCTTGAATAGCCCTCAATTTGTATCCCGTAACGCCGTGGTTGGTGATTACATTTTGCAGGATTGGAACGGTGATGGTGTAATTAACGATCAGGACGTACACCCTATAGCTCAAAACGTGAGCAATAACAACTACAGTACGCCGGCTACAACTTTTGGCTTAACGTTGGGCGCATCATACAAAGGCTTTGATGTTAACGCGGTACTACAAGGCGCTGCTGGTATTAACGTATCATACATTGAGCAGTTAAATATCCCGTTATGGGGTGGCGGAAGTGCATTGGCCATGTTTATGGACAGGTACCACCCAACTGATCCTAAAGCCGACCCATATAACCCTAATACGGTATGGACACCAGGTACATTTGCTCTTACAGGTACAACTGCCAATACAAACTCGCTATCAAACATCCACAGTGCTGCTTATGTAAGGCTTAAATCAGCCGAGATAGGTTATACAATCCCGCAAAGTGCAGCAAAAGTGCTCGGAATAAAGGGTGCAAGGATTTTTGCCAACGGTTACAACATCCTTACCGTTACCGGCCTCAAATATCTCGATCCCGAACACCCATCCGCAAATTACGGTTACCTGTATCCGTTGGATAAAATATTCTCACTTGGCTTAAATGTTAAATTTTAATTAAGCATCAGATCATGAAAAAGTTCCCATATATCATACTCACTTTTTTACTTTGCTGGACAACAGCCTGTAAAAAGCTTGACACCCTGCCTCCAAGTATCATTAGCGATCAGGATGTATTTTCAAGCGCGGCCGGGGTAACTGCCTATATGGCCCGCATGTACAGCGAGCTCCCTATCGAGGATTTTAGATATTCACCTGAACGTGGCTTAAACATGTTTTGGATTATCAGCCCAACAAGCGCTACCACTGGCGAAGCACTTAGCCGCGACCAGAATGGTTCAATGCAGGAAAATACCGGGTTGTCAACCTGGAGCGATTGTTACCGCACCATTCGCGATGCTAACTATTTTTCCGAGAACATTGGCAAATACGCCGGCAACTTCACCAACGATCAGGTAAACAACTGGTTAGGTGAAGCCCGCTTTATTCGTGCTGCTACCTATTTTGCTTTAGTTAAACGCTACGGCGGCGTTCCGTTGGTTGATAAGGTGCTTAAATACCCGGAGCAAAGCATCGAGGAGTTAAAAATACCACGTAATTCTGAAGAAAAGATCTATGATTTTATTGGCACCGACCTGGATTATGCTTACGCTAATCTTCCTGAAACTAATCAGGTTGGCCGGGCCAATAAGTATGTGGCTGCCGGTTTCAAATCAAGGGCAATGCTTTACGCCGGTACAGTAGCTAAATATAACCAGATTTCATTGGTTGATGGCAGCGGCAACAGGCTTTGTGGTATCCCGGTTGCAAAGGCGGTTACTTATTTTAAAGCAGCTTATGATGCCGCGGCACTGCTTGACGGCAAATACAGCTTGTACAAAAAAGCATGGGCTGCGGGCGATAAAAACGCGCAGTACCTAAACTACGTGAATATGTTTTTTGATGCATCAAGCCCTGAAAACATATTTGTACGCCAGTATCACTACCCTGAATCGGTACATGGATATGATGCTTATAATGTGCCACGCCAGTTAATGGGCGCTAACGGTTACTCGTCTGAAGTTAACCCGACACTGGATTTTGTGGAGCTGTTTGACGGCTTTCCTAAAAATGCAGATGGTACCATCAAAACTACAACCGGTGGTAAATACGATTTGTACACCAACACTATGGATATATTTGCCAATGCCGAGCCAAGGTTAAGGGCAACCGTAGTTTTGCCGGGCGATGTAATGAAAGGTGTAAGCATCGAAATCCGTAGGGGGATTTATACAGGCTCTTCGGCAGGTGGTATCAATCCGCTGTTGCCTGCAGGTTCAACTGCTCATTATCCTACTGATAACATTGTTCAATCAGCAAACGCAAGCCAAACGCCATATAAATTACCCAATGGCACAACTATGAACCCTGCCGGTTTAAGCGGTTACTTTACAGGCGATGGAACCAACTCTGTTTCTGGCTTCTCCATCCGTAAATATATCGTACCGGATAAACCTACATCTGAAGTATTGGAAAACCGTTCTGATCAAACCTGGATAGAATTGCGTTATGCTGAGGTATTACTTAACCGTGCCGAAGCTGCCGTAGAGCTGAACTCGTTAGGCCAGTCGGATAAAAGCTATTTACAGGATGCCTTTACGCAGATCAACCAGATCCGTGAGCGTGCTGGTGCCGACCTGTTAACCGGTACCACCGACCTAACCATTAACGTGGTACGTAAAGAGCGCAAAAAAGAGCTTGGTTTTGAAAACAAACAATACTGGGATATGCGCCGCTGGAGGGTTGCTGATAAAGAACAAAACAGTACCATTTACCGCACGCTGATGCCTTTCTATTCGGCCAATGATGGTAAGTATTTCTTTGATGCCCGTTTAGACGAGCGTAATTCAAGATACACTTTTGATGTGCGCTGGTACTACGAGCAGATCCCGCAGGACGAGATCCAGAAAAGCCAGAATTTAATTCAAAATCCGGGTTATTAATTTTAAGAGAGAGATGAAAAAACTATTTTATAGCATAGCATTAAGTGTATTGGTTGCCGCAGGCAGCTCATGCAAAAAAGTTGATAATTATGCCGCTCCCAATGTTACCTTAAAAGGCACCGTAACGGATGCAGGTACAGGCAAAAGCCTGCAAACAGAACAAGGTTCAGGCACTCGCATCAAATTATTGGAGATAAGCTGGAGCTCAAACCCTACTCCGTTTTATATATCATCATTCCAGGATGGTACTTACCAAAACACCAAACTGTTTGCAGGCAAAAACGTAATTTCGGCAGAGGGCGCTTTTGTACCATTGGTACAGGTTGACGATGCCGGCAAAACCATTGTTGATAAAAGTCAGACAGTTGACGTAAAAGACGTAACTACCGTAAATTTTTCGGTTGAGCCATTTTTACGGATAGAGTGGGTTGGTGATCCGGTTTTGAATGCTGATGGCACCATAACTACCAGCTTTAAAGTTACCCGGGGTACTGCCGATCCTAATTTTCAGCAAAACGTGAGCGATGTGGCTGTATTTGTTAATTCAAACAACTACGTAGGCAATAATAACTACGATAACCGCTACACACCTAAGCTGAGCGGTAATGATGCAAATAACTCGGTTGGTAAAACTCTTAGTCTTACCACGCTTGGTGGCGCATTGCCGGGTAAAAGGAGCTATTTTATCCGCGTAGGTGCAAGGGTTTCCTATGGTCTTAATTATTATAACTATACCGACGTTAAAGAGGTAAAGGTTCCGTAAAAACAAATAATACCTGTGTGAGGGAGGGGCCGTAGGAGTGGTTCCTTCCAACACAGTTTTATAAAATATAACTATGAAGAATACGCTGCTTTTTTGTTGCGGACTTGCCCTCGCTGCCGGCGCCTATGCGCAGGATGCTAACCCCAAACCGGCTTCCCTGAAAGAGAAAACGGCTTTCCAAACCAGCAGTCCCTGGAGGCCCGAAATTGATGTGCGATCAGATATTGCCATTGTTTACGGCACTAATGATCATCCTAATATGACCTTTGAGCAACGCGTTAAATCATGGCGCGACCGTGGCTATGACGTAAATTTCATGACCGGTATTGCCTGGGGCGACTACAAAGATTACTTTTTGGGTAAATGGGATGGTAAAAACCACCTTGGCGTAGGGCAGGTAACGCAAAGAGGCGATACAATTTTCCACGGGAAGGATATGCCTTATGTTGTGCCCGATGATTCGTTTATCGAATACATGAAAACTGCCGTCGTCAAACGGGTAATAGACGTAGGGATCACCAACATTTTTTTAGAAGAACCTGAGTTTTGGGCCCGCGCAGGTTATAGCGCCGGCTTTAAAAACCAATGGCAAAAATATTACGGCTTCCCATGGAAACCACAGGATGCATCTCCTGAAAATACTTACTTATCCAACAAGCTAAAATATAACCTGTACTATGAAACCATCAAACAGGTATCATCATACGCCAAGGAGTATGGCAAAAGCAAAGGGATGAACATTAAGGTGTTTATTGCTACACACTCCTTGGTAAATTATTCGTCATGGCAAATCGTTAGTCCGGAGGCAAGTCTGGCATCACTACCGGGTATTGATGGTTACATCGCCCAGGTTTGGACGGGTACCTCACGCGAGCCTACTTACTTTAATGGCTTAGAAAAGGAGCGTGTATTTGAGAACGCGTTTTTGGAATATGGTTCGGTAGTATCCATGACAGCGCCGACAGGTCGTAAGGTGTTTTTCCTGACCGACCCGATTGAAGACCGTGTGCATGACTGGAGCGATTACAAACGCAACTACCAGGCTACTTTTACCGCCAAGCTGTTGTACCCGATGGTTGCCGATTACGAGGTAATGCCATGGCCAGAACGTATCTACACGCATCCATACCCGGTATTGGGCACTAATGAAAAAACGCTGATCCCGCAATTTTACTCCACCCAGATGCAGATCATGGTGAATGCGCTGAATGATATGCCTGTTTCAACCAACAAAGTATCTGGTGTTAATGGAATCGGCGTGCTGATGAGCAACACACTAATGTTCCAGCGTTTCCCAACACATAACGGCTTTGAAGATCCGCAGTTCTCTAACTTCTATGGTCAAACGCTGCCACTGGTAAAGCGCGGCGTTCCGGTACAAACCGTACACATGGAAAACCTGGGTTATGCGGCATCGCTTAAGGATATCAAAGTTTTGGTGATGAGCTACTCCAACATGAAACCGGTATCAGCAGAAGTTCATGAGCATTTGGCCGAATGGATTAAAAATGGCGGTGTACTGATCTACACCGGTCGCGATGATGATCCCTATCAATCGGTAATGGAATGGTGGGATACCAAAGGCAATAATTTTAAAGCGCCATCACAGCACCTGTTTAAACTGCTGGGTATAAACCCAACCGGGAATGATCAGCGTTTTGCTGTTGGCAAAGGTACGGTTTATGTGTTGAGGCAAAACCCCAAAGAGTATGTAATGCAGGCTAATAATGATGATAATTTCATCAAAACTGTAAAACATGCTTATGAAAAAGATGCCGATGGTGGTAAGCTAAAATTTAAAAATAGCATGTACCTGGAGCGCGGCCCGTATGATATTATTTCGGTAATGGACGAAAACACTGACAGCAAATCATACACTGTTAAAGGCCCCGTTATCGACCTTTTTGATCCGCAGTTACCTGTGTTGGATAAAAAAATCATTAATCCTAATGAGCAGGCCTTGTTATACGTAGTTAAACGTGTTGAAGATAAAAAGCAACCAAAAGTATTGGCTTCGGCCTCAAGGGTTTATAATGAAGTTATAACAGAAAACAGCTACAGTTTTGTAGCCAAAAGCCCGATTAATACATTAAACAGCGCCCGGATCTTATTGCCGGCGCAACCGAAAGAAACAGTAGTTACCGATAATACAGGAAAAACCATTGCTGATGTAAAATCCTCGTGGGATAAATCATCAAAAACCCTGTACCTGGGCTTTGCCAACAGTCCCGATGGTATTAAGGTGAGCATTAAATGGTAAAAAGAGTCTTTTTTGAGAGAGAGTTGATTTATGCTTCCGTACGCGAAATTTCACGTGCGGAAGTTTTTTTGAAAAGAGATTCCGTAATTCGCTCAAAAAATTTGTCCTTGTATTGATAACGGCTATTCGGAAGATTTTTTAATTCCCTCACTTGGGAGGGGTGCGGTGGAAAGTGTTGTGGCGGGGAGGGGTTTGTAGGCTTTGCTAATGAATATGCATGGTGATTAACCCCTCCCTACACCCTCCAGAGGGAGGGAATCGCGCAATCCCCGTTTTAAATTTCTTTGAGTACCGATAATACTGTATTGATTTGAAAATAAAGTCCCCCAATAATAAATGAAAAAATTACTTCTCCTGGCGTTTGCCTTTTTACCGGCAGCACTTTCGGCACAAGAAAAGGTGCCGTCACCTGTCGATCTCATCAACCCGCTTATGGGTACACAATCAAAGCCGTCGTTATCCAACGGTAATACTTACCCGGCAGTAGCCCTGCCATGGGGTATGAACTTCTGGACTCCGCAAACCGGTAAAATGGGCGATGGGTGGCAGTACACTTATGATGCCGATAAGATCCTCGGTTTTAAACAAACCCATCAGCCATCGCCCTGGATGAATGATTATGGTATGTTTTCTGTGTTCCCCGAAACAGGTAAGTTAAAACTGGATGAAAAAGATCGCGCCAGCTGGTTCTCGCATAAAGCTGAAACAGCGAAACCATACTATTACAGCGTTTACCTGGCCGACTATGACGTAACAACTGAAATAACGCCAACCGAACGCGCTGCCAGCTTCCAATTCACTTTCCCTAAAAGTGACAACTCTCATATCGTGATCGACGCTTTTGACAAAGGCTCATACGTAAAGATCATGCCCGGCGAGCAAAAGATTATTGGCTACAGCACTAAAAATAGCGGCGCTGTACCTGCCAACTTCAAAAACTATTTTGTTATTTATGTAGATAAACCATTCGCGCTGGCCTCTGCATGGCACGATTGGAAACAGGATGCCGGGCAACTGGAATACACCGGCGATCATGCTGGTGCGGTGATCACACTGAAAACCGCTAAAGGTGAAAAAGTTCATCTTAAAGTAGCCTCATCATTCATCAGCATTGAGCAGGCCGAACTTAACCTGAAACGCGAGTTGGGCAACGATGATTTTGCTGCTACCTGCCAAAAAGCAAAAGATACCTGGAACAAAACGTTAAGTCGTTTAAATGTTGAAGGTGGTACTATTGACCAAACCCGTACTTTTTACAGCAGCCTTTACCGTATGCTGTTTTTCCCAAACAAGATGTATGAGGTTGATGCCAATGGGCAAAATGTACATTACAGCCCTTTCAACGGTAAAGTTGCACCGGGATACCTTTTTGCCGGTACAGGTTTCTGGGATACCTTCAGGGCATTGTATCCTTTCCTGAATTTGGTTTACCCATCTATCAACAAAGAAATGCAGGAAGGCCTCATCAATGATTACAAAGAAGGTGGCTGGCTGCCAGAGTGGTCGAGCCCGGGCTACGCTGATTGTATGATCGGTAATAACTCTGCGTCGGTAGTTTCTGAAGCTTATCTGAAAGGTTTGCGTGGTTATGATATCGAAACTTTGTATCAAGCTCTTAAACACGGTGCTAATAATGAAGGCCCGAATGCTACCGGTCGCCGGGGTGTGCAGTATTATAACACTTTAGGCTATGTGCCATACAACGTAAAGATCAACGAAAACGCAGCACGTACGTTAGAGTATGCTTATGACGATTTTGCTATTTACCAGTTGGGTAAGGCTTTGGGCAAACCTAAAAAGGAAATAGAGATCTACAAAAAACGCAGCCAGAACTACCGTAATATTTTTGATCCGCAAACTAAACTGATGCGCGGTAAAAATCAGGATGGCACTTTTGAAACACCATTCAATCCGTTTAAATGGGGCGATGCCTTTACCGAAGGTAACAGCTGGCACTATAGCTGGGGCGTGTTCCATGATATTCAGGGTTTAATAAACCTGATGGGCGGCAAGCAGCAATTTGCAGCCAAACTGGATTCCGTATTTGAAATGCCGCCGGTATTTGATGACAGCTACTATGGTGGTGTGATCCACGAGATCCGCGAAATGCAGATTGCAGGTATGGGCCAATACGCTCATGGTAACCAGCCTATCCAGCACATGATCTATCTTTACAATCACGCAAATCAACCATGGAAAACCCAGTACTGGGTTCGTGAAGCAATGAACAGGCTTTACCGGGCAACTCCTGATGGTTACTGCGGCGACGAGGATAACGGTCAAACATCTGCATGGTATATCTTCTCAGCAATGGGCTTTTACCCGGTAACCCCGGCCAGCGACCAGTATGTTTTAGGTGCCCCGCTGTTTAAAAAAGTAACTGTTAATTTAGAGAATGGCAAAACCATCACCATCAACGCGCCAAAAAACAGCGCAGATAACAAGTATGTAAACACACTTACAGTTGATGGCAAACCATACACTAATAACTGGTTAAGCCATAAAGGTTTACTAAATGGTGCAGTACTTGATTTTGATATGCAGGCCACTCCGAATAAAGACCGCGGTACCAAAGATGCCGATGTGCCTTATTCAATGAGTAACGAGAAATAAACACCCCTCCTTAAAAATTCCCTCTTGAGAGGGAGCGCGGCGGGAATGAGCGAGAGCAGGGGTGTGTTTGTGCGATTTGATTATCAAAGCAGAAACACACCCCTCCGCCCCTCTCAAGAGGGGAATCGCACATTCCCGTCCTTTTTTTATTTTTTGCAGAGACGCATCACATGCCGTCTCCCGCTATGCAGATCAAACATGCATGATGGGAGATGCGGGTTATGCGTTTTTTGTTTTAGATATGCCATCTAAAAGTTTTGTTTTACCTACATTTAGCAATCAACGCTAAACCATGAAATATCTTTTACTTTTCGTACTTATCACAACTACCTGTATTGTTAAAGCGCAGGATTTTGCGGCTTTAAAGGCGGGACAATCAAAGGCCGAACAGATCATATTGAATGATGAAGACGGGAAGGTGATGATGGCATTTTATGATCCCAGCGCCAACAAAACTCAAAATAAACTTATTGCCTCTGTGCAGGCCAACGCCAATAAACATATCCCTCCGGTATTATTTACTATGGCTATGGTTTTATTTGGGCAGGAAAAATATAGCGATGCCTGTTTTTGGTTTTATGTAGCGCAATTAAGATCAAGATACGATGTAAACCGCAGTGTAGATAAAACGGTATCGGCAGCCAACTGGAACGGCCCAATCGGGATGTCGATAAACCAATATGCCTTTGAGCATCTGGATACCTTAGAAAAGGTTGTTCCCCAGGTTGTAGCTTATGTAACTGCAAATGACGAGTTATATGATCAGCGATGGATCAACGTTTTAACAGCACATGATAAGGTAAAAGACGAAGACATAGATAGGTTAAGCGTTGATAAAAGCCTTTGGCCAGGTATCAAGAAAGAAACAATAGATTCTTATTATGCCGATTTTAAAGAGGTTGTGAATAAAGCCAGGCAAAAGCAATAAGAATATGGTTTTTAAGCAGATATTCGGGGTTGTTTACGTTTAATTGGTAATTTACTTTTATCTTTTTTGTAACTTGCCTTATCAATGAAAAGCCAAAAAACAAACGTTTCGGTCTTACTCGTATGTCTTTTGGCGCTGCCTGCGATATTAGCTTTTTCCCTACACCCCTCCGGCAAATACAACCTCGATTTTTTCACTACCCATAACCAATTTTACCTCTGCGATTCGGCCTTTACCGGTACCACCGGTGATACTACCTTTTGGAACACCGACGCCCAAAATGCGCGCTTAGGGACTACCGAAGATATCATCGGCATAAAAATAGCCAGCTATGGCCACGTACGGGCCGAACTTAATGTACTCAACACTGCAGATCCCGAAAAAGATTTCAGCAAATACGACCATGTTGTTGAGGGCAGCGTAAAACTAAGTTCGGGCATTATGGAGGTCCTGAATTTTCCGGATACTAAAATTATCTTAAAAGCCATTGTTACCCCGGCAAGATATCGCATACGCATTTATTCGTATGCTGTAAAAAACGTAAATCCCGATGAGGACGAAGGTACCGATCACTATAAGATTACCCTTTGGCCCGGGGAAGGCAGGGAAAGGAAAGTATTGAAAGCCTACAGGGCGGACTAATCCATTTATGCCCGCCCGAAACAAGGTACATTAATCACGCACTATTTATCGCTGATCATTATCGGGTTGCCTCCCTTTCCGCCGCCAATAATAATCACCTTGGCATTGGGCGAAAGCGCTATTTCCTTTTGTGCTTTTATGGCTTCGTATTGCAGTTGCTTATCCGATAACCCGGTTGAAAGGATACGCTGATAATCGGCAATACCCTGCGCTTCCACCCGCTTACGTTCGGCTTCCTGGCGTTCCTTTTGCAGTACGAACTCCATCTTCTGGGCATCCTGCTCGGCGTTGATCTTTGATTCAATGCTGGCCCGTACCGAGGCAGGCAGGGTGATGTTGCGCACCAGGATCTGCTGCAGTTCAAGTCCGCGTTTTTCAAAACTGGCGGTAATGTAACGGTTTATTTTATCCTGAAACTCCTGTCGTTTGGTCGAATACAGGTCGACGGCAGCATAAGCAACCGCGTTATCGCGGATGGCCGTGCGCGAAACCGGGCGAACGATCTTATCCACATAGTTTTCGCCGATGTTCTGCATAATGTAAGGGGCTTTGTCGGGCTTTACTTTGTATAGCACAGAAAGATCAATGGTAACCTCCAATCCATCTGATGAAAGCACGCGGATAGCATCATCGCCTTCCTTTTGGCCTTCATTATTAACCGCACTCATGGTATAGGTTTGGGTCTGCACATCGAAAGTTGTGATCTCTACAACAGGGTTTATAATGTGTAAACCACTTTCAAGCACCTGGTCCTGCACCTTGCCAAAAAGGGTTTGAACCCCCACTTTACCAGGTTCAATAACTTTAAAAATATTGAGTAACAGACCAAGTACAACCATGGCGATACCCACCGCGGTTACCACGCCGCTAAAGCGGCCGGCCGGTTCGGGCGAACGTTTGAGCACTATACCCACAATGAGTACAATCACTCCTAATACTGCTATAAACATGCAATGAAGTTAAGCTTTTTTTGCATGCTACAAGCTTATTATAAAAGAATGTTTTTTAGGGAATTAAGGCTGTTATTGCCGGGAATTAGATGGATGCGAAAGGGGGGTATTTTTTTTGCCGACTTAGCATAACGACACAAGTTAGCCGGCGCTTGTTCCCTTTACACAAAACTTGCGCCATTAGAAGTAGAGAAGACTTACGAAGTTTTGAAAACTTCGTAAGTCTGGAACCTAATTAATATCGGGTTACTTAGTCCCTTTGCCTTTTTTATTTTGCGGGGCTTGCTGGGTCTCTTTAACCTGTTTCAAAAGCCTCAGCTTCATGAAAATCACAACTACGCCAACAACCATGGCACCGGCCATGATCAGGTAGTTTTTTTCGGTAAACATTTTATAAGCTACAATAAAGCACAAAGCTACACCCATGGTGTAAAGCACATTGAGCACCAGTTTAAAGCCCATTATTAGTATACGTTTAATTCAGGGTCAATTTCGGCCTGCCATGCGAGGATCCCGCCCCTCAAATTTGACAGATTGGTGAAACCCTGCTGCTCCAGTTGCATAATAGCAGCCGCGCTGCGTTTACCGCTGCGGCACATTACTACTACCGGCTTGTCTTTACTTATCTTTTCCGATTCTATCAGCACTCCGCCAAGCGGTATAAGCTGCCCGCCAAGGTTTGAAGTTTCGTATTCGAAATCTTCCCTAACATCAATCAGTTGAAAGTCTTCGCCTTTGTCAATTTTCTCTTTTAGTTCCTGTACGGTTATCTCGTTCATGTTAAATGTAATTATAATTCAAAGGTAGTTTTTTTCTTAATCAAATATTTAGGCTTGTTATTTGTAACAATCAAAGTATATAAGCGTTTCATATATGTTTACACAATAATTACTTAATGAAAAAAGTTACACGCTTTTTCTGGTTCTGTTCAGGAGCACATATCGATACCCTAAAAAAGTACCCCATTGAGCATAATAAGTATGTTGGTATTGGGGCTACCATATTTTTTACGGCACTGTTCGCCGCATTATCCGGCGGTTATGCCATGTACTTTGTTTTTAATGGCGATGCCTTTGCTGTAGGTTTTGCTATACTATTCGGTTTACTATGGGGAACGGCCATTTTTAACATGGACCGCTACATTGTATCCAGTATCAACAAAGAAGGCACAACCAACCAGCAGATCCTGCAGGCATCGCCCCGTATTTTGCTGGCCATTATGATCGGTATCGTAATCTCGCGCCCGCTTGAACTCAAGATCTTTGATAAAGAAATTCGCCAGAAACTAAAAACTGCCTATTTAAAAGGGCAACGCAGTAAAATTGATACCCTCGAAAAAACCTACATGCAGAAGTATGCCATGGAACTGGGTAAAAACACCGATTTGAAAAAGGAAAAAGATTCATTGGAGCGGGATATCAACCGCTCACGTTACCAGCTTAACCAGGAAGTTTTCGGTGATAAAACCAACCAAACATCGGGCATTACCGGTTATGGCACTTATGCCAAGCAAAAGCAGGCCATACTGGAAGAAAAGGAAGCCCGGCTTAAATCCGTTACTGATAATTTAGGGCAGATGGACCAGTACCTGAGCGCCCGGAAAGATTATGAAGGCTTAAACAGTACGCGCTTGTTCACCGAGCATCAGCTGGACAGTTTGGCCAGCATTGCCGGCTTCTCCGACCGTAACTGGGCATTAGGCCAGCTCACCTACACCGAAAACGGTAAGCGCGACCTCGATACGTATCTCGCTATTTCGTTTATCGGCTACCTGTTTATTTTGTTTGAATGTTTGCCGGTATTTGTAAAGCTGATGTCGCCCAAAGGGCCTTATGATACGGCTATCGCCAAAACAGCCGAAGCCAATATCTACCTTGCCGAACGTGATAAAGAACGTGATATAGCGGTTACCGATAATATTTACGATCACAACCTGGATACGGATATCGAGCGGCGAAAAAAGATCATTACCTCGCAATCTGATTATGATTTTGAGCGGCATAGTTACGAGTAAAATGCTTTCCTATAGAGACGCATAATTTAATAAGCTAAAAGCATGGGAGTTGTGCGATTCCCCTCTTGAGAGGGGTGGAGGGGTGTGTTTCTGTTTGGGTATTCTAATCGCAGAAACACACCCCTGCTATCGCTCTTTCCTCCGCGCCCCCTCTCGAGAGGGGATTTTTAAAATCCTGTCACTTGATAGCTTAAGGGCTACGTTCTATATCCATAATTTGCAATTGCCAACACAATCTCCCATCTTGCAAAACATAATATCAACCTATGTTTGAGCAATTTTCACATTCAAACTTCCATACTATTTGCGATAAGCTCGCCGCGGGCGATCCGGAGCTGGCCCTGATCATCAAAAACCATGGTTATCCGCATTTATGGTCACGCCCAAATAGCTTTGAAACGCTGGTTCATATTATACTGGAACAGCAGGTATCGCTGGCTTCAGCATTATCGGCCTTAAATAAATTGCGCGAGCGGGTACAGCAAATTACCCCTGCACGGGTACTACTGCTTACCGATGAAGAATTTAGGGCATGTTATGTAAGTCGCCAAAAAACCATCTATATAAAATACCTTGCAGAAGCCATTGTAAGCGGGCAGATCAACCTCGCCGAAATGGAACAAATGCCGGATGATGTTATCCGTACCAAACTAACCGCCCTCAAAGGCATTGGCAACTGGACGGTTGATGTTTACCTGATGTTTGTACTGCAGCACACCGATGTTTTCCCTATCGGGGATCTGGCCGCAGTGAATGCCCTTAAACGGGTAAAAAATCTGCCAAAAGATATTACCAAAGAAGAGTTGTTAGCGGTGACCGAACAATGGGAACCATACCGTACGGTAGCCGCGATGATTTTGTGGCATTATTATCTGAGCCAAAGAGTACCGGCACTACCCAAACCCTCCAGGCAAGGCGTTAAAAAATAAAGATCTTCGGAGGCTCAAGTGATAACACCGAATACAAGCCGAATATTTTTATCAGATCCTTCGCGCAACCCTTTCATTTTATTAAATAATTGATATTCAGATTATTACACTTAAACATTCGAATTGTGTTAACCCTGTTAACCCCTGTTGGTGCTGTCCATGGTAGGTGTTATTACACTTGAACCTGCAAAAGCATATAAACAAAAAATGCGCTGGCTTAGCCAACGCATTAAAAATATGCTTATCAAAGGCAGCCACCTTTAGGGGCTGTCAAACATTAAATAGGCCATTCCTCTCCTGCTCCTGGTAATCCTGTACGGTTTCAATGGCATTATCAACCACATCGCTCAGGGCCGTAATGAATGTTCCGGGGCGGGCCAGGCTCATGGCGTGTTTAATAGCGTCAACTTCCTTAGGCACTACTTCAACCTGCTTGTTAGGATCAACTGATTCAATTCCCCCCCTGAGTAAACCAATAATATTTTCGGCGGTGCGGCCGCGCAGGTGTTTTTCCTGGCGCAGGATGATATAATCAAACATTTCGGCCGATATTTTACCCAGTTCGCGGATATCGTCATCCCTCCTGTCTCCCGTGCCGGCTATGATACCAATTTTAAGTGGCGAATCGATATGTCTTAAAAACTCCTTGATGCCAGTGTATCCATCCGGATTGTGGGCAAAATCAATCATGAAACGGAAATCTTTAAACTCAAAAATATTCATGCGGCCAGGCGTTTGTGAGGCCGATGGAATAAAAGTTTCGAGCGAGATCTTGATGTCTTCTGTTTTAAATCCCCATAAAAACGTAGCCAGTGTTGCGGCAAGCACATTCTCGATCATAAAGGGCACAGTACCGCCAAACGTAAGCGGGATCAGGATGGTACGCTGTACGCGGATCTTCCAGTCGCCTTTTAAAATGGTGATAAACCCGTTTTCACAGATAGCGGCAATGCCCCCTTTTTTGCAATGTGATTTAATGATTGGGTTATTTTCGTTCCGGCTGAAATAAGCGATATTACATTCGGCCTTTTTGCCAATGCGTACGCAATACTCGTTATCGGCATTTAAAACGCCCCAGCCATCCTTCTTAACCGAGTTAAGCACTACGCTTTTCACGCGTGAAAGGTCTTCCAATGAATGAATGTCCGATAAGCCAAGGTGATCTTCCTGGATATTGGTAACTACCCCTATATCGCAAAAGCCAAAACCGAGGCCCGAGCGCAGGATACCCCCGCGGGCTGTTTCCAATACCGCGAAATCAACTGTTGGGTCTTTCAGTATAAACTCCGAGCTTACCGGGCCGGTTGTATCGCCCTTCAGCATCATATTGTTTTGTACGTAAATCCCATCCGAGGTGGTGAAACCTACCCGGTGACCGTTATTTTTAACAATGTGTGCTATCAAACGGGTGGTAGTGGTTTTACCGTTAGTCCCGGTAATAGCTATGATAGGGATGCGGGCCGATTTACCGGCCGGGTAAAGCATATCAATCACATGTCCGGCTACGTTGCGGGGCAGGCCTTCGCTCGGCGCAATATGCATCCTGAAGCCCGGTGCGGCATTAACTTCCAGTATCACTCCACCTGTATCAGTAAGCGGCTCGGTAAGGTTTTGCGCCATGATGTCGATGCCGCAAATATCCAAACCAATGATTTTAGAGATACGTTCGCAAATAAAAATATTTTGGGGGTGCACATGGTCGGTAACATCAACAGAGGTGCCGCCGGTGCTTAGGTTAGCAGTTGACTTTACATAAACCACCTCATCTTTTTTGGGCACGGTTTCAAGCGTGTAGTCATTTTTTGCCAGCAGATCAAGAGTATCCCTATCTATTGTTATCTCTGTAAGCACATTTTCATGTCCATAGCCCCTGCGGGGGTCGGCGTTTTCCAGGTCTATCAATTCCTGGATATTTAGCTTGCCATCACCGGTAACATGGGCCGGTTTACGAAGGGCGGCAGCAACCATTTTATTATCGATCACCAACACCCTGAAGTCGAAGCCCGTAACATAACGCTCTACAATTACCCGGCGCGATATTTTGGCGGCGTGCTCATAGGCCTCAATAGCTTCTTCTTCGGTTTTTATGTTGATAGAAATGCCACGGCCGTGGTTGCCATCAAGCGGTTTAAACACCAGCGGGAAGCCCACTTTGCGGATAGCATCCGGCACAGCCGATGCTGATGAAATAGTTACGCCTTTTGCAACGGGGATGGCCTGCTCCTGTAAAAGTCGTTTGGTTTCTTCCTTGTTGCTGGCAATATCAACGGCAATACTGCTGGTTTTTTCGGTCATGGTAGCGCGGAAACGTACCTGGTTTTTGCCGTAACCTAATTGCACCAATGATTGGTTGTTAAGCCTGATCCATGGGATATCCCTCGCGATCGCTTCTTCTACAATTGACCCGGTACTTGGCCCCAGGCGGGTATTTTCCCTGATCTCGCGCATTTGCTGAATATCAGCATCCAGGTTGTAATCCTCACCTTTTATCAGCGCTTCGGTTATGCGCACGGCCGATTCGGCTGCAAAAACGCCAACTTTTTCTTCCAGGTAGGCAAATACTACGTTGTATACTCCTTTTGTTTTGGTTTCGCGGGTGCGGCCAAAGCCGGTATCCATACCTGCAAGGGTCTGGATCTCTAAGGCAATGTGCTCAACAACGTGTCCCATCCAGGTGCCGGCAATCACCCGCTGAAAAAAACCGCCGGGTACACCGGGCGAGCAGCGGTGGCTGTATAACGATGGCAACAGCTTTTCAAGCCGTTCGTAAAATCCATCTATTTCGTTGGAGGGGCGGTGCTCCATCTCCTGCAGATCAAGCCGCATTTGTATTAATTTTTTGCGTCTGATGCTCCAAATGTTGGGTCCGCGTAGTACCTGGATATTCTCGATCTTCATTATGTAGGATGCTATTTTTTTGTCAGTCTAATTTCCCCTTAAAACTATAAAACATAACACGGGAATAAAATTTTTGATGGCAAAAAGCCATTATTTATTATTAGTTCCTGTGTTTGTGCATGTTTTTATCGTAATTTGTATATAGTTGTATTAAGATAGTGTGAAATAATCATGATTGTCCCGAAAGGTAAGCTAATAATTATAGGCGGCGCGGTTGATATGGGGAGCAATGTTACCCTCCAGGAGCATATTTTGCAGCCCGATTATATCAAATTTTTTGAACAAGGCATATTAAGGCGCATAATTAACGAATCTGCTAAGCACGAAGGCTCACAAATTGAAGTGATCACCACCGCCTCTCAAATCCCCGAGCTTGTCGGCGCCGAGTATATCAAGGCGTTTGGCCAGCTCAACGTTACCAATGTTAACGTACTGCACATCAAAAGCCGCGAAGATGCGGGGAACAAGGCATACTTAGACAGGATCCGTAAAGCCGATGTAGTGATGTTCAGCGGCGGCGACCAGCTCAGGCTAACAGCCATTTTTGGCGGCACCGAATTTTTACAGATCCTTAAACAGCGTTACCAAAAAGAGAATTTCGTTATTGCCGGAACATCGGCAGGCGCTGCAGCGGCTTCAACACACATGATCTACCGCGGGCAAAGTAACGAAGCCCTGGTTAAAGGCGAAGTGCAGATAACCGCCGGCCTTGGCTTTATCGATTCGGTGATTGTTGATACTCACTTTGTACAGCGTGGCCGCATAGGCCGGTTAATGTATGCCGTGGCAACTAATCCTGGTATTTTAGGGATAGGTTTAGGCGAGGATACAGGTTTACTTATTACCGAAGGTTATATGATGGAAGCTATCGGCTCGGGCCTGATTATTTTGGTTGACGGACGCAACATCGTATCAACTAATATATACGATGTGGAGCTTGGTTCGCCAATATCTATCGAAAACCTGAGGGTACACGTCATGTCGATATTTGATAAGTACGATCTGGTGCAGCACCGTTTAATCATAAAAAAGAGCGTAAAAGTTGAAGAAGGTGTTTTTATAAATGCACCAGGCAGCAAAATTCTACAATAATTTAAACTGCATAAAGTTCTTATAAATAGCCTGGCCTTATTTATGCAGGGACATCTACTTTAATTTATAATTATGAAAATAATTATTCACGGCGGTTTTTTTAGCGAATCGCATACCAACCAGGAAGTAAAGCTGGCCAAACAGGAAGCCCTGAACGGCATAGTGCAGTTAGGATACAAACACCTGCAACATCACACTGCTGCCGAAACGGCCGTTTATACCGTAAGGCTGCTTGAAGATTGCGAACTTTTTAATGCCGGAACGGGATCACAGATCCAGAGCGATGGCAAGATCCGCCTCAGTGCCTCTTTGATGGATGGCAAAACCCAACGCTTTTCGGGCGTCATCAACATTGAAGATGTTAAAAACCCTATCTGTGTAGCCGAAAAACTTCAAGCCTATGATGATCGTGTATTGAGCGGCAAAGGAGCATGCGATTTTGCTATAGAAAACGGTCATAAATATTATAACCCCGAAATCCCGCAGCGCCGTCACGAATACGAACAGAAACTAAGCGATTCCATCAGGCTTGGCACCGTGGGCTGCGTTGCATTGGATGTGCATGGAAACCTGGCAGCCGCAACGAGTACCGGGGGCAAAGGTTTTGAAATTCCCGGCCGTGTTAGTGATTCGGCCACTACTGCAGGAAATTATGCCAATGAGTTTGCCGGCGTTTCATGTACCGGCGTAGGTGAAGATATTGTAAGTGGCTCGGTAGCTGTTAAAATTGTTACACGAGTAACCGATGGCATGCCCCTTATGGCCGCTACCGAAAAAACCCTCGATGAAATGAAACCTTACGATGGCTTTGCCGGTGTGATAGGCATTACTACTGATGGGCAGATCTATCACTCAGACACCCACCCTTACATGGTATGGGCCCTGCATGACGGAGATATTGAAGTTTTTAACTAAAACCTAAATTTATTTTTCCCGTAGAAAGGGTATAAGTTAAGCACCTGTAAAATAACGGTGGCCTTTAGGCGTTTACGTATTTACTGCTTTTTACAGGTATTGTTTTCCCGTTAACAAATAATTACATTTGTTAAGCTGATTAATTTAAAATAAACAGTTTAAACCCAGGAAAAGATTAAATGAGATATTTCCTACTTATTATTTTATGCGCTGTTGGGTTCGATGCATCAGCGCAATGGTATTACAAGCCATTCAATAAGCGTACCCGGTCTCCGCAAATGGCTTATGCACAAAGCCACTCTATTAAAAGGCTGCCCGCTCCTGCATTGGCTAAAGTAAAGATCCGCCCGTTTACTATTGAACATACCCCATATGTACTGGCCATGATCGAGGAATCGGTTATGAAAACCGCGCAGCACAATATGCGTTTTCATGTGTACAATGCCGCCAGCTACAACTTTAGCGACCTGGCCCAGATGTATATGAAACAAAACCGCCTGGCTGAGGCAAAATGGTTCCTGCTGCAAAGTATCACCATATCGCGCCAGCAAAACGACGACAGGCATACCATAGCCAACCTGCTTGACCTTGCGACTGTAAAAGCTGATTACGGCGATTATACACAGGCTAAACAAGACCTGGCCGAAGCCCGACAACTGGCTGTTGCCCGCGGTTTGACTTTTGACCTGGCTACTGTAGAGAAAAAAACGCGCTATTTACAGGACAATAAATTCAACACCCTGCATACCGAAACCCATTTTGCCGAAACCGCCGATGCCGGTACAAAAACAGTTAACAAATAATATTTTTTTGTAACAAAAACGTAAAATGGTGCTGCCTGCATACTATTAGTAAAACATAATCGTATTATTGTTATTAGTAATTAAGAGACAGCATATTGACTGTCTCTTTTTTATTTTACATTAGCAAATTAATAATAGGCACAAGTATTGATGTTTTACACCAACCCCGATTTAACTACAGTAAAAGATATGTTTAAGAAAGTATATTTGTTATTGGTGCTGGGCGCAGCCCTCGCCTGTAAAGCATCACCATCCAAACCTGTTAAAGTAGCAGGTTCAAATGATTTACAGCCCGATGAACAGCAAACCCTTGTTTGTAAGCAGGTAGCATCATTAATCTCTAACTACAACTATAAAAAAGTTCCGCTGAACGATTCAGTATCCGCCATCATTTACGACCGGTATATCAAATCGCTCGACGAGAACCACAGCTATTTTTTAGCATCTGATATCAAGGATTTTGAAAAATATAAAACCGTACTTGATGATGATATTAAAGCCGGCAACCTGGCCGATGCTTTTTATATCTTCAACGTTTTTCAGAAAAGATATATCGAGCATGTAAAATATTCGCTTGAGCAGATCAATAAAAATTTCGATTTCAATAAAACTGAAACCTTTGTTTATGATCGCGATAAACTGCCATGGATTGCTTCGCAAAGCGAAATGGATGCCATGTGGACCAAGCGCGTAAAATACGATTTGCTAAACCTGAAACTGGCCAATGCAGATATGGCCAAAAACAAGGAAACACTTAAGAAACGTTACGAAAACCTGTTAACACAAACCAACAAGCTATCAAACCAGGACGTTTTTCAATACTTTATGGACGCCTTTACAGAGGCTATCGATCCGCATACTAATTACTTTAACCCGTCAAACGCAGCTAATTTCAATATCGAAATGTCGCGCCAGGTTGAGGGGATCGGTGCTTCACTACAGGTGGAAAACGAGTATGTAACCATTAAAACCATTGTACCAGGCGGCCCTGCAGATAAAAGCCACCAGATAAGCGTCGATGACCGTATTGTTGCAGTAGCACAGGGTAAAACCGGCGAATTCCAGAACGTGGTGGGATGGCGTGTTGATAATGCCATCGCTATCATCCGCGGTACTAAAGGCACAACGGTAAGGCTTGAAATATTGCCTGCCGGTGCAAATGCATCAAGCAAACCCAAAGTGGTTGAAATGGTACGTGAGAAGATCATCCTGAAAGACCAATCGGCCAAAAAAGAGATCCGCACTTACAACAGCAATGGTAAAACGGTTAGGATAGGTGTAATATCTATCCCTGCCTTCTACATTGATTTTAATGATTATAAAGCAGGTAATCCTAACTATAAAAGCACCACTCACGATGTTAAGGCGATCCTTGACTCGTTAAAGAAAGAAAATGTAGACGGCCTGGTGATCGACCTGCGTGAAAACGGTGGTGGTTCATTGATGGAAGCTATTGAGCTTACCGGTCTGTTTATTAAAACCGGCCCTGTAGTACAGGTACGTGACACTAAAGACCAGGTGGAAATTGATAAAGACGAAGATGCGGACATCACCTATAGCGGCCCTATGGCGGTACTGGTTGACCGTTTCAGCGCTTCGGCCTCTGAAATCTTCTCAGGCGCTATCCAGGATTACGGCCGCGGGTTAATATTGGGAACCCAAACTTATGGTAAAGGCTCGGTACAAAGCGCTATCGATCTTGACAGGGTGATTGGTTCTTCACTTCGTGAAAAAATTGCAGGCGTTGTTGGCGGCGGTAAAAAAACAACCTCAACGGGCAGCCAAAGTACTTACGGACAACTTAATCTTACCATAGCTAAATTCTATCGTATCAGCGGTAATTCAACCCAGCACAAAGGGGTAACACCTGATATTTCATTCCCATCGGTTATTCCATTGGATAAATATGGCGAAGATACCGAACCATCAGCAATGCCTTTTGACATCATTGCCAAAACAGATTATACCAAAACAGGCGATTTTACCGGCGTACTGCCACAGCTAAAAAAACTGCACGACCAACGCATGGCCGGCAGCGACAGCTATAAATACCTGCTTGAAGATATTGCTGATTTCAAAAAACATGATGCCGATGACAGCGTATCGTTAAAAGAATCTGATTTGAAGAAACAACGTGACGATGATGAAGCGAAATCATTTGAGCGTAACAACCTGCGTCGGGTAGCATTAGGTTTGCCAGCCCTTAAAAAGGGTCAAACCAAACCTAAAAACGAAGACCTTGACTTTGTAAAACGCGAAGCCGGCCAAATCATGACCGATTATATCAGCCTTGATAATAAGTATACAAGCGTATCGCAACCGGCTAACTAAGCAAATTATTAATAATATTGAGCGCCCGGAATTGAAAGATGCCGGGCGTTTTTATTTATACACAAATGCATTACTGGTTAAGAAGGATTTTATCGAATTTCACGAATTGATATACTTAGATGCCTTACATCAAAAAATAAAATTCGTGTAATTCGATTTAATTCGGGGAATTAGTGTCATATTCTTAAAAATCACCTCCCTGTTATAAAACCCTGCCGGCTAATACCCCGGCATTTTGTAAATTTGGCCTCTTATAAAAATCGATACAACGTTGAAAAATAATATTCTTATTGTTGATGATGTGCATGCCATTTTCATGGAGATGGCCGAGGCCAAGGGTTACACCTGCGATTACCGTCCGCTGATTAAGCCTGACGAAGCCATGCAAATCATAGGCGACTATGCAGGGTTGGTGATCCGCTCAAAATTCAGGGTGGATAAAGCCGTGCTTGATGCAGCTACCAACCTACAATTCATAGCCCGCGCCGGCGCTGGTATGGATAATATTGATGAAGATTATGCTACTCAAAAAGGTATAAAACTCATCAACGCACCCGAAGGCAACTCAGATGCCGTAGGCGAACATGCCATAGGTTTACTGCTGTCATTAATGAACAACCTAAACCGCGGCGACGCCGAAATTCGCGGGGGGAAGTGGCTGCGCGAGGCTAACCGGGGTTACGAGCTAAAAGGTAAAACAGTAGGTATTATCGGCTACGGCCATATGGGCAGCAGCTTTGCCAGGAAACTTTCGGGCTTCCAGGTAAATGTTATTGCTTACGATAAATACAAAACCGGCTTCAGTGATAAATATGCGCGCGAGGTAAGCATGGAAGAAATTGTAAAGCACAGCGATGTACTGAGCCTGCATATCCCCCTAACTGCAGAAACCGACGGGCTGGTGGATGATGAATACCTGTTCCATTTTAAAAAACCTATCTTTTTCTTAAACACCTCACGCGGCAAAACTGCTAAAGTAAGTGCCGTGCTAAACGCCATACGCGAAGGCAAAATTTTAGGGGCAGGGTTGGATGTATTGGAGGTTGAAAAATTCCCGGCCCTTGCCGAGCAACAATGGTTTGAGGAATTAAAACGAAGCGGCAAAGTGCTGTTAAGCCCTCACGTTGCCGGCTGGACATTTGATTCATACCGGAAGATCAGCGAGGTAATGGCCGAAAAGCTGGCCGATTTGAAAGGATAGGCAGATTATCGGAACCACACATATCTTTAATAATTGCGACAGTGTAAGGAATGCCCCTTGTAAGTCACATGAAAGAGAAATCTCCTGCACCATGCATACTTTATAAGGCATGGTGCAGGAGATTTCTGTTTAGATACATTTCCGGGCCGGGTTGGCAGAAATGATAACTGATTTAATATATTCGTTATGCCGTTTCCTTGTACAATACCATGCCGGCATGGTAAAACACCCCGTCCCTGAAATCGCCTTCGGCAGTAAAGCCGGTATCGTCAAGATATTCAACGTGGTTCCCTAATACACTGTAGTAACCTGTGTAGGCATTTTGTTTGTCGCCTCGGGCCTCAGTGTAGCGCCCGTTAGGCAAAAATTCGTGACGTATAAACCCATCGCGGGTAACCCATACACCTATATAATGATGAGCATTTATTGTTGTATTGCTGTTGAAAGCGTTAGTTCTTTCCATGTTGCTAATTCGTTTTGAACGAAGGCAAGCTTCTTTTCAACCAGACCGTAAGCATCCTCGCCCAAAAATAAATTTAGCGGTGGGTTAGCTTCGTTAGTTATGCTGATCATAGCCTCGGCTGCTTTTTCAGGGTCGCCGGCTTGTTGCTTGTCCATGTCGTTTTGGTGAAAATTTACTGTATCGCGAACGTTTTGATAGTCGGCTATCTGGTTTTGAGGTACCGCCAATGAACCGGCCGACAGGAAATTGGTCCTGAAATAACCCGGCTGTACAATGGTAACCTTTATGCCAAACGGTGCAACTTCGGCCGATAGGGTTTCAGAAAAACCATTAACGGCAAACTTGGTGGCGCAATAAATACCTCCGCCTGCAAACGCGCCGGTGAAACCACCTATCGACGATACATTTAAAATATGACCTGATTTTTGAGCACGCAGATAAGGCAACGCCTTACGGATCACATTCAATGATCCAAATACGTTAACCTCAAAGTTATCACGGGCCTCGCGGTCGGTAAGCTCTTCAATACCGCCTAATAATCCGTAACCGGCGTTGTTGACAATAACGTCAATTTTTCCGAAGGTTTTTACCGTAAGCTCAACGGCTTCCTGCACACTGTCTTCGCTGGTCAAGTTAACGGCGAGGGGTAAAAACTGCTCGTTTTGCGAGTCAACTGCTTTGGTCAAATCGCTTAAATTGCGCGATGTAGCGGCTACTTTATAGCCTTCATTCAATAGTTTTTTTACTAAGGCAAGTCCCAGTCCTTTTGAGGCACCAGTTACAAACCATACTTTGTTGTTTTCCATATGTTGTATTTGATAGATTTTGATTTTACTTGTTACTATTTCAATGATTGTTTATGATTTTCACCTATTTTGTCTTTTGGGATTTCACCGATAGGCTATGATTCCACCGATTTATGATGAATTCAACCTGCTCTATCGTGTTTGTCCGAGCGGCCGTACCACCACCTCGTTAACGGAGATATTATCCGGCTGGCTTATAGCGTAAATCACCGCGTTGGCTATAGCCTCCTCATCAAGTTTTGGCATGTTGGCAAGGTTGCCGTACAAGCCCTTAATCTTAGGACTGGTAATATCATGTCCTAATTCGGATTTAGTCGCGCCGGGGTAAATGGTGGTTACCTTAATGTTTTGGGCAACTTCCTCGCGAAGGGTTTCCATAATAGCCTTAACCGCGAACTTGGTGCCGCTGTAAACGCCGATGCCCGGCGACGTTTTTAAACCACCAACCGATGACGTGGAGAGGATATGCCCCTGGCCGCGTTCAAGCATGTGGGGCAGCACAGCATTAATCCCGTACAATACACCCTTAATATTAATGTCGATCATTTTGTCCCATTCATCAACATGACCTTCTTCAAAAAAAGAGATGGGCATGATGCCCGCATTGTTCCACATTACGTCAACTCGGCCAAATTTGGCTATGGTCTGCAGAATGAGGTTATCCAGATCAGTTCGCCTGGCAACATCGGTTAGTACATAAATTGCATTTTCGCCAATTTCCTGTGCCAGGTTTTTCAATTGATCTTCCCGGCGGGCAGCCAAAACCACTTTAGCGCCAAGTTGTGCCAGTTTGCGGGCAGCAGATGCGCCGATGCCACTGCTGGCACCGGTTATTACAATCACTTTATCCTTGATACTTTCCATTTGGTGTTTATATAGGTAGATATAGGGTAAACGGAATAAAATTTAGAAATCAGTTGAGCAGGTGACATCCTCCCACTGCCTGATTTCATTGTGTAAAGTATCAAGCTTTGCCAAAGCGCGATTGTAGGCATCGCCACCTAATAAAAGGTACAATGGCGGGTTCTCTTCATAAACTGTGTTGATAATAGCAGTAGCAGCCTTTTCCGGGTCACCGGCTTGCTTGCCGTCCATTTTGAGGTATTTGTTATGAATGGCGCGCACTTCTGTATAATCATCAATTTGGTTGCCAGTAATTGAAAGCGATCCTGCAGTAAGAAAACTGGTGCGGAAAGCGCCGGGAGCAACCACGGTTACCTTAATGCCCAATTCCTTAACATCAGCAGCAAGCACTTCCGAAATACCGATCACCGCATATTTGGCCCCTGCATAAATTGCCCAGCCGGTATTAGCTGTAATACCTGCGATAGATGAAATATTGATGATATGGCCTGAGCGCTGTTTGCGCAGGTATGGCATTGCCGCACGGATCACGTTCAGCATACCAAATACGTTTACATCAAATGCCATACGGGTTTCGGCATCACTAAGTTCCTCAATAGCTCCACCAATGCCATAGCCGGCATTGTTGATCACTACATCGATACGGCCAAAAGCTTCATAGGTGTGTTGTAATGCAAGCGATACACTGCTATCGTTTACCAGATCGACTTGTAGGGGTAAAAAATTATTGCTTGTTATATTAACCGCAGCGGTTAATTCCTGTAAATTTCTGGAAGTAGCGGCAACAAGCTGTCCTGCATCCAGTAGTTGTTTTACTAAGCTGAGGCCAAAACCTTTCGAAGCCCCGGTAATAAACCATACTTTGTTGTTGTCCATAAAAATTGTTTGCTTTGTTTATTTGAGATAAAACAAAGTTACAGCAGCAACAAAGGGGCACATTACATTAATCAAACCAAAGGTTACAAAATTCAAACATTTCGGAACGAGCTTGGTGTTTGTTGGGTTTGTTTCTTGAAAAAGTTATTAAAATGTGTCGGCTCCTCAAAGCCCAGGCAATAACCAATTTCAGAAATGTTCCAGTCTGTATGCCTTAATAATGATTTGGCTTCGCTCAGCAGCCTGTCGGCAATATGATCGGTAGTGGTTTTGCCGGTAGTTTCGCGAATTGCCCTGTTCAGATGGTTTACATGCACCGAAAGCCGTTGTGCAAAATCATTGGCCGATCGCAATACAAACCGCTGTGAAGGGGTTTCAATAGGGAACTGCCTTTCAAGCAGCTCGGTAAATACTGATGTTATGCGCGATTTAGCGTCTACATGCTTATAAACATTTTCGGATGGTTCCGTTTTAAGCGCATAATAAATTACTTCCGTAACATAATTACGGAGCAGATCATATTTAAAAGCATACTCGGTATTAATCTCAGACAGCATTTTCTGAAAAAGAGCGGTTACATAAGCGTCCTGTTCATCATTTAAGGCATAAACCGGCTTGGCATTAAGCCCAAACATCGGAAACTCGCTTAAGCCTGTCCTGAATTTCTCCAGAAAAAACTCTTCGGTAAATATGCAGAAGAAACCAGTGCGGTCATCAGACATGTGCTCAAATGTATAAGGTACCATGGCACTGAAGAACATCAGCGTTGAACCCGAAAGCTTGATACTTTTATCGGCATAATGAATAATGTTATCGCCGCGCATCAGGCTGATCTTATAAAAAGTACGGCGGCTGTAGGTTACCTGCTTTGCATTAGGGCCAATACAATCCTCAATCCTGAACACATTAAAGTGACCGATGCTTTGCTGAAGGTTACCGGGCAACCAGTTAACCTTTCTTTGATAAAAATCTTGAAGTGTTTCTGCTTTCGACATAAAACAAAGTTACAAAAATCAAACCAAGGCTTCAAAACAGGGATAATTTAATATTTTGAGGTAAATAAAAAGCCTTTAAATCGCATGATTTAAAGGCTTTGAACATTTTTAAAATGTTTTTTAGCGGAATGGACGGGACATGAACTACGTTCACTAATCGCTCATTCTCAATATTTTACTAACTCTTATAAAAGCAACTCTCTTAAAACTCACTTTTATTTTTAAGCTGTTTGATTTCAAATGACTAATACAAAAGTAAGAAATGAGGAGGTTATTACAAAGGAAATAGGTTTCAATATTCTTCAAATAAACATTGTTTGTCAATCAACAGATAGATAATGTTCAGTTATCCTTTATCGATAGCAGAAAATGAAAAAACACTGAAGCGTTAATGTTGATAGCTATTATTTCGATATTTATTCGTGATCAGTCATGTCAGTATAGTCGGTAGCTGCTATTTGATCTGCAATACTTCCGGGGAGAATATTGTCGTATAAAATTTTAGAGATTATTCCCCCGTAAATCGTGATTTTAGTGCCGTCTTCTTTGGATACAGAAATTGCCCGGCCATTTACTTCAAAAAGCCCCTCAATGTTCTTATTGGTCTGTTTTAATTGCATAGTTTCTTTTTGCGAAAGCCACTTGGCGTTTAATCCGTATCTATAAAATTCGGCGATTAGTTCATCGCAATCCAAGCCTATAATAACTCTTACCCTGCCACTTAAAATATCGATAATAAAATCGGGAGAAAGAGGCTTTGAAAATAATGGCTCTGATAACTGATCAATGATGCTCTGCCAGTCGACTAATATATAATTTGGGGTTTTTTCTTTTACAATATGTTCAATCGCAAATTTAGCCATCAAAAGCGCGTCGTTCTTATAGATACCGATGTGCACCCCACCAGGTAGATATTGATAGACCCAATTCTTCGTTTTAAGCGATTCTTCCATCTCGGCTAACACATCATTGTAGTAAACAGCATCAATGGTTGGGGTTGGCATGTGTATGTATTCACCAGTCGCCGGGTCAATCCCTTTATCATTATTAACTACCTCTTCAAATTGCATTCCCCGCTTCCGCTGTCTAACATTTCTTTTAATTTGTTTTGCAGTATGCTTATCAAATTTTTCTGCTAATTCTGCATCGTCAAGCGTATCCTGTTTAATGTTGACATTTTCCAAGAAATCGGAAACTTCCTTATTAGTTTTACCCTCTTTCAGCTCCACGATTTTTACTTCCCCATTGGAAAAAACAAGTAAATCACCGATATGTATAAAACTGCTTAAATCGGAGATAAATGCAAAGTCATCAGGATTCTTATTGATCTGATCTACGATTGCCTTAGTGTGAGAAAAATTTGAAAATTCTAAAAAACTAGTGCCTTGTTTTCCGATATGTAATCTTCGCATTACATGTATTCGCCCGCCGAGCAATTGATAAGCTATACCGTCAGCAATATGCGACAGAGCAGATAGCCGGGTTTCAACTATTTGGAGATCATTTTCAAGTTTTTTCTGCTTCTCTTTGTCCCGTTCAGTCCGGCTAACTTTCAAATCTTGATTGAATGTGCGATAAAGGGATTGATAATACTGAATTTCCTCAATCAAAAGTTCTTGCGCCAATTTGAAACCTTCATGGCATTTTTGAAAGAATATTTTTTTGACTTTTGCACTCGCTGTCCTATTAGCAATTCTTAGCATTTTTTCGACGCCAACGAATTCCTGACCATATGAAAAGGCGTAGTCGCTTATCTTTTTTAATTGAATTCTATGTTCTTCAAGTGTTTTCAATCAGCGTAAATGGTATTCATTAAAATTAGGAAATATTATTATCGTGATCGCCGCGTAGGCTTTTTGCCAGGTAATCCGCTTTGCCTATCATAAAAATAGGCATCAATTTCCTGTAAGTAACTATTCAGCATAAACTTGTCAAGCTTCTTATGCCGCTGTTCAAAATTTAACTGGTCGCTAAGGAAGTGTCCAAGTAAATTAATTTCATCACCGGTGGAAAACTCTTTCCAGCTGTTGAGGTCAAGCCGGAGTTTCAGGTAATCCGTAAAGTCTTCTTCAGATTCAATGATCTCTGCAAAAATCATTAGGTCATAGATGTTAATAATCCAGGGGTATCCATTTTTTGTATCGATCAAAGCAGCATTCTCCAATACCGATGCGCCTGCCAGTAAGCCTGCAAAAGTGTCTAACGTAACAACTATGCGAAAAATTGGCAGTGATTTATCTATATGTATTTCCTTATCGCCCTCTTTGAAAACAGGGTCGGCATTGTCTTGAATATAATTTGTGCGCGATTGCTTTGAAAGTCTCCTTCAGAAACATTTCTTTTTAAGCGGTTCACCAGGCTATCAATGGCACCCCGTTTACCGGCAGCATTTAATTCACCAGCTTTGACCTCGATTAAGTAGGTATAGCTTTTTCCGACACCGAGTAAATCCAATTCGGTGTATTCGATGTTTTTCGCATTCGGTTTTTGATCCGGTAACGGATACGCTGTGTTTGGCGCGAACTGAACAGATAGTAAAAAATTCTTGAATAGACGCTCGACTTTTTCCTCTAAAAATCGATCCCGCGAACCTGAATGCTGCTTGTTTTGATAATATTTTTTAAAGTATTTTTTATCATCGTTTGGAGCATGTTCAAGCAAATATTGGCCAATGGTCAGATAATTTCTTGACAATAATGGTAATGCGAAATGATAAAAATGGTCATCCCCCGATTGCAGGAATAGCTTTACCCGCGTTCCGCTATCAGCTAGCATATGGGCATTTGCCGGCGGCAATAAATAAGCGGCATTGTCGCCAAACTTCATGGCCAGTGTGCGTACTACTTTTTCCTGCACTGGTTTTGTAAAACGAACTCGGAAAAGCCCTTCAAAATCTTTAGGGTCATTAGTGGCATAGGTTACTATCCGGCCATTCTCAACGACGTATTCGGGATGATCAATTTGAAATGCCGCAAGGTTAGCTTCATTCATAACGGGTAGACGCATTTTATTAAAGGCCCAATCGGCGAAAACCATCATCACATTAGGATGCGGAAAATCGCTATCAAATCCCAATCTTGCTTTCCAGGCATCTTCCAATTCCTTCTCGGTATTTACAATATCAGTTGCTGCAAACCCATAATGTTCCAGCATAAAGGCATCATGCCCTGAAAATAGTTCGAGGAACAAATCACGTACATGGAAAAAGTAGCCATTGCCCCGGATGGCCAGTGTTTCCAACATGGCCTGGAAACGCAGTTCGATCATCTTATCATCTTCCGGACGTAAATTCCTGCTATTAACCGATTCTGCAATAACGCGTTGATGGTAAACCATTTTGAGGTTTCTTAAATTGAAGATCAATTCTTCAATATCCTCCCAACTGGGGAGTGGCTTACTTTTAACAGGTAATGCCGCGCAAATATTGATAGCATATTCCAATATGGTTTCAGCCATACCGTCATCATCTTTGTCTGTTTGATTTTCGTGATGATTTATGGCCAGCCCTCCTAATAACGCGATGTTATCAAATGCTTCAAAATAGGCGAGAATAGCTTCAGCACCTTCTTTTATACTCAGGTCTATTTCGGTTAAAATGGCCGGAAGGCTTTCTAGATACGCTTGATGCTCTGCTTCGGTACGCGTATTATGCAAATAAGTCACTTTACCCCGCCGCTCCATTCTCATTCCATCTCTTTCAAATACCTCGTCAGACGCTGGTTTCTGATGATGAACAGGCTTTGTTTTTTTATGTTTCTTCTTTCGTCCTTTGCTGACCGGCATATACTTAAATTATAGTTAAAGATAAGAAAATGTGTAAAGTCCGGCGCTTAAAGAATGTGTTGTGCATAACTAAAAGTAGCGATTTCGTTACTTTTAGTTATTTTTACGAATATGAAACCAACAAAAATAGAGGTGCAGATCAGGCATAACGGACAGGCTTATTTTGGCTTTTTCAGGTATGGAGAATATGGTGATGAAATTGCTGCGGAAAATATCAGCCGCCTGGATGAAAAGGTAAGGGCTGCCTGCAAAAAATATTGCAGTTTGGATAGTATTATTATTGAGCATACTTATGACGTGACCGCCGTTTTTGAAGAATTTGACTTTATCAATAAAACCGGCTTTGCACGGTTTATTGACCTTAACCCGAGCCTGATCCGACAGTATGCTTCAGGCGTTAAAAACCCGTCAAAGAAACAAATGAACAAAATACTCAACGGATTTTTTGCGGTTGCCAGCCAAATGAATAAGATCGCTTTAGCGGTTGATGGAAAGCCTTTAATTGATTAAAGATAACACTACGCAAATAGATTGCGCACTGCGTGAGTTTCTTTGTGAAAAAAGATAGTTATTAATGGGAACTACAAATGAAATTTTAAAAAATGAGGACCGCTCCATACCGGTAACGCTTTCCCACGAGTTTTGGTGCTGCAAACAACAGCTTCACCAATTTGGGTCAAGTGCCAGCTTGCTATTGATGGCAAATAATAATAAAGAAATGCGGCTGGCTGCATTTACAGCCTATGGAAATTTTATCCGCCACCTCTATGCTTTTTATGAAGGAGTAATCAAATACCGAAACGCAGATCAATTGGAGGGTGCAAAGGGCGCAGCAATTGGCCCGAAGATCAGCAATTTACTTTTTAAGGAAGTAAAGAAATTGATCCGAAACAAACGCATGGTATATAATGCCAGGCCGGAGCTGGACAAGAGGGAAATCCAGCACCTGATCGAAAGTGAAGTTCCGGCTGACTTCGGTAAAGATTTCCGGCAAATGCGAAATCGGTTTTCTCACCCTGCAATCAGTAGGGTCAATAAAAGCCAGATTACCTTGCAAGAGTTTTATGTTAGGTACCATAAATATATGCTGCTGCTTTATTATACCTGCGCATTTAGCTGGGATATCAAAAACCCCGATGTATACGATTGGCAGGAAATCGATTGCTTTTTTAATTATGTAAATAAAACAAGTTGTACCGCTATCTAAATAATCTGCTTATGGACTTTCCTTTATTGACAGACGCGAAAGCAATCATTGTAAAATACCTGAATAGCTTTGGGTTGGAGCCTGTGGGTAATGCTACACAGCAGATTTTACAAAGTTACTTCAATTTCAAGCATAAGTATATCAAGACCCGACCCAGAGCAGTAGTGATAAGCGCGGGTTTGGAAAAGAAAGCTCAACAGCTTGGATTAGAAATAGTGTTAAATATGATCAATCAGAAGTGTGTTGCGGGAGAGGATATTAATCCTTTTTTAAGCAAGGGCACTTTTCGGTTAGGCGTTCATGATCACCTGCTTAACGATTGGAAAATCCACCACTTGCACCTTAACCTCAATAAAGCCAAACCAACGGATTATTTTAATGACCGGTCAGCTTATTTGCTGTTTGCACATGTTACTGACGAAAGTATTTACTTCATTGATATCAGGCCGCATCAGGAAGATGATGTTTTTGCACAACGGGAGTTATTGAGAATTGTCCGGGATAACTGGCCGCAACTCGACCAGCAGTTTCGGGTGCAACAGGAGGAAATAGAAATATTCCCGAAATTCAATGAACAAGAGATTGCGATCATGCGAAAAAAAGGACATATGTTCTTGACCCAGGTGGACGATCACGTATACGCCCCTGGTTTAGGATCAGCGGTTAGCGGCTTTAGTTTAGAGGCGGGAATGGAAATGGATGAATTTTTAAGACAGCTCTATAAAATTCATAGCTATATTACAGATCATCACGATGATTTAAAAGCTAATTTATCGGCGAAGATCGGACGGCAGCTCTCCAAACTCCACTTTACATTAGCCTTTAAGGATTGGCTTTTTTATGTTTACGAAGTCAACAGCAATCAATTTGTCAATTTTGAATTATCGGGTTACCAACCGCGTTACCCGGATATGCAAACTCAACCTTTAACTTAAGATCGCCATGGAGCAAAGCTTAAATATAGTTGGAGAAACGTTGGAAACGTCCGTGGCAAAAGAAGATTTGCTGGAAATTGTCGGTGAGCTATCGGATTATACGATAGAACAATTAATGAATGTAGGCGAAAATATTCCGATCATTTCTCATTTGGTCAAAGGCATCAAAGCTACTCAAGCGATCCGGGACGCTATTTTCTTAGAAAAAGTCGTGGTCTTTTTGCAAACTATTGGTAAAACACCAAACGATAAAAGACAGCAGATGATCGCTAAAATACAGAGTGATGAAAAATACCGCACCAAGTTTGGCAAGTTCTCTATCAAAGCACTGGATAGGTATGATGATGAACAAAAAGCAAAATATCTTGCAATGGCGGCGCAATATTTGGCAAGGGAGGAAATTACCTTTGATTTCTACCAACGCTTTAGCCATATCATTGACAGTTTGACCGTTGCTGACCTGGAAAGCCTGACTGATAAAACGTTCCTCAACTTTGGCCGGAATACTTTTTATGCATTCGAATCGCTTGGTTTGATTTCCATTACTTTAAAACTACCCACGGAAAGCGATCGAAAACTAGCCTGGAAGCAAGACCCTAATATCATTCAGGTAAGCCATCGTCGTTTGACCGATTGGGGTGACACCGTTAAGAGTATATTGTTAAGCTTGCCCGTACCCGGAAAAATTTGAAGATCAGACTGATATGAAAGCAAAATTTCAATTACCGCCGCCGGAGGACTGGGCTATTTTTGAACAGATATGTTTACGCGCATTCGGTTTATTGTGGGAAATTCCGGATCAAATAGATTTTAACTCGACTAACGCACAAGGCCAGGACGGAGTTGATATTGTCGGTGTTCCCAAAGGGAAAGTAACGCCGTATGGGGTTCAGTGCAAAAACAAACGGCTGCATTTCAAAAGCGGGGCTTTCAATAAATTGGCAAAAACTGAAATTGATTCAGAAATTGAAAAGGCCATAAAATTTAGGCCAGCTTTGGGGCACCTGGTTATTGCAACATCATTGTATCGGGGCAAGGAAATTGAGGAATATGTTAGGGAATGTTCCCAGGCAAGTCAAGAAAAAGGTTTGTTCTCCATACAAATTTGTTTTTGGGAGTTTATTTCAGATGTGATACAGCAAAATTCATTGTTGCTCAATTGGTACCTGAATAACCAGGATTTGATAGGGCAATTTGCGGTCGCTGTAACGCTGGACAATGGCGAAACCTCCAAGGTATTTCATCCGGAATTTTTGATGGATGTGCAGATTCACAGACAACAAACCCCACAAGAGTACGAAGAGGAAACCGCAGGTTTTGGAGAGGCTTTTAGGAAAGCATATAAGGAAATTAATAAATCGTTACCCTTTTATCATCGGGTCAAGAACAACCTGCGGTCGCTGATCCCACAAAGGAATTTCAAAAAAGGTGATGTGACGATTTTAATCAACGGGCAGCCACCTAAGCTTTTTCCGCGAAAAAAAGAGATGGATAAAATGGATCTCTTTAACGAAACATACGATTACAAACCGGTGTGCCCCTTTAAGATCTTTATCAAAAACACTGGGGCAAAGGTAATTGAAAATTATAAATTGGAATTTGAACTTACAGGTTCTTTCCAGGACTTTGATATCGAAGGCCCCACCATTACACAAGGGATCAATAAAACTTACCAAACCCACAGCAGGAAAACCGGGACAAATAAGGGCAGAATAAAGTCGTTTGATGACACTTTGGTTCAGCAGGATAGCTTTGAATCCTATACTTTCTTTATTCATCCCCAAATGATCGGCGAATCTACAGTGACAATCAACTGGAGACTGATTGCGCGCGATTTCCACACTAAGGGTGAATTAATTATGGTTATACAACCGCACTATGAGAAAAAAGAATCAATATGGTATATCGCACCTGGCGATAAGGCAATGACCAGATGTGTGTTTACCTACATCAAACAAAAAGGGGGCTTTCATGTAAATATATAGTGCTAAATATTCCATAGTGCAGGATCGGCTATCCAGCTATTCAAAATTTCAATAATTCTTTCAAAGGACAACTTCCCCAAATCGCGGTTAAATGGTGATCCGTTTTTGTCAATTGCAATTATCAAGCTGTTGCTTTTTCCTCCAAAGTGTGCTTGAAATTGAAAAAAGAATGGGTTTTCTCCCGCCGCAAACCAATCATACATAAAGCTGCTATAAAAGTTCAATGTAAAATATACATTCTCCTCAGCGACTATCCTGTAGATGCGGGTTGTTTGCAACTGGTTATGGCCTTTCTGCCCGTTCTTGCATTTCGTAACAAATGGACCTGGCGTGAGACCATCGCTCTGCACTACAAAACTACTTAAGTTTACTTTTTTAAGTTCATTAAGTAATGATTGTATTACGGTAAGTAATTCATCATGAAATTTGATATATAACGTCGAATAACCATCAATCAACTGTAGCTTTTCTAATCGTTCAGTTGTGTCGTTGGCAGTTTTGATCGTGTGGTTTAATTTTACGTTTTCAACCGCAACCTTAATAGTATCCAGGTTCTCGGTGGATAGATTGTGTTTAGGGAAATAAAACAGGCTGTCGAGTAATTCAATAGCGTTTCCCGCAGCCTTGGGAGCGATGGACTCATCGGCACAACTACCTGTAAAAGCATACAGGGAGTTGATATATTGTGTTTCGATATTTGGCAGATACCTTACATACCTGTAATCCAACGGTCTTTGCCAGTTTTTTACCGGGTCTTGAGATAGCATCCAAATTAAAACCTGTGAAAGCTGGAATATATCTAACCACGGTGAGACTTCATCTAAACGGTACATCATACTGTCATGGCTAAATCTTCTATTACCAATGGCATCATCCGTATGCGTCAATCTGGTGTCATCAGGTAAAAACACGGTCCCAAAATCGATAAGTACTGGTTGCTTACCGATAACCACAATGTTACCGGGTTTAATATCACGGTGAACAATCGGGCTGGTCTTTGAGTGTAAATTTGTTAATCCATTTAAAATTTCTTTTACAATAAAAACCGCCCTATTTACCAACTCTCCAGGCTGATCGTTATGTTTTTGCTTAAAATCAACCCAATATTTATCTAATGGGATGCCTAGTTCTGATATATACCACAGGTTGTTGGGATCATCAGAATGAGCCAGAATTTTTACGATGTTTTGATGATGATATTTGCTATCTGATAAAAAGCCAATCTCTCTCATAAACCGCTGGCGACTTAAGTCATTGTCGGCTTTTAGCAATTTGAATACACCTTTTTGATCATCATGAGTATTGATGACTTCAAAAGTAAAGCCCTGCCCGCCAGGTTTTAATATCCGTGTTACTTTCCAAAACGGTGCACCTAATCTATTTAGCAATTTTTGAGCTTCGGAAGCTGATCTCATATTTTAACAATGACTTAACTGGTAATATCCGTAATTTGCAATATAAATAAAATGAGCAGTCACCAAAAATACTGGCCGGAGGATATAACGCATTGGGATAAAATATCTCAAAAGAGCGCAGAATTGACACTGGCACAAACAGAAAAGTTGCTTGTACATTCCATAGAATCGGCAAAATCTATCAGAGACAAAGCTGATAAACTTACTTCTCTATTAGTGCCTGTAATAACCGGCTTAGGGGTTTATATATTAACGGACCTGAAAAAGATCACGGATTTCCAGCATTTCACCGCCGTTTGCTGTTTGCTAACGCTTCTGACGGCATTCATTTTACTTTTTAAGAACTTGACCGCTTACACGATTAGAATTCCAGGTAATAACCCCGAGACGCTGATCAACAACAATATGATCAATGCGGAAGATTCTGCTGACGAACAATATCTTCAACTCATATTGCATATATGCAAAGAGAATAAAGTCCGCAGTGAAAAGAATGATACGTTAAACCTTAAAATGTCCGCCAGAAACCAGCGGGCATTAAAGATTACTGTAATCGGACTAATTTTATCCCCGACTATCGGATTCCTTCTGGACGTTTATGCGCACCATTCATAACTTTTACTACGTCAGTTACCGGCTGTGTCTTAATAGCTTTGACTTGTATATTCGCCGCAACGACTTTAGTTTGTTCCTTAGCCATAATCTCTTACAATTTAATATCAGGTATAAAGGTATCACCTCTTACATTCGTAATGTCTGTAGGTGGTTGTACCTTGATTGGTTTAGTAGTAGAAACAACTTGTGCCTTGACCACTTTCACCACATCTTTTACATTTATATTTTGGTTAGCCATTGTCTAATAATAATATAGGTAAAGATACGTACATATCGACTTTCAGAAAAAGCTATTTTTCCACATGGCAATGTCGAGTATAAAATGTGTATCTCATCAGTGACAGCCAACGAATATTTAAAACAATCCTACCTATACATTGCACGGATTAAGTTTTAGTAGCCGATTACTTAATTTAATAGGATATTAAAATTTCCCTTGTTTTTATAAATGCGCTTTCCTATTTTCGTTATAGGAATCGAGCGCCCCAGTTGTGAATGACTGAAACGCGAGGCCAATAAATTATTCACAAGTCAAAAGCAAATTTTTTGTTAACCATTGGCTTGGTTGTCTTTAAACATTCACGGTAGCCGTATGAGCCAAAATATTAACAAAAGTTGCTATGAAACTTGAGATCACAAAACTTTGCGCAGATTCGTTACGCGCTTTCACTCAAAACAATTACGGAATTCAGTTAAAATCGTCCCACGCGCATGAACTTGTGGCGGCGTACTTTGGCTATTCCTCTCGTGCCTCTTTACTGGCAGACAAAGATTGTTCAATGATTAACCTGAACGAGGCGGAGATCATCATTCTGAACCCTCCCACACTGTTCGTCGATGAACGGAGGAAAACCTTGGAAAACCTGCCACCGGAGCTCCCGGCCAGCAATGTACTTGCACAAGGTGTCTACGCGCCAATTGTCGCCGGTAAAGAGTTTGATGGTAAAATATGGCCAGGTTTTCACGAGGTGGCACTGGCCTTTGCAGAAAATCGCGCCTATGAAAATATTCGCATGATGGGAATGGACCCAAAAGAATTAACCTGGGTTATCGATGTAGACATCAAAACGACAGAGTTGGAGGTCTTGATGACTGTCATATTCGATTACCCGGCAGGCGCAAAAAAGCCCGTACGGCATTCCAAAGTCCAAATAAGGCTTCCGCGTGTTGCAGGTGATATCGGTTATAGCGAGCCAGAGGTGATGCCAACTTTTTATCACGGAGATATGACCGACCCGGACTTCCGGCTAAAACATGGTATCGATTGATTATCGTCGCGAGATTTAAACATTAACTACCTCCTTAAAGCCAAAATTTTTGGCTTTAAGGTTGGTCTTACACACTTATATCGTAGCGTATATTTACAGTTTATCTAAGCTTATCTAATGGATATAATAGCCCGTATTAAACCACTTTATGACGACCTTATCGCCATTGGATTTCCAGCCTTGATGGAGGATAGTGAATTTATTCGTATCGCTAACGACACCGGCTATTGATTTTTAATAAACAGAAATCACTCACCATTTTTACTTCGCTTGATATTGCCGCAAATACTTATAATCAAGTATATAAAATTTCAATTATTCTGAACATTAGATTGCTTTAACTTGCAAAAGTTGGAACTTAAGAATTCTGTCGAACATATTATTATAAGCCTTAAATTTTATAACTTTACTATAATCAATTTAGAATTCATTCAATGGTGTATTTATTTAATTCGGGGTATAGACTTGGTTATCAGGTTAATTTGCTAAATACCTTGTTTTATCCATCGGGGTGGATTAATGAGTACAGATACACTTATTCAGACACTGAGCATTACTTTGATGGGACTCAATTAGATACATACTTAAAATTGAAGAATGAAAAGGCTGTAATAATAGCTGTTGATCGTTTTTATGTGGCAGGCTATTCGTATCATCCTGTTCGCGAGGGAATTTTGAAAGGATGCTATCAAGATGGCAATAGATTATTGTTTATGGTTGAGTTAGGAAACTACATTTACCCAAAAGACAACAACAATTTCACTAATGAACTTATCAACAACTTTCCATTTAGGCCTAAGCTGACAAATGGCAATCCTGAATCTACAAATGATGGATTTTATGCCTTTGCTGGAAAAGATATTATAGGTGATAGCGGAAAGTTTATATATGGGGTAGAGGCATGGGAAAAAGTTACTGATCAACTTGCTTCGACGCATACTTATGTTGCGAAGCAGGGAGATGAAACAGTCTTCGCAAGAATAGAAATGGACGTTTCTCCAGCTATTCAAAATTCAGGCACAGCTGATCAACCAATTTATAAATCATATTACAAACTTGTCAAGGGTACAACCTACACGATCGATTTTAGCTTCAAATATCCTGGTCAAAAAGGAAATGCAACAGTTGAAACCATTTTAAAAGGCAAGGATTCATTACGTTTTGATTCTAACGATAGGATAGAATTGACTACAAGATCCGATTATCGGATTATCAAGTTCACCCCTAAGCGTTACACCGATGAGAAAACCGAAAACCTAGGCTTCGTATTCTCACGTATTACTACCTCACTCCCATTCAACTTTAACAGCCCGCGCATCAATATGGACTTAAAGCTTGAAGATGGTTCATATTTTTGGCTTCAAGTTGTCCTTACCACACTGCTGTGGGTTATATGCACGCTTTTGGTTGGCCTGGATTATTCCAAACTAAAGCAACAAAACTTACAACAGATAATATTTGCCATCACTTATTGGAAAATTGCGGCTGCTTTTTTAAATGCAGCTATTTTGATCTGGATATTCCGACTTTGGGGGGGGAAAAAGCCGTACTGATGTTAAAAAGCCACCAAAGGATTATTAGAGATAAGAAAGCAGAACAAGATATTGATTGTAAGCCATTTGATGATCTTGGAGATTGTTTTGTTCGTAGAATCACTCGAGACGAGTCGAAACGAATAATTTTAGAATACGAATGGTTAGGGACTATGGGCAGGGCTTTTGCTTGCTACGGACTTTTTAAGAACGGCGTTTTGCTTGGCGCGATTAACTTTGGTGTTCCCTCAAGTCATGAAAGCAGAAATATATGTGGTTTAGCATTATCACCAAAAAGTATTTGCTTGGAAAGGGGCGCATGTTCTCATCTAGCACCACCCAATGCGGCGAGTTTTTTTATTTCGAAGGCCGTAGCCATGGCACAAAAAGAATTTGGATGGGAAATATTTTATGCCTACTCTGATCCAGAAGCTGGCGAAATTGGAACAGTATATCAGGCATGTAATTGGTATTACATTGGACAAGGAGTTGGTAGGGAACCAGGAAGACTTAGAGAATATTTTGAAGACTTGGCAGGAAATGTTATTTCTGAACGATCTTTGAGAAGGCGAAAATTAAAGAAAAAAGATTTGGTTGCTCACGGATGGAAAGTTCACTATAGGCAACCCAAACATAAATATGTTTGGTTTCAAGGTTCTAAAAGTAGAAAAGCGAAATTAATTTCGCTTTGTCGTTACACAATTAGACCATATCCTAAAAGGGCAAATCCGTCTTTAGACCAAAATCAAACCGATCTCAATAACTTAAATATTGCATTTCAAAAGTCGAATATTAAACAAAAAGTTGCATAACCAGCAATTTCATTAGCAGGCAACTCACGGGTGATACAGACCGTTGAAAGGTGAAAAACTCTGTTAATTTTTCTCTTTCTTAACCCCTTCCTCAAAAGTCTTTTTAACAAAGAAAAAAGGATAAAAAAGAAAGCATCAGAAGCCAGGGAGGCAGGCCCGGAGCAACATAAGTCCCGCAGGTGGCCGGGAGGCCATTATGGTTGCGCAGGGGCTGCCGGACAGTAGTTTCGCTTTTCTTTTTTATCCTTTTTGCGAAAAGCCTGTTTTAAATGAGTGTGAAAGCAGGGGTATGGAGGGCGGTAAGCGCCAAAGTGCCTGGATGTAGCAACGCGAAATCGTGGCAGGGGTAAAGCGTGGGGTAACCGCCAGCCATACTCCCTGCTTTATTGTCGTACAGGTGGGTGAAGTAATGAATGAAGCGATAGCGTAATGAATGGATAAACCTGCCTGTACTAATCCGCCTTGCCGATCAGTAGCTAATCACAATAACAGATTTCATTGAACAGATTAAGTTATATTTATCAGGTAAAACATATGTTATTATGAAAGTGGTAGCGAGCACGATAAAAGATTGTTATTGGAAAATTTTATTAACAGAGTGGCGGCTTAAGGGAGGCGATGGGCTCACGATTCCCTTCCTTATTGGGGCGCAGAAATACTTTGCCAATTGTGAAAACCCACAGGAGATTAAAGACCTGATTGTAGATATTGCAACGAATAAGGATTTGGATGTGTATATCGGTTATTGCATGACTATCAAGGAATTGATTTTAGGTGTTCGATCCGGTTCAAAATTGAATATCGCTGGCAATCATGTCATCCTTGGTAATGGAACCGTTTCTTGCTTTTTCTTAACTAAATTTGTGGATGATCTCGGAACCTGTTTAAGTGAAATTACAAATACCTTAACCGAAAAATACCAGCCATTCATTGCGGCAAAACAGTATTCGGTCAATCAAACAATATGGGGTTCATATACTGCTGACGAATTGGATTTTATTCAAGATTGCTCAAATAAATAACAACTGTCTAATAATTTTAATCTTTGCGCGTTACGGATAGGAGCGGCATCCCGCGCAGCGGATATAGCGGATAGCCGGGCCCCGGCAGGAACCGGAGAACGCCCAACTATTAATTACGCTTTAATAAGCCCGCAAAGAAATTCTTTATTATTGTAAAGACACTAACTTTTTTCGGTGCCGGAGAAATCAAATAATTCGCCCGATGGCGCTCTGCAATCTCATGCACCCTCGTCAGCCCCTGCGTAGCTATATCTCCTAAACCTAACATCAACAAGTATTCACATTTATCATTACACACAAAAGGGAAATCGCTATCAATCGTACCAGAATTAAAATCAAATTCTTTAGGGCCATAATACTGCCCCCTGGGTTGCAGGCAAAAAGATAAAAATTGTTGCATCTCCATCGCTGCTACCCCTACGCTAAAAGCAAACACATTTTCACCCCGATGAACAAAGTGATCTTTAGGCAAAGACTTAATATAATTCTGATCTTCCAATAATCCCGATTGTTCCAAAGCAACATCTTCGGGCGAATACTGTCCCAAGCAGCACATACAACGGCGCTCAGGGCCGACTACATGAGTTTTCCATCTCGCCTGATCGAGATTGGTTACCGACTTATTTGGATTCGTATCTATGCCACCATCAATTACTGGGATCATATGGGCATACGCTATACAGTTAAGAATAAATCTTGGCCACGGTCGGTCTACGCAGGAAAATAAAATATCACAATCCAGCGCACTTAAAAAACCCTCGTTTTCGACTATGCTATACGGCAACGCCAGCACTTTTACATTCTGATCAACTTTCACCCGGTCTAAATGAGCCTTTAATTCATAGGCCTTGGCTTTACCTACTGAAGCCGGGCCTATACCTTGCAGCCGGTCAAGATTTTTCATTTCTACTGTATCGAAATCAATTAAAACAAGGTGCTGTATGCCTGTCTTTATCAAGGCTTCAGCGATGACAGAGCCAACACTACCACAGCCAATAATTCCAATTTTTAATCTTGCGATATTCGACTGTTTATTATCCCCCCAGGCTGATATTGTTCTTGAAAAGGCTTCGTTGAAATATGGTTTAGGTATTAACTTATCGTAATAAGTTAACCTCAACCCTTTACCAATCACCCGCACAGATTCACAAAAAAAACGATCATAGGTCTTTGGTGCTGATTTTATCCAAAAACGCGCGCTCCACGCCTCATCTGTACCTATTGTCATCCCAACTAAAGGTTTCCCTGTAACCGCTTTAACTCTCGGGGATAACATTTCTTCGGCTTTTATATCGTCATTACTCATAGGCTGCCAGCCGCTTGACGGGTGACTATGAATAAAAACGATACCACAGCCTCTTTTTAACGCTACTGAGCTGATGCGGTCAAAATATTCGGCATTGAAACTTACATTACCGTGTACGTTACGATCTCCAACATCGGGGAGTAAGACTTCGGTTATCAAAGCTGTGGTTCGCTCCAAACCGGTAGACAAATTAAACAAAGCAAAACACAGGTCTTCCTGGCCGTCAGCCCTTATCAAATGTCTTTTTAATTTAACTTGCAGTTCTTCACTTATTACTACACTGTATTTCATCAGAAATCAAATAAAGTTCTTAAAAAGCATATATAATCTTTAACCGTCTTACCCGATTCATTCCAACCGTGAAATGGCCTGCTCCAATATTGAAAATCATTTGTCGGCACCATGCGGGCATGAATGCCATCAAAAGGAGGTTGCGGCCCAAACGGTTTGATCGGCAGTAAATGTGGTTTAATATAGGGCCCCGAAGGTGGAATCATTGGAAATTGAGGCGCGTTTAACGCGACCTCAACCTCCTGGCCAATAAATCTACCGTGTGGCACCTTAAATTTGAACGACACAAAACCTCCAGGGTAATTGGGTGATTCGGGATAAATCTGAGGTTCATAGCCTAATTCGATAAGCTGCTGAACGATGTCCTGTATGCCCATCTTAATTACGAAACAGTGGTGTTAGCAATTTTACAGCTGCTGAATTTCATGCAATCAACGATACCAATAACGTGGTCAGGGTCATTTTTGTAGGTAATATCGGTATGCCCAATGATCTGTTTCAGGTAATGCTTCTGCGGGTCAAGGCCGGCAAGTACCATAATCTCCTTTGGGGTCATCAAAACTTCTGTCACCGGGTACTTTTCGTCATCCACTTCGATAGATACATGATGGTAAGGCTTAACTAAAAAAGCTTCTATCCCCGGTTTTTTCAAATCAACATCTTCTTTTAATTCAATTGGCTCAAACTCGCGGTCTGTCAGCTTCATTAGAATTTCGTAGTCAGTGGAATGGCGTAACCCCAGCAATTCCAGAACAAATTCGCCGTTGATAATTGCACGTTCTGTGCGGTACTGTTTACCATTAATGGTCAGATCAAAAACTTTATTTTCCATGATTTTTAAATTTATTTGTTTAAACTGGCCGGACATCCGGGCCCTCTGTAAGTAAATGCTAAGTCATAGAGTGTTTTTGCCATCAACGCTATGAAAAATAAATTTCATTCAGCACGGCAAAAAATGCGAAGTTTATAGCATAAGTATATATGAAGGACACAGAAAATACAGGGACAATTTCGAGTGAAGCTTTATTGGAGAGATTAAGGGGGGCAAATTGGGAGAAGCTTATCAAACTGCTACATCTTTATTCATTAAACAGGTTAAAAAGCTTTCCGCAGCTTGCTGAACGTTTTGATATTAAAAACCTGGCGTACCAGTTTGCTGATGAAGCGATACGACAATTATGGATGGAAGAACGGGTTTGGAACATTGTGGAATATCCCGACCTGTATGACTTTTTGAAAGGAGCAGTGGATAGTATCAGGTATAACTTCTTGAAAAAGAAAGAGGTTAACGCAACAACTTATATAGACGAAGTTATTGAAGATACAGTCCCTAACCAGTCGCCTGACCCGCAACAGTTATTAGAAGCGCAGGAACTGGAGGCACAAATAAAAGAGATATTCAGTGATGATCTGGAGGCCTATCAAATATTCGATTGCCTGCTGAATAAAATACCACCGAGAGATATAGCCGCTGAAATGAATATGCCGGTAAACCAGGTTTACAACACAACCAAGCGGATAGATAGAAAATTAACAGAATTACGGAAACAACTTAGCAATTAATATGGACAGGGTTAAAAAAATTCATGACTTATATCTGAAATCGATTTTAGATATAGGTGAAAATGATGAGGAAAGCGCCTCACAGCTATTGCAAAACGAGGGGATAAATCCAGACCGCCTGGTCAATGATACTTTAAGAAAAATAAATGGATATGAATTTGAATTAATGAAAAAGGCGGCGTCCCGTGAGCAGGAAAACCTATTCAATGCGGTAACTGAAAAAATCGCTTGGTTGATGCAAAAAGCACCGGAACGCATTATTACATTGGTTAATTCATTTGTGCAACAAAGAGTTCCAGCGTTCAATTTCAAAGGCACAACTGCCGATTCAGATATTGCCGCTATTTTCGATCAAATAGATGTCGTGGCCTTGTTGGAGCGGCTGGATGCTATAGAACGGGAACTTGCTTAAAAAGGCAAATTTTTTTTAAGACAGGCGCACTTTGTTGCGCCTTTTTTATTTATATTCGTTCTATACAAGTTATTAACAACGTTCTTTTTGGCATAACATCCTATTAATCAGAATTTTATTCTGATTTTTTATTTTGATGTTGGCAAAAATTTGTAATTATTTTTTAATATACTTGAACCTTTGTCGTGAATGATTGTTAAATTTATGTATCAAATTAATTAATGCTAACGTTAGTCTATGTTAAGATCACATAACCAGCAGTACGTTGAGCTTGATTTTTTTACCTCGTTTCTAAATCATGCGATCAATGGAAATCAAGCCTATTTCCGTATCGTGGAACCTATCATCCTTGATGCCGCCAGCTTAGCTCGTCATGAAAAGAATATCGCTGATATTGACCGCACTGGTTTAAATATTAAGTTATTCCTATTTGATTGGGGTTCGACCAACCTACAACCTATCAATGCCGATAATTTGAATGATAATTTGCCACTGATACTTAATATCATCAATGATCACCGAAATACGGTAATGGCATAAACGCTTTGTTCTTTCAATGGAATATACTCAATTATTAGATCTTCATCTATCGCAGTGCGAAATATTCCTGAATAAAGCCAAAAACAACAGCTACTCGGATACTGATAAACAGACTTATCAGAATACCTTGTTTACCCTTTTTGATGCTATAAAAGCCAGCATTCCTGATCCGCTGGATGATTCAGACTTGTTCGTTCTACAGGAACAACTGAATTTTATCGCAAAAAGCTTAGAGTTTCTGATGGATAGTACGTTGAATACAATCCCATTTGAGGTTGTATCATGTTTAAACCTGGCCATGGAAGACTGGATCGAAACAAAATCATTCATTATCGTTACCAGCCTGAACAACGATATAGATGCCTATAGTTTCGACGAAAAGCTGGCGAGTGAAGATTACATTTACAGCTCTATGCAGGCGAGTTATGGAATTACTTTTAATAAGCGCCTTGTTCAAATAAACCTACCCGAAATTTTAGCGAGGGATTATTTTTCCTCGGTAATACTTTACCATGAGTTAGGGCATTTTATAGACCTTTACTTTGGCATTTCGAAAAGGATGGCAACCGAAATGATCAAATATCAGCCGCTCGAATGGACGGCTATCCAGCCATTCTTCGACTTTTCGCAAAATCAAATACACGTAGAAAAATTGCGTAACCATTTATGCGAATATTTCTGTGATCTTTTTGCAGCACAATACATCGGGCAAACTTCAAATCATTACCTGAAATATCTCGAATCAAAAGGTGCTAACCGTACTTCGTATAGCCACCCGTCCAGCGAAAATCGTTTGAAAATTGTTAATGATTTTCTCGACGGCACGACAAACGCGTTGGGAGATAAAATAAAAACGTACACAAAGAACATTACCAAGCAAGAACTAATAAAGCGGTTTAAACCCATTAGTTCCGACGATTTTTACAATTTTCTTCCTTTGGAAATTGCTGATTCCGCTGAACTACATGGTGTTTTTCCATATGCCTGGAAAATTTGGCTTAAAGGGGCCGAAAGCTTCAAAACAAATGCTGGTATTGCAGGCGACTTGCCAAGTAAAGTGATCTATAAATCACTGAACAATCTTATTGAGAAATCGATTGGCAACTATTTTATATTAAAAGATTGGAAGGAGATGAGCGGTAGATGAGTGGTTTTGCCTCGAAAAAGAAAATAAAGGAACTTTTGGGCACTCAAAAAATGGTCATCAGGCCATTATTGGATGAAGCCCAAATCTCTCATATCGGGGTAGATTTTCGCCTCGGCTGTAATTTTTTAGTGTCAGTGCATGGGCGCGAAGCATTTATCAATACTTCATTAAATGAAGAAACGGGTACAGGCCAACGAGATGTAAGACTCTTTTTTCAGGAATCGCGCCGCCAAATCGGTGAAACATTTATTCTATACCCACATCAAACGGTACTTGCCAGCAGTCTTGAATATGTCAAGATGCCTAAAGATCATTTACTGACGCTTTATATGCGCAGTTCCTATTCAAGGTTAGGTTTAACCGTATCTACAATTGTGCAACCCGGTTATTGCGGCTGCTTGTCGATAGAGTTAACCAACAACAATAACAACCCCATCAAGCTTGTGGTAGGCGCACGGGTATTTCAAGGGGTTTTAGTTCCCTCGGATGAAGAAAGCGATTATTTCAGCAACCCGCGAAAATACGTTTGCAGCGTTCGCCCAGAACCTTCTGCGGCAATTTCAGATGAAGATATAAAAACGCTTTCCGAACTTTGGCGGCTTAAAAACAATCGATAGCATCTCATTGAACGAAAACGCTTACCGATAAATGCAATGCCTCTATCCTAAATTCAGATTTTCCAAAAACCCTTTGACTTCGGACGTGCTTTTGGCTTCGCCGACTTCTCCTACCCGAAAGTGCCAAATTGTATTGCAGGATTGCTATAGGAATTGTCCGACACGGTCAGATAAACTTAAGGGTATAGACGGTGTATTTCATAGTGGCAACGGCAGTTATGACTCCAACTTTGACGAATATCTGAATATTACAATCCGCCGACCAGCGATAGACGTGAAGTTTGTGCGATATTAGTAACATCAAATGCTACAAAATTGGTGCATCAAAGGTTTGAAAGTGACACATCTCCCTGATCGAAAATAAATTTTATCGCTGAGCAAGGGTCATTTACAGCCTGATCGGATTGGATGAACGTTACAGATTGGCAGGTATGGAAACGAAAAGGCAGATCGTGTGTTCGTTATTCCCCGGAAAACTCGTCTTCGATGGCGTTTCATATCGAACACCCCAACCCAATCTTACAGCAGAGGCTATCTTACTGATTAACAAAGAATTAGTAGGCAATAAAAAAGGAAAAGAAGCTTACTGTAAGCATCTTTCCCTTGTGGTAGCCCATAAAGGCATCGAAGACCTTTTATAGATTACTCCAATTCCGTCCAATAAGGCATAACACTGTCAATAAAAACCTAATTTTTAAGATACTGTATTATTTCGTTTTGGAAATGCGAATTTTACTTAAATTATTAACTTGTGGTTAAAGTCCAATCTATGCGAGAACAATATTTTAAACACCGGGCACCGTTCGATTTTAATAACGATTCTCTTGATATAGGCCGCCCATTTTTTTGGAATAAAAAAGTTGAGGATAACCACTTTCTTAACCTGCTTTACCGAAAGAGGGAACAGGAATTTGATGAACTATATAAGTACCATCTGCAATTCTTTTTATCCAAATACAATGATGCAACCGAGCAGGAGTTCTTCAGGTATGTGTGGGAAGTCATACAGGATGCTATTGCACAGTTAAGACAAAAAGATAGGTATACTTCAAGTCATGCCCAAAACTTTCGATACAAGTTTCACCTTAATCGGTTTGCAGAATATCTTCAAAGCATCGATGAGTGGAACCTTGGTCGTACCCAGGCGGAGATCATTGCAGAGAAGGAAGGCCAGATCAAAATACTCAAAGAACAAGTGCAACGCTTGATGGATGAGCGTAGAGAGGCTGAGAAATTGGATACCGACTATCCGATCAACATTGCCAGCGGTTATTTCCTCACCGTAGTTGACCTGTTCAAAAAGATCGAGGCACTAAAAGTAGGCGATAAGGAACTGGTATTCTCGCAGATGCCTATCACCTGGGCCAAACTGATCTGCCGGTACTTTCAGGAAGACGGTGAACCGATAAAGTTTGACCGTGTACGGCGCTATTATCCGCGTGACGCAGGTAACCCGAGCGGCAGGTCATCTGCTATCCCCGCCGAAAATCAGCATTTTAATATCACTCCGGCAAAACGCAGGGCAAATTAAGTTCGGGTTTTAAGTTCATTTTCTTTTTGCAGGCAAACGTTAACAATTGCTTCAAAACTATTCAGCAAGCTCTTTTTCAGCACTAAGCTTTGGCTGCCATTACCATGGCTTGGTTTATGGTAATGAATGATATCGCTTTGCTCACACCTTTGCTCGTACCCGTTATCGGCGGTACAAGTATTAAGTAATGATTTAACGAAGGAGGCGATTATGCAAGCAAGTGAACTGATCACTAAAGGCGATCTCAATGAATTTAAAAGCGAACTGTTAACAGAAATCAAAAGGCTGGTTCAACTGGATGGCCAGGGCCAGTCCAAAAAATGGCTTAAAAGTAACGAAGTACGAAAGCTGCTGAAAATATCACCAGGCACTTTACAGAATCTGCGAATCAACGGGACATTGAGTTATACCCGTATCGGCAGCATCATGTATTACAAGCTCGACGACATCAACAAGCTACTGGAAGGGGGACTGCAATGAGTGATCCTAAAATTGCGGCAAGTGAACTTGCCGGTTACAGTAAGCTGCTCAAACGCATGAGCACGGATGGGCGGCTGAATACGACACACATCAGCTTGTTCAGCGCATTATTTGTCCAATGGAAACGCGGTGCGTTCAAAAGCCCGTTTTCTGTCACCAGGAAAACGCTGATGGCTTTTAGCCGGATAGCGTCAATTGCAACGTATCACAAGTGTATTAAAGAACTCGACGAATATGGTTACATCCGTTATCAGCCGTCTTACCATCCCAAACTCGGCAGCCAGGTTTACTGGCCTGCCGATTGGGAAGTGTAGCCCGATAGTTTATATCGGCATAGTTGCATATCGGGCTATACTGATAGCTGCATATCTGAATAACTTGTTATTCAGATATAGGTAAAGAAAGATATCCAGCTATATAATCTATAAACCCGGTGCAGCCAATAGCTGCACCGGTAATGATTTGCTTCGCAAATCAGCAAGAAAAGCGGCGGTCGCTTCGCGAAAGCGGAGGGAGCAAGCGGAAGTTGGGCAGAGCCCTACTTTGCTTGCCCTCCGCTTCGCTACGGGGGATTTACGTATCCTCCGGGGATACTTTAAGGCGTTTCCGCTTGTGAAATAAAAGAAAACAGGATACTTGGGAGTATTCTGTATATAGAAATTATGGCATAACTGTATAAGAGCTATGCTATCAATATGGAATATATGAGTGTAGAAGATATTAATGTAAGATCAGTTCGATACCCGGTTGCCGTAGACCAAAAGTTCGAAAAGATCGCCCTTAAATTGGGCAGGACTAAGCGGCAGGTGTTTATTCAGATGGTAGATTACTTTTATAAAAGCAAGAAAGATCCACTGGACCTGAATGATGAATTATTAAAAAATGCTTTAATGAAGAATCACCAGCAGTATATCGGTTTTATCAGAAACCAGGAGAATATGTTGCTCATTCCGATCAAAACGGAAATGGACAGGATATTTGTGTCGCAAGGCAAGATCATAGAAAGTTTCAATACCCAGGTTCTCAAGGCAAATACTGATTTACTGAACAATCAGTATGCTTTGGCGCAAAAGCTAACTGGAATCGATGGGCTGATGGATACGATCTCGAAAAGCCAAAAAAGTAAGGAACATCTAAAAAAGCAGTTCCTGTTTATTCTGGACAGTTACATCAAAGCCAGGGATGCTTTCGGGATGATGACCTCTGGTCGGGAAAAAGATGAACTTATCGCTCTCTCCAGATCGCAGGTCAGTTTGCTTTAATCATTATCTACATTAATTCCTCTTAAGGGGACAAGGAGATGTTATGTTTATCAATATCACGGACAGCAAGGAAGCGGCAAATAAAGGCAGCAGCGCTGGGCTGGTAAATTACCTCGAAAAAGAAAACCGGATTCATCAAAAGCAGGAGCCTGAATACTGGTTCAATGGCCAGCAGATCAGGATTGAACCTTATCAGGTCATGCACAGTGTCGATGGCAATGTTGCCAAGTTGGGTAAAGATGATGCTAAGTTTTTCCTGGTCAATATCAGTCCGAGCCAGAAAGAGATCAGGTTTTTAAAAGAGCAGTATGGCGAACAGGGCGCTAAAGAACAGATGAAGGGATTCGCGGTCAGGGTTATGGATGCTTATGCAAAAAACTTTAACCGGGATGGTGTGCATAGTAATGAAGATTTATTATGGTTCGCCAAGCTGGAAAACTATCGGTACTACAGTCAAAATGATCCGGAAGTAAAACAGGGCTTGAAAGAGCGGGGTGACCGTAAGGAGGGAGAGCAGATGCATGTGCAGGTTATTGTCAGCCGTAAGGATATAATCAATAAGATCAAGCTTAGTCCGATGAACACTTCAAGAGGCAGAAACGCGGCGCATTCCAAAAAGATGGGCCAATTTGACCGTGTGGCATTTAAGCAAAGTGGGGAGTCTCTTTTTGACAGTATGTTTGGATTTGACAGGCAGCTTAAAGATACGATGGCATACGCTAACGTGCAGAAGAACGGGGAGTTATCACAGCGGGAACAGCTGGGCATGTTAGCAGAAGGTGCTTCGCAGAATTATGAAAGCAGGTCGGTAGCTAATGAGCTTGCTCAAAGGGTAGCTAATGGTATGTTTACTACGACGGGTGACATGTTCTCCGCAGTAGGGAAGACAGCAGCAAGCTTCCTGGAAGTAATGCTGGAACCAATGTATACAGGAGGAGTTAACAGTGTTTCAGAAAGTGAGATCGAGGAAAAGAAAAAACGAAAGAAGAAATCCAAGAGCAGACAGATTTCACGTTGACATAAGCATTATTATAAACAGATGATTTTATTTACCAGGTGATCGGCCATGCGGCTGCGGCAGGCGGCTTTATTACACCCTGCGCTTCGCTACGGTTTTCATTGCGCCGCCAGCCTCGCCGCCGCACGTGCAGGAGTGTATTCGTTCCTAATACACACCTGCCTTTCCCTGCCCGCAGAATAACGATTAGTCACAGCACCGCAGCCACAAAGGTAGCTACGCAGGAAAACAGTCAAGGGCATGTAAACCACGGCTATCGCCGTGGCCCTTGACAGTTTTCCTGCTAACAGCTCCGGTTGTTTAAGCGGTGATATGACTGGGTGTGCGCAGATGATATTTGCGTGTGAGATAAACTTCTGCTCAACAAGTCGTTACCATAGTTAAGCACCATTCGCCTCTTTCTTGTCTTGATCATCAAACAGAAATACGCTGCGTTGGTTCAAAGTGTTGCGGGAGGATTGGTTGGAGGTTCTTTATATTTCATGTATTTCAGAATGGCATAATCTTTCAAGTATTCAAATGGATTGACGTGTTCATACCAATGCGAATTACGAATGATTATTTTCCCGTTCTCTTCTTCTTCCACGAGTCCACCGATCCGCATCATCGCAATAGGCGGCAGAAAGGTAGAGTGATCACTAACTAGGAAAACCTGATAATGCTTGCCCTTGCCGTCTGACCTTGGTATAACTCTGGGTTTTAACAAGCCTTTTTTGATCCAGTCTTTGAGATCTTTCCCTTTTAAGCCAAAATAGTGGTCCAAGTTAAATTCAGTGTAAAACAAGCTATGATTGGAGACAATCTCACCAGAAACTATGCCTTTATTAACCGCGCTCTGGCAGGCCATACATTTCAAACCGAAGCGGTCATACCAGCGTTGATTCTCATCGCTGCCATTGCCGCAAAGTTGGCATGAATATTTTTTGCCTTTGATGGCAAAACCATTCGGATGATCTCGAAGTTTTTGCTGCCATTTAATCTCCCGCACGGCTATACTGATCGCGATCGGTGCCATTTTATAGATGAAATCCAATACTTTTTCTGCTTCCTCTTCATTTATTTCCGTCCCCTTCTTCTTCAAAATTGCTATGGCCTGTTTTGCGCTGATCTTACGCTTGGATCGGTCAAGGTCATATTTAGGGGGATAGTCATGCCCGTCATCTTCTTCACCGTCGGATATGGTAATAACTTCATGTACGAGATCATGCTTATTATCAGCTAAGGGCTCTGCTGGTTTTCCGGGTTCTTTTTCAGGATTAGATTTTAATTCATCTGGTTTGATCCCGTAAAACCGGCAAAGTTTTATCATTAGCTTTAATGGCAATTCGGAAATGCCATTTTCCATATCCGCGTAATTGGATACGGGTATTTCCAACATGAAAGCTACATCCTCGTATTCGAGATCATTTTGCTGCCGATAATAACGTAGTTGATCCTTCATAAACTTTAGTTGAGTGCATGAAGTAACAATGTGGTAACCAGAAAGCTTTAAATCAATTAAGTTACATTGCCTAAGAAAGTTTTATTGGCTATTAACCTTTGTTCTTAAGAATTTCAATCTTTTCTCGCTCACTCTCTAGCAGCCGTTCGTAAAGCTTCTTGTTTTCCTCAATAACTTCAAGCCATTTTTCGATAGGGTTAAAATTATAGATTCCATAATTGCCCATAAATGGACCGTGATTGACACTGGTATCGTTAAAAGTGTTAAAATATGTTACTGCTGCCTGCTCATCAAAATTTTTAATAGCTTCAACGGGCACTTTAAGTATAGCGGCTACTTGCGCAAGAATATCATCTTCTATAGTGTCCTTAGCTTCTAACAACGAAATACGCCTTTGACTCCAGTCTTCTCCTAATTCCAAAGCCAAAGCCTCCTGTTTGATACCCAACATTTCCCTGAAACGCTTGATGTTACGGCCGTGATGGATTTGAGTTGGTTTTTCGCTGGTAGTACTCATAGGATGTTGTTTTGGTCAAAAATAGCAAAATAATATATAGGTGCAGTTATGCTAAAATAGAAATAATAACTGGTAAAATATCGCTTGGCGTGTTTAAGATAAACCTTTTGCAGATGGTTTAGCATGTTATGCTTAATCAATTTTGTACTACCGGTCAATGTAGATCGGTATCAAATTGTATGCTTATGTATTGTGGTGTTTATGCTCCCTGGGACCATGCCCCGAAGTTCCTTCGTTTTTCAGAAGTGATGGATCCAATGATACCGGTGAAATATTTCTTTGATGCCGATGACGTAGAGGGGCACCAGGAAACCTTGAAAACCTGGCGTCACCATGTTGTTAATGATGGATTCTATAGTGATAAACGCTTTGGTCCCGGAGTTTTGTTCCATGATTATGAGCTTAATATTCGGCTTATAGAAGGACTTTACCTGCTTTTTTTAGAGCATCAGGAGTTTTCCTATGAGAAAAAGAAAGTTGATGTGGAGCAGCTTAGCGCAGAGAAAGAGGAATGGCTTTGGTTTCCTGCTGAGCTTTCGGAAAAAGAATTATTAAATCCATACGTCATACTTGAAGCTGCATTTGATGAGGTAAAGCCGCAAGAGTTTCGCGATCACCTTGTCGAATGGCTCGCTGCTGCATTGTCCACCCATGCCATCGATGAATCCATGTCGCCGGGAGAGATTATTACGGTATACGAACATCTCAAAAAAATGTACTCCGCAGCCTGGTTGATTTTTCAGCGGGATACAGAGCATGCATTTTTCAAGTTTAAAGCTACTAAGGTTAAACCTCAACAGGAGGATATTAACCATACAACCGAAACAGATACAAATACGGCACCCCCGGCGATAGAACAATCTCCGGCATCAAAACTTGCTCTGAAAGAAGTTGTAAAGGCAATCTTGAATATTGAGCCCGCCGTAAGGGCAATCATACAGATCGGCACATTGGAAAATCCGTTCGGTTATATACTATATATCATGATCGATGAACCACGACATGAATTGGACTACCTTGTCAATGAGTTGATCGAGAACAGCCTTAAACCATTAATTGATATTTCTACGATTGTTGCAAGTGTATCAAGTATTAAAAATGGAAATACTTCAGAAAGAAAATTTTTGACATGGGTACTTACTAACGGTATAATTATTTACGAGACGGATGGGCTTGGTTTAGATAACCTGAATGCCGGGAATAATAAATTAACCTTAAATACCCTGCAACATGAATCACGGCTCAAATTTGCAAGACTGTATTATACTGAAATAAGCTATCACTTTAGAAAAAAGGACTTTAGGGATGCACTTCAGGCCGTGCATAGGTCTATTGAGGCAACGTTAATGGAATATCTTGATGTTAAAGTTGGCTTTGAGACCACCATACCCAATCTTAACAGGTTGGTCACGATGACTTTGATTATCGATTCAAAGGTATCAGATTGGTTTCTTGAACTAAAGTCTGCGCGCCCGGAATTATATGATCTTTTGCAAAGCGTGTATCCCGAGACGATTAGAAACAGCTTAAACATTTCAGAACAAGAGATAATGGATCTGATGGGTAAAGCAGCAGATTTAATGATACTCATCCTCAGTCTTTTAAATGAATAACCCGGTCTTAAAAAGATTTAACAATGAAGAATAATCCCATTAAATTGACTGAATACCAAAATAAAGAATTGCAGGCAATAGCTGATGCATTAAACACTCAATACCAAATTGAAAAAATCATTTGTTTTGCCGCATTAAGTTCATATAGTTCGCATGAAACTGTCTTTTGTCCAGCACAAACTAATTCAACAAATGATTATTACTTACTGGTATTGACCACTGAAATCACACGCATTGAACATGTGATGCAAGATTATATCAGTAAGCTGTTTCCAGGTGTATTTGTAATCGCTCATGGACTTGAAACGGTAATGAACCTGGTATATAACTATGATACCTTTTTTCTGAATGCCTGTTTGAACGGAGTTCTCATTTATACATCCGATGGTTTTACAATGATCCCTGATTATGAAGAATCAAAAGCGAAAGAGGCAGTATTGAAAGACAATGAGGCGTTTGAAAGAATTTACAAACTTGCTTCTGGGTTTTTGGAGAGCGCCTTCATTTGCCTCGAAAACAACTTTGATAATAACGTTATTTTCTTACTTCATCAGGCAGTAGAACAGGGTTGCCGCGCGCTGATCCGGTTATTTACAGGTTACCGTTCCGATATTCATAATATTAGCCGTTTGATTGACTTTAGCAGATCCTTTTCGCCGGAGCCATCAGCGTTATTCCGAAGGCATTTTTCAAAGGAAAAACATCTTTTTCGTGTACTGTCTACAAGTTACTCAGACGCCCGCTATAAAGATAACTATCATGTAATTGACCATGAAGCTGACCTGCTGTGTACACAGGTAAAAGCTTTTCTTGATCTTGTTGCCGAACTGGCAAAAAAAGAGACCGCACAGGGCACCGCTAGGACCACAGTTGAAGTTCGGGCAGAGGTCGTGGATTATTCCCCGGCCCTGCCAGCTTCGCTGTGATGCCGTTTTGACTGTCGGTGAAAGACTTTTGCTTAATGAACGAAAAAATAAAAAATGATGCAATTGGCCTGCTATTCCAGCAGGCCTTGAATAAAAAGCTCGAATCCGATCTAAGCAAGCACCACAAAAACAATTTACGCTACGCTTTTAACCATTTTATGGAATTTCTCGGAGCAGAAGGACGTGAAATGTCGATCCGGGAATTGACCACCTCTAGGATCGAAGAGTTCTTACAGCTTTTCAGTTCCTCCGCAACGTATTATATGAACAGGCGGCGGGAGCTGAACATACTTTTTAACCTCGCTTCAAGAATGATCGACGAGGATTTGATGGCTGCGAAAAGAACAGAGTCCAGGAGAATCAAGGCAACACTCCATTTAGCTTACGAAAAAGAACAGTTAGAGCCTGTGTTTACTTTCCTGAAGGCTAACCATACAAATCTTTACCGGTGCTGCCTGATGACTTACGGTTGCTTATTACGCCCGCATGAAGAGATCAGGTTGTTAACCAAGAAACACTTCAGGAAAGACAATACAGAAATTCATTTGGATGGCTCAGAAAACAAAGGCGGCAAGATCCGTGTCGTTTACGTGCCAGATTACGTCAGGGAAGAACTGGATCCGGTATTACAGGCGTTAAAAAGGGAAGACAATATCTTTAGCGGTGTTAGCGAACCTTTTAATCAAACCTATTTCGGAAAGCAATGGAACCGCGAAAAAAAGAAAATGCTAAGCCACGGCCTGATCTATCCCAAACAAACCCTTTATTCTTTCCGGCATACTGCTGCAATTGACGTGTTTCGCCGAACAAAGGATGTTTATATGGTGCAAAAGATCATGGGACATTCCTCAGTGGTCATCACATTGAAATACTTGCGCAGCCTGGGTGAGTTCGATACGGAGGAATTAAAAGCAGCAGCCCCGGTATTATGATCACATTTACACGTGAAGAGTTGTACCGGCTTGTTTGGGAAACACCCATGACGCTGATCGCGAAGAAATATATCATATCTGATGTGGGCTTTCGTAAGTTATGTATCCGCATGGACGTTCCTGTTCCCAAGCGGGGACAATGGGCTAAGATCCAGGCAGGGCATAAACTGAAACAGCCTGTGCTGCCCGTAACCGGCAAAATCTATAAACCAGCTGTATTTGAAGAAAGACCCGCCGGTGCACCTGTGAAAAAGGCTTGTCAACTAAAAATTCATACCAGGAAAATAGCATCCGAAAAGCTGCCTTTCAGAGTGCCTGATCGTCTCGTCAGGCCCGAGCCGGTCACGCTCGCTGCCAGGGAGAGCTTGAAAAGGCTGACCGATCCGAATTTTCCGGGCATGGTAATCACGGCAAAGCGGGAACTGGATATCAAAGTCTCACCTGCTAACGTAGGGCGTGCACTCCGCTTTATGGATACGCTGATCAAATGCGTGAGGGTATGCGGCTATTTCTTTGAACTGCATGACGATGGGAATTATGTTGTGATACGCGATATCAGGTTAAAAGTGACATTTCGGGAGCGGACGACCAAGGTGAGGGTATATGATAAATCCTATCGTGATTATGAATGGCACCCGAACGGGAAAGTCGTTTTCAGAATTGATACGAGGCTAAAATCGGAATGGCAGGATCTCAAAGCTGTTTTGCTGGAAGAGCAATTACCCAAAATACTGGCAAAGTTGGAACTGGCTGCAAAAGAGGAAGAACTTTACCTGGAGAAAGCGCGGATCTGGCAGGCAAACTGGGAACGTGAAAGAAAAGAAAAAGCTGAATTTGAAGCCAGAAAGAAACAGGAAAAAGAAGCTTTTAAAGAATTGATGAGGGATGCCGAACGCTGGAAGCAGTCTCAGCTCATCCGGGAATATACATTGGCTATGCCGGATCCCGATCCGCAATGGTTTGCCTGGGCGAATGCTAAAGCAGACTGGCTGGATCCTTATAATCCGGCCAACGATGAATGGTTAAAAGATGCGGATAAGAATGATTTCTGAAGCTTGAGTGTGCCATCGTTAAATAAATACTAAATACATTTACAATTATGCAACTACAGATAGCCTCAGACCTTCACCTGGAGTTTCCGGAAAACCGGAATTATATGGCTTCAAACCCTTTGCAGGTAAATGGAGATATCCTTTTATTGGCGGGCGATATAATACCATTGAAAGATATTGACCGCCATAGCGATTTCTTTAGTTTACTTGCCGACAATTATGAGCATACGTATTGGGTTCCCGGCAATCACGAATTTTACCATTTCGATCTAGCTAACAGGTCAGGCGCTTTTCAGGAGTCGATAAAATCCAACGTGACGCTGCTTAATAATTCTACTATTGAATTGAACCGGGTCAAGATCCATTTTACGACACTATGGTCGAAAATATCGAAATATAAAGCCCGTTATATTGAACGCGGGATGATGGATTTCAGGGTGATCAGAGATGAGGGCAGGTTGTTCTCGGTCGAAAAATACAACCAAATGCATTCAGATTCCCTGGCATTTCTCGAAACTGCATTGAAGGCTGGAGCGGATAACCGGAATGAGGATGTCAGGACCATCGTTGTATCTCATCATGTGCCCACATTTCAGCATTATCCCAGGCAATATTTAGACAGCGTTTTAAATGAAGCTTTTGCTACAGATTTAGATGTTTTTATCGAAGACAGCGGTGCTGACTACTGGATATACGGCCATCATCACGACGGTACTCCTGAGTTTAATATCGGGAAAACTAAGCTGCTGACTAATCAACTCGGATATGTACACCAGGATGAGCATAGCAATTTTGATCGCGGCAAGACAATAACAATTGATGCACAGATAGCGTAAAGGATTCACTGGCATGGAATCCATGCCAGTGTTCCTGAAATACGTAGAGCTAAAATAGGATGCCTGTTTTTTAAAAGCTATCGGTATCCGGCATATAGCCGATTCTTTTTCTGTCCATTGGCTGCGATTTTTTTTCGATCAGTTCATCGAGATAGCCGAATAGCAAGTCAATATTTTTATCCTGGCTTTCCAGTTTTGTTCTGATACGTTCTATTTCCAGCTTCAACTCTGTGTTATCTAAGAGTATTTGGCGTAAGCGAATAAAAATTCGCATAATCCTGATGTTTACCTGAATTGCAGATGCACTGTTTAAAACACTTGAGAGCATGCTGATACCTAATTCAGTGAAAACCATCGGGGCATATTTAATATTATAACCTTGTTTCATGGTGCCATTTTGGCTCCTTGAAATTAAACTATACTCATCTGGTGTAAGTTCAAACATAAAATCTTCGCCTGGAAACCTTTCGATATTCCTTCTGACCTGTCTCTTCAATTGTTTAGTCTCTACCTGATAGAGCGTTGCCAGATCGCTGTCCAACATTACTTTTTGGCCTCTTATGTAGTAAATCTGTTTTACTACGATCTCCTCGGGTATTAAGTCATTATTTACCATTGTTATCTTCATTTTTAAATTACCAGAATCTTCTTATGAGTTAGGAAACACGGGATAGCAGACTATCCCGTATTCGATATAGATCAACTTGCAGCTAACTTTTGCTTCAGCAGACTCATATCCTCACTGATCTTATGATCCATCACCTTAGCATAGATTTGTGTGGTTTTGATATTGGTATGCCCCATCATTTTAGCAACGCTTTCTATCGGCACCCCATTATTCAGCGTGATGGTGGTGGCAAATGTGTGCCTGGCAATATGGAAAGTAAGTACTTTAGTGATCCCAGACAAATCGGCGATTTCTTTAAGATAGGCGTTCATCTTCTGATTGCTTAATACCGGCAATACCCTGTCATCGCATTGACATTGCGGGTTTTCCTGGTATCGTTCCATAATTTCGAGCGCAGCAGGGAGCAAGGGAATCCGGGATAATGTATCGGTTTTTTTCCTGTTCGTATATATCCAGTTTTCACCATCGATTCCCCTTAGTACTTCAGAACGTTTAAGCTTACTCACATCTACGTAAGCAAGACCGGTATAACAACTAAACAGAAAAATATCCTTAACCAGTTTCAGCCGCTCTACTGGCATTTCTCTCTCCAAAATGGCTTTGAGTTCGTCTTTCGTTAGTGCTACTCGGTTAACCTTTGAAGTTTTTGGTTTATAGTTGAGATAAGGGTCGACGGTTAACCATCCGTTACCAAGACAAATTCTAACAATCTTTCCAAAGTTTTTAATGTATTTGATAGCTGAGTTGTTACCGCATCTGCGAATACTTCTTAGATAGTATTCGAAATCATTTAAAAAGGAAAAGCTAATCTTGGTAACAGGCAGGTCCGATACGTTGAACTGCCATTGCATAAAATCCTTGATGTGCATCAAGCAAGTTTCGTAGCGCTGCAAAGTGCTTTTCTCAAATTCCTGCCCTACCAGGTTTTTCATTTTTTTGTTATGATCGGCGAAGACAGCTGTAATTGTTCTTACGTTATCTGTCTTTCCGATAAACTTGTTTCTTAAGGTTTCGGCAGTGATTAGTTCATCATGCAGGGTCATGATCCGGTGGCAATCAAATGCTTTAGATTGTAATCCATCGAGATAATTGTTTAAAGCACGGACATCTTCTTTCATTCCGGTAAGTCTTCCGGCTTTGTTGTTCCAGCGGGAGGGCTCACAGGTTCTTCCGCTGGCGGTTTCTGATCGTTTACCATCAACAGTAAATCGGAGGTAAACGGGCATGGGGCCTGATTGGTAGTGCTTTGGCTTTTTTAAATAGAAAAGCAGACTGACGTTTGTTCTCATAATAATGAGGATTAATAGTGAAACAAAATTAATTTTCTCATCACTTGAGCGCAAGATGTTCATTTACCGAACATGCTGCATATCAAACAGTTGCAACAGAATTGGTGAGTCATTGAGCTACTTTAATTGACTCACCGGATTACTCACCTGAATTATGGTTTCAGATGAATAATTTGGAGTAGTCTAAAAACAAAAAACCCTTCAAATGATATCATTTGAAGGGTTTTGCTCAATTTCAATATTGATTTTGCGGAATGGACGGGACTCGAACCCGCGACCCCATGCGTGACAGGCATGTATTCTAACCAGCTGAACTACCACTCCTCCCGTTTGGGGTTGCAAATATACAAACCTTTTTGATCTACACAAATTGTAGAACTTAAAATAAAAAAAGCTTAAAACACAAAAAAGCCTTACTTTTCAGTAAGGCTTTTAGCGGAATGGACGGGACATGAACTACGTTCACTAATCGCTCATTCTCAATATTTTACTAACTCTTATAAAAGCAACTCTCTTAAAACTCACTTTTATTTTTAAGCTGTTTGATTTCAAATGACTAATACAAAAGTAAGAAATGAGGAGGTTATTACAAAGGAAATAGGTTTCAATATTCTTCAAATAAACATTGTTTGTCAATCAACAGATAGATAATGTTCAGTTATCCTTTATCGATAGCAGAAAATGAAAAAACACTGAAGCGTTAATGTTGATAGCTATTATTTCGATATTTATTCGTGATCAGTCATGTCAGTATAGTCGGTAGCTGCTATTTGATCTGCAATACTTCCGGGGAGAATATTGTCGTATAAAATTTTAGAGATTATTCCCCCGTAAATCGTGATTTTAGTGCCGTCTTCTTTGGATACAGAAATTGCCCGGCCATTTACTTCAAAAAGCCCCTCAATGTTCTTATTGGTCTGTTTTAATTGCATAGTTTCTTTTTGCGAAAGCCACTTGGCGTTTAATCCGTATCTATAAAATTCGGCGATTAGTTCATCGCAATCCAAGCCTATAATAACTCTTACCCTGCCACTTAAAATATCGATAATAAAATCGGGAGAAAGAGGCTTTGAAAATAATGGCTCTGATAACTGATCAATGATGCTCTGCCAGTCGACTAATATATAATTTGGGGTTTTTTCTTTTACAATATGTTCAATCGCAAATTTAGCCATCAAAAGCGCGTCGTTCTTATAGATACCGATGTGCACCCCACCAGGTAGATATTGATAGACCCAATTCTTCGTTTTAAGCGATTCTTCCATCTCGGCTAACACATCATTGTAGTAAACAGCATCAATGGTTGGGGTTGGCATGTGTATGTATTCACCAGTCGCCGGGTCAATCCCTTTATCATTATTAACTACCTCTTCAAATTGCATTCCCCGCTTCCGCTGTCTAACATTTCTTTTAATTTGTTTTGCAGTATGCTTATCAAATTTTTCTGCTAATTCTGCATCGTCAAGCGTATCCTGTTTAATGTTGACATTTTCCAAGAAATCGGAAACTTCCTTATTAGTTTTACCCTCTTTCAGCTCCACGATTTTTACTTCCCCATTGGAAAAAACAAGTAAATCACCGATATGTATAAAACTGCTTAAATCGGAGATAAATGCAAAGTCATCAGGATTCTTATTGATCTGATCTACGATTGCCTTAGTGTGAGAAAAATTTGAAAATTCTAAAAAACTAGTGCCTTGTTTTCCGATATGTAATCTTCGCATTACATGTATTCGCCCGCCGAGCAATTGATAAGCTATACCGTCAGCAATATGCGACAGAGCAGATAGCCGGGTTTCAACTATTTGGAGATCATTTTCAAGTTTTTTCTGCTTCTCTTTGTCCCGTTCAGTCCGGCTAACTTTCAAATCTTGATTGAATGTGCGATAAAGGGATTGATAATACTGAATTTCCTCAATCAAAAGTTCTTGCGCCAATTTGAAACCTTCATGGCATTTTTGAAAGAATATTTTTTTGACTTTTGCACTCGCTGTCCTATTAGCAATTCTTAGCATTTTTTCGACGCCAACGAATTCCTGACCATATGAAAAGGCGTAGTCGCTTATCTTTTTTAATTGAATTCTATGTTCTTCAAGTGTTTTCAATCAGCGTAAATGGTATTCATTAAAATTAGGAAATATTATTATCGTGATCGCCGCGTAGGCTTTTTGCCAGGTAATCCGCTTTGCCTATCATAAAAATAGGCATCAATTTCCTGTAAGTAACTATTCAGCATAAACTTGTCAAGCTTCTTATGCCGCTGTTCAAAATTTAACTGGTCGCTAAGGAAGTGTCCAAGTAAATTAATTTCATCACCGGTGGAAAACTCTTTCCAGCTGTTGAGGTCAAGCCGGAGTTTCAGGTAATCCGTAAAGTCTTCTTCAGATTCAATGATCTCTGCAAAAATCATTAGGTCATAGATGTTAATAATCCAGGGGTATCCATTTTTTGTATCGATCAAAGCAGCATTCTCCAATACCGATGCGCCTGCCAGTAAGCCTGCAAAAGTGTCTAACGTAACAACTATGCGAAAAATTGGCAGTGATTTATCTATATGTATTTCCTTATCGCCCTCTTTGAAAACAGGGTCGGCATTGTCTTGAATATAATTTGTGCGCGATTGCTTTGAAAGTCTCCTTCAGAAACATTTCTTTTTAAGCGGTTCACCAGGCTATCAATGGCACCCCGTTTACCGGCAGCATTTAATTCACCAGCTTTGACCTCGATTAAGTAGGTATAGCTTTTTCCGACACCGAGTAAATCCAATTCGGTGTATTCGATGTTTTTCGCATTCGGTTTTTGATCCGGTAACGGATACGCTGTGTTTGGCGCGAACTGAACAGATAGTAAAAAATTCTTGAATAGACGCTCGACTTTTTCCTCTAAAAATCGATCCCGCGAACCTGAATGCTGCTTGTTTTGATAATATTTTTTAAAGTATTTTTTATCATCGTTTGGAGCATGTTCAAGCAAATATTGGCCAATGGTCAGATAATTTCTTGACAATAATGGTAATGCGAAATGATAAAAATGGTCATCCCCCGATTGCAGGAATAGCTTTACCCGCGTTCCGCTATCAGCTAGCATATGGGCATTTGCCGGCGGCAATAAATAAGCGGCATTGTCGCCAAACTTCATGGCCAGTGTGCGTACTACTTTTTCCTGCACTGGTTTTGTAAAACGAACTCGGAAAAGCCCTTCAAAATCTTTAGGGTCATTAGTGGCATAGGTTACTATCCGGCCATTCTCAACGACGTATTCGGGATGATCAATTTGAAATGCCGCAAGGTTAGCTTCATTCATAACGGGTAGACGCATTTTATTAAAGGCCCAATCGGCGAAAACCATCATCACATTAGGATGCGGAAAATCGCTATCAAATCCCAATCTTGCTTTCCAGGCATCTTCCAATTCCTTCTCGGTATTTACAATATCAGTTGCTGCAAACCCATAATGTTCCAGCATAAAGGCATCATGCCCTGAAAATAGTTCGAGGAACAAATCACGTACATGGAAAAAGTAGCCATTGCCCCGGATGGCCAGTGTTTCCAACATGGCCTGGAAACGCAGTTCGATCATCTTATCATCTTCCGGACGTAAATTCCTGCTATTAACCGATTCTGCAATAACGCGTTGATGGTAAACCATTTTGAGGTTTCTTAAATTGAAGATCAATTCTTCAATATCCTCCCAACTGGGGAGTGGCTTACTTTTAACAGGTAATGCCGCGCAAATATTGATAGCATATTCCAATATGGTTTCAGCCATACCGTCATCATCTTTGTCTGTTTGATTTTCGTGATGATTTATGGCCAGCCCTCCTAATAACGCGATGTTATCAAATGCTTCAAAATAGGCGAGAATAGCTTCAGCACCTTCTTTTATACTCAGGTCTATTTCGGTTAAAATGGCCGGAAGGCTTTCTAGATACGCTTGATGCTCTGCTTCGGTACGCGTATTATGCAAATAAGTCACTTTACCCCGCCGCTCCATTCTCATTCCATCTCTTTCAAATACCTCGTCAGACGCTGGTTTCTGATGATGAACAGGCTTTGTTTTTTTATGTTTCTTCTTTCGTCCTTTGCTGACCGGCATATACTTAAATTATAGTTAAAGATAAGAAAATGTGTAAAGTCCGGCGCTTAAAGAATGTGTTGTGCATAACTAAAAGTAGCGATTTCGTTACTTTTAGTTATTTTTACGAATATGAAACCAACAAAAATAGAGGTGCAGATCAGGCATAACGGACAGGCTTATTTTGGCTTTTTCAGGTATGGAGAATATGGTGATGAAATTGCTGCGGAAAATATCAGCCGCCTGGATGAAAAGGTAAGGGCTGCCTGCAAAAAATATTGCAGTTTGGATAGTATTATTATTGAGCATACTTATGACGTGACCGCCGTTTTTGAAGAATTTGACTTTATCAATAAAACCGGCTTTGCACGGTTTATTGACCTTAACCCGAGCCTGATCCGACAGTATGCTTCAGGCGTTAAAAACCCGTCAAAGAAACAAATGAACAAAATACTCAACGGATTTTTTGCGGTTGCCAGCCAAATGAATAAGATCGCTTTAGCGGTTGATGGAAAGCCTTTAATTGATTAAAGATAACACTACGCAAATAGATTGCGCACTGCGTGAGTTTCTTTGTGAAAAAAGATAGTTATTAATGGGAACTACAAATGAAATTTTAAAAAATGAGGACCGCTCCATACCGGTAACGCTTTCCCACGAGTTTTGGTGCTGCAAACAACAGCTTCACCAATTTGGGTCAAGTGCCAGCTTGCTATTGATGGCAAATAATAATAAAGAAATGCGGCTGGCTGCATTTACAGCCTATGGAAATTTTATCCGCCACCTCTATGCTTTTTATGAAGGAGTAATCAAATACCGAAACGCAGATCAATTGGAGGGTGCAAAGGGCGCAGCAATTGGCCCGAAGATCAGCAATTTACTTTTTAAGGAAGTAAAGAAATTGATCCGAAACAAACGCATGGTATATAATGCCAGGCCGGAGCTGGACAAGAGGGAAATCCAGCACCTGATCGAAAGTGAAGTTCCGGCTGACTTCGGTAAAGATTTCCGGCAAATGCGAAATCGGTTTTCTCACCCTGCAATCAGTAGGGTCAATAAAAGCCAGATTACCTTGCAAGAGTTTTATGTTAGGTACCATAAATATATGCTGCTGCTTTATTATACCTGCGCATTTAGCTGGGATATCAAAAACCCCGATGTATACGATTGGCAGGAAATCGATTGCTTTTTTAATTATGTAAATAAAACAAGTTGTACCGCTATCTAAATAATCTGCTTATGGACTTTCCTTTATTGACAGACGCGAAAGCAATCATTGTAAAATACCTGAATAGCTTTGGGTTGGAGCCTGTGGGTAATGCTACACAGCAGATTTTACAAAGTTACTTCAATTTCAAGCATAAGTATATCAAGACCCGACCCAGAGCAGTAGTGATAAGCGCGGGTTTGGAAAAGAAAGCTCAACAGCTTGGATTAGAAATAGTGTTAAATATGATCAATCAGAAGTGTGTTGCGGGAGAGGATATTAATCCTTTTTTAAGCAAGGGCACTTTTCGGTTAGGCGTTCATGATCACCTGCTTAACGATTGGAAAATCCACCACTTGCACCTTAACCTCAATAAAGCCAAACCAACGGATTATTTTAATGACCGGTCAGCTTATTTGCTGTTTGCACATGTTACTGACGAAAGTATTTACTTCATTGATATCAGGCCGCATCAGGAAGATGATGTTTTTGCACAACGGGAGTTATTGAGAATTGTCCGGGATAACTGGCCGCAACTCGACCAGCAGTTTCGGGTGCAACAGGAGGAAATAGAAATATTCCCGAAATTCAATGAACAAGAGATTGCGATCATGCGAAAAAAAGGACATATGTTCTTGACCCAGGTGGACGATCACGTATACGCCCCTGGTTTAGGATCAGCGGTTAGCGGCTTTAGTTTAGAGGCGGGAATGGAAATGGATGAATTTTTAAGACAGCTCTATAAAATTCATAGCTATATTACAGATCATCACGATGATTTAAAAGCTAATTTATCGGCGAAGATCGGACGGCAGCTCTCCAAACTCCACTTTACATTAGCCTTTAAGGATTGGCTTTTTTATGTTTACGAAGTCAACAGCAATCAATTTGTCAATTTTGAATTATCGGGTTACCAACCGCGTTACCCGGATATGCAAACTCAACCTTTAACTTAAGATCGCCATGGAGCAAAGCTTAAATATAGTTGGAGAAACGTTGGAAACGTCCGTGGCAAAAGAAGATTTGCTGGAAATTGTCGGTGAGCTATCGGATTATACGATAGAACAATTAATGAATGTAGGCGAAAATATTCCGATCATTTCTCATTTGGTCAAAGGCATCAAAGCTACTCAAGCGATCCGGGACGCTATTTTCTTAGAAAAAGTCGTGGTCTTTTTGCAAACTATTGGTAAAACACCAAACGATAAAAGACAGCAGATGATCGCTAAAATACAGAGTGATGAAAAATACCGCACCAAGTTTGGCAAGTTCTCTATCAAAGCACTGGATAGGTATGATGATGAACAAAAAGCAAAATATCTTGCAATGGCGGCGCAATATTTGGCAAGGGAGGAAATTACCTTTGATTTCTACCAACGCTTTAGCCATATCATTGACAGTTTGACCGTTGCTGACCTGGAAAGCCTGACTGATAAAACGTTCCTCAACTTTGGCCGGAATACTTTTTATGCATTCGAATCGCTTGGTTTGATTTCCATTACTTTAAAACTACCCACGGAAAGCGATCGAAAACTAGCCTGGAAGCAAGACCCTAATATCATTCAGGTAAGCCATCGTCGTTTGACCGATTGGGGTGACACCGTTAAGAGTATATTGTTAAGCTTGCCCGTACCCGGAAAAATTTGAAGATCAGACTGATATGAAAGCAAAATTTCAATTACCGCCGCCGGAGGACTGGGCTATTTTTGAACAGATATGTTTACGCGCATTCGGTTTATTGTGGGAAATTCCGGATCAAATAGATTTTAACTCGACTAACGCACAAGGCCAGGACGGAGTTGATATTGTCGGTGTTCCCAAAGGGAAAGTAACGCCGTATGGGGTTCAGTGCAAAAACAAACGGCTGCATTTCAAAAGCGGGGCTTTCAATAAATTGGCAAAAACTGAAATTGATTCAGAAATTGAAAAGGCCATAAAATTTAGGCCAGCTTTGGGGCACCTGGTTATTGCAACATCATTGTATCGGGGCAAGGAAATTGAGGAATATGTTAGGGAATGTTCCCAGGCAAGTCAAGAAAAAGGTTTGTTCTCCATACAAATTTGTTTTTGGGAGTTTATTTCAGATGTGATACAGCAAAATTCATTGTTGCTCAATTGGTACCTGAATAACCAGGATTTGATAGGGCAATTTGCGGTCGCTGTAACGCTGGACAATGGCGAAACCTCCAAGGTATTTCATCCGGAATTTTTGATGGATGTGCAGATTCACAGACAACAAACCCCACAAGAGTACGAAGAGGAAACCGCAGGTTTTGGAGAGGCTTTTAGGAAAGCATATAAGGAAATTAATAAATCGTTACCCTTTTATCATCGGGTCAAGAACAACCTGCGGTCGCTGATCCCACAAAGGAATTTCAAAAAAGGTGATGTGACGATTTTAATCAACGGGCAGCCACCTAAGCTTTTTCCGCGAAAAAAAGAGATGGATAAAATGGATCTCTTTAACGAAACATACGATTACAAACCGGTGTGCCCCTTTAAGATCTTTATCAAAAACACTGGGGCAAAGGTAATTGAAAATTATAAATTGGAATTTGAACTTACAGGTTCTTTCCAGGACTTTGATATCGAAGGCCCCACCATTACACAAGGGATCAATAAAACTTACCAAACCCACAGCAGGAAAACCGGGACAAATAAGGGCAGAATAAAGTCGTTTGATGACACTTTGGTTCAGCAGGATAGCTTTGAATCCTATACTTTCTTTATTCATCCCCAAATGATCGGCGAATCTACAGTGACAATCAACTGGAGACTGATTGCGCGCGATTTCCACACTAAGGGTGAATTAATTATGGTTATACAACCGCACTATGAGAAAAAAGAATCAATATGGTATATCGCACCTGGCGATAAGGCAATGACCAGATGTGTGTTTACCTACATCAAACAAAAAGGGGGCTTTCATGTAAATATATAGTGCTAAATATTCCATAGTGCAGGATCGGCTATCCAGCTATTCAAAATTTCAATAATTCTTTCAAAGGACAACTTCCCCAAATCGCGGTTAAATGGTGATCCGTTTTTGTCAATTGCAATTATCAAGCTGTTGCTTTTTCCTCCAAAGTGTGCTTGAAATTGAAAAAAGAATGGGTTTTCTCCCGCCGCAAACCAATCATACATAAAGCTGCTATAAAAGTTCAATGTAAAATATACATTCTCCTCAGCGACTATCCTGTAGATGCGGGTTGTTTGCAACTGGTTATGGCCTTTCTGCCCGTTCTTGCATTTCGTAACAAATGGACCTGGCGTGAGACCATCGCTCTGCACTACAAAACTACTTAAGTTTACTTTTTTAAGTTCATTAAGTAATGATTGTATTACGGTAAGTAATTCATCATGAAATTTGATATATAACGTCGAATAACCATCAATCAACTGTAGCTTTTCTAATCGTTCAGTTGTGTCGTTGGCAGTTTTGATCGTGTGGTTTAATTTTACGTTTTCAACCGCAACCTTAATAGTATCCAGGTTCTCGGTGGATAGATTGTGTTTAGGGAAATAAAACAGGCTGTCGAGTAATTCAATAGCGTTTCCCGCAGCCTTGGGAGCGATGGACTCATCGGCACAACTACCTGTAAAAGCATACAGGGAGTTGATATATTGTGTTTCGATATTTGGCAGATACCTTACATACCTGTAATCCAACGGTCTTTGCCAGTTTTTTACCGGGTCTTGAGATAGCATCCAAATTAAAACCTGTGAAAGCTGGAATATATCTAACCACGGTGAGACTTCATCTAAACGGTACATCATACTGTCATGGCTAAATCTTCTATTACCAATGGCATCATCCGTATGCGTCAATCTGGTGTCATCAGGTAAAAACACGGTCCCAAAATCGATAAGTACTGGTTGCTTACCGATAACCACAATGTTACCGGGTTTAATATCACGGTGAACAATCGGGCTGGTCTTTGAGTGTAAATTTGTTAATCCATTTAAAATTTCTTTTACAATAAAAACCGCCCTATTTACCAACTCTCCAGGCTGATCGTTATGTTTTTGCTTAAAATCAACCCAATATTTATCTAATGGGATGCCTAGTTCTGATATATACCACAGGTTGTTGGGATCATCAGAATGAGCCAGAATTTTTACGATGTTTTGATGATGATATTTGCTATCTGATAAAAAGCCAATCTCTCTCATAAACCGCTGGCGACTTAAGTCATTGTCGGCTTTTAGCAATTTGAATACACCTTTTTGATCATCATGAGTATTGATGACTTCAAAAGTAAAGCCCTGCCCGCCAGGTTTTAATATCCGTGTTACTTTCCAAAACGGTGCACCTAATCTATTTAGCAATTTTTGAGCTTCGGAAGCTGATCTCATATTTTAACAATGACTTAACTGGTAATATCCGTAATTTGCAATATAAATAAAATGAGCAGTCACCAAAAATACTGGCCGGAGGATATAACGCATTGGGATAAAATATCTCAAAAGAGCGCAGAATTGACACTGGCACAAACAGAAAAGTTGCTTGTACATTCCATAGAATCGGCAAAATCTATCAGAGACAAAGCTGATAAACTTACTTCTCTATTAGTGCCTGTAATAACCGGCTTAGGGGTTTATATATTAACGGACCTGAAAAAGATCACGGATTTCCAGCATTTCACCGCCGTTTGCTGTTTGCTAACGCTTCTGACGGCATTCATTTTACTTTTTAAGAACTTGACCGCTTACACGATTAGAATTCCAGGTAATAACCCCGAGACGCTGATCAACAACAATATGATCAATGCGGAAGATTCTGCTGACGAACAATATCTTCAACTCATATTGCATATATGCAAAGAGAATAAAGTCCGCAGTGAAAAGAATGATACGTTAAACCTTAAAATGTCCGCCAGAAACCAGCGGGCATTAAAGATTACTGTAATCGGACTAATTTTATCCCCGACTATCGGATTCCTTCTGGACGTTTATGCGCACCATTCATAACTTTTACTACGTCAGTTACCGGCTGTGTCTTAATAGCTTTGACTTGTATATTCGCCGCAACGACTTTAGTTTGTTCCTTAGCCATAATCTCTTACAATTTAATATCAGGTATAAAGGTATCACCTCTTACATTCGTAATGTCTGTAGGTGGTTGTACCTTGATTGGTTTAGTAGTAGAAACAACTTGTGCCTTGACCACTTTCACCACATCTTTTACATTTATATTTTGGTTAGCCATTGTCTAATAATAATATAGGTAAAGATACGTACATATCGACTTTCAGAAAAAGCTATTTTTCCACATGGCAATGTCGAGTATAAAATGTGTATCTCATCAGTGACAGCCAACGAATATTTAAAACAATCCTACCTATACATTGCACGGATTAAGTTTTAGTAGCCGATTACTTAATTTAATAGGATATTAAAATTTCCCTTGTTTTTATAAATGCGCTTTCCTATTTTCGTTATAGGAATCGAGCGCCCCAGTTGTGAATGACTGAAACGCGAGGCCAATAAATTATTCACAAGTCAAAAGCAAATTTTTTGTTAACCATTGGCTTGGTTGTCTTTAAACATTCACGGTAGCCGTATGAGCCAAAATATTAACAAAAGTTGCTATGAAACTTGAGATCACAAAACTTTGCGCAGATTCGTTACGCGCTTTCACTCAAAACAATTACGGAATTCAGTTAAAATCGTCCCACGCGCATGAACTTGTGGCGGCGTACTTTGGCTATTCCTCTCGTGCCTCTTTACTGGCAGACAAAGATTGTTCAATGATTAACCTGAACGAGGCGGAGATCATCATTCTGAACCCTCCCACACTGTTCGTCGATGAACGGAGGAAAACCTTGGAAAACCTGCCACCGGAGCTCCCGGCCAGCAATGTACTTGCACAAGGTGTCTACGCGCCAATTGTCGCCGGTAAAGAGTTTGATGGTAAAATATGGCCAGGTTTTCACGAGGTGGCACTGGCCTTTGCAGAAAATCGCGCCTATGAAAATATTCGCATGATGGGAATGGACCCAAAAGAATTAACCTGGGTTATCGATGTAGACATCAAAACGACAGAGTTGGAGGTCTTGATGACTGTCATATTCGATTACCCGGCAGGCGCAAAAAAGCCCGTACGGCATTCCAAAGTCCAAATAAGGCTTCCGCGTGTTGCAGGTGATATCGGTTATAGCGAGCCAGAGGTGATGCCAACTTTTTATCACGGAGATATGACCGACCCGGACTTCCGGCTAAAACATGGTATCGATTGATTATCGTCGCGAGATTTAAACATTAACTACCTCCTTAAAGCCAAAATTTTTGGCTTTAAGGTTGGTCTTACACACTTATATCGTAGCGTATATTTACAGTTTATCTAAGCTTATCTAATGGATATAATAGCCCGTATTAAACCACTTTATGACGACCTTATCGCCATTGGATTTCCAGCCTTGATGGAGGATAGTGAATTTATTCGTATCGCTAACGACACCGGCTATTGATTTTTAATAAACAGAAATCACTCACCATTTTTACTTCGCTTGATATTGCCGCAAATACTTATAATCAAGTATATAAAATTTCAATTATTCTGAACATTAGATTGCTTTAACTTGCAAAAGTTGGAACTTAAGAATTCTGTCGAACATATTATTATAAGCCTTAAATTTTATAACTTTACTATAATCAATTTAGAATTCATTCAATGGTGTATTTATTTAATTCGGGGTATAGACTTGGTTATCAGGTTAATTTGCTAAATACCTTGTTTTATCCATCGGGGTGGATTAATGAGTACAGATACACTTATTCAGACACTGAGCATTACTTTGATGGGACTCAATTAGATACATACTTAAAATTGAAGAATGAAAAGGCTGTAATAATAGCTGTTGATCGTTTTTATGTGGCAGGCTATTCGTATCATCCTGTTCGCGAGGGAATTTTGAAAGGATGCTATCAAGATGGCAATAGATTATTGTTTATGGTTGAGTTAGGAAACTACATTTACCCAAAAGACAACAACAATTTCACTAATGAACTTATCAACAACTTTCCATTTAGGCCTAAGCTGACAAATGGCAATCCTGAATCTACAAATGATGGATTTTATGCCTTTGCTGGAAAAGATATTATAGGTGATAGCGGAAAGTTTATATATGGGGTAGAGGCATGGGAAAAAGTTACTGATCAACTTGCTTCGACGCATACTTATGTTGCGAAGCAGGGAGATGAAACAGTCTTCGCAAGAATAGAAATGGACGTTTCTCCAGCTATTCAAAATTCAGGCACAGCTGATCAACCAATTTATAAATCATATTACAAACTTGTCAAGGGTACAACCTACACGATCGATTTTAGCTTCAAATATCCTGGTCAAAAAGGAAATGCAACAGTTGAAACCATTTTAAAAGGCAAGGATTCATTACGTTTTGATTCTAACGATAGGATAGAATTGACTACAAGATCCGATTATCGGATTATCAAGTTCACCCCTAAGCGTTACACCGATGAGAAAACCGAAAACCTAGGCTTCGTATTCTCACGTATTACTACCTCACTCCCATTCAACTTTAACAGCCCGCGCATCAATATGGACTTAAAGCTTGAAGATGGTTCATATTTTTGGCTTCAAGTTGTCCTTACCACACTGCTGTGGGTTATATGCACGCTTTTGGTTGGCCTGGATTATTCCAAACTAAAGCAACAAAACTTACAACAGATAATATTTGCCATCACTTATTGGAAAATTGCGGCTGCTTTTTTAAATGCAGCTATTTTGATCTGGATATTCCGACTTTGGGGGGGGAAAAAGCCGTACTGATGTTAAAAAGCCACCAAAGGATTATTAGAGATAAGAAAGCAGAACAAGATATTGATTGTAAGCCATTTGATGATCTTGGAGATTGTTTTGTTCGTAGAATCACTCGAGACGAGTCGAAACGAATAATTTTAGAATACGAATGGTTAGGGACTATGGGCAGGGCTTTTGCTTGCTACGGACTTTTTAAGAACGGCGTTTTGCTTGGCGCGATTAACTTTGGTGTTCCCTCAAGTCATGAAAGCAGAAATATATGTGGTTTAGCATTATCACCAAAAAGTATTTGCTTGGAAAGGGGCGCATGTTCTCATCTAGCACCACCCAATGCGGCGAGTTTTTTTATTTCGAAGGCCGTAGCCATGGCACAAAAAGAATTTGGATGGGAAATATTTTATGCCTACTCTGATCCAGAAGCTGGCGAAATTGGAACAGTATATCAGGCATGTAATTGGTATTACATTGGACAAGGAGTTGGTAGGGAACCAGGAAGACTTAGAGAATATTTTGAAGACTTGGCAGGAAATGTTATTTCTGAACGATCTTTGAGAAGGCGAAAATTAAAGAAAAAAGATTTGGTTGCTCACGGATGGAAAGTTCACTATAGGCAACCCAAACATAAATATGTTTGGTTTCAAGGTTCTAAAAGTAGAAAAGCGAAATTAATTTCGCTTTGTCGTTACACAATTAGACCATATCCTAAAAGGGCAAATCCGTCTTTAGACCAAAATCAAACCGATCTCAATAACTTAAATATTGCATTTCAAAAGTCGAATATTAAACAAAAAGTTGCATAACCAGCAATTTCATTAGCAGGCAACTCACGGGTGATACAGACCGTTGAAAGGTGAAAAACTCTGTTAATTTTTCTCTTTCTTAACCCCTTCCTCAAAAGTCTTTTTAACAAAGAAAAAAGGATAAAAAAGAAAGCATCAGAAGCCAGGGAGGCAGGCCCGGAGCAACATAAGTCCCGCAGGTGGCCGGGAGGCCATTATGGTTGCGCAGGGGCTGCCGGACAGTAGTTTCGCTTTTCTTTTTTATCCTTTTTGCGAAAAGCCTGTTTTAAATGAGTGTGAAAGCAGGGGTATGGAGGGCGGTAAGCGCCAAAGTGCCTGGATGTAGCAACGCGAAATCGTGGCAGGGGTAAAGCGTGGGGTAACCGCCAGCCATACTCCCTGCTTTATTGTCGTACAGGTGGGTGAAGTAATGAATGAAGCGATAGCGTAATGAATGGATAAACCTGCCTGTACTAATCCGCCTTGCCGATCAGTAGCTAATCACAATAACAGATTTCATTGAACAGATTAAGTTATATTTATCAGGTAAAACATATGTTATTATGAAAGTGGTAGCGAGCACGATAAAAGATTGTTATTGGAAAATTTTATTAACAGAGTGGCGGCTTAAGGGAGGCGATGGGCTCACGATTCCCTTCCTTATTGGGGCGCAGAAATACTTTGCCAATTGTGAAAACCCACAGGAGATTAAAGACCTGATTGTAGATATTGCAACGAATAAGGATTTGGATGTGTATATCGGTTATTGCATGACTATCAAGGAATTGATTTTAGGTGTTCGATCCGGTTCAAAATTGAATATCGCTGGCAATCATGTCATCCTTGGTAATGGAACCGTTTCTTGCTTTTTCTTAACTAAATTTGTGGATGATCTCGGAACCTGTTTAAGTGAAATTACAAATACCTTAACCGAAAAATACCAGCCATTCATTGCGGCAAAACAGTATTCGGTCAATCAAACAATATGGGGTTCATATACTGCTGACGAATTGGATTTTATTCAAGATTGCTCAAATAAATAACAACTGTCTAATAATTTTAATCTTTGCGCGTTACGGATAGGAGCGGCATCCCGCGCAGCGGATATAGCGGATAGCCGGGCCCCGGCAGGAACCGGAGAACGCCCAACTATTAATTACGCTTTAATAAGCCCGCAAAGAAATTCTTTATTATTGTAAAGACACTAACTTTTTTCGGTGCCGGAGAAATCAAATAATTCGCCCGATGGCGCTCTGCAATCTCATGCACCCTCGTCAGCCCCTGCGTAGCTATATCTCCTAAACCTAACATCAACAAGTATTCACATTTATCATTACACACAAAAGGGAAATCGCTATCAATCGTACCAGAATTAAAATCAAATTCTTTAGGGCCATAATACTGCCCCCTGGGTTGCAGGCAAAAAGATAAAAATTGTTGCATCTCCATCGCTGCTACCCCTACGCTAAAAGCAAACACATTTTCACCCCGATGAACAAAGTGATCTTTAGGCAAAGACTTAATATAATTCTGATCTTCCAATAATCCCGATTGTTCCAAAGCAACATCTTCGGGCGAATACTGTCCCAAGCAGCACATACAACGGCGCTCAGGGCCGACTACATGAGTTTTCCATCTCGCCTGATCGAGATTGGTTACCGACTTATTTGGATTCGTATCTATGCCACCATCAATTACTGGGATCATATGGGCATACGCTATACAGTTAAGAATAAATCTTGGCCACGGTCGGTCTACGCAGGAAAATAAAATATCACAATCCAGCGCACTTAAAAAACCCTCGTTTTCGACTATGCTATACGGCAACGCCAGCACTTTTACATTCTGATCAACTTTCACCCGGTCTAAATGAGCCTTTAATTCATAGGCCTTGGCTTTACCTACTGAAGCCGGGCCTATACCTTGCAGCCGGTCAAGATTTTTCATTTCTACTGTATCGAAATCAATTAAAACAAGGTGCTGTATGCCTGTCTTTATCAAGGCTTCAGCGATGACAGAGCCAACACTACCACAGCCAATAATTCCAATTTTTAATCTTGCGATATTCGACTGTTTATTATCCCCCCAGGCTGATATTGTTCTTGAAAAGGCTTCGTTGAAATATGGTTTAGGTATTAACTTATCGTAATAAGTTAACCTCAACCCTTTACCAATCACCCGCACAGATTCACAAAAAAAACGATCATAGGTCTTTGGTGCTGATTTTATCCAAAAACGCGCGCTCCACGCCTCATCTGTACCTATTGTCATCCCAACTAAAGGTTTCCCTGTAACCGCTTTAACTCTCGGGGATAACATTTCTTCGGCTTTTATATCGTCATTACTCATAGGCTGCCAGCCGCTTGACGGGTGACTATGAATAAAAACGATACCACAGCCTCTTTTTAACGCTACTGAGCTGATGCGGTCAAAATATTCGGCATTGAAACTTACATTACCGTGTACGTTACGATCTCCAACATCGGGGAGTAAGACTTCGGTTATCAAAGCTGTGGTTCGCTCCAAACCGGTAGACAAATTAAACAAAGCAAAACACAGGTCTTCCTGGCCGTCAGCCCTTATCAAATGTCTTTTTAATTTAACTTGCAGTTCTTCACTTATTACTACACTGTATTTCATCAGAAATCAAATAAAGTTCTTAAAAAGCATATATAATCTTTAACCGTCTTACCCGATTCATTCCAACCGTGAAATGGCCTGCTCCAATATTGAAAATCATTTGTCGGCACCATGCGGGCATGAATGCCATCAAAAGGAGGTTGCGGCCCAAACGGTTTGATCGGCAGTAAATGTGGTTTAATATAGGGCCCCGAAGGTGGAATCATTGGAAATTGAGGCGCGTTTAACGCGACCTCAACCTCCTGGCCAATAAATCTACCGTGTGGCACCTTAAATTTGAACGACACAAAACCTCCAGGGTAATTGGGTGATTCGGGATAAATCTGAGGTTCATAGCCTAATTCGATAAGCTGCTGAACGATGTCCTGTATGCCCATCTTAATTACGAAACAGTGGTGTTAGCAATTTTACAGCTGCTGAATTTCATGCAATCAACGATACCAATAACGTGGTCAGGGTCATTTTTGTAGGTAATATCGGTATGCCCAATGATCTGTTTCAGGTAATGCTTCTGCGGGTCAAGGCCGGCAAGTACCATAATCTCCTTTGGGGTCATCAAAACTTCTGTCACCGGGTACTTTTCGTCATCCACTTCGATAGATACATGATGGTAAGGCTTAACTAAAAAAGCTTCTATCCCCGGTTTTTTCAAATCAACATCTTCTTTTAATTCAATTGGCTCAAACTCGCGGTCTGTCAGCTTCATTAGAATTTCGTAGTCAGTGGAATGGCGTAACCCCAGCAATTCCAGAACAAATTCGCCGTTGATAATTGCACGTTCTGTGCGGTACTGTTTACCATTAATGGTCAGATCAAAAACTTTATTTTCCATGATTTTTAAATTTATTTGTTTAAACTGGCCGGACATCCGGGCCCTCTGTAAGTAAATGCTAAGTCATAGAGTGTTTTTGCCATCAACGCTATGAAAAATAAATTTCATTCAGCACGGCAAAAAATGCGAAGTTTATAGCATAAGTATATATGAAGGACACAGAAAATACAGGGACAATTTCGAGTGAAGCTTTATTGGAGAGATTAAGGGGGGCAAATTGGGAGAAGCTTATCAAACTGCTACATCTTTATTCATTAAACAGGTTAAAAAGCTTTCCGCAGCTTGCTGAACGTTTTGATATTAAAAACCTGGCGTACCAGTTTGCTGATGAAGCGATACGACAATTATGGATGGAAGAACGGGTTTGGAACATTGTGGAATATCCCGACCTGTATGACTTTTTGAAAGGAGCAGTGGATAGTATCAGGTATAACTTCTTGAAAAAGAAAGAGGTTAACGCAACAACTTATATAGACGAAGTTATTGAAGATACAGTCCCTAACCAGTCGCCTGACCCGCAACAGTTATTAGAAGCGCAGGAACTGGAGGCACAAATAAAAGAGATATTCAGTGATGATCTGGAGGCCTATCAAATATTCGATTGCCTGCTGAATAAAATACCACCGAGAGATATAGCCGCTGAAATGAATATGCCGGTAAACCAGGTTTACAACACAACCAAGCGGATAGATAGAAAATTAACAGAATTACGGAAACAACTTAGCAATTAATATGGACAGGGTTAAAAAAATTCATGACTTATATCTGAAATCGATTTTAGATATAGGTGAAAATGATGAGGAAAGCGCCTCACAGCTATTGCAAAACGAGGGGATAAATCCAGACCGCCTGGTCAATGATACTTTAAGAAAAATAAATGGATATGAATTTGAATTAATGAAAAAGGCGGCGTCCCGTGAGCAGGAAAACCTATTCAATGCGGTAACTGAAAAAATCGCTTGGTTGATGCAAAAAGCACCGGAACGCATTATTACATTGGTTAATTCATTTGTGCAACAAAGAGTTCCAGCGTTCAATTTCAAAGGCACAACTGCCGATTCAGATATTGCCGCTATTTTCGATCAAATAGATGTCGTGGCCTTGTTGGAGCGGCTGGATGCTATAGAACGGGAACTTGCTTAAAAAGGCAAATTTTTTTTAAGACAGGCGCACTTTGTTGCGCCTTTTTTATTTATATTCGTTCTATACAAGTTATTAACAACGTTCTTTTTGGCATAACATCCTATTAATCAGAATTTTATTCTGATTTTTTATTTTGATGTTGGCAAAAATTTGTAATTATTTTTTAATATACTTGAACCTTTGTCGTGAATGATTGTTAAATTTATGTATCAAATTAATTAATGCTAACGTTAGTCTATGTTAAGATCACATAACCAGCAGTACGTTGAGCTTGATTTTTTTACCTCGTTTCTAAATCATGCGATCAATGGAAATCAAGCCTATTTCCGTATCGTGGAACCTATCATCCTTGATGCCGCCAGCTTAGCTCGTCATGAAAAGAATATCGCTGATATTGACCGCACTGGTTTAAATATTAAGTTATTCCTATTTGATTGGGGTTCGACCAACCTACAACCTATCAATGCCGATAATTTGAATGATAATTTGCCACTGATACTTAATATCATCAATGATCACCGAAATACGGTAATGGCATAAACGCTTTGTTCTTTCAATGGAATATACTCAATTATTAGATCTTCATCTATCGCAGTGCGAAATATTCCTGAATAAAGCCAAAAACAACAGCTACTCGGATACTGATAAACAGACTTATCAGAATACCTTGTTTACCCTTTTTGATGCTATAAAAGCCAGCATTCCTGATCCGCTGGATGATTCAGACTTGTTCGTTCTACAGGAACAACTGAATTTTATCGCAAAAAGCTTAGAGTTTCTGATGGATAGTACGTTGAATACAATCCCATTTGAGGTTGTATCATGTTTAAACCTGGCCATGGAAGACTGGATCGAAACAAAATCATTCATTATCGTTACCAGCCTGAACAACGATATAGATGCCTATAGTTTCGACGAAAAGCTGGCGAGTGAAGATTACATTTACAGCTCTATGCAGGCGAGTTATGGAATTACTTTTAATAAGCGCCTTGTTCAAATAAACCTACCCGAAATTTTAGCGAGGGATTATTTTTCCTCGGTAATACTTTACCATGAGTTAGGGCATTTTATAGACCTTTACTTTGGCATTTCGAAAAGGATGGCAACCGAAATGATCAAATATCAGCCGCTCGAATGGACGGCTATCCAGCCATTCTTCGACTTTTCGCAAAATCAAATACACGTAGAAAAATTGCGTAACCATTTATGCGAATATTTCTGTGATCTTTTTGCAGCACAATACATCGGGCAAACTTCAAATCATTACCTGAAATATCTCGAATCAAAAGGTGCTAACCGTACTTCGTATAGCCACCCGTCCAGCGAAAATCGTTTGAAAATTGTTAATGATTTTCTCGACGGCACGACAAACGCGTTGGGAGATAAAATAAAAACGTACACAAAGAACATTACCAAGCAAGAACTAATAAAGCGGTTTAAACCCATTAGTTCCGACGATTTTTACAATTTTCTTCCTTTGGAAATTGCTGATTCCGCTGAACTACATGGTGTTTTTCCATATGCCTGGAAAATTTGGCTTAAAGGGGCCGAAAGCTTCAAAACAAATGCTGGTATTGCAGGCGACTTGCCAAGTAAAGTGATCTATAAATCACTGAACAATCTTATTGAGAAATCGATTGGCAACTATTTTATATTAAAAGATTGGAAGGAGATGAGCGGTAGATGAGTGGTTTTGCCTCGAAAAAGAAAATAAAGGAACTTTTGGGCACTCAAAAAATGGTCATCAGGCCATTATTGGATGAAGCCCAAATCTCTCATATCGGGGTAGATTTTCGCCTCGGCTGTAATTTTTTAGTGTCAGTGCATGGGCGCGAAGCATTTATCAATACTTCATTAAATGAAGAAACGGGTACAGGCCAACGAGATGTAAGACTCTTTTTTCAGGAATCGCGCCGCCAAATCGGTGAAACATTTATTCTATACCCACATCAAACGGTACTTGCCAGCAGTCTTGAATATGTCAAGATGCCTAAAGATCATTTACTGACGCTTTATATGCGCAGTTCCTATTCAAGGTTAGGTTTAACCGTATCTACAATTGTGCAACCCGGTTATTGCGGCTGCTTGTCGATAGAGTTAACCAACAACAATAACAACCCCATCAAGCTTGTGGTAGGCGCACGGGTATTTCAAGGGGTTTTAGTTCCCTCGGATGAAGAAAGCGATTATTTCAGCAACCCGCGAAAATACGTTTGCAGCGTTCGCCCAGAACCTTCTGCGGCAATTTCAGATGAAGATATAAAAACGCTTTCCGAACTTTGGCGGCTTAAAAACAATCGATAGCATCTCATTGAACGAAAACGCTTACCGATAAATGCAATGCCTCTATCCTAAATTCAGATTTTCCAAAAACCCTTTGACTTCGGACGTGCTTTTGGCTTCGCCGACTTCTCCTACCCGAAAGTGCCAAATTGTATTGCAGGATTGCTATAGGAATTGTCCGACACGGTCAGATAAACTTAAGGGTATAGACGGTGTATTTCATAGTGGCAACGGCAGTTATGACTCCAACTTTGACGAATATCTGAATATTACAATCCGCCGACCAGCGATAGACGTGAAGTTTGTGCGATATTAGTAACATCAAATGCTACAAAATTGGTGCATCAAAGGTTTGAAAGTGACACATCTCCCTGATCGAAAATAAATTTTATCGCTGAGCAAGGGTCATTTACAGCCTGATCGGATTGGATGAACGTTACAGATTGGCAGGTATGGAAACGAAAAGGCAGATCGTGTGTTCGTTATTCCCCGGAAAACTCGTCTTCGATGGCGTTTCATATCGAACACCCCAACCCAATCTTACAGCAGAGGCTATCTTACTGATTAACAAAGAATTAGTAGGCAATAAAAAAGGAAAAGAAGCTTACTGTAAGCATCTTTCCCTTGTGGTAGCCCATAAAGGCATCGAAGACCTTTTATAGATTACTCCAATTCCGTCCAATAAGGCATAACACTGTCAATAAAAACCTAATTTTTAAGATACTGTATTATTTCGTTTTGGAAATGCGAATTTTACTTAAATTATTAACTTGTGGTTAAAGTCCAATCTATGCGAGAACAATATTTTAAACACCGGGCACCGTTCGATTTTAATAACGATTCTCTTGATATAGGCCGCCCATTTTTTTGGAATAAAAAAGTTGAGGATAACCACTTTCTTAACCTGCTTTACCGAAAGAGGGAACAGGAATTTGATGAACTATATAAGTACCATCTGCAATTCTTTTTATCCAAATACAATGATGCAACCGAGCAGGAGTTCTTCAGGTATGTGTGGGAAGTCATACAGGATGCTATTGCACAGTTAAGACAAAAAGATAGGTATACTTCAAGTCATGCCCAAAACTTTCGATACAAGTTTCACCTTAATCGGTTTGCAGAATATCTTCAAAGCATCGATGAGTGGAACCTTGGTCGTACCCAGGCGGAGATCATTGCAGAGAAGGAAGGCCAGATCAAAATACTCAAAGAACAAGTGCAACGCTTGATGGATGAGCGTAGAGAGGCTGAGAAATTGGATACCGACTATCCGATCAACATTGCCAGCGGTTATTTCCTCACCGTAGTTGACCTGTTCAAAAAGATCGAGGCACTAAAAGTAGGCGATAAGGAACTGGTATTCTCGCAGATGCCTATCACCTGGGCCAAACTGATCTGCCGGTACTTTCAGGAAGACGGTGAACCGATAAAGTTTGACCGTGTACGGCGCTATTATCCGCGTGACGCAGGTAACCCGAGCGGCAGGTCATCTGCTATCCCCGCCGAAAATCAGCATTTTAATATCACTCCGGCAAAACGCAGGGCAAATTAAGTTCGGGTTTTAAGTTCATTTTCTTTTTGCAGGCAAACGTTAACAATTGCTTCAAAACTATTCAGCAAGCTCTTTTTCAGCACTAAGCTTTGGCTGCCATTACCATGGCTTGGTTTATGGTAATGAATGATATCGCTTTGCTCACACCTTTGCTCGTACCCGTTATCGGCGGTACAAGTATTAAGTAATGATTTAACGAAGGAGGCGATTATGCAAGCAAGTGAACTGATCACTAAAGGCGATCTCAATGAATTTAAAAGCGAACTGTTAACAGAAATCAAAAGGCTGGTTCAACTGGATGGCCAGGGCCAGTCCAAAAAATGGCTTAAAAGTAACGAAGTACGAAAGCTGCTGAAAATATCACCAGGCACTTTACAGAATCTGCGAATCAACGGGACATTGAGTTATACCCGTATCGGCAGCATCATGTATTACAAGCTCGACGACATCAACAAGCTACTGGAAGGGGGACTGCAATGAGTGATCCTAAAATTGCGGCAAGTGAACTTGCCGGTTACAGTAAGCTGCTCAAACGCATGAGCACGGATGGGCGGCTGAATACGACACACATCAGCTTGTTCAGCGCATTATTTGTCCAATGGAAACGCGGTGCGTTCAAAAGCCCGTTTTCTGTCACCAGGAAAACGCTGATGGCTTTTAGCCGGATAGCGTCAATTGCAACGTATCACAAGTGTATTAAAGAACTCGACGAATATGGTTACATCCGTTATCAGCCGTCTTACCATCCCAAACTCGGCAGCCAGGTTTACTGGCCTGCCGATTGGGAAGTGTAGCCCGATAGTTTATATCGGCATAGTTGCATATCGGGCTATACTGATAGCTGCATATCTGAATAACTTGTTATTCAGATATAGGTAAAGAAAGATATCCAGCTATATAATCTATAAACCCGGTGCAGCCAATAGCTGCACCGGTAATGATTTGCTTCGCAAATCAGCAAGAAAAGCGGCGGTCGCTTCGCGAAAGCGGAGGGAGCAAGCGGAAGTTGGGCAGAGCCCTACTTTGCTTGCCCTCCGCTTCGCTACGGGGGATTTACGTATCCTCCGGGGATACTTTAAGGCGTTTCCGCTTGTGAAATAAAAGAAAACAGGATACTTGGGAGTATTCTGTATATAGAAATTATGGCATAACTGTATAAGAGCTATGCTATCAATATGGAATATATGAGTGTAGAAGATATTAATGTAAGATCAGTTCGATACCCGGTTGCCGTAGACCAAAAGTTCGAAAAGATCGCCCTTAAATTGGGCAGGACTAAGCGGCAGGTGTTTATTCAGATGGTAGATTACTTTTATAAAAGCAAGAAAGATCCACTGGACCTGAATGATGAATTATTAAAAAATGCTTTAATGAAGAATCACCAGCAGTATATCGGTTTTATCAGAAACCAGGAGAATATGTTGCTCATTCCGATCAAAACGGAAATGGACAGGATATTTGTGTCGCAAGGCAAGATCATAGAAAGTTTCAATACCCAGGTTCTCAAGGCAAATACTGATTTACTGAACAATCAGTATGCTTTGGCGCAAAAGCTAACTGGAATCGATGGGCTGATGGATACGATCTCGAAAAGCCAAAAAAGTAAGGAACATCTAAAAAAGCAGTTCCTGTTTATTCTGGACAGTTACATCAAAGCCAGGGATGCTTTCGGGATGATGACCTCTGGTCGGGAAAAAGATGAACTTATCGCTCTCTCCAGATCGCAGGTCAGTTTGCTTTAATCATTATCTACATTAATTCCTCTTAAGGGGACAAGGAGATGTTATGTTTATCAATATCACGGACAGCAAGGAAGCGGCAAATAAAGGCAGCAGCGCTGGGCTGGTAAATTACCTCGAAAAAGAAAACCGGATTCATCAAAAGCAGGAGCCTGAATACTGGTTCAATGGCCAGCAGATCAGGATTGAACCTTATCAGGTCATGCACAGTGTCGATGGCAATGTTGCCAAGTTGGGTAAAGATGATGCTAAGTTTTTCCTGGTCAATATCAGTCCGAGCCAGAAAGAGATCAGGTTTTTAAAAGAGCAGTATGGCGAACAGGGCGCTAAAGAACAGATGAAGGGATTCGCGGTCAGGGTTATGGATGCTTATGCAAAAAACTTTAACCGGGATGGTGTGCATAGTAATGAAGATTTATTATGGTTCGCCAAGCTGGAAAACTATCGGTACTACAGTCAAAATGATCCGGAAGTAAAACAGGGCTTGAAAGAGCGGGGTGACCGTAAGGAGGGAGAGCAGATGCATGTGCAGGTTATTGTCAGCCGTAAGGATATAATCAATAAGATCAAGCTTAGTCCGATGAACACTTCAAGAGGCAGAAACGCGGCGCATTCCAAAAAGATGGGCCAATTTGACCGTGTGGCATTTAAGCAAAGTGGGGAGTCTCTTTTTGACAGTATGTTTGGATTTGACAGGCAGCTTAAAGATACGATGGCATACGCTAACGTGCAGAAGAACGGGGAGTTATCACAGCGGGAACAGCTGGGCATGTTAGCAGAAGGTGCTTCGCAGAATTATGAAAGCAGGTCGGTAGCTAATGAGCTTGCTCAAAGGGTAGCTAATGGTATGTTTACTACGACGGGTGACATGTTCTCCGCAGTAGGGAAGACAGCAGCAAGCTTCCTGGAAGTAATGCTGGAACCAATGTATACAGGAGGAGTTAACAGTGTTTCAGAAAGTGAGATCGAGGAAAAGAAAAAACGAAAGAAGAAATCCAAGAGCAGACAGATTTCACGTTGACATAAGCATTATTATAAACAGATGATTTTATTTACCAGGTGATCGGCCATGCGGCTGCGGCAGGCGGCTTTATTACACCCTGCGCTTCGCTACGGTTTTCATTGCGCCGCCAGCCTCGCCGCCGCACGTGCAGGAGTGTATTCGTTCCTAATACACACCTGCCTTTCCCTGCCCGCAGAATAACGATTAGTCACAGCACCGCAGCCACAAAGGTAGCTACGCAGGAAAACAGTCAAGGGCATGTAAACCACGGCTATCGCCGTGGCCCTTGACAGTTTTCCTGCTAACAGCTCCGGTTGTTTAAGCGGTGATATGACTGGGTGTGCGCAGATGATATTTGCGTGTGAGATAAACTTCTGCTCAACAAGTCGTTACCATAGTTAAGCACCATTCGCCTCTTTCTTGTCTTGATCATCAAACAGAAATACGCTGCGTTGGTTCAAAGTGTTGCGGGAGGATTGGTTGGAGGTTCTTTATATTTCATGTATTTCAGAATGGCATAATCTTTCAAGTATTCAAATGGATTGACGTGTTCATACCAATGCGAATTACGAATGATTATTTTCCCGTTCTCTTCTTCTTCCACGAGTCCACCGATCCGCATCATCGCAATAGGCGGCAGAAAGGTAGAGTGATCACTAACTAGGAAAACCTGATAATGCTTGCCCTTGCCGTCTGACCTTGGTATAACTCTGGGTTTTAACAAGCCTTTTTTGATCCAGTCTTTGAGATCTTTCCCTTTTAAGCCAAAATAGTGGTCCAAGTTAAATTCAGTGTAAAACAAGCTATGATTGGAGACAATCTCACCAGAAACTATGCCTTTATTAACCGCGCTCTGGCAGGCCATACATTTCAAACCGAAGCGGTCATACCAGCGTTGATTCTCATCGCTGCCATTGCCGCAAAGTTGGCATGAATATTTTTTGCCTTTGATGGCAAAACCATTCGGATGATCTCGAAGTTTTTGCTGCCATTTAATCTCCCGCACGGCTATACTGATCGCGATCGGTGCCATTTTATAGATGAAATCCAATACTTTTTCTGCTTCCTCTTCATTTATTTCCGTCCCCTTCTTCTTCAAAATTGCTATGGCCTGTTTTGCGCTGATCTTACGCTTGGATCGGTCAAGGTCATATTTAGGGGGATAGTCATGCCCGTCATCTTCTTCACCGTCGGATATGGTAATAACTTCATGTACGAGATCATGCTTATTATCAGCTAAGGGCTCTGCTGGTTTTCCGGGTTCTTTTTCAGGATTAGATTTTAATTCATCTGGTTTGATCCCGTAAAACCGGCAAAGTTTTATCATTAGCTTTAATGGCAATTCGGAAATGCCATTTTCCATATCCGCGTAATTGGATACGGGTATTTCCAACATGAAAGCTACATCCTCGTATTCGAGATCATTTTGCTGCCGATAATAACGTAGTTGATCCTTCATAAACTTTAGTTGAGTGCATGAAGTAACAATGTGGTAACCAGAAAGCTTTAAATCAATTAAGTTACATTGCCTAAGAAAGTTTTATTGGCTATTAACCTTTGTTCTTAAGAATTTCAATCTTTTCTCGCTCACTCTCTAGCAGCCGTTCGTAAAGCTTCTTGTTTTCCTCAATAACTTCAAGCCATTTTTCGATAGGGTTAAAATTATAGATTCCATAATTGCCCATAAATGGACCGTGATTGACACTGGTATCGTTAAAAGTGTTAAAATATGTTACTGCTGCCTGCTCATCAAAATTTTTAATAGCTTCAACGGGCACTTTAAGTATAGCGGCTACTTGCGCAAGAATATCATCTTCTATAGTGTCCTTAGCTTCTAACAACGAAATACGCCTTTGACTCCAGTCTTCTCCTAATTCCAAAGCCAAAGCCTCCTGTTTGATACCCAACATTTCCCTGAAACGCTTGATGTTACGGCCGTGATGGATTTGAGTTGGTTTTTCGCTGGTAGTACTCATAGGATGTTGTTTTGGTCAAAAATAGCAAAATAATATATAGGTGCAGTTATGCTAAAATAGAAATAATAACTGGTAAAATATCGCTTGGCGTGTTTAAGATAAACCTTTTGCAGATGGTTTAGCATGTTATGCTTAATCAATTTTGTACTACCGGTCAATGTAGATCGGTATCAAATTGTATGCTTATGTATTGTGGTGTTTATGCTCCCTGGGACCATGCCCCGAAGTTCCTTCGTTTTTCAGAAGTGATGGATCCAATGATACCGGTGAAATATTTCTTTGATGCCGATGACGTAGAGGGGCACCAGGAAACCTTGAAAACCTGGCGTCACCATGTTGTTAATGATGGATTCTATAGTGATAAACGCTTTGGTCCCGGAGTTTTGTTCCATGATTATGAGCTTAATATTCGGCTTATAGAAGGACTTTACCTGCTTTTTTTAGAGCATCAGGAGTTTTCCTATGAGAAAAAGAAAGTTGATGTGGAGCAGCTTAGCGCAGAGAAAGAGGAATGGCTTTGGTTTCCTGCTGAGCTTTCGGAAAAAGAATTATTAAATCCATACGTCATACTTGAAGCTGCATTTGATGAGGTAAAGCCGCAAGAGTTTCGCGATCACCTTGTCGAATGGCTCGCTGCTGCATTGTCCACCCATGCCATCGATGAATCCATGTCGCCGGGAGAGATTATTACGGTATACGAACATCTCAAAAAAATGTACTCCGCAGCCTGGTTGATTTTTCAGCGGGATACAGAGCATGCATTTTTCAAGTTTAAAGCTACTAAGGTTAAACCTCAACAGGAGGATATTAACCATACAACCGAAACAGATACAAATACGGCACCCCCGGCGATAGAACAATCTCCGGCATCAAAACTTGCTCTGAAAGAAGTTGTAAAGGCAATCTTGAATATTGAGCCCGCCGTAAGGGCAATCATACAGATCGGCACATTGGAAAATCCGTTCGGTTATATACTATATATCATGATCGATGAACCACGACATGAATTGGACTACCTTGTCAATGAGTTGATCGAGAACAGCCTTAAACCATTAATTGATATTTCTACGATTGTTGCAAGTGTATCAAGTATTAAAAATGGAAATACTTCAGAAAGAAAATTTTTGACATGGGTACTTACTAACGGTATAATTATTTACGAGACGGATGGGCTTGGTTTAGATAACCTGAATGCCGGGAATAATAAATTAACCTTAAATACCCTGCAACATGAATCACGGCTCAAATTTGCAAGACTGTATTATACTGAAATAAGCTATCACTTTAGAAAAAAGGACTTTAGGGATGCACTTCAGGCCGTGCATAGGTCTATTGAGGCAACGTTAATGGAATATCTTGATGTTAAAGTTGGCTTTGAGACCACCATACCCAATCTTAACAGGTTGGTCACGATGACTTTGATTATCGATTCAAAGGTATCAGATTGGTTTCTTGAACTAAAGTCTGCGCGCCCGGAATTATATGATCTTTTGCAAAGCGTGTATCCCGAGACGATTAGAAACAGCTTAAACATTTCAGAACAAGAGATAATGGATCTGATGGGTAAAGCAGCAGATTTAATGATACTCATCCTCAGTCTTTTAAATGAATAACCCGGTCTTAAAAAGATTTAACAATGAAGAATAATCCCATTAAATTGACTGAATACCAAAATAAAGAATTGCAGGCAATAGCTGATGCATTAAACACTCAATACCAAATTGAAAAAATCATTTGTTTTGCCGCATTAAGTTCATATAGTTCGCATGAAACTGTCTTTTGTCCAGCACAAACTAATTCAACAAATGATTATTACTTACTGGTATTGACCACTGAAATCACACGCATTGAACATGTGATGCAAGATTATATCAGTAAGCTGTTTCCAGGTGTATTTGTAATCGCTCATGGACTTGAAACGGTAATGAACCTGGTATATAACTATGATACCTTTTTTCTGAATGCCTGTTTGAACGGAGTTCTCATTTATACATCCGATGGTTTTACAATGATCCCTGATTATGAAGAATCAAAAGCGAAAGAGGCAGTATTGAAAGACAATGAGGCGTTTGAAAGAATTTACAAACTTGCTTCTGGGTTTTTGGAGAGCGCCTTCATTTGCCTCGAAAACAACTTTGATAATAACGTTATTTTCTTACTTCATCAGGCAGTAGAACAGGGTTGCCGCGCGCTGATCCGGTTATTTACAGGTTACCGTTCCGATATTCATAATATTAGCCGTTTGATTGACTTTAGCAGATCCTTTTCGCCGGAGCCATCAGCGTTATTCCGAAGGCATTTTTCAAAGGAAAAACATCTTTTTCGTGTACTGTCTACAAGTTACTCAGACGCCCGCTATAAAGATAACTATCATGTAATTGACCATGAAGCTGACCTGCTGTGTACACAGGTAAAAGCTTTTCTTGATCTTGTTGCCGAACTGGCAAAAAAAGAGACCGCACAGGGCACCGCTAGGACCACAGTTGAAGTTCGGGCAGAGGTCGTGGATTATTCCCCGGCCCTGCCAGCTTCGCTGTGATGCCGTTTTGACTGTCGGTGAAAGACTTTTGCTTAATGAACGAAAAAATAAAAAATGATGCAATTGGCCTGCTATTCCAGCAGGCCTTGAATAAAAAGCTCGAATCCGATCTAAGCAAGCACCACAAAAACAATTTACGCTACGCTTTTAACCATTTTATGGAATTTCTCGGAGCAGAAGGACGTGAAATGTCGATCCGGGAATTGACCACCTCTAGGATCGAAGAGTTCTTACAGCTTTTCAGTTCCTCCGCAACGTATTATATGAACAGGCGGCGGGAGCTGAACATACTTTTTAACCTCGCTTCAAGAATGATCGACGAGGATTTGATGGCTGCGAAAAGAACAGAGTCCAGGAGAATCAAGGCAACACTCCATTTAGCTTACGAAAAAGAACAGTTAGAGCCTGTGTTTACTTTCCTGAAGGCTAACCATACAAATCTTTACCGGTGCTGCCTGATGACTTACGGTTGCTTATTACGCCCGCATGAAGAGATCAGGTTGTTAACCAAGAAACACTTCAGGAAAGACAATACAGAAATTCATTTGGATGGCTCAGAAAACAAAGGCGGCAAGATCCGTGTCGTTTACGTGCCAGATTACGTCAGGGAAGAACTGGATCCGGTATTACAGGCGTTAAAAAGGGAAGACAATATCTTTAGCGGTGTTAGCGAACCTTTTAATCAAACCTATTTCGGAAAGCAATGGAACCGCGAAAAAAAGAAAATGCTAAGCCACGGCCTGATCTATCCCAAACAAACCCTTTATTCTTTCCGGCATACTGCTGCAATTGACGTGTTTCGCCGAACAAAGGATGTTTATATGGTGCAAAAGATCATGGGACATTCCTCAGTGGTCATCACATTGAAATACTTGCGCAGCCTGGGTGAGTTCGATACGGAGGAATTAAAAGCAGCAGCCCCGGTATTATGATCACATTTACACGTGAAGAGTTGTACCGGCTTGTTTGGGAAACACCCATGACGCTGATCGCGAAGAAATATATCATATCTGATGTGGGCTTTCGTAAGTTATGTATCCGCATGGACGTTCCTGTTCCCAAGCGGGGACAATGGGCTAAGATCCAGGCAGGGCATAAACTGAAACAGCCTGTGCTGCCCGTAACCGGCAAAATCTATAAACCAGCTGTATTTGAAGAAAGACCCGCCGGTGCACCTGTGAAAAAGGCTTGTCAACTAAAAATTCATACCAGGAAAATAGCATCCGAAAAGCTGCCTTTCAGAGTGCCTGATCGTCTCGTCAGGCCCGAGCCGGTCACGCTCGCTGCCAGGGAGAGCTTGAAAAGGCTGACCGATCCGAATTTTCCGGGCATGGTAATCACGGCAAAGCGGGAACTGGATATCAAAGTCTCACCTGCTAACGTAGGGCGTGCACTCCGCTTTATGGATACGCTGATCAAATGCGTGAGGGTATGCGGCTATTTCTTTGAACTGCATGACGATGGGAATTATGTTGTGATACGCGATATCAGGTTAAAAGTGACATTTCGGGAGCGGACGACCAAGGTGAGGGTATATGATAAATCCTATCGTGATTATGAATGGCACCCGAACGGGAAAGTCGTTTTCAGAATTGATACGAGGCTAAAATCGGAATGGCAGGATCTCAAAGCTGTTTTGCTGGAAGAGCAATTACCCAAAATACTGGCAAAGTTGGAACTGGCTGCAAAAGAGGAAGAACTTTACCTGGAGAAAGCGCGGATCTGGCAGGCAAACTGGGAACGTGAAAGAAAAGAAAAAGCTGAATTTGAAGCCAGAAAGAAACAGGAAAAAGAAGCTTTTAAAGAATTGATGAGGGATGCCGAACGCTGGAAGCAGTCTCAGCTCATCCGGGAATATACATTGGCTATGCCGGATCCCGATCCGCAATGGTTTGCCTGGGCGAATGCTAAAGCAGACTGGCTGGATCCTTATAATCCGGCCAACGATGAATGGTTAAAAGATGCGGATAAGAATGATTTCTGAAGCTTGAGTGTGCCATCGTTAAATAAATACTAAATACATTTACAATTATGCAACTACAGATAGCCTCAGACCTTCACCTGGAGTTTCCGGAAAACCGGAATTATATGGCTTCAAACCCTTTGCAGGTAAATGGAGATATCCTTTTATTGGCGGGCGATATAATACCATTGAAAGATATTGACCGCCATAGCGATTTCTTTAGTTTACTTGCCGACAATTATGAGCATACGTATTGGGTTCCCGGCAATCACGAATTTTACCATTTCGATCTAGCTAACAGGTCAGGCGCTTTTCAGGAGTCGATAAAATCCAACGTGACGCTGCTTAATAATTCTACTATTGAATTGAACCGGGTCAAGATCCATTTTACGACACTATGGTCGAAAATATCGAAATATAAAGCCCGTTATATTGAACGCGGGATGATGGATTTCAGGGTGATCAGAGATGAGGGCAGGTTGTTCTCGGTCGAAAAATACAACCAAATGCATTCAGATTCCCTGGCATTTCTCGAAACTGCATTGAAGGCTGGAGCGGATAACCGGAATGAGGATGTCAGGACCATCGTTGTATCTCATCATGTGCCCACATTTCAGCATTATCCCAGGCAATATTTAGACAGCGTTTTAAATGAAGCTTTTGCTACAGATTTAGATGTTTTTATCGAAGACAGCGGTGCTGACTACTGGATATACGGCCATCATCACGACGGTACTCCTGAGTTTAATATCGGGAAAACTAAGCTGCTGACTAATCAACTCGGATATGTACACCAGGATGAGCATAGCAATTTTGATCGCGGCAAGACAATAACAATTGATGCACAGATAGCGTAAAGGATTCACTGGCATGGAATCCATGCCAGTGTTCCTGAAATACGTAGAGCTAAAATAGGATGCCTGTTTTTTAAAAGCTATCGGTATCCGGCATATAGCCGATTCTTTTTCTGTCCATTGGCTGCGATTTTTTTTCGATCAGTTCATCGAGATAGCCGAATAGCAAGTCAATATTTTTATCCTGGCTTTCCAGTTTTGTTCTGATACGTTCTATTTCCAGCTTCAACTCTGTGTTATCTAAGAGTATTTGGCGTAAGCGAATAAAAATTCGCATAATCCTGATGTTTACCTGAATTGCAGATGCACTGTTTAAAACACTTGAGAGCATGCTGATACCTAATTCAGTGAAAACCATCGGGGCATATTTAATATTATAACCTTGTTTCATGGTGCCATTTTGGCTCCTTGAAATTAAACTATACTCATCTGGTGTAAGTTCAAACATAAAATCTTCGCCTGGAAACCTTTCGATATTCCTTCTGACCTGTCTCTTCAATTGTTTAGTCTCTACCTGATAGAGCGTTGCCAGATCGCTGTCCAACATTACTTTTTGGCCTCTTATGTAGTAAATCTGTTTTACTACGATCTCCTCGGGTATTAAGTCATTATTTACCATTGTTATCTTCATTTTTAAATTACCAGAATCTTCTTATGAGTTAGGAAACACGGGATAGCAGACTATCCCGTATTCGATATAGATCAACTTGCAGCTAACTTTTGCTTCAGCAGACTCATATCCTCACTGATCTTATGATCCATCACCTTAGCATAGATTTGTGTGGTTTTGATATTGGTATGCCCCATCATTTTAGCAACGCTTTCTATCGGCACCCCATTATTCAGCGTGATGGTGGTGGCAAATGTGTGCCTGGCAATATGGAAAGTAAGTACTTTAGTGATCCCAGACAAATCGGCGATTTCTTTAAGATAGGCGTTCATCTTCTGATTGCTTAATACCGGCAATACCCTGTCATCGCATTGACATTGCGGGTTTTCCTGGTATCGTTCCATAATTTCGAGCGCAGCAGGGAGCAAGGGAATCCGGGATAATGTATCGGTTTTTTTCCTGTTCGTATATATCCAGTTTTCACCATCGATTCCCCTTAGTACTTCAGAACGTTTAAGCTTACTCACATCTACGTAAGCAAGACCGGTATAACAACTAAACAGAAAAATATCCTTAACCAGTTTCAGCCGCTCTACTGGCATTTCTCTCTCCAAAATGGCTTTGAGTTCGTCTTTCGTTAGTGCTACTCGGTTAACCTTTGAAGTTTTTGGTTTATAGTTGAGATAAGGGTCGACGGTTAACCATCCGTTACCAAGACAAATTCTAACAATCTTTCCAAAGTTTTTAATGTATTTGATAGCTGAGTTGTTACCGCATCTGCGAATACTTCTTAGATAGTATTCGAAATCATTTAAAAAGGAAAAGCTAATCTTGGTAACAGGCAGGTCCGATACGTTGAACTGCCATTGCATAAAATCCTTGATGTGCATCAAGCAAGTTTCGTAGCGCTGCAAAGTGCTTTTCTCAAATTCCTGCCCTACCAGGTTTTTCATTTTTTTGTTATGATCGGCGAAGACAGCTGTAATTGTTCTTACGTTATCTGTCTTTCCGATAAACTTGTTTCTTAAGGTTTCGGCAGTGATTAGTTCATCATGCAGGGTCATGATCCGGTGGCAATCAAATGCTTTAGATTGTAATCCATCGAGATAATTGTTTAAAGCACGGACATCTTCTTTCATTCCGGTAAGTCTTCCGGCTTTGTTGTTCCAGCGGGAGGGCTCACAGGTTCTTCCGCTGGCGGTTTCTGATCGTTTACCATCAACAGTAAATCGGAGGTAAACGGGCATGGGGCCTGATTGGTAGTGCTTTGGCTTTTTTAAATAGAAAAGCAGACTGACGTTTGTTCTCATAATAATGAGGATTAATAGTGAAACAAAATTAATTTTCTCATCACTTGAGCGCAAGATGTTCATTTACCGAACATGCTGCATATCAAACAGTTGCAACAGAATTGGTGAGTCATTGAGCTACTTTAATTGACTCACCGGATTACTCACCTGAATTATGGTTTCAGATGAATAATTTGGAGTAGTCTAAAAACAAAAAACCCTTCAAATGATATCATTTGAAGGGTTTTGCTCAATTTCAATATTGATTTTGCGGAATGGACGGGACTCGAACCCGCGACCCCATGCGTGACAGGCATGTATTCTAACCAGCTGAACTACCACTCCTCCGTTTGGGTGTGCAAATATACAAACCATTTTATTCTACACAAATTGTTTTTTCAAAAAAGTTCATTATTTTGAAAATTAAGCACTTTTTTGTGCGGTGTGCCTTTTTTGGTGGCTATAAATTACTGATATTCAACATTAAATCAGGAATCACAAAATATAAATCCTGTAGAAATTTAATAGTAGTTAATTCACTTCAAAGCTAAAATATTGGCTTGCGATGTCACCTTGTAACGTAACCCCTTGTACAATTCCTATATATTTCCCTGTTTGATCAGACGTATAAAACGACAACTGATTTTTACCAGCGGCTGAAGTATTGATATCCGGCCCCCAATAAAGCAGGTTTCTGAAATCGGGTAACCTGTTTTTTACTGACTGTTCAGTGTCATATACCGGAGAATAAAACTCACGTTGTAATTGCAGACCTTCATAATCGAGCACTACTGCCTTTGGGTCTATTTCAACACCGCCAAGATCGCCCTTATAAGTTGTAAAGCTTAGGATTCCTTCGTAAACAGATGGTCCCCAATAATACCGGTACGGAACATCTTCCAGCTTACGAACTTTCAACGGGTCAATACCCATAACCTTATCTATGTTAAAAACAGGTACGTCATCAAGCATCACTAAGGGGTCGCCATCTAAAAATCCATTACCATTCAATACTTTGATGTGATACCGTTTTTGCGATCTGTTAACCCAAACCTCCTTTACATACTCTCTCAATACCTCTTCCATTGTAGTAAAGCGGGTATAGTTATCCAAAAGGTAGGTTTTATAGGGGGTTGTATAAAAACCCGAACTATCAACCTGCGGCTCATAAAAGTGCTTGATCTTATTGCCTAAATAAATATTTTGAACCTGCGTGCCCAGGCTTCGTTCTTCAATGGCACTTTGCATGCCCCGGGTTAGGTTAAATTTTAATATTGGGGATTTTGCGAATTGTTCAGAAAAAGGGCTTAAAATATCAATATGATAGGTGGTATCCCGTTCTGAATTGGTTTGAACTACTATTTCGCCGGGACCATAAAGTTGTCTTGTATTAAAAATCAACCTGCCTGTCGAATCGCTTTTTGCGGCATACAGCTGTACCCGTTTTCCCGGGACACTTAAATAAGCTACTACATCTTTGGCAATACCACCGGTTTGCGTATTGGTTATTTTACCGGCAATCAGGTGCCCGTCATACTCTGGCAAAAAACTAAATGCCGCCTGTTTATTACCAAATACATTATCCCATTGAAACCTTCGCCACCCTTGTGTTAGCATGAGGTTATCAAGGGCCGTGTCGGCTTCAGCATCGGAATTTTTGAAATAGTAGCCTGGCGATTCAATATTTCCACGTAAATCTGACTTGAGCCACAGATAGCTGAATATTTCGCCGGCATCAATATTTTGTAATGAGTCAATCTTATAAACCGACATTGACAGGTTAGCAGGTTTTACGCGCCCCGAAAAATCTTTGGCAGCGATGTCCACACTTACCTTTTTACGGCGGGTATATGAAGGCTGATCAGCAGAGGCCTCGATAATGAGGTTTTGTTTGGGACGTTTAAAATAAAGCCTTTCGCACACGGGTTGTCTGGCGCTATTGAAAATTGTTAAGTGCGACACTCCTTCGCCCAATTTAGCTTTATCAAGCGTAAAAATGGCACTGCCGTTGTTAAAAGGTGCTGTCATGCCGGCTTTAACCGATTGGCCTGTATGAGCAAACAGATATAATTCGCCAGCTTCAACGCCGGCGCCTTTTACTGTGATCTCCACCCGTGTGCTACCTGCATCTTTTACAGCCATTACATAACCCCGACTTTCAACGGCAGGTAACTCTTTGATAACAGCCGGGGTATTGCCCGATTTAATAACAGCCGTATAAACATTCCCGGCTATCGGGGTGAATAAAAAGCTGCCAATACCAAATTTCAATGGCCGGAAGCGCGCTACCGTATCGTGCTTCTGATCAACAATAAAACCTCTGCATTCACTTAAGCCTGTACCGTCTGATGCCGTAACCTTAAAAGCAACTTTACTGTTAATACCCGCGACCAAATCTCCCCCTTCCGGGAAAAACTGAACATCGTAGCCCGGTGCCTGTACTTTAGTTATGGCTTCGGGAGATTTTAGAGGATTAATAATGGTAATATTCTTTTCGAAATAATAATCAGGAGTAAAATTTTTCATCCAGTTGGTATAGGCCCTTAACTTATAATTACCATTGCTTACCGATACTGGTATATAAACAGAGCCACTCCCGAGGCCGTTTTTCATTTCTATTTTAGTTTGGATTATGGCATTTTGCTTGTTGTCCAATACATCAACATATACAACTTTGCTAAGGCCAAGCGGCTTATGATAAGTAGCGTCAACGTTATACGCTTTAAACCATAAAATTTCGCCGGTCATATAGGCGCTTTTGTCAGTATGTACAAAAATCTTTTCCTGTACAGTAGCCTGATAGTATTTGTTAAAGCTGTCGGAGATTTGGCTTATAGTTTGCGCCACCCCGTTCACTGACAACAGTAACATGCCGGAAATCATCGGAACCACAGCAAGTTTTTTAATTTCATTCATAGCCAAACCTTATTGATTTATTTTCATGGCATCATTCATAAACTTTTTTATCTCTCTTTCCAAAATGAGGGAGTTTGTACTCGTCCCCTGATCCTGCAATCGGTACATTCAATTGATGAATAAGTATAACCTATTACGTTCATTTTCTCGGTTATATCAAGCACAGGTATTGCATTACCATTAATTATGATGCCCAGTACATCATTTTGTTTGGTTTTGGGATTAAAAAAGAGTGCAGTATCAAGGGGACCGCAATCATATGGATATGTAGGCGCCCAATCGCGAGGGAGATCGGCATTGTCAATAAATACTCTTTTCGATTGAATGTTGGTTACACTTATATAGCCAATAACAGGCTCAGCCGGATCTTTAAGATTGTGGATATTCCCTGTTAACTGCGATGGCTGCGCATCAAATATACTTCCTAATTGCTCCGTGTTTTTCTTCATATTTTCCCAAAACTGGTAAGCTTCTTTGGTTAACGCATACTGTTTCAGAAAAATGGAATAACGCATTTCAATCTTTTCAGATGTTGAGGCTATGGTTGTTACCGGTTGCTGGTATATTACATCTTGTGACAGCTTAGCTGATGATCCTATAACTATGGTACTGGATTTGGCCCCCGCAAAGCAGTAATAATTATACTCACTGGGTGGCCGAAAAACAACTGCTTTAGCCACAGGATCAACCATATAGGCCGATTGATATTTAGCATGAAAGCGCCACGTTTCTTCATAACTCCACCTATAATATCGGGAGCTATTGGAAGCATCGTGCGTATTTGCATAAACCTGCATGTTGCCATTTTTAATATTAAACCCTATGCTATCAATTGGCTGTGTCTTTTTTACCTCAACATAGTCAGACGCATACTCTTTATTATCGTTAGTGATAATATGCACACGGTACTTTTTTGACACATCCAGGTTAAGCGCCGGTATAACATAAGTCCCATTTCCCCGGGGTGTAAGTGAATATGCTGTTCCCTCCTCGGCTTCAACAGATACCGCGCAATTATCAACTCCGCTTGTGCTTACATTGCCTGAGATGTTAACCGTTCTGCTTAATTTTATTATGGTTGAATCGCTGCCATTGTTTATTACCCCTTCAACAACCAGGTAATGATTGGGAGAGTCAACAATTTTAGGGTTATAAGGCTTTTTACAGGCATTGTATATGCCCCCCAGCAATAATAAAATTAATATATATCGTTTTCCTTTCATCGCTTTCAATTAAAACCTGATATTGTAATTAATAAATGGAATAGGCTTGGCAAATATGGACAGCTTATACCCGTTAATGACCCCTCCCTGCTCTGTAAAGAATGTCGAATACGCGTTTTGCCTGCCGGTTAAGTTATACACCCCTATTGTAAATGAGTTATGGGTTAATTGGTGCACTTTATGGTTGCCCTCTATGTTCATTGAAAAATCCGACCTGAAATAATCCGGGATGCGGTATTGGTTCCTGTCCGAATAAAATACCCGCTCGGAACCACCATACTCATACTTGGCAATAGGCAGGGTAATAGGCCTGCCCGTGCTGTAAGTAAGATTTAAAGAAACACTGAACCTATGTGAAAACCTGTAGTTACCAATAAAATTAAAAGCATGTGGCTTATCAAAATTTGCAGGATAATAAGCCCCCCCATTAATCAAATCGCCGGCATTAGGATCATTTTGTCTTAAAAACGTGCGCGAATAAGTATAGCTGATCCACCCATTGGCTTTCCCGGTGGCTTTTTTTACTAAAAACTCAATTCCATATGCTTTGCCTTTTGTACCTACCACATCCGTTTCAATATGATGGTTTAATACGAGGTTAGCGCCGCTCTTATAGTCGAGATAATCCCTTAATCGTTTGTAGTAAACCTCGACCGACGTTTCAATGGTGTTTGATTTTAAATTATGATAAAGGCCTAATGATACCTGGTCACCATATTGAGGTTTGATATTGGGATCACTTAGTTGCCAAACATCAGTGGGGGATATAGCTGTTGTGTTTGATAACAGGTGAATATACTGCCTGAGTGTGTTATAGCCGCCCTTGATCGATAGGTTATCGCCCAGTTGATATCTGGCCGAAAGCCTGATTTCGGGGCCCGAATAAGTTTTAATAAACTTACCATTTGCGTAATAGGTACTATCCAACAGGTTGGCGCTTGTTTTGGGCAGGTTAGGCGCATAGTTATACACTGTTTGCGGCCCCAGGAAATTATAGATCGAATACCTTACACCACCACTTATTGACAGATCGTCGGTCACGTCAAACTTATCGCCGAGGTATAAGGCGCTTTCCAGCGCCTGTTGGGTGGAAATAACATCAGGAGCTACCAATGATTGGGGGCCAAGAGGCTGAAAGCTGCCCGGATGGAGCTTATAATAAATGGAACTTAACCCAAAATCGACAGTGTTTTTGCGGTTAAGGTAATAGGTAAAATCCGTTTTAAAATTACTTTGGTTAATATCAAAATTCAGCTTATAAGCATTTACCGGGTTATCGGCGCTTGAAACATCATATTGGTACTTGTCTATCCCGGCCGTAATAACACTGAATAGTTTGTTATTAAAATTATGCTTCCATTTTAGGTTGATATTCCTGTTGCTGTAACTATAAGCAGTATCGCTATTAAGCCTGAATTTATCTCTGCTTATATAGCTGGTTAGATACAGGTTGTTTTTATCATCAATCTGGTGGCTTATATCCAGGTTAAGATCATAAAATGAAGCCGAACTGTGCTTGTAGGCATCGGGCAGGAGTTTAAGGAGCCAGTCGGAGTACGTGGTACGGCCTCCGAATGAAAACGAGGTTTTATCCTTGATGATAGGCCCTTCAACATTAAGCCTGCTGGTGATTAAACCAATGCCTGCCGAACCGGTAAATTTCTTTTTATTACCCTCACGATTGGTAACATCCAACACCGATGATAAACGCCCGCCGAACCTTTCGGGGATACTGCTTTTATATAGTTCGATATCTTTAACTATATCGGGGTTAAATGATGAAAAGAAGCCGAAAAAATGCGAGGGGTTATAAATGGTGGCGTCATTCATCAGGATCAGGTTCTGATCGGCCGAGCCCCCGCGTACATTAAAACCCGTGGTAGCCTCGCCTACTGATTGAACGCCGGGCAGGGTAAGCACTACCCTTAATATATCGGCTTCGCCAAATACCGTAGGTACCTGTTTAATGCTTTTAATATCAAGCCTGTTCACCCCCAATTGAACATTACGTACATTAGCCACTTTCTCGGCAGAGATCTTTACCTCTTTAAGGCTGGTTACCTGCTCCTGCATTTCAATAATGATCTTACCGTCCGAGTAAAGGATGATCTGCCTGCGGGTATCGCGCATGCCAACGCCCCTAACGCTTAAAACCTGCCTGCCTTTGGGTAATTTGATAGTGAAATAGCCAAACTGGTCGGTAGCCACACCCGTTTTGGTATTGGTTACATATATGCTGGCACCTGTTACAGATTCGCCCGATTTTGCTTCCTTTACATATCCCGAAAGCGTTGCCGTACCCGCCTCAATAGTGTTGGTTTTGATCCCTATTTCGTATAGCTTATTTTCAGTTGTTGCTTCGGGGATCTTTTTATCTTTATCAAGATCAACATTAGCGGGGGATACACTTATATTTGCTGCAGTTGCATTGGCAGTTGTAATGCCAAAATAACCTACCGCCAGCCCGGTTTGTATTTCGCGCCCTTTAGTTAAAAACACCTGCTGGTGTTTGGTTATGGCGAAACTAAAACCGGTGTTTTTAAAAGCCTGGCTCAATATGGTTTCAATAGGTTTATTGGTTGCCTGCAGAGTTACTTTCAAACTGTCAAACTGCATGGCGTCGTAAAAAAAATGAAAGCCTGATTTTGCTTCCAGCTCTGTTACAAACTGCTCAATAGTAGCTTGTTGAAAATTTACGCTGATTGATTTTACCGGACCCTGCTGGGCCTGGCACAGTTTAATTAAAATCAAAAAACAGAAACTTAGAAAGTAAATTTTTTTCATCCGGTTATTTTATTTTCCTGCCGTATACATTAATGCTATATTATTTTTTGCCCTGTTATTAAATAATAAGGCACGCCGCATTAATTAGTTAAATGATCATAATAAGTAGTTACATCCACTATAGCCTGTTCCTGATTTTCGCGAAAGTCGATATGATTGGCTTTTATATATTGCCGCAACTCCTTCTTTTTATCCTTAAAAATATCTAACAGTCCGCTCTTTCCGCTAAAGCTGAAATAGTTATCCCCTTTTTTAACATAATAATCTTTGGTTTCGCTAAAAAAAGATTCGATGGTGTTGTTTCCCGTGCTGGTTTGGATGCTCTTGGCCCTTTTTACAATGATCCCGATCTTTTTTCCCTGGTATAATTGATCATAAAAACCGGTAGCAAGGCGGGCCTGGCCTGTCGAATCGGTAGTAATGCGTATAAAATGATGGTTAAGCAGCCAGAACTCCGGCACACGCTCGCTTAGTAATGAAATTTTTGTAAAGTGATTATAAAGCAGTATAACCACCAAATCTTTATTCAGGTCATATAACATCGGGACGTCGCGATAAACCGCTGCCCCGTATTTTACATCTCCAGCCGTAAATGACTTATTGTCAAAAACATATGCGTTACCTTTTATTATGGGATCATAAAACTCATATTCGGGCCCGTTATATAAGTGTGATTGTTGCCCTATAGCAGTGTGATAATTGGCAATTACGAGGCCTAAACCCGTGCTATCGGGACCCGTTTGTGCAGAAACATGACCGTTTGCCATTATGCCCCAGGTGATAACTAAGGCCAGGAGTGATTTTTTTACCATTTAGGTTTTTATAAAAACGGAATTTACATGACTTTCACTTAATTACCAAACCACTCTCCCTTAATATGCTAAAGCAAGTGTATTAATCATGTTACATAAAAAAGCGACTGGGCGACTACAACGTACTATTACGAATGAGCTAAAACAGATGCAACAACCATTGTTAAATAATTGCGTATTACGCAACTAAATTATCTCCCCTCTTCTGTAACAACCGCCCCCTGTCATCGTCTTATTTTTGTGTAGACAATTTTACAATATCACCTCAATAAAACATCTACCTTAGATTAAGCGTTTAATTGCCGGTTTGTCTCCGGCTCAATACCTGCAGCGCCGCGCAAACCCAATAGGCTACACAGGTTTTACCTAAAAATAACACATACTAAAATGGCTATTAACTTACAAAAAGGGCAGAAAATTGATATCGGCCTTTCAAAAATGACAGTTGGCTTGGGCTGGAACCCAAACGAAGGCACAGGTTATGACTTCGACCTTGACGTATCGGCTATCATGATCGATGCTAACCGACTGGTACCCCAGGATGAATTTTTTGTATTCTATAATAATGTCGACTCGCCCGAGCAATCTGTACATCATACCGGCGATGACCCAACAGGCGGTAACAGCGACGGCGGCGATGATGAATCGATCACTGTTGACCTCACTAAAGTAGATGCCCGCATCCAGGAGATCCTGTTTGTGGTAACTATTCACGAAGCACAAGCCCGTCGTCAAAATTTTGGCCAGGTGCGTGACTCATACATTCGTATCTTAGATAACCAAACGGGTGCCGAAGTATGCAAATATGAATTGGGCGAGGATTTTTCTATCGAAACAGCCATTGAGTTTGGCAGATTATACAAACGCGGTGGCGCATGGAAATTTGAAGCATCTGGTGTGGGTTACAAAGAAGACCTGGCCTTCTTTTTAAGTAAATATTTTAAAGGGCAAATAATCAAATAAGGCAATGGCTATAAATTTGGTAAAAGGTCAAACAATTGACCTGCGTAAAAATGATAAAGGCGAAAGCTTCGACTTGTCGTCAGTAACTATAGGTTTGGGCTGGGACGTTAGGAAAACACATGGCGGCTTTTTAGGCAAGCTGTTTGGCGGTGCCGAAGAGGCAGAATATGATTTGGATGCGATTGCATTTTTGCTGGACAAGAACGGTAAAGTAGCGAATCGCGGCTATGCCAAACAAACCGCTAACGGGCGTACTATCAATATGTTCGAGGGAGATGTGATTTACTTTAACTCGATGCGCCATCCTTCGGGACACATCTGGCTTACCGGCGATAACCGCACCGGGGCCGGTGAGGGCGATGACGAGCAGATCATCGTAAAGCTTGATTCGCTCGATCCGAAATATGACCGCATCCTTTTCCTGGTAGCCATTTACCAGGGGCGTAAAAACAATCAACACTTTGGCATGGTGGAGAATGCTTTCATCCGCGCGGTTGACAGCCATGGTAAAGAGATTGCTAAGTTCAGTCTCTCCGGCGATTCAACCTATAACGGTATGTGTTCGATGACCTTTGCGGAAGTATACCGCAAAGACGGCACCTGGAAATTCCGTGCCATAGGTGATCCGCATAGAACTGATAGTCTTTCGGAATTGCTTCGAAACTATTAATATAAAAACATGTCATTGCGAGGAGGAACGACGAAGCAATCGCACGTAAGCATAGCCGCTCTGTATAGCAAGCGATTGCCACGCTACGCTCGCAATGACATTTTGGTTAAGTTTAATTCTACCTAAACATAAATGTACCAGCACTATTCATTTGATCTGTGGCTCACGCTGATCAAGTCAAACCCGTACTTTAAGATAGAACGCACTAAGATCTTTCACCGGGATTTTAATCCCGGCGGTAAAAGCATCGACGATGTAGCAAGGGCTTTCAGGCAGGTTGACCTCATGTGCAATGCCGTGAACGAACGTACTGGTAAAAACATTGACGCGGACGAAATGTACCTGATGGTGATCGGCGCAATTAATGATAACCAGTATCCGCTTGCCGATGTTAATATCGATAAGCTGTATGCCGACATGGAAACCCTGCTGTTTTACTATCTGCCGGTGCTTTACTCACCTGTAACAATTGAGGTGCTACAGCATCTAAAACAAAAAGGTGATTGCTCATTGAGTATTTTAAGTAATACAGGCTTTATAAAAGGACAAACGCTCCGCAAGGTAATGGTTAAATTAGGGCTGGATACGTTCTTTAACTTTCAGATCTATTCGGACGAGGAGGGGATGTCGAAACCAAACGGGGATTTATTTAAGCTGATGGTGCAAAAAGTTAAAGAGTGTAATAAACCAAAGCAGATAGACCGGTCAGGTATCATACATATAGGCGATAACCCGGCGGCAGATATAGCGGGGGCTAAAGATGCAGGCCTTGATAGCCTGCTCATCAATTCAAACAACTTATCCATTTTAACCTTATTAAGTTTATGAAAGCTACCTACTCATTACATCATATCAACAGCGCAACACATTTTGGTTTCGATGCCGATGATTACAGTCGCTTTAAATTTGGCGATGGCGAGGTATCCCGCTACTTCGGCACCGATCTGGCAGATGGCTTTATCAGCGAAATCTTAACTAAACAGCCAATAGAAAAACAGATCGTAGTTATATCAAGCCCATACTCATTTATTCCTACGGCTACTTTTGCAATGAAAAACCACTTTGTGTGCAGGCTTAACCGCTGGCTGGCCCATCATGGTTACCCGGTTGTACAGGAAACGAAGGTTCATCGCACCATAACTTATAAGGAAGATTATGGCGAGCTGGATGCCGAGCAAAGGATTAATTTAATAGGTAACGATTCGTTTCATATTGATAAGGATTTTCTTAAAGACAAAACCCCGCTTTTTTTAGATGATATCAAGATCACCGGCAGTCATGAGCGTATGATCATGAAAATGGTAAATGAATACGGTTTACAGAACGATATTTACATGCTGTACTTTGCCGAACTGGTGAACAAAAACATCCACCCCAATATTGAGAATTATCTTAACTATCATCATGTTAAAAACATTTACCATTTAAATGATATCATTAAGGGCACTAATTTTTGCATCAACACCCGCATAGTAAAATATATTTTAAATTACGATCACGAAAGTTTTTGCATCTTTATACAAGATCAAGGCAGCAATTTCATAAACTTGCTGTATGATATGGCTTTGGGTAATGGTTATCATACCATTGAAGCCTATACACCTAACTTAAACTTTATTAAACAAAACCTATTAATAAACAATAATAAACTAATTCAGCATGGCAATTAACTTGCAAAAAGGCCAAAGGGAAACCATTGGTGCCCCTAAATTTACGATAGGCCTTGGTTGGGATACAAACAGCTCATCAACAGGCTCGGCCTTTGACCTGGACGCTTCGGTGTTCATCATGGGCGATAATAAGAAAATACTGTCCGACGATTTTTTCGTTTTCTATAATAACTCAAAGTCTCCGGATGGCGCTGTTGAGCATACCGGCGATAACCTGACCGGTGCAGGTGACGGTGACGATGAGCAGATCATTGTTGATCTTTCAAAGATCGATCCGCGTGCTACTGAGATCTGCATTGTGGTAACCATTCATGAGGCCGAAAGCCGCCGCCAAAACTTTGGTCAGGTACGCAACTCTTTTGTCCGCATTTTTGACTCGGCTACTAACGTCGATATTTTGAAATACGAACTGGAAGAAGACTTTTCGATAGAAACCGCGGTTGAATTTGGCCGTATCTATAAAAAAGATAACAACTGGAAATTTGAAGCTGTGGGTGCCGGTATGAAAGGCGGCTTACAGGATTATTTAAACAAATACAACTAAAATTATGGCTATCAATCTTCAAAAAGGACAGCGGATCAGCCTTGAAAAAAGTAACGGCAGCAAATTACAAAATGTATGCGTTGGGATAAACTGGGGCGCGATAGAAAGAAAAGGCCTGTTTGGCTTTGGCACTACCAAAGAGGCCGTTGACCTTGATGCCAGCTGCATTTTATATGATGAAAGCAAACGTTTGGTTGATGTAATCTACTTCGGAAACCTGCGTTCAAAAGACCACGCTGTAAGGCACAGCGGTGATGACCTAACCGGCGATATGGCCGGCAACGACGGACTGGACAATGAAGTGATCACCGTTGATTTTGCTACGCTGAGCCCAACCATAAGCTATGTAGCCTTTGTGTTAAACAGCTTCCGTGGCCAGGACTTCGGCACTATACCGTTTGCCTCTATCCGTATTTATGAAGGTACGCCAACCCGTGTTAACGAAATCTTCGCTACTTATGATATTGCGCACAGCAAAGATTTTGCAGGCCATGTATCTATGGTGATGGGCGTGTTTTACAAAAAGAACGGCGAGTGGAAATTTAATGCCATCGGCGAACCAACCCGCGACCGTAAATTGGAAGAAACAGTGAAAACTGTAACCGCAACTTACTTGTAAAAGTTTAATTCATTGATCTTAAGTATTAAGCCGAATGGCGCTTAAGATCAGCCAATAAAGTACTACTAAATCATTAATAATAAGATTATGGAAAGTGCACCAAACAATGATGAACTAAATCTAAATATACCACCGCTGATCACTCCAACCAATCTGGATCTTCCGGCGGCAGCCGCACCAACCGGCAATGTGCCTATGAAGGTGGATAAGCAAGGTAATGTCAACCTTGACGCTATACCAAACCAGGACCTGCAAAAGTACGGTGAAATGGGGAAAGATATCAATCCAGCCGATGTTAACTCGATACTGAACTATGGTGTTGAGGTACAAAACTCCATGGAGAAATACAGCAATAACTTCCTTACTTCGGTACGTACCTATAACTCTGGCGAAGTAGGCGGGCTGATTAACGAGTTACTTACCGAGCTTAATTATATTGACGTTGACGAGCTGAACCAAAACGCGTTCACTTCATTTATATCACATATCCCGTTCATGAAAAAGCTGGTGGTTGATACCAAAAAGCTTTTCCAGAAATACGATACTGTGGTTAATAACATCGATAAGATCACCAATAAGATCAAGGCAGGCCGCGTTAATTCGTTAAAGGATAACAGCTCGCTGCAAACCATGTTTGACAGCAACGTTACTTATATCAAGCAAATGGAAGACCTGATCATTGCCGGGCAGCTCAAATACAATGAGCTTAACGAAAAACTGGCTGTGATGGACGGTAACCCGACAGGCTACCAGGACTATGAAATTGCCGATCTGCGCGATTTTGTGAACCGCCTTGATAAACGCCTTGCCGACCTGAAAGTGGTTCGCTTTATTATGCTGCAATCCCTGGCACAGATCCGTGTAGTGCAGAACAACAATACCACCATTGCCGAAAAAGCACAGTCTATTGTATCAACCACAATCCCGGTTTGGAAAAACCAGCTCACCATAGCTGTTGCCCTCAACCGTCAGAAAGAGAATGTGGAGATGCAGAAAAAGATCTCGGATACCACCAATACCATTTTACAAAAGAATGCCGAAATGCTGAAACAAAACAGTATTGATGTAGCCCGCGAAAATGAAAAAACGGTAGTATCGTTAGATACACTGAAAAAGACCACTTCATCTCTTATTGAAACCCTTACTGAGGTAAAACGGATCCACGATGAAGGCACGGCCAATCGCCGCACGTTAAATACCGAGCTTCAAAACCTGGAAACAGAACTGAAAAAAACGGTAACGAGTGTGAGTTAAGGCCCACCCAACTCCCTTCCGGGCATAACCGTCAATTTAAGCGAAAGCAATAAAAATGAGTTTGTTTTTTTGAGATTGAGGGCAGAACGTAGTTTGCCCGTAAAGGCAAACTTTATGTATTTTTGCTCTCATAGTTTTATTTCTATTTTTTTGAAAGGCAGACCGGTGAAGGGTTCTGCCTTTCTTTTTGCTTAAACCTAAAGACAAACATTTAATCTATTGATTATCAATAATTATTATAACTTTCTTTGTTTTGGGCCGTCCTTTTTTCTGCTCTTTAAGCAGTTTATAAAATGGAAGCTGTTCGAGCATATCCAGCCACTTTCTGCTCAATCCCCACAATTGCAGCCTTAGCTCAATTGCAGCAAACCTGCAACCTGCCTATATTTGTTCTTATCACCATGACCGAGCAATCACCCAATACCCATCGTAAAATTATCCATATTGATATGGATGCGTTTTACGCGTCGGTTGAGCAGCGGGATTTTCCGGAATACCGGGGTAAACCTTTGGTGGTGGGCGGTTTGCCCGAAGGCCGGGGAGGGGTGGTAGCCACCGCCAGTTACGAGGCCCGGAAGTTTGGCATCCGATCGGCAATGTCATCGAAAAAGGCATTACAGCTTTGCCCGCATGCTTTGTTTGTAAGGCCAAGGTTTAATGTATACCGGGAGGTATCACAGCATATCCGGGAAATATTTAGCCGTTATACCGACCTGATAGAACCGCTCTCTTTAGATGAAGCTTTCCTGGATGTAACCAACGATAAGCAGGACATCGGCTCGGCCATTGAAATAGCCAAACTTATCAAACAGGCTATTAAAGACGAACTGCAGCTCACCGCATCGGCAGGAGTGTCTATCAATAAATTTGTAGCCAAAATAGCATCTGACATCAATAAGCCCGATGGCCTGAAGTTTATCGGACCATCAAGCATCGAAAATTTTATGGAGCAGTTGCCCGTCGAAAAATTCTTTGGTGTAGGCAAGGTAACCGCTCAAAAAATGAAACAGATGGGCCTGCACACCGGAGCCGATCTGAAACGAATGGAAGAAAGTGACCTTGTAAAACACTTTGGCAAGGTTGGCAAATTTTACTACCAGATAGTGCGCGGCATTGATAACCGCGAAGTGCAACCCCACCGCGAAACCAAATCACTGGGCGCCGAAGATACTTTCGCTTATGACCTGACAACTCTTGAGGAAATGGAGGCTGAACTGGATAAAATAGCGATCACGGTACATAACCGGCTGCTTAAATATGAATTGAAAGGCCGCACCATTACCCTCAAGGTAAAATACCACGATTTTAAACAGATCACCCGCAATCAATCCTTCCCCACACCGGTAAACGATCTGGAAACAATCAGCCATACGGCCAAACAATTGATGGCTGCCACAGGTGTTGATGATGTAAAAGTGCGGCTGTTGGGCATTTCGCTTTCAAACTTTGGCGAATTGCCGGTTAAGCGGCGGGATGATAAGGAGCTTGGGCCGGGAGATCAGTTGGAATTGGAGTTGTAAAAACTTGGTTATGCAGGGGCATGTTAACGATTGCCGAGACAGGTTTATCATTACCTGTTTTTTGTCATGAGTAGCGTTTAAATCCGGTGGGCTCTCAAAGCGAAATGACAAAAGAGGGCCTGTCACCCTGAGCCTGTCGAAGGGTCGCGCGCAGAGGCCCAGCCCACCATGCTTCGAGAGCCTCAGCATGACACCCGTTTTTAATCATGTCACCCCTACTGCCCGAAGTCTTTGACTTTGGACCATTATATTTGTAGTTTGTAACTACAGGAAATGTTTTGGGTTCTGTCGTTTCAGACTACAGGCATACTTAATTCGAAGTCAGAGACTTCGAACAGCACTTCTCTTTTTAGGTCAAAATGATATTTTTAAATGATCGTCAATTCACCATCCTCCCCGCAATATCCACCGACCGCGCAAAAGGATTAAAAAACCTGTTGGCCAGTATAGCAAATTCACGACGGGTTACCGGCCGTTTCATATCAAAAGCAGAACTGAATTTATATTGATCTTTCCAGGCCTTTTGCATGGCAATTTCTAAAGTATGCGGATCGGTTAGCGTGGTTTCGCTGATAAACGATAATAGGTTTCCTACCGTGAACACCGGGCCGGGCTTCTCTTTATTAAACCATAAAAAGCCCCGGGTATAAATCTCTTCCAGTGTTGGTTTGATTTCGGCTGTGGCAACTAAGGAATCAGGCTGAAATAACAAACGCGCGGTATTGCCATCTGCCTTTTGTACGCCTTTTAATAGTCCGGAAGCACCTATTTGTTGTATCGCCCTGAAATACGGATCGGTTGGTTTAACATCCGCAAAAGGCATGATCCAGGCTTTAAAATCAAGTAGTTCACCCTGGATTATCCGCACATTTAAATTTTGTGTGGTGGTTTTAAAAAAAGCGCAATAGGCTGCGGTTGCACCGGCACCCTGCCCAATAGCCATTTGTACTGAGGGATACATGGTGCTGGCATTTACCAGGTGCGTTACCGACATGGCTTTTTCCGTTACCAGTAAATTATCCAGGTCTTTAAGCACAATAGCCCCCAGCGGTACGCCATAGGCAGGAAAAGGCGGGTAATTAACTTTCGATGCATTGGCATCGGTATAATGCTGGCCCGGGGAAGCATCGCCAACGGCAATGGCTGTACGGTAAAGCTTTGATTCGCGGTCGTAAGGTTTGTACACATCATCCAGCATCATCCTCACCAATCCTTTTGTCGCGCGACCAGCTTCGCGCAAATATGGGAGATATGGCAAATGATCGGGTGTAGTAAAGCCTTCGTCCAACCCGAGGTTTTTATAGTCCAGTTCGGTTTGCAGATAGTAGATCAAACCTAAAGTATGCAAGCGTGCTTTGGCATAAAAAGCTTCCCGGTTTTCCGGCTTTAAATTATCAGGGGTAACAGGGAATTGGTTTCCGCATTCGGCCCATTTGATCATGTATTTATCGTTGGGCAGCTTGCCATCATTGAGCATTTGCTTAAGATCCTTTCCTTTTAGACAGGCATAAGCAGAGGCATCATAGCCTTCGGGCCTGGGAATGGTCTTATCTGCCGCGGCACCAAAATCTTTCAAAATAGCAATCCAGCTAAGGTCCTGCAACTGTGCCGATTCATTATCAGGCGCAAGGGCTTCGTTAGTTTGCTTTTTACTCTCAAAACCATAAACGTAGGTTTCGCCTGCTTTGGCAGCCACATCGCCGGTTTCGGTAGCATCAATAACTACTTTAGCTTTTACTGTAGCGGTTTTCCCGTCGAGGGTGATAGTTACATCCCAACCGGTGCCATCTTTTTTAATACCTGTAAATGGGGTGTTTAATTTTACAGTGAGGTTTTTTACCGTATCGGTTATTTTTTTGAGGATAGCGGCCCCGGTATATGGTTCAAATCTTAGCGTAGCATTGTAAGCAGTATCATAACCCGGGGTTTTGCTATAAAAATCCCGCACCCTGCGCCTGAACTCGCCCCAGATGCCTGTTGGTAAATTGCGGTTACCTTCAACTGTGCTCATCCCGCCAGCTGTCATGCTGCCGCCAAGCCAGGGGCCCTGTTCAACCAGCATGGTTTTCAGTTTGCTTCGTGCACCTTGTATGGCGGCGGCTGTTCCGCTTGCGCTTCCGCCTACAACTAATATATCGGTTTTAATGGTTTGCGCAAAGGATAGCGTACAGTTAAAAACTAAAAGTACCGCCAGTAACTTTTTTATCATTAGTTAAATTAACAATCTACAGAACGCTAAAATAGGTCAAAAGCTTGTGGTAGTATAAAATAATACCTAATTTAAATTTTTTTAACATTTATGATGACAGACGAACAAATGAAATACCCTATTGGGAAGTTTGCGCCCCCGGCTTCATACACTACCGAAGATATGCGCGGCTGGATTGAAGATATTGCTACCCTGCCGGGGAAGCTGCGTCATGCAATTGCCGGCCTTAATTACCAGGAACTGGATACGCCATACCGCACCGGCGGCTGGACACTGCGCCAGGTGATTCACCATTTGGCCGATAGCCACATGAATTCCATTACCCGCTTTAAGCTTGCCCTTACTGAAAATAACCCAACTATAAAGCCATATGAAGAGGCCGACTGGGCGCTACTACCAGATTATCGCCTGCCGGTTGAGCCATCATTAAAAATGCTGGAAGGCATCCATCAGCATTTTGTAGCCCTGTTTGAAAGTTTCACCGAAAACGAATGGGCACGCACATTTGTTCACCCGGCCTCGGGCGAAACGATATCGCTGAAAAAAGGACTGGCCCTGTACGCATGGCACAGCAACCATCATTTGGCACATGTAACCGAAACGGTGAAGAAGTTTGCGAAGGTTTGATTTGAGGTGAAAGGATAAAGGTAAAAGGCGAAAGGTGTGTTTTACCGGAATAAAGTTTATGTTCCCTCAGGGTCTCTCTGCGAGAGGCTCTGAAGGGACGTTATGACGTAAATGTAAGTTATTGATTATCGGGTGCGTTTTTTAATTGATTTATAAATATGGGCGTTGCCTGCGGCCCGGGCTGTACGCTCATACTGCACAAGGCCTTAGCCACAGGCCGGTATCCGCTCCCATCCCTAACGCAGCCCCATGCACCATCTTTAAATAAATTTCAAACGTCATTCCGATTTTTTACGGGGTTACGAACGAGCTAACTGAATATCTTTTAATCAATCGATTCAAAGGTTAACAGCGAATGCTGACCTGCGGTATGAAGGTCCCGCCATACCTGGTTAATTTCCGTATCCGGGTTGGCGGCAGATAAACCACAGTAGGTATAAAGTTTATCCACACTTTCGCGCGAAACTTTGGCCAGCTTCCGGCTCATTAAACTTACTTCCTGTAAGCAGTTATTATCGGCCGAGTCAAAGTTGTTCCATGAGTAATCAACAGCCTGGTAAAATTCGGCGCGGACTTCATCGAGTAAAATGATCTGATCGGCCAGAAGTTGTTGAATGTATCCTTTTTGCGGCTCGGTTAAACGCGGGTTTTTCATCCGTTCATCAAAGGCCGGTCCGCACAGGTCAAGAAAATGAACAGCTAATCCCGAAAGGTTAGCAGCCAGCGTTGCTTCGGCTAATTGCAGAAAGGGATAGCGATATAAAGGTTCGTTTACAACCGTATACTGCGGGTCGATCTTAAAACAACGATTTTTATCAACGTACAGGTCTTTTACTTCATAGGCATCACTTCCGGTAGCCATCATGCCAACATATTTCCAGGCCGGGAAAACATGTACATCTTTTTTATCAAAAATAAAAGGTAATATCAGTGGCTCACCATCATCATTCAAAACAGTTTCATCGCCTTTTTTAATGATGCAATTTGCAGTGATATGTGTGGCATGATGTGCACCGCTGGCGTATTTCCACGTTCCGTTGATCATATAGCCATCACCACTGATGGTAGCTGTACCTGTTGATGCACCGCTACCTGCCAGGCATAATTGCGGATTGGCCATGATCTCTGCGGCTAAAGCCGGATCCAGAAATCCACCAAACCAGCCCGCGCCGCTGCATAAAGTTACCACCCAACCCAGGCTGCCATTGGCCCAGGCCAAACTTTCTTCCAGTCGTACCATTTGCGGCAACGCCAATTGCAGACCGGAATAAGCCTGCGGCACCAAAAATTTAAACCAGCCCTGCTCATAAATAAGCGCCAACTGGCTGGGCTGCAGCCTGCCGGCCTGCTCAGCTGCAGGAGCTCCTTTCCGTATCATATCTACCCATTCGGGTTTTAAATTTTGTGATGGATGCATTTTTATTTTAGCTTAAAGCTGAAAGCAAAAGGCTTAAAGCGTAACAGACAATACTCAATTTACCATCAGGATAACAAAAGATACTGACAGTATATTGTCAGTGTTCAATTTTTAAAAAACGGGTGTTCAACGTTTCGGCTCCTTAAAAACACAAAGCGCTGATTACCAGAACCAAGGCGTTCAATTTGATTAAAATTGAATTTCAACCAATTCGTAAAGCATTGACTATCAACCATGTTTATTTTTCAAAAAACGCCGGGTGTTTACACTTTTTAAAATTGAACACCTGGTACAACCTGGCCATTGAACATTCTTCCTAACCTCTAATCTCCAACCACCAACCGCTCTGCCTCGACTTGTTTCTTCCATTCAAAATAGCCCCATATCGCTATAATAAACAGGAAGATGGTGAGCATGGCAAACATAGGCAGCTTTTTGTAAAACAGAAGCGGCACCGCGAAGAAGTTGGAAATGTTCAAAAAAATCCAATTCTCCATTTTACGGCGTGCCAGTAACCACATACCTGCCCAGGCGGTAGAGGATACCAAAGCATCCCAGCCGGGCACATTTGACGGTGTAAAATACTTAGCAGGTAGGTTTTTGATCATGTAATAAAATACCACCCAACCCACAATGCTGATCGCCAAACTTATTATCCATTCATTTTTGGTGGAGTAGGTAATTTTTACCGGAGGCTCGTTACGCTTCTTTATCCAGTAGATCCAGCCATAAACGCTCATTACAATGTAGTAGCCGTTCAGTACCGATTCGGCATATAAATGAACTTCCATCAGCAGAAATATCGAGATGGCCGTACCCAATATTCCTGCCGGGTACAACAATATGTTATTTACGCGGGCCAGCAGCACCTCGGTAACACCCAGCGCAACAGCAAGCCATTGCAGCCAGGTGGTTTCCTTTATTTGTTCAATGAATAGGTCGAGCCAATGATTCATATCCTAATCCTCAATTCGTGAAATTCGATCCAATTCGTAAAATTTGTGTCGATATAAAATTAGTGCTCATTTAAAATCCTAAACTCAACGATGCCATAAAGTTTCGCGGTGCCTGCGGGAAGTAATAGTTGTAGTTAATTACATGTCCGCCCTCAATATCCGGGTAGGTAGCCCCATTGTTTTCATACTTCTCGCTGAAGATATTGTTAACCTGCAAGCCTATAGTTATGTTTTTAACTGAGTGCACACTGAAGCTGTACCTCAACCTCACATCGTTCACAAAAAAGCTGTTCAGCAAACGGTTGGCGGCATAAGGATTAGCAGCATTATCAGGCGCAATGCCAAAACCTTCGGGATTACGGTTCATGGTATTATCTAAATATTGCTTACCTACATATTTGCTGATGAAAGCAATTTCCCCGCCTTTAACAGGGCTGTAACTGATTACGCTTGAACCGGTGAATGACGGCGAATAGGCAATATCTGTTTTGGCAAAAGTTTCCTCAACCAGCGAGCCATCGTCATAATTAGAGAAAAACTGGTGATAATTTTTAATCTTGTTAGTGCTGAGGGTTGCGGTAGCGCTCCAGTTTAACTGATCAGTGATTTTGACTTTTCCACTAAACTCCAAACCCGCTCGGTAACTGTCCTTTACGTTGGTACGCACCGGGCTGCCTACATCATTCAATGAGCCGGTTAATACCAGTTGATTTTTATATAGCATGTAGAAACCATTCAACTCCCCGCTAAAAACAGGTGAGCTGAAGCGGTAGCCGGCCTCAAAATCTTTCAGGTTTTCTGGTTTCGGCCGGTTTTGCGGAGGCGAGTCGACATAATCATCGCGATTGGGCTCATGGTTGCCCACCGCAAAGGAGGCATACACATTACTGTGCTCATTAAACTGGTAAGTAACACCTGCTTTAGGGTTAAAGAAGTTTAACTGCGCTGTTTGCTGGGCATTATTCAGGTTTTTGTCGATACCGTAAAATGAATAATTAATGTGACGGTATTGCATATCTGCATACAACAAAAATTTGTCTACATGCCATTCGGCGCGGCCAAAAATATTAAAGTCCTTCTTTTTGGCATCATCCCGATAGTATTGATAGTTAGGACCAACGCCTATGCTTTCTTCGGCAGAAATAATATTACCATAATGCGCACCTTTATATTCGTTATAGGCGCCGCCAAGGTTGAAGTTCAGTTTGGTAGTAGGCTGATATTTTAAGGCATAAGTAACACCATAAAAATCATTATTAAGCCACAGCCTGCGAACAAGATTAGTGGTTGAAATGGTATCGGTACCATAAATAACAGGTGATAAACCATAATTACTCACAGCATCTCCTTTCCTGTACTCTTCGTAATAACCTTCGCCATGAGTGTAATGCAGGGCCCCGCTGAACGACAGTTTATCCGAAAACTTTTTATCGTATAGCAACTGGTAATGGTTTTGCAGGTAATCGTCAACCTGGTCTTTATAAAAGGCTCCGTTACCCATATCTCCCAGTTCGTTATAAGTACGGTTATCCGGGCGGGTATCATCGCCTATTACATAATCGGCTACGCCGTTCCAGGCCTGGTAGGTACGTTCATGGCCCGAGAACACGTTTAATCTTAAAGTACTGTTATCACCATAATAAGCTCCGCTTACAAAAAAGGATTTTAACCGGGACGATGCACGGGCGATATACCCGTCGGAACGGATGCGCGATAAGCGACCATCTATGCTAAACTTGCCGCCAAGCAAACCGGTGCCTACGCTTACTGTATTTTTTAATGAACCGTATGAACCTGCCGAGTTATCGAGCTGAGCATAGGCGGTATCCCTGCGGGTAGCCGTTTGTACGTTGATACTACCACCAAAGGCACCTGCTCCATTGGTTGAGGTACCCACACCACGCTGGATCTGCAGGGTGTTGACAGATGATGCGAAGTCGGGCAGATCGACAAAGTATGCGCCCTGGCTTTCCGCGTCATTTAAAGGAATGCCGTTAACCGTTACGTTAATGCGTGATGCGTCTGATCCGCGGATGCGGATCCCTGTGTAACCTATACCTGTACCTGCATCCGAGTTGATCACTACCGATGGCGTTTGGTTAAGCAGGTAAGGCAAGTCCTGGCCAAAGTTGTTTTTTTCGAGATCTTTTTTGCTGAGGTTAGTGAATGCTGTAGGTGAGTTTTTACCTGCACGGGTAGCGGTTACAGTAACCTCATCGGCAGTAAATGTACTGCCGCCCAATAAAAAGTTAATTGATTGATTAGCAGCAAGCGTAACACTTTTGGTTAAAGGTTGATAGCCGATATAGCTTGCTTTAACGGCATAATTGCCTTTTTTCAGATCGTTAAAACTATACTTACCTGCAGCGTCGGTAACGGTGCTTTGCTGAGGGTTTGAAATAGTAATAGTTGCGCCGGGCAATGCTTCGCCGGATTGATTGGTCACTTTCCCCGAAATGGAAATCTGGGCCGATGCCATAACAGGCAACAACAGGGCCATAACAGCCACAAATAAATTTTTCAAAATGTTGTAAAACAAAAATTGAGTTAAACCATCTGCGCGCCAGGGTAACGCGGCAGTACACTTAACTTATTTACCTTTATCCCTCCGCCGGCATTATCCGGATCAGGTGTGGGAGGAAGTCGTGAGCCGGAAGTCGTTAGTCCAAAGTCGCTTTGACTTAAGGCTTAAAACTTAGTACTTATTGACTTACTCCCTGGGTATGATCTCAGCCCGTCTTTCAGTTTGGTAAAACAATCTGCAGTTTGTTTTGCAACCAAAGCAAGGCACCCCTTGAGAATTATTGAGGCAAAGATAGGATTTAAGTCCGAAAGTCAATGGTCAGGAAGTCCGAAAGCTGAATATCTGCACTCAAAAGCCAGTAAGCCTATAGATTATGCAGAAAGAATACTGTTACTTTCGGACTTTCCGACTTTCGGACTTCCAGACTTCCAACTAAAACCCTACTTTTGCAGACTTTTATAAAACATTGTTATGCTTAGAACTCATACCTGCGGCGAATTAAATATCAGCCATTTAGGCCAAACCGTTACTTTATGCGGTTGGGTACAAAAATCGCGCGATTTGGGCGGTACCACTTTTATCGATGTGCGCGACCGTTATGGTTTAACCCAATTGATATTTAACACAGATACAGATGCTACCCTGCGCGAAAAAAGCCGCGGGCTTGGTCGTGAGTTTGTGATCAAAGTTACCGGTGATGTAATTGAACGGGCCAGCAAGAATACCAAAATCCCAACCGGCGAAATTGAAATTGCCGTTACTGATATTGAAGTGCTTAATGCCGCCAAGCTGCCGCCGTTCCTGATTGAGGACGAAACCGATGGCGGCGAGGAACTGCGTGCCAAATATCGCTACCTCGACCTGCGCCGTAACCCTATCCGCAACAACCTGGTGCTTCGCCACAAAATGGCGCAGGAAGTGCGTAAATATTTAGATAAGCTTGATTTTATCGAGGTAGAAACCCCGGTACTGATCAAATCGACTCCAGAAGGCGCGCGTGACTTTGTGGTGCCAAGCCGCATGAACGCAGGTGAATTTTACGCCCTCCCGCAATCGCCCCAAACTTTTAAGCAATTATTGATGGTAAGCGGCTTTGACCGTTATTTCCAGATCGTAAAATGTTTCAGGGATGAGGACTTACGTGCCGACCGCCAGCCAGAGTTTACCCAGATCGACTGCGAGCTTTCGTTTGTGAGCCAGGAAGATATCCTGAATATTTTTGAAGGCCTTACACGTCACCTGTTCAAAACTGTAAAGGGTATTGATTTGGTTGAACTGCCGCGCATGTTGTATTCAGATGCTATGCGTTTATACGGATCTGACAAACCCGACCTACGTTTTGGGATGGAGTTTGTTGATCTGAATGATATTGTTAAAGGCAAAGGATTTAGCATTTTTGACAATGCAGAACTGGTTGTTGGCATCAACGCCAAAGGCTGCGCAGGTTATACCCGTAAACAGGTTGATGAGCTTACCGAGTGGTTAAAACGCCCGCAAATTGGTGTAACCGGCATGATCTATTGCCGTTACAATGAGGATGGCACCCTGAAGTCATCGGTTGATAAATTTTATAGTGAAGATGAGCTGACCAACTGGGCTGCTGCTTTCAATGCCGAAAAAGGCGATTTGATGCTGATCCTGGCCGGTGGCGCTGATAAGGTGCGTAAACAACTGAACGAACTGCGTTTAGAAATGGGTAACCGTTTAGGCCTTCGCGATAAAAATACTTTTGCGCCGCTATGGGTTGTTGACTTCCCGTTGCTGGAGTGGGACGAAGAAAGTGGCCGTTATCATGCTATGCACCATCCGTTCACCTCGCCAAAACCCGAAGACATTGCCATGCTGGATACCGAACCGGGAGCTGTACGTGCCAATGCTTATGATTTGGTGATCAACGGTACCGAAATTGGTGGTGGCTCTATCCGGATCCACGACCGCGGCTTGCAATCATTGATGTTCAAGCACCTTGGTTTCTCGCCGGAGGAAGCACAAAAACAGTTTGGCTTTTTGATGGATGCTTTTGAATATGGAGCACCTCCGCATGGTGGTATTGCTTTTGGTTTCGATCGTTTGGCATCGATATTTGCAGGTTTGGATTCAATTCGCGATGTGATCGCATTTCCTAAAAATAATTCGGGCCGCGATGTGATGATCGATTCACCATCAACCATTGCCGAAGCACAAATGACCGAACTAAAAATAAAAACAACGGTTTAACCAACCCAAAACATACACTGAGCCTCCTTTATTGCAAAGGGGGCTTTTATTTGGCCAACCCTCATGAAAAAATACGTTCTATTGCTAAGCGCGGTTATTATTACACTGATGATGTCATGTGATAACTCAGCGAAATTAAACCGTGCTAAACAAGCCCAAACAGATGATTCGCTGATACGCGTTTACCTGAAGGCCAACCCGCAGATCAAAGTGCAGAAACACCCCTCCGGTATTTATTACCAGGTTTTATCCGAAGGCAAGGGGAGAAATCCTAACGAAAATTCGTTGGTCACTGTAAATTATACCGCAGCGCTGTTAAATGATATGGTGGTTGATAAAGCAAGCGGTTTTTCAAGCTCGTTAGACCGTTTGATTAAAGGCTGGCAAATAGGCATCCCGTTGGTAAAAGCGGGCGGCACCGTATTGCTCATTGTACCCTCGGGCCTCGCCTATGGTGCCAATGGCGTAGGCCGCATCCCCGAAAATTCGGTATTGGTGTTCACCGTCGATTTAACAGAATTTAACTAATCTTCCCAAAATAAGTTCAATTATTGTAGCGTTCTGTAGCTTTTGCGCGTCAAATTAATCCAAACAGAACTATTAACTAATGAAGAAATTTCTATTATTCGTATTCGCCTCATTGGTGATCCTCACCTCGTGCTCAAAAGACAAATTCGATGCCTCAAAACAGGCAGCCACGGATGATGCCGCTATTAAAGCTTATATCGGTACTGACACTGCTTTTCATACTACTGCTGATGGCTCTGGTGTTTATTACAAGATAGTAACCCAGGGAACAGGTGCAAATCCAACCATTAAATCGACTGTTAAAGTAACTTATACCGGCAAACTATTGGATGGAACTACATTTGACTCGGGCACCATTAACCAAAGCCTGCAGGGCCTTATCAAGGGTTGGCAATCGGGCCTGCCGTATGTAAAAACCGGCGGTCGGATTATTTTGTTGATTCCCTCAAGAGAAGGCTACGGCAATAGTGCGGCCGGAAGCATCCCTGCAAATTCGGTTTTGGTATTTACAATTGATCTGCTTAGTTTTAGTTGATTTAATTGATGGTATAGAAAAACTTAACTGTTATGGTTTTTACTGCCGGCATGATGTGCTAAACACGGCAACCGGTACTCATACCGGATCAAGCGCTAATAACGAAGACTATCCCACAAAGATGGTCTTCATTTTTTTATCTCCACGGTAAAAATACCTTTTACCTTTCGCCTTTAACCTTTCACCTCCAAAAACTATCTTTGTGCTGTGAGTGAGAAAACCATCCTAAAACTGCAGTTGCCTACCGATCCGCTTTGGGTTAAAAACGTGGTAGAGAGCAATATTGAAGAAATTTTGACCGACCATGCTTTTTGTGAACAAAAGGCAGCCAGCAATGCCATTACGCTTATTGTTCAAAATCCCAACCTGAGCGAATTGGTACAGGAAATGGCCCTGCTGGTGCAGGAAGAAATGGATCATTTTAAACGCGTACATGATATTATATTGAAACGCGGTTATATTCTCGGCCGCGAGCGGAAGGACAACTATGTGAACGAGCTCAGAAAATTTATCATCACAGGCGGTGGCCGCGAAGCTCAGCTGATTGACAGGCTGCTATTTTCGGCTATGATAGAAGCCAGGAGCTGTGAACGCTTCAAAGTGCTGTCCGAAAATATTAATGATGAACAACTGGCAACTTTTTACCACGAACTAATGGTAAGCGAAGCAACCCACTACTCTATGTTTATTCGGCTGGCCAAAAAATACGCTGAAGAAATTGATGTTGAAGCCCGCTGGAAACAATTTCTGGAGTATGAAGCCCAGGTAATTCAGAACTACGGTAAAGGTGAAACTATTCATGGGTAAGTTTTGAGTCTGAATCGAAGCTTTGACGTGTTGACCTGTACGCTTCACTTACTACTTAAACTACAGACTTTTAACTTAAGACTGTTCATGGCCTTTCCGCTGTTTTTTTAAATACCCGGGGCCAGTGCAAATATGGCGTAAGCAAGCGCGAACCTGCTGCTATTGATATTAGAATTAATATTAATGAGCGCAATATTTCATTTTACTGCAAAAACCGGGTTTTTGGTTTACGGAAAAGTGATTACCAGCATACCGGCATCGGCATAAACAACACCAAACAGCGCCTGGACATTGATATCCTGGCAGGCATTTGTTCAATATAAGCAGCCTGAATAATGAGTATATTGTTCAACTTACTTTACAAACTTAAATTATGGTGCTTAAATGTATAGCCATTGATGATGAACCGCTGGCCTTAAGGCTTATAAGCGAATATGTATCACGCTTCCCGGCATTGCAAATGGTTAATACTTTTGAAGATGCTATAACCGGCGCCGAATTTTTAAAAAACACCCCAATAGATCTTCTTTTTGTTGATATCAACATGCCCGATGTTACCGGTATTGACCTTGTGCGCTCTTTGCAGACTAAACCCATGGTAATATTTACTACCGCCTATAAAAAGTTTGCGTATGAGGGTTTTGAACTGGAAGCGATTGATTATATTTTAAAACCGATAGATATTAAACGCTTCACCAAAGCTGTTGAAAAGGCGTTTGATTACTACAAGTACAAAAACAAGCCCACCGACGACGAAACTGACGAAAGCCTGTATGTATACTCCGAATACCGCATGGTTAAAATAGATCTGGATACTATTGAATATATTGAAAGTATGGAGGATTATATCAAGATCCATATCACTAATGATAAAACCATCCTTACGCTGATACCCATGAAAAAGGTATTGGAGAAATTGCCCTCCGCCAAATTTCAGCGCATTCACCGCAGCTATATCGTACCTGTCAACAAGATCCGGTCTATTCAAAATCGTAAGGTGCGGCTTACAAATGTTGAGCTGCCGGTAAGCGAAAGCTATAATGATTTTGCACGCAACTGGTCGAAACAGAAGTAAAATGAACGCAATTCTCTTGATTGGCTTATCAATAAAATTAATCAACTGGCTTTTATATAATGACTTTAACAGAGAATAAAACCAGGCAACATATCCAGCAGGTTGATTATATCAGGGCAATAGCTTCATTGGCGGTAGCTTTGTTTCATCTTGGCGGCAAATCATTACCCGGCCTGCACTACGGCTGGCTGGGCGTTCAAATGTTTTTCCTGTTGTCAGGCTTTATAATTTGCTGGGCTATTCCTGAAAATTATAGCTGGGCCTTATTCCCCAAGTACATTTTAAAAAGAATAACACGCATTGAGCCGCCTTACATAGCCTCCATATTATTAACCATTTTGGCCGGGTATTTATTAAACACAAATTATCGGCCCGATATCAGTAACATATTAACCCACTTAGCTTATATCAACAATTTTACTGGTCGCCCATACCTAAACCCCGTTTACTGGACGCTGGGGATTGAGTTTCAATATTACCTGTTCATCGGCGTTTTCTTTCCAATTATTATAAAAAAATGGGGCGCCATCTCCCTGCCCCTGATTTGCTTATTGCCTTTATTTATACCCGTACCCGGATCAACACTGTTAAACGTTTTTCCTTTTTTTGCTCTTGGGATATTATATTACCTGTACCTGACAGGTAAAAGAGGGTTAACTGAAGTTTTGATATATGGCGTAGCTGTAACTGCCATTGGTTTATATGGTGCAGGGTGGCTTCCTATGGCTGCCGGCCTTACGGCACTTGCCCTTTTAATATTGCCGTTAAAACGCCACCCGGTTATTGCGTTTTTTTCCAAAATCTCTTTTTCGTTATACCTTACCCATGATGTTGTTGGGAGCAGTCTTGTAGCTTTTATGGGTATGCACCTGCCAAAAACATTTGGATTCAGGGCGTTTGAATTTTTAACAGGCATCGCTGTAAGTATCAGTTTTGCTTACCTGTTTTATCGCCTGGTAGAACTGCCCTGTTTACGGTTATCCAAACGGATCAGGTATTGATTATCCGGTTATTTACAAGCGTTTTAAACTCTTTTGCAAATCCTTTTTACATTCACCAATACAAAAGCGCTATTCATCGATACATTATTGATGAAAACCAGCTTTGTCCCAATATTTATATCATAAACCAATTATAACCCCATAAATGGTTTATTAATACCCCTTTTCATAATAGTTGCGATAGTAGCGTCTGTGTGTTAGTAGTTACATGCAGGCGCTTTTTTAAAAACAGTATTCCGTTGGAAGCAAAAAAGTTACTCCCCCTAATCAGCTTTTTTCTCATTATATTAGTTCGTAAAACAAACGCGCAAAGCCTTGGCGATCCTGTGGTGAGCATTACCTTTGGCTCAGGCAGTTCAACACATTCCGGTGCCTTGCCTGCCGATTCGGGCTCAACCAGTTATACATATAGCAGTGCCAATTTCCCAAGCGACGGCTCGTATACAATTGAAAATACTACCGCGGGTGCAGGCAACGTCTGGTGGTCGGCCACAGACCATACAGGCAATACAGGCGGCTATATGATGGTGGTAAATGCCAGCGTATCCAAAACCGATTATTTTTATAAGCGCGCCATTACCGGTTTATGTTCCAATACCACCTACCAGTTTTCGGCCTGGGTAGTGAATTTGTTAAGGAGCAATGATATCAGCCCGCCTAACATCACTTTCGCCATCGAAAAAACTGACGGAACAATTATTCAAAGCTTTAATACCGGCACCATTGCCCGCACAAGCAACAATTATGAATGGGTGCAGGAGTCGTTCAATTTTACGCTACCGGCTGGTGTCGGCGATGTGGTGATCAAAATGATCAATAACAGCGCCGGCGGTGCCCCTGCCAATGACCTTGCCATTGATGATATTGTTTTCAGACCTTATGGCCCTGTGATAGAGGCCAGCTTCAGCACTTCAAACTCAGCCAATACAGCATCGGCCTGTTCAGATGTTCCGCAAACCTATACACTCAATACGACCATCCCCAATGGCTATATCGTTTTATGGCAATACAAAAACGGCGGTGGGGCCTGGACGGATCTTACCGGAGCAAATAACACCAGTTCAAATTACCAGATAACATCGCCATCAGTGGCTGGTACTTATTACTACCGGGCAGTAACGGCGCAGGCGGGTAATATTAATTCGGCCCTTTGCCGGTCTGCATCAAATGTGCTTACACTTACGGTTGGCGCACCGCCTCAATCAACAGCAACGGCCAATACACCGGTTTGCGCAGGCACAACGTTAACGCTAAGTGCATCAACCGGGGTGAGCTATCAATGGACAGGGCCAAATGGTTTTACATCGGCCATTCAAAGCCCAACTATCAGCAATGTGACCGCTGCTGCTGCAGGAACATATCATGTTACGGTTAAATCATCCTCTAACTGCGAGGTTGTGGTGCCAGTGACAGTGGTAGTAAACGCCCAGCCCGTTGCGGCTGTTGATGCGGTTGAGCCAATTTGCGAGGGGAGTTCGGTTACATTAAATGCCAGCGGAGGCTCAACCTATTCATGGTTGCCGGCAACGGGCCTTTCAGATGCCAGTATCGCTAACCCGGTAGCCAGCCCAACAGATAATACACTTTATACTGTAACAGTAAGTAACGGCACTTGTACCTCGACAGCCACAGTACAAGTAGATATTATAAAAAAGCCTGTGGCCAATGCCGGGCCCAACAGGTACATTACCCAGGGCCAGTCAACAACACTTAACGGCAGCACCAAAGGAACCAACGTAAGCTATTACTGGACACCGACCGATAACCTGAGCAGCAGCCTTGAGCTTACGCCTACAGCTTCACCAATGGAAGATATCACCTACACCCTGCACGTGGCATCAAACTCGGGCTGCGGTGACGAAGCAACCGACCAGGTATTTGTGCGTGTTTATAAAAAAGTAGTTATCCCCAATACTTTTACACCCAATGGTGACGGGGTTAATGATACCTGGGCGATAGAGGCGTTGAATACTTACCAAACCTCGACAACGCAGGTATTTAACCGCTATGGCGGACTGGTGTTTAAAAGCACAGGCTATCCTGAAGCCTGGGATGGCAGATCTAACGGCCAGGATATTCCGTCAGGAACATATTATTATGTGATAGATTTAAAGAATGGCAATGTAATGAGCGGCTGGGTGATGGTGGTTCGTTAGTTCATGGTTGATGGTTCATGGCGAAAATACGCAGGCAGGAACAATTCGCAGGCAACCATGATCTATGAACCATGAACTATGATCGGCTTCACCCCCACTACATTCAGCAAATAATTATCCATCATATCAACATCCACCACATCATTTAAAAAACCGATATGCATATCCGGGCGGATGATGAGGGCTTTCTTTTGGTTTTCTTTGATGGCGAAAGCATCGAAAATGTGTTGATTTCTTGCTGATGGCGGCAGGTAAAAAAAGTTGAGACTGGCCCCATAGTTTTGGGTGATCCATTTGGCGATGGTAAACAGGTCGAGCTCTTTGAGCTTGCCTAAACAGATGAGCGTAAAACCCGGTTTATTGCACCATTCATGCAGGTCAGTTTCCACCTCCCGTTTTTCGTCGAACACTTTGAGGTAAGGCAGCCTGTCGCCTGCTTTGATTTGGCCGGCATGGCTTAAGTTAAGGTTTATGGTGCTGTCGCGATAGGAGATACCGGTTTGCGATACCCGTTTAAAAAAGGCTTCGCGAAGGCTGGGTTTCCTCCATACCCATTTTAAAACAACAGGCAGCAAATATTTCTTTAGTAAGTTAATGAACCAGTTACGCGACAGGATCATTTTAAAGATCCGGTCGGTAGTATTGAGCAATTCTTTTGCTACAGGCATCCTTTCCCGCGCATAGGTATCTAACACCGATACCTTAAGCTGGTTATTAATTACACCTGCCAGTTTCCAGGCCAGGTTATAGGCATCCTGCAAACCGGTATTCATCCCCTGTCCGCCAACCGGCGAGTGGATATGCGCGGCATCGCCAATTAAAAAGCAGCGCTGCTCCCTGAATTTATCGGCCATTCGGTGATGCAGGCGGTAGGTAGTGAACCAGTTGGTATGTTCAACAATGATTTGTTGTTGGGTTACATCCCGCAAATGTGGTAACACCTCTTCAATTTGAAGCTCGTCTTTTTTATCAAACTTATCGGGCAGGTTGCCTACCACACGATAACTCCGTTCATCGGGCATGGGGAAAAAGCCCGCGAAACCTTTTTTTGAGAGGAACAGGTTAACCTTATCGCCAAAGTTGGCATCTATTTTAATATCTGCTAAATAAAACTGGTGTTGGTAGGTATCGCCATTAAAAGGAATGCTCAGTTGCTTGCGCACAGTGCTGTGAGCGCCATCAGCCGCAACCAGCCAGTCGCAGGTAATGGTTTGTTTATCCTCGCCGCTTTGCAGCTTCAATGTTACCTTACCGGTATCCTGGCTTAGTGACAGCAGCGATGTGTTCCAGTATACCGGGCAGCAGTTGAGGGTAATAAAATCCAATAATAACCGCTCATTTTTGCTCTGCGGGTACATCTGGATAAATGGAAAAACCGTTTGCGTTTCGCCAACATTGGCAAGCGAAAGACTGGCAACCTCTTCACCGTCCTGGTTAAACTGTACACCTCCTCCCCGTTTACCATCATTGAGCACTTTATCGACAATGCCCATCTGCCGGTAAATCTCCATAGATCGTGCCTGAACGGCAAGCGCCTTTGAACGTGTGGTTGGCCCCTGCCTGCTATCAACAATTACCGGCTGCACACCATAGCGTAAAAGCTGGGCGGCCATCATCAAACCTGACGGACCGGCGCCCACTATTACAACTGGGGTATGCTGCTGGCTTATGGTCATTTATTGCCGTGATAGAGTAAAAAGATGGTTGGGCGCTTGTGCAGATCAGGCACTTTCTTTTGCCATTCGGCAATGGTTTTAGTTTGCACAAACTCGGTTGGGGAGGTTAGGTCGCAGGCTATACAAAGCTTGGTTTTGGGATTGCCTGTTTTCAGGATCTCCTCCAGCATGGGGTTATTGCGGAAAGGTGTTTCGATAAATAGCTGGGTTTGATCAAGCTTTATGGCTGTGCTTTCCAGCTCTTTGATCTTTTTAGCACGAAGCACTTTATCAATAGGCAGATAGCCGTGAAATGCAAAACTTTGTCCGCTGAAGCCTGAAGCCATCAGCGCCAGCAAAATAGAACTTGGGCCAACCAGGGGTACAACCTTAATGCCCATGCGGTGGGCTTTATCCACAATCTCGGCACCGGGATCGGCAACACCGGGACAGCCGGCTTCGCTCATCAGCCCAACATCATTACCTGCTTGCAGGCCTTTAAAAAAATCGGCCTTACCCATGTCGCGATTATGCTTGCCATAATCATGGATCAAAAGCTCGCTTTGCGGGGTTTTCAAGCCAGCCTCTTTTAAAAAGCGACGGGCGGTTTTTTCATTCTCCACGATGTACTCTTTGATACTGTTTATGGTATCAGTAAGGTAGGGCGTAAATGATTTTGCGGCCGCGTCATCGGCCAGCGGTACGGGAATTAAATAAAGGGTTCCATAGGGCATATTGCAAAGTTGGTGTTTTTTGTTTAATTTAAGCTATCAAAAGGAGGCTGAAAAATGAGGCAATTAGGCGCAAACTGGTTTATTGAAGGTCATATTGATTTTGAATACAAAAAATATATCCTGTTAAGCTACCTGCAGGAAATTAACAGTCACTTTGATAACAGCCGGTTATATCCCAACCTGGCCGACCTGATATTTCATTATAACAACCTCATCGATTTTAAAAAAAATAAATCGCTGCTACAGCAGGCCTTTCCGCAACGCTTAACACAGGCTGATATCGACGCAGTAAAGCTTACCTATCAAAAGATCATTATGGATGATCAAAGCATGCGGGAGATAGAGCAGATCATTACCTATGCCTTAGGCAAAATGGACCCGGCTATAAAAACCGGCAGGGACATTTATGATTTTGTAGAAAGCCATGTGAATATCGATCCCGTAGGCATTATCCCTTTAATGCCCTATCACGGTTATTTTTCGTTACAGAATGGCAAAGAACGCACCAACCGGATCTACGAGTACCAGATCACTATTTTTGAAGGTAAGGATGATAAATACCGGGGCATTAACGTAGCTTTTGTTGATGCCTACGAACAAAGTATCACCAATACCCCCGAAAGTATTAAACTGCATCTCATAAACCGGAACAAGTTTATGCCCAACCCCGCGGTTTACTATGTACACAGCGATATCACTTTTCCGCTTGAACAAACACTGCTGCCGGTGGCCAAAAGAAGCCTGGTGAAGTATATTTCGAATGCTGCGTAAGTGCTTATCAAATTATTTTTATTCAGGAAGCAAGGGTGGCACTGTTGCCCATTACGTTTACCTATCGGGCAAACCTTGAATCGTGCATGAAACAACGCTCCTCCCGGTTAGGCTTTTGCAACGTTAAGAGCTTATGGCAAGCCCGGGCATTTAAGATGAGAGTTTGATGAACTCTCCGGAAGGAGAATCATACCATGGGCCGAAATTCAACCTTGAAGGCTGCCAATGGGCGGTTAAAAGTGGCCGGTTCAATTTGCACATGCTCGCACAGGTCAGGCTCTCACTTTTTTAGCTCCTATTTACCTACCCTTACCTATCTGCAATATACTATCTATCAGTAAGATCCAAATCCTCTTTATAATTATTACTGCTAATTGCTTTTCATATGATTATAAATCGCGAAATTATTTGTCTTACCTGGATAAATACTATCTGACATGAAAAAAAACGCAATAATATTGATTACGGGTTTATGGTTAAGCTGCTTTATCAGTGTGGTTCGGGGACAGGGAATAAAAGATTCTGTACTTAGCCTTCGGTCGCCGGATAAAAATATAACATTCAGGTTCCGTCAAAAAGTTGAGGCCGGGAAGCGTGCCATGTACTATAGCGTGGATTATAAAAACAAACCGGTAATTCTGGAGTCGGTCCTCGATCTGCAACTGGATAATAACCTTTCAGAAAAAGCAATGGCGCTGAAGGTAGATCAGCATAAAAACTGGTGCGAAAACCTGTTGACCACTGGCGTTGATTCCTCCCGGCATGATACCACATGGGCACCAGTTACCGGAGAGCGGGCTATGATCAGGGATCATTACAACGCAATGAATATTACGCTGGTAAAGGATGACAATCCCATTTATGTAATGCAGGTTCAGGTAAGGGTTTATAACGAAGGGGTAGCGCTCCGGTATTATTTCCCCGAAAACCCTAAAGGAACCTACTACAACATCACTGCGGAAAACACCGAGTTTCACCTGCCTGAAGGCACCCAGGCCTGGTTTGCCAATTGGGCACAAGCGCCATATTACAAACTGCCGCTAAAAAACTGGCCCGGCGAAAGCGAACGGCCGTTAACCATCGAATTGCCTAACGGCCTTTTTGCAGCGCTGGGGGAAGCACAACTAACTGATTATGCACGCACCAAATTTAAGCTGAGTGCCGATAAGCCATCCACCCTGGTAACCTCTATGTTTGGCGGGGCGCAGCTCATCTCGCCTGTAGGCACGCCATGGCGGGCAATCATGATAGCTGAAAAACCGGGTGACCTGATTGAACATAATTACATGATGTTGAATCTTAATGAGCCATCGGCAATAGCTAACACCAATTGGATTAAACCCGGTAAGATCATGCGGGTAATGGCCATGACAACAAATGAGGCAAAAACAACTATTGATTTCGCGGTAAAGCATAACCTGCAATATATTCTGTTTGATTGGAAATGGTACGGACCGGCGTTTAGCTTTAGCTCGGATGCTACCAAGGTTGCTATACCTGATTTTGACCTGCCCGGTATAATCAAATATGGCAATGATAAAGGCGTTGGCGTTTGGTTGTATGTTAATCAGCAAGGTTTATTGGCCCAAAGTGATAGTTTATTTGCTGTTTATCATAAATGGGGAGTTAAAGGCGTAAAGTTTGGTTTTGTGCAGCAGGGCTCTCACCGCTGGACAACCTGGGTGGAAAAAGCAATTCAACAGGCGGCCGCTGCCCAAATCATGGTAAACATTCATGACGACTGGCGGCCAACCGGCGAGCAACGTACCTGGCCAAACCTGATGTCGGCCGAAGGGATCCGTGGTAACGAGGAAATGCCCGATGCCACGCACAATACTGTACTGCCTTTTACGCGGTATATTGCCGGAGCAGCCGATTATACCTTCTGTTATTTTAATAAACGTATTAAAACTACCCATGCCCATCAATTGGCGCTGGCCGCGATTTATTACAGCCCGCTGCAAACCCTGTATTGGTATGACAAGCCGTCGGCGGAGCATAATGAGCCCGAACTGGAATTTTGGGACAAGATCCCAACCACATGGGACGAAACAAAAATAGTGCAGGGAATACCCGGCGAATACATTTCTACAGCCCGCAGGAGCAGAAAAGATTGGTTTGTAGGTACTATCACCAACAATGATGCTCGTGAAATTAAACTTGATCTGAATTTTTTAGAACCCGGTAAAAAGTATAAAGCGACTATTTACAGCGATGACCCGTCGGTGAATACTGAGACGCATGTTAGGGTCAGCAGTAAAAGTGTTAATAGTAAAACAGTATTAAAATTCACACTGCTGCCATCAGGCGGAGAGGCGGTGTACCTCACTCCGGAAAAATAATCCATATATATATCATACATGAGTCAACAGCGTAAAAATAATTATGTAATCAGTGCAGATATCGGCGGTACGCATATTACAGCAGCGGTCATTGATCTGGAAAAAAAAATGATCATTGGAGATACCCGTACCCGGTTAACTGTGGACTCCCATGGAACGGCAACTGAAATACTTAAAACCTGGGCGGAAGCATTAACACAGGCTTATGAAAAATTCGGATCTCCGGCTCAGCAGGTTGCCCTGGCCATGCCTGGCCCATTTGATTATGAAAATGGGATTTCACTGATCAAAGACCTGCATAAGTATGAGGCCATTTATGGTTTAAATATTAAGTTATACTTGTCGGAACAGCTCGGGATAGATGCTGCAGATATCCTGTTCCGAAATGATGCCGAAGCATTTTTACAAGGGGAAGTTGTAGCGGGAGCAGGCACCGGCTCCCGTAAGGTTCTTGGGCTTACGCTGGGCACAGGGTTTGGTTCAGCTTTGAGCATTGATGGCATTGTGAAAGATTTAAACCTGGGCGGCGGACCTTATAAAGATAGCATTGCAGATGATTATTTCTCTACAAGATGGTTCTTACGGCGATATCATGAAACAACCGGACTGTCCGCTACCGGAGTGAGCTCGTTGATATCAATGTCCAAACACAGCGCTGTGGTCAGGAACATCTTTGATGAGTTTGCGGTCAACCTGTCGTTATTCCTCCGGGATATTATCCAAACCGAAGGTCCTGATGTGATTGTTATTGGTGGCAATATCGCAAAAGCGTCGGGCATGTTTCTGGATGAACTTACCGCCAGGTTAACAGCATATGCTGAAAGTTTAAAAATAAAATTAGCTTTATTGGGAGAAGACGCGGCGCTGATGGGTGCTGCTGCGGCTTTTGATAGCAGGCGAGGACTTAATATCTTATTTAACGCCAATCATCCAGGTAATTAATTTTAACAACAATATGACCAATAAACCAGCTTTTACCGAGAAAAAATTCATCGTAACCTTTGTATTTGTTACCTCCCTGTTTTTGATGTGGGGATTGCTGCACTCCATGAGCGATGTGCTGAACAAGCATTTTCAAAATGTGCTTAATCTCTCCAAATCTCAATCCGGCTTAATCCAGTTCTCCGTGTTTGGGGCTTATTTTATTATGAGTATCCCCGCAGGATATTTTCTAAAGAAGTTTGGTTATAAACCGGGCGTAATCCTGGGCCTGATTTTATTTGCCCTGGGTTTATTTCTTTTTGTCCCTGCAGCCAACGCGGCTTCATTTACTTTTTTCAGGATAGCCTTATTTATTATGGGCTGCGGTATGGCTACTTTAGAAACTGTTGCGCATCCCTTTGCAGCCGCCCTGGGCGATCAGCGCCGGAGCGACCAGCGTGTAAACTTCGCGCAAACATTTAACGCGGTAGGTACCATGATCGGTCCGGCCATCGGTTCTTATTTCCTTTTAGGTTCGGACACGGTGCGTTCAACCGATCTTACCTCTGTAAAAACGCTGTATGTGGCCATTGGTTGCGTGATTATACTTATAGCGGTTGCTTTTATGTTTTTGAAAATTCCGGTTTTAACAGATCCTCATGCAGAAACTACGGCCATCGATCCTGATGCGGTTAACGTGGACGTGGAGCCATCAAAAAAACTATATCAGCATTCGCATTTTGTATGGGCAGTTGCGGCACAGTTTTTTAACGTGGCGGCACAGGCCGGCACCTGGGCATATTTTATCAACTACGGTGTGGATATTATGCATTTCAGTAATGAAAAGGCCGGTTACTTTATGATTATTTTTATGGGGATGATGGCGCTGGGACGTATTGTGGGCACTTCATTAATGACTTATATAGCGCCCAATAAATTATTAGCGGCATTTGCCTGCGGCAGCATCTTAATGTGCCTGATAGTTGCACAGAGCCTGGGCTGGACGTCATACATCGCCCTGCTCATGATCAACTTCTTTTTTAGCATTATGTTCCCCACCATTTTTAGTTTGGGGATCAAAAACCTGGGCAGTCATACACAACAGGCTTCATCTTTTATAGCGATGGGGGTAGTAGGAGGCGCGGTATTTCCAATGATAATGGGGCAGATAGCCAATCATAGTGTCGCTCACGCTTATTACCTTCCGATCATCTGCTACGCGGTGATCTTTTTATTCGGCGCTAAATTTTATAAAGTTAAACACTAATGAAAAGTGCCCGGAGAAACATATCAACCCACATATTGCCTGCACACCATACTATCACACTCAATAATGTAACGATAAAAGCCGAGCCGGTAAACCAGGGCTTCAATAAACAATGGTGTTTTAATATGCCGGCAAGCGCCGATGCTGAAATTGTATTGAATTAAAATTATGAGAAGGTATTGTCTCTATTTTATTTTTTTAAGCTCGCTGATGTTGGTAGATCTGCCGGTAGCACAAGCGGCTGTTTGGCAATGGTCTGTGGCGGTTAAGCCTGCTGGTACCAAGCGGGATCCGTCAAGGGCTTTTTTATGGATATCGCCGAATTGTAAGCAAGTGAAGGCGGTCATATTCGCCCAGAACAATATGGAGGAGCAATCCATATTGGAAGATCCTCAATTCAGAAAGGAAATGGGCAAGTTGGGTGTTGCGGAGATTTGGGTTAGCCCGGCTTTCAATCTTAAGTTTTTGTTTAATGAGGGCGCCGGAGATCAGTTTAACACGTTGATCAATGACCTCGCTGATATTTCAGGTTATAGCGAATTGAAAACAGCGCCGGTGATCCCTATCGGGCATTCGGCAGCGGCAAGCGCACCTTATTATTTTGGTGCATGGAACCCTTCGCGTACGCTTGCTTGCATCTCGGTAAGCGGGCAATGGCCATATGTAAGAAACGTTTTTGCTCCCGATATCTGGCGTAAAGATCAAAGCCTGGACTATATCCCTTGTTTGGAAACAATGGGCGAATACGAAGCTGCCAACACCTGGAGCGATGAAGGATTAAAAGAAAGACAGGAACATCCGTTGCTGCCGTTGAGTATGCTATCCAACCCTGCACAGGGGCATTTCGCTGCCACGCCTGAAAAAACCGGTTACCTGGCCTTCTACATTAAAAAAGCCATGCAGTACCGCTTGCCAAAAAATGTACCTCTGGGTACCGTTCCGAAATTGATTGATATCGATCCGACAAAAACCGGCTGGCTGGTTGATAAATGGCGCTATAATGAATTGCCCGCCGCGGATGCAGCACCGGTAGGCAGGTATAATGGCGATGCTTCAAAAGCCTTTTGGTATTTTGATGAAGAAACAGCACGGGCAACAATAACCTACCAGGCAAAACATCGTAATCAAAAACCACAGCTCATAGGTTATGTACAGCATGGCGGGATGGTTGAACAGCGTAATACGCACCAGCAAGTAAACCTGAAATTTGAACCTGAAGCCGATGGCATCACTTTTAAACTCCATGCTGCATTTTATGATACGGTGCCCGGGGGCAGTCCCCGCTTACCTGTTTGGGCTGGCATGCCGGTTGGTTCCGCTATAGGGCATGCTGCCGGGAATATTCCTATTGCTATTAACCGCATTACAGGCCCGGTTATCAAGATAAATGATTCCACTTTCAGATTGAGCCGGCAGGCCGGTTTTTGGGAGAACCCGCATAGTTATGAGTTGTGGTTTGCTGCTACCCATGCTGGAGATGCTGAGTATAAACCGGCCGTACAGCAATCACAAATGCTTGTGCCACCACACAATACAGCAGGGAGGGAACAGCATATTACATTTTTACCGGTCCCTAACCAAAAGGCACATGCAAAGGGAATAAAATTGGATGCCAGCTCAGATGCACAGGTGCCTGTAGGGTTTTATATATTAGAAGGCCCGGCGGAGTTATCAGGCAATACATTAAATATTACAGCTATCCCCCCGTGCAGCCGTTTCCCGGTAAAAGTTACCGTGGTAGCCTGGCAATATGGCAACAATCGTGAGCCTAAACTGCAAACAGCAATACCCGTTGAACAATCCTTTTTTATTGAAAAATAATTGAAACACTTAAAATATTAACCATGGTTATGCTTCTTCTAAAAACTCAAGTGTTTTACTTAAACCCAAAGGCAATTAGATAAGCAGTATAGTCTTTTATTATACCCGAATTGATCACCAATAATCAGTTAAGATCAAGAGTTAACGAAATATTTAACGGTGCTGCCCAGCGCTACATGAAACCTAAAGGAATAGAAGTATAGCTCGGGGGCCCTGCTAATAAGCCAGCAGCCGTTCCATGCTTTCTTCCAATCGCGCCTTGGCCAAAAACTGATCTTCCAAAGCTTTGTTCATGGGGATGGCTGTATCGAGGCTACCACAACGCATTACAGGAGCATCAAGATATTTAAAGCAATGTTCGGCCAAATGGGCCGCAATTTCGGCGCCGAAACCATTGGTAAGCGTATCTTCATGCAAAATCAGCACCCGGCCTGTTTTCTTAACGCTGGTTTCCACCGGTTCCTGATCCCAGGGTTGCAGACTGCGCAGATCGATGATCTCTATGGATTGATCGGGATGTTTGTCTGCATACTCCAATGCCCAGTGTACACCAAGACCAAATGTAATTATACTGGCCTTTTCGCCTTGCCTAATCACATTAGCCTTGCCTATCTCTATCATTACATCATTATCGGGCACATCGGCGCTGATACTGCGGTACAGGTATTTATGTTCGAAATAAATTACCGGGTTAGGATCGTCAATGGCAGCAAGCAGGAGTCCCTTGGCATCTGCCGGGAAAGCCGGGTAAACCACTTTTAAGCCGGGAGTTTTGGTAAACCAGGCTTCATTGCTTTGCGAATGGAAGGGGCCTGCCCCGGTACCTGCACCCGCAGGCATCCGTATTACCACATCAACGCTCTGCCCCCAGCGATAATGCGTTTTTGCCAGGTTGTTAATAACCTGGTTAAAGCCGCAGGTAACAAAATCGGCAAATTGCATTTCAACCACAGCTTTGTAACCGTTAAGGGCAAGCCCCATGCCTGCACCAACAATTGCTGATTCGCAAATGGGCGTATTGCGTACACGGGCCTTACCAAACTCCTCAACAAAGCCCTGGGTAATTTTAAAAGCGCCGCCGTATTCGGCAATGTCCTGCCCCATGATCACCAGGTTGGGGTGTTTGCGCATAGCTTGTTTAAGCCCGTCGCTAATGGCATCTATATAGCGCTTACTGGTAGCCGGCGATGATATTGGCTGTACAGCAGGAAAGCTATAAGGCTTGTACATATCCTGCACTTCGGTGGCCACATCCGGTATAAGATCTGTTTCGGCATAAGCCTTTTCAATTTCGGTTTCAATAAGGGCGGCGAACTCCTTACGGATAATAGTGATCATGTCTTTAAACAAAACCCCTTCGGTAATCAGGTACTTTTCAAAGTTTGTAACCGGGTCCTTTCCTGCCCACCATTCAAATAAATTAGTGGGAACATATTTGGTGCCTGATGCTTCCTCATGGCCACGCATCCTGAAGGTCATACATTCCAGCAAAACAGGGCGCGGATTTTCACGAATAGCTTTATTAAGTGAGGTTATGGTGTTATAAACTTCAAGCAGGTTATTGCCGTCAATACGGCGGCCTTCAATACCGTAGCCTACGGCTTTATCAACCAGTTCGCGGCAATTATATTGTTCGCTGGTTGGGGTTGAAAGGGCGTAGCCATTATTTTCGATCAGAAATATTACCGGCAGTTTCCAAACAGAGGCTATGTTAAGTGCTTCGTGAAAATCCCCTTCACTGGTAGCACCCTCGCCGGTAAAAACAAGGGTTGATTTTTTTTTACCCGATAATACATCCGCTAAGGCAATGCCATCGGCCAGGGCAAGCTGCGGACCGAGATGGGATATCATCCCAATGATCTTATACTCCTGGGTACCGAAGTGGAAGGAGCGGTCGCGCCCTTTAGTAAAGCCCGAGGGTTTGCCCTGCCATTGCGCCATTAACCGCGACAAGGGGATATTTCTCGATGTAAAAACACCGAGATTACGATGCATAGGCAAAATATATTCGTCGGCATTCATAGCAAGGGCGCTGCCAACTGCTATGGCTTCCTGGCCGATACCCGAAAACCATTTGCCAATGCGGCCCTGCCTCAGCAGGATCAGCATCTTCTCTTCAACCATGCGCGGAAACAGCATTTTTTTATAAAATGCCAGCAAAGTATCATTATCGAGGTTTTTCCTGTCAAAAATCATAACGTAAAACTACTGAAGTTTTTAAAACTTTGTATGTTTGGTGATACTATCCAAAAACTATGAAGCGCACCTCTATTTTCATCATTATATTACTGCTCATGATCGACTTTGCGGCCAGTTCGCAGGATTTTTTCTTATTGCCACATAATTTTTACGTTCACAAAGGCGATAAGCTTAACCTGCATTTGTTGAGCGGCAACGAGTTTAAACCCGAAAATGAATTTAAGTTTGCCACAGCAAAGGCAACTAAATTTATGCTGTATGAAGGCTCAAAGAAAACAGATCTTTCAAAAGTCAGTAACTCCGCCGATAGCAGTCTGCTTACTTATGAGCTGCAAAACTCTGGGCTTGCACTTTTTGAACTGGTAAGGGATGATGAAACAGAATCGGAAAGGAATAAATTTATCAGGGCGCTTGAAAGTGAAGGCCTTGATAAAATGGCCGAAGAAGCCCGGGCCAGTAGTCAGCAATACTTTGTTGAAAAGTATCACCAGTCAAGCAAAACCCTTATTTCTGTTGATAAAGCTAACGGTAAGGACTTTGATAAACCCCTGGGTGAGGAATATGAAATTGTAATACAACAAAATCCCTATAAATCAAGTTATGGCGATGATGTTACCGCTCAAGTGCTTTTTAGAGGTAAACCTATGAAGGATGCTGTGGTGATGCAATATGTACGTACTTTGAACGGCACCATCGTTCCGCAAAAATTATTGAGCGACAGCAACGGCCTGGTATTTTTTAAGCTGAGCCGTGAGGGGGTATATATGGTCAGTTCAACCCATGTTGAACCATCGCAGGATAAAAAAGCCGATTATGAAAACTGGAGCACTACTTTCACCTTTGCCTTCAGCAATACCGATGATGTGCCAAATTCATACAGGGAATTTGGATTTGGAAATAAGCATTGATTTTTTAGCAGCATTTGCAGGTTTTAGTAGCGGGTTAAAAATATAGAGACCTCATTTCTTCCCTTTTGTCGGTGATTGGGAGGGGACTGAAACCTTAATTACCTACCTGCTCGCTGAAACCGCGTTAGTAAGTTTTACAAAATCCTCTACACTCAATCTTTCCGCACGAAGATCGAGGACAGGTTCATCAGTCAATTTTTCTTTGTTGATGAGTGATGATATGGCGTTGCGCAGGGTTTTGCGGCGCTGATTAAAACCCGCTTTTACTATCTGCCAAAATAGCTTCTCGTCGCAATCAAGTGTTTGTTTATCGTTGCGTGTAAGCCTGATCACTGCCGAAAGCACCTTGGGCGGAGGATTAAATACACCGGCCTTCACCGTAAACAGGTATTCCACTTTATAATAGGCTTGTAAAAACACGCTGAGTATACCATATTCCTTGCTGCCTGGTTTGGCGGCACAGCGTTCAGCAACCTCTTTCTGGAACATGCCCACTACTTCAACCACCTGCTGGCGGTTGTCAAGCACCTTAAAAAGTATTTGCGATGAGATGTTATAGGGGAAATTACCGATAATGGCAAAATTTTCCGGAAAAATACTTTTAAAATCAAGCTCCAGAAAATCGGCATTGATAAGGCGGGTACCTAATTGCGGGTATTTTTTTTTCAGAAAATCGTACGATTCGGTATCAATATCAATGAGTGATGTTTCGTACTCGCTTTTTTGCAGCAGAAAATCAGACAGTACACCCATGCCCGGCCCCACCTCAAGCACATGGCCGAAACGCCCTTCGGGTTTCAGGCTGTCAACTATCTTTGCTGCTATGTTTTTATCAGTAAGAAAATGTTGCCCTAAATGTTTTTTTGCCCTTACCAATGTCATTATTAATCAAATATTTGAGCAAATTAAATCATATTTGTGCTTTTATCAGGAACTATAAGCTTAAAATCTTTTATTTGCAGGTGTAAAGATAGGTTAAAGGCGAAAAGTTAAAGGTAAAAGGTTTGCTTTAAGTACTGAGCTTTTATAAACCATTAATAATCATCACTGTTAAAATTCTGTGTAATCATTGGGCAATCGGTGAAATCACGAACTAAACGGTGAAATCAATATATAAAAATGAGCGATAAATTAAAAATTGGGATCAGCATTGGCGATGTAAACGGCATCGGTTTAGAGATAATTATTAAAACTTTGGCCGATAGTAAGATTTATGATTATTGTACGCCTATTGTTTACGGGCATACCAAAGTGGCTTCGTTCCACCGTCGCGCAACCCAGGTTAATGAGCTCAATTTTTTGGTGATCAATGATCCTTCACAAACTCATTTCCGCAAACCTAACATGATCAACTGTTGGGAGGAAGATGTAAAGATTGATATAGGGCAGGTTACGGAAGCAGGAGGCAAGTACGCTTTTAAATCATTGGAGCGCGCTGTTTATGACCTGAAAGAAGGTTATATAGATGCATTGGTTACCGCTCCCATCAATAAAGACAATATCCAAAGTGAGCAGTTTCACTTTCCCGGCCATACCGAATATTTACAGCAATACGATGGAGCCGCCGAATCGCTGATGTTTTTAGTGAGCGATACATTACGTGTTGGCGTGGTTACAGGTCATATACCGGTATCAAAAATTGCCGAAAGCATTACCGCCGAAAAAATATTGGCCAAGTTGAAGCTAATGAACACAAGCTTGCAAAATGATTTCTGGGTGCGCAAGCCAAAAATTGCGGTATTGGGGCTTAACCCGCATGCCGGCGATAACGGCCTTATCGGCAGCGAAGAAAAAGATATCATTATACCCGCTATTGAAGAAGCCCGTTCAAACAATATCCTGGCATTTGGCCCGTACTCGGCCGATGGCTTTTTTGCCAACGGCACTTACCTTCAGTTTGATGCCGTACTGGCTATGTATCACGACCAGGGCCTGATCCCTTTTAAACAGATCGCCTTTGAAACAGGTGTTAATTTTACAGCCGGGCTAAACTTTGTGCGCACTTCGCCCGATCATGGCACAGCGTATGATATAGCGGGAAAAAACCAGGCTTCTGAGGTCTCCTTCCGCGAAGCGCTGTTTACAGCTATCCACATTGTCAAGAACCGCAGGGAAGGACTCGAACTTAATGAAAATCCACTTTTATTCAGCAAGCTAAGCCGCGACAGAGATTAAAAAAGCCTTGTAATAGTAATGTTTCAATTTAATTACCGTTAAATTAAAACATTTACGCTGCTTGTTGCATTTACATGACTGAATGAATAATTTTCTTAGCCGCATACGTTCAATAGATGCATTCCGCGCTGTAACAATGTTCCTCATGATATTTGTGAATGACCTGGATGGCATTCCGAATACCCCAACATGGCTTAAACACGCGGGCTCAAATGTTGATGCGCTGGGTTTGGCAGATACTATTTTCCCCGCGTTTTTATTTATAGTCGGGCTTTCAATTCCCTTTGCTTTTCAAAACAGGTTAAAGCAGGGCGACAATTTCAAGCTACTATCACGAATAGTGAGCCGCTCGTTCGCGCTCATTTTTATAGGTTTTTTTCATGCTAACATGGAAACCTACAATGAAGCTGCCACCTTGTTACCCAAACCCGTTTGGGAAAGCCTGGTTACATTCAGTTTCTTCTTCATTTTTTTAGATTACGGCAAGGATACGTCAGCCACTAAACGCTATATGTTACAGGGCTTCGGTATATTGTTGCTTGCAGGCATGGCAGCCCTCTATCGTACCAGCGACCCCGGGCATACCTGGCTTCACTTTACCTGGTGGGGTATTTTAGGCCTGATAGGCTGGTCATACATGCTTTGCGCGCTTATCTATTACTATTCCGACGGGCATTTATGGGTACAGCTGGCGGCCTGGATGTTCTTCATTTTCTTTAACCTGGATGTGCACTTCGGCTTTCTCGATTTTATCGACAAGCTGCAGGGCTATATCTGGATTGCGGGTAATGGCGCTATGCAGTCGTTCACCATGGCAGGGGTATTTATTTCTGTCTTATACATGCGCCTCAAGGCCAATAACGAAATGAAGATGCTTTGGGTGGCCATGATCCTGATTGCTATAATCCTGTTTAACCTCGGCTTTATAGTACGCTATTTTAGCGGAGGCATTTCCAAAGAACGCGACACCCCTTCATGGGTGCTCATTTGCACCGGGATAAGCCTGGTGGTATACGCCTTCTTTATTTTCCTGGTTGATGTTAAAAACAAATACAACTGGTTTAAGGTGATAGAACCCGCCGGCACCAACACCTTTACCTGTTACATAGTGCCCTTCCTGTTTTATCCCATATACGAAATGAGCAGGATAGGCTACCCCGAATATCTGAGCCAGGGCACCGGTGGGCTTATTAAATGCATTGTATTTGCTTTTGTAATGGTATGGCTTACGGGGTTATTGGATAAAATCAATATCAGGATTAAGATATAAGCTGACTGTTTACTTTATTTTGATGAGATATGTTCCACTAAAGTTTTTTATATCTGGGTTTCCTTTTTTTGAACGATCAAAGTAAATACTGCTGAATTGAAATACTACAGTATAACCGGGCGTTTGTCTGGTTACCTGCATCAGATTTGCTGGCAGCTCATAGCCTTTTGGCATATAAAGGTTATCTTTATTCTTTTTGCTACGATATTTTTCGAGCGTAGTAGTATCGGTCATCATTTTATTCACAATCTCAATGGGATCAAATTTAACTATATCGTTATTAAGCATTAAGCTGCACCTGTGTGTTTCGGCAAAATAAACTTGCTTTATAGTGATGCCATTATAGTTATTAATCACAGTATCTGCCCCCAGGTTGCTTGAAAGTTCAATATCGTATCCTTTAACAACCGTGATATTTTCTTTTTGACTAAACACATAGCTTTCGCTCTCTGAAAAATCGGTTGTTGTCTCAGCAAAGGGATAATAATAATCACTGAAACGGCCTAGGCCCAATTGTTTTTTTGCCCATTGATATTTTAAAGTCCTTAACCCCTCCCTGTCAACCAGCAGGTTGTTGTACTCCCCCTTTTGTTTTGCTAATGAATCAGCAACTATGTTTAAATCTCTTTTAAAATAGGGTTGCAAGCCCTTTAGGTCGTAATGATAAATGAAATAGCTGAGCCTGCTTGCGCCGAGGCTTCCTTCCTTCATGTTGATTTTTGTGCTATCAACAAGTGTCAGCTTTCCATCTTTAAATCCATTATGCTTTTTAAAAAAGCTAATCACCATACCCCTTTGCGAATACATACTCATGGTAAATGCACTTTGTGGCCCATAAATACTAAGCAGGGTTAGTATACAGAGTGAGATTGGAATGATTTTAATATTCTGCTTTTTAAATAATAAAAAATAAAGCGAAATGAACAGCAGCCACAAAGCGAGTGCTATCAAAAAATACCTAAACTCTGTAACGCCATAACTAAATACTCTTGTACCAACAGCCACAAATAGCAATATCTGTAAAGGAATGAGCAAAAAGTAGAAACTACGGGTATAGGTTTTAAGCCATTTATTTTCGTTTTGCTCGCGGATGGGGTATACCAACAGGAGCGATAATATGCCAAATACGGCATAACCTAATATCAGGTTTGATACAAGGCCTTTAGGGAGTTTCCATTCGATAAGGATTTTAACCTCATAAGCCAGCAAAATAATTACATATACTGTCGAAAGCGGTATAAGCACATATTGGGTGAAGATCTTTAGGCCTTTGGGGTAGCTTTCATCTTCATTAAGCGCGCGAGTGTTTGTTGGTACTCCCGCTAAAAAGAAGGTAGTAGTGAACATCCCTGTGATCCATACCCATAAAATCTGATAAGTATCCCACTCAAACTTAAAATTAAATAGAAAGTTGGTAGCTCCTATTGCTGCGGCCAGCCCAGCAAACAATACTACGCCATACAGCATACATGCCAAAAAGCGTAAAAAAAGAGTTTTATTAAACTGCCAAAACCCTTGTATCTGGCCTTTGCCGGTAAAGGCAGCAAAAGAAACCATTAAATGAAAAGCCAGGCTAAGCAGAAAGAACCGGGTATAATCTGCCTGTCGTTCGGGGGGATTAATAATAAATATGAACAGTACAGCTATCACAGCCGCTGCAATTTTTGCTAATACTATTTTGGTTGTTTTCCATCCTTTGCTTTGCGTGTACAGCGTAGCTGAAAGACTAAGCAGGAAACCAAGGTTGGCTATCATGATAGTGCGCATGCACCAGTTTTCGCTTATACGGTTAAGGTGATTAAGTTCGATCTCTATAGTAGCTGCTATGGTGCCAGCTAAGGCAAAAAGTGTTTCAAACGGATAACGTTTAATGGTATTTACCGCGCTTTGTAACAGGTTTTTTAATGACGGGAATTTCATTTGTGTGAGGTTTAGGAACTAATGTAGTATTTATTTGTGTTTTTGAGGTTCGGTTTGAGGTTTTACTTCTTGCAGAATGATGAAAAATGTAAAATATATGTATTAAAAATCAAACCAATACCACGGTTAATTGCATTTAACACATTAGTGTTTATATTTGCGTTCGCAAAAAAACATCATTTTACTATAATGAGAGAAATACAATTCAGAGAAGCGCTAAGAGAGGCCATGGTCGAAGAAATGCGCAGCGACGAGAATATATACCTGATGGGTGAAGAGGTTGCCGAATATAACGGCGCGTACAAAGTAAGCCAGGGAATGCTGGACGAATTTGGCGCAAAGCGTGTTATAGATACGCCCATCTCTGAATTGGGTTTCGCCGGTATCGGCATCGGCTCGGCAATGAACGGCTTACGCCCTATCATCGAGTTCATGACTTTCAACTTTTCACTGGTAGCTATCGACCAGATCATCAATGGCGCTGCCAAAATGATGTCAATGAGCGGCGGCCAGTTTTCGGTGCCGATTGTTTTCCGCGGCCCTACCGGTAATGCAGGTATGCTTAGCTCACAGCACAGCCAGTGCTTTGAAAACTGGTATGCCAACTGCCCTGGCTTAAAAGTGGTTGTACCATCAAACCCATACGATGCTAAAGGTTTATTAAAATCAGCCATCCTTGATCCTGATCCGGTTATTTTTATGGAGTCGGAATTAATGTATGGCGATAAAGGTGAAGTGCCTGAAGAAACTTACTATATCCCATTGGGTAAAGCAAAAGTTGTTAAAGAAGGTACTGACGTTACTTTAGTTGGCTTTGGCAAGATCATGAAAGTGGTTATCGCTGCTGCTGCCGAACTTGAAAAAGAAGGTATCCACGCTGAGGTGATCGACCTGCGTACTGTACGCCCTATCGATTATGCTACAGTTATTGAATCGGTAAAGAAAACAAACCGCCTGGTAATTATTGAAGAGAGCTGGCCGTTAGGTTCAATTGCTACCGAGGTTGCTTTCAAAGTTCAAAAAGATGCGTTCGATTACCTTGACGCTCCTATCCTGCGTATCATGGGTGGCGATGTTCCGCTTCCTTACGCTCCAACTTTGATCCAGGAGTACCTGCCAAACCCTGAAAGGGTGATCAAAGCGGTTAAAGAAGTAATGTACGTTACCAAGTAATTGTTTTCTTAAACAAAATATTCAATTGGGCCCGGTATTTCATACCGGGCTCTTTGTTTTTAGAAACTTTATTTTAGTTGCCCGCTTTGCCACATTTCAATCATCTTAATAGCTATTATTGGGGGATTTGTAAAAAATGCCTACTTTTAAAAATTAACATTTTTGAACATGCGATACACCTACTTTAAAGCATTTAAACCCTTATTTTTTATTGTATCGGCGCTGGTATTCACCGGCAATGTTGCCTTGGCACAAACCCAGGCGGCAACTCCGGCCGCGGCTCCGGTAACCGGGGTACAAACCTTTATTGATAAGTTTTTTAAAGAATACGACAAGCAAGGCACGGCCCGTGCAGTGATTGACATTTTTAAAAGCAACAAGCAGATGGATTCAACCCGGCTTACCGGGATTATTGTCAAAATAGATTCCATGCGAAGTGTAATAGGCAAATATCTCGGCAAGGACCTGATCATGCAACGCAAGGCTTCAAATAGCCTGGTTCTGTACAGCTATCTGCTTAAACACGAAGGCCAACCGGCCCGCATGACGTTTATGTTTTACAAACCCAAAAATGAATGGGAGATCTACCGCCTCTACTTTGATGTAGACGTTGATGGTGAACTTGCCGAATCATCAAGAGTAACGGGGAAACCATAAAAGAGGTAAAAGGCGAAAGGCAAAAGGCTTTTTTTGTAAAGATTAACTGAACCTTTCATCTTTATCCTTTCGCCTTTAACCTAAAATTAGTCCACCAATATATTCTCGCCAAACTTTTGCGAAACCGTGGTATCCCCGCGGTTTTCAATTTTTATCACCAGCGAACTGTCGTACGGAATTTTTTCAATCAACTGAATTTTTGTTCCTATCCCTATGTTCAGCCGTTGAAGGTATTGCAAAAATGAACTGCTGGTGTCACGCACGGCGGCAACATGGCTTTGGGCACCAGGTTTAAGCTCAGAAAGGCTTACGGAATAGGATTTAGGCACTTTACCGTTCGCCTTTGGTATAGGGTCGCCATGCGGGTCATATTCAGGAAATCCCAGGAATTTATCCAGCCTGTCGGCAAGGGTGGCGTCGTTAATGTGTTCCAGTTCTTCGGCAATATCGTGGATCTCATCCCAGTGATAGCCTAATTTCTCCAGTAAAAAAACTTCCCAAAGGCGATGGCGGCGTACAATTAATGTAGCATCCTTTAAGCCCTGCTGGGTTAACCTTACACCATTCTTTTTATCATATTCTATCAATTGTTTTTCGGTAAGCTTACGGATCATATCTACCACCGAGGCCGGGTTATTGCTGAGCGATTCGGCAATGGCGGTGGGCGTTATTTTAAAATCCTTCCCTTGTAATGCAAGGCGATAAATAGCTTTTAAATAGTTTTCTTCCGAAAGCGTATACATCAGTAATCAATTTGATAAAACACAAACATAAGCAAAAGTAAAGCGCTTATTACATCCTGAACGTTAGGTAGTGCCTCAGCTTAAAAGAAAATACTCCGGATAAAACTTTTGAAGATTGGTTTTAATTATAATTGTATATGGATATTCAACTTTGTATTATTCTGCAAAATCCTCCGGCGGGGGTAGATTTCGGAATTCAAAAGGGCAGCGGAGACAGATATGAAACCATTCAGACACAACGATCCGATGGGCTGGATATCCAATTTAATCTGACGATCCAATTAAAAAGCGATCCGCAGAAGATCAATGATCCTCGATTTTCGGGGCCGTTTGTACAGGGACAGCCCGCAAGTCAATTCCTTTATATTGACGTTGGTGAATATGCAGGCCAGGTGGGAGGCTGGAGCCGCAGAGTTAAAGTTCCGCTTTCCGGAGTAACCTGGGACATGATAACCCAGCTTGGCCACCATTCGACTGCATTCCTTATAACGAGCTTTCCGGGAACAGCAAAAGACGGCAGTCCCATTTGTGCTACGGTCAAACCATTTGAAGGCTGGAAGGTAAATATGCCTTAAACTGAGCCTCAATGACCTTATAGATATGCCTTAGAAACAAAATAGGCCTCCTTGTCAGGAAGCCTATTTGCTATATAATAATGTTTATTAGTGATGCCCGTGACCACCACCGTGACCATGTCCGCCGTCACCACCGTGCCCGCCACCATGACCATGATCACCGCCGCCGTGCCATCCGCCTCTGTTTGGGTTACCGCCATGCCATCCGCGATCGCCGCCGCGCCAGTGATTGGCATATCTTACATCACGGCTGTTACGGATGATCACCTGATCATGACGGCCGCGATAGCCGGAATAATGATCCCTGTAGTATGCGTTGCGTATCCATGGGTTACGCTCATTTACCACAACTTTATATCCATTGTAAACATTATAGTTACGATACCTTACAGGTAAATACCTGCGGTGTACCCATACGTTGTTTTCATAGTAAATATAATTATGGGTTGGCACATCGTAGTAAGCATCAATATCAGGCATGTAATAATAGTCAACATGATCATAGCCTACAGGCCCCCAATCGGGCTGGCTGCCTATGTTGATCCCTAAACCAATACTAACCTGTGCAGAAGCTATTTTTGCAGTAAAGCAGCTTAACAAAATAACTGCCGATAAAATCATCTTTTTCATAACGCGTGTAATAAGTTATATTTATATGACTACGGTTAAAGCCCATGGTTTAACCTGTCTCAATATCTGTTGCTCCATTTATTCAAAACAAATGCCATTGTAATGGCAACCTTAGTGTAATGAAGCAAGCTCAATTAATTGTAACACAGCAAATGTTAGTTATTTTCCGTCTTAATTAAATGAGCAATATTCCAAATTAAAAAAATTGTATTTTGTTATCATTCGGTTAATAATTGTATGGAAAATAAAAGCTTTCCGGCCCTCCCGGCGCCCTGCTTCAGCCCTTGCAATACTGTCTGCAAAAACATACGAAAATAGCCGCACAAAAAAGCCACCCCAACCGGGTGGCTTGAAATTGATAGCTAAACTACAATTATTGTTTAGGCGGCGCGGGCTGATCGGCCGGTGCTTTGCCTATCAGGTCCATAAATTGATCCAATTTTGGTGTTATGATAATTTGAGTACGCCTGTTTTGTGCTTTACCACTCGGGGTTGAGTTATCCGCGATAGGATTATACTCACCACGGCCACCGGCAGTTAAACGTTTAGGATCAACCTGGTAAGTGGTTTGCAGGGCCTGCACTACTGATGAGGCACGTAAAGCACTTAAATCCCAGTTGTTGCGGATGTTTTTCTGCGAGATAGGAACATTATCCGTATTACCTTCAATCAGCACATCATAATTGCTATAGTCCATAATGATCTTGGCTATCTTGCTTAAAGTAGCGCCAGCCTTATCAGATATTTCATAACTACCTGATTTATATAACATATTATCAGATAATGAAATGTAAACCACTCCCTTCAATACCTTTACATCAACATCCTGGGTTTCCTGCGGAGTTAATGAGCGGGTAAGGTTGTTGGTCAACACCATGTTAAGCGAATCGCTTTTGTTTTTAGCGTTAACCAACTGCTGTATATAGCGGTTTGAAGCATTGATCTCATCAACCAGCTTTGATATATTCACATTGCCCTGGCTGCTTGAGTTTAAACATTTGTTCAAGGCATCCTGCAAAGCGGTTACATTTGTTTTTTGCTGCTCAATTTGCTCTTCAAGGCTTTTGTTACGGCCACGTGCCACGGCAAGGGCCTGTTCGCTGGTTTGGTATTTAATGCTCAGGTCTTTGGTGCTGTTCTGCAATTGTGTGTAATTAGCATCCAGCTCTTTGTATTTTTTGCTGCTTACACAGCTTTGGCCTAATACTGCTGTTACAAGCAGGGCCAAAATGGATATTCGATATTTCATAGTGTAATTTGATTTAAATCGTTTAACAATAAATCGGTTAGCTAAGTAACGAATATAATGTCCGTTTATAGCTAACCTATACAGGTAAACTATTAAAGTTAACCGGAATGTGACATAAAGGGGCAACTTTTGTGCCGAAGGCCAACTATGCCCCTTAAGGGAAGATATAAGGGGAATTGCAAGAAAAAAGGGCTGTCCTTTTTGGGGGACAGTCCTTCATAAAAACAATCAAAATTATAACAATACAAAAACTTAATCGCGGTGGCCATTGCCGTGATTGTCGTGACCATCATGTCCGCGTTTATTACCGTTTGATTTTTGTTTTACGTCAACCCTGCGTATGGTTTTACGTTCAACCCAATGGTTACGGTATTTTTCATCGTGGCTATCACGAATTACAACCTGATCATGACGGCCTTTGTACGAGGCATATTTATGTTTGTAAACATCATTCCTAACCCAAGGGGTGCGCTCGTTAACTACTACCTTGTAGTTGCGGTAAACATCAAAGTTGCCAAAGCGTGGCGGCAACATAGCCCCATGAACCCAAACATTATTATCAAAATAAACATACTGATGGGCATTAATATCGTAATAAGCGTCAATATCGGGCAGGTAATAATAATCTACATGGTCATAACCTACAGGCCCCCATGCCGGCTGACTGCCTATGTTGATATTTAAGCTTATTTGCGCGCCGGCTATTTTTACGGTTAAGCTGCTTAATAATATGGCAGCTGTTAAAATTATCTTTTTCATTTGGTGTTATTGTTTGCTTGTAAGTATATGACAATAACAGGCCATAAAAGTTTAACTCCCTTACCTATTGCAAGGGGTAACTAATTGGATACAATGTGTGTTTTGAATTGACACAGACTGGTGTTCAGCCTATTCGTCGTCGTCATCTTTATCGGCTGCTTTTTTAGCTGCCATGGCCAATACAGGTTTTCCAATAACTTTATAGCTGCCTTCGCCTTTTAATATTGATGCCAGCTGGGCTTTATCCTGCATGGTTTTTACGCTCTGTGCAAGTTCCTTATCGTATTTAAAGTTGGTTTCGTAACGGCCTTTTTCATAGTAATAGCGTGACGCTATTTCGTTTTCAAGTACTTGTTTTATTTCGTCCTTGTGTTGAATGAGGTCATTCTTTTTGCTGGCAATAAGTTTGGTTTTCAAGCCTTCATACTCGGCCTGGATATCGTTGAACTGTTTATCCTTGGTGGCTTCAACTTTTAAGGAGCTTAACAATTTTTCGGATGCGGTGGTGTAGCTATAGTTTTTATCGGCCAGGTATTTTATAAAGTCATTGTATTCACCGTCAGATAGCGTAAACGAACGGGCATCAGCAATTTTAACGTGCTTATCGTGGTAAACGGTGGCATAATCAAATATCAGCAGTTTGCCCACCAATGCCTGGGTAACATTGGCAAATTTTTCCTGTTTGATAAACAGGTCCGGGTAAATACCGCTGCCGTCATAAACAGAACGGCCGTTTTTTGTTTTAAATTCATGGATCAGCGAATCGGCCACTTTTACCACACTGCCATCATCCTTACGGTGGGTATAATCCAGCTCCTGGATACAACGGCCCGAAGGCACATAGTATTTGGCAATGGTAATTTTTACCAGGCTATTGTATGGTAAATTGAAAGTTTGCTGTACCAGGCCTTTGCCATAACTGCGCTGCCCGATAATCACCGCGCGGTCGAGGTCCTGCAGGGCGCCGGCAACAATTTCACTTGCCGATGCCGAATGGCTGTTTACCAATACCACCAAAGGCAAATCGGGTTCGAGCGGTGCGCTGATGGTGCTGTAAGTAAAGTTCTTTTCCTTTATCTTCCCTTTTTGCGATACGATCTCCACATCTTTCTGCACAAAAAGGTTCACTATTTTTACGGCTTCCTGTAATATGCCGCCGCCGTTTGAGCGAAGATCAAGAATGATACCGTTGGGATTTTTCTTTTTTAGCTCGACGAGCGCATTGGTAACTTCGGCAGCGGAATTTTCAAGGAATTTATCCAGTTTAATATACCCCATGTTGCCATCAACCATGCCAAAGTACGATACATTGGGCTGTTTGATCTCGTCACGAACCAGGTTCTTTTCAAATGGCTGAGGTGTATTATCCCGTTTTATGAACAATTTTATGGCCGCGCCCTTTGAGCCTTTCAGCAGCTGGCTCACCTGGTCATTATTTTTGCCGTTAAGGTCAACATCGTTTATCTTCAGGAGCTGATCTCCGGGGTGTACATCTCCTTTTTGGGCCGGGAAGCCCGCAAACACTTCCGATACAAATACTTTACCGTTACGCAAAAAAATACTGGCGCCAATGCCGCCATATTGGGTACTTACGTAATGCAGCTTATAGTCTTCAATTTCAGATTCGGGTACAAACTCAGTGTAAGGGTCAAGGCCATCGAGCATGGCATCAACACCGGTTTTTACCAGCTTGGCCGAATTGATATCATCAACATAATTGATATTAACCTCTTTATAAACAGAGGCAAAAACATCAAGGTTCTTCGAGATCTGGAACAGGTCGTCATTAAAACCCACTATGCCCGCGGCCAGCAATGCAATACCTGCAAATAAGCCTGCTCTTTTGTATTCTTTTTTGAACACTAAACCCTGTTTCATCATTTATCCTCGAAAAAAATAAAAATACAAAAAAGCTATCCAGTTTGTATAACCGCAGTGTCTATTTTACAGTCGGTTGGTATCAATATTAACCAGGGCCTTTTTTAGGGTAAAAACCACATATTTGCGATCTCGGTTTACCAGGTCCATCAGTTTGGTAATCAAGCTTTCTTCCTGTCCTTCGCTGTATTTTAACTGCTCGTCTGTAAGGTGGTTGTATTTACGTTGAATCTTAATTTTTACGCGTTCCCAATCCTTGTTGGTAATACTGATTTCAGCCATGTTCAATTTATTTTCAGCAAAAATATAAAAAATACCAAGTTGCTACTGCTAATTGTTTGGCTCGTGTATTGATAATACGTAATACGGTTCAAATATGGGCCGGATTATAACCAAAGTAAATTAATAGCGTAGGGCCGTATACAATTTAAAGGATAACGTGCGTTTATGGCTTTACATTTAACATCGAAAATCATGAAAAAGTATCTATTAAGTGCAGTATTGCTGATAGCTGTAAGCATCAGTGCAAAAGCACAATTTTCTTTAGGCGTAAAGGGGGGTGTCAATTTTTCAAAAATTGGCTCCGATAATTTTAACGACAAAAACCTGACCGGCTACCAGGCTGGTTTATTTGCCCGCGTAGGCAACGGCGTTTACTTACAGCCAGAGCTTTACCTGAGCGGCACCGGCGGTAAATTTGAATCAAATGATAACAACACTGCTTTTAGCGGTAAAGTGAGGTTCACTAACCTCAATGTGCCGTTATTGGTTGGTAAATCATTTGGCGAAAAAGATTTGAACTTCCGCATTATGGCAGGTCCTATTTATACTTACACGCTTGATCAAAGCACCAGCGTAAGTAATAACGTAGGTAATGCATTCAATGATTTTAATAAAAGCAATATTGGTTTCCAGGCCGGGGCCGGTGTTGATATAGGTTCAATCACTGCCGATTTGCGTTACGAGGGCGGCTTAACCAAAGTGAGCGACAGTTTTGCTAAACGCCAAAACCTTTGGGCACTGAGTGTGGGCTTCAAGATTTTTTAAGTTTGAAGTTAGTGAGGACTTGTTAATTGACATTCGTGAGGACACGAACGTTGGAAACGTAAAACGCCCCTGCAGGTTAACCTGCAGGGGCGTTTTACGTTAAGCCTCACCAAACCGTCTCCTTTGGAGATGGCTTGGCTTTTTTTGAAGTCTCCCCTTCCGGGGGAGATTTAGAGGGGGCTGGGTTACTTCGCACTAAACACAACTGATGTTACCCCTGCTGTCATAGCGGCTTTACTTGCCGGTTTGTATATGAAGAACAGCTTGTGCATTTTACCGTCAGTAACCGGCGTAATTACCAGGTGAACAGCGCCGCCTTTAGCATCCTTAGCAGGCACAGGCATACTTCCTTTGCCTGCAAGTGTACCTGTTTCCGAATCAAGTCTTACTTCAAAATTAAGCGGAGCAGTCGGTGGCCCTTGCCAGAAATTGGTAAGGTTAATGGAATGTACCCCGGTAAGATCGATGTTATCCAGCTCAAACCAGCCTTCACCTGGAGGATAGATCATCAGGTTAATGCCATTGTATTTAAAGGCGGTAAACCCGTTGAATTTCTCGGTGCCTTTAAACTGGTAAGTACTGCTGTTTAATGATACAATGGCACTTCCGGTCAACTTCTTAATGTCATTACCGCCATCATCGGTGTATTTAGCCGATAATACCAGCGCGGCCGCTTGTTGTTTTTCAGGCGGAGCAGGCATAATAGTGCCCGATGCCGCTAACGATGGCTTTTGATTGCTGTTATCGAGCGAAAGTACCCAGTTAATGATCTGATCAAGGTCGCCTTGCTTAATGTTCGGATGGGCAGACATTGCGGTTTCACCCCAAGCACCGGCACCACCTTTAATTACCTTTTGGGTGAGTTTGGCCATGGCATTAGGATCTTTTTTGTATCTGGCCGCCACCTGAACAAATGACGGGCCTATGGATTTGCCATCTTCTTTGTGGCAGCTTTTGCAATCCATAGTGAGCATGAGGGTTTTGCCACGATTTTCGGGCTCGCCCTGCTCATGCTGCGTGGCTGATTGTGCTTTATCGAAGCCTTCGATATAATCAAGCCCAACATAAATGCGTTTTGGATCTATCGCTTTGGTGTCAGGTCCATCGGTTACGTTAACCGCGTATTTGAACGGCACACCAGGCAGGTAAAATGACTTATTGCCGCCTGTAATAGCGATAGTAACAGTTGGTTGCTCATTACCCGCGTAAATACTAACCGGCGCGCTTTTGCTTGCTGCACCTTTATCGTCTTTTGCTTCAACAGTAATTTTGTAATCGCCAACTGTTGTGTAAGTATAGCTAAGCGATGGGGTGGTTGTTTCTTTAGTTACACCATTACCCAGGTTCCAGGTGTAAGAAATATTATCTTTTTCCGGATCAGCGGCTTTGGCAGTCAGCTTAACAGTAAAAGGCAGCACGCCTGATGTTTTATCAGCTTTGAAAGATGAAATTTCGGGAGGACGGTTGCCTGAAATATAGTCAATGCGGAACAGGCCTGCATCCGGGTTATGCGAGAACCAGCCACTGCCGTACTCCAACCCATAAAGCCTGCCATCTGGACCAACCTCCATATCAATCATGGAGTTTACCTTCAGCTTAGGGAAGAAAGGTTCCATTTTGTCAAAATCACCTTCAGGAGTTAGCGTGATGGCCTTTATCCAGCCGCGCATCCAGTCGTATGCTAAAAACTTGCCGTTATAATAATCAGGCAGGCGGGTTTCTTCGGGGAACATATCGGTATAATAAACCGGACCAGCCATAGCGTTCCTGCCACCTGCGCCAACCTGCGGAAAATCTGCAGACGGGCCATAAGGGTACCAGATAAATGCAGGTTGTGCCGGCGGCAGATCGGTTAAACCTGTGTTATTACGCGAGTTATTAACCGGGTGCTTAGGATCAAACGCCGGGCCCGATTTGCCTGTGGTATAATCATAAAGGTGGTACGGTTTGTTATCGCCTACAAAATATGGCCAGCCAAAGTTACCCGCTTTTTTAGCCTGGTTAACCTCGTCGTATCCCATGGGGCCACGGTTGTCAAGGCTGTCATTATGCGCATCCGGACCCACTTCGCCCCAGTACAGGTAGCCGTTTTTCTGATCTACCGAAATCCGGTATGGGTTCCTGTCGCCCATTACATAAATCTCCGGGCGGGTTTTTGGCGTACCTTTCGGGAACAGGTTGCCTTCGGGGATTTCATATGTACCATCATCCTTAAGGTTGATACGCATAATTTTACCGCGAAGGTCATTGGTATTACCGGCCGAGCGGCGTGCATCAAACTGCAGGTGACCCGGCCTGTCATCAAGCGGAGCATAACCACTGCTTACATATTTCTGTCCTTTTTCATTAAACGGAGTTGAATTATCCCCGGCCGAGAAGAACAGGGTTTTATCAGGTCCCGGACCAAAGGCTATCGAGCCCCCTGTGTGGCAACAGATCTCGCGCTGTGCCTTTACCTCCAAAATAACTTTCTCGGTTTTTTTATCCAGTGTGTCGTTTTTAAACGTAAACCTTGAAAGGCGGTTTACCGAACTATCGGCAGGACTGTAATAAATGTAAATCCAGTTGTTTTTTTCAAACTCAGGGTCTTTGGCCAGGCCAAGCATCCCTTCTTCGGCATTTACATTGGGCACATGGGCTTTCCAATATACGTCAAAAAAACCAACCTGCTTTACCTTCTGGGTATCGTGCTTGTACAGCATGATCTCGCCGCGGCGCTGGATCACCATAATATCCAGGTTCGGCAATATGGTCATCTCGGTTGGCTCAAAAAATTCGCCGGTTGATAATTGTGTCTTTTTAAAGCGATCCTCATCGGGTGGCAGTTGGGTTTTAGCCTTGCTGTAATCCAATTCCTTATTTTCGCCTATGGCATATTTAATACCGGCAAGCAGCATTTTCAGGTAGCCTGTTTCTTTATAACTTTCGTCGGTATGGCCCATGGCTGTATAAAATGCACGGCCCCCGTCAAAATCATGATACCAGGTGGCAGGGTGGTTACCCATACGCTTCCCTCCTTTGTAACTGTTTTCATCAAGGGTAATGAGTACATGTACATCTGTGGCTAATGGCTTGCGGAAACTATAAAACTCATCGGTGCGTTTCCATACTTTAGGCAGATCTTTAGTTGCATCGTTGTTGGCATCAACTATATTATAAGTGCCGGGCTGTACATTCGGGTTTTTATCATGGATACCCGGGTGGTCATAAAACCAGGCGCCAACCAGGCGACCATACCACCCCCAGTCATATTCTGTATCGGCGGCGGCGTGAATGCCTACATAACCGCCTCCCGCCTGAATATAACGTTCAAAGGCCGCTTCCTGCCTGTAATCAAGTACATCGGCGGTGGTGCTTAAGAAAATAACAGTTGAATACTTTTTGAGGGTATCCTCGTTAAACATGGCCGAGTTTTTTGTAGTGTCTACCTCAAAGCCATTTTCGGCGCCAAGCTTTTTGATAGCGGCTATGCCTGCATCGATGGATGCATGGTGAAAGCCCATGGTTTTTGAAAAGATAAGCACGCGCGGTTTATTGGGGCGTGTTTTGTTACAGGATAAGTAAATGCAGCTGAATGCCACAAGAACCATCAGGACGATTTTTTTCATATCGACTTAATTGCAGATTGGGTTAATTGGTGTTCGGATCGGTTTCAGGACTTAAGGCAGCAATATACCACAATCGATTGCAATAAATTGTTGCCAACCAAATTTATAACTAAATCTTTACGAAACAATATCCAATGTGTAAAAATGACACATTATTTTTTACTGTAATTTTGACGGTTTTTGCTGCGTCCGGTCATATATAGAAAGGTTATTTCCTTTCCTGCTTTTTTCGGCAGGTGCCCGTGAAGCTATCCGGATGATGTTATGCGAATTGGCTTAGGCTGATTACAATATTTTGGAGAGTGCAAAATAAAAAAGCTGTAAAAACAGCAAAGCCCCTGATGGGCAGGGGCCTTTACTAACCAATTATAAACCTAAATTATGAGAAGAGCTGTAGGAGAAGGAGTCGAACCTTCACGGAGTGGTTATTTTTATTGCTAAAAGTTTCCCAATTTCTCCGCCACCGCGACAAGGAGGTGTGTCTGCCAAAAATTTCACCATCCTACAGTGTTGTAAGTCTTAAGTCGTTAGTCTGAAGTTCTAAGTCTTTTGACTTAAGACTTCTGACTTTGTACTTAAACTCGCTGTTGGGGAAGGATTCGAACCTTCACAGAGTGGTTAGCCCGCTTCGGGTTTTCCATGATCTCCGCCACCGGGACAAGGAGGTGTGTCTGCCAAAAATTTCACCACCCAACATTGTTTTTACTTTAAAGAACATTAAGCATTTCCCTTTTGCTTGATACAAATTTAATAGGACTATCTATTTCTTGCAAATATTTCAACAAAAATATTTTATTTTTAATCGAATTTTAATTAAACTTGTATTTCAATATAGATATTCAAATTTATGTCCCACAGAAAAGCTCAAAATTTAGAAATTGATAATCTTGACATCCAGATTTTATCAATATTAATGAAAAATGCTACCACTCCATACACCGAGATAGCTAAAGAGTTGATTGTTTCTGGCGGAACCATACACGTGCGGATGAAAAAGTTAGAGGAGATGGGTGTAATAAAAGGGGCCAGCCTTGAGGTAGATCCGCAAAAGTTAGGATATGACATCACTGCATTCCTGGGTATTTACCTCGAAAAAGGATCACAGTATAATGAAGCTGTAAAGCAATTAAAAACAATTAAAGAAATTGTCGAGTTACATTACACTACCGGCGAATGGAGCATTTTTGCTAAAATTGTATGTCATGATACCACTCACCTGCGTGAAGTTTTGAACGAGCAGATCCAGGGTGTAAGAGGCATTCAACGTACCGAAACCTTCATTTCGCTTGAAGAAAGTATCAGGAGGCAAATAACGCTGGAATAAATTTTACTCAAATTATTGAAACGCCTACAGCCTGGTTTTTACCGGGCTATAGGCGTTTGTTTTATGAAAACCTTAAATTGAATCAAAAAAACGGGCCATTAAACATTAAAAAGGAAAATTCATTGATAATTGGTCCGTAATTTTAGATAATAAAACAAGCTGATAAAACGGACATCATCAGGTTTTATATGGCCTATATTACTTTCAAGATTTTCAGCACAATGCCCGGGCTGAAAATTTATTAAATTCCAAGTTCGATCTTGCCGCAGTTTTGCCCTCTTCAGTAAGCGTTTTATCGGCTTTAACTCTTTTTATCATTTAAGTGTTAAAAAATGTCAAAATCAGTTAATTATATTAATTAAAAAGCCTTTTTCATCTCAATTTCATAAAGCACCGCTACTTTAGTTTTTGTAAAGGATTGATGTAGCGTAATTGATCAAACTCGCGTAAGGTAATTTACGGTGCATTGTGTGTTCATTTTTAGATACTTAAAAGATATTATTATGCTGGCTATAAAAACTTTAACCGATAATTTAACAGTCTACAAACGTAACATACGTTTAATGGGCGATAAATTTGAGATTAGTGTAGTGGGCAATAACCCGCTGCTGGCCGATGAGCAAATTGACATTGCCATTGATGAAATTAACAGGGTTGAAAAACTCCTTTCGGCTTTTAGCGATGACAGCAGCATCAACCACATAAACCGTAATGCCGGTGTTGCCCCGGTTAAAGCCGATGGAGAAACATTTAGGCTCATTAACAGGGCACTGCAAATATCAGAACTTACTTACGGCGCTTTTGATATTACTTACCTGGCTGATAACGCGTTTAACGAAACCACAACCGAAAACAATTCGGTAAAAACCGCCAAACGTACGCTATCACTGGCCAGCTACAAAAACATAGTGCTTGATACTGTTAAACAAACTGTTTTTCTGAAAGAAAAAGGGATGCGCATAGGCTTTGGCGCAAACGGCAAAGGCTACGCCGCCGACAGGGCTAAATATGTATTGCAAATGAACGGTGTAAGCAGCGGCGTGATCAATTTTGGCGGTGACCTGCTTGCATGGGGCCTGCAACCAAACCTGCAGCCCTGGACTGTTGCTGATGCCGACATTACTCAGCTAAACCAACCCTTTGCTGATTTGGAGATCAGTAACCTTGCTTTTGCTACATCGGTTAATGCCGAAAAATATGCAAGCATCAGCAATAAAAAATTCACCAACGTATTTAACCCTAAAAAAGGTTTTCCGGTTAGCGGTATTACAAGCGTAAGCATCCTTAGCCCCACCGCTGAATTTGCCGATGCTTTGGCCACACCGATACTCACCATAGGTGTTAACGCCGGCTTATACATGATCAATCAGCTTAACCAGGTTGCCTGCGTTATTATTGACGATCAAAACCGGGTTTATCCGTCAAAAGACATCGCTCTCTGACTTTCAAACATTCAAGTACACTCATAAACCTTTCATCATAATTGTGATCTGTTATAATTCATTTGCATCGGCATTTTTACAAGTGCTTCTGTAAATGAATTGTTATTTGTTGTACCTTTCTCATTTTGGTGTAAACATTTAAATTGACCGTTATTTGAGCCTTATTTTTACCTTTTCTTCTCCTCAATGATAAAGTGGTTTGCGTATATTGTCCTGTTATTGATATTTGCAACACGTATATCATTTGCCAATGCTCTTATAAAAAACATTGATGCACCTGCTCATACCGGTAACAAAAAGCCGGGGGTGTTGTCGTATACTTCATTAGCGGCTGATACTACTACCAAAACCAAAAAGCAACTGGAGGATGAAAAGAAAAAAATAAAAGAAATAGCCAAAGCAAAGCGGCAGGCTAAGCCGGCTACCGTTGACGACGATGCCGTACCGCCTAAGCCCAAACCAAAAAGGCAGCGCCGGCCCGAAGGCATGGAGCGCCCGCCCGAAATACCGAGGAGAAATGGCAGTTAAACCGGTTAAACAATTTACCATATTGATGAAATACCTTTGCTTACTTTTTTTTATGGCTGCAAGCGGCACCGTATTTGGTGCGGATACTGATTTGCGCCTTTTTGCCGGTAAGCATCCCTTAGTAGCCGATTCTGACACCATTATTCGTAAACGGTCAATTTCGGCCGGGGTAAGTTATGGCAGCGACGTGCTGTTTTTTGGCCGTACCGGCCCGGTAAAATATCCTTTTGTTACTGCCGATCTGATTTATAATACCAAGTCGGGTATCTTTTTATATGGGTCGGCTTTTAAGGTTTTGGGTTATGCCCCTGTTGACGAGGTTGATTTGGGCGGAGGTTATTTTTACAAATTTTCGAAGGCTTTTTCAGGCTCAGTAAGTTATACGCGGTTCTTTTTTGCCCGGGATGCCGCGCAGGTTATTAAGTCGGCCTCCTCAAATGATATCAATTTTAAAAACTCATACGATTGGCATTACCTTAAAACAAGTGCTGTGCTCGATTATCTTTTCGGAAAATCGAACGACATTTTTTTAACCATAAGCAATTCAAAATACTGGGAAAGCAGCTGGAGCATTTTTGACGACCAGGATTTTCTTTCCTTTAACCCTTCCTTTAATTTCATCCTGGGCACGCAGAATTTTGTTCAGCGCTATTCACTTGATCATCATTTCAGGGACGAGGCCGCCAATATTTCTATACAATATGACCCGCGTTATGCGAGCCGTAACCGCCGGTTCAACATGCTTAATTACAGCTTCAAAATCCCGGTGGCTTATAACCGGCCGCATTATACGTTTGAATTTTCGTACAAATATTCTATCCCTGTTAACGTAGAAGGAGTATTGCTTAACCGGCGCGAGTCATTTTATAATTTAACTTTTTACTACGTTTTTTATTAGTCATAATACATGAATGTTTTAATAATAGAAGACGAAACAGCACTTGCCCACGAACTTGAAATTTTTCTTTCAAACTATAACTATATCTGCGAGGTTTGTTTTGACGGCACTTCGGCATCCGAAAAAATTGCCACAAACCTGTATGATTTTATATTGATAGACCTGGGCCTGCCCGATTATGACGGCCTTGATCTGCTCAGGGAATCAAAAAAGACTAATTCGGAGGCGGCATGTATTATACTCACCGCCCGTGCAGAGATCAACGACCGGATCAAAGGCCTCGACCTTGGCGCCGACGATTATTTGCCTAAGCCTTTTTCGTTGCTTGAGCTGCAAAGCCGTATGCAGGCCATCATCAGGCGTAAGTTTGGGGTTAAAAATAACATTGTTGAACTGGGTGGTTTCCTGATCGACCTTACCGCACGTACTATATCCTATTATAACAGCGTTGTTAATACCATTACCAAAAAAGAATTTGACCTCATAGCCTATTTAATTTTACATAAAAACCGTACGCTTACCCGCATGCAGCTGAGCGAGCATATTTGGGGCAGCGTGGTGAATAATGACTATGACAGCAATTATATTGACGCGCATATTAAAAATATCCGTAAAAAATTAAATGCCTATGCCCCGCCCGACTGGCTGGAAACGGTACGTGGTTTGGGTTATAAAATAAAGATCAACGCCTGAGTATTTGAAATTAGGAACAAAACTTACACTTTTTAACGCCATCTCCAAGCTGGTTATCGTGATACTGTTTGTATTGCTTGTTCCTGTATTGATCAAAAATATCAGCCGTAATTATGTCGACAGCAAGCTTATCAAACAAAAAAACAAGCTGCTGCAAATTGTAAAAAGCAAGGGCATTGAAACCTACATCGAAAACGGCGAAGGCTACGGCAGCTACCTCCCGCTTAAAGAGGAATATATCAGCCTGGACGAAGTTGACCCCGATTATTTCCTGGATACTATAAAAAGAGGCAAGCGCCTTTTTAGTGAGGGGGATACTTTAGAGTATCGCATATTAAGTCACACTTTTAAGGTTAAGAACAAAAATTACCTGCTGGAAATTGGCAAAAGTGTGGATACTTTGGATGAAACCAGCGTTCCCCTGCAAAATATAGCTTTCCAGGTATTGCTGGGAATGATCTTGCTGACCGTACTGGCCGACCAGGTATATTCAACCTATGTACTTAAGCCTTTACGGCTTATTATTAAAACCAAGCTTGTAGGGCAAAAATTCCCTAATTTTCATACCTACCGGCAGGTACGTACTACCACATCAGATTTTCAGCATCTGGATATCAGTATCCATAACATGATCGAAACCATTGCCGATAAGTTTCATAAAGAGCGGGAGTTTATTTCCAACGCATCGCATGAGCTTATGACACCCATCTCTATTCTTCAGTCAAAAATCGAGAATATGTTTGAGGAGGAGGATATCAACGATGAGCTTAAAGGCAGGTTATTGGAAATGCAAAAGATCCTGAACCGGTTGAAGAGCATTACGAAAACGCTGCTACTCATTTCCCAGATAGAGAACGAACAGTTTTTAAAAGAAGACAAGGTATCGGTATCCGAACTGTTGCAAGAGGTTTATGACGAGATCTCCATTCGTCTGCAGGATAAAAACATCAGCTATGAAATGTTGATGCCAGAGAACTGGCATTTTGTCAACATCAATAAATTTTTACTCTTTAACCTGTTCTTTAATCTTATCAACAATGCCATTAAATACAATCTTGAGGGCGGCAGCATTAAGGTAACAGGCATTGCTGTAAATGATAAGTATATGATCAGTATAGCTGATACCGGCATCGGTATAGATGAAGACGCCATCCCGCTGATCTTTAACCGCTTTAAAAAATTCAGACAGTCATTACAACAAGACAGCTTTGGATTGGGCCTGCCTATTGTAAAATCAATAGCGGCCTTTCATGATATTGAAATCAATGTAATTTCTGAAAAAGATAAAGGAAGTACCTTTAAACTTATTTTCCCGGCTACACTGATAGTAATTTCCTAAAACTGCAAAAAGGCATGCCAAATTGTACTGTAGCAAAAATTTTACTGCTGCTTTGTACTAAAAATCGGGCAGTGTTGCAAAAATCAATAATCCCGTATTCTTTACTTCATTGAAATTAACTTTACTTATCATTAAAAAAATGTTGCTATGATTGATGGGAGATGTTCTTTTGATAGAAGCGGCGCATAATACTGCCATCCGCTTTTTTTGGCATCTGCTTTGTAAAAAGTACGGTATAACATAATATACAAGTACGATGAGAACGCTTAAATTAAAAGTAGCCACCCTTGGTATAGCATTAGCTACAGCAGGCATATTAGGCTCAGGATGTAATTCACTTACAAAAACACAAAAAGGTGCTGCTATTGGCGCGGGTGCCGGTGGTACAGTAGGTGCTTTTATTGGTAAAGCTGCCGGTAATACCGCTTTAGGTGCTATTATAGGTGGTGCTGTAGGTGGTACCGCGGGTGCTTTTATCGGCCGTAATATGGACAGGCAAGCTGCCGAAATTAAACAAACAGTGCCGGGCGCCACAGTAACCCGCGAAGGTGAAGGTATTTTGGTTAAATTTGATTCAGGTATTTTATTTGATACTGATAAATCAGATTTAAAATCTGCCGCTCAAACTAACCTGCAAAACCTTGCAGCGTCGTTACAAAAAAATCCGGAAACTAATATCACCATTATTGGCCATACCGATAATACCGGATCTGACAGTTATAATCAAACACTTTCAGTAAAGAGGGCGGATGCTGTAAAATCATATTTAGTTGCGGGTAATGTAGCTTCATCACGTATGACAGTGACCGGTAAAGGCGAAAGCGAACCAATTGCCGATAATACCACTGCCGATGGCCGCGCACAAAACCGCAGGGTTGAGATCACCATTGTGGCAAACGAAAAAATGAAGGAGCAGGCTAAACAAGCTGCCCAGTAACACAGTGAATTAATAATAAGATCAGTTAATAGTTTAAAGAAGAAGTCCCCGGCGCAAAGCCGGGGCTTTTTGGTATATGCCAAAATCACTATTCGCACATTTGTTAAACAATGTGTTATCCCAACTGATAAAAACATTTTGTAATCAACAAGTTAATCACCTACTTTTGCAGTATGGTAAAAAGATCAGGAGCGATATTACTCACTATGCTGTACACAGTTACGGTATTGGGCTTTGCTCTTAATTTCCATATTTGCGGCGACTACGTAGCATCTGTAAAAATTGATGCCCCGGCGGTTAACTGCAAAATGGACCAAAAAGGCGGCAAAATGAAATGCTGCAAGGATAAACAGCTTGAAGTAAAAGTAAAAGACGCTCACCAGGGCGAATCAACTTCGTTTTTAGCAAAGATGTTTGGCTTTGAACTGCCAAGCTGGTCGTTCGACAACCTATTTCCGGCCTTGCCATCTTCTTCTTCCGACAAATTTTATGACCGCAGCCCTCCCGATCCATCGGTTCAGGGCATCGCCACATTTATCCGCAACTGTATCTTCCGCATTTGATCTGTTAATTGTTAAACCCGGTAAACCTTATCAATAGTTTATTCTCTAACAATTAATTACACGATCAACATGAAAACTTTAAAAATATTCATCATCATATTTGCGCTTTCAGTAACAGCAGCTAAAGCCCAATTTACCAAAGCCGAACTCCAGGTTAGCGGCCTTACCTGCGCCCTGTGCGCCAAATCAACCGAAAAAGCATTACGCACACTGCCGTTTATTGGCGAGATCAAAACTGATCTGATCCGTAACACTTACCTCATTACCTTTAAAAATGACGTGCCGGTAAATTTCGAGCAGATCAGCAAAAAGGTTCAGGGCTCGGGATTTTCGGTTAACAGTTTAAAAGCCACTTATAATTTTGCCAATACCAAAGTTGCCGAGAATACATTTAACTACGGGGGCGATACTTACCGCCTGCTTAACGCTGCCGATAAATCATTTACCGGCGATGTGAGCTTTACCGTGGTTGACAATGGTTTCGCACCCAAATCGGTATCAAAAAAATACCTTGGCCAGGTTACCGATACTGCCCCTGCAAGTGGCCGCGTTTATCATTTAGCTATCTAAATTCTTCATTTAACATCATTTTTTATGAAGAGGATATTATTGGCTGCTTGCCTTATGGCAATGGCACGCCCTGTATTGGCGCAGGAACTGTATGTAAATACGGAACCGGCCAGCAATATGGCAACCGGCTCATTGGGCATCCGCGTGGAAAACCAGGGATACTTTAAGCCATCGTACAAAAACCGCAGTACTATTGAGGCCATGTATGGTGTTAGCCGGCATTTGATGGTGCATGGCTCGGTTTACATGTCTGATTATTATAATTCAAGCCAGCACTTTGAAGGTGGCAGCGTGTACGCCAAGTACCGGTTCCTATCTATCGATACCGTTCAGCGGCATTTTAGGGGGGCATTTTTTGCCAAACTGGCAAGCATCAACAACCCCATAGTAAACCGTGAAATTACTTTGGAAGGGGATAACAGCGGAGCACAAGGCGGGGTGGTTTTCACCCAGTTGCTGCATAAGCTGGCACTTTCAGGTTCGGCAAGCTATTTGCGGGCGTTTAATAACAGCGGGAACTATGAAATTTCAACCCATAGAGTACGTAATGCCGCGGCTTATACCTTATCTGGCGGCTATTTGCTTTTGCCGCGTAATTATCGCGACTACAAGCAGGTAAATTTAAACTTGTATTGTGAACTGCTGGGCAAAACCAACCCAGGGCATAACGAAAGTTATCTGGACGTTGCACCCGCTTTGCAACTGATATTTAACAGTACCTGCCGGCTTGATTTCTCGTACCGTACGCCTATCTATAATGATATGCAACGGAATACTAAAAACATGTACCTCATCAGGCTGGAGTACAACTTTTTTAATCTTTAACCTACACTAATATGAAAGCATATATTGTGTTAATTGCCCTAAGCCTGGCTGCCGTGGGCGCATCCGCTCAGCACCATCACGATATGAAGATGAGCGATACCACAAAAAAGAATATGCGCATGAACAGCACCAAACCTATGGTTATGGATATGGGCAATATGAAAAAGGATACGCCCATGCACCATATGATGATGACGAGCCAGTTCTCGCGCGATCTCCCCATGAACCGCGATGGTTCAGGTACTTCGTGGGTGCCTGATGAAACTCCGATGTATGCCTACATGATCCATGGTAAAAAATGGATGAGCATGGTACATGGTAGCTTTTTTGCGCGCTATAACAACCAGGACCTGTTTAATTCGGGCAAGAGAGGTGGCAGTAACAGAATTGATGTACCCAACTGGCTTATGTTCATGACCCAGCGAAAGGTAGGCAATAATGGGCTGTTCTCCATTAATACCATGTTCTCGTTCGATCCCTTTTTAGTGGGCAACGGCGGCTATCCGCTCCTGTATCAAACCGGCGAATCCTACAAAGGACAAAAATTGGTCGACAAACAGCACCCACACGATCTTTTTGCCGAGTTGAGTGTAGCTTATACCCAGCGCGTGGCTAAGGATGCTGATCTCTATCTTTCGTTCGGTTACCCGGGAGAGCCGGCTTTAGGTCCGCCGGTATTTATGCACCGCCTTTCGGCCATCAATGACCCCGATGCGCCGCTTGGTCATCATTACCAGGATGCTACACATATCACCTTTGGTGTTGCAACATTGGGCTTCCGCATAAAAAATGTCAAACTGGAGGGATCCATATTTACCGGCCGCGAGCCGGATGAGCACCGCTATGATTTTGATAAAATGCGATTTGATTCATACTCGGCACGTTTATCCTATAATCCATCCAAAGAGTGGGCCCTGCAGGTATCAGACGGATGGATCCACAGCGCGGAAGAAGCTGAGCCGGGGCAAAACGTAAACAGGTTCACTGCATCAGCCATCCATACCAAAATGTTAAGCAAAAACAGCTATGTAGCAACTACACTGGTTTACGGACAAAACCATTATTCGGACAATCATAAAACGCAGCCGTCCGTTTTATTGGAGAATACTTTACAGCTCAACAAAACCGCTGTTTATGGCAGATATGAATTTGTGCAAAAAGACGCCGAAGAACTGGACATGCACGATGCCTATCCGCTTAACCCCAACTTTAATATCAATGCTTTAACCCTGGGAGCAAACCGTATTTTAAGCAGCTTCAAAAACACCAATGTTACCGGCGGCGTACAGGCTACGCTCAATGTTTCACCATCGGCGTTAAAGCCGCTTTACGGTAGCGCACCTGTTGGCTTTGAAGTTTATTTAAGGATAAGCCCGGCATTGATGAAAATGTAATGATCCCTAATTTTTCGAATTAAGTCGAATTACACGAATTAAAAACAATTCATAATTCCGCCATCTTGCAATAACAGTTTCGTCTGAACATCAGACAAAACACAAAGAGGCCCGGATTGCAGCAGCAAACCGGGCCTCTTTGTGTGTATTCGTAAAATTCGACTTAATTCGAAAAATTAGTGCCGATGATTATTTAAGTGTAATACCTGTTTTACCCATAGTACCACCATCAGCATAAAGCATAATGGTATAAGTGCCTTTTTGGAATGGCAGGGTTGGGTTTATCCAGTCGATGGTGTATTGTGTGCCATCATCCTTAAAATCAATGGATGTTTTGTAGGTGTATTGCAGGTCCTGGCCATCGGCGCTGAAAGTTCCTGAATCAGGTGCTGTAATCAGGTTTCCGGTTGGATCAATGACGCGTACATAAATATCATGCATAGCTTTTGTAGCCAAAGTATTGCTGGCCACAGTGAAGTTGATCTTCAGTTTTTTGGCTGGGTTTGCACGGGTTACATCAACCTCTTTTCCGCTGCCTTTTATTTTATAGGCCACCACATCTGATGTTGCCAGCTTGAGTGCCTGGGCTACTTTCACCTTAGCACCAAGATCCTCATTTTGTTTGGATAGCGTATCCACCTTTTTGGCAACCGTTGCCAAATTGGTTTTTAAAGTGTCCCTTTCGGTGGTGAGCGATGTGTTCTGTTTTTTGAGCTCATCAATGTCGGCAGTATACTTGGTTACAAAATAACGGAGTTGTTTTACATCCTCCTGTACTTTGGCAAGTTCTTGTGCGGTAAGTTTACCTTTGGCCAGTTTAGCCCTCAAAACTTTAATGGTAGATTTTAACGAATCGTTTTTGGCGGTTAGTGCCGCGGTCATCTTGGCTTTGCCTGCAGTGACCTGTTCAACCTGCGATTCAAGACTGTCGAGCTCGGTTTGCAGCCTTGTTTGCTCATCATGCTGATAAACTATTTTTTTATCGGAGTTGTTTTTTTGCAGGTACAGATACACATCGGTACCCAATAAAGCAAGCACTACTACAATAAGAAAATAAATGACGTTTGAGTTTTTCTTAGGTTGTTGTTGCCCAGATTGGTTTTCCATAGCAATTAAATGTTAAGTTTTAGCATAGTTAAGCAAGTGGTATAACAAAAGCTTAGCTATAGTGTTTAGTTTTTAACGAAATATCAACTGTTAATTGATGTAAAGCGCTTTCCTGCAAGTATATACAGATGCGTTTATCCTTAATGGTTAACATATTGAACGTTAAAACACTAAAAATATGATTTTTTAAAAAATTATTACATCAATTGTTTTAGGCGTTGAGCTAAAATAACTACAAAATGTTTAAAACACAATAAGGCTTCAATTTTTATACTTCATAATAAACCTGCTACGTTATGAGTTTATATCTTTGCAACTTTCAATTTAATTCTATTTGATGCATATATACCAACGGTTCATACTCCTGATTATAATCCTGTTTACAAGTTTAACAGTTAATGCGCAGCCGGCCGATCTTGTACCGGCACCGGTTGATGTAAAAATGCAGCCTAAGCGCGAATTCAGGGGAGTATGGATAGCCACCGTGGTTAACATTGACTGGCCAACCAACTCCAAAGCTCCATCAGAAAAGCAGAAACAAGAGCTTATAGATATACTGAACTCGCACCAGGAAACCGGGATCAATGCGGTTATGCTACAGGTGCGGCCCGCTGCCGATGCATTTTATGCCAAAAGCCGTGAGCCCTGGTCGAAATATTTAACCGGTAAACAGGGCCAGGCCCCCAGCCCTAATTATGACCCGCTTGAATTTGCCATCACCGAAGCACATAAACGCGGCATGGAGCTGCACGCCTGGTTTAACCCTTACCGCGCTACTTTTGACGGCAACTTTGCAGCGCTTAGTCCGCAGCATATTACCAAAATAAAGCCTGAATGGTTCTTTACCTACGGCGGCATTAAAACTTTTAACCCCGGCCTGCCCGAAGTGCGCGACTATATTGTACAGGTAATACTGGATGTTGTGGATAATTACGACATAGACGGCGTACACATGGACGATTATTTTTATCCATATCCCATTGCCGGTCAAAAAATAAACGACGAGGAAACATTTAGAAAGTACGGTGAGGGTTACGATAATATTAAAGACTGGCGCCGTCATAATGTGGACCTGCTGATACATATGATTGCCGACAGCGTTCATGCGCATGATCCTAACGTCAAATTTGGTGTAAGTCCTTTTGGCATCTGGGCTAATAAAGCGCAAAATGAGGAAGGTTCCGAAACCAATGGCGGTTCCTCATATTATGAAAACTACGCCGATACCCGCAAGTGGGTAAAAGAAGGCTGGATAGATTATATCAATCCGCAGCTTTACTGGCAGATAGGCAACCGTGCCGCCGATTTTCAAAAGCTGCTCGACTGGTGGGGCGACAATACTTATGGCAGGCATTTGTATGTAGGCCAGGCGGCTTACCGCATCAATGAGCGCAAAGTTCAGGCTTTCAGGAGCCCGGCTCAGCTACCTCGGCAAATAGAACTTATTCGCAACAACCCAAGGGTTCAGGGCAGTGTTTACTTTAGTTCCAACTCACTCACCAGCAACCCGCTTGGCTTTACCGACTCGCTCCGCGACAATTATTACCAATACCCTGCACTGCCGCCGGTAATGCTATGGCGCGATTCGATACCGCCTAACGCCCCTCAACAGGTTACGGCCAAAGCCGTAGGTAAAAGTGTAGCAGTGAGGTGGCTTACTCCAACTTTAGCTAAAGACGAAGAGCCGGTTTACGGCTATGTGATCTACCGCTTTAACGATGGTGAAAAGATAGACATCGACAATCCTAAAAACATTCTCAAAATCAAATATGATCCCACGCTTGGATACGACGATAATACTGTTATTAAGGGTAAAACTTATTTTTATGTAGTCACAGCATTAGATAGGATGAAGAATGAGAGTGAAAGGTCGCCAACGATAGCCGTCACGGTTCCGTAATGCTTTAATATCCCGTTGTCATTTCGAAACGAGGACCGGGTGAGAGATCTTATGCACTATAAACAAGCGGGTATGCAATGCGTTTAAGCCGGGCGTATAAGATCTCGCTTTCGCCTCAATGTTCAACCCCTCTCTGCTCAGTCGAAATGATTATAACTCAATCAACCCTTTTTCCTTCAGTTTATTGAGGTAGATATCGATCTCGCTATCGCCCATGCCAAAAATACTTTCATTTTTCCAAAAAGCGTGGTAAATGGCCGTTTTGGTTTTTGCGCCGCCATTATAAATATCCAGTAGTTTTTGTTCGATATAGCTCAACCCATCCGCATTGGTTTGCATCCGTTTAAGGTGTGCCTGTAGTGCGGGCTTAAGCAGCGGGAGGCCGCCCCAAAAGGTATTTTCGTTTAGCCATTTTTCTAACCCGGCGAGGTCATTATTAACATATAGCCTCCATGCATCGGCGGCCAGCCCGAGCTCCCATTCGTTCAGGTGCTCGCGGGCATCATACAACTCTTCAAATTGTTCGCCGGTTAATTCACCGAGGCCTTTCTTATTATCAAACTGAACGCAATCGGCCAGGCAAATGAGATAAATGGCCGGGGCCGACATATCGGTTTTCAGCGAAAGCATTTCCAATACGCCCAGCAGGTTTACCTGGCAATGCAAATCAAATTCAAACCACAGGTTAATCTCGGTATACCGGCTGTTTAGTTTGCCAAGCTCATCTATCACTTTATGCTGATATTCATCTGCCGGGGCATCGAATGTTGTCCCAATCCAATCGCGGCGCGCGGTCCAGAAACTTCCTGAAAGGATATTTTCCTGTAAAGGGCCTTCAGAAAACACCTCGCGCCAAACCATAACATCGCCATCGAGACCGGTTTGATCAAAACCATCTAACGCGGCATCGCCATTTAATATATGTAGGATAGCGTTCATAAAAGCTAAGTTATAAATAAAACCGGGGCCATCTCTAAAGGGGAATTTGTCAATCTTAATTTTAAATTCAGATTGCAAAAGTAGACCAGCATATGATACAGACTGGTGTTTTACATGCCGTTGCGCGGTACCCAGGCCTGGCTTTTAATGAGCCATTTACCGCTCACTATCCTTAATACGAACGAAAAAGCCCCCTGTTCTTCAAAATGTTCGCCATTCACAAGGCCTGTATATTCAACAGGAGCTATGAGGTAAACTATTTCGTCGGTTTGCTGAAAAGTTTTGATGCGCTGCAAATCGACTTTAAAATCCCTGATCTTAAAATCCTTAACCGCTTTTTGTACCGAATTTATCCATTGCACACCGGCCAGTTGCCCGTTCCACGAAAAGGGAGGCTGTTCATCGGCTACTACGGCATTAGGAGCGTAAAGATCAGATACTGCTTCGATACTGAAAGTGCCGGAAGCTTTTATTACCGTTTCAACAACCTGGCGCACCTCGGGCTTTAATTTAGCTACCGTATCGGCGGGCAACATCATTTTTGCCGAAGCTGCAATACCAGGCAAACTGCTCATAAACATGCACAGGCATAAAAGGGGTAGTAAATGCTTTTTCATGATCTTAACGATTTCACACTATGCTATTAAAGCCGTTCAATATACGAATAAGCCGTTGTAAAAATACTTTTTGATCGCTATTGTTTCAGCAGCAATAAAAAAGAGTCATCGGGTGACATTTAACTTATCTTTTGCTGTTCATGTAATCAATAGTCATATTGCACAAAGCTTTTACACCTAAACTAAAGCCGCTTTCATCAATATAAAAATCGGGTGTATGGTGCGATGGTGCTTTCAGCGGATCGCCCCCCTTTGGCATACCGCCCAAAAATATGAACAAGCCCGGTACCTTTTCCTGGTAAAAGCTAAAATCTTCGGCGCCCGTTACAGGGGGGCGCAACAACACATTAGCGGCACCGGCAGTTTGCTGCAGGCTCGGCAGCATTTTTTGGGTCAGCTCGGGGTCGTTATAAGTAACCGGATAGTGGTTACTGTACGGAATCTTTACCGTAGCTGTTGCTCCCTGCGCTTCGGCTGTTTTGGTGGCAATTTCGGTTACCCTGGTAACCAGCATTTTTTCGTCAGCAGGGGTGAAGGAGCGGAGGGTACCCAGCATTTCAACCGATTCGGGGATAATGTTTGAGCGATTGCCTCCCTTTATGGCACCAATGGTAACTACTGCCGGGTTCTCGGTTATATTGACATTGCGGCTCACTATGGTTTGCAGGTTATTGATGATCTGGGCCGAAGTTACGATAGGGTCAACGCTCGACCATGGATAAGCCCCGTGCGCCGACCGCCCTTTTACGATGATCTGCATGTCATTAACCCCGGCCATTGTGCCGCCCGGCCGATAGGTTATTTTGCCAACCTCCGTTTGCGAATTGATGTGCAGGCCAAAAACCACGTCGACTTTTGGGTTGTCCAACACCCCTTCTTTTACCATCTCCTCGGCCCCGCCTTTCTGTCCGGGTTCAACGCCCTCTTCGGCGGGTTGAAAAATGAATTTTACGGTTCCGTGCAAGTCTGCTTTCATTGACGATAGCACCTGTGCAACCGCCATCAGTATGGCCATGTGCGAATCGTGCCCACAGGCATGCATCACGCCAACCTCCTGTCCGTTATAAGTAGTTTTTACTTTAGATGCAAACGGCACAGGCGTACGCTCAATAACCGGCAACCCGTCCATATCCGCCCTCAGAGCCACAACCGGGCCCGGATGCCCGCCTTTCAACACCCCAACCACACCGGTAGTAGCTATACCGGTTGTTACCTCAATACCCAATGATTGTAAATGCTTTGCGATAATGGCTGAGGTGCGCACCTCATGGTTACCCAATTCAGGATGTTCATGAAAATCACGCCGCCAGGTTGTTACCTGCTCCTGCAAGGCATCGGCTTTAGCATTTACATGCTGGCGCAGCGGTTTTTTTTGCGCCAATGCTTGTAACGAAAAAACACATAAGGATAAAATAAGGCTTGCTTTCATACGGGTTGTTTAGTGATAGTAATATAAGCACAATAGTTTGAATATGATAGATTGGGGAGTAATAGCTATGAGCCCCAATAAAAGTGGCAAGCGTGGTTCTTTTCGTGAGATGACAGAGCCGTTAACTTAAGCCAGCAAGGGGGTTAACAGGGTTAACACAATTTCGATTATACGAACACAAGTTATTGAAGATCAATTATTTAATAAACATATAGGGTTACCTAAATCGTCGGCAAACTGGAGCTGGGTGGCCATCAACTTAAATAAGAAAAAGCGCATAATCGCGTGGTCTCGCATAGAAGTCGGCGGGGAGGACTGTGTTTAGCAGCGATGTGAATATTGAAGCTCCATCGTTATTCCAACGCGCGCGCTCAAAAGGGGAATTATTCTCATATCTTAATACCTTCCAACATTTTTATTACCTTAAGCCCTCACATCAACAAAATATCTTTAAATGGCACTTTTAGGCAATTTAGGTAATTACAAAAACTTCGGGTTACTGATCATCCGTATCGGGTTGGGTATTATGTTCATTTATCACGGCTATCCTAAATTGATAGGCGGCACAGAAAGCTGGAAACACCTTGGCGCATCTATGAAATATGTCGGCATTCATTTTTGGCCGGTGGTTTGGGGTCTGCTTGCAGCTGTTACCGAATGTTTTGGCGGTTTCCTGCTTATCATCGGATTGGCTTTCCGGCCGGTTTGTATCCTATTATTTGTAAACATGATAGTAGCCGCCTTAATGCATTTAGGTACAAGCGGCGGCCTGGGCGATGCCGCTCATGCCATAGAAGATGCTGTTATGTTTGCCGGTTTAATATTTATTGGGCCAGGGAAATATAGCGTGGATAAAAAATAATTACATTAATTTAATATTAAAGCAACCGCTTCCGCTATTCTCAATTAAATATTTATCAAATACCGTTAAAACACCTATTGGCGGGAAATATATTGATTTATATATTTATAGAAATATATCACAAATCAATATGAAAAAACAATTATTATGGGGCGCCGCCCTATTATTAAGCGGACTTACAGCGTGTAAGAAAAATGATTTTGGCAGTAACCAAGCTAATACGTCTAAAACAATCAAAACTAATGTGGCAGCACCCAATTATGTTGAGTTACAACCCTATCCTAATGTGCCCGGAACTTATTTTGCGACTTACGGCCAGGCACCACTCGTTATTTCGGGCTTATATTATGATACAAGGCAGTATCCTACCTTTAAGGAAGGTATCCCTGCCTTTGGATCAGTAAGTATTCCTGGTCCTGATTATATGCATTCGGTTGTAACTGAAGAGGGCTATTCCACCGGCAAATCATTTGTAGTTACTGCTACTTATCAATCAGCCACAAATTATCAGGCAATCCATAATGATCTGGTTCGTTACTATAAAGCCGTTGACCAATGGATTGCTGAAAGCGCGATCATAGACATGTCTCCTCCAATTATGAGGGATTATATAAAAACGAGTTATACAGCCAGTGGTTCACAGATAGTTGCAACTTCCGGAAAACTGATTACAATAACAACCGGATCAAAATGGGCAATTGCTACCGGTGATTACAAAATACCTAAACCGATTGTAGCCGAGCATATGCTTGGAGCAGTAAATGACCCTCTAAACTCCAATATTGTTTACTATTTATATGGTTTAAACGGCAATATAACCAGGATTAGTACTAACGCGCAATCAGCCACTGGTACATATACAGCAACAGCTAATCCTAACGTTAATACTGTTACCGTGACCATAAAACGCACTAATGGAACTACATTTCAACTTACGCAACAAAATACCATCGATTTAACTTAGTCAAGTAATTATAAAGTAGAGGACAACATTATTTACTCTATGAATCTGTGTAACAACGATACATGTTAGCTGTATTAAAATTTAATAATGCTAAAAAGGCTGCACTTTTGAAGTGCAACCTTTTATTTTACAGCCCGGATGATCTTTTGCTGTCAAATAATTGATTAATCATGACAGACAACCTAAAACCATAATTTGTATTACAAAAACTTTCGCCAAATATATTTTGCGTACAGATGTTTTAAATTTATTCGTAAACCGACGTCTACGTGCTGTATTAAGAAAGAGGTGTTCTTAATTAAGAAGAACAACCTCTTTTCTAAGAGAAATCATCAAGTTAACTTCTACCTCGGGCCTTTATAAACCAAAGTATCGGTAGTAGCTCTGTTTGAAGGTCCGGTTCCCCAATAAACAGATATATAAAATGTTTTAGTTGCAGGATCATATCTATTATCGTAACCAGGTAAGTTCTTCAAAGCAGGATTTGACGACGAAGCAACAGTTATTTTATTAGTAGCAGAGTTAACTGTAATAGTAGTACCAGCAAGGCCCCCCGCAGAAGACCCATCTCGCCACGGTATTTGAAACGAAACAGCACTTGCTGAAACAGTAGCTAACGGACGAGTTACGCCTGATTTAATAATACCGGCTAATGTTCCGTCATCGCCTTCTCTCGTAACAAAACCTTTAACTGTGTAAACACCATCATACTGATTTTTAGCCTGCACATTATAAAAAACCGTTTTATACTGGCTTATTTTCTGACCGCTCGCATCAGCTATACTTATAGGCAAAGCATAGGCGGTAGATGGATTAAGCAACGTAGTATTCGGCAAAGTTACTGTCATGTAACCCAAATGTTGGTTGGCCGGCACCGTAACTTTCAAATTATCCAGCGTATAATAGTTGCTTGGTAATAATGTATAAAGCGCCGGAGGTGCGGGTTGATCAACCGTCCCGGTGTTGTCATTTTCATAGGCAAGACTGTCTATTTTGTATTGAGCTTCTGTATCGTCATTGTACTTCTTCAAAGCTGCGGCATCAACTATTAGCGTAACTGTTAAAGCAGATCCCAAAGCTTTGGGCGCGGCAACGTTTACCGGTACCTTAAACGATTGCGGTGTGTTTAGTATCGGGAAAGCTTCTGCATGAAACAGTCCTGATGCTGCAATTGGCAATTCAATAAGCGTACCCACATTTTCAAAATCTACATATCTGTTGTCCTTCAGGCACGAAGTGATTGTAGTAACCCCGGCCAACAATAACAAGGCCGTTAGTTTTGAATATATATTTTTTTTCATGTCTATCAGTTTTTAATTACTTAGCCCAGAATATCTTTGAGCCAAATGGGTTAATAGTACCTTCTTTGCCAACATTATCGGCATTTTGCTGGTATTCAGAGGTTGGATATAAAATCCTTGTTGGCAAACCAGTACCAATAGCTTTTGAATCAATTGATCGTGGAACACCGGCAGGGAAGCCTGTTCTTCTTAATTCATTGTAAGCTTCAAGGCTACCATAACCTGTTAATGAAATCCATTTTTGAGTTATTATTGCCCTTTCTTTATCAGTACTTGCTGCCCAGCTAACATTTGCAATATTTTGATTGTAATAAGTAGTTGCATTGGCGGCAGTTAATCCAACAGCTACGAATGAGGCTGTTATGCCTTGCTCATACAACGATTGAGCAGTTGCACCGGTAATTTTACCATTTTGAACTGCTTCAGCCTGTAAAAAGAACGATTCGGCAGATGACAGTAAAATACCGTCCTGAGCAGCGGATTTGAGTAGTCCCGATCCGATAGCACTTGTACCAGCATTCGGGATGGCAGTCGCATCACCAAAAATAATACCCACAATTGCACCACTTGTAATTGGTGCATAAAATTTAGATACCCTTGGGTCATTAAAGCTGTTAAGCAAGTTTACCTCGAAAGCATTAGCACGGTAATATGCATTATTACCTGTTGGGTTACCATTTTGATCAAAGCCAAAGCTTCTCCAAAATGGACTTTGCTGACCGCCAACCGCATCGCTGTTTGCATAACCGGGCTGAGTAGCCGCTTGTACACTTGCTGTAAGATAAGCAGAACCAGCAGTGGGTAATGTAGCAGAGATTCCGCTACGTAAAGATAAGCGTAATTTCAAAGTATTAGCAAACTGTTTCCACTTGGTCATATCACCTTTAAAAACGATATCAGAAACGTCGGGATTTGTTGCAGAAGTGTTAGCATCAATAAGGGCAATGGCTGCATCTATTTGCTTAATCAAATCTGCGTAAATATCAGCTCCCTTGTCATACTTTGGAAAGAAGGTAGTCGAAGCTTTAAAAGCGTCTGTATATGGAACATCATTATAGTTATCAACCAACTGCTCAAAATCATATGCTTTCATGATCTTTGCAATGGCCCTGAATTTAGCTAATGATGCATCAGCGGCACCCATCTTTTCAAGATTATCAAAGTTGGTAAGATTTGAATAGAGCGGGGCAAATACCTGGAAGTTATCCGTAGTAAACTGGTATTGTTGCAGTGTTGGACTTGGCACATAGTTACCGCTTGGCGATAACTGACCTGCCCATACACCATAATGCGGATAGTTGATGTTAACAATATCGGCTGCAATTTTCAAAGCACCCGCCAATGTGAACTGCGGGGTAGTAACCGAAGGGGTATTCGGGTTCACCTGAAGGTCTAAGAAATCTTTTTTACAACCGGAAATACCGACCGTAAGCAGACCAACCATTATATATATATATTTTTTCATTTCTTTAATATTTTAAGCTAATTAAAATGTTACGTGAAGGTCAGCACCGTAAACACGGGTTGCGGGTGTTTGAGAGGCACTGTTAGTGCCAGCATCATTACCAACAGAGTTACTGAACTCAGGGTCACCATAAGTGTTGCTTTTAGGAGTCCACAAAGCCAGGTTACGACCAGTTAAAGCGAATGATAAACCTTTAACAAAACCTGTTGTACGGATAAATTTTGTCAGGTCAAATGCCAAAGCAATTTCGCGGATTTTCCAGAATGCAGCACTTGTAACCCTTGGACCGTTCGCAGTGTTGTAAGCAGAACTTTGCCAGAAACCATAGTTGCCATCAGCAATTGAAACACTCGTATTAGGTGTATAAACACCCGGAGATGTTTGAATTACTGAATTTGGATAAATAAAGCGTTGACGGCCTGCCGCTGCTGACAAATATGATGAACCGCCAAAGTTTAAGGTAGAACCCACGCCATTGTAAATAATATAGCCACCACGATACTCACCTACACCTGATAAAGTTACAATATCATAACTCACCTGTGCATTAACGCCTAAGATATATTTGGGTGTGGTACGGCCAAAGTTTTTCTGAGTAGGGTCAACGGAAGGCAAACCAGTAACTGCGTCAACTACAGTTCTACCTTGTGGATCTTTAACAAGGTCTGTTCCTTTGTAGATTGGGAAAGGCTGACCAACTTGTGCGTAAACGTTATTACCGATTTGTAACGAGTTAATACCAGGTAATAATGACAACACTTTTGAATCGTTTATTGACAGGTTACCGCCAAGCCTTAAACCAACTTTATTTTTTGATTTGGTTAAGATGTCTCCGATCAACTCAAATTCAGTACCGGTTGATTGAATTTCACCAGCGTTAATTAACGCCGCAGAATAGCCAGTTGCCGCAGATGTGCTGATTTGCAGCGTTTGGTTTTTGCTATTCTGTTTGTAGTAAGTAGCTTTTGCAGAGATGCGGCCATCAAAAAATGAAAGCTCAGTTCCAACCTCTATCTCGTTGATTGATTCCGGTTTCAAGTTAGGGCTGTAGTTGATAGTGCTTGCAGTTAACGCGCCTAATGAACCATAAGGGAAACCAGAAGTTACGCCATAAGTATTTTGCAGCCTGTAAGCACCGATTGAGATGTTACCCACGCGGCTTACTGAACCGTAAACTTTAGCATAACTTAATACTTTGTTATTTTTCAGGAATTCAAAAGCATCTGTAGGGATGAATGAAATTTTACCTGATGGGTAGTAGAAAGAACGGTTTTTAGCATTTAGGCGAGAATCTCTTTCGTTTCTTAAAGTACCCTCTAAAAACAAGTAATCTTTGTACCCGATGTTTAAAGCACCAAAATATGCCACCTGGCGAATTTTAGTTTCAGCTTCCGAGGCGTTAACTACACCACCAATGGTGTTGATATTATAGAAATCTTTGATCAACAGGTTGTTGCTTCCGGTTGACTGTCCTTTACGATATTGCTGGCGGATAGTGTTACCTAATAATAAACTTGTTTTAAAATCCTTGAAAAAGGTTTTATGCAAGTTAATTGTCGCGTCACCTTGTAACCTTGCAAAACCATCGGCATCGCCAAAGTTTGATGTGCCATCACCGTATTGATAGTAATCACTTACTATACCAGGTGCAACACCAGTTTTAAATGTACTTTGTACACTACCTGCACCAAGTGGGTCGCTTATGCTATATGGTGTAAAGTTAACCTGGCGGCGGGTGTATTTTTCCTGATCGATACCAAAGTTTTGAGAAACGGTATAATTCAGGTCCATCCAATTATTTACCTGGTAAGACAATCTTAAGTTAGACAAGAACACGTCTCTCTGTTTATTGATCCGTGAGTTATCAGTGATCCAGTAAGGGTTGATAGCATAAGCGTCATAAAAATCACTTGGATTTGCAAATGTACCATTGTTTGAATCCTTGAAATCTTTAATGTTAAGAAACGAAGGCCATTGAATCAGGTTGGTGAACAATAATGAACCATTGTAACCGGTTCCGTAAGTGCTGATATCTGTACGGGTATACTCAACAGAGAAATCCGCTTTGAATTTACCGTAAGTTTTAGCACCGCGTACGCTCACAGATGTACGGTTGTTCTTATCACCGGGAACAACGCCTTTGCTGTAAGCATTTTGAGCCGACAAATAGAATGAATTTTTAGCATCACCCTGCGCAAAAGAGATATTATTTTGCTCAATGAAACCATTATTGAAGAAAGCTTCGATCGGATTTTTTTTCTGTGCAGTGTATGGCACCATCAATACTGGTCCATTAGGGCCGCCTGCAGGATAGCCAACCTGCACCATGTGGCCATCATATGCTGGGCCATATTGCTGGTTCTCATAAGGGGTGTAAAGTGAAAAGCCAGTTTCAGGGTCAATGTAAGGATCACCTTCGCCGCCGTAAATGCCAAATTTATTTTGGAATTTCGGAAAGTAAGCCACTTGCTGCAACTGGAACGAGTTGCTGTAGGTAATCGTTGGTTTTGAATCGCCGGTGCCACGTTTGGTAGTAATGATTAACGCACCGTTAGCAGCTTCCGACCCGTAAAGCGCTGCTGCACCTGCACCTTTAAGGATGTTGATGTCGGCAATATCATTAGGGTTAACTGATGATAATGAACCACCCGGGATAGGCACACCGTCAACTACGATTAGCGCAGTGTTATTACCTAAAGCAGAACGGTTACCACGAAGCGTAATCCTAACTTGCGGGTCAATACTGTTATCAATAGTTGATACTGCCAAACCAGCAACCTTAGCTGTTAAACCGTTAGCAACGTTTGTAACGTTTGATTGGGTAAGGTCCTTACCGCCAATTTTAGTTGATGAATAACCGGTTTCCCTTGCTGCTTTTTTAATACCCAAAGCACCTGTTACCACAACTTCGCCCAGCTGCCTGTTTGAAGATTCAAGAACGATGTTCAGTGTTCCGGACGAGCCTACTGGCCTGTCGATAGATACATAACCAATAAAGGAAAATGTAAGGGTTGAATTTGCCGGAATACTGAGAGAGAATTTACCGGCTGCGTTGGTTTGGGTACCGATTGTTGTACCCTTTACCTTTACTGTTACTCCCGGAATGGGTAGGCCGTCGTCTTTGGCCGTAACCGTACCAGTAACTGTACGGTTTTGTGCGAATACTTGCGTCATAGACAACACAAGTAAGCACAAACTTACGAGTAGAAGTTTTTTCATTTCGTTAATAATAAGATCAGTTAATAGTTAATTAATCATAAAAGTAATGTTACGTTATCAAAAAGTCAAGTAATTTCTTTGAAAACGTCATTTTTTTTTCAAAAAGCCAAGTTTTAGCTAAAAGAATAATAATTATAGTACTATGTATTGCATAATACAATCTAAAACATATATCTTTGTATTATGATCGTCGAAAACACCCAAACCCAAATGAGGAAAGGCATACTGGAGTATTGCATCCTCTCCATCATAGCTAAGGGCGAAACATATGCATCAGACATAATTGCTGAACTTAAGAAAGCCCAACTGCTTGTAGTTGAGGGTACTCTGTATCCTCTTTTAACCCGTTTAAAAAATAACGGACTGCTCACCTATAACTGGGTGGAGTCAATTTCCGGGCCGCCCCGAAAGTACTATGTGCTCTCGGACGAAGGCCGTGCCGTACTTGAACAATTAGATAAAACCTGGCAGGAGCTGGTATTTGCTGTTCAAACAGCTATCGGCGATAGAAAATAGAAAAACCTACAAACTCACTATAATCATGAACAAAACAATTATCATAAATATAAACGGCATGGTTTTTCACATTGAAGAAGATGCCTACGAAGTGTTGAAGAACTATATGACGGATGTAAAGCGTCATTTTTCTACTTCGGCCGATAGCCTGGAGATCACAACCGACATTGAAAACCGCATTGCCGAAATGTTTAACGAGATCCTGGCACGAGATGCCAAACAAGTTATTGTTGAGACCGACGTTAAGGAAGTTACAGAACAAATGGGCAGCGTACAGGATTTTGAAACTGCTGAAACCGACGCCAAAGCTGCGGGTGGCAATCCGTTTGAGTACAATACCGAACGCCGCAGGCTTTTTCGCGATCCGGACGATCACCTCATCAGTGGTGTATGCGCTGGTATTGCCAATTATTTTGACATTAACCCGGCCTGGGTAAGGTTGGCCTTTGTTATCCTGGTGCCTTTTGCCGCCATGGGCCTTGTTATATATATTATATTATGGATGGTTGTGCCGAAAGCCATAACCCGTGCCGACCGTATGGCTATGAAGGGTGAAAAGCAGGATTTGAAGGGTTTTAAAAAGAACTTTGAAGAAGAGTTGAGCACTGTACGCGAAAACCTTCAAAACTTTAAACATGAAGCCAAACCGTTCATTTACCAGGTTCGCGATCTGATCAGCGATATCTTTGAACATCTTGGCGCCTTTTTAAGGGGTACGGGCAGTTTACTTGGCAAACTATTGGCTGCAGCTGTTTTATTGGCCTGCCTTGGCATGACCATAGCGCTCATCGTTTCGCTTATCGCGCTATTTGCTGCGGGTAATATGGGCATCTATAATCTGTTTCCCTTCAACATAACTAATCACCAGGCCAACGGCATTTTTATGGCGAGCGGCTTTTTAGTACTAACTATACCTTTATTAGCCATTATTTTATCAACGATAGGCTTCCTGTTTAAAAAGGCTTCATTTAACCGCTCAATTGGTACCACCTTATTATGTATCTGGTTGGCCTCGCTGGGCGCAGTTTCATACTATGGCGTAAAAACAGCGGCCAGCTTCCGTGAGGGTGGTAAGTTTACGCAAACAGTTAAACTTAAGCCAACTACAAACAACACGTATTACCTGCAGCTGAATGACACCAAGTATTTAAGTAATGAGGATAGTACCCGCCTTAAAATAAATGAACGCTTTAAAGGCATGATCATTTTAGATGATGATTTTAATGGCGATGACATGCCAAACCGCAACGTTAACATCGATATTGAAAAGAGTGATGTGCCGCAACCGGTGCTCATCGAAACATTCAGCGCCCGCGGCAGCAATCTTGAAGAAGCCTTGATCAACGCCCGCAGCGCTTCCTATCGCTTTGAGCAAAAAGATTCGGTATTGAATTTCGATCGCCACCTGGAAATGCCTAAAGGCTTTTTATGGCGCGGGCAGGAATTACATCTAACCCTAAAAGTACCGCTTAACGCTAAGATCATTATTGATCAAAAACTCGACCGTAACATCAACTTCAATATATATGAGTGCAAAAGCGATGGTGATGGCATTACCACAGCCACCTATATCATGACCACCAATGGGCTGGAATGCAAAGTTGACCCGATAAAGGCAGCCAAATTCAAAGCAGATAGCCTAAAGGCGCTCAAACAGGAACAGGATACCTTACCGGCAAGCCCCGCCGATACAGCAAAAGCACAATAAACCATTTCCCTGTGAAAATACTTTTTAAATATATAAGCCTGCTAATTTTTAGCGGGCTTATTATACCCTTCTACCTCCTGCTTCAAACAAGCGGTAATCCGCTTTTAAACAGCAGGGTAACCAACCTCAAATCAAACATTACCCGCCAAAATGAAATGCCAATTAGCTTCCGGATTATTAAGGATATGGCAAAAAATTTGATGCCCGCATTAAAAAGTGAAAATAATCTGTAACCAACACCCCTGTTTTTGCATCTTACTATAAAAAGCAACACAGTTACCATTTCCGGGTGATCCGGCAACATAAATTTAATAATCGTTAAAAAATGACCTAAGAGCCAGGTGGGATTGTTTTGCTAAATTAAATTAGAAGCATTAACACAATGAAAACAATCGCCTATATCTCATAACTACTAAACCCTAAAAAACCGGAAAAAGCACGCCGGAAACTAAACACACTTATTTACAAATTTTAAAAAAGGAGCAATCCTTTAACGGCATTGTATTGCCCTTACTTTTAAACCGAACTAAAAATGAAAGCTATCATACACAACATATTTTATACACTGCTGCTTGTTGCTATCAGCTGTAGTGTATCCTTTGCCCAGCAGGCCGCGCCTGCCGCCAAGGTATCCGGGGCCTTACTCAATGAACAGGGCAAACCACTTGATTATGCAACTGTAAGCCTTTTGCGCGCATCTGATTCAACCGTGGTTAAAGGAGCCTTAAGTAACGATGCCGGTGTTTATGTTTTTGACAACATAAAAGCGGGCAACTATATTATTAAAGCCACTGTTGTTGGCTATCAAAAAGCTGTAAGCAAAAGCTTCACCGTGCCTGCAAATACACCGCATGTTACAGCTCCTGCTTTAAACCTGCACACAGGCAGTACCGAATTAAAGGGAGTAACTATTACTGCTACCAAACCGCTCATTGAACGTAAAATTGACCGTACGGTAATGAACGTTGAAAACAGCGTACTTGCAGCTGGCAACACAGCCATGGAAATTTTGGAACGTGCACCGGGCGTTACTGTTGATAAGGACGATAACATCAGCCTGAAAGGCAAACAAGGCGTAACTGTCATGATCAATGACAAGCTAACCTATCTTACGGCAGCGCAGCTGGCTACTTTATTACGTTCAACTGATGGCAATACCATTAAATCTATCGAGATCATTACCAACCCATCGGCAAAATATGATGCAGCAGGCAACTCAGGGATCATCAACATCAAATTAAAAAAGAATACACAATCGGGCACAAACGGCAGTATCACTGTAGGTGGTGCCAAAAGCAAATACTGGCGCGATAACAGCAGCCTAAACCTTAATCACAAACAAGGCAATCTCAATGTATTTACCTCATTAAGCAGGGGTGATAACAAACGCGGCCATGATATTGGCATTGACCGTATCATTACTGATTCGCTTGGCAATAAAACTTATTTCAACCAGAAATCAAGCCTGCCAAGCATCAACCATTACAACAACTATCGTTTAGGTGCCGATTATGACCTAACCCCAAAACATACTATCGGTTTTGTAGTAAGTGGTTATTCAAACAGCGAAAAAGACTTGAATGATAACCGCACAATTATCGGCAAACAATTTGGCGTGCCCGATTCATCGTTGCGCACTACATCAGATATCAGGCAAACCTATAAAAACTTCGCCCTTAACCTTAACGACAGGCTTAAGCTTGATACCAACGGCCAGGAGCTGAGCATTGATTTGGATTACTCTAAATTCAAAAACAACTCCAATGCCATGTACAATACCGATTATTTTTTACCTGATGGAAGTATACAGCATGAACCACAAATGCTGCGTAACCAAACACCTTCAACCATAAGCATCTACACCGGTAAGGCTGACTACACCAAACCGCTTACCAAAACCATCAAACTGGAAGCCGGGGTAAAATTCAGCAGTGTTAAAACCGATAATGACCTGCAAGCGCAGATCTTCAGCAACGGTGCTTATATTAATGATACTACACGTACCAACCGGTTTATTTATACCGAAAAAATCAACGCCGGATATTTGAACCTGAACAAACAGTTCAAAAAATTCTCGGTACAATTAGGCTTACGTGCCGAGCAAACCCGGTCTACAGGTAACCTGATTGGCAGTACACCTGTTAAGAGGAGTTATTTAAACCTGTTCCCAAGCGTATTTATTAACCAAACCATTAATGATAAAAACGAGATAAGCTTTTCATACAGCCGCCGTATCGACCGTCCGGGCTATGACGATCTGAACCCTTTTGTTTATTACCTTGACCCTTACACTTATTCGCAAGGTAATGCGTTCCTGAACCCGCAATACACTCAAAATTTTGAGCTTAATTATACTTATAATAAAACTATCAATGTAAGCCTTGGTTACAGTCACACAACCGATGCTATTACAGAGCTGATTTTAACAGAAGGCAAGCGTTCATTTGAAACACATCAAAACCTGCAAACACAAACCGGTTACAATGTCAACATCAACACACCATTCACCATTACCAAATGGTGGGAGGGCAATGTTAACGCAACCGCGTTTTACCTGGGCTTTAAGTCGGATACCCTTGCTGGTCAAAAGTTCAATGATGGGCAATGGGCTTTCCAGGGCCGTACAACACAAACATTCAAGTTTGCAGGCTACCGCTTTGAAGTAACCGGCGATTATCAATCATCATTAACCTACGGCATTTACAAGATCAGACCACGCTACTCGGTAGATATGGGTGTCAGTAAATCATTCATGGAAAAGAAATTCAACATCAAAGCTTCATGCGATGACATCTTCAACATCCGCCGCAATGACTTGAGCAGCCAGGTGGTGAACAATAACTTTGTTATCAAACAAAAAAATGATACCCGGGTAATGCGCCTTACTTTTACTTACAACTTTGGTAACAGTTCTATCAAAATGCGTCAGCACCGCAGCGGTGCCGATGATGAAAAAGGAAGGGTAAAGGGGAATAATTAGTCTCGCCCCCCGACCCCCTAAAGGGGGAGCAGCTACATCGCATTTATAATTAAAAGGCCTGTTTTCATTTTGGGAAACAGGCCTTTTGTATTTATTAAGACCATGCTAATCAAAAACTCCCCCTTTAGGGGGCTGGGGGGTGAGAGCTGCTACTGCCCCACCATAAATACGGCATTACTGAATAACAGCTTACCGTTTTCCCAGAAGCTGCGGAACAGCGGGTCATCAACCATATAAACTACCGAACCACGCCCCATGGGTTGTACGCCAAGCAGCAAGCCATTGTTGATCTTCTTTTTTGATTCCGCACCAACAAAGCCCGATACGTAGCCATCCTTTTTTATGGTGCCCACGTTCCAGCCGTCATCGCCCGAAAAAAGATCGTAGATATCGTCATTCAGCTTTAACGAATAGTAATAATCAGGCAAACCGAAGCCAAGCGGATGTGTATTATCAAGGTTCAGTTTATAAATAGCACCGGGGATGGACTCGCTAAGCGCTAACCGGTCGCGATCTCCATATAATTTAACGGTTTTATCCTTGTCCTTTTCTTTATCCTTGTCTTCTTTTTTCTCTTCCTTATGCTTAATCAGGAAGCCTTTTTTATCAACCAGTAATGATACAGCATTATCCACGGCTATCAGCTTACCGCCATCACGGATCCAGTTCTGTAATTTCTCTGAAGGAAAATCTTCATAACGCCCATCGGGACAAATCACTACGTCAAACTCGCCCAGTTTTGTGCGACTTAAATCCTGGTACCTTATTAAAGTGGCCGGATATCCAATTTGTGCCTCAAACAAATGCCAAACCTCACCCATTGCTTCGGAGTTTATACCATCTCCGGCAATCAATGCTATTTTAGGCTGATGGATATACCTTACCGCATCCGAACCGATATCCGATCCTTTATCAACAAAGCCTGTTGAAATAGGGGTGATCTCCTGATTAAGTGATGCAGCGGTTTGAGTAACCACCTGGTCAAAATCGGCCAGATCGTTGCCTGCACGGGTAACAATTAATGAACCTGCTGTGAATTGCCTGCCCCCTGCTTCAAATGGCTTTTCGGCATAACGCACTTTAATCTTCTTTTTAAGCAAAGCGGCCAAAAATTTCACATCGTTAACCGATTGCCATGCCGATACATAAGCATAGGCATGGGTATTTACCAGCGGCTTAGGTGCAGCAACACTCCACTCGGTGCTGGCAGGCTTAAATGATTCTTTTAACCCATAGGCCTTTAAACCATAAGCGTATGGAAGCGACCATGCTGTAATATCATATGTATTAGAGTCCGGGATAAAAGTTTTGGGCTCCAAAAGCACATGCAGTAATACTGCTTTAGGCTGATAGGCATTAACTACCAGATCGTTTGCGCCAACATTATATTGCTCCGTTTTTTGGGTAACATAGTTAAAGCCAGTAACGGTTTTATTAGCTAAGCCAAAACCATACTGGATGCCGTTGCGGCCCAGCATTTTTGCCAACGCGTTAATTTTATTATTGTTATCGTTTTTAATAACATAGGTTTTGTAATCGCCCGGGGGATTGGCCCGACTGTTGTCAAAAAACTTTTTATACTCATCCAAAAGCTTTTGAGTATTTAACGCGGCTATTTCAAGCGTGCTTAAACTTGTTGAATGGTGATGGGCCACACGTTGCACCAAGGTAAGGGTATCGCCACTGCGGGTAACCACAGCCAAACCGGCACTGATACCACCTTGCTCATACGTCATGCCGATAGAGCCATTGTATAAAGGATAAGTATCGCCATATGATGGGTACAGTAAATCAAACTCGTATTTTGTAAAATACATCCAGCCGTTCTGGTCAAAGTACTTGGCATTGTTTTTACCAATGGTGATCTGGAACTGGCGTTGCCATTGGGTAATATCTTTATGGTAAGGCTCGGCAGCAGGGGCAAAGTAATAAGGTGCGTTGTAACCCTGCTCATGGTAGTCAACATGAACCTGCGGCAGCCATTGGTTGTATAAGCCTACGCGGGCCTGGGTTTCTTTTTGCTGCTGCCAGGCCCAATCACGGTTAAGGTCAAAATAAAAATGGTTTACCCTGCCTCCCGGCCATGGTTCAACGTGCTCGCGCGATGTTGGGCTGGGATCTGGCGCAGCGCCAACTACCGAATTATAAAAATTAACATAGCGGTCGCGCCCATCGGGGTTTAAACAAGGATCGATAACAACAACCATATTTTTAAGCCAGGCTTTAGTAGCAGCATTTGCCGGATCAACCATGTCAAACAAAGTCCACATCGAAGCTTCGCTTGATGCAGGCTCGTTACCATGTACATTATAGCTTAGCCAGGTAACAACAGGCATGGCAGTGCTGCCGCCACCGCTTTCAATCCCGGCCAGTTTAAGGTTATTATGACGGATCTCTTCCAGCCTGCCAATATTTTCATCAGAAGCGATGAACATCGCCAGTAAAGGCCGGCCCTCGTTGGTAGTACCAAACTGCTGAAGTTTTACATTTTTTGAAACCGACGCAACGTATCTAAAATATTCGGCGATACGATAATGTGGAGTAAAATGCTCACCCAGTTTATAACCCAGGAACTCCTGCGGCGATTGGATCTTTTGCGCAAAGGCCGGGCAAAAAAAACTTACAAATACAAAAAGGAGTAAATGTTTTTTTATCATAAATAAATAATAGATATATAGGAGAAAAGAGATAAGCTAATATGCAGAAAAATATTGGCAAATTGTTAGATGTGCAAATTTCAGATGTGCAGATATGTAAATGATTAGAAAATACACTGAATTTATTTATAAAAACACAAAACAAATAGGATGCGCATTATCTAAAATTTGCACATCTGAAATCCGCACATTTATAATCTGAAATCTGCACATTTGCATATCTGCAATTAACAAACATGACACCTATCCAGGCCCTGCAAAAATACTTTGGTTATAGTACCTTCAGGCATGAGCAGGAGGCTATCATTCAAAATATACTTAAGGGGCAGGATGTAATGGCGCTGATGCCTACCGGTGGCGGCAAATCATTGTGCTACCAGTTACCTGCTGTTCTGCTCGATGGGCTGACCATTGTAATATCACCGCTTATTGCGCTGATGAAAGACCAGGTAGATAGCCTGAACGTTAACGGCATCCCTGCGGCTTTCCTCAATTCGTCGTTAAATCCCGAGGAAACGAGGGTGCTTGTAAACCGGCTCCGAAACAATGAGATCAAACTACTTTACCTTGCCCCCGAACGTTTGTTCAGTGCCGAAAGCAAAGAAAATAAAGAAAGTAAGCTTATTCCTTTTTTAAAAACGCTGAAAGTTGCACAGATAGCTATTGACGAGGCACATTGTATCTCCTCTTGGGGACATGATTTCAGGCCTGAGTATTTAATGCTTGCCGGGCTTAAGGAAGAGTTTCCGTCGGTGCCGGTTATAGCACTTACGGCTACAGCCGATAAGCTTACGCAAAAAGATATCCTTGAAAAGCTCAACCTTCATAAGCCGGCAATATTTGTATCCTCATTTAACAGGGCAAATATTACTTACCGCGTGGCGCCTAAAAAGAACAGCTTTAAACAGCTCATCGCCTTTTTAAATGAACATAAGGATGAGTCGGGGATTATTTATTGCCTATCCCGCAAATCTACCGAGGCATTGGCCGAGGATTTAAAAGATGAAGGCTTTGCTGCAGAAGCCTACCATGCCGGGTTAAGTAACGAAATAAAAGCCCGTAATCAGGAAGCATTTTTGCGAGATGACCTGAAGATCATTGTGGCAACCATCGCTTTCGGCATGGGCATCAACAAATCAAACGTGCGCTATGTGGTGCATGTCGATCTGCCAAAAAACATTGAAGGTTACTATCAGGAAACCGGCAGGGCAGGACGCGATGGGCTTCCGTCGGAAGCATTGTTGCTTTACTCGCCCGGCGATGCAATGAAATTGCAGGCTTTTGCCAAAGTAGAAGGCAATGAGCAGCAAAGCCGCATCATGCTTAATAAGCTTAATGATATGGTTAAATATTGCCAGCTGCTATCGTGCCGCAGGCAATACCTGATGAAATACTTCGACGAAGAATTCCCGGCCAAATGCGGCTCATGCGATGTTTGCTTAACCGAATATAAACGTTTTGATGGCACGCTGATCGCTCAAAAAGCGCTCTCGGCGGTAGCCCGGTTAAATGAACGTTTCGGGGCTAACTATGTAATAGATTTTTTGCGGGGATCAAAAAGCGATAAGATCCGTGAAGAACATAAGCAGTTAAAAACCTACGGTATCGGTGCAGATATCAGCAAGGCCGACTGGCAGCACCACATCCGCGAGTTGATTAGTATGGGCTATCTGCAAACCGCCGGCGATGAATACCCGGTATTAAAACTTACCGCGCAGAGCACCGACGTATTAAAGGGCGGGCAAAAGGTTGAGTTTATTGAGATAGAAAAAGTTGAAGAGGTTCACCATGAAGAAAACCTGCCTTATGAGATTCCGTTATTCAACCGGTTAAGGGAAGTTAGGCGGGGCATTGCCGAGGGTGAAAATGTACCGGCTTATGTTATTGTATCCGATGCTACACTGCAGGAAATGGCTACCTACCTACCGCAAAGTTTGGATGAACTGCGAATGATTTCTGGTTTTGGCGATATTAAACTGGCCCGTTATGGTCGCGAACTGCTTGAACCGGTTAAGATTTATTGTGCTGAAAAAGGCCTCGGCTCAAAAATAAAACAGAAATCGCCTAAACGGGAGCGGAAGGCGAAATCACCGGGGCAAACCAAATCTTCTTCGCGAAGCAATGATACTAAAGCCGAAACGTTTAACCTATATCGCTCCGGAAAAACCGTTGCCGAAATAGCTGCTGAGCGCGGGTTCACTACAGCTACCATAGAAACACACCTGAGTTATTATGTACAAAACGGCGATCTGGATATCACCGAAATAGTTCCGCAGAAAAAGATCGCTGTTATTGCCGACGCCGTTGAAAGTTATGGAACTGAAAGACTATCGCCCTTAAAAGAAGTTTTAGGCGATGATTACAGCTACGGTGAAATCAAAGCTGTAATTGGCTGGATGAACAAGGGGGAATAATTTTTGTTAAGTTTGAAAGAACAATCTTGCGCTCGTTTGCAACGAGCGCTTAAAATGGGCTTGCGTTTAAAACGCAAGCCCGGCGATACAATCGCCGAGCCACGTTAAGCACTCGTTGCAAACGTGCGCAAGCTAATGATGACATATTTTTGAATTGCATTTGTTCAACACACATGACTACCACAACCCAACTGTACGATATATACCTCAAACACCCCGTAATTAGCACCGACACCCGGAAGATCGTGCCTGACAGTCTGTTCTTTGCGCTCAAAGGCGATAAGTTTGACGCCAACACTTTTGCACAAAAAGCAGTTGAGGCCGGTGCAGCTTACGCGGTAATTGACAACGCCGAATATCAACTGGGCGAACAGTATTTATTGGTTGAGGATGTTTTAACTACCTTGCAGGATTTAGCGCGTTATCATCGCCGTCAGCTTGACATCCCGGTTATCGGACTTACAGGTACCAACGGAAAAACCACCACCAAAGAACTGATCAATGCCGTATTATCGCAACATTTTAAAACCCAGGCTACCCAAGGCAATTTAAATAACCATATTGGTGTACCACTTACCATTTTAACCATTGATGCCAGCCACGAGGTGGCCGTTATTGAAATGGGGGCCAATCACCAAAAAGAGATCGAGCTGCTTTGCAGTATTGCTCAACCATCGCTTGGCTTAATTACCAATGTTGGTAAAGCGCATCTGGAAGGTTTTGGCGGAGTTGAAGGAGTGAAGAAGGGTAAAGGGGAGTTGTATGATTATTTTGCCCCCCTGCCCCCTAAAGGGGGAGTAAGCAAAACAGATGGTGCTGTCTTTGTCAATAGCGATGATACTGTTTTAATGGAGATGGCTGCTGTCCGTCGTTTACCTCACGTGGAGTATTACGGAACCGATGCTATTGACAATCTCATCAGCGGTGAACTGTTGGAAAATTCTCCGTTGCTCACTTTAAGTTGGACCAATAATAAAACCGGCGACAGCTATCAAGTTAAAACCCAGCTAACGGGTACTTATAACCTGCCCAATATTTTAGTAGCCATATGTATAGGCACCTATCTCGGTTTACCGGCTAATGAAATCAACGCCGGTATCGAGGGTTATCAGCCTAAAAATAACCGCTCGCAAATTGTACAAACAGCTACTAATACGCTCATTTGCGATTATTACAATGCCAACCCAAGCAGCATGTTTGTAGCCATTGAAAACGTGGGCAAAATTGAAGCAAAAAGGAAGGTACTTATTTTGGGCGATATGTTTGAAATGGGGCCGGAAGCGGCTGTTGAACATGCATCTGTTATCCGCAAAGCTATGGATACCGCTGTTGATGAACGCATCTTTATCGGAAAGGATTTTTTGGGTGCTTCGCAGTCCATGGATCATGGACCATTGACCATGGACAAGTTTTATGAAACTGCCGAAGGTGCCATTGCTGCTTTGAAAGCACAGCCTATTACCAATTCAACTATCCTGATCAAAGGATCAAGAGGAATGGCTTTAGAGCGGTTGGTGGAATTGTTTTAAACTAATCACTTAATCTTTATCGACTCTACTGTTTTTTTAAACTTAACAAGGTAATTGCTTGTATTGCTGTAAGCACTTCCCATAAAAAGAAGACTGGAATTTTCACCTACCAATGCTACCTGGTACATTACGCCAGCCGTTCCGTTAAGTGTTGTTTTAGTATTTAAAACATAGGCAGTATAATTACCTATTTTGGTTTTGCTTATTGTTTTATTGTCAAGCTTGATACCCTTTTTTTCGTATCGCCAAAGCATATCATTGGCAAACTCATTCGCTTTCTCTTCCGTAACTTTAGGGAGTGACGCAATGATAAAAGAATTGGCCAGTGAGTTGTTCCCATCAGCTTTACCATTTTCATTATACATAAACATATTTGAAGCGGTCATAGCATATTGAAAATTGGTGATGGAATGATCAAATTCAAAATTAGCCAATTCCAGCGGATCTGATTTCAATTCCTTGTCATAGTAAACTGATCTCAAGATATCTAATAACTCCTTTTTTCCTTGTCCGTCTGCTGTTTTACAAACGCCCGCAATCAAGGTAACAAATGTTTCGTCACCAAAAACTAACATCACTTTTATTTCGTCGGGATATTTGGAAGGTCCATCGCCAAAAATGCCGTCAAACTGATTTAATTTAATGCCTTTTACAACATCAATTTTTGCCCCTTTGGCTTCAATTGCTTCCCTCGTAAAACCAGTCTTGGCATTATTAAAATTTGCAGCAGTTGATTCAACAACTTGTATATACAACTTATCATTTTTTTGATAGCGGGCCAACTCTTTTATATACTGATAATCTTTAGGTATCTGCATATAAACCTTAGTTCCGGTTATTCTTACAAGCTTACCGGACTTAACTGTATGTATTTGATTGGGAAATTCACTCTCAGTTTGAGCAAATGAATTAACTGCAAAAAGGGTAAGGATCAGGCTAAAGAATATTTTCATAAAAACGCCATGTTGGAATAGCGCTTTAAAATTAAAGCAAAATATCAAGAGCAAAAAATATTTAATAAGTGGAGTGCCCAACAGTCCAAAGGATCAAGAGGAATGGCTTTAGAGTGGTTGGTGGAATTGTTTTAAGTTTCAAAGTAAAGACGCGTCACATGCGTCTCCCATGAGGACAGGTAAGCAATCAGCGCAAAACCAGTCATTCGGGAGACGCATGTGATGCGTCTCTACGTTTCTAAATCAATCTTTATTCCCTCCGCAAACTATCAACCGGGTTAGCCAGCGCGGCCTTAACCGATTGAAAACTGATAGTGATAAAGGCAATCAATAGGGCAATCACGGCAGCTAATACAAAGGCTGTCCAGCTTATGCCAACTCGGTAAGCAAATTCATCAAGCCAGTGGCTCATGGCCAGCCAGGCAATCGGGAAAGCCACAACGATAGCAATAAGCACCAGCTTAATAAAATCTTTTGCTAAGAGGGCAACAACATTTGTTACGGTAGCACCCAAAACTTTCCGCACACCAATTTCGCGGGTACGCACCTGGGCGGTATACGCTGCTAAACCAAGCAAGCCAAGGCAGGAGATTAAAATCGCGATCCCTGCAAAATAGTTAAATAAAGTACCTTCGCGCTGCTCGCCCTGATAAAGTTTGTTAAATATATCGTCCAAAAAAGTATAACCAAACGGAAACTGGCCATTGTATTGCTTAAACTCTTTTTCGGCGGCCGCTATAGCCTTTGGAGCACCGTCGCCGGCTGTTTTAATATATATGGAAGCATACGTATCCGGGGCGTAGAAAAATACCATCGGGCCTATCTTTTCACGCATACTCGCGAAGTGAAAATCTTTAACCACACCTATAATAGTACCTTCTGTTTTACGCAACCTGAAACGCTTCCCTATCGGATCTTTCATCCCTAATTCCTTTATTGCCGCTTCGTTCAGGATATAATGTGCCGAATCACTCACCGAGCCATCAAAACCGCGACCTGCAGCCATTTTTATCTTGAAAAAAGAAATAAAATCTTTATCAATTCCTTGGGGATGTACAATAAACGTTTGACCGGTGGCTTTACCATCCCAATCGTTATCGCCGGAAATACCACCATTATTAACAATATTGCCGCTTGAACGCGTTACGGCTTCAACACCCGGTTGTTTCAAAAGTTCGGCTTTAACAGCATCATAATGATCTTTCATATCGCGCATCCAAAAAGCAAACACGTGACTTTTATCATAGCCTAAATTTTTTGACCGGATGTAATTAAGCTGGCTGGTGATCACAATGGTACTGATGATCAATACTACTGAAAAGGTAAACTGCACCACTACCAGGATCTTACGGAAAAGCACATCTCCAATACCATTGGAGATTTTACCCTTGAGTGCTTTTAATGGTTCAAAAGATGAAAGCAGTAGCGCCGGGTAAATACTGGACAATACAAGTGTAGCAGTGATGGTACCCGCAATAACCAACCAGATATGGTAGTTGGAAAGATTAAATACCAGTTGCTTACCCGCAATTTCATTAAATACAGGAATTACGTTATAAATTACCAACACTGCTAAAACCGACGAAAGGATAAACAGCAAAGCTGTTTCTACCACAAACTGCATAAACAATTGTGTTTTTGCCGCGCCGATGATCTTTCGCATGCTTATTTCCTTGGCGCGCAGCATGGCCCGCGCGGTTGAAAGGTTAACATAGTTGATACAGGCAATCACTAATATTACTAAGGCGATAATGATAAAGATATGTACAGTGCTGATCCCCCGGTCGGTACCGTCCGCATTATAAAGATGCATTTTAGTTGCGGGCAGCAAGAGGTAATCGGCATCGGTATCTTCAGGCTTCCGTTTCAGGTGAACTTTATTCAAATCGGCCGATAGCTTTTTTAAAGAAGTGCCCGGTTTCAACAACAAATAGGTTTCATAAGCGTAATTGCTGAAATCATGGTTCAGATCAACCTTATTGTTGGTAAACATATATTTGATATGATAGCTCATGGACATGATCATATCATAATTAATGCTTGAGTTAAGCGGGAAATCATCAATAACGCCCGATACAGTAAAATTCTCTTTATTATCGGCCACAATAACTTTTCCTAAAGCATCTTCATTACCGAAATATTTTTTTGCCGTTCTTTTTGTAATCACTACGGAATTATCGTTCGTAAAAGGCTTTGCCTTGTTACCTTCAATCAGCGGAAAATCAAAAACAGTAAACAGGGAGGGATCAGCAAAGCCTACCGCCTGCTCGTTAAAAATTTTATCCTGGTATTTAAATAATGAGAAAAACCAGTTATTGGTTATGCGCACCTGATCTTGCACAACGGGCAGTTCCTGTTTAGCCAGCGGCCCCATCGGTGCCACTGTTGTTTGCCAGATCTGCTTGCTGGCCCCTGTACCGCCAAAAAGCTCTACCCGGTAAATATTTGATGCGTTTTTATGAAAGCTATCAAAGCTAAATTCGTCCTGCACCCAAAGCAGGATCAGGATCCCAATGGCGAGGCCCAGGGTTAACCCGGCAATATTGATCACCGAATAAAACTTATTGCGGACAAGGTTCCGCCAGGCGGTTTTGATATAGTTTTTCAGCATAATAACAACGGCTTTATCAGGCAACACCTAATTAAAATGATGCCAATATCATAAATAGCTAATTATCAGAAAATTACACACAGCAACTATACACTATCGTTCGGAAACGGACAGCCGGGTGTTCATTTATGTAACGATCTCATTCGGTCCTCAAACTTTTAATAGGATTAACACTTGCCGCTTTAATAGATTCATAACTAACCGTAAGCCAGGCAATCCCCAAAGCTCCGGCCGATGCCACAAAAAATATCAGCCAGCTAATATTGATATGATAAGCAAAGCCCGACAACCAAACATTTGCTGCATACCAGGAAACCGGAAGCGCTATACATATGGCTATCAGGATGAGCCTCGTGATTCCGGATGATAACAGATATACAAGATTAAATACCGATGCACCCAACACTTTGCGCACACCTATTTCTTTGGTGCGCTGTTCGGCAATAAAGGCTGATAAACCATATAAGCCGATGCAGGATATAAAAATTCCCATCGCGGCAAACAGCTTAAAAATATCGCCCATTTGCTGCTCGCCGCGGTAAAGGGCTGCCATTTGCTGGTCAACAAAATTGAAACTAAAAGGATAGGCAGGACTAATTTCTTTGCTTATTTTTTCCAAAGCTTTAATAGTTGCCGCGGTTGCTCCGGGTTTGGTTCGCATAACAACTGTGCCACTGCCACCTGTTAAAGCAATGATCAACGGCTCAATAGCCGACTGGGCCGGTTTAAAATTAAAATCTTTAACCACACCAATAATGACGCTTGGTTTGTTGTGCAATGCCATCGGCTTTCCGATAGCTGCCGCCGCATTGGCAAACCCCATCAGGCCCAGCAGCTTTTGGTTGATGACACAGTTATTGGAGTCGGTTTTGATCGATTCAGAGAAGAAGCGGCCTGCCAATAATTTCAATCCGAATAAATGGGCAAAATTTTCGCTCACGTAAATTCCCGGCGTTGGGTTTCCGAGCGTTTTGGGATCTTTGCCCGGCCATGAAACGTTTGCGCCGGCTCCCACATCTATAGGAAGTTCGTTGGTAATAGCAAAATCACTGGTGAGCGGATTTTGCCGTAGCTCATTTCTCAGCAAAGCTTCTTTATCTACCATATCACCGTTCATGTCCATATATAAAAGACTGGATTTGTTAAAGCCGGGATTTCTTTCTCGTACAAACTTAAGTTGCTGGTAAATAACTATCGTACCTATCAGTAAAACCACCGAAACAACAAACTGGGTCACCACCAAAGCATGGCGAAAAATTAAATTACCGCCCATTGATTTCACATTCCCCTTAAGCACTTTAACGGGATTAAAACCCGATAAAAACAGTGCCGGGTAACTTCCCGATATCATCCCTGTTAATAACGCGATACATAACAGACCAAGCCAAAGCTTCGCATCGGCAAAATCAATGGTAAGTTGTTTACCAATCAGCTGATTAAACATCGGCAGGACTAAAACTACTATCCAAAGTGCAAGTAGCAGCGATAAAAAAGCAGTGAACACGGCTTCGCTTAAAAACTGAAATATCAGTTGAAACCTTTGCGCCCCAGCTACTTTGCGCAAGCCAATTTCCTTTGCCCGTCGGGCCGAACGCGCAGTAGCCAGGTTCATGAAATTGATACAGGCAACGGCAAGTATTAAAATAGCTACAACAAAAAACATTTTTAGGTATAGCGCATTACCGTGCCCGGGTAAATCCATCCCTATCGCCGGGGCCATGTGAATTTGGGTAACGGGTTGAAGATGGAACGCACTTTTCATTTGCGGTTCGTATTTATGATAGATCTGGAAAATCTGACTTTCCAATTTTTTTAAATTGGCAGGGCTTGGGTCAAAATTTTTATCTAACTGAACATAAGTATGAAAATACGGCGCTTCCCATTGATATTTTTCAACCTTTGGGTTAGCTCTGTACAATGCTGCTGTTGGCATTACAAAATCAAATTGCATGTGCGAGTTAGCAGGGATGTTGGCTAAAACCCCGGTCACTACCACGTTTTCACTATTGTCTTTTTTCAGAAACTTGCCAACGGGATTTTCATTACCAAAATATTTCACGGCTGTAGCTTCCGTTATTAAAACGCCATCTATTTGCTTTAGAGCTTCTGCACGATCACCTTTTACAAGCGGGAATGAAAATACATCCAGAAAATTGGGATCGGCATAAATTACCCTGTCTTCTATAAACCTTTTGTCGTTGGCTTCAAACAAGTAACTCTTCGGGTTTATACGTACTGCATTTTTCACAGTCGGTAATTGCGCTTTTACCGAGCCGGCCATTGCAGTGGGTGTGCCGGCCATGGTTAAGCCATCAACATCCCAGTTTATACGATATAGTTGTGCCGCATTTTTATGAAACATATCGTAACTCAGTTCGTTTTGTACCCAAAGCAATATCAGGATACTTGCTGCGAGGCCAATTGCCAAACCAGATATATTAATAACGGAATAGGTTTTGTCTTTAATTAAATTGCGGTAAGCGAGTTTAAAGTACGTTCTGATCATGGTTATGTAGGTTTAAGTTTTACTAACGAAAAGAACAATTTTATTCATCAATACCCAGTCCCCAACAGCGTTATGCTATTATACTCACAGATATGTCCCAATAATCTTTTTCAGCACATATTTAAACTAATCAGGCATCGCATTTGTAATATGGGTACAGGTACCATAATATGATGTTAAATTTCATGCCACAATATAAATAACTTACAATGAACACATTGAAAGGCAATAAAGGACAATATTGTTCGGAAACGTTACAGCCAGTGTACGACTTTAAACGGTTAGTTTTGTTTTTTAAACAATTACTTAATTGATTTGACGGGATAGCGGGAATGCTTAACCTTCAAAAACCGAAGTTATGATATTATGGTTCACCAGGATCCGCATCAGCATCTCGACTGAGAAATCGCGGGTAATATCAATGCTGATATAATCCTTGTCGCCGGTCTTAACCTCGCAGGCATCCCGGTCAAAATACAATACCAACCCGCGCATACTGCCCGAGATAATAACAATACGTTCGTTATTAATAAGCTTAAAACTATTGCGCGTGCGCTTGAAAAAGCTGCACAGGTTTTTGATATGCCGGTAGGTAAGTAATGAAATGATCATGCCGTCAGCTTTTAATAATGGTGGCCAGTCGCTGCCTTATAATGATGTCTTTAACAGCGGCAGGCAGCAAACTGTTTAATAAAACAAGCATCTTGTTTATCATACCGGGAATGATCTCTTTTTTTCCTTTCAGCAAGCCATCCACCGCTATACGTGCTACGTGCCCGGGCTCCATAATGGTTGCCTTTGATAGGCCTTTGAGCTTATTATTCATTACCAGCAGCTCGGGCTTGGTGTTAATGCCTCCGGGGCTAAGCAGGCTGATTTTCACATTTGAGCCATGAAGTTCAAGCTGCAAACATTTGGTGAAATACCTGATAAATGATTTGGTAGCACCGTAAACCTGCTTTTTAGGCACTACAAACAAGCCGCCCAAGCTACCTACATTTAATATGTATGAAGTAACAGCAGCATCCGCCTGGGCCAGGAATAGGCGTGTAAGCAGTACAGGTGTAATCACGTTCAGTTCAATTTGCTTTTTATAAAACCCAATGTTCAGATCTTCAAACCACGACCAGTTACCTAAACCCGCATTATTGATGAGCAGGTGGGCCGTAATTTGCTCATCACTAAGGTAATTAAAAATTGCCGGGTAACTTTCGGCAAGAGTTAAATCAATTTCAAGATAATTTACTTTAACCTCAAAGTTTTTGCGGATAAACGATGCCAGTTCGGGCAGACCTGAACCCGGCAATGAAACCAGAACCAGGTTTATACGGCGTGATGCCAGTTCAATGGCAAATGATTTGCCCAACCCTTCGCTGGCGCCGGTTATGATGGCGGTTTGGTTGGTCATGTTCAGGCTTGTTTAAGATAGTTAACTGTTTTGTGCATCCCTTCGGCAAAGGGGGTTATCCTATAACCCAATTGGGTTATAGCCTTATTGCTGCTATACTTTTGATCATACTTTAACCGTTCGGCAAACTCAGGTAAAAAAAAGGGCCGTAACCCGGTAAGCTGTGCTTTCAGCTTTTCAATGTGACTATAAAATTCAATCGCTTTTAAAGGCAGATGGATAAGCCGGTGCCGTTTACCGGATACCTCATATACTGTATTAAAAAACTCGTTAAAACTGATATCCTCTCCGCCTAAAATATAGCGTTCGCCGCTGGTTCCATTATCCATAGCCGCCAAATGTCCATCAACCACATCGGTTAAAAAAGCATAATTGGCTACCTGTTCGCCGTTGCCGGGTATAAAGCGCCATTTGCCGCGTAAATAGGCCGAAACCATTTTGCCAACAGTATTGCTTTCGGTAACAGGCCCTTCGCCATATACGCGTGATGGGTTTACTGTAACTATGTGCATCCCCTGTTTTGCGAAGTTTTGTACCTCAAGCTCTGCCAGGTATTTGGTGCGTTCATAGGCAATTGGAAAACCGGCTATCCGGGGATCGTTCTCATTCATGGGATGTTTAACCGTTGGGCCCCATACGCCGCAGGTTGATGTATAAACTATTTTTTGTACACCGCCGTTACCCGCTACTTCCAGTACATTGCGGGTGCCTGTAACATTGGTTTCATGGTAATCATCGGGGTTACGGCACCACATTTTGGCCAGGGCGGCGGTATGGTAAACTTGTCCGCAGCCCTGCATAGCCCTCCCCAGGCTTTGCCGGTACAGAATATTGCCGGTAACCGGTTCAATATTTTTATGCTTTATTAAATATGGATGATCGGTATTGCGGCATAAGGCCTTAACATCATAACCCTGCATAGCCAGCGACAACGTGAGCTGCCTGCCAATAAACCCTGTTGCCCCGGTTACTAAAACTTTCATACAGGTATTACAATCAGATATTGGTTTACCCCTATACGTTATAGCTAAATTTTTTCGGCACAATTAGCCATTAGGTTTAATGGCAGAATTATTTAAATTTGAAATAACTATCAAACAAGCCTTACCTAAAATGAACATGTACCAGGACCCACATAGCACATTTGCCGGTTTTTCGCCGGAAGAGTTGGGATTTCTACAACACGCCACCCCCGATTTGACAGAAAGCCAGAAAAAATATTTTTACATGGTTTACAGCAACAAGCGAAAAAACTCACAGGATATATTGTTATTTACCTTGCTTGGTTTTGTAGGTTTTGCCGGCATTCAGCGCTTTGTATTAGGCCAGATTGGGATGGGTATTGTTTATTTGCTAACAGTAGGCTTTTGCTGGATTGGCACTATTGTGGATCTGATCAACAATAAGTCGATAACTTTGGAGTATAATAAAAACATGGCTTACGAAAGCTACCAAATGGCTAAAATGAGCAGCTAAACAAAGCCATTATTTATCTCTAAAAAAACTTAATGAAACTATCTGCCTTAACCGCTTACCTTGAAAGCCTCGCGCCACTCAACTATCAGGAAGATTATGACAATTCTGGCCTGATAGTTGGCAACCCAGAGCAGGAGGTAAGCCAGGCCCTGATCTCGCTTGACTGTACCGAAGCTGTGGTTGATGAGGCTATTGCTACCGGCTGCCAGGTGATCATATCGCACCACCCTATCGTTTTTAAGGGGTTAAAAAAATTCAACGGCAAAACCTATGTGGAACGGGTGGTTGAAAAAGCTATCCGTAAAGGTATTGCTATATACGCTATTCACACCAATTTGGATAGCATCATGACCGGCGTTAATGCCCGCATTTGTGAAACTTTAGGTTTAAAAAACAGCCGCATACTGCTGCCCAAACATAACCTGATCAAAAAACTGGTTACTTACGTTCCGCTAAACCATGCCGACACTGTACGCGATGCTTTGTTTGCAGCAGGAGCAGGCAACATTGGCAATTACAGCGAGACCAGCTTTAATGCCGAAGGTACCGGAACATTCAAGGGTAATGAAGCCGCTAACCCTTATGTTGGTGAAGCGGGCAAACGCCACAAGGAAAATGAAGTAAGGATAGAAACCGTATATCCGGCCAATTTGGAGAGCAAGATCCTGATGGCTTTGATCCTGGCCCATCCGTATGAAGAAGTTGCCTATGATCTTTTCAATTTAACCAACCAGCACCAGCAGGTAGGCTCGGGTATGATAGGCGAGTTGGAAATGCCGCTTAATGAAGAAAGTTTCCTGTTTCATGTAAAGGATAAGATGCGCACGCATGTGATACGGCATACTAAATTATTGGGCAAACACGTTAAAAAAGTAGCTGTGTGCGGCGGTTCGGGGGGCTTTTTGCTAAAGCATGCCATAGCCGCAGGAGCCGACGTTTTTATCACGGCCGATTACAAGTATCATGAGTTTTTTGATGCCGAAGGAAAGATAGTTATTGCAGATATCGGACACTTTGAGAGTGAACAATTTACGCAGCAATTATTGTATGAAATAATTAGAAAAAAATTCCCTATCTTTGCCGTCCGTTTAACAGAAGTAAATACAAACCCCGTCAAATATTTTATTTAATGGAACAAACCGTAGAACAAAAGCTTAAAGCTTTATACGAGCTACAAACTATCCACACCAAGATTGACAGGATCCGCCAGGTAAGGGGCGAATTGCCAATGGAAGTTGCCGACCTTGAGGACGACGTTGCAGGCCTTGAAACCCGCATCCAAAAGATCAAAGGTGAACTTGACGATGTGGAAGATGACATAGTTACCCGTAAAAACCTGATCAAAGAAGCTCAGGCGAACATCAAAAAATACGAAGGCCAGCTTAACGAGGTTAAAAACAACCGCGAATATGATGCTATCTCAAAAGAAATTGAGATCCAGGGCTTAGATATACAGGTGAGTGAAAAGAAGATCCGTGAATACGGTTTCGAAATCACCAACAAAACCCAGGTTTACGAAAAAGCATTGGCGGATCTGGAAGCCCGTCAGGCCGACCTTGACGCCAAGAAAGAAGAATTAGGCACCATTACTGCCGAAACTGAAAAAGAAGAAACCGAGTTGAATGCCCAGGCTGCAAAAGCTATGGATAACATCGAAGAGCGTTTATTAACTGCTTACACCCGTTTACGTCAAAACGCAAAAAACGGTCTTGCAGTTGTAACTATCCAACGTGATTCATGCTCTGGTTGCTTTAACCAGATCCCTCCTCAGCGCCAGTCAGACATCCGTCAGCGTAAAAAGATCATCGTTTGCGAGCATTGCGGACGGATCCTTGTTGACGAGCAAATGGCTTTGGAAGCTGAAGAAGCATAAACAACCATTTATAAAGTTAAATATATCAAAGGCACCCACGGGGTGCCTTTTTTGTTCGTTTATTTAGCCGATATTTATTCCATGCCTAAAAGCCGGATAACCTATTTGATATTAACAATAGCAACCATTATCCTCGGTTTGTTATCCCGCCATTTTAAATTTATCCCTTTATTCATAGGCGACATCTTATGGGCTACGATGGTTTACTTTATCATGAGATTTCTGTTTATTACCAAAACTATCAGGTTCAATGTTATTGCGGCTTTGCTGTTTTGCTTTGCGATAGAGTTTAGCCAGCTTTATAAAGCGCCATGGATAAATGACATCAGGCACACACTGTTTGGCAGGCTGGTTTTGGGTGAGGGCTTTTTGTGGAGTGATTTATTGTGTTATGTGATTGGAGTGGGGATAGGGGTTGGAGTTGACAGCTTAGGGTTAAAAAATTTCAAATCTCATAAGAAATAAGTTTTAGCTTATTTATAGTTCTGAATTGTTTGTCAGATGTTATAAACGGCAGATTGAATGCAATGGCTGTTGCCGCTATGATAGCATCTGGTAGTTTTAAACTATATTTTTTTCTTATTGTTACATATTGTTCTTTCAATTTATTATTCATCTGAATAATTGAACAATCACTTAATAAGCCGTGTATTTGTTTTTCATCGCGTTCTGAAAGGTTTTTAAATCCTATTAGTTCCAGTTCGGTTATAAATGAAATATAGATCTGCTTACCCTGCAATAACTTTTCCCATCCAGCAAGTACAATATAATGTTCATATCAACTAATATCTCTTTCCCACTCATCTCTTAATTTAGTTTGAATGGTCAATGGATCTTCTTTTAATGGTACTTTTCCATTGTATTTTTTTGCGTCGAAACCCATAGATGGGGCTTCCTTATAAAGCGCCTTTTCAATAGCCTCTATATCCTTTTTGGATGCTCCCTTTTTTAATACCAATACCATATCAATCCTTTCATAACAAATTTAATGTTTTTTACATAAATATCCTCTTCAAAACATACTCGTCTGTTTCCCTTTTCTCGGCACAAATAAGCTATAGTCATATTCTGGCATCTGCCTATCGCTCATAAAGCGTTTGCAAGCCATTTTAAACATCTGGTGAATGGATTCGGCTACCTTGCCCTCGCCACTCATCCGGCGACCGTAATCGCTATCATTCAACTTGCCGTCATGTGTCGAGCGGATCATATTCAATACCTTTTCGGCGCGATCTGGAAAAGCCTTATAGATCCAGTCGCTAAAGATTTCGGCGATGCTGCCGTTGAGCCTCACCATGGTAAAACCGGCGGCTAAAGCGCCCCTATCGGCAGCGGCTTTGATGATGTTGGGGACTTCATTACTATTCAATCCGGGAATAATAGGAGCGGCCATTACACGCACCGGGATGCCTCTTTCTGATAGCTTCTGCACCACCGCCAGCCTGCCTGTTGCAGTTACTGTACGCGGTTCCAGTTTTTGGCGCAACTGCTCGTTAAGCGAGGTAATAGATACGTTTACGTGCACCAGGTTTAACTTAGCCATATCAGCAAGCAGGTCGATATCGCGCAGTATCACATTATTTTTAGTGATAATGCTTACCGGATTTTTATACTTCCAGAAAACTTCCAGCAGGGCCTGAGTTATTTTAAGCTTGCGTTCCACAGGCTGATAGCAATCGGTATTGCCTGAGAGCATAATGCAAACCGGTCTGTAATTTTTTTTGTTGAAATATTGTTCAAGCAGCTCGGGCGCATTGGGTTTAATGATGATCTTCCGTTCAAAATCGAGCCCGGCGCTAAAACCGTAATATTCATGGCTATTGCGGGCATAACAGTAAATACAACCATGCTCGCAACCCTGGTAGGGGTTTATGGAGTACATATGGCTCAGATCGGGACTGTTGGATTCGCTTACTATTTTTTTGGGCGTTTCTTCAAAAAGCTGCGTGTTTGAATTTTCAAGCAAAGGCTCGTCAATGCCTTCGATATGATCAAGTACATACTTGTTTTTCAGAAACTTATTGTGCGTATTTACCTGTGCGCCGCGTCCCTTAAAAAAATCCGGATTTTCCTCATGTGACATTGAACAAATTTGCTAAATTTATTAGCAAATCACAATTCAATCAGTTTATTTTTTATGCTGTATAAAACCAGCCCCACGCGGCTTTTGATCTGGAGCTTTTCAAAAAGCTGGTCGCGGTAACTATCAACCGTACGTACACTGATATTCATAGCTTCAGCAATTTCCTTATAAGTAAGCTCGGTACCGGTAAGGCGCAGAAACTCTATCTCGCGCGGGTTAAGTTTGATATTCTCTAATTTGCTGTTAAAATTGGTGATCAGGTGACGGGTTACAAACTCGGGGTAATAAAGCTCTCCCTGCGCAACTTTCAAAAGGGCGTCTTCAACTTCATGCGGCTCCGAATCTTTAAGCAGGTAGCCTTTAACACCCATTTTTACCATGATCAGCACCTTTTCGGCATCTTCGAACATGGATAAAATAATAATCCTGACACCGGGATGTTTGGCCCGCAGCACCTGTGCAGCTTCAACCCCATCCATAACCGGCATGCTGATATCCAGCAATACAATATCCGGAACAGTGCCGTTGTTTATGGTATTTATCAGTTCCTGCCCGTTTGCGGCCTCAAATAGTATGTTGTATCTTTTAAAATTGGTGACAAGAGCAGCCATACCGCTCCTGAAGAGTTTATGATCATCAACTAAGGCTATTTGAATGGGTTCCTTTAGCATAAATTTGTTGTACCAGGGGATTGAACGACAATTTTATCTGGCAACCCTTACCAGGCGAGCTGGCAATAATTACGTCCGCGCCTACTAAAGCTGCCCTGTTTTCAATGTTCCGCAATCCCGAACCGCCCTTATTATCAACCTTTTCAGCATTGAAACCAGCACCATCATCTTCGATGAGCAAATTAAACATTTGTGCAGTATAATACAAACCGATTTTAAGGTTAGCTGCCTTAGCGTATTTCAAAGTATTATTTACCGCTTCCTGGAAGATCCGAAATATCACCAGTTCGCGCTGCTCTCCTAAACTATATACATCACCTTCAACATCAAAAATAACATTGATGATGCCGCTGCGGGTTAAACGTTCGGTTTCGGTTTCGAGGGTTTTTATAAGCCCCTGTGAGCTGATATGCTCAAAGCTCATGCTTTTTGAAAGGTGCCTCAAATCATTAATGGTTTGCGAAACCAGTTCGCGGTTCTCATTTACACGGGCTTTTTTTTCGTCATCAAGGCTATTGTTAAGCAGGCCCAGGTTCAATTTTACAAATGATAAAACCTGTGTAATGTTATCATGGATCTCACGGCTTATATCGTTAAGCGTTTGCTCCTGAATCTCTATCTGCGTTTTAAGCATTTCCTGCTTAAATGAGGCCTTTAGGTTTTCGCGCTCAAGCAGGTTTTTGTTCTGCTTTTTTTGGTACATGAGCATAAAGCTAACCATGAACACCCCTAACAGAAGCAATAAAGCAGTACCCGCTATTATTATGAGGATAAATTGTTCTTCCTGAAAAAGCATATAAAGGAAAATGAAAATAGACCGTATAGCATTAATGAGTTAAGATCTAACAATGTTATTGCTATCAGATAAAAATGATAATTGTTTTTATACACCATGAAGCTGAAACAAGAGTAATAAAATGTCATTGCCAAATAATAGAAAAAAATCCCCGTTATCGCCAAAAACGGGGGGTGTGATATTAATTCTATGTATTCGTCATTATCATCATTCAATAATCTATAGTAATAATCACAAACAAGCCAAAGGCCAAATATATTCTGTATAACTATCGCGATAGTTGCTCTATGCCAGAAACCCTGAATGAAAAATATATCAATAAGTGTTAACCCAACAATAACACCCGCAGCTATATATACAAACTTTTTTCGTTTTGTCCGATCATCAAATGACATGATGAACATTGTATAACAAATAAACTCCAGTATATCATTGAAGTTATTACACCAAGCGTTGGTATGGTTAATAATAAGCAGTTGAAAAATAGCCGGATAATTATAAAATACCCCAAAAGCTAAGAAAGGCAAAAACCATTTAAAATTTTTGTCAAGCGACTTATATGTGAATATACAACATATAAAAGCCACTACAAACATCACATAATAAAGGGAATCAAGCATGAACGCTAAAATAATATATAATAGCATTCATGCAGCTTACAAATTTATCAGGATTGACATGTCGGCGGGCAATCCTTGCTTGATTTTAAAGCAGCTAACCCACTTACCGCCAGGCTTGCCACATCATCACTCTGTATAGCATCTATATGCTGATCCACACCTTTCCCTGCCACTGTACCAACTATGGCAACCGATGTTTGATGCGGTGCATTTTTATGATCCGCATCATGCACTCCAAAATGTATCCTCACTCCAGTAGCTTCCGGCGGCAGATTATTAATAAACTCCTTCAGTTTGTCTATCGGGAGCCATGTAGATTCGGTATCATTAACCTCATGATGTTTGTCAATAACCGCTTTTCGGGTTTGCTTATAGCGGGCTACCATTTCCCTGGCTGTTTTTAAGTCAATAGGTTCCATATAATTTAGGGTGTCTTTAAATCAGGCCTAATCTAACTAATTATAATAAAACAACCTATCCGTTATTTCACTGTATTATATCCCGTTTAAACACGGTAAAAGTAACTGTCAACTTACAACACAATACACTATATCATACGTTAAAAAGTCATGCGCAAGTTTTTACAAAAACTGTTAACTAAGCCAGTTGCCCGGTTGGCCGACAGGCTCTCGTCACGACCGGATAAGAAGCGGGTTAACGGATCATTGAACCGGTTATACAAAAACCTGCTAACCGGGTCGGGTAAAAAAGGCCTTTTAATACCCTTTGATGCAGAAAAAGGTAAATTCATTATCTTTTCTGATCAACACAAGGGGGCGCGTGACGATATGGATATCTTCGCCCTTGCCGAGAAGAACTACCTTACAGCACTTGATTATTACTACAGCCAACAATTTTTCTACATCAATCTTGGCGACAGCGAGGAGCTTTGGGAAAACTTATTCATCACCATAAAAAAGCACAACAAAGCCACATTTGAAAGCGAAAAACGGTTCATACAACGTAAAGAATTCATGAAAATATTTGGCAATCATGATCTGTTTTGGGACAATGACCCTTTAGCGGCAGTTGGATTAAAGCAAATTTATGATGAAGTAATTAAGATCTATGAAGGAGCTGTACTACAAACAACAGTTAATGGTAAACCACTAAATATATTCATGACGCATGGCCACCAGGGCGATTTGCAAAGCGATGGCAACTGGTTCAGTAAATGGTTTGTATCCAATGTATGGGCACCTTTCCAGGCATATCTGAAGGTTAATATTAATACCCCGGCAAATAACGACTTGCTCAAAACAGATCATAACCGCATTATGTATGAATGGAGCCAGAGGCAAAAAAACACGCTGCTAATAACCGGGCACACACATCAACCGGTATTCAGGTCATTAACCCATCTCGAAAAACTGTATAACGATATCGCGAAAGCAAGGAAAGCCGGAGACGATAACCTGGCCGATGAACTAAATAAACAGATCGTTAATCGGCAAGTGAAGGGTGATGTGGCTCCCGATTTTAGCGCATGCGACCCAAGCTATTTCAATAGCGGCTGCTGTTGTTACGATGATGGCGATATAACAGGCATTGAAATTGCCGATGGCCAAATCCGCCTCGTAAAATGGGAATATAACGCACAAAACCAAAGTGAAAGGATAATACTGGAGGAGTGCAGGCTGGAAGAGCTATTTTAAGACCGAGGTAAAAGGCGAAAGACAACAGGCTAACCTCAATCGGAGAAATCAAAAAATCAATCGGTGTAATCCTAAAAAGAAAAAATCAACGAAATCATCGTAATCAAAAAATCAACGGTCACCCTTCCAGCATAAAAACAAAAAGCTCTTTAGGGCCGTGGGCGCCTAATACCAGTGTTTTTTCAATGTCAGCCGTACGGCTTGGGCCGGTTACCGTGCTGATCATAGATGGCAGCTGGTTGCCATATTTGGTTTTGATGAGTTTAAAACCATCTTTCAAGTCCATAACCATTTGCGAAGTGTAAGCCAGTACAATATGCACCGATGGATAGATGCTTAACCTTCTGCCAGCCATGTTACCGTTAGACAGCAAAATACTGCCATTACGGGCAATCAAAGCCTCGCACAGGGTAAAACCTACTTCGGCTTGTTCAAAATCTTTATCAGTTTCGTAGTGCGGATATTCAAACTGGTTCAGGATCTCCTGCAACTTAGGTTCCCAGCAGTAAATTTTGTGCCATTTACGTTCTTCGGCAAGGGTAAGCAGGTTTTCAATAAATTGCAGCTCATCCTCACAAAAAACAAACTGGCCTGATACGTTGGTAAACTGTTCGGCGAAGACCACCTCGGGCATTTCATCAGTTGCAGGATAAAGGGGCTGGTCTTCCAGCTGAGGGTATGGGTTATCCCTTTTCTCCAAAAGCGCTTTCCTGATTTTTTTAAGCAGTTTTTCTTTTGATGTAGTGATATCCCTCATAACTAAAAAAGCAAAGCCACCAGCTTTGCCGGTGGCTTTGTGTTATAATTTAAAAATTAAAGTTTCGGATCTTCGCTTTCTATTCTTGAAAGTTCAGGATTAGTCAGCGAGTCTGGAATAGCATTGTTATCCACATCCGGATTTAACGCGGCTTCACCGTTTACAAACTTATCATAAGTTGTGCGCTCGTCAAACGGACGCTTACCCAAAATTTCTTCCAGATCACTTTGGAAAAGAACTTCTTTTTCCAATAGTTTCTGAGCTATCTTTTCAAGGCCATCACGTTTAGCATTCAGCAAGTCTTTGGTTTTTTGATAAACCACATCAACCAGCTTTCGTACTTCAGCGTCAATCATTTCGGCAGTAGTATCTGAGTATGGTTTGTTAAACTGGTACTCGCCCTGCGGATCATAGAATGATACATTACCAACACTATCGTTCATACCATAAATTTTGGTCATGGCATAAGCAAGTTTTGTGATACGCTCCAAATCGCTCAGTGCACCGGTAGAAATTTTACCGAAAACGATGTCCTCGGCAACACGACCGCCCATAGATACACTCATTTCGTCAAGCAATTGCTCGGTAGTGTACAAAAACTGCTCTTTTGGCAGATATTGGGCATAACCTAACGCAGCGACGCCACGAGGCACAATTGATACCTTAACCAAAGGATCGGCATGTTCAAGGAACCAGCCTGCAATAGCGTGACCAGCTTCGTGGTAAGCAACAATGCGTTTCTCTTCAGGAGAGATGATTTTGTTTTTCTTCTCTAAACCACCAATAACACGGTCGATAGCATCCTGGAAATCGGTCATATCAACCGCCTCTTTGTTTTTACGGGCAGCAATCAGCGCAGCTTCGTTACAAACGTTAGCAATTTCAGCGCCCGCGAAACCCGGGGTTTGTGCCGATAATTTTTTGGCATCTACACCATCAGATAGTTTGATAGGTTTCAGGTGAACTTTGAAAATTTGCTCACGACCAATCAAATCCGGTTTATCGATAGATACCTGCCTGTCGAAACGTCCCGGACGCAATAAAGCTGAATCCAGTACATCAGGGCGGTTGGTAGCAGCCAAGATGATGATACCTGAGTCGGTACCGAAACCATCCATCTCAACCAATAACTGGTTCAGGGTGTTTTCGCGCTCATCATTACCACCTACTATATTGTTTTTACCACGGGCACGGCCAATAGCGTCGATCTCATCGATAAAGATGATACACGGCGCTTTATCTTTAGCCTGGCGGAACAGATCACGTACGCGTGATGCACCCACACCTACAAACATCTCCACAAAGTCTGATCCTGAAAGGGAGAAGAAAGGCACCTGAGCTTCGCCTGCAACAGCTTTGGCCAATAAGGTTTTACCGGTACCCGGCGAGCCTACCAACAGCGCGCCTTTAGGAATTTTACCACCCAGGTTAGTATACTTCTTAGGGTTTTTAAGGAAATCGACAATTTCCATTACCTCTTGCTTGGCTTCTTCCAAACCGGCAACATCGTTAAATGTAACGGTTACCTGGGCTTCTTTATCAAACAGGGTAGCTTTTGACTTACCGATGTTAAAGATTTGGCCGCCCGGACCACCGCCCGAACCACCGCTCATGCGGCGCATGATAAAGATCCATACACCGGCAAATAATATCACCATGATAACGCCCTGTACCAGCCAGTTTGATAACAGGCTTTCATGTCCCTGTTCAAATTGTAAAGATACTTTTTGGTCATCAGGTACATCTTTTTGAGCATCGGCAATAGACTTTTTCAGGCTTTCATAAGAAGCATCTGTAAAAGTAAACTGTGGACCGCTATTGGTACTGGTATTAAAAAAGTTTTTGTCTTTAGATACGTTACTGGCAAAATATGGCTTTGACAAGCTTTGTTGTTTGATGTAAACATCTGCCATTACCAGATCGCCGCTTTTATAAGCTACAATTTTTTGAACATCATTTGTACGAAGCATGTTTGCCTCAAATTCCTGGAAAGTAACCGGTTTGCCCGATCCGCCGTTTAACAAGGCCGGAATCAGTAAAAAGGCCAAAATAACAATACCATATAGCCACATGATATTGAACTTGGGCGGTTTTGGCGAGGGCTTCTTGTTCACAATTTTACGGATAGGTCTTGGATTTTCTGATTTAGAATCTTTAATATCTTTCATTTCTTTTTACGAGCTCAAACTTACAATCTATAATTTAAATTTTACGCGGTAACAGTAAGACTATGCGTTGAGCCTTTTTGTGACGGATGTTTATGCACTTTTATAATATTTAATATCTGCATCGCCCCACAAATCTTCCACTCCATAAAACTCACGTTTATCGGTCCTGAACACATGGATCACAACATCCACATAATCAAGCAATATCCACTCGCCATGCTCAATTCCCTCTTTGCGCCAGGGCTCGGCTTGGGTGGCTTTGAAAATTTCATCCTCAATGCTATTTGCTATAGCTTTTACCTGTGTCGACGAATCAGCATGACAGATCACGAAATAATCTGATACCGAACTGAATATATTACGAAGGTCTAACCTAATAATATCATTGCCTTTTTTTTCCTGGATACCATGTATTGCCAACTCTGAAATATAGGCAGATTCACTTAACACTTTGTTTTTTACCATCAAAAAGAATTAGTTTTGAACGTTTTTGAGTATAAAATTATTACACTTTGCAAAATAACATATTTTCAGGATTATTTGTTGGTCAAAATTTAGTAACAATTAAACAAGTTGACTCAACAAATAGTTTTCTTAAAAATCTACTGTCAAATTCCAAGCCAGTACCCGAAGGTACGGTCATTATGGCAGAAGAGCAATACGCCGGCCGGGGCCAGCAACAAAATACCTGGCATAGCGAACCCGGAAAAAACCTTACGTTCAGCCTTTTATTAAAACCCCATTTTTTACCTGTTGATGCCCAGTTTGATTTGAACCGCGCGGTAAGTTTAGGGGTGTATGATGCCCTGCATCTATTATTAGGTGATGAGCTAAAAATAAAATGGCCTAATGACATTTACTATGCCGACAGGAAACTGGGTGGCATGCTCATCGAAAATACTATACAGGGCGGGCAGCTCAAAGACTCGGTTATTGGCATAGGATTGAACATAAACCAGGAAAATTTTCCGCCCGGCGCCTCAAATGCCACCTCTGTAAAACAAATCTTACAAAAGGATTATGATTTAACACTGTTATTATCGGAAATTTGCAAAAAGCTTGAAGTATACTACCTGAAACTGAAGGCCGGACAAATTGATTTTGTAAGGAATACTTACTTAAGCCGACTATACTGGTTAAACGAGGTTAAAAGTTTTGAGTCAAACAGCGAGCAGTTCAATGGCATTGTAAAAAATGTACTGCCAAATGGCTTGCTGGTTATTGAAGATACTAACGGACAGCAATTAGAGTTTAACCTTAAAGAATTGAAATTTTTAAATAAATAATAAAGTAAAGCACAAATGAAGAAACTATTGGTATTGGTAACCGCGCTTATCATCAGCGTTGGCGCTTACGCTCAGATCGAATCGCCGGTGAGGTGGTCATACGCGGCAAAAAAGATAAATGACAAAGAAGCTGTAGTATTTTTAAAAGCAACGATACAAAGCGGCTGGCACATTTACTCACAAACCGTAAAAGACGGCGGCCCAATAAAAACTTCATTTGATTTTACCCCATCAAAATTATATGCTGCCGTTGGCAAAACTACCGAGCCTACGCCGGTAACCAAATACGAAAAATCATTCAGCATGAATGTAAGCTATTTTGAAAAGGAAGTTGTTTTTAGCCAAAAAATCAGTTTAAAATCGCCCAAAGCAACAGCAGTTACTGGCAAACTAACCTACATGACCTGTAACGATATGAAATGCCTGCCACCGGAAGATGTTGATTTCACTATCCCTTTAGGTAAATAATTCAGCACACCTTAACAGTAGTCATGAAATTATTAAATAAAGGTGCTTACCTGCGCGCCGGGCTTATCACATTCGTCTCTATTATCATCTTTAACATAGCCGGAGCAAACCCGGCTTATGCTGTGCAAAAAAAAGCAGCTGACACTTCTGTGTCAGCTGCCGATGTTACATTTACGGATATTCTCACTGCTGCCGATAGCTTAGCTATCAGGAAAAAGCAAGCCGATTCGGTAAAAAAGGCAGAAGCGGCAAAGGCATCAAAAGCGCCTGCTGCTGCTTCAAAAACAGCAGAAAAGCCAAAATCACTTTGGCAAATCTTTATTGAGGGGTTACTTGGCGGTTTCACCGCGGTAATTTTGCCATGTATTTATCCTTTACTGCCCTTAACCGTAAGCTTTTTCACCAAAAAAAGCGGCAGCAAGAGCAAAGCTGTTATGCAATCGCTCATTTATGGGGTATCAATCATTGTAATTTATGTTACATTGGGCTTGCTGATCTCCATCATTTTTGGCTCGGACGCGCTTAATGAACTGGCCACGAATGGCATATTTAATATATTCTTCTTTCTGCTGCTCATTGTTTTTGGTATTTCCTTTTTGGGCGCGTTTGAAATCACATTACCAAGTTCGCTGGCCAATAAGCTGGATGCAAATTCGGATAAAGGTGGCCTTGCAGGCATCTTCTTTATGGCTTCAACATTGGTTGTTGTTTCGTTTTCCTGTACAGGCCCTATTATAGGAACATTGCTGGTTGATGCAGCCTCAAAAGGTGATCGCCTTGGCCCGGCAATGGGCATGTTCGGCTTTTCTCTGGCTTTAGCACTGCCCTTTACCATATTCGCTTTATTCCCTTCGGCACTGAAAACCCTGCCTAAATCGGGCGGATGGCTTAATAGCGTTAAAGTTGTATTGGGTTTCCTTGAACTGGCATTTGCTTTGAAGTTTTTATCAAACGTTGATTTGGCTTATCACTGGAACTGGTTTGACCGGGAAATATTTTTATCGTTGTGGATAGCCATTGGCTTACTGATCGGGCTTTACCTGATTGGCAAGATCAAGTTTTCGCATGATAGCGATGTAAAATTCCTTACTATTCCGCGCACGTTCCTGGCTATAATCGTATTTGCGTTTGTTATTTATATGATCCCGGGCTTGTGGGGTGCGCCTTTAAAATCTATTAGTGCGTTTTTACCTCCGGAGGCTACCCAGGATTTTAACCTGTCAGCTATTCCTGATGGTTCTGGTTCATCAACAGCAAGTCCATCAGCGGCCATACCCGCGAGCATTGGCGAACGCAAGTATGCCGCCAACTATACCCGCATCAAAACCAAAGGGTTGGATGCATGGTATGATTATGATCAAGCTTTACAGGTATCAAAGGCCCTGCATAAACCGATACTCATTGACTTTACTGGCTTTAACTGTGTTAACTGCCGTAAAATGGAAGCTAACGTATGGTCAGATCCGCAGGTGTTTAGCCGCTTGAAAAATGATTTTATATTGCTGCAGCTGGTTGTTGACGATAAAGCCGAATTACCTGTTGCCGAACAGTTTGTATCAGATTACAGCGGTAAAAAGATCACAACGCTTGGCGGTAAATGGAGCAACCTGGAGGCACAGCGCTTCAACTCCAATTCGCAGCCATTATATGTTATGCTTAATAGTGATGGTAACTTGCTTAAAGATGCGTCGGGTGCCGAGATCCCTACATCACCTGCAAATTATGACATAGCCAGCTATCTTAAATTTTTGGATAGTGGCATAGCTGCTTACAAAAAATAGGGATCGGGTTAAAAAAATAAGTGTAAATTCGCGCAAAATTCAAATTCCGCGTTTTATTGGTTAGGCGCAGCGTTTGAATAATGAACAATATTTACAACCCTAATTAGTTATGAATAGGTTAGCCTGTTCATAACAAAACAAAAAAATGACTCAGATCAAAAATATCGGCGTTTTTACTTCAGGTGGTGATGCCCCCGGAATGAATGCTGCCATAAGGGCGGTGGTACGTGCCGCCATGTATTACGGAATTGAAGTCACGGGGATCCGCCGTGGTTACGACGGCATGGGCAAAGGTGATTTTTTTACCATGAACCGTAAATCCGTTTCAAACATTATCCAGCGTGGTGGTACAATTCTTAAAACTGCAAGGTGTGATGAGTTCAGAACCCCCGAAGGTCGTAAGGCAGCATATGAGCACCTGGTAAAAAATAAAGTTGACGCATTGGTAGCCATTGGCGGCGATGGTACTTTTACCGGCGCTAAAGTTTTTGGCAGCGAATATGATATTCCGGTGGTTGGCCTACCAGGTACAATTGACAATGACCTTGTAGGCACCGATTTTACCATTGGTTACGATACCGCCATTAACACTGTTGTTGACGCTGTTGACAAGATCAGGGATACTGCAGAATCACACGACCGTTTATTTATTGTTGAAGTAATGGGCCGCGACTCGGGCCTTATCGCTTTACGTACCGGTATTGCTACCGGTGCCGAGGCTATCCTGATCCCCGAAAGCAAGACCGGGCTCGAAGGTTTGTTAAACCGCCTTGAATTTGGCCGTAAAGATAAAACATCGCGTATAGTAATTGTTGCCGAGGGTGAAGATGCGGGGGGCGCGTTTGAAGTGGGCAGGTTAGTGCAGGAAAAGTTCCCTAATTATGATACCCGGATCTCTATTTTAGGTCACATACAACGCGGCGGTGCGCCAAGCTGTATGGACAGGGTATTGGCAAGCCGTGTCGGCGCTGCCGCAGTTGAAGCTTTAAGAGATGGGCACCGCAACGAAATGATAGGCCTTATCAATGGTGAAATTGCTTATACCCCATTTGAGCATGCTATTAAACACCACCAGGGCATCGATCCAAACATGATTAAACTGGTTGAAATGCTTTCTATGTAATTTAAGCTAAAACGATAAATAAAAACAGCCCCGCCTTAATCAAGCCGGGGCTATTTTATTTGGCAATAGTACTGTCAACAACAAGCCTTATCGCGGTATCAATTTCAGCACTCACAGTAAACAGGTGCGCTATGATCTCCTTGTTTTCGGGGTTAAAAAAATCTTCATGGTCCATTAAGCTGATAAGCCCAAGCATACTTGCCACAGGCCGGCGCAGCTCGTGCGAGCTTAAAGAAGCAACATTTCTTAAACGATCGTTCTGGCTCACGAGTTCTTTCTGTATTTTGAGCCTTTCGGTAATATCATGACCAAAACAACCTGCACCTATTATATCGCCTGCAGCGGTGTAAATAGGATTAAAATTAACTTCATAATACAAACGCTGTCCATTTACCGGATCGATGCTTTCACTGATAATATCATACCTTTCTCCGCTTAAAGCACGGTTATAGTAAACAGTCCAATCGTCAATTAATTGCTTGCCAAAGCCCTGATGTTTATAGGAGTATTCACCTTTAAAAGGTTTTTGGCCCGTTAAATGAGTCACCTGCTCAACATAGGCTTGGTTCATGTACAAATAACGCAACTCCTTATCAACCGACCAGATATGGTCACGGGTATTATTGATCAATGCTTCAAGGCTGTCTTTCATATGCAAAGCCTCTTCCCGCATTTGCATTTGAGATGTAATGTCCCTGCCTATGCCCTGTATTTCAACTACCATTCCGTTATCGTCGGCGATGGATACAAACTCCCATTCGGTATCATGCAGGTTCCCATTTTTAGCAGGCTTTTTGTGAGCGAGCCTGACGATCTTGCCGGGATTATTAATACATTCCACAAAAGCCTCCTGGCACAGCTGCGCATCTTCCGGAATGGTTGTTTTTGAAAAGTGATGACCTACTATGTCAGCCTCATCATAACCGAAGGTTTTAAAAAACCTGCGGTTAGCAAAGCTAAATCTGCCATTAATATCTATCCGTACCAGGAAATTTGTTTGCGAATCAATAAGCGAATTGAGGAACTGCTCGCTCAGCCCGGGTTTGATAAAAGGGATCGGGGTACGCACACCTTCCAGGGCAGAGGTGATGTTACTTAATATGATTTTATGACCGGTGAGCCCATCAGTAGCAAGTGTCCGTTTTTCGGTTAGCTGCTTTTGGCTGGCCTCCAGGTGATACGTTATTTGGATTGACTCGTTCATCACAAGCCCCTCAGTAAGCTGCTTTATGCCGTCAAAAATTTGGGGCTCTACCAATTCTCTCAAAAAATCAGCATTTTGATGAAGATGAGCAGTATCAACCTCAAAAAGACTATAAAAGTTTTCGCTTACAAACAGGTATTTCTGTTCATCGATATCAAAAACAATTGTACAATTTCCGGTTGCAGCCGGGTTTGGGTTAAACATATAAACAAGCTGTGAATACTTAAAGATATGGCTATTTACATGATAAACAAACAACTACAATAATTTCGCTGCAACTTCCTTCCAGGTATTTACCCGCTCATAGTCGGTAAGCAGCATGTTATGCGGTGAGGTATACAGGATCTTCCGGCCATTAAACGTGGTGAAGTTTTTGATCCGGTCATCTATCATGATATCCACGTCCAAAATCTTGTGCCCGCAAAAAATAATGTTTGTCCACGAAATAAATGGAAAATGTTCTTCCAGCCATTCCTGCTTATCCTCCAGCGAGTACTTGAACTCCATAGCGGCCGATGCTATGTACACATCGTACTTTTCGTGCAGGGCCTTCACTACTTCCTGCGCATCCGGCATTACCGGGATATCCCTGAAAAAGCCCCGTTCATTAATATAAACCCGCAAGGTTTCGCTTAAGTGCGGTGGCAGGATTTCCCTAAACTCCTTACCTTCCATATTGCCCAGGCTTATTTCTTCGCCATGCCTTTCTTTATACATGCTGATGAATTTGCCAATGGTATCGGCAATAACTTCATCCATATCAATAGCTATCCGTATTTTTCTGTTAATGCTCATGGCGGGTAAGTTCCGATTTTTTTAAATTATTGCAATGTTAAGTTTAAAAAACAGCTAAATAAACCAAACTATGTCCTACAAAAACAACCATTCACCAGTCAACCCAATCAGCCATTCACTTCAACCATAAATAATTAATTATCAACCATTTTTAATTATGATAAAAATTAATACCTTTGCATCCCCGCAGAAAGAACTCCGGGGATAATGTTGAATACATAAAAATTTACAATGGCAACTAAGATCAGACTACAAAGACACGGTAAAAAAGGCAAACCTTTTTATTATATCGTAGTAGCAGACTCACGCGCTCCACGTGATGGACGCTTCATTGAGCGTTTAGGTTCATACAACCCAAACACCAACCCCGCAACTATTGACATCAATTTCGACAAAACTTTGGATTGGGTTAACAACGGTGCCCAGCCTACCGATACTTGTCGTGCTATCCTTTCATACAAAGGTGTGCTGTACAAAAAACACTTACAAGGCGGTGTTAAAAAAGGCGCTTTAACCGAAGAGCAACTTGAAACCAAATTTGCTGAGTGGCTTGACCAGAAAGACAGCAAAATCACCGGTAAAAAAACCAGCCTTAATGTTGCTAAAGACGAAGCCCGCAAAGCTGCTTTAGCTGCTGAAGCTAAAAAGAGCGAAGAAAAAGCTGCTGCTATTGCTGCTAAAAACGCTCCTGTTGCCGAAGAAGAAGCTCCTGCAGAAGATGCAGCAACTGAAGAAACTGAAAGCGCAGAATAATTTTGAAAAAAGCGTACAGAACGCAGGAAAAGTAATTTATCTTGAATCTATACGTTTGATTTCTTAAATCCGAATAATGGCGAGGCAAACAGCTTCGCCATTATTGTTTAATTATATTTTTAAATGAAAACCGAAGAGCATTTCAGGATAGGCAGCGTCCTAAAAACCAAAGGCTTAAAGGGCGAGCTACAGATCTACGTTGATTTTGATGGCATTGAAGCCATTAAATTTAACGCGGTGTTTATTGATATTGCAGGGAAAATGATCCCTTATTTTGTATCATCAATAAAGTACCTGCAAAAAAACAACGCCTACTTAAACCTGGAAGATGTTGATACCATTGAAAAAGCATCAACCCTGGTAAAGCGGGATATCTACCTGCCCGGTAAGCTAAAGCCAAAAAAGAAAAAGAGCGAATTTACCCTGAATGACGTGGAAGGCTTTATCGCTATAGATGAAACCCACGGTGAACTGGGCGAAATATTATCGGTGCAGGAATATCCGCAGCAATTAATAGCCACAGTTCAGTACAAAAATAAGGAAGTACTTTTCCCGCTTAACTTAGAGATCATTAAAGGTATTGATGTTGAAGGCGGTGAGATTTACATTGACTTGCCCGAAGGGTTGCTGGAGATTTACCTGGAAGGTTAAGTTTGAGAGTAAAGACTTTAGATTAAAGAAATAAGATTCCCTCATGCCCGTCTCACGGGCATTTTTATTTAACAGGATTTTAAAAAAATATTTGTCAAATATATTTGACATTTGTAAAGTTTATTTTACTTTTGGTAAGCCAAACTTTACAATTATGAAATCACGCTTTTTATTTCCGCATTATTGTCGACTAATCGGTTACTTGTGTTTTGTCATAGATATATTAAAAGCCGTTGCTTTAAAATTTATTTATCCCCAGGGCTTCGCCCAAACAGGAGATACTCCCAATATCTGGATGAATATCACAAACGACTTTAATATTATCATCGTTATCATCGGATTATTGCTTATAGCTTTCTCCAAAGAAAAAGATGAAGATGAGCATATTTCACAGCTGCGATTGGACTCATTACAATGGGCGATATATGTAAACTATTGCCTTTTTCTGATCTTAGTCGTTTTGATACATGGCTTTAAATTTCTCGAAATTGTAGCCTACAATGTCATTACTCCTTTGATATTCTTTATCATCCGGTTTAGATGGAAGGTTTTTTTATTAAATAGAAGCCTCGCAAAAGAATCAAATTAAACTATACTTGATCCAATAAGAAAAATTCAGAATACAGCCATCCTGTGTTTCGAGCAAACTTTACAATCATGAAATCACACTTCTTATTTCCGCACTGGTTTAGATATTTGGGACTTGCACTTTTCCTGATCCATATCCCCATCGTAATGTTTAAAAAAGAGATGGGCTTTAGCATGCATGAAGAACCTGTAAGCGACGACCTGTTTAACAGCCATCATATCTTTTTTATGACTACCACACTGCTCATGGCCATAGGATTATTCTTTATCGCTTTCGCAAAAGAACGCATTGAAGACGAACAGATCTTTAAACTCAGGCTCGACTCATTGCAATGGGCCATTTACGTAAATTATATACTTTTGGTAGTGAGTTTAATATTAAGTAAAGATACCGAACATATTTTGTTTTTAAATTTATTGGTACCCCTTGTGTTTTTTATTGTACGTTTCAGGTGGAAAATTTTTCAGAACAACCGTCTCATCAATAAGGAAGAGGGGCAGGTATGAAAAACAACATCAGGGTTGAGCGCGCCATCAAAAACATAACCCAGGCCGAGCTTGCAGAGCTTATCGGGGTATCGCGGCAAACTATTAATACCATCGAAAGCAACAGGTACGTACCGTCAACCGTGCTGGCCCTTAAAATAGCCCGTGTATTTGGCAAACCTGTAGAAGATGTTTTTTCCTTAGATGAAGAGGATTAATTAAACCAATATAACCATGGCAACAAAACCAAGCTTCGCACCACAGTTAGCCATTCCGCATGGTGTAACCGATATCAGCTTTTACATTAAAGCTTTGGGCGCGGTAGAACTCAGGCGTTTTAGTAATGATGATGGCAGCATCCATGTAGCGGAGCTTTCGATAGACGGAACCATCTTTCACCTGCACGAAGAAACCGAGCGAACGGCTGTGCTTTGCCCCGATACTACAAAGGCTACCAGCGTTACCATCGGTCTTTTTGTTGATGATGTGCATGCGGTGATGGAAGCTGCAAAACAAGCCGGTGCAAAGATAGCTTCTGAAGTAACGGACTGGGACTATGGTTACCGCCAGGGTGACTTTATTGACCCTTTCGGGCATCGATGGATGATTGAGAAGGCGATATAGTTGATATAGAAGCAGGTAACAAGAATCAAGAGACAAGATAAAAAGCACCATTATGGCAAAGCAACCCACCTACGGCAACGGCAAAATATGCTATATCGAGATTCCAGCTACTGATATCAGCATATCCTCAAAGTTTTTTGAAACTGTTTTCGGCTGGCACATCCGTACGGATAATCACGGCTCCGCCTCGTTTGATGACGGCGTAGGTGAAGTAAGCGGCATGTGGATAACCGGTCGCGAACCAATGGGCAAAGCAGGGTTACTGATCTCCATTATGGTTGATGATGCAGAAGCAACACTTAAGCTGATAGAGGCTAACGGAGGTATCATTGTTCAACCCATTGGTAAAGACTTTCCTGAGATTACCGCACATTTTACTGATCCGGCGGGTAATTTATGGGGAATTTATCAGCATAGAGGATAGTCATAGAAGCAAGATTGCAAGACTCAGGAATCAAGACAATTTCGGAGAGAGGACATTTTTCAGTAATCTTGCATCCTGATTCTTTTATCCTGAATCTGAAGAAAATATGCGTTTCGATATCATCTCTGTATTGCCCGGTTTGCTTGAAAGCCCTTTTGCACATTCTATTTTGCAGCGTGCGCAGAAAAAAGGGATTTCCGAAATTGTTGTTCATAACCTAAGGGATTATGCCACCAATAAGCAAAAAAGCGTGGATGATTATCCTTACGGTGGCGGCAGCGGTATGGTGATGACCATTCCACCTTTTGCGGCATGTATTGAAAAACTAAAATCAGAGCGTGATTATGACGAGATCATCTTCATGTCGCCCGATGGCGAAACACTCAATCAGGCTATCGCTAACCAGCTTTCCATCAAAAAAAACATCATTATCCTTTGCGGTCATTACAAAGGTATCGATCAACGCATCCGCGACATTTATGTAACCCGCGAGATCTCTATAGGCGATTACGTACTTTCGGGCGGGGAACTGCCTGCCGCCGTATTGGTTGATGCCGTGGTAAGACTTATCCCCGGCGTATTGAGCGATGAAACATCGGCACTGTCTGATTCGTTCCAGGACGACCTGCTGGATGCCCCTGTTTATACCCGTCCGGCCGACTGGAACGGGCACAAGGTCCCCGAAATACTTTTAGGAGGCAACACACCCGAAATAGAAAAATGGCGCCACGAGCAAGCGTTGGAGCGTACAAAAGCACGACGGCCGGATCTTTTGGACAAAGATTAAACAGCCGTTTCTTTAAACTTAAGGCTCATTTTTGGAAGTTTATCAATAGTACAGGCTATCCAAAAAAGCAGTATCGGCACCACAACATCCAATTGCCGCACGTAAGCACTTGCAAAGCCGCTAAGCAAAAAGTAAACCGTAAAAAGCAGCATTGTTAGTTTAACCGGATAGATGATCTGCTTTCGGTTAACTACACTTATGACCAAACAAATAACGGAAGCCCACAAAAGCAAGGATCCTGTAATAATGTTGCTTATTGTTTGAGTAACCTGATAGGTATATGAATAAGGAAAATCAAAAAGCATTCGCGAGATGTTGTAGAAGTAATTTTTTACAAATTTTTTAGGGGCGGATTTAATATTCCTGATTGCCGCTTTTTTAAAAAGTTCATCCTGCTCAACACCTTGATGCGCCATGATAAAAGATATCTCTTTGGCATGATTTGCTTGCAGCAGCGAATCGCCTTCGGTTGATTTAAATGGCATCGGGAGTATTGAGTTAGACAGATAGGGAGCCTTCCAGTCGCCATATTCCAAATCATAAGGCGAACTCATCCAGTACAAACTCATCCCTCCGGAATTTCCCCAGTAAAAAATTTTTCCGGTAAGGTGTTGGGTATAGGAAAGATAGGGCACCGTGGTAAGCAAGGCTATAGCGAAGATATATACCGCATTAATACAAGATGTTCTTATCGCTTTTATGGTACTTAACAGCAAACAGATAATCAAACAAAGCAATATTACATAACCAAAAATGATTTTGGTTAAGGCCAGGAAACCAATCAGAAAACCTGAAAGTACAAGGTATATTATTTTATGCTTCAAATAATACAAGGTGACGCTGTATACAATACTTACTATTAAAAATGAAGTAAAAACTTCAGTATAAATAGCGGGCAAAAACTGGTAAAGATTAATATAAAATGCCCATATAATGGCAAATAACATGGCAAGCTTTTCCTTAACCAGATAGCGCAGGGCTTGATACAAAAACACGACCGACAGGTAAAAGAAAAGCGCGTTTAATAAGGGATACCAAATAACCGGTAAATGCAAAGCGGCACAAGGCATAAGTACAATAGGATAACCCGGACCGCTCCACAAATTAATATCAGGCGCGGGGGGCGAGTAAAAACCATGAATTAAGTTGGATGCAAAACCAACGTACCTGGGCTCATCGCCATATAACACAGGATATTTAAATTTCAATACACGATAAACGTAATAAACAAGGAACGGTAAAAATAAGAAATAGGGGCTTTGCTTTACATTAAAACGCATATGATATGGCATATATCAATGATACCAATTTATGGCCTATCTCCGGATATAATTATTCAAAATTCAACGCTTTGTTAAAAGGCAACCATAAACACTCGCACTCTGCAGCGATACGCTCATCAATTTTGCATTTAACCTGCTTTTAATTGGACTGATCTACACACTTATAGCTTACTTCACCGAGAAGAGACCCGTGCTGGGAATTATTGAAAAATAAAAAGCCGATTTATGGCATTACGAAATATACGATGATTCGAAATGCCTTATCAATCTTAACCCTTTTACGCTGCAAACAAGAAAAGCAGCAGGATAAACGATCATCAATGCGCCGAAGGACGGCGCGCTGAAAAACCTAACCAGATAGCTAACAATAAAAATTGCATTGACAATTATTGAGAAAACCCACCCAACCGGGTTGAGGACATTGTCTGTGTTAGTCGTCTGTCGACAGTAAATATATTGCAATGCTATACCAGATAACATTAAGCTTAGGACTATCCAATCGTAAGTATTTCTAAAAGAGTTTTGTTCCAACTTATTAAAGGTGATAAAAATAACGCCTCCCGCAATAACTGTTGGTATAAGGTTGATAAAGAATAACCACCTGGCAATATTGGAGGCTCTTGCAATAGTTGAATCAATTGAGTTGCGCATGTCAGGCTTGGTTAGCATTGGCAATTTAAGCAAAAACATGAGTTTAATAACATCGCCAAAGCGGCAATAGGTTTAACATTGCTGTCCAATTTTAAAAAGAGGTAGTTAACCCACGCAAACATCCCCTTATCTTTGCTAAAACCACAACCTACTGTTAATAAAAAAACTAAATGTGGAAATTTTTAAATTTGGCTTTCTTTTATTGAAAATAATCCCTATACTTGCAATCCGATTTTTACGGGCTAAAAATCGCATTAAGAGCTTAAAATCATGGATTTAGTAAAATTTGTTGAAGAGCAATCAGTAGAAAAAAAGCAGCTTCCATCCTTCAAAGCTGGTGATACTGTAAGTGTTCACTATAAAATCAGAGAAGGAAATAAAGAACGCGTTCAGGTTTACCAAGGTGTTGTTATTCAGCGTAACAGCGTTGGTGTAAGCGAAACTTTTACTGTGCGTAAAGTATCAAATGGCATTGGCGTTGAGCGTATCTTCCCTGTTAACTCTCCAAACATCGACAAGATCGAAGTTAACAGCGTTGGTAAAGTTCGTCGTTCTAAACTATACTACCTGCGTGCCCTTACTGGTAAAGCAGCTCGTATCAAATCAAAACGCGTTTAATTTACCCAGCCGCTTAGCGGTTTATAGAATATAAAAGGCCTTTCTGAAGTAATTTCGGTAAGGCCTTTTGCTATGTGATGGTTTTTGAAAAACGGTCCTCTTAATCTGTTGATTTTCAAATACGAAGGCAAAGGCAAGCTATCAAAGTAAACTACCGCGGGTTTGTAACCCGTGGTGAACCATAGCTTAAGCTTTCAGTTTCAACGATATCGAATCACAGATTACGCTGCCACTAAACCTGCGACAGTGCAACACCCATAAAAACCACGTCAATTGCGAGGTACGAAGCAATCCCCAACTTTACAGAGCGAATTTGCATAGCCGCTATACTAATAGAGGATTGCTTCTTACCTCGCAATGACGCATTTAAATAGCTTTTCGAAAAAGCACAAAAAAAGCAGATGAGTTCCCCATCTGCCTTTCTTTATATAAAACGTACGCTAATTATTCGCTATCCGCTTCCTTTGCCGCATCACCACTATCAACTTTTTTAGCTTTTGATGCTGTTTTTTTCTTAACAGGTTTCTCTGCGGCGCTTTCTTCCACTGCCGGATTTTCAGCTGTCTCAGGATGATCAACTACCAGTGACGGAGCAGGAGTAATACTGTTCATAGTAGGTGTTTCCTCTACCAAAACGGCTGGCTCAACTGGAGCAGCAGGCGGCTCAGGAACAACAATTGCATCAGGCTTTGCAGCTTCTTTTACAGGCTCCGGATCAACCAGCTCAGCCAAAACCGTACGACCGCCTTTTACTACATCGCCAATATTTACCAGGATCTTAGTACCCAGCGGCAGGAAAACATCCACTCTCGAGCCAAACTTAATAAAACCGAACTGTTGGCCCTGCTCAACAATATCCCCTTGTTTAACATACCAAACTATGCGGCGGGCCAGTGCACCGGCTATCTGTCTGAACAATACAGTTACACCTTTGCTGTTTTCAATAGCTATAGTTGTACGTTCGTTCTCGGTTGATGATTTAGGATGCCAGGCCACCAGGTATTTACCTTTATGGTATTTAAAATAACTTACCACACCTGCAATAGGGTTACGGTTCACGTGCACATTAACCGGCGACATGAAAACCGATAATTGAATACGTTTATCTTTTAAAAATTCGGTTTCTTCAGTTTCTTCAATTACTACAACCTTACCATCGGCAGGGCAAAGGATAGTATTTTCGGCGGTTTCAATATCAAAGAATGGACTGCGGAAAAACTGCAGGATGATCAAAAATAAAGCACCCGAAAAAATATAAACTATCCATTTCAGCGTATGCGCAGTTGGCATGTAAAACTGGATGAGCGCATTTAAAACAAAAATGAACAGGATAGTAATAGCGAGTGAGGTATAGCCTTCTTTATGTATGGTCATTATTTATTGTGTTTAATACAAAACTACTAATTTGAAATTAAGTACAGGTATGCATATACAATTGGCGCGGCCATCAGCAGGCCGTCAAACCTATCAAGCAGGCCGCCATGGCCTGGTAATATGCCCCCCGAATCTTTTACGTTGAGGCTGCGCTTGAACATGGATTCAACCAGATCGCCCATGGTACCAAAGTTTGAGATGATAAGCGACATAATGATCCAGTCGAAACAATTGTATTCTGTATAAAAACGGCTCAAAATATATGCCGCCAAAGCGCAGATCAGGATGCCCCCGATAAAGCCTTCCCATGATTTTTTAGGCGAATGTCTTTCAAACAACTTGTTACGGCCAAATTTGCTGCCCACCAGGTAAGCCCCGGTATCATTGCTCCACAGCATAATTAAAAAGCCAAGCGGCACGTGAAAGTTAAAAACACCATCTCCCCGCGTAAAAGCCATGGCATGAAAAAACATAAATGGAACAACGGCCATAAGCAAACCCAGGTAAGTGAAACCGATATTAGTGAATGGTGCGGTAGATTTTTTATATAACTCGCCTATGGGAATAAAGCTAAGTAGTATGGGTAGCAGTATAATGTATTTATATGCCGGGAAATAGCAGTTAGCCGCAAAAAAGAAGAACATGATTACGCCGGCAAGTGCCCCGGTAAAACGCTCGGGCTGCATACCGCCCTGTTTAACCAGTTTGTAAAACTCCAGCAAGCAAAACAGGCTCAATAGCAGGTAAAAAACACTAAATACATAAGGGCCTAATAAATTAGACCCAATCATTACGATAATAAAAAATAAGCCAGTGATGGCGCGTTGTTTCATATATTAATTTGATTGAGGATCATGATCTCAATAGCCTTACTAAAATCCTCCTGGTGAATGTAAACTTCTATTTCGCCAAAGCTCCGGTGCGATGAATCCTGTTTATTCAGCAAAACGGTATCAATATGATTCCCGGTAAGCATTTGCTTAACAATTTCTGATTGGTAAAAATTAGTTGAAGTAAAAATTTTGACCCAGTTTTTTTCCATTTAACTCAACAGCGGGCTTTTTCCTTTAGCGGTATTTCTGTACATAAAAAGCAAAATTAAAATAATTATCAGGCTTAACGCATAGCTCTGATAATTAAAAACGTGCTGATCGTTAGGATCAAGCGTAATGCGCTTTTGCGAATACAGGTACAGGATCACCACCTGGGTGGCATTGTTTAAAAAATGCGCCCAAACGCTTGTCCAGATACTGCCGCTCCACATTACAAAATAGCCAAAAAACACGCCCAGCGCCACACGCGGTAAAAAGGTAAAAAACTCCATATGAAAAGCACTGAAAAGGATAGCCGTGATCCAGATAGCTGCATGCGGATTTCCTGTCCACCGGATCATGATGGTTTGCAAACACCCCCTGAATAAAAACTCTTCGGCGATGGCAGTTAACAACCCAACTACTAAAACCGCAAAAAGCATGTCGGATATGGTCTTCATTTGAAGCATGGCTTCGGTGGCTTTTTGGGCCTGGGCCTCCATTGCGCGCAACGCATCTTCCAAACTTTTTAATGGGGCCGGCAAAACCAGTTTCTGGTTAACATTTACTAATACCTCCATAACCGGGGATGAACAGATCATGATAGAGAGGATCAGCAATAACAGCACCGGTGGAAATTTGGGGGTAATCTTCAAATAATCTACAGGTTCCCTTACTATAAAGCGCGCAAAAATTACAGGGGCAAGATATAAGGGCAACGTAGTACTGATGATTTGCAACGTCCATAAAGCGGCGCCAACATTCGGATTTCGGGTATTAAAAGTAAATGTATCCGTAAGTGTTTGTGATCCGAATATTACCCCGATAATTCCGGCGGCTATTAAACCGCACACAATCAGCATCCCTATAGTTAGCGCAATCAGTATTATAAATTGTAAAAACGGCGTTATTTGACTTCCCTGTGGCTGAGGGCTTTGATATGAGGCTTTTATCATTCGATGTAAAATTCGTATTTTTGCAGGCTAAAGATAAGGATGTCTGTACAAATAGGAAATATTGATTTAGGGGAGTTCCCGCTGCTGCTGGCGCCGATGGAGGATGTGAGTGATCCGCCCTTCCGCTATGTGTGTAAGCAAAACGGCGCGGATATGATGTATACAGAGTTTATTTCAAGCGAAGGCTTGATCCGCGATGCGGCAAAAAGCAGGCAAAAGCTGGATATTTTTGAATACGAAAGACCTATCGGCATCCAGATCTTCGGCAGTGATATTGACCACATGCGCGAAGCTACCGAAATAGCTACGCTGGCCAATCCCGATTTAATGGATATTAATTATGGCTGCCCGGTAAAACAGGTGGCCTGCCGCGGTGCCGGTGCAAGTTTATTGCAGGATATCGATAAAATGGTTGCCATGACCAAAGCGGTTGTTGATGCAACACATTTGCCGGTAACCGTAAAAACCCGCCTGGGCTGGGACGATAACACTAAAAATGTTTACGAAGTTGCCGAACGCCTGCAGGATGTGGGGATCAAGGCACTTACCATACACGGCCGTACCCGCTCGCAGATGTATAAAGGCGAAGCCGATTGGTCGTTGATCAGGGATATCAAAAAAAACCCGCGGATAAAAATCCCCATTTTCGGCAATGGCGACATCGATTCGCCCGAAAAGGCTGCCGCATGGCGTATGGAATATGAGGTTGACGGCATGATGATCGGTCGTGCGGCGATTGGTTATCCATGGATTTTCCGTGAAATAAAGCATTATTTTAAAACCGGCGAATACCTGGATAAGCCAACAATTGCCGAACGTGTGGCAGCCTGCCGGGCCCATTTATACAAATCAATAGAGTGGAAAGGCCCTAAAACGGGCATTTTCGAGATGCGCAGGCATTACTCTAACTACTTTAAAGGGATAGATCATTTCAAGGAGTTCAGGATGCGTTTTGTTACCGCCCCTGATCTTGAAGCAGTTGACCAGATTTTGGCCGAGATCGAAGAAAAATATGCCATCGAAATGGCTTAATATTTGCTCCCTTTCCATATATTTGAAATAAACGATACTTGTCACATGGTTACCACTATAACTGAGGGTGTTAAGGTTTCCATCGAAACCATATATCAGCCGGAGTATTCAAACCCGGCAAACGATCATTTTATGTTTGCCTACAAGGTAAGCATCGAAAACATGACCAACTACGCCATCAGGTTGATGAGCCGTCACTGGTATATATTTGACTCAAACGGTGCAAAGCGCGAAGTGGAAGGCGAAGGTGTAGTAGGCCAGCAGCCTGTTATTGAGCCGGGCCATACCCATGAGTATGTATCAGGCTGTAACCTTAAAACCGACATGGGCAACATGAAAGGCGAATACCACATGATCCGCCTGTTGGATAACGCCAACTTCAATGTACAAATCCCGGAGTTTTATCTGATAGCGCCATACAGGCTGAATTAGTTGCTCCCACGCCCCCTAAAGGGGGAGTTTAAGAAATAAATTTCATGATACAAAAAAGCCGAATGATTTTTCACTCGGCTTTTTCTGTTCAAAGTACCCGCCATTGTTCCCCCTTTAGGGGGTTAGGGGGCCAGCTATCGTTGTCTTTCCCTATGCGGTTTTTCTTCGCGCAGAGCCAAAGCTTGCCTGCGGGGAGCTCTGTTGCTATGCTGAGCGGCAGCCCTTGCGGCACCATTATTTACTGCCGCGACATTTGTCCTCCTGGCTGGAGAATGGCTGTTAGCGGAATTGTCGGCAGATGGTGCAGCATTACCAGCATGAGCCGGATTAGCTGCTGCATTTGCTCTTACTGAGGGTTGTGCCCTGCTTCCTTCCGGTGTAAAACGGCTTCCGTTGACCTTGTTCATGGCAGCGGTTGCCGGATGCCCGTTATTATTTTTTGCAAATTGGCTTGGGTCTTTTACCGCAACCTGCCGGTGGGTAATTTGATCAGCAGTAGGCTGTATGTGATTTTCCTTTTCGGCAGCCTGCTCTTGCGGCTGTGGTTTTGCGGTCACACCACCCGGCCCGTTAAAACTGTTATTATTAACGGTAACATTATTATTGATAACAGTTTTGTTGACATAGGTATTATGCACAACCGTGTTATTAACATTCACAACAGCGGTATTGTACTGAAATGAATTGCCGGCCCAGCGTCCGCCAACATAACCGGTTCCAACATAACCGTAGCCGTAGTTTACCCCGCCATAAAATCCGATGTGCGGGCCCCAGTAGCCTTCATGAAAAACGTATACTGCACCATCGTATCCCCAGTAACCAGGCGTCCACAAATAACCCACCCTGGGTGGACTCACCCACACTCCCGGAACCCAGTAATATCCGCCATCCTGGTCATAAGCCCAATAACCGGGTGTCCATAAATACCCGTCAACGGGGCAGGGCGGCTGGGTATAGGTTGGCAATACAGGCGGCGCTATATTTACAGAAACACCTATACTGATTTGTGCATAGGTTTTAACGGATGCTGCTGACACTATCAAAAGCACCATAAATACACTTGCTATTTTTTTCATGATATATGATTTTACCCAAACCTACCCGTGTAACATGAACATTACATTAAGTTTCGGCCTGTTAAATGAACGGATCATGAAGATTAAAAGCCCCCCGGCCCCCTAAAGGGGGAGTGCAAGTGTCATTTTAAAACACAAAGGCCTGTTTCCGAATGAAACAGGCCTTTATAATTACAACAATCCTTCCCCCTTTAGGGGGTTAGGGGGTTAATTCCTCCTGTTAAATAAAAACGATGCATAGTAAACCAGCGTAGCCAGAGCGCTCAACGCGGCAACTACATAGGTCATGGCAGCCCACCAGAGGGCATCTTTTGCCATTCCATGTTCTTGTCCGGTTTGTACCACAGCATAATTGTTATCCAGCCACGCCAACGCCCGGCGACTTGCATCAAACTCAACCGGCAGGGTTATAAAGCTAAAAAATGTAACCAGTGCAAGCGCGGCAACACCAACTGCCAAAACATAAGGGCTACCTGAAAAGAATAACAGCATAATGCCGATGAACAAAGTCCACTGGGTAATAGTTGATGCCACGTTGATAACGGGCACCATAGCCGATCTGAAACTTAACCAGCCGTAAGCTTCGGCATGTTGCACAGCATGGCCGCATTCATGTGCGGCGACAGCGGCAGCGGCGATACTGCGGCTGTAAAAAACATCGGTACTCAGGTTAACTGTTTTCGTTTCGGGGTTATAATGATCGGTAAGCTGTCCTTCAACACAAATTACCTGTACATCAAAGATACCATGGGCGCGCAGCATCTTCACGGCTACTTCCTGTCCCGATAAGCCAGACATTAAGCCAATTTCAGAATACTGCTTAATTTTACTCCTGAACCGCCATTGTACAATAAAGCTTACCAGGGCAACAATAATCATCAGGAACCAGGCCGAGTTCGGCGCGATGTATCCCATAATTAATGATATGTGATTCATATGATATTGATAAATATAAGTTAAAACTAAGTAGGTTGAAACCTTACAAACGTTACAGCGCTTGTTCAAAAACTATTCCGCTTTGAGCAAAAAGTTTAAAAGCATTAGGTTACCTCAAAGTTTTTGCTTCCCGAATAGCTATTTTTGAACATGTTGGAGCCATCATTTTCATACTGGGAGCGTACAGCCTTTACCGATAACGCCGATGTTATCATTATTGGCAGCGGACTTGTTGGCCTTAGCGCCGCCCTTCAGTTAAAAAAACAGCAACCAACCTTAAAAGTTTTAGTGTTGGAACGCGGCTTCTTACCATCAGGCGCCAGTACTAAAAACGCTGGTTTTGCCTGTTTTGGTACAGTTTCGGAGCAAATTGAAGCAATAAATCATTCATCAGAAACGGAGGCCATGCACCTGGTAGCTTACAAGTGGAAAGGACTGCAACGTTTAAGGGAAAATTTGGGTGATGCTAACATCGATTATTATCAATATGGCGGGCATGAACTGTTTATGGATCATGAGGAAAGCCGCGCACGTGAGTGTATTGATCAAATAGATCACCTTAACAAATTATTAAAACATGCTATAGGCCATGCTGACATTTATTCAGTAGCCGATGAAAAAATTGCAGGTTTTGGCTTCAATAAAGTGAAGCATATCATATACAACCCTTTTGAAGGACAGATTCACACCGGCAAAATGATGCGTGCTCTATTATATAAAGCATACCAACTCGGCGTATTGGTACTTAATAATTGTGGCATTTCCGTTATCGGGCAGGAAGATCAGCACATCAGGCTAAGTACCTCGCAAGGTATTTTTAAAGCGGGCAAAGTGATCCTGGCTACAAATGCTTTTGCAAGCCAGCTATATCCTCAGCTTGATGTAGTACCCGGCCGCGGACAGGTAATGGTTACCAAGCCGGTTTCCGGTTTAAAACTTAAAGGCACTTATCATTTTAACCAGGGTTATTACTACTTCCGCAATATTGATGGGCGGGTGTTGTTTGGCGGCGGCCGCAACCTCAATTATAAAGCTGAAGAAACCTGGAATTTTGGCCATACCGATGAAGTTAAACAGCAATTGATAAACTATCTGAACCAGGTGATCCTCCCCGGCCAAAATGTAGAGATTGATTATTGGTGGAGCGGCATCATGGGTTTCGGGCAGGAGATCAGCCCGATAGTAAAACAAGTGCAGCCTGATATTTTCTGTGCTGTGAGATGCAATGGCATGGGCGTGGCCATGGGGAGTTTGGTGGGCGAGGAAGTGGCAGAGTTGTTACTTAATTCGTAAGTAATTGATTTTCAAGAACCCGGTAAATTACTCGCCGATTTTGTCTGAACTCGAATTTATGAAATTAAAAGAATTCATCGAATTTGCTTAGCATTCTGTTAATTGATCAAATTCCATCAATTCGAGTTCAGACGACAGCAACACAGGTAAGAATAACTTGTTATTAGCTAAATAGATAAGCGCCTGGCACTACTGCAAATCTTTTTTGAAATTTTTTTTAATCACTGTTGAATATTTGATTTAAAAGTCTGATATTTGCAAACTCTTTTTGGATAAAGGGTTGATAATTAAAAATATTTGTCATGTCAAGAATTTGTGATCTAACAGGAAAAGGATCTATCGTAGGTAACAACGTTTCAAACTCAAACGTTAAAACAAAACGCAGGTTTCATCCTAACTTGAAACTTAAAAAGTTTTATATTCCTGAAGAAGATAAATGGATTACCTTAAAGGTATCTACTTCTGCTGTAAAAACTATCAGCAAAAACGGTATTACCGCCTGCATCAATAAATTTGTTAAAAAAGGCTACATTTAGTAGTTGACTTTCAAGTTTAGCAGTATAATAAATTGAAAAATTACGTAAGCCGTGAGGTGACACGTACAACATAAAAAGAAAATGGCAAAAAAAGGCAACAGGGTTCAGGTGATTTTAGAGTGCACCGAACACAAAACAAGCGGTATGCCAGGCATGTCTCGCTATATCACCACTAAGAACAAAAAAAATACAACTGAAAGATTAGAGTTGAAAAAATTCAACCCTGTTTTGAGGAAAGTAACCGTTCACAAAGAGATTAAATAATTAGTTGACCGGATTGATTGGCTCATTAAGTTTTATCTTGATATAGCCAACTCAATAATTCACTAAATCAATAATTAAACAACATGGCAAAGAAAGTAGTTGCAACGCTGAAAGTAGCAGGTAAAGGCAAAGAATATTCAAAAGTGATCACCATGAATAAATCACCTAAAACTGGTGCTTATTCATTCAAAGAGCAAATTGTCCCTAACGATTTAGTTAAGGATGCAATTGCAGGTAAAACTATATAATCACTCTTTGATTAAAATATTGAAGCCGTCTTGTTTTAACGAGAGGGCTTTTTTTGTTGAATGAAATTAGATGTGCAAATTTCAGGTGTGCAAATGCGCAGATGAAGAAAGGTGATTTGATATGGCAACATATTTGAATACTGAAATTAGTACATTGAACAAACAATCTGCACATCTGAAATTAGCACATTTGCATATCAACGAACATGGGATTATTTGATTTTTTTAAGAAAAAGGAAAACACGCAGCAGGAACAGCAGGCGCTTGATACCGGTTTGGAAAAAACCAAGGATAACTTTTTTTCAAAGATCACCAAAGCCATCGCCGGTAAATCAACCGTTGATGATGATGTGTTGGATGAGCTGGAAGAGATCCTGGTTACATCCGACGTTGGCGTAAGCACTACGCTCAAGATCATTGACAGGATCCAGGCACGTGTTGCCCGCGATAAATACGTAAGCACCAACGAGCTGAACGCCCTGTTAAAAGATGAAATTCAGCAACTGCTTGCCGAAAACAACAGTAACGACTTCCGCAATTTTGAATATGGCGATCATAAGCCATACGTAATTATGGTGGTTGGCGTTAACGGCGTAGGTAAAACCACTACTATAGGCAAGCTGGCCCATAAACTAAAACAGGCTGGCAACCAGGTTGTTTTAGGTGCTGCCGATACCTTTCGCGCAGCCGCGGTTGACCAGATTAAACTTTGGGGCGAACGTGTTGGGGTAAAAGTTGTTGCCCAGGCTATGGGATCCGATCCGGCTTCGGTTGCTTATGATACCCTTCGTTCGGCTGTGGCCAATGGCGATGATGTGGCTATTATAGATACTGCCGGCCGTTTGCACAATAAAGTTGGTTTGATGAACGAGCTAACCAAAATCAAGAACGTGATGCAAAAGGTGATCCCCGGTGCCCCGCATGAGATTTTGCTGGTGTTGGATGCCTCAACCGGGCAAAACGCCATTGAGCAATGCAAGCAATTTACCGAAGCCACCAATGTTAACGCGCTGGCGCTAACCAAATTGGATGGTACAGCTAAAGGTGGTGTAGTTATAGGAATATCAGATCAGTTTAAGATCCCGGTTAAATATATAGGTGTTGGCGAGGGAATGGATCACCTGCAGCTGTTTGACAGGCAGGCGTTTGTAGATAGCTTGTTTAAAGCTTGATTTTTTGATTTCAGTGATTTTTTTGATTTCACCGATTACCCATGGCAAGTTATGAAAACGATTCATTAACAGAGAGAATAATAGGCTGTTGCTTTGAAGTTCATAAACATTTAGGGCCAGGGTTTATCGAAAAAGTATACTCAAAAGCTTTACAACATCAGTTACAAATAGAAGGTTTAGCTTTCGAAACAGAAAAGAAATTCGAATTATATTTTAAGGAAAAGTGTGTTGGAGAATTTAGATGTGATTTTTTTATTGAAGGCAAAGTTATTGTTGAACTAAAAGCAGTGACCGGCCCTTTTTTACCGATAATTTTCCAAAAGCAACTCTTATCCTATTTAAAAGCAAGTAAAATCAAGACAGGCTTATTGATTAACTTTGGCAATGTAAGTTGTTCAATTAAAAGACTGTCTGTATAAATGGAATCAGTGAAATCAAAAAAATCACTGAAATCAATTGGAAATAATGAAGACAAAAGAAATTTCCCGTCCATCTGTTAAGCAGGCCAAACCCCGTGTAAACGTGGTTACGTTAGGTTGCTCAAAAAATATTTACGATTCGGAGATATTAATGGGCCAACTGAAGGGCAACCAGTTTGATGTGGTGCATGAGGCCGAGAAGGTAGGCAAAAATGATATTATAGTAATTAATACCTGTGGCTTTATTGATAATGCCAAGCAGGAATCGATAGATACTATTCTGCAATACAGCGAACTTAAGGAGCAGGGCAAAGTAGGTAAGGTAATTGTTACCGGCTGCCTGAGCGAGCGTTACAAGCCTGAGCTTGAAGCCGAGATCACCAACGTTGATGCCTATTTCGGTACCAATGATCTGCAAAACCTGTTGGCTTCTGTAGGTGCAAATTACAAGCACGAACTTATTGGCGAGCGTTTATTAACAACGCCATCGCATTTTGCTTATTTTAAAATTGCTGAGGGCTGTAACCGTCCGTGCTCGTTTTGTGCCATCCCTTTAATGAGGGGTAAACACCTGAGTTCGCCGATTGAACAACTGGTTGAGGATGCTAAGAAATTGGCTAAAAACGGAACAAAAGAACTCATCCTGATTGCCCAGGATTTAACCTATTACGGCCTCGACCTTTACGGCAAACGTAACCTGGATGAGCTGCTTCGCCGTTTATCTGATGTGAACGGTATCGAATGGATCAGGTTGCAATATGCTTATCCTTCAGGTTTTCCGATGGAGATCCTGGATGTGATGAACGAGCGTGAAAATATTTGCAAATACATGGATATGCCTTTGCAGCACATTACCGATAACATGCTGAAATCAATGCGCCGCGGTATCACCAAGCAAAAAACTATTGATATTGTGAACGAGATCCGCGATCGTGTACCGGGCATTGCTATGCGTACTACGTTAATCACCGGTTACCCGGGCGAAACCCAGCAGGATTTTGAAGAGATGGCACAATGGGTTGAGGATACCAAGTTCGACCGTTTGGGCTGTTTCACCTATTCGCACGAGGAAAAAACCCACGCCCATACTTTGGTTGATGATGTACCTGAAGAAGTAAAACAGGAGCGTGCCGATGCCATCATGGAAATCCAGCAGGGCATTTCTTTTGATAAAAACCAGGAAAAGATCGGCAATACCTATAAAGTACTGATTGACAAAAAGGATGGTGGCTATTTTGTTGGCCGTACCGAGTTTGATTCGCCCGAGGTTGATAACGAAGTTTTGATTGATGCCAGCATTGATTATGCTACCATTGGCAGCTTTGTTAACGTAAAGATAGACAGCGCCGAAGACTTTGACCTTTATGGACAAATTGTAAAATAATGTTAATTTGCGGTCGGCTGTAAAGCGATTTGCGATTTATAATCTAATTTCGACATCAGCATTTAATTTTATTTGCTGATGTTTTGTTTTAGGCCAAATCCGGAATCGAACATCTCAAACTGCGAAGCCTTCTTGAACACCATAGAAAGCAAGTTAAAAAGTGAAAAATCCGAAATCGAAAATGGACGCATCCTGTATAAGTTATAAAGACACCGGTTTTTTTTCAAGCACAGTTGCCGAATATATCGACAATAAACCCGAACTACGGCCTTTTTATGGTTATCGCCCGGATATGGCCGGTTTTGCCGGGTTTTTGAAAAACAAAAAGGTAGTTGCTGATCGCGAAGTGCTGGTACGTGTTTTAACTAAGCAGTACGAGTGTTTAGGCAAAGAGCCGGGTAAATTATGTACTTATTCAACTGCCCTTACAGCCCAAAACCTGGAGCTGTTAAAGCAGGATAATACCTTTACCATTACAACCGGTCACCAGCTTAATATCTTCGCCGGGCCTTTATATTTCCTTTATAAAATTGCAACGGCTATCAAACTGGCTCGGCAATTGAAAACCGCCCATCCCGATAAAAATTTTGTTCCTGTTTACTGGATGGCCAGCGAAGACCACGACTTTGCTGAGATTAACTATACCAACATTGGCGGTAAAAAAGTACACTGGTGGTATGAGGCTTCGGGAGCCACAGGTCGTATCGACCCGGTGAGCATGCGCCAGGCACTTAACCAATACAAAGGCGTTTTAGGCATGGAAGGTCACGCTACTGACCTTGCCGAAATTGTTGAAACCGCTTATACCAAATTTGATAAACTTGCTGATGCTACCAGATATCTTGTTAATTCACTTTTCGGACAATATGGTTTAGTTATCATTGATGCCGATGACCATGAATTTAAAAAAGAGTTCGCGGCCATTATTGAGCAGGATATCATTGGTCAGCATAGTTTTAAAAACATTACCGAAACCAACCAAAAGCTGCATGAGCTTGGTGTACACATCCAGGTTAACCCACGCGAGATCAATTTCTTTTACCTGAAAGATCAGCTTCGCGAGCGGATAGTTTTCGAAAATGACAGCTATCATGTGCTCAATACCGAAATCAGGTTTACTGAAGCTGAGCTGAAAAAGGACATCGCCGAATATCCCGAACACTTTAGCCCTAATGTGGTGATGCGCCCGCTGTACCAGGAATGTATTTTACCAAACATTGCCTACATCGGTGGTGGTGCAGAGGTAGTTTACTGGCTCGAGTTGAAATCCAATTTTGATCATTATAAAATTGATTTCCCTATCCTCATCCTTCGCAACTCGGCTTTGGTGATCAAAAAAGAACAGGCCGCCAAGGTTGAACGTATGAACCTTGACGCTATAGACCTGTTTAAACAAAGCGATGCCCTGCAAACCTATTGGATCAAAAAGCACAGCGGCCATAACCTGAGCATTGCCGAAGAATGGCGCGAAATGGAAAACCTTTTTGAGAAAATAAAACTCCGCGCATACAAAATCGATCCTACACTTTCACCATCAGCTGCGGCTGTACAGGCCCGCCTTAAAAAGGCCATGGATAACCTTGAAAAGAAGCTGATCCGTGCAGAAAAGAGAAATTACAGTGTACGGTTGGAGCAGCTAACCGCCGTTAAAGCCGAGCTCTTCCCGAAAGACAGCCTGCAGGAGCGTTCTGAAAACTTCGGCCTCATGTATGTAAAATGGGGGCAAACTTTTATTGATGAGCTTATCCGCTTGTTTGAACCGCTTGATTTTAAGTTTACGGTATTAACGGAGAAATAACAGCAGGAAGCAAAAGTTATCCCGTCGCTTTTTAGCGCCTTTTTAGCGCAAGTCTTGTGTGGGGGATATAAGCGTGGATGACTTGTGCTTTTCCGAATGTATCGTCCTAAAAAAAGTTTACAGTTTAAATGCTAAATCCTGTTATACGTTTACATAGAGCAGAAGGCACAAGTTACCTCAGCATTTGCAATCACACAAAACTTGCGCCAGCTAAGAATTGTGAGGGAGACGTAATTATGCATCTCTACGGGGTGCTACCCTACATTCACCGCTCTCGGAAACTTCAATATCAACCCGGGGTCAGGTATATTCTTCTGCCAGATCTCTTTTTCTGAAAACTTAGCTACGCCGGGATAATCGCCCTGTTTACCTTCCATATCAAACATCAGCTGAAAATGTAAATGCGGTGGCCAATGGCCGTTTTCATCGGCATTGCCAAGGGTTGCTATTTGGCTGTTTTTAGACACAGGCATACCTTTAGAAAGCCCCTTCAGGCTTTTACGGCTTAAATGCCCGTACAGGCTATAAAGGGTTAAGCCATCAAGGTCGTGTTGTAAAATAATGGTTGGGCCGTAATCGCCAATGGTATTATTATCCTGGTAACTGTGTACAATGCCATCAAGAGGGGCATATACGGGCGTTCGGGCATCGCTCCAGATATCGACGCCCAAATGCAGGCGCCGGGGCTCATCATCCGTATCAAAATGACTGCTAAAGGCATAAATGGTACGGTGTTCCATATACCCGCCAATGCCGTAACGGCAATTGTTTTCGCGCAGTTTTTGGTTCACTAACTGGCTAAACATCCACGGCTTGTTAATAACCTCAGTCGTCAATTCCTTATTGGCGGCGGTAAGGTCAAAATGGTAAAGGCGGTCATGATCTGCATCAAAATCAACCACTTTGCCAATGGCTTCGGGATGATTGTTAAGGTAATTAGCAAACAGCGTGTGCCGGTCCATCAGTGGCTGTTAGTTTTCTTCGGTATCGGGTTGGCGTTCCTCTTTACTGATCTTATCAAAGATCTTGTCCATACGTTCAACGTATTCGCTGGTATCGTCAACAAAAAACTCAAGCTGCGGAATGATCCTTACCTGGTCTTTGATGCGGGCGCCCAGTTTGTACCTGATCTCCGAAGCGTGCGATTTGATGGTATGCAAAGCGGTTTGCACATTAGGATTGCCCAAAAAGCTTAAAAATATACGGGCTATGGCCAAATCGGGCGTTACACGTACCTTGGTTATGGTTACCAGTGTATTAGGCAAATAATTCATGCCTTCGCGCTGAAAAATAGCTGCAAGGTCTTCCTGTATTACTCCGGCAAATTTTTGCTGACGTTTTGATTCCATGGGTTGTTAGTTACGCCGATAAGGCAGATGAGTGTTTAATGCTTAATGCAAAAGCCTAAGTTATTGTTTTAGGCTTTTATTAACAATGGCGGCAGGGGGTTAATTACATACGTCCTGCGGGATCTCTTTGGTTATTTTTACTACTTTTTTTACAACGAGTGTACTGTCATATTCAGACCCGCGACCAACATCGCCCGATTTTGATTTGATGCCCTCAACCTCAACGTAAACCGGTTCGTAGGGTTTTTCGAAATTGAGCTGCGAATACTGAAGCTCCAGTTGCGCCGAACTGTCAACAGCCCAAAACTCCTGGCCGCTATCGCAATCTTTAAATGATTTAATTTCGGGCCCTGCGCTATACAAGCCTTTATAAAGCGTAACCCCATCTTTTTTATGGGCATCATTATTACATGCATAAACAGTAATAACAACAAGCAGCAAAACAAAAACTTTGATATACCTCATACCCATTTAACAAATTTACAAATCCTGTTTGATTTCATCCAATCCTTTAATACTTAAACGGGCGCTGATGCCGGCAGCTATTACCGAAATGCCGCCAACGGTTAGCAGCACCAGGCCAAAATCCTTAATTTTAAGATCGATAGGATACGAGTCTAACACCGACATTTTGGCCCCCATTTTTATCCATCCGTAATGCTGCTGCAGCAGGCAAAAAATGGTGCCCAGCGTTATGCCGATAATACAGCCAATAGCGGTGATCATCATTCCCTCAAAAAAGAAAATCCCCTGGATCATATTTTTATTGGCGCCCAGCCCGCTTAAAATGGCTATGTCCTTGCGCTTATCAATAACCAGCATGGTTAACGAGCCAATGATATTAAATATTGCGATGATAAGCACAAAAGTAAGGATCATGTAAACCGCCCAGCTTTCGTAATTAAGGGTTTTGTAAAGTTCGCTGTTTTGTTCCTTGCGGTTTTTTACCGTAAAATCATTCCCTATTTTATCCTGGATGTCTTTTTGCATGGCATCGATATTGGTGCCGCGCTTAAAATTAAGCTGTAGTGAAGAAACATTTACCGGCTGGTTAAGCAGGTCGCGGGCAAACTCAATGGGGGTTACAGCTATATCATCAAATTCCTGCTGTATGGCAAACACTCCTGATGGATTAATGCTGCGTACAACAAATTCATTTAAAGGATTGGCCGAATTTTCCGCACCGCGCCGCGGCGAATAGATCTGCATGGGCGAAAGCTCGTCATGAACATTAATACCTAAGCTCCCCTGTATGGTAGCGCCAATTACAGCAAAATTTTGATCGCCGCTTTTAAGCGTGAATGAGCCGCTGGCTATGGTACTATCGAGCTGGTTGTTTTTCAAAAAATCATCGCTCACGCCCATTACGGTACCTAAAAATGGTTTATCGCCATATTTAATCAGGCCTTTTTCCTGCAATACCTGGGTAAAGGAAAATACGCGCGCATCTTTATGCAGGGAGGCAAAATAAGGAGTGTTGGGATTAAAAGTTTTGCCCAGTTTGGCTTCTATCTTTATTTCGGGCGTAAAGTTGCTATATAACGAAAGGATAACTTTTTCAAAACCATTGAACACCGAAAGAATGATAAGCAATGCCGCGCTGCCAATGAGCACCCCCAACATGGATATACCCGAAATAATATTGATAGCATGCATTTTTTTGCCCGAGAACAGGTAACGCTTTGCTATGTAAATGGAGGTGTTCAATTGTGTGGGAATTATGCGTTCAGGTTTTGTTTATGCTTTATAAAACGTTACTACGGGGTTAACTAAGTTAAAAACGGATTGTTTTGTTTTTCGTAGCCGATAGTTGTTTCGGGGCCGTGGCCGGGATAAACCGTAACATCATCGGGCAGGGTAAACAGCTTGGTTTCGATGTTATCAATCAGTTGGGTGAAGTTACCTCCCGGCAAATCCGTACGACCGATGCTTTGCCTGAACAGGACATCGCCCCCTATCAGGATCTTAGCCTCTTTATCATAAAAACACAAGTGAGCAAGCGAATGGCCGGGTGCGAATATCAAGTGTAGCGTAGTGTTGCCAAAATGGATGGTCCCGGTTTCGGGCAAAAATTCATCAGGCATAGGTGATACATCGTAACGGAAGCCCATAGATGGCGCATAAGCTACCACAGCAGCCAATACTTCCGACTCGCCAACGTGGAAACGGGGCTTAAGGCCATACTGTTCGAATACAAATTTATTGCCCAGCACATGATCGATATGGCAATGGGTGTTGAGCAGCATAACAGGCTTGAGGTTATTGTTTTTGATAAAGCTAACCACGGTGTTTTGCTCTGGTGCGGTATACATGCCCGGGTCAATGATCACACATTCGCCGGTTTCATCATACAAAACATAAGTATTTTCCTGGTAAGGGTTATTTACAAATGATATAACTTTTGCCATGCGGTAAAAGTACGGAATAAATTGATTGGGTGTTGAAGGTTAAGAATTGAGTATGGAAAGCTATTTAGTTAATAGCATGTCTATTCTTCTTTGAGCTTCGGATAAACTTATTCCTTCAAAATAATCCTTCACAAAAGGATGGTCAAAATCATCATGAGGTACAACTTCCGGTCGGTTATTACCTGCCTGGGTAAATACGTTGGTATAAATATTCATGGTGTTTTCATAACCCAGTAAATTATTGGAAAGGTATCCGAAATATCCTGCTAAGTAATTTTCGTTATTGAAGTTATGCATGTAATCATTAAAGCTTTTTTCACTCAACGACACCCAAATACTATAATATAGGTTATCACAATGGTCATTAACTTTTTGCATCAAAGTGCACCTGATAAAGCGATCTGTTTGTTGAGGCTTATGAATGATACAATGATCAGAGCCCATTTCAGCAATTGTATCTTTTTCTTCCTCCGTAAGTTGGCTATAGGTGGCGGGAGCGCCATATGTAATAGAGGGCCAATCTTCATGCACCATGCCGCAGTTTGCACATCTGTAGCTCATTTTATATTATAAATTGAAACTGCATCCCAAAATCGCGGAGGTGATTTTGCCGGTGAGCTCGTATATCAGTTCGTATTGGCGGGATTCGTTATAGGCAAACATAACCACCTTTTTATCTTCCGGATCGATAATAAAGTATTCTTTTACGCCCGCCTTTTCATACAAACTTTTCTTTTTTAAAGTATCATGAATGCGGTTGCCGGATAATATTTCAAAAACAACATCAGGTGCGCCATGAATACCATCCTTTTGAATAATTGATTTATTTTCATTCAGGATCACCAGTACATCAGGTTGCAAAACGGATTGTTCCTGTTCGAAATAAACATCAGCAGGAGCATGCAGTATTACGCCCTTACCTGTTTCTTCCAAAAAATTATAAAGCAGGGCCGAAAGTTTTACGGAAATGAATTGATGGTCGGTGTTGGGTGCCGGGGTCATGATGAGTTGGTTGTACAACACTTCGCATCTGGTACCCTCGGGCAGCATCCGGTATATATCGACAGCAGTTGCAGGGATGGTAGTACTCATGTTGTAAATACTTTTATGCTAATTTAGTTAAAACGGCTTAAATAAAAAAGTATGCTACGCCGCCGTTGCCCCTTCAATCAACTCCACCTCCGCTACCGGGCTAAACAGATAGATACGCTTAGTAGCTACTTCGGTACATTTAAAGCGCTTACGCAGCTTTTCGTCTTTGCGGAACACTCTACCGTCCTTTAGCTTAAACAATGCCTTAAGCGGGATCTTTTCTACCGTTAAAATTGCTTCGGATGTTTTGGGGGGATCATATTTGCGCAGCGAGCGGTACAGGTTCAAATCTGAGCAGCTTGACGCCGCCGGGTTATCCAGGTAGTTTACAATAGCCTTTTTAACATCTGCCGGGAAAATCTCTTTTTCAAAAAATGGCTGCATCATTTTTTTGAAATTGTTTTTCCATTCTGTTCCGTGAGGTTTGGCTTTTTGCTTATGCTCGTTCCAGGTATGCAGGTGTGCAAACTCATGCACTGTAGTTACCAGGAAAGCATAGGGGTTAAGGTCGTAATTAACCGAGATACGGTGACCTTTGCCGCCATAAGGTGAGCGGTAATCGCCAAATTTACTGTTACGGTTGCGCGAAATTTTAAATTCACATTTGAAGTAGTCAATCCACCGGGCAATGAGCGGGGCCGCTTCTGCCGGTAGATATTTCTCTAAAACTTTTACTTTATCCAATTTTTACCTCAATACAAATGTAAGAATTTGTGGTTGATAGTCCATAAACCATAGTCGATGGTTTGTAAAACTTTGATTTACTCTCTAAGCTTCTGCTGACGGTTATTTGCTCTAAAGTATAAGTCTGCCGGGATGGGCAAACCTCTACATCCAATCTCATCCTAAATTTAAAGGGTGTAAATTTTATCTTTCCCCTTCCTTTTTCTTCACCTCCCTGGTCATCTTCAAAGTCAACAACAACAACAACCCTAACGAAACAATAATAGCAACCCAAATCAGTACAGTGTAATCTTTCCCGGCAGGTTTTGCTGCCACTGCATAGCCGGTATTTTTAACAACAGCCTCATGTTTAATAACCGGGGTGTTCCCTCCAATACTATCAGCAAAAAACTTAAGATCATATTCCGGGACCTGAGCCGAGGGGTCACCGACCAGGAACCGGTAGCTTTGCTTAGCTTCAAGGTAGCTGATCAAATATTCGTCGGATTGAAACGCTTTGATCTCGCCGATGCTCAGCGGTTGGTTATCGCCATTGCTTATTTCTATTAACAGGTGATTGGTTTTTGCAGCAATTAACAGATCAGGCGTTTTATCTGATGACAGCTCGGCTTCGCTCAAGAGCTCCCTGCCATTGTTTACAAACTGGTAAACGGTAACACTCCGTTTATAATACCTCGGCGCGCTGATATTGAGGTGCAACTTATTTACCTGGTAATTATCGTTCAGCTTAATGTCGATAAAGGTGGTTTTATTACTATCGGCACGGATGATGTTTAAAGGCGAAACAGGCGTGTAACTTTGCGCTGTCGATGCGTACTCTGTATAGATCCCGGCCTGTAAAAATTTAACCGGGTTCTTATTTTTATCGTTTACCTGGATTTTTAAATAGCGATAATTACTCGCCGGAAACGATAACGATTGCAGGTAGGTACCTTCACTGTTTTGTACAGCTTCCTGCAAGGGGATATCTTCCTGGATGGCAAACCATTGATTCAAATCATCACTGCCCAGCAGGTTTACTTTACGTTTTGCAGCGGTGTTTTGCAGTCTGATCCAAAGGCGGTCGAGTACCAGTCCGGTTTTATTTTCTATGATAAAAACAGTACTGGTATCAGTCTTGGGCGTGTCGCTGATCTCCGGGAAAACAACAAAGCTTTGCTGGCTTCTTTGCGGCAGGCTGCCAGCCTGGATGTAAGGCACAAAGTCGCCTTTCGCGTCTGCAATGCGAATGTCCGACAGGTCGGGTTTGGCCTTTGCTACCAATTCCGGCTGTAAGCCAATGCGGTAAAAACCGGTGCTGTCAATCTTGTGCAGCGCGGCTTTATATTTAAAATTTTTTTGTGCCGATGCCGGTAATATAGCCCCGCAAAGCAGCAGTGTTAAAAGTATTAGCTTATTCATTTTTTTTAGCTTCATCATCGGCAATGGATTTTTTTGCTGTTCGCTGGTACATAAAGGCCACAATAAGCAATAGTACTCCCAAACAAAAGAAAGCAGCTATTTTACCCCAAACCGGGATGTTTTTAATATCGAACAAAAATAATTTTAATAGTGTGAGCGAGAACAGCGTTAGCGAAGCTACACGCATCACCCGCAGTTTGTACCTCATGCCCAGCCACATCAATGCGAAGGAAAGCAGTCCCCATAATACGGGTAAGCCGGTTTTTACGTATACGGTTTCTATTTGATCGATAGAATTAGCTTTACTAAAAAATAGCAGGTTGCTCATCAGGCTCACCTCAAAACTTAAAAACAATACAACGCCCGCGCTTAATACCCAGGTAAACGCTTTTTTCAGGCCTTCGTTCATATTTTGCTGACATAAGCGGATCACCCTGTAAAACAACAGACCGATAAATACAGCACCAATCCAATGTGCCATAAAATGACTGGTCGACGGCTTCTTAGTTTCGAGCATCAAATGTTGCAGGGAATAATATTGTGGTGTAAGTAACAGGTAAACAACCAGGCAGATGAACAGTATCACAAATTTTGTGTTGCTGCTAAAATTGATAACTTGTATTTTGGGCGATGACGTATAGTAGATAAATACAAACACAGGCGTATACACCATCGCATATAAAATATTAAGGTTGGTATCCGGGTAATGGTTCAGGAACTGGTGGTTGATCTCCAGCAGGCCGCTTAAATAAAGAAGCACAAGTGCGGCTACCCCAAAAAGCTGCTCAGTAAAAACATTGGTGTGCTCCACCTTGGTTGAGTCCTTTTTAACTAATACCGAAAGTAAAAATGAACTCACAGCAGCAAATAGCGTAGTGATGAAACCCTTATTGGCAATTATGGTTAAACTCAAACTGTAGTTACTATAAGTCTGATACATGTCCATTAGCAAGCTTAGCAACATGGCTATCCATAAAAACACAGCTGTATATTTCATGAGCTGAATGCCAGAGCGCAGGTACAGCCAATAAAGCAACACCGTTTCTGAAGCCCAGAAAATGGTAATGTTATTGCCGTGCAATTGGATAGGAGCAGCCAGCGAAATAAAGGTGAGTGTAATGCCGATAAGCAGGTACAGGATATTAGTATCCACCTTACGATTGCGGAACAGGACGTATGACAGCACCAGGTTTACCACAGCCAGGCAAATACAAAACAAGCCGCGGTATTGCTCATCATGCATCATGGTTAATAGGTACAGGCCGGTAGCAAAATATAACCCTGTATTGAGCAGCAAAATGCTGAAATCGGACGCGATAAATTTTTTGTTCTCGCGTACGTTGTTAGCTATGTTGATAGTAAAGTAAAGCGCGTAAAAAATGCTGGCGTAAATAAAGCCGAAATGGTAGGTAGGAGGTGTAAGAGTATACAGCACCGTTGAAAAAACAATTACCGTAAAACCAAACGAAACAATGTTAAGCACCCTCCATGCTTTATAGTACGCAATGATGAGCAGCCCGGTATTTAATATCAGCAGATAAATAAACAGGCCGTTATAGTTGGCGCTTCCGTTGCTCACCATAAAAGGACTGGCAAAACCGCCAACCAAAGCAATTACGGCCAGTTCCTGCTTATCATATAATAAGGAGAGTACCACTGCAAAAATGGTGATCACAATTAAAATAATGAATGCTGTTGTTTGGCTATTAAACAAGTTAAACTGTTGATAGGCCAGCGTTATGGTAAAATAAAACACAGCCAGACCACCGCCCACCAATACTGAGCTGAACGCTTTATAACTGTTGCGGAGTGCGTGTGCAACACCAATCAAAATACCGCCGCAAACAATACCTATGCCCACGCGGCCTACTAAGCCTATCCAATCGTTATCGATAGCATATTTTACAAAGAAGCCAATGGCCAGCACCAGGATGGCTATGCCTATTTTATTGATGAGATTTTCGCCAATGAATTTTTCCAGGTCGGGATGGCGCTCAAAGAAAGACGGCCTGGGCTGCAAAGGTTTCGCGGGCCTAAAATCGCGTGTTTTTATAGGGCGATTGATAATCGACTGGCTGTCTTCAATAACTTCGGGCTGCCGTTCAATTTTTGGAGGTGTAATAGGTTCTGGTTTTATCTCTGCCTCAACAGGAGCTTTCGGTTTTTCAACAGGATGTTCTGGTATAAAAGGTGCAGGTGGCGGAGCTATGATTGCAGGTGCCCGTTCTTCTGCTTTTTTGACATCTTCAGCACCCGGCCGGGTTATCTTAAGCTGTTCAATAATACCTTTTAGTTCGAATATTCTAAATTCAAGTTCTTTGATCTTATTGTTTAAACTGCCCTTGTGGTTCAGCATCATGATAATGACAACCACTAATAAAAAGACGGCTAATACATCCATAGTTTTAGGTTTGTAAAAAATAAAGATAACGGAATTATGAAACAATCCACTATCGGGATAGATAACGGCAGGGGATATGGCCCTTAAAATGATCAGACTTGTGAATAAATTGGGGCGAAAAATTCTTACACGAATTGATTTTCAAATCGGCCACAATTAATCGAATTACACGAATTTAAAATCGACATCAATAAAAAATTCGTGTAATTCGATTAATTCGAAAAAATTTGTGTGAAAATTTCTACCTGTTTCTTCAAGAACCGAAAATTGATCAGATGTACAAAAATCCCGCTTTAATTGTAATTTAGCTGTGCAGGCAATTGCCAATCACCTATAAACCACGCTACTTCATGAGGCTTTTCTTAAAACGCAGCTTTTTTGCAGTCTTTCTGTTTATTACAGCATCAGCTTATGCGCAAACCATCAGTCCGGCGCTTTTAAAACATCAGTGGAAAGCCTCCTGGATCACCGTTCCGCAGGAATCTTTAAAGGAATACGGGGTTTATTATTTCAGGAAAAACATTGACCTTGCCGCTAAACCTTCATCCTTTATTGTTCATGTATCTGCCGATAACCGGTATAAGCTTTATGTTAACCAAACCTTGGTTTCATTAGGCCCTGCACGCGGAGATACTTATTACTGGAATTATGAAACGGTTGATCTGGCACCATATCTTCAACCGGGCAAAAATATCATCGCTGCTGTGGTTTGGAACGATGGCGATTATCGCCCCGAAGCGCAGATCTCGCTGCAAACAGGTTTCATTATGCAGGGCGATACGCCAAATGAAGAAATAATCAATACCAATAAAACCTGGAAATGTATCCGTGATAAATCATTTAAGCCTATCACCGGTATAGGCTGGCATCCCTATTATGTTGCCGGGCCGGGCGAGCGGATAGATTTAAACCTCTCTATAAAAGATTGGAACACGACCGGGCTTGATGACAGTAGCTGGAAAAATGCTATCCGTATTGACAACGGAAATCCCAAAGGCGTAACCAATGCCTTTGGCTGGATGCTGGTTCCATCGTCAATACCCGCCATGGAAATGACCTTGCAAAGGATCCCGGTTTTACGGAAGGCGGATGGGGTAACTGTTTCATCTACATTCCCGGCAACAAAAACAGCGGGTATTATCCCGGCTAATACGTCGGCTACTTTATTGCTCGATCAAACCTATTTAACTAACGCGTTTTTAACCCTCAATTTCAGCAAGGGCAAAAACGCCGGTATTGGCATTACTTATACCGAATCGCTTTTTAAAAGCTTAAGTGGCCCGGAAGGCCCGGTTAAAGGTAACCGGAATGATGTGGATGGAAAGATCTTTGTTGGCAGGCGCGACAGCATAGTTGCTGACGGCGCCTCCGGCAATTCATTTACTACCTTAACATGGCGCACTTTCAGGTATATCGAAGTAAAAATAACCACCAAAGATGAGCCATTGGTTATTGACGATATCTATGGAACATTCACCGGGTATCCATTTAAAATGAATGCTAAACTGGAAACTTCCAACCCCGAAATGCAGCAGATGCTGGATATTGGCTGGCGCACCGCCCGCCTTTGCGCCGGCGAAACTTATACCGACTGTCCATACTATGAACAGCTGCAATACGTTGGCGATACCCGCATCCAGGCGCTGGTATCTTTTTATAATAGCGGCGATGACCGCCTGGTGCGCAACGCCATCAACCAGATGGATCATTCCCGCCTGGCCGAAGGGATCACGCTAAGCCGTCACCCCTCGTTCTCGCCCCAAATTATTTCCACCTTTTCGCTCTGGTATATCGGCATGCTGCATGATTACTGGATGTACCGGCCCGATAGTTTATTTATTAAAGACAAGCAGCCCGGCATGCGCGATGTGCTCAATTTTTTCAGCAAGTATCAGCAAGCCGATGGCTCCTTAAAAGATACCCCGTACTGGACATTTGTTGACTGGGTTAATGACAAAGGCTGGGATTTTGGACAGGCCCCTAAAAGCGCCAAAGGCACTTCGGCTATATTAGATCTGCAGTTGATGTGGGCCTATCGGCAGGCCGCCGAAATAGAAGCAAAAATGGGAATGCCCGCGTTTGCTGAAATGTACAAGGCCAAAGCAGCGCAATTAAAAACCGCTATCCAAAGTAAATACTGGGATGCTGGCAAAAAACTTTATGCCGATACCGAGGACAAGCAATTATTTTCACAGCATACCAATTCTATAGCAATATTAGCAGGTATGGTATCCAATGCCACAGCGCATAACATCAGCTTAAAATTATTGAATGACAGCACACTCACCAAATGCACTATCTACTTTAAATATTACCTGCACCAGGCCATGGTTAAAGGCGGTTTCGGCGATGATTATTTAAACTGGCTTAACATCTGGCGGGATAATATCAAAATGGGCTTAACCACCTGGGCCGAAATCTCCGACCTTGACCATAACCGCTCCGATTGTCACGCCTGGGGTGCAAGTCCGAATATTGAATTTTACCGTACTGTTTTAGGCGTGGATACGTACGCGCCGGGTTTCAGCAAAATAAAAATTGAGCCGCATTTGGGCCAGATCAGAAATATCAGCGGTGAAGTGCCTCACCCTAACGGAAAAGTTTATGCCAAATATGTGTTCGATAAAGGAAAATGGAGTATCAACATAGCGCTCCCCAAAAACACATCGGGCATTTTTGTGTGGAAAGGAAAAACTTTTACACTTAAAACAGGTAATAACAGTTTAAGCATTTGAAAAAAATAACCGGGGTATTTACATTTTACCTTAATTGCACTGATTTTGCCACGCATAAGTAAAATACTTTTAAATATTGACTCGTTAAATAAAAGCAACGCTAACTTTACCTTTGTTGCTTCAATGGGATAAATTGATTTTATCACATTATTTAACAATTTGATATTATTAAAATGTGATATTTATGCGCTGGGAACTAAGGTTTTCACCAAATTGCCAACCAGCTAAATAAATTACGCTAAATGAAAAAAACACCATCCCAATTAAGGGTTCTCTCAATCGATATCGGTGGATCACACATTAAAGCCACTATCCTGAATAAAAAAGGGGATTTAAAAATGGAGTACGACAAGATACCTACTCCCGCTCCTGCAAATCCCGAAAACGTTATAAAAGCTATCAACACCCTTGTGAAGGATTTTCCGGCATATGATAAAATATCGGTTGGTTTTCCGGGCTATGTAAAAAATGGGGTTGTTAAAACCGCGCCTAACCTGGGCACCGATTATTGGGCTGATGTTGATTTAAGCAAAAAACTGGAAAAAGCATTAGGCAAACCAACACAGGTTGTAAACGATGCCGATATGCAGGGCCTTGGCGTTGTTGCCGGGAAAGGCCTTGAAATGGTGATAACTCTGGGCACAGGTTTTGGTACTGCTTTGTTAATGGATGGTCATTTATTGCCCCACTTTGAACTGGCACACCTCCCGATAAAAGAAGGCATTACCTATGATAACTATATAGGCGAGAAGGCTTTGGAGAAAGAAGGCAAAGAGAAATGGAACAAACGAATGAAGAAGGTTTTCAAAATATTGAAAACTGTATTCAATTACGATACTTTATACATTGGCGGCGGCAATTCAGATGAGCTTACTTTTAAGCTTGATAAAAACATGAAAATAGTTACCAATGCCGATGGTATCAAAGGTGGCGCGAGGCTTTGGCTCAGCGAGGACGAAAGTAAAACCAAGCGCAAAATTGCAACACCTACCGAGTAAATTAAAAACTAACACTAACTACAATACCTGATAACAAAATGGAAAACCAACAAGACATAGAAAAATTGGCTATTGATACCGTAAGGGTATTGGCAGCCGATGCTGTGCAAAAAGCAAACTCAGGCCACCCTGGTACAGCTATGGCGCTGGCACCAATGGGCCACGTTTTATGGACAAAGTTTTTAAATTACAACCCTAAAAACCCTGATTGGGCAAACCGCGACAGGTTTATCCTTTCGGCGGGCCACGCTTGTATTTTACAGTACAACTTTTTGTATTTAATGGGCTATGATCTTTCGTTAGATGACATCAAACAATTTCGCCAGCTAAACAGCAAAACGGCCGGTCACCCTGAATATGGTTTGGCTCCGGGCATTGAAGTAACTACCGGTCCGCTGGGGCAGGGTTTTGCCAATGCTGTGGGCTTTGCCATCGCGCAAAAACATTTGGCCGCACGTTACAATAAGCCAGGTTTCGAGCTATTCAATTACAATATTTACACCATCTGTAGCGATGGCGACTTGATGGAAGGTGTAACTTCCGAAGCGGCATCATTGGCTGGTCACCTGCAATTGGGTAACCTGATCTATTTATATGATGACAACCACATCTCTATTGAAGGCAGCACTGATATTGCTTTTAATGAAGATGTAAGCGCCCGTTTCCGCGCATACGGCTGGCACGTGCAGGACCTTACTGACGTAAACGATACCCACGCGCTTGAGCTGGCTTTGATCAATGCCAAAGCCGAAACTCAGAAACCGTCATTTATCCGCGTTCGCTCGCTGATTGCCTATGGTAGCCCTAATAAGTCGGGCACTGCAGGTTCACATGGTTCGCCGCTTGGCGCCGATGAAATTAAACTGGTAAAACAATTCTTCGGTTTCGATCCTGAAAAATCATTCAACGTACCCGACGAGGTGCTGGATTACTATCACAAAAAAGGTGCACGCGGCGCTGCAGTTGAAGAAAAATGGAACAAATTATTTGCAGATTATAAAGCAAAATTCCCTGAATTAGCAGCCGAATACGAAGCTGCCGCGAAAGGCGAACTACCTGCGGGCTGGAAAGATAAATTGCCGGTATTTAAAGGTTCGGACCCTAAAATGGCAACCCGCCAGGCTTCAGGCAAAGTATTAAACGCTATTGCGCCGGCATTGCCAAACCTTATTGGCGGTGCGGCCGACCTTGCCCCATCAACAGAAACCAACCTGAAAGAGTACGATTCGTTTACATCAGAAAACCGTGCAGGCCGCAACTTCCACTTCGGAATCCGTGAGCATGCCATGGGTTCGGCTTTAAATGGTATGGCTTTAACCAAAGGCTTATTGCCATTTGGTGCTACGTTCCTGATGTTCTCTGAGTATATGCGCCCGCCAATCCGTTTGGCAGCCATCATGAAAATAAACCCGATTTTTGTTTATACCCATGACAGTATCGGCTTGGGCGAGGATGGTACTACTCACCAGCCTATTGAGCAATTGGCTTCTTTACGTTCGATACCAAACTTAACCGTGATCCGTCCGGCTGATGCCAACGAAAGCGCGCATGCATGGCGTGTTGCCATCGAGAAAAAAGGCGGCCCAACTGTGCTGATCTTCACCCGTCAGGGCTTACCTATCCTTGATCAGGACAAATATGGCAAAGCCGAAAACCTGGAAAAAGGTGCTTACATCCTTTCAGAAGGCAGCAAAGGCCCTGATTTGATCCTGATCGCTACCGGATCTGAAGTCGCTTTAATTATGCAGGCACAGGAAAAACTGGAAGCTGAAGGCATTTCAACCCGCGTGGTAAGTATGCCATCATGGGAATTGTTTGAAAAACAGGATGCGGCTTATAAAGAATCAGTATTCCCTAAAGCAAGTAAAAAACGTTTGGCGGTTGAAATGGCATCACCAATGGGCTGGCACAAATACATCACCGACGAAGGCGATATGCTGGGCATGACCACCTTTGGTGAATCGGCCCCTGCCGAAGACCTGTACAAACACTTCGGCTTTACTGTTGATAACGTTGTTAAAAAAGCAAAAGCTCTTTTATAGAGGCAAGAAATCAAGAGTCAGGAATCAAGATTTTCCTGGCTCTTGACTCTTGACTTCTTGATTCTAAACTAACATGAACTGGAACAGCAACCTGATAAATAACCTGGAGTGGGCCGATAAGATTATCAATATCGAAGGCAAACAAAAGGTAGCTGCCGAAATAGCGGCAAAAGTTAAGGATGGCGATATTATAGGTGTTGGCTCGGGTTCAACATCATACCTGGCTTTGGTGGCCATTGCCCAAAGGGTAAAAGATGAAAAGCTGAATGTAAAGGCTATCCCTACTTCGGTAGAGCTTTCTATGTTTTGCGCCAAATTAGGTTTGCCTGTTACAACACTGTATGAATATAAACCCGATTGGCTTTTTGACGGAGCAGATGAGGTTGACCCCGACAAAAGCCTGATCAAAGGGCGCGGCGGGGCTATGTTTAAAGAGAAGTTGCTCATCAGCTCAAGTGAAGTAAGTTATATTATAGTTGATGAGTCGAAAATGGTTGATAAATTAGGCTCGAAATTTCCGGTACCTATCGAGGTTTTCCCGCAGGCATTGCCTTATGTGGAAAAGGAGCTGAAAAGTTTAGGGGCCATCGAAATAGCTATCCGTCCGGCAAAAGGTAAAGACGGCCCGATAATTTCAGAAAATGGCAACCTTGTATTGGATTGCAAATTCGATGAAATTGGTAAAAGTTTTGAAAGGGATATTAAATCGATAACAGGTGTAATTGAAAGCGGGCTTTTTATCGGCTTTGATGTAAATATTATCATGGCCTCGAACAGTTAGATTTAGCCTTAAGTCGACATCTTTAGTCCGAAATCTTAAAGAAAATGAGACTTTTGATTTGCTAATTCTAATTTAAGACTAAAAACCGGCATTTACTGCTAAAAACTGCAGACTTACCCCGGAAATGTTAACAAAGTATGATATAAATCTTACAATTACTGACATTCTTATTAAGAACTTTACATAATAGACCGATTTGGTAGCAATTTTTACTACCTTCATCGCGCTTTTAACAAAATAATTAACAAACACAAAAACAAACCCTATTATGGCAACTAATAACGTAGCGCAGATACATGGTTTTGGTCAGAGTATCTGGCTTGATTTTATTGACCGTGAGATCATTTCATCAGGAAAACTTAAACAATTAATTGACGTTGACGGCGTACGCGGCGTTACTTCAAACCCTGCAATTTTTGAAAAGGCTATCAGCAGCAGTTCTGATTATGATGCTGATATTGCCGCGCTCAAATCTGAAAGCGACAACGAAAAGCTGTTTTTTGAAATAGCTGTTAAAGATATCCAGGCTGCTGCCGACCTGTTTAAAGGCGTTTACGAAGAATCAAACAAAGTTGATGGTTACGTAAGCCTTGAGGTTTCTCCGTTCCTGGCTTTAGATACTGAAGGTACTGCTAAACAAGCCGAAGAACTTTGGAAAAAAGTTAACCGCGAAAACGTAATGATCAAAATCCCTGGCACTAAACCAGGTTTGGCCGCTATTCAGCAATCTATTGCAAAAGGCATCAACATTAACGTTACCCTGCTGTTTGGTTTAGAGCGTTACGAAGAAGTAACCGAAGCTTACATTGCCGGTTTGGAAGAGCACTTAGCTGCAGGTCATAAAATTGCCCACATTGCGTCAGTAGCCAGTTTCTTCCTGAGCCGTATTGATGTTGTTGTGGACCCGATCATTGAAGCAAAAGGCGAAAAAGAGCTGTATGGTGAGGTCGCAATCGCATCAGCTAAAAAAGCATACGAAATTTATAAAAGGGTATTCAGCAGCGAAAGGTGGAAAAAACTTGCCGAGCAAGGTGCACAACCACAGCGTTTATTATGGGCAAGTACAGGTAGTAAAAACCCTGCTTTTAAAGATACCAAATATGTTGAGGCATTAATTGGCCCGGACACAGTTGATACCGTTCCTTTGGAAACTGTTGACGCTTTCCGTGATCATGGTGTTGCTGCAAACACGTTAGAAACCGGTTTAGATAAAGCTACCGGGATCTTAGCCAAACTACCATCTTTAGGTATCGACCTTGCTGCTGTAACCCAGCAGTTAGAAGATGAAGGCATCGAAAAATTCAACAAGCCATTTGAAAAGTTGTTGAACGCCATCGAAACACAGAAGAATAAGTAATCAAGTTCTAAGTCTTAAGTCGGAAGTCTTAAGTTCGAAGTCGGGATTATCTCTTTGACTTTGAACTTAGGACTTAGGCTAACGACTTCAATACAAATACATCTATGGAAGTTGCTGATCTGAAGATCCTTTTTTTTGACGTGGGCGGCATTTTGCTGTCGAACGGATGGGGGCATGAGGCGCGCGAAGAAGCGGCCAAACGTTTTAACCTTGATTACGACGAAGTTAACGCGCTGCATAATTTCATTTTTAACGTATATGAAATTGGTAGCATCACGCTCGACGAATACCTTGATACGGTGATATTTAACCACCCGCGGGATTTTGTACGCGAAGATTTTAAGGATTTTATCTATTCTACCTCTGTTGAATTGCCTATGCTGCAATTCCTGAAAGATTGGAAAAAAGATTGCGGCTTCCGCATTATATCAGTGAACAACGAGGGTAAGGAGCTAAACGATTATAGGGTACGTAAGTTTAAGCTGCATGAATGTTTTGATGCCTTTGTATCATCATGCGAAGTAAAAATGCGTAAACCTGATCCGGGTATCTGGCAGTTAGCTATGGGTATAGCCCAGGTATCGCCTCAGCAATGCGTTTATTTCGACGACAGGAAAATGTTTGTCGATACCGCGCAAAAATTAGGCATCCGGTCGTTCCAGCATACCAGCCTCGAAAACACTAAGAAAATTTTAGAAACTCTTAAAAAAGAAAACCTCAAAACAACATGAGCGCAACAGAAAATAAATACGCCTTTGGTATGATAGGCCTGGGTGTTATGGGTCGCAGCCTGCTGCTGAACATGGCCGATCATGGCTTCGCGGTGGCCGGGCACGATAAAGATACCGGTAAAGTAGATTCATTGAACCAGGAAGCTGGTGACAGGGCCGCCAAGGGCTTTGCCGATGTTAAAGAATTTATACACAGCCTTACCACACCAAGGGCTATCATGATGTTAGTGCCTGCCGGTAAAATTGTTGACGCTGTAATTGAGGAATTAACCCCGTTATTGGAAAAAGGCGATATCCTGATTGATGGCGGTAACTCGCACTTTACTGATACAAACCGTCGTGTTGAGGAACTGGAGGCTAAAGGCCTGCATTTCTTCGGTATGGGTGTATCAGGCGGTGAAGAGGGTGCCCGTCGCGGCCCAAGCATGATGCCGGGCGGTGATAAGGATGCTTATGCTGTGATGAAACCTATTTTTGAAGCCATCGCTGCTAAAGTTAATGGCGAACCTTGTGTTACTTACATTGGCCCTGGCGCATCAGGTCACTTTGTTAAAATGGTTCACAATGGTATCGAGTACGGTATCATGCAGGTAATTGCCGAAACTTATGAGATCCTTAAAAAAGGCTTAAAGTTAGGTAACGACGAAATTGGCGATCTGTTCACTAAATGGAACGAAGGCCGTTTACAGTCATTCCTTTTAGATATCACCAAAGATATTTTCAAATACAAAGCACCTGGAACCGATCATTTATTGTTAGATGATATTAAGGACGAAGCGAAAGCTAAAGGCACAGGTAAATGGACGTCGCAGGTGGCTATGGATTTGGTAACTCCAATCCCAACCATCGATACATCGGTATCTATGCGCGATCTTTCAAAATACAAATCACTGCGCGAAAAAGCTTCTGCCCTTTATAACGACCCTATCGAGCTTAAAGGCGATAAGGAGGAGTTATTGGTTGCTTTAGAGCAGGCTTTCTATTTTACCAGCATCCTTACTTATGCACAGGGTATGCACCTGCTTACCAAAGCATCTGAAGAATATAAATATGACCTACATTTAGGCGAAATTGCCAAGATCTGGAGAGGCGGCTGTATCATCCGTTCAGAGTTTTTGAATGACATTTACAACGCTTACAATAAAGATCAGGCACTGCCTCACCTGTTGCTTGACAGTGATATACAGGCATTGGTTGCCGGTACCTTACCAGGCATCAGGAAAGTATTATCGGCTACTATTGCTGCCGGTGTTGCTGCTCCTGGTTATGCTTCAGCATTGAGCTATTTTGATGCTTTCCGCAGCGAAAGAATGCCTTCAAACCTTACCCAGGCCCAGCGTGATTATTTTGGCGCGCACACTTATGAGCTGATTGGTAAAGAAGGCACCTTCCATACACAATGGGCTCCGGCAAACGACTAATTGACGCTATTAATTAAAACAAAACAATGAGCACAACAGCTAAATCAGACCCTACCATATTTATCATTTTTGGTGGAACGGGAGATTTGAACTCCCGGAAAATTGCGCCGGCCCTATATAATCTATTTTTAGATGGATGGATGCCCAAACAATTTTCAATCATTGGTACCGGTCGTACCAAGCTAACCGACGAGCAGTTCAGAGAAAACCTATATAAAGATATCAACCAGTTTTCGCGCAGCGGTAAAACGGATGATAAACAATGGGCCGAATTTGTAAAAAACGTTTATTACCAGGTATCTGACGCTACTGATTTTGAAACATACAAAGAATTTGGCAAACGCATTGAGAAACACAACGCCGAGTGGAAAACTAAGGCAAACGTGTTGTTTTACCTTGCGGTAGCGCCTAATTTCTTCCCGATCATTGCCTCAAACATATCAAAAGCTAAACTGGCCGATGATAAAAAACGTGTAAGGATCATCATTGAGAAGCCATTTGGACACGACCTGGAAACTGCAAAAGATCTGAACCAGTTATTGAAAAGCATTTTTGATGAATGCCAGATCTATCGTATCGATCATTACCTGGGTAAAGAAACTGTTCAAAATATCATGGCTTTCCGTTTTGCCAACTCCATTATGGAGCCGTTATGGAACCGTAACCATATTGAGCACGTACAAATTTCAGTTACCGAGCAATTGGGCGTTGAAGAACGCGGCGACTATTATGATGGCTCAGGTGCGATGAGGGATATGATCCAGAACCACCTGCTGCAATTGCTTTGCCACGTGGCTATGGAACCTCCTATCAGTTTTAGCGCCGACGAAGTACGCGACCGCAAAGTTGACGTATTGAAAGCAATGCGCAAGTTTACCGCTGAAGACGTACGTAACTCAACAGTTAGGGGCCAATACGGCAGCGGATGGATGAAAGGTAAAGAAGTACCGGGATACCGCGAAGAACCAAAAGTTAATCCGGAATCAAATACCGAAACTTTTGCAGCAATTAAGTTCTTCATCGACAACTGGCGCTGGCAAGGTGTACCATTCTACTTGCGTACAGGTAAAAGAATGCACCAGTCATCTTCAGTTATCACTATCCAGTTTAAAGATGTCCCTCACCAGATTTTCCCGGCCGAAGCTACTGAAAGCTGGCAGCAAAACAGGTTGATCATCAGCATTCAGCCAGAGATGAGCATCCGTTTGCAGGTTCAGGCTAAACGCCCGGGTATCGATATGGTATTAAACGCCGTTGATATGGTGTTTGACTATAAAGGTACTTATACCAACCAGGCGCCTGAAGCTTATGAAACACTGATCCTGGATACCATGATGGGCGATCAAACCCTGTTTATGCGTGGTGACCAGGTTGAGGCAGCATGGGAACTGGTAATGCCGATACTAAACACATGGCAAAATAAAAAGAGCCTTAACTTCCCTAATTATTCGGCCGATTCATGGGGCCCTGAAGCAGCAGAAGCTTTAATTGCCCGCGACGGTTATAATTGGTTTACTTTACCTGTAAACGGTAAAAAATAAAAAGCTGATGAAACTGAATATCTATAACACGGAAGGTGAAGTTTTAACCGGGCTGGCAGATCACTTTGTTACCCTGGCTACCGAAGCTATTAACAAAAACGGGAAGTTCAGTGTGGCGCTTTCGGGCGGCAGCTCACCTAAAAAGCTATACGAACTATTAGCTTCAACAACATACGCCGACCAGGTGAACTGGGAAAAGGTTTTCTTCTTTTTTGGCGATGAGCGCAACGTGCCACATGACCATAAGGACAGCAACTACCTAATGGCAAAAAAAGCGTTGTTTGAGCCATTGATGATCAGTCCGGCACAGATTTTCCCGGTTGAGACATCGTTTGGCCCTGCCGAAGCCGCTGCCAAATACTGGGAGGTGATCTCGGCGTTTTTTGATGATGGCGAAGCTAGTTTTGACCTGGTGCTGTTAGGCTTAGGCGATAACTCGCACACCGCATCATTATTCCCTTATACGCCGGTGTTACATGACCGTGTGCCTGGTGTAAAAGAAGTATGGCTTGAAGACCAGCAGGTATGGCGCATTACCCTCAACGCACCGCTTATTAATGATGCTGCTCAAATAGCATTCTTAGTTTACGGCGCAGGCAAGGCAGAAGCTGTAAAACACATCCTGGAAGATGATGAGGATATTGAGCTTTATCCGGCACAGCTTATTGATTCCATATCCGGCGAAGTAGAATGGTTCCTCGATGAACCCGCTGCTGCCGAATTGGAGAATAAAGAATAATATCCGCTATTATTTTTAGCAACTAAAGGGCTTGGGCGTTTGCTTAAGCCCTTTTTGTTTTGTGCAGTTCTGTAATGATTACCGGATGCACATTGCTCACCAAATTCACAGGATTTTTTTTGGCATTTAGTCGTTTCGCCCAATTTCACGCAGAATTCATCATTTTTCGGGTCAAAAACACATGCTAAGCCAATGTTAATTTTGACAGAAAAACAGCAATTACGACGGCATTTTACACTGCCCTGACTAAAATACCCATAGGGTCAAAAAATAAATTACTATTAATCAATCGATTAAATATTCATGACTTTTGGATGAAAAATCGCATCTGATTTGTGTTGTTAATTTGCTGTGTGTTTAAAACAACATATATCAAAAACACAACAATAGTTATGAAAAATTTATTCAAAGTTTCAGCATTAGCCCTTGCATTTGCAGGCTTAGCATTTGGTGCAAAAGCACAAACAACCACACCTACTACCCCTTCAACAACATCAACTACAACAAACAATGGAATCCGTTATAGCATAGGCGTTGAAGCAGGTTTACCTGTTGGCAATTTCAAAGACAACTACAAATGGAATTTAGGCGGTTCGGTACAGGCCGATATCCCGGTTCTTTCAAACCAGTTATTTGTTACAGTTAACGCAGGTTACAATAACATTTTTGGTAAAAAAGATATTGGCGGTGTACAAGGCCTTGATCAAACCGATTTTCATTTGATCCCGGTTAAAGCAGGTTTGAAATACTTCCCTATCAGCAACTTCTACGTACAAGGTGAAGCTGGTGCTGCATTCCTGTTAAACAAATCTGACGTTGGCGCTAATAAATCAACTGCATTTGTTTACGCTCCGCAAATTGGTGTTCAGTTCCCGGTGAGTGCAAGCAGCTTTATTGATGCCGGTATCCGCTATGAAGCAACCACCAAATATGCTACCGGCGTTGATGCAAGCAAAGTTAACTTTATAGGTTTACGTGTAGCGTACGGCTTTTAATATATGGCCCTACATATACCTTGATATCAAAAGGGGAGCTCATTCGGGCTCCCCTTTTTTATTATGTTTTTTTAGTTGATATGAACCTTTATAATTAAATAAATCGTATAAATTAGCACATTGTTTGTATTTTGACACGTAATATTACATTTACCGCACAATAATTGCTGAATATGAAAAGGATCCTCATCATTGATGATGAAGTTAATGTGGCGTTATTGCTATCGAAGTTTTTGACGCGGAATGGGTTTGACGTTAGTACGGCATCAAGCGGTACCGGGGGGATGGAAGCGTTGAAAAATGGTGAATATCAACTTGTACTATGTGATTTCAGGCTCGAAGATACCGACGGCCGCGAAATGCTCCGCAATATTAAAATTCAATATCCTAAAACAGGGGTTATCATCATCACCGGCTATTCAGATATTAAAATGGCGGTTGAGCTTATTAAAATGGGGGCCTATGATTATATCACCAAGCCGCTGTATCCTGATGAAATATTAAATACTATTAATAAGGCCCTTGAAACCCACCATGCCCTGGTTGAAATTGACGAGGAGCCCCAGGCGACTATTTTACCTGAGAAAACTAAAGTTAACACTGTAAAAAAAACCGTTTTTGCAGCCGAATTTGTAACCGGCACCAGCCGCGCGTCAAAAGAGCTTGCCCGGCAGATAGAACTGGTGGCTCCAACAAACTACAGTGTTATTATTTTAGGCGAAAGCGGTACCGGAAAAGAATCCGTAGCGAAAAGCATTCACCTCAACAGTCCGCGGCATAACCAGCCTTTTATAGCAATGGATTGCGGTTCTTTAACCAAGGAGCTCGCGGCAAGTGAATTTTTTGGCCACGAAAAGGGTTCATTTACCGGCGCTTTATATACTAAAATAGGCCACTTTGAAATGGCTAACGGAGGCACTTTATTTTTAGATGAAGTGGGCAACCTTTCGTACGAGATCCAGGCAGCTTTACTTCGTACCGTACAGGAACGTAAGGTCAAAAGAATAGGCAGCACCAAGGAGATCGATCTTGATGTACGTATTATCATTGCCACCAACGAGAACCTGCAGGAAGGGATTCAGAAGGGCCGTTTCCGCGAAGATCTTTATCATCGCTTTAACGAGTTTAGCATTTACATGCCGCCATTACGTGAGCGCGGCCATGATATTATATTACTGGCCGAACATTTTTTGAAGATAGCCAACCAGGAGCTCGGACGCAATGTTGAATCGTTTTCGCAGGAGGTCGTGGATTGCTTTATGAACTACCGCTGGCCGGGCAATATCCGAGAGCTTAAAAATGTGATCCGCCGTGCAGCGCTTTTAGCCGAGGGCAATGAGATCACGCTTAAAGCATTGCCGCTTGAAATGTCGACCTATAAATTATCGTACGAAACGGCTAATCATTATACGCAGCATCATCATGCCACAGCGCACGTGGCAGAAGCCCCTGAGGCTAAAGAACCCCGTCATGACCTTAAAAATGCCGCGCTCGAGGCCGAGTATGAAACAATTATAAGGGTGTTAAGGGAAGTTAATTTCAACAAAACCAAAGCTGCCGAGATCCTGAATATCGACCGCAAAACGCTTTATAATAAAATGAAGGCCATTAACCTTAAGTAAAATGGGGGCTTATGAAGAAAAGGACGATGCCGAGGCCCTGCGTAAATTAAGGCACGATATAAAAAACCAATTATCAAACATTCACCTGGCGCTTGAGCAATTACGGTATGAAATACCCAATCCAACATCAGACTGTTTGTTTTACATGGATACCATAGAAATAAGTTCAATCCGGATCAATACCCTGCTTAACGATACTAATTAAAGGCGTTGCAATTAATGCTTGAAACGCTAAAACTTTTTGGCGTTTTTTTGTTTAAGCAAGTATCAATCAACAGCCTACATGTCAGTCTTCAATTATAAGCAGCGCAACAATATTATCCTGGCGAGTATCATTATACTTGGCTGTTTTTTATTATATGCGCTCAGCAGCTTGTTTAGCTCAATTCTTGGCGCAGTAGTGCTGTTCACCATTTTTCGTCCCCTTTACATTAATCTTGCCGAAAACAAAGGATGGAACCGCTCGCTGGTGGCCCTGCTTATAATTTTTATATCGCTTATCGTTATCGTGATCCCTTTCTTAACACTAAGCATAATGGTTGTGGGTAAAATTTCAAGCATCAACCTTAAAGATCTCCCTATTGACCAATGGATCTCAAAAATCGATGCCTTTGCCGGCGCTAACCTTAATCAACCTCATTTTGCCGAAGACACGTTACAAAAATTAAGCACCTTTGCCACCGGCCTCTTCCCGTCTATACTGGGCAGCGCGGCCAACACCATATTGACCCTGCTGGTTTTGTATATTATACTGTATTTCATGTTTACACAAATTCGTGAATTTGAGGCCGGGCTGTTGAAATATGCGCCATTCAGGGAGCAGCATGCATTGAAATTTGCCAACGCCCTGCGCGACTCTACCTATTCAAACGTTTTAGGCCAGGGAATTATAGCACTTACGCAAGGAATATTACTGGCCAACGGATTTTGGATATTCGGCATTCCCGACCCGATTTTTTGGGGGGTTATCGCTATCTTTATTTCGTTTTTACCGGTGGTAGGTGCACCAACACTTTGTATCCCGGCAAGCATTGTATTGTTTGCACAGGGGCACAACTGGCAGGGGGTAGCGTTGCTGGCTTATGGTTTATTGTTCATTGGCAATATTGATAACTTTTTGCGCATGATCATTAACAAGCGTGTAGCCAACACACACCCTATTATTTCAATAATAGGCGTTTTTATAGGCCTGCCCCTTTTCGGAATCCTGGGCCTGGTGTTTGGCCCGGTATTGTTATCCTATTTCCTGCTGCTGATGGAAATTTATGAAACAAACCGCATGGCGGCCGACAGGCTTGAACGGATAAACAGCGTATAAAATATACCGTACAGCCCTGAATAGTTTTGTGAACACAGGGTAAAATTTATTTGGCTGATAAAAGTTAATTTATACTTAAATAAAAATAATTGTGCCAAATGCACATATTTGGCAGGATATTTACACGTAACTAATCAAATGTTCAACTTTTAATTATATTACAATGAATGATAACTCAAAAGTAGTTGTTGCATTGCTTGCCGGTTTAGCAGCAGGGGCAGCGTTAGGTATTTTGTTTGCACCTGATAAAGGCAATGAAACCCGCGACAAGCTTACCGAATCATTAAAAAACCTGGGAGAGTCGATAAAAGATACCGCGGCTGCCGAAATTGACAACCTGGTTGGCTTAAAAGACAAAGTTGTTGAAAACATCAAGTCGAAAATTAAAGGTGCCGAAGAAGAATACCAGGACGATCTTGAGCACGCATAAGCATGTATAACACCAATCCCGGATGCGGATAAAACAACATCCGGGATATATAACCTTACCCATGGAAGATAAAAAAGAGACTCAACCACCAGTACCCCCAATAGTTGATCAGTTAAAGGAATATGCCGAAACCCGGTTTAAACTTTTAAAATACGAAGCTATTGAAGGTGGTACCTCCATATTAGCAAGCATCATTGCCGATTTGGTGACTGTAATAAGCATGGTACTGGCTTTTCTTTTTGCGAGTGTTACTTTAGGCTTTTTTCTTGCCGATATCTTACACTCCTACTGGATGGGTTTTGGATGTATTGCCGTGCTTTACTTTTTGATAGCCATGTTTATCAAGATATTTAAACGACACCTTGAAAGGCCGCTTATCAACATCTTTATTCAAAAAATATTTAAAAGATAAACCATGGATCTTCATATCACCAACATCAGCGATCTGCAAGCCGAAATATTCAGGTTAAAAACGCTTGAAAAACAGCAATCGGTGGCTTTGAAGGCCCGCGTCAACAGCCCCTCTGCTTTATTTTCAACTGTGCTTACGCTGTTCCCGCGTTCAAATGATACCGATGGTGTAAAAAATACCAGTTTTTTTCATCCCGATATTCTCAACCTGATCTCCAGGTTCGTGATTCCGCTTACATTGAATAAAACGCTTTTTAAACACTCCAACTTTTTGGTAAAAACACTGGTTGGCCTGGTATCACAAAAGGCTTCAAACTATGTTAATGAGGATACCGTGAGCAGCATTTGGGACAAAGCAAAAGCGCTTTTCGCCAAATTCACCAAAAAGAAAGATGACGCGGCATACAAACCTGCGCCATATGTTAAGCCTGTAGGCGGGTCTGTCGTATAATAATTTTTACACGAATTTTTCGAATTGAGACGAATTTCACGAATTAGAATTAAGTTTAATCTTTGAACTTCGTGTAATTCGATTATTTGCTGCTCAATCTGCAAATCAATTCGTGTTAAAAATTCCCACACGAATTTTGCTAATTATTCGAATTTCTCAAACCTGCTATACAGATCCATTAAACCAATTCGTGCAATTCGATTTAATTGCTCTGCAACAAGCAAATCATTCGTGTTAAAATAATTTCAATATTTTTGCGCTTTATTTTAAAAACGTAAAGTGGGAAAAGATAAGTTAAGGCGCTTTGCCGAGGTTGAAACCTTTAGTAATGTATTGCAATTAGATGCCGGCAAACCTTTCAAAGGCCAATGGAGCCGCGAATTTTTCAAGAACGACAACCCGGTAGTACTTGAACTGGCCTGCGGCAAAGGTGAATATACCGTGAACCTTGCCCGCATGTTCCCTGATAAAAATTTCATTGGTATCGACTATAAAGGCAACCGCATCTGGCGCGGTGCAAAAACAGCTATTGAAGATGGTGTGCCCAATGTTGCTTTCCTGCGCATTCAGATCGAGAACCTGCTCGATTATTTCGCTCCCGGCGAAGTAGATGAGATCTGGATCACCTTTCCCGATCCGCAACCGCAGATAAGCCGCGAAAAAAAGCGATTAACTTCACCACGGTTCTTAGATAAATATATCGTCGTCTTAAAACCAGGTGGCTGTGTTAACCTTAAAACAGATAACGATGGATTGCATGCTTATACCGCCGAAAAAATTGACGAGTTGAAGCTGAATCTGCACGTTAAAACTGAAGACCTCTACAATTCAGCATATGCCGATGAGGTGCTATCTATTAAAACCTACTACGAGAAAAAATATTTAAAGGATAACAAAAACATTAACTACCTTAAGTTTTCATTTACCGAAAACGCCTGATGGAGGATATTAATTTTTTTGAAAAAGTTTACCAGGTAGCCCGGCTCATTCCGCCGGGACGGGTAACCTCATATGGCGCTATTGCAGTCTATCTTGGCACCAAAGGCTCATCGCGCATGGTAGGCTGGGCCATGCAAGCGGCCGGGAATGTAAAGCCTCCGGTACCTGCTCACAGGGTAGTAAACCGGCAGGGCTTGCTAACGGCAAAAGCCCATTTCGGTGGCAACCGCATGGCCGAAATGCTGGAAAGTGAAGGCGTAAAAGTAGTTGACGATCAGATCCAGGATTTCAAATCGCATTTTTGGGACCCGATGGTGGAGCTGGCGTTGTAAACTCCCGCTAAACTCATTTAACCATGTCATTGCGCAGCGCGGCAATCGCACGGAAGCATAACCGCCCTGTATAGTATGTGGTTGCTTCGTCGTTTCTCCTTATAATGACGTGATTGTAAGTTATTGATTATCAAAAGTGAATTTTGGTTTTTAATGATAATGTGGGCGTTGCCTCCGGCCCGGGCTATCCGCTACAAGTCCTCGCCTTGCCCACACACAAGGTCTCCGCACGCTGTGGGCTATCCGCTACTATCCCTAACGCTGCCCTACGCACCATACCTTAAATATACCAACGCGGAGACGTCATTTAGTTTTTTTCCAGGATTCCCTGATGGTTACTGCAACGACATATTTTTATCTCATCATCTGTTAATTTAATTCACTCCGTAAACTGCAACAACTCCATCCTGTTCCCAAATGGATCAATAAATGAAAACCGCGTGCGATCTGGAAGAACAGGTTCTTCCCAAAACTCAACGCCATAGTTTTCCAGGTGCCGGCGGGCTTCTGCAATATCAGTAACCTCAAAGGCCGTATGCCGCGATGTGCGCGGTAAAGCATCTTCGGTACTTAAATGAAGCTGGATATTTGATATCTGAAACCAGTAACCTTTTGAATTAAAGGCCGGTCGTTCTATCCGTTGTAACCCCACCACGTCGGTATAAAAAATCCTTGCTTCTTCCAGCCGTTCTAACGGAACGCAAACCTGGATATGGTCGGCACGTTTAAAGTTGATCATATTATAAAAAGGCGTCATTGCGGGGTACGAAGCAATCGCGAACTATACAGAGAAACTTGCTTAGTCGCTCCGCTGTTTTGGGATTGCTTCGCACCTCGCAATGACGATTTGTTAATCAGTAAGTTATTTATTCATGCTCGGCAAAAGTGAGCACATAACCGTTATTATCTTTTATGGAAAATTCGGTAGCGCCATAAAAGGTAGTTTCGAGGCCTTTTAGTACGGTTACTTTATCCTTTATTTCTTCAAAAAAAGCACGGATATTTTTCAGGTTGATGTACAACAGTAATGAGCCGCCGTCGGTACGGCTTATCTCAGGCAGATCATCGGCCAGGCTGCTAAAGGTTTGGAACATCATGGTAACGCTTCCGTTAGTCATCATGACCCAAACAAGATCGGGCCCAGTTTCGGGTACACTCATGGCTACTTTAAAACCAAGCAGTTCATAGAAGCTGATGGTTGCGGCGATGTCTTTCACAAAAATATTGGGCGATAGGCTTTCCATAATTATCCGGTAAATTTTGTTAGTAATGTTACCGGATAAAAATAAAGATTTATACTTTTGATTGCTAATTAATTTAGCTTTATTAGCTAAAATATTTATCCGCTCATTAATTCAACATACCGTGGGAAAACTTGTAGAAGAATTTGACGCCTATCGCTCTAAAATGAACGACAGGATCATGGAAACCGCCAATACCAACATTAAACGCTTTTTTGCGCTTGATACCACCAGCTATGCCGAAGGTGCACTGGATGTTAAAACCAAAGAAATGCTTGGCCTGGTAGCCAGCATGGTTTTACGCTGCGACGATTGCATCAAATACCATCTCGGCAAATGCCACGAAGCCGGCGTCAACAATGATGAAATGAACGAGATTTTTATGATTGCCAATTTGGTTGGCGGATCAATAGTTATTCCGCATTACCGCAGGGCTGTTGAATATTGGGATGAGCTGAACGAACAATAAAATAACCTCACCACGTCATTGCGAGGCACGAAGCAATCGCGAACTATACAGAGCGGCTCTGCTAATCGAGGATTGCTTCGTTCCTCGCAATGACGTGATTTATAATCAACATAAACCTTGTAAAACATGACCGATCAAACAAATCCAAAAGACCTAATCCGCTGCTCCTGGGCAGGCACCGACGAACTGTACATCAAATATCACGATGAAGAATGGGGCAAAGAAGTTCATGACGATCATACCTTATTTGAATTTCTGATATTAGAATCCGCACAGGCCGGGCTTAGCTGGATCACTATATTACGCCGCCGCGAAGGCTACCGCAAGGCATTTGCCAATTTTGATGTGCAAAAAGTAGCAGCTTTTACCGATGAAGATGTTGAGCGCTTAATGCATGACGAGGGTATCATCCGTAACAGACTTAAAATATTAGCCGCTATCAACAATGCTAAACTGTTCATCGGTATACAAAAAGAATTTGGTTCGTTTGATAGATACCTGTATAGCTTTATGCCCGATGGAAAGCCAATCGTAAATCATTCGCACAAAATACCGGCTACCAGCCCCGAATCTGACGCCATCAGTAAGGACATGAAAAAGCGGGGTTTTAAGTTTTTCGGCAGTACTATTTGTTATGCCCACATGCAGGCCACCGGTATGGTAAATGATCATATTCCTGATTGCAGCTTCAAATAAAACAAACACGAATCTTCACGAATGTGATCGAATTACGCAAATTGATAATGAAATTAAAACCATGCAATTCATTAAAAATCGTGTTCTTTGCATAAACACCGGCATCAAAAAATTCGAGTCAATTAGCTTAAATTCGTGCAATTAGTGTCAATGATATTATGAAAAAACTATTTCTTTTGGATGGCATGGCCCTTATTTACCGGGCGCATTTTGCTTTAAGTAAAACACCGCGGTTTACCTCAAACGGGCTAAACACCTCGGCAATGATGGGGTTTACCAACACCCTGCTGGATGTTTTGAAAAAGGAGGCCCCCACCCACATGGCCGTGGTTTTTGATACCGAAGCACCAACCGAACGACATACCGATTTTGAAGGCTACAAAGCCCATCGTGAAGCCATGCCCGAAGATTTGGCGAAGGCTTTACCTTATGTTATAAAAATCATATTGGGTTTTAACATCCCGGTTATCACCTCCGATGGATACGAGGCCGACGATATCATCGGTACCCTTGCAAAAAAAGCTGAGCAAAAGGGCTACACTGTTTATTGTATGACTCCTGATAAGGATTTTGGCCAACTGGTATCAGATAATATTTTCATTTACAAACCGGCCCGCATGGGCAACGAGATGGAAATACAGGGCGTTAAAGAGATATTGGCGAAATGGGAAATTGAGCGTGTTGACCAGGTGATAGATATTTTAGGCCTATGGGGTGATGCGGTAGATGGCATTCCGGGCATTCCGGGCATCGGCGAAAAAACGGCCAAAGCCCTTATTAAACAATATGGCTCGATGGAAAACATCTTTGAGCATAGCCACGAGCTTAAAGGCAAACAGCGCGAAAACGTTGAACAGTTTAAAGAGCAGGGCCTGATGTCGAAAAAATTGGCTACCATATTGCTAAATGTACCGGTTGAACTGGATGAAGAAGGCCTCGAAGTATGCGCTCCAAGTAAGGAACTATTAGAGCCGCTTTTTGCCGAATTGGAGTTCCGTACCTTAGGCAAGCGCGTTTTTGGCGATGATTTCAGCATAACCGAGTTAAAGCCTGCCGGAACCCAGATAGATCTTTTTGGCAATCCAACGGCAACTGGTCGTACCACCATGACGGTTGATGTGGAAGATATTCGTGAGGACCTGATCATCGCTGCCAAAAATATTAACAATACGCCGCATGAGTATCATTTGGCCGACACCCTTGAAAAACGGGCCGAACTGATCAAAATATTAGCGCAGCAGCCAACCATTTGCTTTGATACCGAAACCACCGGTACCGATCCTAATCATTGCGAACTGGTAGGCCTGTCGTTTTCTGTTAAACCTGGGCAAGGCTGGTATGTGCCTGTCCCTGCCGATCAAACCGAGGCGCAAAGCATTGTTACCGAATTTAGAACAGTGCTTGAAAATGAAAATATCGGCAAAATAGGGCAGAACATTAAGTTTGATATCCTGATGCTGAAGTGGTACAATATTGAGGTAAATGGCACCTTATTTGATACCATGCTGGCACACTATATCCTTGATCCGGATACCCGCCACAATATGGATATCCTGTCCGAAAATTACCTTAGCTACAAACCGGTTTCCATAACCGAGCTTATAGGCCCCAAAGGCAAAAACCAGGGCAATATGCGCGATGTAGATTTTGAAAAAATAAAAGAATACGCCGCCGAGGATGCTGATATCACCCTGCAGCTAAAAGATGTTTTTGAGCCTAAACTAAAAGAGGTTGAAGGCGAAAAACTGGTGAACGAGATAGAGCACCCGCTTATTTATGTACTGGCGGATATGGAGTACGAGGGAGTGAAAATAGACCATGATACCCTGCGTGAGTTTAGCAAGCAACTGGAAACAGATATTGCCCAATATGAAAAAACGGTATATGAAAAAGCAGGTGTAAAATTCAACATTGCCTCACCAAAACAATTGGGAGAAGTGCTGTTCGAAAAACTGATGCTTGATCCTAAAGCTAAAAAAACCAAAACCGGCCAGTATCAAACCGGTGAGGATGTATTGCTTTCATTAGCCGCGAAGAGCGATATTGTGCGCGATATTCTTGATTTCCGCCAGCTGCAAAAATTAAAGTCGACCTATGTTGACGCGCTACCGCAGATGGTAAATCCTAAAACAGGCCGGGTACACACTTCATACAACCAGGCAGTTGCTGCAACGGGCCGTTTAAGCAGCGTTAATCCCAACCTGCAAAATATCCCTATCCGTACCGAGCGCGGCCGTGAAGTGAGAAAGGCGTTTATCCCGAGGGATAGCAATCATACCATAGTATCTGCGGATTATTCGCAGATCGAACTACGCATCATTGCCGAGATCAGCAAAGATCCTAACATGATGCAGGCCTTTATCAATAACCACGATATCCACACGGCAACAGCTGCCAACGTTTACGGAATCGGGCTTGACGAGGTAACCAGCGATCAGCGCCGCAACGCCAAGGCGGTTAATTTCGGCATTATTTACGGGCAGTCGGCCTTTGGCTTATCGCAAAGCCTGGGCATACCGCGTAAAGAAGCTGCCGAAATTATTGAACAATATTTTATCCAGTTTGCCGGTATTAAACAATACATGAGCGATACCATGAACTTCGCCCGCGAAAATGGCTACGTGTGCACCTTGATGGGCCGCCGCCGCTATTTGCGCGATATCAATTCGGCCAATGCAACCGTTCGTGGTTTTGCCGAACGAAATGCCATTAACGCCCCTATACAGGGTTCGGCTGCCGATATGATCAAAATAGCCATGATCAATATTCACCGGGAGTTCAAAGCCCAAAAGCTGGATGCCCGTATGACCATGCAGGTACATGATGAGTTGGTATTTGACGTGCCTAACAACGAGGTAGAGATCGTGAAACCGATCATTATGCATAACATGAAAACCGCCATCAAAACCGAGGTACCCATCATGGTAGAGATCGGAACCGGATTGAACTGGCTGGAGGCGCATTAGCCCCCCAGCCCCCTAAAGGGGAGCTTCTAAAAAATGTGATCCTTGCGCTCGTTTGTAACGAGCGCTTAATATGGGCTTGCGTTTAAAACGCATCTCTGGCGATGCAATCGCCTAACCGTGTTAAGCACTCGTTGCAAACGAGCGCAAGTTAATTTTTCGGGCTACCCTGGCGGATACCGCATTGACATATCTATAATTTATGATGCATTTTGCAATACAAGACAATTCTTTCCCCTTCATAATACACTAACCTATACTTATCCCTTCCCTTTTTCCCTATCATTTTTACAACTATAACATCTTAACGGTAATAAAATTTCAGCGCTTTTAATCTAAATTTTACAAAACTATATTAATTGCCGCGGGTTTCTCTTTTGGTAATCTTTGCTTAAATTGAGCCAATAAAACCTGAATGAAAATATACCATTTGAGTGCCGAGTGCTATCCCGTTGCTAAAGTTGGCGGGCTTGCCGATGTTGTTGGCGCATTGCCTAAGTACCAGAACCTTGCGGGTTTGCAGGCTGCGGTTGTTATGCCTTTTTACGATCGTAAGTTTACCCAGGAAAACGACTTTGAAATTGTGTTTGCTGCTGCAACCTTGCTCGGTAACCGCCGTCTTTTCTTCGAGATACTGAAAGAGAAAACAAATAAACTTGGTTTTGAACTTTATTTAGTAAAAATTCCTGGCTTGCTCGACAGGGAAAATATCTACAGTTACCCTGATGAGCGCGACCAGTTCATGGCTTTTCAATTGGCATTTTTAGATTGGATCAGTTATTCACAGCAAACGCCTGATTTGATCCATTGTCATGACCACCACGCCGGGTTAGTCCCGTTTTTACTTTATCATTCCAAACTATATACAAGGCTGGCCAATACCCCAACCATATTTACCATACACAACGGCCAGTACCACGGCGCTTTCGGCTGGGACAGGCTATCCTTATTACCTGAAATTGACCTGACCAAAACGGGCTTGCTTGACTGGGCGGGCGGGATCAACCCACTTGCCGCCGCGGTTAAATGCAGCTGGCGTTATACAACGGTGTCTCCAACTTATTTGGAGGAGCTTACTTATAACTCCAATGGTTTGGAGTACCTGTTTTACATTGAACGGGCAAAGGGCTACGGTATCATGAACGGCATCGACACCGAGGTTTGGAACCCGCAAACCGACCCGATGATCCCAACCAAATTTTCGGCTAAAACACTGGCCAAAGGCAAAAGGGCTAATAAAGAAGCTATTTGCAAACGCTTTGAGCTCGATCCCGAAAAACCGTTATTCACTTTTATCGGTCGCCTGGTTGTTGAAAAAGGGGCCGACCTGTTGCCAGCCGCCATTGAGCGCAGCCTGCTCGAAAATGAAGGCGAAGTAAACTTTATCATATTAGGGGCCGGCGATAAGGAAAATGAACTGGCGCTGCTTCAGCTTAAAAATAAATATCCTGAACATTGTAATGCTTTTATTGGCTATGACGAGTCATTGGCGCACCTGATTTATGCCGGGGCCGATTTCCTGTTGATGCCATCGCGGGTAGAGCCCTGCGGCCTTAATCAGCTTTATGCACTGCGTTACGGCACCATGCCAATTGTACGTACTACTGGTGGATTGAAAGATTCTGTCATTGATTTTGGCGATGAGGGAGGCTACGGGATCCGCTTTGTACAGGCCAGCGTACAAGATATTTGCCACTCGGTTTTCAGGGCAAAACAACTTTACCAGGATAGCGCAAAAATGCAGCAGCTCCGCAAGCAAATGATGGCCCTTGATTTTTCATGGGCACGCTCAACACAACAATACACTGAACTATACGAAAGCTTAAAACTAACTTTATGACATCCAAAGTAATCTCCATTGTGCTCGGTGGCGGCCAGGGCAGCCGTTTATCACCGCTTACCGCAACGCGGTCAAAGCCGGCAGTTCCAATTGCGGGTAAATATCGCTTGGTGGATATTCCCATTTCAAACTGTTTGCACTCGGGTATTACGCGTATTTATGTGTTAACGCAATTTAACTCGGCCTCGTTAAACAAGCACATCAAAAACACCTACCACTTCAGCAGTTTTAGTGATGCTTTTGTTGATATTCTTGCGGCAGAGCAAACACCATCAAGCGTGGCCTGGTTTCAGGGTACGGCCGATGCTGTGAGGCAAAGCTTACACCACTTGGCGGTCCATGAGTTTGAGTATGTACTGATCCTGTCGGGCGATCAGTTGTACCAGATGGATTTTGAAGATATGATCAACCATCATATCGAAACCAATGCCGAGATTTCGATAGCTACCATCCCTGTTGATGCGGCTGACGTTCCGGGTTTCGGGATCCTGAAAACTGACGAAAACAACATGATCACCTCATTTATCGAAAAACCTAAAAGCAATTTTGAAAGTTGGGCGTCAGAGGTTAGTCCGGAGATGGAAGCTGAAGGCCGTGTATACCTGGCGTCAATGGGTATCTACATCTTTAATCGAAAATTGCTATATGAATTGCTTGAAGGCAACGAGCGTACCGACTTTGGTAAAGAGATCATCCCACAATCAATTGAAGGCCATCGCGTAGCCAGCTATCAATACGAAGGCTACTGGACAGATATTGGTACTATCCCCTCATTTTTCGAGGCCAACCTGGGTTTAACCGATAACATCCCCAAGTTTAACCTGTTTGATAAAAACCCGATCTACACCCGTGCGCGCATGTTGCCGCCGTCAAAAATATCAGGCACGCTGATGGAAAAATCTATTGTTGCCGACGGCTGTATTATCAATGCCAAACAGATCATCCATTCTATAATAGGGATTCGTACCCGCATTGGAGTTAATACCATTATCGAAAACTGTTACGTAATGGGCAGCGACAATTATCAAACCCTTGAGGAAATTGCCGAATGTAAAGAAAGCGGTTCGCCAATTATGGGCATCGGCGATAATTGCCATATCCAAAACGCCATTATTGATAAAAATACTTACATCGGTAATAACGTAACCATCAACTGCGGCGAAAAACTTGAAGACGGTGACTATGGAACCCATACCGTGCAGGATGGCATTGTTGTAGTTAAGAAACGGGCTATAATACCAAGCGGCACGGTTATTTAATTAAAAAATAAAAAAAACAAACCATAGTTAATTTGTTATAGATAGAACTAACCATCTAAAACATAATCAACTATGAAAAAGGCACTATGTATGATCGCTTTAGCAGCGATCTCGTTCAGCAGCGTTTTCGCTTACGGTACAGTAGTTCGCCCCTCAAAAGGCATTATGCAAACTGATACTACCAAGAAGAAGAAAACGAAGAAAATGAAAAAAGATACCATCATGAAAAAAGACACCATGAAGATGAAAAGGAAATAAGTCTTTAGTCTGAAGCCGGAAGTTTTAAGTCCGGTGGTATCAAACAGAAACAGCCCCGGCATTTTGCCGGGGCTGTTTGCGTTTTAAAAAGGGTGTCATGTTGAGCTTGTCGAAGCATGGTGTGAGGCATCTCCGCACGAGTCTTCGACAGGCTCAGACCGACAGGCCATAATTTTAATGCGATTTTCCCTTACAACTCTATAGTTTCGCCAATAGCCGGCAACTTTAAATTCAACCCTGCTTTGATAAACTTCTCTGTTACTTCATCCTTATCAATTTTAATAACCGGGAATGAATCATAATGAATGCCGATGATGTTTTTACAATTGATAAACGCCGACGCTTTAATGGCATCATCTGCTCCCATAGTGTAATTATCGCCGATAGGCAGAAATGCCCAGTCGAGGTTTTCGTCAGCCAGGAGTTTCATATCATAGGTAAGCGCAGTATCGCCTGCAAAATAGATCACTTTCCCTTCTGCATAAATTAAAAATCCGGCAGGATTACCGCCCGGCGAGCCATCAGGCAAGGTACTTGAATGTACCGCGTTTACCATTTTAACCCTGCCAAAATCAAAGTTAAAACCGCCGCCTATGTTCATGCCATGTACATTTTCAATGCCTTTATTACCAAGCCATCCGGCAATTTCGGCAATGCAAATTACCTTTGCACCGCTACTTTTAGCAATTTCCAGCAGATCCGCCACATGGTCGCCATGCCCATGCGATACCAGGATATAATCGGGTTTTAAGCTGTGAATGTCAATATCCTTTGCCAGTGGGTTAGGGCTTATAAATGGGTCGAAAAGCAGTTTCTTTCCACCAGCTACAATCTCAAGGGCCGACTGCCCATAATAAGTAGTTTTCATAGAATGTTATTTTATGATCTGATCAAAAGTAAACAGTTATGTCAACGATTTGATTTAGTGGCAGAAAAGTTACACATAGGTGTTCAAACAGATAGAGAGAATTGCAAGTTTAAAGAAATGTCATTTAGAGCGAGCCATGTTGACTTGTGCATTGTGCGAGGGGGAATCTCCTAAGCCTGTGAACCCGCCATGAATAGTTTGTTATGAATGGCGTATACGATTTCTCTTAGCGCTGCCGCTGTTGCCCGCCCTCGCTCATCGAAATGACATTTTTAAGATGGGATGGTATAATTTTATTTACCAAACATATTACCCAGGCCTCCTAAGCCGCCAAACATGCTTTGGGTCATGGCAGCCATTTCGCTTTGGCTGATGTTTTCGGCTTGTTCAAGAGCCTTGTTGATCGCAACAACCAATAACTCTTCCAGTTCCTCTTTGTCGGCACCGGCTAAAAAATCAGGATCTATCTGTACCGATTGGATCACTTTATTGGCATTAGCGTTCACAACTATTTTGCCGCCCTCGGCTGTGCCTGATACACTGATGGCATCAAGGCGTTTTTTCATTTCGCCAGCCTTTTGCTGGGCTTCCATTAATTTATCAAACATGATTTTTTAGTTTTTAGTGAGTGGTTGATTAGGTGAATGGTTGGAATACGGATTGAGGAAAGGTGATCAATCGGTTTATTAAAACCACTCACCAAATCAACTCAATAAACCTTTCACCAAAAAAATTAATCATCACTGGTATCGCCATTACCATTGTATGCGCTTTTACGTACAATAGGCATGCCAGCAGCTTTAAACAAGTCATCGAGCTTTAATAAACTCCCGTTGGCCAGGTTGGTCAGCAATACTATGGTAATGTCGTGTTTCATATCCCGCAGGTAAATATGCCTGAACCCATGCCACCAGCCGGTATGATAAATTACCTCCTCGCCCGGTGCTGTAAATGTACGCCAGCCGTAGCCGTAGTTGAAATGTCCGTGCACCATCGGGTTGCGCGGCACATAGGCCGAATCAAGCGTGGCCGGTTTTAATAACAACCCCGCGCGCAGAGCACGATCAAACAGGAACAGGTCACCAACCGTGCTGTAAATGCCTTTATCACCCACCGGGCCGTCCAAAAAGTTCTGCACTACCGAATAACGCCACTGGCCGCGGTCGTGCCCCACCACATCAACCGGGATTTTATCATAAACCGCTTTTGAGTAAACATGGGTATGTGCCATACTGGCTGGTTTAAACACATTTTCCTGCATAAATTGGGCATAGCTCATTCCGCTCACTTTTTCAATGATGGAACCAAGCACCATAAAGTTGGAGTTGTTATACAGGAAACGCTTATTGGGCTCGTTGAAGCGCGTTGGCTTATAATCGGCAATCATTTTCATAGCCTCAGCATTGGTAAGCCCTTTGCGTTGGTTCAGGTGATTTTTCCGGTAAATATCGTCGATAAAATATACATAATTCATCATACCCGAGCGGTGGGTAAGTAACAAGCGAATGGTTACACCATCGTAGGGAAAATCAGGGAAAAACTTTTTAACGTCATCGTCAAGCTTCAATTTGCCGCGTTCCATCAGCAGGAGGATGGCGGTTGATGTCATAGTTTTAGTTACCGAAGCCAGCTCAAATTGCGAACCGATTTTCAGGCTGTCGCGATGCAGGTAGTCGGCCCAGCCAATGGCTTTTTCATAAACTATTTTTCCTTTTTTTGCCACCAGCACGTTACCGTTAAAACCGCGGGTACGGTGCAGCTCCTGCATTACGGCATCTATCTTTTTATCGGCATTTTTAGGATTGTAGGCCAGCAACGCGGTGGTATCAAGCGGCCTGGCGGCAACCTGCGACTGCGATTGGTCTTTATTTTTATTTTTGGATGAACAGGCTAACAGTAACAGGGGGGCAGCAAACACTACCAGGCTTTTGTACACTAATCTCATAAATCAATTTATCTCACACTAAACGAATGCGAAAATTAGAAATTATACAGCAGGTATTGATTAAAGTTTTAAAATTTTCTGTTAGTTAGCACAATTAGTATGTTTAAGTATGGTTTTGTTGAAAAAAGGCTTGTTTATTATGGCCCTCGTGCTTAGCACAGGGTTGGCGCATGCTCAAAATACGGATGTCAATAGTATTATTAAGGAGGGTATCAAACTTAACAGCGAAAAAAATTATTCGGCGGCTATTGAAAAATATAAAGAGGCACTTGCCGCCGAGCCAGATAACGCGCAGGCCAACTATCAGCTGACCTTCAGCCTTGCTGCATCAGGCAAGGGTACGGAAGCGGTGCCTTATCTCAACAAAGTGATAAAAACAGGTGGCGACCTAACTGGGCCTGCTTATGAATTAATGGGCAGCATTTATGATACTGCACGTCAACCCCAACAGGCCATCGACGCTTATAAAGAGGGGATCAAATTGAAGCCGGGGTATCAGCCGCTGTATTTTAACCTGGGGATAGCCTATTTCCGCGCGCAAAAATATGCCGATGCCGAGCTGGCTGCCATTGAAGCCATTAAACTCGATCCTAAACATGCTAATAGCCAACGCTTATACGGGCTGGTAACTTTCCACCAAAACAAAAGGGTACCGGCATTAATGGGTTTGTGTAGTTTCCTTTTACTTGACCCGGAGGGGCCCCGTGCAGATGAAGCCTATACCAACCTGCAAAGTTTACTAAAAGGCGGCGACCTGAAAGCAGCTAAAGCGGATCCGGAAACCCTGTTACTAAATAAAACCCTAAGCGCCGCCGTTTCGGTTTCTGGCGGTCAGCTGGAAACCCAGTTGAAAAACATTTTTACGGCGGTTGGCAAACTTGGCGAAAAGCCGGGCAGGCAATCCTTCTTTTGGGATTATTACGCGGCTTTCTTTTATAAGCTGGCCCAATCTCAAAGCTTTTCAACAGCAGTTAAATTAATTAGCTTAAGCGCCGATAAAACAGCGGGAGCAAAGTGGCTGCAAAACAACGCAGACCAACGGAAGGCCCTGGATGACTGGATGGCATCCGCAGAAAGAAAATTTTAACCGCAAATTTATCGTCGATAAATCATTGCTATGCCATATAGAAAATGATGATCTTATAATTTACACATCAATAATTGCGAAAGCCAAAGTTTTACTATTTTTGAGCACACAAAATTTAACGACATGAATTTTCCGGCTGAATTAAAATACACCAAAGACCACGAGTGGATTAAGGTTGAAGGCAATGTAGCTACCGTAGGCATCACCGAATTTGCTCAAAGCGAACTGGGCGACATTGTGTATGTTGATATTACTTCATTAGGTAAAGAGGTTGCTAAAGACGAAGTTTTTGGCACCGTTGAAGCAGTAAAAACAGTATCAGACCTGTTTATGCCTGTTGCCGGCACCGTAACCGAAGTTAACCCGGCATTAAATAACCAACCCGAACTGGTTAACACCGACCCATATGGCGAAGGCTGGATGGTAAAGATCACTGTAGCTAATGCTGCCGATGCTGAATCACTTTTATCTGCCGGCGATTATAAAACGGTTATCGGCGTATAAGATGAAGCTGTTTTTAAAATATCATGGGCCCGCTATTTTGTGGGCCTTATTTGTTTTAATTATTTGCTCCATACATCTTGATTCTGTTGATAAATCCCCGCTGTTTTTTAGGGGCTTTGATAAACTCACGCACTGCGGTTTGTTTTTCACCCTTATTGTACTGGTTTGTTTTGGTGTTATCAGGCAACAAAAACCACGGCGGATTACGTATACAAGGGCATTCGTGATATGGGCAACCAGTGTATTTTTCGGGGCGCTTATTGAAGTGCTGCAGGCATCTGTTTTCACCTGGCGCAGCGGCGACTGGAACGATCTTTTTTGCGATGTACTTGGAGCTTGTATGGGGATTTTTAGTGTAATGCTAACTGTTGAGGCAATTGGAAAAAATGAAAAAAAATAAACTGGTCATTTTATTGGGCGCGCTGCTCTTAACGGCAGGTTCATCATGCGGCATTTTCCATAAGGGTTGCGGCTGTCCGCATTTTGGGAAAATTAAATCTGCCGATTCCAGATGTGCAGATGTGCAAATGATGGCTTAGCCAGGTAAATCTATATCAGCAAAGCACATTTACTATCAATTACGGGTGTTCAATTTTTTAAAGTGTAAACACTTGCAATTATCTTCAAAAAAAACACCACTGATAATCAGCTACTTAATTTTAATGACTATTAGCAAAGTACCCAACATGAACACATCATCATTGATAATCAGCGACTTGCATTTTTTTAGAAATTAAACGTTGAACACCCGCTTTTTAAAAATTGAACACTGACATAATCGTGTCAGTAAAGCATTGTCAATACAATTTAAAAACCTGTTTGCATATCCTAAATCTGCCTGTCTGCCCCCCTGTATACGTACAAGCTTCATACTAAAGTCATTTGTACAACTGCCTATTTAAAATCTGCACATCATAGCAAATCTTATTTGGATTTAATATAAATAAGCTTACATTTGCTACGTTATATATTATAAATGATGAAGCTGTCACAACTGGAAATAGGCGAAACTGGTATTGTAAAGGAATTTACCGATCTTGAAATGTCAGTAAAACTGATGGAGATGGGCTGTTTACCCGGCGAAGAGGTCCGCATTTCGCGTATCGCTCCACTTGGCGATCCTATTGCCATCAGCGTATCAGGCTACCAGCTTAGCTTGCGCAGGTTTGAAGCATCCACCATCATTTTGCAGTAGTTTGTAAGCGTTGAAAACCAATATAAGAGTTGCACTTGTAGGAAATCCAAATACCGGTAAATCAACTCTCTTTAATATACTAACCGGGCTAAATCAAAAAATCGGGAACTTTCCGGGGGTTACTGTTGATAAAAAAACAGGCTTTTGCCAACTGCCTGACGGCCGCACGGCCGAAATAATTGACCTTCCGGGTACTTACAGCATCTATCCCAAAAGTAAAGACGAATCCATCGTATTTTCGGTACTGGCCGATAAATCAAAAGGCATGGTGCCAGATCTGGTTGTGGTGATACTTGATGCATCCAATTTAAAACGCAACCTGCTGCTTTATACCCAGGTCGCGGACCTCAAGATCCCCGTAGTGGTGGCGCTTAACATGGTAGATGTGTCGGACAAGGCGGGCATCAAAATCAATATTGATCTTTTTGCCAAAAAACTGGGCGTTCCGGTAGTCCCTATCTCCGCCAGGAAAAATACAGGCATTGACAAGCTTAAAAGCGCCATTGCTTTTGCCAACAGCGTACCATTGCAGCAGGATACTATTGATATCGAAAGCATCGCGCCGGGCATCATAGCGCAAATAAAAGGGGAGATGCAGGTTGAAAATCCATATATAGCCTTGCAGCTTGCCCACCAGCACGAAACGCTGAGTTACCTTTCAGCAGCCGAGAGCGACCGGATTGAACAACTGGAGCAGGAGCATTCTTTCCACTCGCAAAAGGCGCAGGCTACAGAAACCATCGCCCGTTACAACTTCATCAACGACCTGCTTTACGATACGGTTAAAAAAGCTGAAACGGCGCACGACGAAACCATAAGCAATAAGATAGATAAGATCCTTACCCATAAAGTGTTTGGCTTTGTGATCTTCTTCGCCATCTTACTGTTCATATTCCAGGCTATCTTTTCATGGTCGGCCTACCCCATGTCGCTCATCGAAGACCTGTTTATCTGGCTGCAGGCCGGCGCTGCTAAAATACTGCCTGCCGGCCCGCTGAGCAGCCTCATCATCGACGGCGTACTTGCCGGCCTGAGCGGGGTATTGGTATTTATCCCGCAGATAGCCATCCTCTTCGCGCTTATTTCTATTTTGGAAGATACAGGCTACATGTCGCGCGTTACTTTTATGATGGATAAGGTGATGCGCAAGGTAGGGCTTAACGGCAAATCAGTAGTACCCCTTATCGGCGGTTTTGCCTGCGCTGTACCGTCTATCATGAGTACCCGTACTATCGAAAACTGGAAAGACAGGATGATCACCATTATGGTTACTCCTCTGGTGGCTTGCTCTGCCCGTTTACCTGTTTATACTCTGCTGATCGCGTTGGTAGTGCCCAACCGCAACGTTTGGTGGGTCTTTAACCTGCAGGGGTTGGCGCTTACAGCCATGTATGTGCTCAGCATCTTTTCGGCGGTTATTGTGGCTTTTGTGATGAAGTTTATCCTGAAGGCCCGCGAACGGGGTTATTTTATTATGGAATTGCCCGTTTACCGGATGCCAAGGTGGAAAAACGTGATCTTTACCATGTATGACCGTTCAAAAACGTTCGTACTGCAGGCCGGTAAAGTGATCATTGCTGTTTCGGTGATCCTGTGGGTAATGAAATCATACGGCCCCGGTGACAGGTTTGCGCAAATAGATAAACAATACGCCCAGCTCCAATACACCAAAACCATGACGCCGGATAGCCTCACTAAAATTATCGCATCCGAAAAACTGGAAAACTCATACGCCGGCGTGTTTGGCCATGTTATTGAACCCGTTATTAAACCCCTTGGCTTCGATTGGAAGATAGGTATAGCACTCATCAGCTCCTTTGCTGCCCGCGAGGTATTTGTGGGCACCATGGCCACCATTTACAGCGTGGAGGGCGATGCCGATAAGATGCAATCGGTTCAGCAAAAAATGCACGAGGCTAAAAATCCGCAAACCGGAGAGCCGGTGTTCACCCTGGCTGTGGCCTTCTCCCTCATGATGTTTTACGCCTTCGCCATGCAATGTGCCAGTACGGTAGCCGTTGTTTACCGCGAAACCAAAGACTGGCGATGGCCAGCTGCCCAGTTTGCCTATATGACCGCGCTGGCTTATACGGCGAGCTTTATCGTATACCATTGGCTCAAGTAATTTTTAGTTCATGGATCATAGTTGATGGTTCATAGCCCTAAATGTTTCAGCAATGTTTGCACTGCTGAAGTCTCGGACTTTGGATAGCGAAGTATATCAGGGGCTGAAGTAGTTTTAGTTCATAGTAAAAACTATTCTTACCAATACCTGCTTATTAAGTTTCGCTATTTAAAGCCCAGACTCCCGACAGCATCCGTGTTGAAGAAATTCATCACGCGTTGACACATGAGCAACCTGCTACCTCTTCAAACTCAAAATATCATGCACCGCATGCTCCGCTTTTTCATATTGAAATATAAATCCACTATCCAGTAAACGCTTAGGCATTACCCACCGGCTTTTTAATATCAGTTCGGTTTCGGTGCCGATTACCATGGCGCCGACTTCCAGCAGCCACTGCGGTGCGGGCAGGCCGAATGGTGCGCCATAGGCCCGGCGGATGATATGCATCATATCGGTGTTTCTTGTGCTTTCGGGAGCGGTGCAGTTAAATATGCCATTTAATTCGGGGTGGTCTAACAGCCATTGTGTGCTCCGGGCTACATCATGCTCATGCACCCAGGCTATGTATTGCTGCCCATCGCCTTGTTTGCCGCCGAAGCCAAACCTAACCAGGTTAAGCAACCGCGGAAAAACACTGTCGCTTCGGCCTAACACAATGCCCATGCGCAGGGCAATTTTACGGGTATGGGGCGTATCTGTTTTAAAGAAAGTGCTTTCCCAGATCTTGCAAACATCAATAGAAAAGCCATAACCGATCTCACCGGTATCCTCATCCTGCGGACGGTCTTCGGCGTGGCGGTAAATGGTGGCAGAAGTTACATTGATCCAAACCTTTGGCGGGTTTTCCATCTTATGGATCACCCTGCCTAATAGTTCGGTAGGTACAACCCTTGAACGGATGATCTCCCGCTTGTTCTTTTCGGTGTAACGGCAGTTTACATTTTTGCCGCACAGGTTAATCAGCATATCGGCACCGGCAAGGTGAACCGTCCACCCCCCTTCGGTTTCACCATCCCAAACAGCGGTATGTACGTTGCCATCAACGGGTTTTTGTTTGCGGGCCAGGATGATCACCTCGTCTGCCAAATCGCGGTAGTATTTGGCCAGCACGGTACCGAGATAACCGTTGCCGCCGGCCAGTACGATTTTTTTATAAGCTTTCATGATCAGTTAAGGTTTAAAATAAGTAATAATAAAACGATACGATAAGTTACCCAGGTAACGGTGAGTACCCAGCCAAGCCCAAGCAATTTGGTACGGCGGATATGTTCAAGGAACATCAATCCCGCTACTGCCATAAAATACAGGGTGTAAATCAGCGGGCCGAATTGAAAAAAATGATTTACAACCAACCCCATCAGCAGTAATAAGCTGCCTGCAAAAGAGATGGTCATCATGTTGCCGAGGTAGGTCCACAGGTTACGGCGGTCAAAGCTGCATATAGCCGCTCCCTGAAAAAGGATCTGCCCGCCGCAGATCAGGTACTCACGGTATGGGCTGCCTAAAGGAACAATCCCCCTAAGCAGATGTGCATAAGCGGTAAGTATAAACCCTGTACAAAACCAGGTGAAAAGCAAATACAATAAACGATAATGCAGCTTAAACGCAGGCTGGTATTCGAAGCCGGTTTCGGCAGCAGGGATAATTACCCTCCTGTTGTATGATATAAAAGCATAAACCTTGCTCATGAGCCAGATGAATGGTTTAAAAGCAAATAAGGGAGTAAATACAGGCCAGGTATTGGCAATTATTTTGAAAAGGCTTTTAACACCGTAGGTAACCTCGCCGCTTTTCAGGTTAATTAAGGCTATTTCATTAACAGCCCTTTGCCTGTCATAAACAGGGCAGGTACCTGCATGTGCTTCCTGGTACGCAGCGCGGCCATCAGCATCAAGCATCCCTGTTTTTACAAAGGCACCGGTATAAGCACGGCACATCGGGCATTCTGCATCAAACAGGATCATGTGGTTCTTGAGCGTTTTCATAATTTTCAGTGTTTTCTGAAACAAATATACAATATATTTTAAACTTTCAATAAATACTGAAAATTAAAGTTAAAACAACTCATTGTATTAACTCACCCCGACATCGCTGCGCTTGTCACCCCTCTCTACGCAAGCGTAAAGAGGGGTTTTTCTTTTTTCCCTGCCCTCTTTCCGCCAAAGGCGAAGAGAGGGTGGTCCAGCGAAGCGCAGACCGGGTGAGTTAACTATGCGCGATGCAAATAATTTGAGAAAACTCAATCCCCCTCTTGCAAAATCAAATCTTATATTTAACTTTGGACAACAAAGTACTTTTGATGAAAGAACAAGATATTCATGCAGAGTTAAGTTCCATCCGCGACCTGATGGAGCGTTCGGCCAAGTTTATTTCGCTTAGCGGCCTTTCGGGTGTGATGGCGGGCATCTATGCCTTCGCCGGTGCCGGTATAGGATACAGTTTGCTGCAGGGCGAGTATACTACCCTCAGGGAGGGCCATACTTACAATGAAGAATTGCTGATCATAAAATTATTTATCGTGGCAATTGCGGTGCTTGTATTGTCTATTGGCACGGGAATCTGGTTATCGATACGCAAGGCTAAAAAAAACGGTCAGCCATTTTGGGGCGCCGGCAGCAAACGCCTGCTCATTAATATGGCAATCCCACTGGTAAGCGGCGGTTTATTTACTCTTATACTTGTTTATCGCGGTTATTATGGTGTTGTGGCCCCTGCTACATTGATATTTTATGGCATGTCGTTAGTTGCAGGCAGTCATTATACATATTCGGGTATTAGGAGCTTGGGGATATTGGAGATTTTATTAGGTTTGCTGTGTGCTGTAATACCGGGTTACGGCTTAATTTTCTGGAGCGTGGGTTTCGGTCTGCTCCACATTATTTATGGTACTGTAATGCATTTTAGATACGATAAGTGAAGATATCATTAGATCAGTTTGATAAAGCCTTTGAAAACCGCATTCGCCTGCAAATCATGAGCGTATTGGTTGCCAATGAAAGTTACGACTTTAACTCGCTTAAAGAATTGCTTAACCTTACCGATGGCAACCTGGCATCGCACCTGAAAGCGCTGGAGAAGGAAGAATACATCCAGGTGGAGAAAACTTTCATAGGTCGCAAACCCAATACCCGCTACCTGGCATCCGAAAAAGGCCGGGCAGCTTTCCGGCTGCACCTCCTCGCCCTCGAAAATTTGATCAAACAACAAAAACTGTAATTTTTTTTATCTATAAACTTTGAAATACAAAGTACTTTTAATTTATAAAATATGAAAAACCTTAAAGCAATTTTATTTGAAGATAGTGTTGTTAAACTTGGCCTAATCCTAATCACTATATCTGCCGGATTCTTCCTTATGGAGGGGTCCGGCCTTTTTGAACTTACCGAAGGAACTGCTTTTGGTGCTTTTTGCTTCAATTACTCCGCCTCACTTGTGTTTTTCTTTGTGGTGATATATAAAGGATTCAGACGCTTACATTATTGGGTGCTCCTCCTGGCACTTTGGTTCATCAGCGCGTTCGCACTTAACCTGAGCATCCCTGTTTTCAACACTTCGGTTACCTGGCTGTCGGCTGTTATTTGTATCTCCACAATCAGCATTATACTTTCTGTATTTATGAATGAGCTCAGTTCAAAAATGAAACACGTGGTGACATTTTTCCTGGGGATGGCTTCCCTGCTTTTTATTTACTACAGCGTATACCTTACCTCTATGTATCTCATCGGTATTTTTGCGGCTATTGCATTGGGCCTTTCGCTGCATGTTTTTGTGCCGATGGGTTTGGCTATAGTAACGTTTATCACCGTTAAAAAAACAGTAAGGGGCAGCAAGTCCTTAAAAATGGCATTGGGCGCAGGCTTACTGGTTCCGGTTTTGGCATGCAGTATTTTTATATGGCAATGGAAAAGTATTAGCAATCAGGTTGATCTGGCCATCAATCATAATACTTTATCTGAAGGTAAGTTGCCAACCTGGGTAGTGGTCGGTCAAACTATTCCTAAAAGCGCCATAGCACAACGAATCATTAAAGCCGGCATTGTGTACACAACCGCAAACCTTAACGACAGTTGGTTTTGGGGCGGCTGGCGTAAAGCATCATTTGATGAACCCAAGCAGCATGATCCTTTTATAGTGATAGCAAGCCTGTTTGGCGGCGACTTAAACCTTGACGAAAAGGAGCGGATAAAAATATTAGAAGCCATGTATGATTCCCGCCACCAGGCGCAGGAACGGCTTTGGAGCGGGGATAAGCTAAAAACGGCTAACGTGATCACCAATGTTAAAATCTTTCCTGAATACCGCTTAGCTTATACCGAAAAAACACTAACCGTACATAACACCGAAAAAGGAGGAGTACGGGCCTGGGCGGGCAAACAAGAAGCCATCTATACATTCCATGTTCCGGAGGGTTCGGTGGTTAGTTCTTTATCATTATGGATAGACGGTAAAGAACAGCAATCAAGATTAACCACTAAAGGTAAAGTCGAATCGGCTTATCGTGAGATTGTGGGTGTTGAGCAGCATGACCCATCGGTAATTCACTGGCAGGAGGGCAATACGATAACGGCACGAATTTTTCCATGTACTCCCGAAGAAAACCGCAAATTCAGGGTGGGGATCACCAGTCCGCTGCGCAAGCAAAGCGATATACTTACCTATGAAAGCAGTTATTTCGATGGCCCATCGCCCGAAGACGCAACCGAAGCCATCCAGGTATCTTTTTCGAAGAAACCTGATAGCCTCAACATGCCAAACTTTGACGAGATCAGCGAGGGCGTTTATACTGCCGACCGGCCTTATCAACCGGATGAGCAGATCACGTTTAAAGCCCCGCCGCTTGCCGATATGCCGTTCGCATTTGCAGGTAAAGGCTATCAGCTGAAAGATTATGTGCCTCAAACCACAAACTTTAACCCGGAAGCCGTCTACCTCGACCTTAATGCAAGCTGGTCGGCCAGCGAACTGGGCGAGCTTTGGCCGGCCATCAAAACCAAAAAAGTTTACTATTACGATGGCAAGCTGGAAACATTAACTGAAGATAACCTCGGAAGCGTTTACAGAAGGATGGGCAAACTCAACTTCAGTATGTTCCCGGTTAATGAGATCAAACACTCCGAAAGTTCATTGCTAATTACCAAATGCGCCGAAACCTCTCCTAACCTGCGCGATCTTGACGAATCGGAGTTTGGCAAAGCGTTAACCAGCTATCTGCCGGGTGCAAAACAATTGCAGTTATACAATATCGGCACCAACCTAACGCCTTATTTAAAGGCATTGAAAGAGATGCGGGTATTTACTTATAACGAAGGAGATGTAGCAACGCTGCAAAGTAAGCTCACAAAACATGAATTTAGCCATTCGCAGGAAGATTCAACCCATGTAGTGCTCGCCCAATCGGGTTTTGTTATTGAACAAACTGGCGATACTTTAAAAGCAGGCAATGCGCCTGACCACCTGCTGCGCCTGTTTGCTTATAACGATATTATGAAAAAGGTTGGTCCGCATTATTTTGATAAAACCTATGTGCAGCCGGATATTATCGATGAGGCTAACCAGGCTTTTATAGCCTCGCCTGTTTCGAGCCTTATTGTACTCGAAGCTCAAAAAGATTATGAACGCTTCGGGATTGATGAAAATAAGAACAGCCTTCAAAACGCTTCCGCAAAATCATCGGGCGCAGTACCCGAACCCGGTGAGTGGTTGTTGATCCTGGTTGTAATAGCGGTGATAAATTTCTTAGTATATAAGAGCAAGCATGTTCAGCCGGAGCTATAATTTGCAGGAGTATATCTCATTTAAATTAACCGGCAGCAGGCTGATCATCAGTAGTTGCTGGTTAATATACATTGGCATTGCAGCGAGGTTAGGTATCATTTATTTTAAGTGGGATGCCAATATGGTGCTTGGCCTGGCGCTGCTGCCTTATATCTGCAAGGTAAAGCGTGGGGGCCTTTCACTAAGGCACCTCGTCCCGGCCATTGTTTTTACAACAGTTGCTGTTTGTTTTCCGATTAAAACAAATTTGTTCCTGGCCTTGCTGTTTTCTGCACTGCTTTTCTTTGAGAACTTAAAAGGAAAAATAAGCCTGGTATTGTTCCTGTTGTTATTGCTCATTTCGCCGGCATTTGAGTATATCAGCAATACTTTTAGTTTCCCTTTAAGAATTTGGCTCAGTGAAGTAGCAGCCTCTCTGTTTGCAAGTATGGGAATGGAAGCCAGTGCAGCAGGCAACATCATCCGGTTTAAAGGTTTCGAATTTTCTGTGGACCAGGCCTGCGCAGGTTTGCATATGCTTGCCACCTCGTTCATGATCTGCCTGTTTATAATAGCTCATTACCAGCGGCAGGCGGCAAAGCAATTGCACCTGGTGTGGATCTTGTTTTTGTTGGTGTTTACTTTTGCGTTAAACATCCTGTGCAATCTTTGCCGTATCCTGCTACTGGTTTTTTTTAAAATACCGGCGGGTACAACGATGCATGACCTGACCGGGATTATCTGCCTGCTCATTTACGTGGTATTGCCTTTATTGTTCCTTTCTTCTTTCGTATTGAAACGAACCGAAAAACCATACATCGATCCGCGGTTTTATAAAACCATCAGGCTGGCGCCGGATGAACTGCGCTTTCCGCTGATACACCTTGTATTGGCCGTTGCGTTAGTTGTAATAACTATAAACATCAAATCGATAGATGACCTGGAGGACAAAAGCGTAAGTAACGTATCCTTACCCGGTTATAAAAAATCGGTATTGGAAAGCGGGGTAATTAAATTTGAAAATACCGGTGCGCTGGTTTATGTGAAACCCTCTCCATTTTATTGCCCTGAGCACGACCCGATGATTTGCTGGCAGGGAAGCGGTTATGTTTTCAGTACGATAAAAAAGGAAGTAATTGCCGGTCGGCAGGTTTATTTAGGAGTGCTTACCAAGGCAAAGGATAAGATTTACGCTGCCTGGTGGTTTGATAATGGTAACATGAAATCAATCAATGAGTTTGAATGGCGATGGGCGGCAGCAAAAGGAGCCAAGCCGTTTTACCTTGTAAACGTTAACGCAGCTACAGAAGCCACATTGTTAGAGGCCGTGAAGAATTTGCCGGCTATTAAACAATAAATGAAAAATTTTACACTAATTTTTACGTATTAATCGAATTACACGAATTGAATCAATTTTATATTCGTGTAATTCGATTAATTGTGGAGAGCTTGTAAAGCATTTGTGTAGAAATTTTTTAGTATTAAATTGGTAAAACGGATCGAATTATGAGGTTTCCCTACATTGCATGAAACATAAATAAACTTCCATAATTTTCTTATTACTTTTACAAAAACCAATAGGTTATTCATGAGTAATACCTTTAACCGACCAATCCGTGTTTTAGTTGCCAAAGTAGGGCTCGATGGCCATGACCGCGGCGCGCGCATTATTGCCACTTCGCTGCGCGATGCAGGTATGGAAGTTATTTACACCGGCTTACGGCAAACCCCCGAAATGGTGGTGAACACTGCCCTGCAGGAGGATGTGGACGCCATTGGCATTTCTATACTTTCGGGCGCGCACATGACGGTATTTCCGCGCATCATTAATCTTATTAAAGAGAAAAAAATGGATGATGTTTTGGTTACCGGCGGTGGTATTATTCCGCATGAAGATATGCTCGAGTTGCAAAAACTGGGCGTTGGCGAGCTTTTTCCGCCCGGCACCAGTACGCAGGATATTGTAAAATATATAACCGGTTGGGTACATGAACACCGCAATTTCTAATACCTATGGAATTTCAAAATTTACTGATAGCAAACAAGGGCCGCGTTCAACAAATCACCATTAACCGCGAAAGCAAACTGAACGCTCTTAATAAAGATACGCTGGCCGAACTGCATAGCGCTTTTACTGAAGCTTTCCAAAATCCGGAGGTAGGTGGTATCATCATTACCGGAGCCGGACCAAAAGCATTTGTTGCCGGGGCTGATATCAGTGAGTTTGCAGCGCTGAATATTGAAGGAGGCGCACAGCTTTCGCGTACTGGCCACAGCGCAGTTTTTGATTTAATAGCCAACGGCAGCAAGCCTGTAATAGCAGCGGTAAATGGGTTTGCTTTGGGCGGGGGACTTGAGCTGGCCATGGCCTGCCACATCCGCATAGCATCTGACAATGCTAAAATGGGCCTGCCTGAAGTAACTTTAGGGCTCATTCCCGGTTATGGGGGTACACAACGCCTTACCCAACTGGTTGGTAAAGGCAAAGCGATGGAAATGATCCTGACCGCCGATATGATCACCGCGGGCGATGCCCTGCAATATGGCCTGGTTACCCACGTAGTTAACCCCGAAGAACTATTAACTAAAGCCGAAGAGATCCTGAATAAAATATTATCCCGTGCCCCTTTAGCCCTTGCGGCAGCCATCCGCAGCATTAATGCCGCTTATACCGATGGCGTTAACGGCTACGAAACTGAAATAACCGAATTTGGGAAATGCTTCGGCACAAATGATTTTAAAGAAGGCGTAGCAGCCTTTATGGAAAAAAGGAAGGCTGAATTTAAGGGAGAATAAAAGGAAGCTAAAAGCGTAATGCAGAAAGTTTAAGGCAAACCGTAAAAGATAAAAAAGCGGGGGCTTGTGCGATTCCCTCCCCTGGGAGGGTGTAGGGAGGGGTTTCATCGATAAGTGTTGATTTTGCAAGGTGCCTAACCCCTCCCTGCCACTACGCACCGCCGTCGCACCCCTCCCGAGGGAGGGAATTAAAAACTTCATAACGCTAACGAAGATCAGGAATTAAAAAAAGCGGGTTGAGCCAAAGGCTCAACCCGCTTTAAAATTTTCAAGCTCCCCCTTTAGGGGGCCGGGGGGGGGCGAGAGCTTACTTTTTACCCCAGCCGTCCTTCAATGTAACGGTGCGGTTAAACACCAGTTTATCATCAGTCGAGTTTTTATCTAAAGTAAAATAGCCTTTACGCATAAACTGAACCGGCTTGCCCAATTCGGCGTTAACCAGGTTTGGTTCAATATATACTGTTGGCAATACATGCAGGCTGTTAGGGTTGATATAATCTTTAAAGTCGCCGTCCTCATTTGAAGGGTCTTCAACCTGGAATAAACGATCATATAACCTTACTTCGGCAGTTTTGGCGTGTTCAACACTCACCCAGTGGATGGTGCCTTTTACATTAATGCCGCTGGTATCATGGCCTGATTTTGATTCGGGCAGATAGCTGCAATGGATCTCGGTGATGTTACCATCGGCGTCTTTCACAATGCTTTCACCTTTAATGATATAAGCGTTTTTTAGGCGCACCATCAGCCCGATACCTAAACGGAAGAATTTTTTAGGCGCAACCTCCATAAAGTCCTCACGCTCTATCCACAACTCACGGCCAAACGGAATATCCCTGCCGCCATCGCCACCTTCAACTTCGGGGTTGTTTTCGCCATGCATTACTTCGGTTTCGCCTTCAGGATAATTATCCAGGATCAGCTTAACCGGATCAAGCACAGCCATACGGCGCCATGCGGTTTTGTTCAGGTCCTCGCGGATACAGAACTCCAGCAAGCCAACATCTATCATGTTTTCGCGTTTGGCAACGCCAATACGCTCGCAAAACTCACGGATAGAAGCAGGGGTATAACCACGGCGACGTAAACCACTGATGGTAGGCATACGCGGATCGTCCCAGCCATCAACATAGCCTTCTGTAACCAGTTGCAGCAATTTACGCTTGCTCATTACCGTATAGTTAAGGTTTAAGCGGGCAAACTCGTACTGTTTTGAAGGGAAAATATTCAGTTTTTCAATAAACCAATCGTACAACGGACGGTGAGGTACAAACTCCAGCGTACAGATAGAGTGCGTGATCTCTTCAATAGCATCCGATTGCCCGTGAGCAAAATCATACATGGGGTAAATACACCATTTATCGCCTGTGCGATGGTGATGAGCGTGTTTAATACGGTACATCAATGGGTCGCGCAGGTGCATGTTGGGCGATGCCAGGTCAACCTTTGCACGCAGTACTTTCGCGCCGTCGGGGTATTTGCCATCTTTCATATCGGCAAACAGCTGCAGGTTTTCCTCTACTGAGCGACTGCGGTATTGGTTTGGCGTGCCCGGTTCGGTAGGCGTACCTTTTTGGGCGGCTATTTCTTCGGCTGTGCTGTCATCAACATAGGCCAGGTTATTTTTGATCAATTCAACGGCAAAGGCATACAGCTGATCGAAATAATCAGAAGCATAAAGCTCATTGGCCCAATCAAAGCCAAGCCATTTTACATCTTCCTTAATACTGTCAACATATTCAACATCCTCCTTAACGGGGTTGGTATCGTCAAAACGGAGGTTGGTAAGGCCATTGTATTTTTTTGCCAAACCAAAGTTAAGGCAAATTGACTTGGCATGGCCAATATGCAGGTAACCATTAGGTTCGGGCGGGAAACGGGTAAGTACACGGTTGTCGTTTTTACCGGCAGCCAAATCTTCTTCAACAATTTCCTCTATAAAGTTCAGTGATCTTTCTTCGCTCATAAATTAGTATAGCAATATGAGCAAAAGTAACAAAATTTTAGGCGGCTGTGCGCATTATCATAGCATATTCGGTTGTGTATTATTGGCCAATCAAAACAGGAAGCCATGCCGGATTTATCGGTGCCCCACATGCCGGGTATCCAATGCAAGGAGATGGCCCTCGCAATCGGGTTTATAACATGGGCGTTGCCTGCGGCCCGGGCTATCCGTTGCAAGTCCTCGCATTGCCCCTACGCTCCCCCTCGTTCGCTGCGGGCTTTCCACTTCTATCCCTAACGCGCCTCCTGCACAAACCAATAACAATACCAAAATCTAAAGCCTGCAATAGTCCAATTCTTACTTTTTAAAATATTTTAAAAAGTAAGAATTTTAATATATACATCACACATAAATTATTAAATTACGCCCACCATTTAAACCAGCATGAAACTGGTGCGGGGCAACAAAAAAACAAACAATTTAAACCCGGAACAGCTTCATCAACCAAACAACCAACCGATGAAAATTACATCATTTGAAGAGTACAAAAAAGTTTACCAGCAAAGTGTTGAGCAGCCCGAGCAGTTTTGGGCCGGCATTGCCGATAATTTTTTATGGCACAAAAAGTGGGACACCGTACTGGACTGGAACTTTAAGGAGCCTAAGATCAAATGGTTCCAGGGTGCAAAACTCAATATTACCGAAAACTGTCTCGACCGTCACCTCGAAACTCTTGGCGATAAACCGGCCATCATCTGGGAACCTAACGACCCGGAAGAGGATCACCGCATTTTAACATACCGCCAGTTGCATGATAAGGTTTGCCAGTTTGCCAACGTACTTAAAAATAACGGCGCAAAAAAAGGTGACCGTGTTTGTATTTATATGCCCATGATCCCCGAGCTGGCTATTGCTGTTTTGGCTTGTGCACGTATCGGTGCTATCCACTCGGTAGTGTTTGGTGGTTTTTCTGCACAGTCCATCGCCGATAGGATCAATGATGCTGAGTGCAGCATCGTGATCACCTGCGATGGCGGCAAGCGCGGCAACAAGGAAGTACCGCTCAAAACCGTGATCGATGATGCTTTGGTACAATGCCGTTCGGTTAAAAAAGTTATTGTGCTTACCCGCAGCCGCACACCGGTATCCATGATCAAAGGCCGCGATGTTTGGTGGGAAGATGAGATCAAAAAAGTGGAAACACAAGGTAACCCAAGCTGCCCTGCCGAAGTAATGGATGCCGAAGATATGCTTTTCATCCTGTACACATCTGGCTCAACGGGTAAACCCAAAGGGGTGGTACATACCTGTGGCGGCTATATGGTTTATACAGGTTATACTTTTGCCAACGTATTCCAGTACAACCAGGGCGAGGTATATTTCTGTACTGCCGATATCGGCTGGATCACCGGTCACTCTTATATCGTATATGGCCCGCTTTCGCAGGGCGCTACCACGCTGATGTTTGAAGGGATCCCAACTTATCCTGATTGCGGTCGCTTTTGGGAGATTGTAGATAAATTCAAAGTAAACATATTATATACCGCGCCAACAGCTATCCGCTCACTGATGAGTTTTGGGCTGGACAATGTCAATAATAAAGACCTGAGCTCGCTTAAAAAATTAGGCTCTGTTGGTGAGCCTATCAATGAAGAAGCATGGCATTGGTTTGATGACAATATCGGCAAAAACCGCTGCCCGATTGTTGACACCTGGTGGCAAACCGAAAATGGCGGTATCATGATTTCTCCTATCGCCGGCATTACCCCAACCAAACCGGGTTATGCTACCTTACCGTTACCGGGCGTACAACCTGTTTTGGTTGACGAAAACGGTAAAGTGATTGAAGGCAACGGTGTAAGCGGCAACCTGTGTATCAAATTTCCGTGGCCGGGCATGCTGCGTACTACTTATGGCGATCATGAGCGCTGCCGCACCACTTACTTCGCCACTTACGAAAACATGTATTTTACCGGGGATGGATGCCTGCGCGATCAGGATGGCTATTACCGCATTACCGGTCGCGTGGATGACGTATTGAACGTATCCGGTCACCGTATAGGCACTGCCGAAGTGGAGAATGCCATCAACATGCATAGCAGCGTGGTTGAATCGGCGGTGGTGGGTTATCCGCACGATATTAAAGGCCAGGGTGTCTATGCCTATGTGGTGAGCCCCGATAAGCATGGCGATGAGGACATTACCCGCAAGGATATCATCATGACGGTATCACGTATCATTGGCCCGATAGCCAAACCTGATAAGATCCAGTTTGTAACCGGCTTGCCAAAAACACGTTCGGGCAAGATCATGCGCCGCATTTTACGCAAGATAGCCGAGGGCGATACCTCAAACCTGGGCGATACCAGTACCTTGCTTGATCCGGCAGTAGTTGACGAGATCAAGGCAGGGGCCTTATAATATTTAAGAAAAACTAATTCGCATTTTTTGTGAATGCGGCCCAAACATAAAACGGGATCCCGGCCATCAGCAGTAAAAAGCCATAATATACAGCTTCCTGCCCGGCTCCCGCAATAGCCCAAAGCGCATAGGTAAAAGCCAGCATAGCCAGTGCTATAGCTCCGGCCCAGCCGCCCGCCTTTGGGCTTTTTCGTACCCGGATAACCAGGTAAGCCGCTGCCGATAACAAATAGGGGATCAAAACGCTCAACAGCGAAAGCAGCAGCAGAAATTTAAATTGTGTTACCAGGCCTTTGGTATAATTCATGGCCATAAACAGCGATACCATGATACTGCTGATGATAATACCCATATAAGGTACACCCTTTTTATTAGTGCGGCTGAATATCGGCGGGAAAAGTTGATCTTTTGAAATGGCATAAGGCACTTGCCCCTGCAATAACGTCCACCCGTTCAGTGAACCGAAAGCGGCGATGGCAATACCGGCGCTTACCCAGTAGCGGGCGCTGCTGCCGTAGATGATCACCGCGGTGTCGGCATAAGGCGTAAGTGACTTTTGCAGCTGCGCCGCCGGGATAATACCGATCACGCTTACACTCCCCAGTATATAGATAAAGGTGGTAATAAGCAGCCCCAGCATGGTTGCCCTGGCCACTGTTTTTTCGGGATTGGCCACGCTGCCCGATGGTACGGTGGCGCTTTCAATACCAATAAAAGCAAACATAGTCATGGTAGCGGTTGCCTGCAGGGCGCTGACTATGCCTGTCCCGCTGGCGTTAAAAGGACTGAAGTTTGCTGCCTTAATGAAAAACAAACCGCCGATAGCTACCAGCAGCAGTGGTAACACCTTTAAAATAGTGGTAACCAATTGCAGCTTGCCGCCAGTAACAACGCCCAATGTATTGATATAAGCTAATAACCAGATAGAACATAAACCGGTAATCACAGCTACAACACTGCTGCTTCCCAATATTGGAAAAAAGGTGCTTAAAGCGCTCACAAACGAGATAGTAATTGCCGCGTTGGCACAGGCCACAGCGAGGTAATATCCCCAGGCCACTAAAAATCCAATAAAATCGCCCAACCCGCCGCGGGTGTAGGCATACGGCCCGCCGGTGGCATGGGGCAGCAGCTTGCTCAGGTTGCTGAAAACCTTCGCTAAAAAGAACGAGCCTATTGCCGAAAACACCCAGCCCAGCAAACCAATACTCCCGAACGAAGCCATAGCCGCGGGCATCAGGAAAATGCCTGCACCAATCATATTGCCAATCACCAGCGAGGTGCTGGTCCACAGGCCTAATTTGTTTTTTTCGGGATGAGTTTCGGGCATGGATCTTTTGTTTTGTTGAAAAGATAGGATTTTTTGGGATAACATGATATCCTTACATCCGGCCCATGTTATAATATTTAGTCTCTCAGCCAATAAAAATGAATCTTCCTAAACATTTACCTGCAAAATCGCTTTTATAGCAGGGCATTGCCGTTTAATACCAATCCTGCATTTAGATAACCTGTTCGTCTCAAATGAAAAGCAAAAAAACTATGACCGGCGTGATGCTGGTGCTGTGTGCACTGTTGATTATCAGTTTTAAAAATATAGGCCATAACACTGTACCGCCTGCTGTTGACACCACCAATGGCGGCTTATTCCTGCCCGGCAAATTTAAAGCGGTTGTGGTGGTGGATAGTTTGGAAGGCCGCGCACGTCATATCGCGGTGAACACCAATGGCGATGTTTATGTAAAACTCCGCTTCCCCGATTCTATCGGCGGCAACGTTGCCCTGCGTGATACTAACGGCGATGGCCGGGCTGACATCATTAAAAAGTTTGCCAATTATGAAGACAAAGGTCCCTATGGCACAGGCATGAGGGTACATAAAGGATACCTGTACTTCAGCTCGGAGGCAAATGTTTATCGAACAAAATTAAATCCGCAATCGCTGGTGCCCGATGGCCCCCTGGAATTGATTTTGCATGATGCTACCGCCCCGCATGAGCATGACGCCAAACCTTTGGCCTTTGATAATGCCGGGCACATGTACGTAGCATTTGGCGCGCCATCAAACGCCTGCCAGGAGCAAAACAGGGTGCCCGGTTCAAAAGGAATCAAGGGCTGCCCCTTGCTGCAGCAATATGGGGGCATCTGGCAGTTTGATGAGGCCAAACCCAATCAAATACAAGCCGATGGGATCCGTTATGCTACCGGCATGCGCAGCGTTGTTGCTATGGACTGGAATACTGCCGACAATTGCCTGTATGTGGTGGCCCACGGCCGCGACGACCTGCGCCTGCAGTTCCCTAAAATATTCAGCGCCTGGCAAAGCGCGGTGCTGCCCGCCGAAGAATTTATAAAAGTAAAAAAAGGCACTGATGTAGGCTGGCCCTACTACTATTATGATCCTATTAAAAAGAAAAAACTTCTGAACCCCGAATATGGCGGCGATGGCATAAAAGCCGGCAACGGCGCTAAATACACCCAGCCTATCATGGCTTTCCCCGCACACTGGGCCCCCAACGACCTGTTTTTTTATACCGGCGATCAGTTCCCCGCAAGATATAAAAACGGGGCTTTTATTGCTTTTCATGGTTCAACCAACAGATCGCCTTACCCACAGGCTGGCTTTTTTGTATGCTTTGTACCCTTTAAAAACGGCAAACCTTTTGGGCAATGGGAAATTTTTGCCGATGGCTTTACCGGAAAAAACACGGTAGTAAGCGTAAGTGACGCGGCTTACCGGCCAATGGGGCTGGCCATGGGGCCGGATGGCTCCTTATACATCAGCGAAACAGAGGAAGGAAAGATCTGGAAAATTTCCTACACGGGTAACAAAGCCGGGTTTGGCAAGGCCGAACTTGCCAAAATGGAGCTCCGTAAAAAACTTCCGGGTTTCAGGTTGCCCGATGTTTTAAAAAGCGATCTGCAAACCGGGATGCTCAAAGGCGGCGCTAAAATTTACAATACCTATTGTGCCAACTGCCATCAAAAAAATGGCCGCGGCGATGGTAATATGATCCCGCCGCTTAGCGGATCGGAATGGGTAACCGGTGGTAAGTTTATGGAGAAAGATCTCGCTATAAGGGTACTGCTTAATGGCCTCGATGGCCCTATCAAGGTGAAAAACAGGCCTTACAACAGCGCCATGCCCAAGCATAATTTTTTAAGTGATGCTGATATCGCGGCGGTACTTACCTATATCCGCAACAATTTTGGTAATAACAGCAGCCTGGTTACCGCGGCTGAGGTAAAAAAGGTTAGGGCTGAACTGGGTAAATAGGATTAAGCCGGGAACCCATTTCCATTTTTTAATATTAACCGGATATGCTATTTTTATAGCATGACCTTATCATTCAAACCAATAGCTTTTTGGCTGTTAATTTTAGGCCCCTTAACCACCTGGGCTTTAGTACCGGCGGATACTTCCAGTAAAAAAAATTCCGTACCAATAACTGCACCTGGTTATCAGATCAGCGACTATGCATCCTATTTAAAAGAGGCTATCACCTGTTTCAGACAAGACAGCATTGATAAAGGAATGATGTTACTATCCAAAAGCATTAAAAACATCACCTTACAAAAAGATGTAACGCGGATCATGCCCTATCAGGGATACGAAGTTTTTAGCCTTATTAAGGATATTGCTGACAATAGCAATCTTTCGCCTGCGGAAAAACAGCTGGGGAAAGATTTTTTTAAATTGGTATTCACATCACAGCCCGGCGATAAAAATGCCGATAAAATTTTAGACGGCTTTTTTAAAAATGCCCCTAACACCGTTTTTGCTAAACGATTAAAATTACTTACCGCGTCATTTAAAGGAAAATCAGCCGCAGGTACTGAATTGAACAGATTGCTAAAGGACAGCCCGGGATTGATTTCGACCAACACAATGAAAGCAGAAATGCTGTTTGATGAACATAACTACCGGGAATGTATAACGTATTGTGATCAAATATTAGGTGTATGGCCACAATATGCCCATGCATACCAGATGCGGGCTAAGTGCTATTATAACCTTGATGAGCTTGACAAAGCAGTAGCTGATTACAACCAGGCCATTAAATTTTTTCCGGGCTATTTTGTACTTTATTATGACCGGGCCGACTGCCTGATCGACCTTGAAAAATATAAGGAAGCAGCAACTGATCTGCGATTGACATTACGGTTAAAGCCCAATTATAGTTGGACTTACTACAACCTTACCAGGTGCTACAAAAATATGGATATGCCTGATAGCGCCCTTTATTTTATCAATCAGCATATCAACCAAAACACCGACGATGGTGATGGTTATAACCTGAAAGGTGATATTTACTGTGACAGGAGCGAATACGAAACAGCTATCAGTCTGTATACACAGGCCATCAACCTGGAACCCGACCGACGGACTTTTTATGTTGATCGCGGCGACGCTTATTATTACGCAGATAAATTGGATGATGCCATAAAAGATCTCCAAAAAGCTATCAGCATTGATAAATCATATCCTTTTCCATACGACAGGATAGGCGATTGCTACTATCAGAAAAAGCAATATGAAACAGCTATAACTTATCATCAGAAAGCAGTAAGGGCCGACCCGACCTATAAATACGCCTATGTTGGGCTCAATTTAAGCTATACGCAATCGGGTAACTACCTCGAAGCTATTGATGCGGCCAAAAAAGCAATAGCTATTGACAGCACCTATGCCAATGCCTTGGGTAACCTGGGGTGGTCATGTTATTGCGCCGGTAAGTTTGATGACTGTATAAAATATTCTTACAAGGCGCTGAAATACCAGGATGACGCCACTTACGCCATGTTTAATATAGCGCTTGCCACACTTGCAAAAGGCGAAACAGGCAAAGCGAAACAATTGTATACAGGTTTTATAAAAACCTGCAAAGAAAAGAACTATGAGATAAGGGATGGTGCCACCGACGATTTACGGGAACTGATCAGGAAAAAGGTTTACGTAGAAGAATCAAAATTTATAATTGAACATATTTTTGAGCAAAAAGTAGAGTGACCGGCAAGATATTTTTCCTAAAAACGTGTTAAAATCACCAAACCCGCACATTTTTTAAACAATTAAAAACCTACTTTAGAGTTTTTGTACTTATAAACTATTACTGAAAGTATTAATGATAAACAATTTTCCGCTTAAAAAGCTTGTGCTGGTAGCCGGGCTTTGCTTACCTGTATTCACTTATGCGCAGGAAGCTCCAAAAACTAAACCTAACTGGCAAAACCTTGATCTTAAAACCGATTCTGTATTTGGGATCAGTACCGAAAAAGCATACAACGAACTGTTAAAAGGCAAAAAACACGTTACCGTGCTGGTAGCCGTAATTGATGGGGGCATTGATGTGGACCATGAGGACCTTAAAAAGGTGATCTGGAACAACCCGCAAGAAACCGCCGCGAATAAAAAGGATGATGATAAAAACGGTTATGCTGATGACATGCACGGCTGGGATTTTATTGGCTCGGCCAAGGGAGATGTACACTATGATAACCTGGAGCTTACCCGGCTGGTACGGATCAACAACACCCGCTTTGCCAATGTTGACAGTACCAAGCTTACCGGGAAAGACCTTGCCGATTTTAAAGCATATAGCGCTATGAAAGCCGATATGGATAAACAGGTTGCCAAAGCACAGCAAACATATACGGTGATCAATAAATTCAATACCCTGCTTGATGGGGTACTGGCGAAGCTGGGCAACCAAAACCCAAGCCTTGATGACATCACTAAATTTGAGCCTAAAGATAATGGCGAGGCCTATGTTAAACGTGTATTGGTAAGCGCCCTGCCTTCATTTAAAAATGTAGCCGAGTTCAGGGAGAAAGAGGTAAACGGCGGCTTAACTCACTTTAAAGAGCAGTTGGATTATCACCTCAACCTTAATTTCAATTCGAGGGATACCGTGGGCGATAACTATAACAACGCTAATGAGCGTTTTTATGGCAATAATGACGTAACCGGCCCGGATGCTGATCATGGCACCCACGTTGCCGGGATCATTGGCGCGATACGGGATAACAATCTTGGTGTTATGGGTGTGGCCAATGATGTAGCTATTATGTCGGTACGTACAGTGCCTACCGGCGATGAACGCGATAAGGATGTAGCAAACGCTATTCGTTATGCTGCGGCGAACGGCGCTAAGGTGATCAACATGAGCTTCGGCAAAAGTTACTCGTACAATAAAAAAGCGGTTGATGAAGCTGTAAAATTTGCTTTAAGCAAGGATGTGTTGCTGGTACATGCCGCGGGTAATGACAACAATAACACCGAAGTTGAACTGAACGTCCCTAACCGTATTTATGAAGACAAAAGCGGCGTAGCCGGTGCCTGGATAGAAGTTGGCGCGTCGGGCCCTAAAGACGATGAAACGCTGAAAGCATCTTTCTCCAATTATGGCAAAACCAGTGTTGACGTGTTTGCACCGGGTGTGGCCATTAATTCAACCACACCAAAATCAGCCTATGCCGAGCATGATGGTACCAGTATGGCGGCACCGGTTGTAACCGGCCTGGCAGCGCTTATCCGTTCATATTATCCAAAATTAACGGCTGTACAGGTCAAGGAGATCATCATGAAATCGGTAGTGAAAATATCGCATAATGTAGAGATTAAAGATGGAGAGACTAAAAAAGAAGTTCCGTTTACCGATCTTTGTGTAACCGGCGGCGTTGTTAATGCTTATAACGCGCTTCAGCTGGCTGCCACTTATTAAGATCAACCGTTTTATGAAAAACATCATCCGCCTGATTCCGGTTTACACGTTTTTACTGGGCATATTTTTAGGTTTTACCACCTCTGCCCAAACAGTTGTAACAAAAGTATCAGGTGGATGGATAAAAGGTATCGAAGAAGGGCCAACCCTGGTATTTAAAGGCATTCCCTATGCCAAACCACCCGTTGGCCCTTTGCGTTTTATGCCCCCTCAGCCAATGACGGCATGGAAAGACACGCTTTCATGCGAAAAATTTGGAAGCCCGGCATCGCAGGGTGGCGGCACAGGCGGACTAAAAGGCAGCGAAGATTGCCTGACATTGAACGTTTATACACCAATAACAGCAAGGGATGCTAAGCTTCCGGTGCTGGTATGGGTACATGGCGGCTCGCTTACAGGCGGCTCGGGTATGGGAATGAACGGGCACGCTTTTGCCGACGATGACAGCGTTGTTACCGTTACCATTAATTATCGCCTTGGCGTTTTCGGCTTTATGTATTTGGGAGATATGGGCAAAGCTTATCAATCATCCGGAAATAATGGCCTGCTCGATCTGATCATGGCGCTGAAATGGATCAGGCAAAATATTGCGGCGATGGGCGGCGATGCCTCGAAGGTTACGGTCATGGGCGAATCGGCGGGCGCTAAACTCACCAGTGCCCTGTTGGCAACACCACAATCCAAAGGCTATTTCAACCAGCAGATTTTAGAAAGCGGCGCCGTGCAATGCATCCGGGATTCTGCTACCGCTAAAGGCATCAGGCAGCGGTTAATGACCGAGCTGGGTGTTAGCAAACCCGCCGATCTCCTCAAAATCTCCGCCGAAAAACTTATAGCAGCACAGGCAAACATCAGCAATGGGGCACAGGGTACCAACTATTTTGGCCCGGTGATAGATGGCGCGGTGATTTCGCAGGACCCATATCAATATATCCTCAAAAACAGGAATGATAAAGTACGCTTCCTCATCGGTACCAATAAGTTTGAAAGTAAAATGTTTATGAATTTTGATAAACGCCTCAACCACCCCGACAGCACGGTGCTATATGGTTGGTTTGGTGATAATTACCGTTATATTTTATCAAATTTTGAAAGTGAGGCTAAAAACGGCAATGCAGATAGCGCTGCCATAAAAGTACTCACCCAATACATGTACCAGATGCACAGCTACCGGCTGGCTAACACATTAGCGCAGGCAGGCAGCCACGTTTGGATGTACCGTTTTGATTACAAGCGCGATGGTACCGGTGCAACCCATGCCGATGAATTAGGCTATGTTTGGTTTTTACCCAAACAAAACAATTTTAACGATACAGAACTAAAACTGGCTAATCAAATACACCAAACCTGGGTAAACTTTATAAAAGGCAAAGCTCCGGGCCAGGTAAATGATAAGCAATGGCCTCATTTTGTAGCCGGCGAAAATAATATCATGGTTTTTGATACGGTTTCAGGTCCAACGCAGCTTAACGATATTTACAATGACAGGGCCCATCCTTCTTCCTGCTTTGTGCTGAAATAATTGCCCTGGATGCGGTTTAAAATGGTTTGATAAAATCTTATTGAAAAAGCCGTCATTGCAAGGAACGAAGCAATCCCCGGTTAGCAGAGTTGCTCCGTATAGTTCGGGATTGCTTCGTTCCTTATAATGACATGATTGTAAGCTATTGATTATAAGTATATTTTTCGATTGATTTTATAGATTTGGGCGTTGCCTGCGGCCCGGGCTTTACGTTACAAGTCCTCGCTTTTCCGGCCCGCAATCCCCATCCGCGCTGCGGGCTTTGCACTGCAATCCCTAACGCGGCCCCCGCATAATATCCCTAAAATATATTTTACATGCCATAACGGTTTTTTTCAGATTGCCTTGATGCTTTCTCAATAACGCGTTTCATCTGTTTTTTAACAGCTCTTCGGGTTTATTTGACAAGCAAAAAGGCATACAAGTGTTATAATCCGGGCTGTGTGTTTATTCGAGCGGCTGGCACTTGTAGCCATAATCTTTAAGGATGCCCACAACCAATGGCAGTGAAACCTCCGGGCCCTCTATCCTCAATACTTTATCACAATCTTCCAGGTCAAAATTTACACTGCTATTGGTAATCCGTTTTTGAAGCAGGCCCACCAATTTTGCTGCCTGCGCCGGATCCTCAACATTTGTTTTAAAAACCTCGACCATTAAATTAATAGTTGTTTCCATTGCTGCGGTTGATTGATGTTATACATTGATAAGGAATACTTGCCCCGGCTTCGGGTTAAAACCGGTAGCTGATCCCCGATTCGACGGTAAAGCCGGTCTTTTTCAGTTCGGCCAGGGGAACTCGTTTGTTCAGGTCGTTAAATGGTGCCCAGTTAACTTTTTGATCTTTGTTATATAAGTCAAGCTTCTGCACAAAATTGTAACCACCGCTTATTTGTACCGAAAAGTTTTTAGCCAGCTGGTAATTATAAAAAAGCGTGTTTTTATACTGCTGCACCTGTAAATAATTTGACCCTGTTTTTTTTGACAGGCGATACGAGCCCCCGCCAATACCAAAATCACTGCTGAAGCCAAGGATACTTTTATCGTTGAGCTGATACTTTAATTTTTCGGAAACGGGCAGGGTACCGCTAAGGCTTAGTTTTTCGCTGATCTGCCATTCTATCCCGATAACCGGCAGCAGTATCGTACCAAAAAACTGCCTTGAATAACCCACACCAACGGCGTAGGAAAAGCTTTTGGACTTACGGATCTTGAGCATGGCAAAGCCTGAATATAGCATGTCTTCGCCCGAAACATCTTTCAGGTCGGATGATAAGGTAGGGATTGCTGATACCAGCAGCGCATACTTTGCAGAAAACGATTTTTGAAAAGTGATGGGCACCGAAATAGAATAAAAATCAGTACCGCCGAATGATTTTCCTGTTCCGGATAAGGAAAGCCCGCTGTAACTAACGCCGGCAAGTAAAAAATCAAGCTTTCCGTCCCTGAAATTATTTATCAGCGGTACGTTGAGCGAAGCATTCACTTGCCTGATGTTCATGTTTTTATTTTTAACGGTAAACGGCGAGTAGGAGTAACCGGCATCAAATGATCCGATTTTGGGTTTAAATACTGAATCGGCATTGGTTGCCGTTTTTTGCTGGGCGCCTGCAGTAAATTTAAACGAAATCAAAAAGATAACAAGATAGATCAGGAATGTTGCTTTCATAGCATTTGTGTTGTTAAGACGATTATTAAAATTTGTCTCTTAAACACGCCTGAAGCGTTTTACCCTCATTGCTGTTGATGATATTTTTTTAAAAGTGGATTTGGATGGGTGGGGTGGGATAGTTCGGGCTATTTTTTATTAATAAACGGATATCTTTCGGCCAGGGATATGGTTAAGCAATTGAAGCCCAGTTATAGAAAACGTTAAAGCACCACAACCTGTCAGCATAAAAAGAGATTAGTGCGAAAAATTGATTATTAGTTGTATTAGTTTATTACGGTCTTTTGCGCTCATAGCGGGATATACTGGTAAATAAACAAGATTGTCTAATGCTAATTCTTCAGGTTTGGGAACGCCGCCCGCCTCGCTCAACTTGATTAAGCTTGATGCTTTTTGCGAAGCATCAAAACCGTTGTTACGCAAGTGTTTGATCAGTTCGTCCGGATTATGGGTTTCAACAGGCATTACCCAGTAAGAATGCCTCTTGTTCTCAAAACCAATTTTATAATTATCGGGGATCTTTGATAAAATATCTTTAGCTAATTGGATCCTTTTAGTGATACTATTTTGATCAAAGTTAGCAAGTTTTTTTCGGAGCAGCCTTTGATTTGGAGTGGAAGGCCGATGCCGGATCTGTCTAAAAATATCGTTGCCGGGGAAGCCCTTTGTAAAGCCACCTAATACCTGTTCAAAGTCCTTTCCCAAAGCCATTACTAAATTATAAAACCCGGTATAAATAACTTTATTGGTGAGCAGCTTTACAAACAGCACTTTAAAAAGCTTTTTAAAATAGCCTGCAGTACTTTGTTGATGGTAGTGCCCATTTTGCGCAACAACCTCAGCGTACAAACCCGGGTCTTTTATTTTGATCATCGCCCCGCTAATAGCCGTATTGGTTTTAATAAAGCCAAAGCTAAACATCACTACGTCTGATGCGGGATTCCCGCTATATAAATTACCGGCATATGCTTGTGCGCAATCCTCAAATATAATAAGGTTATGCTTTTTTGCTATGGCAACTATCGCTTCAATTTCCATGATACCGCCAAAAAGGTGAGTGATCAGTATGGCTTTGGTTGCAGGTGTAATTGCTGCTTCCACCTGGGCCGGGGACATATTTAAGGTATACTTATTAACCGGGATGGGAACAAGCGTTAATTCGTGCCAGTTAATTATGGCAAACATATCCGGGATATTGATATCAGTAACAATCATCTCGAAGCCCGGCGGAAAATTCAAAGCATTTAATACCAGATCGATTCCAGTTCTCACCGAGAGGCAAACCATTTCGTTAGCGCATTGATCAACATCCGGCCCTGGTGAGCGAAAGCGATCAGTAAGGCAGTAATAAGCACCTTCAACCAAATTCTTATAGCTGATATATAATTTACCTCTGGGTATCATGTTACATTTATATACGCGGCTATAATTATAATTGAAAGTAATGATATATTAGCGTATTGCCAAGACCATCCATGCGCCTGAAACAAAAACTACCTGTAACCTATCTGCTATTTTCTTTTAACGGCCGCTTATCAAAAGGGGCTTTTTGGCTGGCTTCCCTGTTTTACTGGTGCACTTTTTACGTGTTGTACAACTTTTTATTGCTTGCTGGCGAAGGAGCTACGTTTATCCTATATCCTTTATTATTCTGGATCATTATAGCTACTTCTATTAAGCGCCTGCATGATCAGGGCTATTCAGGCTATTGGCTGTTTACTGTTTTAATACCCGTGCTTGGGCCATTATGGTTATTCTGGCGGTTAGGTTTCAAAAAAGGGGATTATACGCCAAACCAATACGGCCCGGTACCCGGGTCGGCGCCAGATTATTTGAAAAACGATGAAGGTAAAGAGATCCCCCACCTTAAAACCGATGAGCGTATTATTGACGATGTAACCCGGCTGAACCCCGTATTGGTTAGTAAAATTGCGCGTCCAACTTCGGTCGAAGAAATCTGCGAAATTGTTAAAAACGCTACCGGCGCTATCTCCGTAGGCGGCGGCCGTTTCAGCATGGGTGGACAAACAGCAAGCCCGCATAGTTTGCATATTGATATGCGCGGAATGAACAAAGTACTGGAGTTTTCAGCAGCAGATAAACTCATCAAAGTACAGACGGGTATCCGCTGGTGCGATATTCAGCAATATATTGATGAGTATGACCTGAGCATCAAGGTCATGCAAACCTACGCCAATTTCACGGTAGGCGGCGCATTGAGTGTTAATGCCCATGGGCGATATATGGGCATGGGGCCGGTTGTTTTATCAGTACGGTCAATTGATGTTGTGTTAGCCGATGGCTCGTTAGTGCATGCTACTAAAACAGCAAACCCGGAAGTATTCTTTGGCGCAATTGGCGGTTATAATGGCATTGGCGTTATCGTTCAGGCCGAACTCGAGTTAGCCGATAATCTGGCCATTAAACGAATTGATAAAAAAATGAAAATTGAAGAATATAAAGATTACTTCTTCAAAACCATACGCGATAATTCACAGGTAGTTTTCCATAACGGCGATATCTACCCACCAAAATACACGCGTTTAAGAGCTGTAAGCTGGATAGAAACCACCGAAAAGCCGACAGTTAAAACCCGGCTGATGCCACTGAAAGAATCCTATCCGCTGGAGCGGTATTTCCTGTGGGCGTTTACAGAAAGACCATTAGGCAAGCCTTACCGCGAGTTTATAATTGACCCTTTACTGTTCAGGGGCAAAAAGATCCACTGGCGCAACTACGAAGCCGGTTATGATGTGGCCGAACTGGAACCCAAATCACGAATCAACAGCACTTATGTATTATTGGAATACTTTGTTCCTGTTCAGCGCTTTGAGGAATTTGAACAAGCCATGGCCGAAATATTTATCCGTTTTAATGTTAACGTGCTTAATGTATCCATCAGACATGCCAAAGCCGACCCGGGTACTTACCTGGCATGGGCACGGGAAGAGGTATTTGCTTTTGTGGTTTATTACAAGCAACGCACAGATCCGGCATCTAAACATGCTGTTGCTGTATGGACCCGAGAGCTGGCTGATGCCGTAATTGCTGTAAACGGTGCTTATTATTTACCGTATCAGGTACATCCAACCGCGGCACAGTTCCATAAAGCATATCCTAACGCGCAAAAATTATTCGACCTGAAAACCAAGCTTGATCCTGGCTATAAATTCAGGAACATTTTTTGGGATACCTATTATCAACCATTAAAACCCACAAGCAATGGCTAATACATCCGAATTTAAAGCAGTATTTAACGACACCAAATGGAGCGACGATTTTTACCGCTTTTTACAGGTGATATTTCATTTGTATCCCGAGGATAAATTCCATCAATTAATAAAAGAAGAAACCGCCATAGGCAAAACCGATGAGGAGATCTATAAATCAGTTCAAAGCAAATTGAAAGGCATTAAGCCATTCTTATCAGAACTGACTTATGCCTTGCCGGCGCTTAAAAAGCAAAAAAAAGAAATAGTCGGGCAAACACTGGGGTTATTGGGCGATGTTAAACAGATCTCCGGTTATGCCGAGATCGGTTCTACCGGTCGTTATATTAGTCAGCTAAGAAAAGAAATCAAGGTCACCGGCCCGATATATCTTATTAATGATCTCGCGCCAACCAATTCGCCGGGAGACATTATGGAGCGGGGGCAACTGGGCAAGCTGGGCAAGTTTGTGGATATTAATGGCTATAACCCTATCAGTAGTTTAACTATTCCTGATGCAAGCCTGGACGTGGTTACGTGCTACATTGGTTTACACCACTGCCCGGTAGCAAAGCTGGATGGGTTTGTGGAATCGATATACCGAATCCTACGGCCCGGCGGCTCGTTTGTTATCCGCGACCATAATGTTAAAACGCCAGAAATGGCCACCTTTGTTTCTTTGGTGCATACGGTATTTAATGTGGGATTGAACGAAACCTGGGAGTTTGAAGCCAGAGATTTTAAAAACTTCAAGTCCGCAGATGAATGGGCAGCCATTATTGAGCAGGCGGGATTTAAAGATGCCGGTAAACGAATACTACAAGATAAAGACCCATCCGATAACACCTTAATGTTATTTACCAAAATATAGGTATGAAAAGGTTAAGGATACTGACATTAATTGCGCTGCTACTGGCTATCATAACTTTTGTTGTTAAAAACAGGAAGCCATCCACTGTGCCTGCCGGGAAGGGTTTGTTGGTGGATAAAGCCTGGCTGTCAACCAATAAGCACCCGCTAACATCTCAGGCAGCCGTACGTCCGCCTGATCAAACTTTTCTGACCTACCCCGAATGGTTCCTGGTGTTTAGTCCGGCTGAGCAGGCAGATTACTTTAAAACCCATACTTCAACCACCTTTCCATACCTGAAACATGTTGACCAGATGTGGGGTGGTTACGGTGTAATGTACGATCAGATTAAAGGAAATTTCCCTTTCAATACCGGCTACCATGTGATGATATGGGTAATAGCCGGCAGCACAACCGTTGAGTACGGTATCAAATCATTTTACGAGACCGTTATTGGCCGGGTGACCGATATCAGCCCCAACGAAGAAATGACCGCCGAAGATAAGTTTAACGCCGACTATGAATACAGCTATGTGAAATTTATTGAGGCGTTGCCATGGTACGAGTATGATTTTAACCATCAGCTTAAAATGTTGTGGAGCAGCACCTCTTTCTCCGGTCCGCATTTGCTGCGTAAACTGGAGAGGCGCTATTATCTAACCACCGAACTATTGGTTAAAAGTGGCTATGGCTGGTTGATTGGCCTCGGCACCAAATCGGCTTATGAAACAGCCTCGTTGCAAACAGCAGTAGTGATGGATAGGCTACCCACAGGGTTGGATACAACCGGATTTATGCATAATATAAAAGTATTGCCAAATGGTATGGTGCTGGCTAATTTACCCCGTTATGCTGAATTTAATACAGCGGTTAGTAAGCTGGCAAAAAATGGTGTTGGTTTTACTGAGATTGCCGGAAATGAAAGTGCTATTATGCTTACCGTTTTAACTGAAAAACCTTTAAATATAACCGCTAATTATAAAATACTATTTACTCAGCCAATCTTTACCAGGCCGGGCTTAAGCAGGGTTGCTTTAGTGACAACGGTGGGAAACCTTAGCTCGCTTGTAAGAACACTTAAACTAAAAGGAGTGACGATAGAGCATATTTATGATTATTAATTAATTCTTTCTACAACTTATGAAAGTTAACCTACTTATTATATTAATAGTATTTAGCCTCGAAAGTTGTTTAGGCCAAACTGATAAAAAGCTAATCAGTAACTGGAATACGCATCCAATTCCTACTAATCCGGACAGCCTCAGAAAATATGGTTTCTCTTTTCACGAATGGGCTGTCTATAAGAAAAACGATTCTGTTTTTGTGGTAGATAAGAAAGAACTTCCATCTCCTCAATTACCTTTTAAAATTAAAGTTAAAAAAGCTGATAGTCGTGACTTTGGAGGAAGGGCTTCAATCTTGAAAGTAGAAGATGGTTATTTAGTAGGCTTTTACAGAGGTGAATGGGGTGGTGCTCTATACTGGGTTTCAAGTGATGGTAAGAATTATTATAAAATATCAAGTCATGAGATAGTGCAGTTTATTAATAGAGGAGGCAAACAATACGCCATTGAAGGGCTTGCACACTTAGGAACCTCGGAAGGAAGCATTATTGAAATCTACAAACCAAATGATAAGTGGGCTGTGAGAGAACACTTAAAACTACCAACAGCACCAGAAGCTATCGCATTAGATCATCAAGATAACTTTATCATTATTACTTCTAAAGTTTGTTAAAAGTAGGTCGAAATGCACAAATATTTTTTTTAGTAGATAAAGGATTATGGTACGCGGCTCTTTATCCCAATTCAATGGTTATCAGAAATAATATTATTTACGCAGGCATGCGCGCGGGAGTTTATCATTACGATCTGAGTACAGGGAAGGATTCCTGGTTGTTGCCATATTAGTATTAGCGATTCCAAGCTTGACAAAATTGAAAAGATCAAACATAACTCCGCTCAAAGCCCTTGCCATATTGGCCATCTGTTTAGGCCTTGCAATAATTTACTTCACCGGTGGGTTTGGACTGGGAATAGGGATATTGATGATGATAAGTTCAATATTACTTTATCTCATTAATTATTTTGCTTCCAAGACTAAACATTTTAAACTAATACAGATGGGAGTATCGGCAGTATATATTTTTACTGTTTCTTATTGTGCTTTGAAATGGCAGGAACATACAACTTTCATCTTCTCTAAAGCATCCAGGGGCGCAGCAGGGATAGTTTTCGGAATTCAAGGTTACCCTGCGCTGCCTCCAGCTTTTCTATGGACTAAAACTGTTACCATCCCGGATAGTGGTATTGTCATCACGTCTACAAAAGAGGAAGAGATGCCAACCTGGCAACGATACCGGTACTCCGATAGATCTGCAGTTGAAACGAATGACATTGAATGGAACCCAAACTTTCAATATCCATGTATTAAAAGCAAGGGAATAGTAAAGGCATGGTTATTTAGCAAAAGAGGGAAATCCGATTCATTAGCGCAGAAGCGTATAGTAGAAATTGTGAACAAAATTGATGCAGGCAAATTGAAAACCCTTTATACGTCTTCAGGAGTGCCAATTGTAATGGCTAATGAGGGAGCCTATCTAACTCTTCAAGGTGCCGGACTTGCTTACCTGCCCGATGCTGTCAGCACATTACCAATTAATACAATTTACCTCGCACAGAATAAATTTACAACAATACCCCCACAGCTTTATAAAATTAAATCACTTCATAGTATTTATTTGGGTGCAAACCCCATAAAGTCACTTCCTAATGATTTGCATAAAATGCGAGGGTTAAAAAGCCTGCTGGTAGGAAAAACGGAAATCCGCGAAATTAAAACTGATCTTTCAAACCTTGATAGTTTAGAGTATCTTGATATTTCTGGCAATAAATTGTTAATGTTTCCTGAAAAAATCAAGACTATTCCCCACCTAAAATGGCTTTCAATTGAAGAGAATGAGTTTAAAGATTTGGGCTTCGTAGATAATAAATTAAGTGGGCTTCAAACATTACAGGTTTATAGCAATAAGATCAAACGCATACCTGGCAATATTCGCTGTCTGTCAAATCTTAGAGAATTACTAATTTTTGATAACCAAATAGATAGTATCCCTAACTGTATAGGTTCGTTGGTTAATCTCGAAAAACTTGAAATTTGGAATAACCCACTTCGTTATATTTCTCCTGAAATCAAAAAATTAACAAAATTAAAAGAGATAAGATTGGATGACAATTACTTATCAAAAGAAGACAAGACACAGTTAAAGCAGTGGTTGCCGCATTGTGATATTCACTTTCAAACCAGATAAATAATTAATATGCTGGTGCTGTGTCGACAGTATCAATAGGGATCAGCCGATAGTTAATTTATTAACGAAACGGATGACAAGATACTTTCCGCTGGGACAAAACGTTTTGGCCAAAAACCTTACAAGTCTATTTTTCACGCAGATTGGGATTGGAACATATCAATAAAACTTACGGAAAGTGTTGTGCCGGTGTAGTACCCATAAAAAACAGGCTTTTAGAAATTAATCTAAAAGCCTGGTAATCGATATGTGGAGAATATCAGAGTGTTCAAAACCTCTAAAACAACAGCCAAACGCCGTTTTGAGGCTTTTACGAAAAAACCCGGTTACTTTTGCCGTCCGTTTTAAATTACTGCCCTGATGGTTTTAACCGGATTACCACGCTCCAGGGCGTTATGCTCCTGCCACTGGTTTTGCTGCTGCTCTACCAATTTTTCTGTTTGCCAGATCAGTATTTTGGCTTCCAGCCGGGCTAAACAAAGCTTCTTGTTTTCGAGCTGCGACCGGCTATCCATTGCCATAACTTGCAGCCCCGATGGTAAATGTGTTCCCCGAACCGCGGTTTCCACCTTGTTTACATTTTGACCGCCTGGCCCAGACGAACGACAGGTTTCCAGCTTTACATCTTTAGGGTTCCATTGCATCAGTTCTTTTACGTCAAACACAGATACGCCTACAAACCAGTTTTTACGTTTATGGTATTTTCGATACGGACTTTGCGCTATCCATTGTATAGTGCCGGTCCATTCTTTTACAAAGGCATCCAGGTTATTACCTGTAGCCATCATCGTAGCGGATAGTAACGTGCCGTTTAACCCGCCGGCTTTGTTTTCCAGTACTTCAAGCTGAATGCCTTGCTGTTTGGCTTGCTTCAACATCAGGTTTTGTACGCGGGCTACAACCCGGCAGCATTCTGCCGGGCCTTTGCCTGAAGTGATTTGTATTATCATCTTTTTCATCACTACTCCTTATTCATTCGAACGATACGTGGATAAAACTTGCCCTGGATATCAACCAGGTCGCTTTGCACCGCCATTACGGCCTCGATATCCTTATAAGCTAAGGGGTTCTCTTCAACGGTACCGCCAATTAAGGTTACACCTGCATTGGTCAGCAACTTTTTCATGGCCGAAACCGTCATGCTGTCCTTAGCCTTTTGCCTGCTCATGGCCCGGCCCGCACCGTGCGATGCAGAGTATAATGCATCATTTGTGCCTTTGCCCGATACCAGGTAAGCCGGTGTGGTCATACTGCCGGGGATAATACCCAGCTCGCCTTGATGCGCCGGTGTCGCGCCTTTGCGATGGATAATAACATCCCGGCCGTCAGCCAATCGATCTTTCCAGGCAAAGTTGTGGTGGTTCTCTACCACGTGTAAAGCTTTCAAGCCTAAAGCCTTTAAAAGGTTGGCGTGTATGCGCTGGTGACAAGCTTTGGCGTAATCTCCGGCCAGGGTCATGGTTAACCAATATTCCTGGCCCGCCTCACTGTCCATATCCAACCAGGCCAGTTGCTGTGCGTGGCGCGGAAGTTTGCAGGTATTCATGGCTAACTGCGTGTACTGCCTCGCTATTGCCGAGCCTAAACCCCGGCTGCCTGAATGTGTTAACAAGGCCGTGTACTTTTTAGCGGGTAAACCTAAAGCGTTATCAGCCAAAAGTTCGATCTCGCCAAACTCCACAAAGTGGTTTCCGTTGCCCGAGGTGCCTAATTGCCGTACCGCCTTACTCCGCAGCGGTTTCAAAAATGGGACCTCATCAAATACCCTACTATCCAGCACTTCATGCTCCTGCCTTACATCCAGGCCTCCTTCCATACCAAAATGAGTATGATTTTTTAAGGCTTGTTTAATTTGATATTCAAACCGTTTTAGAAAACCGTCGCTCTCATCGATAATTGACAGCGCCATGCGGCAGCCAATATCCATACCTACAGCATAGGGAATTACCGCGTTGTTTGCAGCGAGTACCCCACCAATAGGCAAACCAAAACCCATGTGCGCGTCAGGCATTAATGCACCTTGAACGCTTACAGGCAGCATATTAGCCAGCTCCATTTGTTTTTTGGCCGATTGCTCAATGCCCTTGCCACCGTAAGTTTTGCAGTACACCGGTTCATCACGCAGTGCAAACGTTTTAAAGGATGGTGCATCCGTTTTGCCAATTACCTTTTCGGCTATCTTGCTTGTTAACTCATCATCCAGAAATGCTTCCGGATCGTTCTTAATATCCACCAATAGGTCCAGTAGCTGCTGCTTACTATGGTGCTTGAAATTTTTAGAGATTATACCAATAACCAGGCTTCGCAGCTGATCATTATGATAACCTATTTTACTTAAATCTTTTGTTCTTAAATTGCCCATGTGGGTTATGTTTCTAATTCCAGGTAACCTTCTTTACAGGCATACCTTGGTATGTTTTTAAATTTGTTAATGTATTTTGGCCGGTCGTTAAACTCATCTTTCCAGCGATAGCTCCGGCCACGGGTTAACAGGTTAATGCGCGGCCACAAGTGGTTGTTATCAATGTGTTCGTCTATCCACGCTAATTCCCTTTCAATATCCGCATCGATCATTTTAGTATGTGTTACCATATGCGGCGCTACCTTTAGCACATATCGCCAGGGCTCGGCAAACACGTATTTCACCTCGGTACGGTAGGTTTTAACATCAAAAGTTTCAACACGGGTAAAGCAAGTCTTTTCCTGTTCGGTTAAATTGATCCTGTTGATATCCCAGCTATGCTGCGACAATTCACGCAGTATTTGCGGTTTTGCCTGGTACACATAACGTTGTTTGCGTCGTTTTTTCCGTTTGAAGGATTTGTCCTGATGATATTCAACCGTGTTAATTTTCATTAGCAAGGCTTCATAAAAGTCATTCCCCGGGTTATGCTTCTGGTCATCCCGCAACACAAAAAAACGTTTCCAGCCACGTTGATACGGGTGTTCAAGCGCAACCATAGGCAAAAGCCTTCTTTGCTCCCTTAGTTCATCGCGCCGTTTGTGAAGCTGTATCAGTTGTTTATCCCGACCGGTTTTAACGAGCCGCCTTTTGCGCCGTGCCGATTTGATACAGCGCGGCCATTCATGTGTGTTCATCACACTTTCATTTAATTTTCCTGAATTTGATTTTTGATCTCAGTTCGTCCTTGAGTAAGGATATACCCTTGTTAGAGCGCTCAAAAAATCCAGTGAATTTGGGGGCAGGCAAAATAATGCACAGGTTACTGACGCAACCGTTTAATTATTTAATAAAATACAGGGTTTGCCTGCCTGATCAGGCAATGAGCGAAAGGGGCGATATGTAGATTTGCTCTGTCATGATTCCTTGATATTTAAAGATTAACAAATCAGGAATTGGATGCAAAGATAGAATTTAATTCGAAATATCAAGAAGCGGCTATTTAGTTTGCAGGTTTGGGCCGCAAAGTAGCTACAATTTCCATCGCCAGCGCTTGTTGTTTATGATTTAAACTGCGCGGATCTATTACCATAGGAAAGCACTGGCTTCGTCGGTATCTGACAAAGCCAGTGCAGCCTGTTTAGTTGTTTGTTGTTTAACGGGAGAAGGTCAGTGTGCCAAAACCTAATTGATCATAGCCGCCACTATTACCTCCGTAGTCACCGCCACCTCCTTCGGGGCGTACTTTAGTTGCAAATTGAGTAGTGTAAGTGGCTGTCTTTCCCTTTACTTTAACATAATAGTTATAAACAAGTTCCCAACCCGGGCGAACATTGCCCCGGCCTCCGCTTGAAATAACGGTTTGGTTTGAATTTTCACAGTTATTATAAGTTGTATAAGGGACAGTGTTGGTTGTATTGATGTTGTAAGCCGCGATATATTCGCTTACTCCCAAAAGTGGTGGGTTAACGTGGTTCCAGGGATTATAGTCGAAAAAGTTTTGCCCCTGGTTGTATAACATCTGGCAAAAAGTGCCAAAGAGCGGAACTTCCATGGTGGCGTGCCCCTGGTCTCTTCCGGCTTCCTGCGCCTGGTCCATTCCGTTGGGATAGGTAGCGGTGGTTACACGCCCTATATACGCTGTACCAACACCACTGTGCTGGTAATAATTGATAGCGTAATTAACTTTACTGATATCATCACAAAGAATGCCAATGGCCAGCACGGTACAAAGGTTTGACATATCCCAATTTAACCAGTAATGTGTTCCGCAGGTATTATTATGCCTCGCCAGGAAATCGCTTGATACGGGATAATACACATTAAGCATAAAGTTTTTGAAAGCGGTAAAATCGGTTGCCGACCAGCCACTGTAGCTACGCATAATTTCGGCCGCGTTGGCCCATTGGTAACCCTGCAGGCCGGCTGCAAGCTGTTTGTTACTATCGCCGTCAATCAGTTTGCATTTTGCCGCCCACGCGTTCATAATAGCTACGGCATTATTCCCGCAGGCGGTATCGCCCTTAATTTTCCAGCGTAATGCATTTTGATAAGCCGCGGCCGCGTCCTGGCAAGCCAGTATGTAATTCTCGCCCTTTCCGCTTGCCGCCTTCCCGCGCACAATAGTATCTACCGGCCTGGGAACATACGTAGCAGATGAATGGCCGTTAGCGACGAGCTTGTTCCAGCCGTCGAGCCAGGGTTGCGCCCCGGCATTTACTTTGGCCGTCATCCGGGCAAAATCCGCTGCCGAATGCAGCATTCCCGGGTGAACAATGGTTGTTACGCTACCCAACGAATATGACGTTAAATTTTTGCCTGCTACACTGTCTTTACCGCCGGTTGTTACGCTCTGAACAGATACCGGTTTGCTGCATCCGCACAGCGAGGCTATGACACAAATAGCCAATTGAATTGATTTACTTTTCATTTTGTAGATATAATTAAATTTAGTGAGCAATATTTTAGCTTATAATCTGAGCAAAACTCCATTATAAGACAATAAAGCAAATTGTTTATACTCTCCAGAATTAATATTAATCAAAAATTAAATTTTAAATCGAATTGGTGTTAAATCAAAAGGTTCACATTCCTGTGTTTATAGGTAAATAAGGGAGGGCACCGGTTCAAAAACAGCTAAGTTTTTTCACAGACAGGCATCGCTGGCCAAATGAAACAGCCGATAATTGCACCGTATAGGCCTGCATCATATAGGTAAACTTGTCGCGGGTTTATGGAGCAATTTCCTGCCAGCTGAAAACGGTACCATCTTTTTTGCCGGGCAGGGTTCCGGGCCAGTCGGCCCCATACAATTCGCCGGTATGGGGGTTCAGTCCCACAAAACGGTTGGTATGTAATGAGAGCAGCATGCACTGGCCTCGCAGCATATCCTGCCACAGCAGCAGGCTGGCGGCAGTTTCCTGTTGGCTGAGCCGAACATCGGCCGCCATACCCTGGCCGGTAATGGTTACAAAGCCGGCACCGTTCATGGCCTGCAGCACAACGCGGCCATTTCCCCGGTCAATCACCCTGAAATTGCAGCTCGTGTCTTTTTCGTTGGTCCGGTAACTCCGTCCGGGGACGAGCATGCCGTGGGGATCGGCCCATACCATGCGGCCGTCGGCCAGGTTGGTTAGTGTAATTGTTTTTCCGATGGGCAGGTTTGTGGATCGGTCAGCCAGGGGCTCCTTCAGTTCAAATTTACTGAATGCGGCATAGCCGCCTTCTTTATTTTGGGTATTATAGGCAAACAGCGCAAAACGGGTACCCTGGAATGTTTTTAACTGGTAAGGCAGGCGAATGGTATCGCCAAGGCTTTCAAACCCCGTTCCGTTAATGCTGTAGCTCAACCTGGCAATATCGTTATCAAAATCGCCAAAAGCCCGTAAGCTCACCTGCGGCGATTGTAGCGGCTTATCAATAGTTTGATGCTTATACTGGTCAAAAAAACGCAGCGTATACCCGTTACCCTCACGCAGTACGGCCACCCAGGCGTAAGGGATGTTCATCAGGCCTAAACCGGCGATATCTCCTTCCTTCAAGTGCGAGGCATCCAGGATTACTGTAGCTTCGCTCTCGGGGCCCACGCAGCGTTGGGTAAGTGTGTTGTGTGCCCATAAAAAATCTTTGGCGGGCAGGGTGTGCAGCTGTAGTTCGCCGGCTTTAAGTTTCCAGTGAGTGTTGATGGGGTTATGGTTCCATTGCCAGGCGGAAGCCAATTGGCCTGATTTAAAATCGTCGCTCCGCACGTAAGGGGCATGCGGTGCTGATGTGTTGTTAGGCTTAAACCAGGTTTTGGGCGAGCGGCCCAGGTTGCCCGCCAGGCCAAAGTAAGGCCAGCCATCCTGCCAGGTAACAGGCGAGAGGAACGTAGTGCGGCCCACCGACCTGAAGTCCATCATCGAAAAGCCCCACCACTTGCCATTTGGCATATCTACAATACCGCCCTGGTGCATGGGCACGGAGGCTAACAGCTGGTCATTACGCTTAACCATGGTCAGGTTTTCGGTGGGGGAAGGTGCGGGCGTGCCCTGGCCCATGTTGTTGGTAAACCAGCCCAGCGAAGTGCCCATGGTCTCTTTGGCGCTTATCACCGTAGTTTCGTAAGGGCCGTAGATATTGGCAGACCGGGCGCACTGCAAGCGGCCGCCATCGGCATTGGTGATGTAATATTTACCGTTGATTTTATAAAAATGGTTGCCTTCACCCATAGCCTCGGTTCGTGCGATGAGCAGCCTGTCGGTATTGGGTTCAAAGCCGCTAAAGTCGGGCTTGAGTTCAATCATTCTGATTTCGCTTTGCCCGTAAACGATGTAGATCCTGTTGTTTTCGAACAGAACCGAAAGGTCATAAACAGGCTTTTTAAGGTCGTATTGTTTCCAGGGGCCGGCCGCGCTTTTAGCGGTAAATACCTGCAGGCCGTGCCGGTTTATGTTGGAGAAAATATAAAATGTACCGTTGTGGTACCTGATACAGGGCGCCCAGATCCCCTGCCCATAAGCTTCTTTACCGTTGCGCAGGTTAAAATCATCGCTGTCGTCAAAACGCGGAAGTGCGTAACTCACCAGCCGCCAGTTCACCAAATCGGTAGAGTGCAGCACCGGCAGGCCCGGTACGCTATGCATGGTGGTACCTGTGATGTAGAAATCGTTATTTACCCGGATCAGGTCGGGATCTGAAAATTCGTCGTAGAACAACGGGTTGGTGTAGGTGCCGTTACCATTGTCGGCCGTCCAGGATTGCGCGGCGGCCGGGGCCGTGGTCAATATACTGTAAACGAGTAATAATTGCAGTGCGGATATTAAGCGTATCATCGGGTTGGTAGGGATTATGCATGTTATAGGGTCAGTCAGTCTGCACCCCTTTTAGAGCTGTTGTTAATGGGAATATTGATAGTGCAGGTAATCAACATCAATAAAACCGGCATCTTGCAGATCGTTAAAACTGTAAATGGCCAGCCTGTCGCCCCTGTAAGATCCCCATCTTAACTGATAGGTTTCGCCAATGGGTTTAAAATGCCTGCCATCCGTGCTGTACGTAAAATTACTTTTGCCATCCAGGCCCCACACAGTGCGTAACCAAATGCTATTGCCCTTGATGATGGGGCCGTCGGTTACGGCATTTTCAGTAAAGAACTGCAACTGTTTACCGCTGCTGGTTTGCACTACACCGGCCGCCGCATAATGGGGCGCACCAAAGTGCGATAGCCCGGCGCGCTGGCCGACAGCCATGCCGCTCAAGTCAATTTTAACGGTGACTTCGTTGGCACCGGTGCGGTAGCAGCGCTGGGTTATGGTGTTGCCGGCATATAGCAAATCGTTTTTGAGCGGTTTGAAGGCGTGCAGCCTGAGCCAGCCTTTCCGTTGGGTTAGGGACCATTTGCCGGCGCGGGGCTGGTAGTTCCATTCCCACTGTGGGCCGGGCACGCTGCGGTTAAACTCATCCGAGCTTTGCGGAACAACCCGGCCGGTGCCGGTTACGGGCATGGGGGCCTGCCACACCATTTCGCCAAGGCCCGCTGCATTAGGCCGGCCAATGATAGGCCAGCCATTAGTCCAGGTTACAGGTAACAGGCTCAATATCCGGCCCGACCAATCGCCCGAGCCATGATGGGTCAAAAAGTACCACTTACTGTCAGTCGTCTGCACTAATCCGCCCTGGTTGGGTTCGTTAAATTGCGGCTGACCTTCGCTCAATTGCTTTGGGCCTTCATAAGGGCCCCGGATGTCCTTGGCCCGCTCCATCATAAGCACCCTTACGTTGTTGCGCACCTCGCTGAAAAGGTGGTAATAATAGCCATTAATTTTGTACAGCTTGTTTGCCTCGCTGCCCTGCGACTGGTAGATCACCTTGTCGCTTTCCCGGTCAATCACCGAGCCATCGGCCGACATTTTAAACAGGTGGATTTTATAGTTGTCGGCAAACCTGGTGCCTATCAGGTAGCCCTGGCCGTCATCATCCCAAAACGGGCAGCAGTCGTCCCAGCCTTTTTCGCTCAATACATGTTTCAAAGGAGCCCAGGGGCCTTCGGGCCGTGTAGCCGAACTCATAAAATAACCCTCGTCCGGATCTCCGAAGTAGATCCAGAAACGGTTGTTATGATAGCGTATGGCCCCCGCCCAGATCCCTCGGCCATAACGGTCCATCCTGGTGTAGTTCATAGCCGGCGAAATCACCGAAATATCGTTGACGGCGTGGCCCAGGATGCGCCAATTAACCAGGTCCCTGGAGTGCAGGATCACAAAACCAGGCGAATACTGAAACGTAGATGATACGGCATAATAGTCGGTACCCACCCGGATGCAATCCACATCGCTGTAATCACCAGGTAAGACAGGGTTACGGTAAGTACCGTCGGGTTGGTCGCCCCAGTTAGTCCAGTTGCCCCATAGCGGGGCTAATTGTTTAGGCTGGCAACTGGCTTTATTAAAACAAAGCAGGGCTGAAACAAGGCCAGCAATAATGGGCGCAAAAGAAATTTTACCGAACATAGTATTAAAAAATCAGGGAAAGCTTAGTTTTCATTTATCAGGTTTAAAAATCTGTAACGTTATAACCGGTTTTAAACAAGGTTTATAATGCACCTCAGTTGACCCAGCTTATCAGGCCCTGTAAAAATCCGGGCTTTTCGACCGCAGGTATACCAAAATTGATGGTGCAACCAGCAGACATGATCGCCGGTTTGTTTGCTCAGGCTAAATGGTTGATACGAATTTATGGGTATCAAAAAGAATATTGTTGTTCCAAATAGACTTTTTGTGATATAAACCCGACCTGACGATGTCAGCATTTCCGGCTATACTAATATTTTTAAAAGATTATTCTAACCTAACCTGATCAAACCTGACCGTTGTAGATACCGCTTCAAGCCCTGAAAAAACAATTATGCCGGCTTCTGTCAGCGATAGGTTTCGCGCAACAGTCCCGATCAGTTGCCAATCTTTACCATCCGCGGAATAAAACGCGTTTACCTGGTTTTGCTCCTGAACCAACTTCAACCAGCAACCGCCCGTCATACGGTTAAAAGATATCACGGGTTCTTTTATATCGAGCGTCGCTCCCACCTGTGTTAAACTATCGCCCGGGTGAAGCCGTGCCGTGCAGGTTACTACCCATTTTGGAGCCTCAAGTTGTTGCGAAACTTCTGGATAGATCAGCAAATTTACCCCGGTCCCCTTTTCCTTTGCAGACTGCCGGAACGAAATGCCGAAACCGGTGAACTGCGAAGTCAACTGCGGCTGGTAATGAATGGCGAGCGTTTGATAAGGCACTAATTTGTGATGGATGTAGGTAGCCTGCTCTTCGTTTCCGGTAAATCCCAAGCCGTTACCTTCAACAGTAAAACCAGATTCCAAGGACCGTGCTTGTCCTTTTTTTGATTTGGGGTCGAGATCGGTAACCGACCATCCGGCAGGCAATCCCGCTGTAACAGCAGCAGGATAGGCATCCGTGCTTTTGCCTTTATTATTCACTGCCGATACCGTATACACATACTTGCGCCCCGGGGCTACGTTTTTATCCTGAAACTGTGCATTAGTAACCCTGGCGGAAATTATCTTAAACTTTCCTTTCCTGTTGACTGCCCTTTTAACCTGATAAAAAATGGTTCCCCGTACCGGTACCCACGTCAATTGAATGGACCCATTCTCGGGCACGGCCGTCAATCCCGACGGTGTGCACGGCTTAGCCTTTGCATAGGGGTCAATAGTTTGCGGGCTGCATGAGTACAATAAAGTACCAAAGCCAACATGGTCTGCACCTGGCGTGCCTTGCGGTTCCGGCCGTACTTTTTCAGCAGCTTTCTGCGTAAAAGTGGCCGTTTTATTCGCCCGGTGAACATAGTGATTAAATACCTCTTCATAAACCGCACGCAGTTTGCCGCGCCCTTCTGTAGCTATCTGCGTATGCAAATATTTTCCGGTCCGGTCCATTGCAGGCAAATAAGGAACATCCTCCCCCAAATTATATTTCGCGGTGTACTCGAAGCCCCTGAGCAGGCGATCATTGAGTATACCGTAAAGGTTTAGTCCCTGTTGCCACGCTATCTCGGCGCAATCGGCAAGATGCGCTATACCTAATTGCGTATGCGACTGGTCTCTTCCGCTTTCCTGGCACTGTCCTTCTTCATTAATAATATAATTGGGCAGGCTGCCGTTGCCTTCGCCGTATTGATAGTAAACAATCGCGCGTTCAAACATTGGCCGGTCATTGCAGAATACTGCTATGGCCATCATTGTTTTTAGGGCAGCTGAATCCCAGTTGCCGTTGGCAAAAGGTGCAAAATCTTTAATAACCGGATAAATCACTTCTTTAAAGTGCTTCTCAGCTTGCTTAATTTTGACAGGTGTCCAGTTTGAATTAGTATAGCGCAAAATTTCCGCGGCATTAACCATTTTGAACGGCCCAAGACCGGCCATTAATACGGCGTCACGGCCTGTTATGGATTTTAATGTCGATGCCCAGGCATCAACAATTTGTTTTGCTTTTTCCGCATAACGTTGATCGGCTGTTATGGTCCACATGATGGCGTTCTGATAGGCCGCATTGGCGTCAGCATCATAAACACCCTGGCCCACGGTAGGATTTCGGCCAACCATCTCCATTGGCCCCTGCATTTTATAATCGAACTGCGACTGGCGATTCTCTTTTAATTCATTATAGCCCGTAAAAATGGGCTCAATGCGCATGGCAACGCCGTTTTTTATTCTGGCCAGGTCTTCGCGGCTTTGAAGCAGCCCCGGATGGACAAACTGTTGTGCTGTTGAAGTTTGAAAGCAAAACAACAGCGCTGAAGCATTAATAAGATACCTGACAACTGTTTTCATAAACGTGTCTTAAATAATTAAAATTGAATATTTTTTTAATTCGTCGAAAATTTAAACCAACCGGCCCTGCGGATATTACAAAAGGCCCGGTAATACGCCAATTGTGCCTAATGTTTATCATTTGTTATAGTCATTATAAGTGACAAATCGGACGCCTTGCACACGTTCAGCCCGGAAGATACTCACTATATCAGCAGGAAAGCACACAGTACAACTCTTAACAGTTTTTTATAAAAAAGGCACATACAGGAAAGACATTTTTTACCTTTTTTTATACTCATTACTATTGCCGCAATGACTTAAAAATGGAACAATAGTCTTGTTTTGATAATTCGGCACCTTTGATCATGTCACCTAAAGTCTAATGACAATATGGATAATCAGCTATTCGATATCTGCAATGAGCTTTATCAATACGGCGATTTTGCACATTCGTTTTACGATTAGTTACATACAGGACATCCGGGCGAACGCTGTAATCATATTTTTAGGTCTTATATTCATTTGTATACTGATGACTTTCAAATCCATTATTTCCCGTTGTAGTTTAATAGTTGTTTGTTCTTTCTTCTGGTATCATGGCGCTATGGCCCAGTTCAATAAGGTAGAAGATATTAAGCCGGCCCCTTACCCCCAGGATGCAGCAACCCTGGTTAGAACTTATGTCAATCCGGTGCTCGCCGGGGACCATCCGGATCCGACACTCTTAAAGGTTGGCGATGACTTTTACATGTGCGGCTCCAGTTTTCATTTCGTCCCTAACTTACCGATTCTCCATTCCAAAGACCTGTTGCATTGGGAGCTCATTTCAAGGGTTGTGCCCGCGGATTGGGATGAGTTAAAGTCCGGGGCGCCGGGTGCCGGCATTTGGCAAGGCGCAATAACCTATTTTTATGGCGTTTATCGTATTTATTTTTCAAACAGCGCAGGAGGCGGGCAATACATGTCAAGCGCCACGAAACCGTCGGGGCCATGGTCTGCGCCTGAAAAAGTTAAAACAACCCCGGATACAGGCCCTATCGGCTACGATAATTCTATTTTCGTAGATGACGACGGCACGCCTTACATGATCATTAAAGCCAGTCAGACAGCTAACCGCATACAGCAGATCGATCGTTCCGGCCACCTGACAGGCAAATTGATTAACCTGGACTGGATCAATCATGACAAGAAATACAGCTGGGCTGAGGGCCCTGTGATGTGTAAGAGGGAGGGCTGGTATTATTACTTCATGGCAGGTGATGTTACAGGCGGGCAATATGTACTTCGTTCAAGATCACTTACTGCGGATTCAGCGAAATGGGAGAACCTTGGAAAAATATTCGCGTTTTCAAAAGATCCGGATAACAGGTTCAGATCAGTCAATCATATGTCGTCCCCATTTCGGTTAAGTGACGGTACCTGGTGGTGTATCGCGCAAAGTTATGATGCGCCCAAAGGGGATGACTGGAGCGGCCAGGGAAGGCAGGACCTGATTTTGCAGGTTCAGTGGACAGCCGACGGCCGTCCGTTCGTTCCTTATCCCTCAGATATGCCCCTTGCACGTCCAAATCTTACAAATAACGGCCTAGCCTGGCGCTTACCGAGGTCGGATGAATTTTCAAGTTCAAATTTGTCGTTGTATTGGCATTTTTTCAACAAGAACGCTGCGCAACAGTATTCAGTCACTGACAATAAAGGCTGGCTTAGGCTTAAGCCGAAAATTGGCAGGACCCACATTCTGCAAAAAGAGGCGGGACATTATTATTCGCTCGTTACGCGGGTAAGGCTGAATGCACTGGCATCGGGGCAAGAGGCGGGGATTTACCTTGCTTCCGGCAATGAATCGGTAAACGTGCGTCTTTGTACTGGGTTTGAAGGAGGCAGAAAAACATTCAATTTCGCGATGGGCGGCCAGTCGTTCAGCGCAGAAAACAAAATTGGGGAAAGCGTATGGCTGAAACTGGAGCGAAAAGCGCATGAGCTAACCGGTTACTACAGTTCTGATGGTCTGCAATGGCATCAAATCGGTACGGTCATCAATGCAAGTGAACTGGACAAAGCCCAGCCTAATTTTAATTCGTGGGTAGGTACCAGCCTGGGCCTTTTTGCTGAAGGCGGGGAAGCGGATTTCGATCTTTTCGTTTATAAAGACGGTTATTCGGAACAGCCCTTAGCAGGCGCCAATAATTATTGGGGCGTTACGTTATCTCAGGTTGATGGCGCTATCTTAAATAATGATGCCGGAGGTTGGGTGATGCTGGGCGGAGTGGATATGGGGAGAGGGGCAAACAAAGCAACCAGTATTTCTTTGACCGCGGCGGCGCTTAGTAACGGCAGCGTTGAAATATGGATCGATGACCTAAACAAAGACGGCAGGAGAATCGCGGTTATACCGGTTAAAAGTACGGGCTCATTGAATAAATGGTCGGCCATATCTGCAAAGATACCCGCCATTGCCGGTCAGCATGATCTATATGTCAAGATAAAAGGATCTAAGAATGCTTTGGCGATAAGATCATTATTGTTTAAATAAGCTGCCCCTGCCCGAAACTAACTGGTTATAAAGGCAGGCGCTCTCCTTGCTTCCCGATTGCTATCCTTACCTTTTTATCATTTAAAAATGAAAACCGCAGAAAAAAATGGTACAGCAATCCAAGCAATTGCAAACAAAGGAGTAAACAGAATTTCAAACCGCCAGGCTTAACAGGAAAGGAAGCCAAAGAAGATGAGAGCACCGGAAGGTATAAGTTTTTCAGCGATGCTACGTTATTTTTAAAGCCAACTGAAAATCCTCAAATACAAATGCGATTAAAGCATCTCTAATGAGGATTTTCTACTTGGACTATCAGAGCGTAACCGTAATTATTTCAGATCCGGAAAACAAGAGGTTAAAAATCATTTATGTTATATATCCAACTATCTCAACTAATATATTTTGTTCCGATTTTTAATCAAATATTCCATTGCTTCTTTCACTACCTGCACCGGGTTTCTTGGAATAAATCCCAATTCTGTTCTGGACTTTGAAATATCAAAATTTTGTTGAAGTCCTGAAAACATTTTAATGTCTTTGGTAGTGAGCAATGGTGCTTTTCCCGTGACTCTGCTTCCGGTTTCCATCAGCCAGGCAATGGTCAAAAGTATGGGTTTTGGAACGGCGGCTGGCAGTTTTATATTCAGCTCAGGGAAGAGTTCCTGGGCGATTTTGGTGGTTTCTTTTATCGACATACATTTTTCGTTTGCCAGAATGTACCGCTCACCATCCCTGCCTTTTGTTGCAGCCAGATAACAACCTTCGGCAACGTCTTTTACATCAATCCAATTGAGCGTAATGTTGGTTTCAACAGGAATTTGTTTTTTCAAAATCAGGTGGATGATGTTATAGGAAACGTTCAATGGTGCAAATGCTTCACTGCCAATCATTGCGGAAGGCAGTACGGCAACCAGCTCAATGTTACGTTTCTTAGCCAACTCGAACGCCAGTTTTTCACCGTCATTTTTCGAGTTGTAATACATATCCCTGCGGTCGGAATTGTAGCCATAGCTCTCCTTTGTAGGAAGTCTGGAATAATCTAACGCCGCTATGGAACTTACATATACAATCCGTTTTACACCGGCTTCTGCGGCGGCTTCAATCATGTTTTTCGCCCCGGAAAGATTGACGTCATAAATTTCTTTTTTCGGGTTATTTGCCCAAAGTTTGAACGATGCACCTACGGCATAAAAAACATCCACATCCTGCAAGGCGTTAGCCAGGGATTGTTTGTCGGTGATGTCGGCCTGAACCACTTCGCAATTGAGTCCTGCAAAAGATTCCTGGTTTTTAATGTTGCGAACCGAAGCCCGGACAGGAATGCCTTTTTCGATAAGCAATCTCACAAGGTTATTGCCCAGATGTCCGTTTGCACCTGTAACCAATGCCAAATTTTTCTGTGCCATAGTTTTTGATGTTTAAATGATGGTACAAAATTCAAGATTGGCTTTTTAAAGGCACTTCACAAATGTTACTTAATGATTTCCTTTCGTATTCTGCTTAGGCTTTTAGGGTTCATTCCTAAAAAAGATGCGATGTGTTGCAGCGGTACGTTTTGTAAGATCTGCGGATAGTTTTTCATTAATTTGCGATAGCGTTCTTCGGCACTTAGTGTTGCCAGTTCTGTTGAGCGGTTTTCGTTATAGGCAAGTGATTGCTGGAAAACCGAGATGCTGAAATCCCTGAAGACTGTGCTTTGCTGTGTTAGTTGATCCAGATTCGTTTTCGTAATTCTCAATAATTCACATTCCGTTACACATTCCAGATTTTCGTTGGATTTTGTTTGGTTGACAAAGTGGAAGTAGGAAGTAATAAATCCTGGCGGACAATTGATATGTGTGGTTACCTCATCTCCGTTCTCGTTGTAATAAAACAGCCTTACATAGCCAGATACCACGAAATAAAGATACTTCGGAATGCTTCCCTCTTTTTCACAGATGTGGTTTTTAGGGAAAAGTACATACTCAAAAAAGTCTTTGCATAAGGCCTTATCTTCCGGCGTGATTGTTTGGGATAGGAGTGCAAATAACTTTTCATGCATTTTGTAAATTTAGAAATTTTATTAACCGTTATCGGCTTTTTGCCTATCCGTTTTCCAGGATGGTTTGTCTGTAAATTTTGAAATGGCATCGTTTTATCGTGCTTTAAATGGTTATACAAAGCGATGCAGATTCGTAATGCCCGAAGATACAGGCAATGGCATCATTTAGATTTTTGGGTAGATGGGTAATGATTTTACTGACGATGGTATTTGTCACTACAGTTATAATTATATGATTAGTGAATACAAAATTGCCCTCTATGTCCGGGAAAAAATTGCCATCCTGTCCGGCATAAATAAAGCCGAAATGGATTTGCTGACTGCAAGATTGCAGTTGATTTCGTATAAATGCGACAATGAAGTAATATCATTAATGAGCTCGAAATTTTTGGCACTGTTGTCTGCCAGTAATTTGCCTTTGGGTGGTTTGAAAAAAGCAGTGTCGCCTTTCTTTAATTTTTGCATCCATTCCGAAATGTTAAGCAAATTGATCCTCCTTTACGCTTCATCATATGGCTAATTCTAAATTTATTTTGATTTAAACGGGTCAATCAGGGCAATACTGCCATCTGAACGATGGTAAAGCGGCGTTACCTTAACATTTCTCAGGTGTGTTTTGCCGGAGATTTCCGTGTCGTGGTAAAACAGGTACCATTTTCCTTTAAACTCCACAATAGAATGGTGCGTGGTCCAGCCCTGCACCGGTTTCAAAAATATTCCTTTATAGCGGAAGGGGCCGAATGGCTTATCACTTGTAGCGTATGCCAGGTAATGCGTGTCGCCTGTAGAGTAGGTGAAATAGTATTTGTCTTTAAATTTATGCATCCAGGGCCCTTCAAAAAAACGCCTGTCATGGTCTTTTCCCAGCAGCGGGCGCCCGCTCTCGTCCAGGATAATAACATCCTTCACCGGCCCCTCAAATTGCTTCATATCCGAACTTAGCCTGACCACTTTACAGCTGAGCGCCGGGGCATCATCGTTCAGAAGGTCGGTTTTGGAACCGTTGGACTGGTATTTACCCGTGGCCCATTGCTGTAACTGACCTCCCCAGATACCGCCAAAATACATATAACTTTGGCCATCCGAATCTGTATATACCGCCGGATCGATACTAAAACTGCCTTCAATCGGCTGTGGTTCCGCTTTAAAAGGCCCGGCGGGATTTTTGGAAGTAGCGACACCAATATGGAAAACATCTTGTTTATCCTTCACCGGAAAGTAAAGGTAATACACGCCATTTTTGTAAGCACAATCCGGCGCCCATAGCTGCCTTCCTGCCCAGGGGATATTTTTTATATCGAGGGCTACCCCGTGATCGGTTACCGGCCCGTTGATATGATCGAGCGAAAGGATATGATAATCCCTCATCGCAAAGTGATCGCCGCTGCCGTTGTCGGTTACGGCTGTGTCAATGTCATGAGAAGGGTAAATATAAATTTTACCATTGAAAACATGTGCGGAGGGATCTGCGGTATAAATCGATCTGATGAGGGGAGGAGATAAAAAGGTTTGTTTTTGTTTTGTTTGGGCGGCGGCCTGATTTACGGTGAAAACCGCCGCCATGAGTGTGCAGATAAGTTTAAATTGGGTTTGTTTCATCTTTGTTAATATTGTTTTCCAAAGGCAGCAGGCAGGGCATTTATACTTCGATGTTTAATTTGACGGGGCTGGATAGCCCGGATTGTCCAGCATTTTTTTCATCATATCGCCGGCCAATTCCCTGTTATATGCTTATAGCGGAATGGCTACTACAACTCATCTTATTAATTACTCAAATAATGCGGTATGTTTTACCTGCCAGGGTTGGAAGATCATATAAATAACTTTTCGGGAGTTTTACGTTTAGATCTTTATCGTTTTTTTTGATAATGGGTTGCGCGATGTCGGTGATGCGATAGAACCCATTGCTGTTAACCCCGGTCGCTTTTTTTAACATCCGGTTGTTCAGTAGTTCGTTAACACGCAGCCGGCAATTCCCGCCAAGGGCCGAATGTATAACGAGTTTTGTTAGGTGACGGCCTGACCATGCCAGGTCTATCTTGAATCCGCCACGGGCCATCAGCCCGTTTACGCTGCCTTTATCCCAGTCGTCGGGCATAGCAGGCAGCAGATAGATTGCAGCATCATGGCTTTGCATCAACATTTCGGTGATCCCCGAAGTACAGCCAAAATTGCCGTCAATCTGAAAGGGGGGATGTGCGTCAAATAAATTGGGATATGTGCCTCCGGATCCGGTCATGACTGGTTTTATCTGGTCTTTGATTAGCTTGTAAGCGTGATTGCCGTCTAATAACCGGGCCCACAAATTAATCTTCCAGGCCATTGACCAGCCGGTAGATACGTCACCGCGGTATACCAATGAATTTTTGGCCGCGGCGAATAATTCCGGATGTATAAAAGGAGAAATCTGGTTCCCCGGGAAAAGTCCGTAAAGGTGCGATACGTGGCGGTGATTGTCAGTTGGCCGGTCAAGGTCGTCCAGCCACTCCTGCAATTGCCCGTACCGGCCAACCTGCATTGGCGGCAATTTTTCGCGCAGCGCTTTCAGCGAATCGGCAAATGTTTTGTCCGTATTCAGGTCTGCTGCAGCATATATAACATCTGTAAATAAGCCATATACCAATTGGTTATCCATCGTGGTCCCGGCAGCAACCGACACCTCATGGCTCCCGGTTATGTATTCGTGCTCGGGCGAAACGGACGGGCTTACGACGAGCCAGCCATGATCCGGTTCTTTTTGCAGCACATCAACGAAATAGGCAGCGGCACCTCTCATTACCGGGTAATATTGCTTCAGAAATTTTTTATCTCCTGTGAAAAGATAATGTTCCCACAGATGCTGGCACAGCCAGGCATTTGCGGTTGGCCATAAGCCCCAGAATGCGCCGTCGACTATACCGGTAATCCGCCAGATGTCTGTATTATGATGAAGCATCCAGCCCCGGGCCCCATACATCTGCCTGGCTGTCGCCTTACCGGTTACGGAAACATCTTTGATGAGGTTAAATAAAGGCGTGCCCAGCTCAGACAGCTGGGTGGCCTCCGCCGGCCAATAGTTCATTTCAGTATTGATATTGACGGTATACTTACTATCCCACGGGCCTTTCAGTTCTCCGTTCCATATGCCCTGGAGGTTGGCCGGTTGAGATCCCGGTTGTGACGAACAGATCAGCAGGTAACGCCCGAATTGAAAATACAGTTCGGCCAGTTGGGCGTCGTTGTTACCTGCAAAGTTTTGTATCCGCACATCTGTGGGCAGCTTAATCGCGTTTGTCATGCCCAGGTCCAGTTTTATTCGGTTAAAGTACGATTGATAAAACCTGATATTAGATTGGCGCAGGGTATTAAACGATTTGGTGCAGGCAGCCTGCACATCGTTGCGGGCCCGCCCAGGCGCGTTTCCTGACAGGTCGTGATAGTTGATGAAATTAGTGCCGATGGAGAGATAAATAGTCGCCGTGTCCGCATGAGCGATGGTCATCCCGGAGGTATCCGTTTGTATAGTACCCCCATGATTTTTTGCACGGGCGATCATGTTAAACCTAACCTGGCCTTTTTGATTTTCGTGATCACTGCTTTTACCTGAAAGAACGATTTCCTGGTTAGCTGCGGTAAGCTCTTGTACAAGCGGGCTCTGGAGCCTTACCTTGCAATTGATCATTCCCGGTTTATCAGCACTCAGCCGTACCAGTAACACATGTTCTTTGAACGACGTAAAGTATTCCCGCTTATACTGAACACCTCCCGAGCTGTACCGTACTGTAGCTGTGGCATGTTCAATATCCAGGTCGCGGTAATAATTGCTAACATCTGTCTGGCCGGGAAAATTGATATACAAATTGCCGGCGAGTTGATAGGGCATGCCGCTGTTGCCCTTCGGGCCGAGATATTTATTGGCAGCCGCCTGCGCCTCCAGGTATTTTTTTTGCGCCAAAAGCACGCGTACTTCTTCAATATGAGGCTTAGCGGCCGAATCAATGTTGTTGTTGGGGGCGCCTCCCCAGATGGTAGATTCGTTGAGCTGGATGCGTTCCTGCTGTACGCCGCCAAAGATCATTCCTCCTATAAAACCATTCCCTATCGGCAGGGCCTCATTCCAGTTGTTGGCGGGCCTAGTGTACCATAGCCTATAACGCAGACCCCGAACAGCGGATTGACTGTTTTGGCCCCAGGCAACGGCACAAAAAAGGCCTGCAATTATTGCTAAAAATGTCTTTTTCAATTTTATCAGTTTAGTTATGGCGGTGGTATACAAGCCCGTGCCGGTTTGCAAGTCAGTTTATTGGCCATAGTGTAAGTCACTTTTTTGAGTATGGCTGCTTTTTTCTTACAATATATTGACTATTAGCCTTATGAACAATATTTTATCCCCGGATTAATTATCCCGATTGATTTTCGAACAAGCTCCGTTTTAAAGAAACAGGGTTCGCCGAATAGGCCTGCGCAATACAATTGCGCAAATGTTAAACCGGAAAGCTGCCTCAAGCCGTATAAATTGCCCCTCAAACACGAGAAAGGTCGTTGTATAATTTATGCAAATGCTGTGCGCTAAGCATTACCGACCGGAAGAAATTAAGAGGCTGTTCACAATTGAACAGCCTCGTTAAAAAATCATTATTTCTCCAGCTTAGTAGCCCGGATTCTGGTAGGCAGCCTTATCAGCAGCGCTCATAACCAATGCATCTATCTGCCCCTGCGGAATAGGGCGAAGATAGAGATGCGAGTCGATGGAACGTGTAACTTTAACCGGCGTATGGTCTCCAAAGGTGGTTCCTGCAATTGTAAAGGAAGCAGCAAGTTCCCCCCACTTTTGCGTCCGTACCAGATCGAACCAGCGGCCGCCTTCTGCATAAAATTCCCGGGAACGCTCCGCTAATACATAGTTCATGTCGATGATTGCGGGAGTAGCCGCCATCATAGCCTGGCTATCGTCTTCAATCTTTACTACATTACCATTATTATTGAAACGCCACTTTCCTGCGCGTGCCCGCAGCACGTTAACGAGTTCACGTGCTGATTTTCCTGGTTTAACAGTGGCGCCTTTAACTGCCGCCTCCGCTGCGATCAGGTATAGCTCCGAGAATTTTGCTATTGGATAAGGACGCGTACTACCGGCATTTGGCTGTCCCAAACCTGTGCCGTTATCTGTACGATAAGGCCCCAGTTTCCAGAGTCCCGGATAAATTATCCGGCTTATATCGCCAGGGTTGACCACCCAATCTGATCTACCTGGCAGCAGCCCGGCACCAACATTCCCGTTTCCTTTGGCATACACCACGTTCGGATCGTCATTATCCAGGAACGAGAGTATCGCGCCCCCCTGTGCAACGGGCAAGCCGTTGGCGTTAGCTAAGGTCTGGGCCGTGTTTCCGCCCTTTTGCCAGTTTCCGCGATATACGGTTGTGAAAGTTCCGTCATATCGTGAATCGTTTACTTTATCAGCGAAAGTGTTTTTCAGTACTTCAACAGTAGGGGCCATGCGAACCCAGGGCCGACCTAAATGTTGATCTGCCTCACGCAGAACGGAGTTCACCCCGCCACTGATTATGTTGGGATAGTTCCAGGTCATCATCCAGCCGGCAAAGTTATCCGGAGCGCCGCCGCTTCCGTAGGTCAAACTCGAACCGTTATATTTTTCACTGCTTTGAGTATGGTCTGCATAGAGCACCATTTCGCTGTTACGGTCGTTTGTGCCAACATTCACATCGTAAAATGTTGGCTGTAATTTGAACGAGCCCGGATTATCAATTGCGGTGGTGGCGATATCGTAGGCGTTTTGAAAATACCACGCAGCATCGTGTCCATTGGGATCTGTCCGGTTACTTGCGGGATAGGTCGGGATACTATTGGGATTTTGCAACCACCATGCATAAGTTAAATAGGCCTTAGACAGGAAAAGACGAGCTGCCGTTTTGGTCAGTCCGCCGGTTACCCGGCCGGTTTCCGGCAGATCATTGATCGCCTGCAGCAGATCCGGGAAAATCGCCTTTGTATAAACTTCGGGTACGGTATTACGCACCGACGTCCTTGAAGGCGTGATATTAAATTTCAACGCTCCCGAACCCAGATCAAGCGGTACGCCGCCGTAGGATTGCACCAGCAAAAAATAATCAAATGCCCTGAAGAAGCGGGCCTCAGCAATCAGAGCGCTGGAAATCCCCACGGCACTGGCGTTTTCGATTACGCCGCTGGCAGTATTGATGTCGGTAAAAGACTCGCCCCATATGATACTGGTAGGATAACTGGTTGAAGATATGATACCAACGCCTGAGCAATCCAGATCTTTGAAGTTTCCGTCGGCGCTCTGGCCCCATGTAGCTTCATCGGTACCGGTAACACCCGAATTATAGTAATAAGCCTGCCCGTAAATATTACGCAGGTGCGCGTACATGGCCGTTAATCCCCCATTAACACCCTGTACCGTTTTAAAATATTCCGGGGTGAAGGAGGAACGCGGTTGCTCATCAAGCACTTTTTTACATCCCGTAGATAAGACCGTTAGCAAAAGCGTGGATTTTATGACGCTTTTTATCTTTAAAGTTTTCATGTTGATAATGTTAAAATGTCAAATTCAATCCAAGTACATAATTCGTGGTCGAAGGGGCGTTGCTGCCGACTGTCAAGAATCGTCTTAGACTGTTAGACAGGGGCACCGCCGCGTTTTCATTACCATAAGAGTTTGGTTCAGGATCCATCCCTGACTCTTTGTGATAAGGCGAGAAAAATACAAATGGATTTTGCACGGTGAAGTAAGTGCGCAGGCGCATATTCGCGTGCTTTGAGAGCAGCTTGCTGAAATCATAGCCAAGCGTCATTGTCCGGATTTTGAGATAGGATGCATCAAAGTAACCGAGCGTACTGCCATATTTCGGATTATCGCCACTCAGGATACCGCCTGGTTTCGGATATTTTGCTCCTGTGTTATCCGGCGTCCAGTAATCTTCCTGAACATTATTACTGCGGCCTGTCATCAGGTTCAGATAGCCACCTGAGCCGTACAGGCTACTGATGAGCGTGCCCCCTTTCTTAAAGGCACCTACAACACTGAAATCAAAGCCTTTATATGCCACACGCGTATTAAAGCCGCCTTCGAATTTAGGATCAACATCGATGATCTGACGATCGGCGGCCCCGATAGCCCTTGTTGGCTGACCGTTGGCGTCATAAGTTCCGGTATACAACACTTTGATCATGCCCACATTTCCGCCCGGTTCGAGGGTGCTCAGGTAAGGGTCGCCAGACTGCCACAATCCTATTTTCTTGTAATCGTATATGGCGTTTATATTATGGCCTACGAACCAGGCGTTGCCTTCATCACGCGTCTGACCTGAAGCAAGCGCCACAAGTTTATTCCTGTTTCCATAGATATTAATACCCAAATCCCAGGTAAACCCGTTTTTATTGATGAGCGTACCATTCAAACTTAACTCAAGCCCTTTGTTCTGAGTCCGCCCAACGTTTGCTGTATAGCTTCCAACCCCTGCGGTAGGCGGCAGTCCTACGCCCAGTAAGATGTCGTTTGTGTTTGTAACATAATATTCAACAGTACCTGATAAGCGATGTTTAAACAAAGAAAAGTCTATTCCATAGTTCCATGTCTTTGAATATTCCCAACCTAAAGTTGGACTTGGAAGCTGGGTTACATAATAACCCGTCGCATAGTTTGTGTCGCCGAAATTATACTGACGCGTACCCAAAGTACCTAATGTCTGATAAGCGTTTACTGCCTGGTTTGAGGTTTGCCCAAAGCCCGCGCGCAGTTTCAGATTATCTATAACCGAAATGCCTTTCATGAAAGACTCGTTCATGATATTCCAGCCCGCTGAAACCGCGGGATAAGTGTGCCATTTATGACCTGGAGCTAAACGGGAAGAGGCATCCGAACGCACGGTGGCAGACAGCAGGAAGCGGTCATCGTATGAATACATCACACGACCCATGTAGGACATCAGGCCGCTCTGGCTGTAGTTGCCGTTGCCGATTGTGATCTCGCCGGTTGCTGCACCCAGGTTATAAAACTGGAAAGCATCAGCTGGAATATCTTTGGCCGACATGCTGGAAGAATTATACCTGGTTTGCTCGGTAGAATACAGGGCCACGACATTTATGTTATGCTTTTGAGCGAAAGTATGGTCGTAGGTCAGCAAATTTTCAACCGCCCAGTGATATTGGGCTGAGTTGCTTACGCCCGCTGTTGACGGCGTTGTCGGCGTGGCACTGCCAATCCCAACTCCGGTATAATTGCCGTTGTTGCTTTGCACATAATCGAGACCAAGGTTTACCCTGTATTTCAGGCCTTCTACCCACGGAATTTTTACTTCGCCATAAACGGAGTTGTATGTGGCGTAATTTCTTGTTTCGTTGAGCCATTGATCGTGGAGGTTATTGATGATGCCTTTGGTCAACACGAAACTTTCAGACAGTGGCGTTTTAACCGTTCTTTTCAGGCTTCCGTCCGCATTATAGGGATTGGCAAGGGGCGAAAGTCCCAAAACACTGCCAACGCCAACCTGGCTGCCTTCGGTAAGGTTATAGTTATTGTTAGTGGTAAAGCCAACTTTAACGTATTTGCCTACATTCTGGTCCACTGATCCTCTCATGGAGTAGCGGGTATATTGCTGCGTAGGAATAAGGCCCTGATTTTTATAATAGCCGCCGCCGAAATTATATGTACCCGTTTGGCTGCCTCCGGAAACACCTACGTCATTACTGAAAACCATACCGCTTCTGTAAAAAAGCTTCTGCCAGTCGGTATTTACGTCGTCAGCTTCGTCTACAGCGTTGGTGTACAGGCCTGCCGCTTTACGTAGTTTTAAAAATTCGGGACCGGTCATCATCGGGTACCTGGCGAAAAGTTTTTGCTCCCCATAATAGGCGTTATAGGTAATTTTAGCGGCTCCTCCCACCTGGCCCCTATTCGTGGTAATAAGTACAACGCCGTTTGCTCCCCTCGAGCCGTAAATAGCTGTGGCGGAAGCATCCTTAAGAATATCGATACTTTTAACGTCGTTAGGGTTAATATCTCCAAGAGAGCCGGTAAAAGGGATACCGTCAAGTACGATCAAGGGGTCATTGCTTGCAGTAAGCGACCGTTGGCCCCTGATCAGGATCTGCATCGTTGCACCTGGTTTTGTAGAAGTTTGAGAAACCTCTACGCCGGGTAATCTGCCTTGTATGGCCTGGCTGATATTAGGCGCGGGAATATCACGGATCCGTTCGCCGCTGATCGACGCGACTGAACCCGTTACAGCTTCCCGCCTTTGGCTACCATAGCCGATAACGATCACATCGTTAAGGCTGTTACTGCTTTGGCTAAGACGAATGGATAAATGTGTTTGCCCGTTAATCTGGATTTCCTGGTCGGCATAACCAATAAAAGTCACAATAAGCGCCTTCTCGGTTGGAGGGACAGTTATGGTGAAATTGCCGGCAACATCGGTAACAGATGTTGCTTTAGCTGTTTTTGCCCTTACGGTAGCGCCCGGTAAAGGCAGACCCTTCTCATCGACTACGGTACCGTTTATTTTCCTGCCTTGCCCAAATGCTGTAAGGCTGGAAAGCAAAACCGCCAGCAGCAGCAAGAAAGGTTTCTTTTGAATAGTTTGTAATGATTTTTTCATAATTCAGGTTTAAAAAAATTGAAGTTTTTGTGCCATGGAACAATTCGCCCAGGTTTGAGTTTAATATGCTTCCCGTCCGGGCCCCTAATCAGGTTTTTCATTTTATAGTTTGTTAAATCACAACGATAACTTTATTATGACCAGCTTCGCAATCGATTGCGAAATTGATGGTGACATAATGCGGAGCTTAATCCGGACGATATCAAATAAATCAGAATGTTTTTTTTAGTTTATAAATTGTATATGGCGGCAGGAATGCCCTCATAGCTATGCCGAAGATCATCGCTTTAAAGGGATTAGGGTAGGACAAATCGCAAAATTCGTGATACATTTGTTCAATGATGCCATTATGGGTGGTTTCTGCAGTGTTGCCGAATTACTTTGCCTTGAGAGTGTGACCACCCGAATATCCGGAATGCTGCTTCCGATACATGTACCATTGTGTAAAAAGATGGCTGCGGAGGCTATAGGACGCCTTAAATTGCAGGAGTGGCCTTGTTTTTAGACATATTCCTTTTGATGATCATGTACTCCGACGGTAACATGCCGAAGCGTGTTTTAAAGATCCGCGAAAAATAACTGGGTGTGCCGAAGCCTGTAATATAGGCGATCTGAGCTACATTATAATCACTGATCTCCAGCAACTGGGCTGCTTTGTCAAGTTTGACGTTGCGGATGTACTCCACCGGGGTTTGCCCGGTAATTTCCAGAAGTTTGTAATAAAGTGACCCCCGGCTCATGCCCACATGCCGGCTCAGTTCTTCAACTGACAACCCCGGCTCACTTAATTGGTCTTCTATATATTTCATGACCGAATTTAAAAGCTTTACATCGGCCGACTCCATTTCAACCTGGGGGCTAACCATCTGTATTTGCCTGGAATATGTATCCTTTAGATTTTTGTTCAGATCAAGAAGGTTATCGATCTTGGTTTGCAGGATTTGGAAATTGAAAGGCTTCGTAAGATAGTCATTAGCGCCTGTTTTGAGGCCTTTTAACTGATGCTCTTCCCCGGTTGTTGCCGTTAATAATATTACAGGGGTATGGCAGGTGCGCTTATCGGCTTTAATTTTTTTGCTCAACTCAATCCCATCCATGTGGGGCATGTTGATATCACTGACAACCAGGTTAACATGCGCGCCAAGTGTTTTTTGCCATCCTTCTTTACCGTGGGCCGCCTCAATAATATGATAGTATTTTTTCAGGTGATCCGACAAATAACAGCGGAATTCGTCATTGTCCTCTACCAATAGTACGGTTGGCTTTAGTTCAGGGTTTTCGCTTCTGGCCTGCCTTTCTTTAGCGTTTTCTCTATCAGAAACGGGAGGTGTTTCGGAGGTACCGGCTTCCACCGCAGCGGTGAGCGGAAGCCTTACTAAAAAGCTTGTTCCCTGTCCGGCTATACTTTCCGCCTGAATGGTGCCGCCGTGAAGCTCTATAAATTCTTTGGTTATGGAAAGGCCTATGCCGGTACCCTGGTTGACTATTGCACTGCTTTGGCGCGATTGATAAAAGCGTTCAAATATTTTTTCGAGATCATCGGCCTGTATGCCAATTCCGGTATCAGTAATCTTAAGCAGCAGGCCTGTGCTCAACAACGAACTCTTTTCAGCCCGGGCGCTGACAGAAACTACCCCGCCGGCAGGGGTGAATTTAAACGCGTTAGACAACAAGTTGAAAATAACCCGCTCCAGCTTATCCGGGTCAAAGTAAGCCTGCAACTCTTCCTGTTGCACATCAACCTCCAGTGTAACCTGTTTTTTTAAAGCAAGATCCTGAAATGCTTCGCACGACTCGGTGATAAAAGACATGATCTCTCCCGCCGAAAGGCTGAGCTTCAACTTTTGTTCTTCCATTTTACGAAAGTCAAGCAACTGGTTGACCAGGTTGAGTAACCTGCGACCATTTCTATTGATCATTTTCAGATCCTCGATGTCATTCCCCGGAACAGATTTTTCAAGCAGTTTTTCGACCGGGGCCAGGATCAGCGACACCGGGGTTCGAAACTCGTGGCTTAGATCTGTTAAAAACTTTATTTTCAGCAAGTCCAGCTCATGCAAACGTTCAGCTTCCCGCCTTTCCTGTTCAATAAGCTGACTGACTTGAAGTTTCTCCTGGGCCTGCTCAAATTGCCTCCGGATTTTCTGAATACCACGTCTCCTTATGAAAAACAAAGCCGATCCTAAAATAACCACGTAAGCAATATAAGCATAAACTGTTCGCCAGAACGGCGGCAATATAGTTATCCTGATCGTCGTCACCGGGTTATTCCAGTGGTTTTCATCTTTACTGGCCATCACCTCAAAACTGTAGGTCCCGGGATCAATATTGGTATAGCTGGCTGTCCGAATATTTTGAACATAATTCCAGGCTTTATCAAAACCTTTTAGCCGATAAGCATATAAATTCTGTTTAGGAGATGTATAATCCAGTGCCACATAACCGATGGAAAAATTTTGGCCGTATTTCAAAGTGATTTCTTTTGCGGTACTGATATGCTCATGAATCGGTGACTCATTTCCAGGATTTACTATCGCATTATCAACGGTTAAATTGCTTAGAATTACCCGTCCGGGACGAGAGACAACCGGTAATCTCGATGGATTAAAAAAATTAAAGCCGTCCTGACCTCCAAAATAAAGATTGCCGTCCCTGGTTTTTATTCCTGAGCCTGAAGAAAAAGCTCCTTGCTGTACGCCGTTTTCGTTAGTAAAATTGCGGAAAACCCTTCTTTTATAATCAAACGAACTGATTCCGCGATCTGTGCTTAACCACAGGAAACCTTTATCGTCTTGCAAAATTGATTTTACGAAGGAATTAGCCAGGCCCTGATCTTCACCGTAAGAAATGAATTTTTTTTGATTTTCGTCGAAGTAGCTAATCCCCTGTTTGGTGCCAGACCAAACACTGCCGTCATTGGTTACAAATAAGTTCAGTACCACGTCGTCGGCCAGTGCCGAATTTTTTTTATTGTAATGCGTCCACTTTTGATGCTCAGTATCAAGCACTACGATTCCAGTTCCCATCGAAGCAATCCACATGCGCCCGTCCCGGCCCGGAATAATAGAAGAAATAAAACCGTTAACGGGTAAACTCCGGCTCTGGCCGCCGGCCCCGTTTTGACTTGTGAGATGTGAAAATGAATGGCTATTTTCATCATATATATCTATTCCCCGACCCAGTGTACCTATCCAAATTCTGCCACTCGCGTCGGCGTTAATACAAGTAATATCATTGCTACAAATTCCATGACCATTGCCCTCAGCTGTATATTGTACATATCTATGAGTAGCGGTGTCGATTCGGAAAAGCCCGTTATGGTAAGTTCCCGCCCACAAGTTTCCTTTCCTGTCTATATAAAGTGATGTTACGGCCAGTGAGCTTCCGCGGCGTTTCAACTTACTTTGTATATCATACGAATGCAAAAGGCCTGTCTTTTTGTCGAGCAAAGCAATACCTGCGTCGGTCCCTACAAAAATGTCACCACTGCTGCATTCCGCGAAAGCGGTTACAAGCGGCGATTTTAAACCGAGAGGATCGAAAGGGTCACTTTTCTTGTGATTGAAGAGTGCAAGATGAGGGTCGTATTTTCCGATCCCTTCGGTAAAAGTTCCAACCCAATATATACCTGCAGGATCAATAAATATGCTGCGTATGGAATTGCCTTTCAGGCTGCCCGCATTCCGGGGATCTGCGGTCAATTGCTGAAAAAACCCCAATTGAGGATCGAATAAATTGACCCCACCCTCTGTTCCGATCCAGATCTTGCCGTCTTTAGCCAGGCACATTGTGAAAATTGCGTTATTGTCCAGGCCCAGGGACGATTGATTGCCAGAACGGAAAATTTCAAAATGCCCATCATCTGTCCACTTGTTCAGCCCGTCGTACGTACCAAACCAAATGCTGCCTTTTTTATCTTCAATGATTGCTTTAACCGTGTTATTACTTAATGTGTACCTGCCCTGTTCATTGTGCGAAAACCTTTTGAAGGAATTTGACGACCATTCATACAGGTATAACCCGTAATTGGTACCAATCCACATCCGCTGTCGACTATCTTCGAACAAAGAGAGGACGACAAACGCGCCCGCGTCCTTTTTATCAGGTTCCGGAATCTTAACAGGCGTAATTCTGCCGGTTTTCGCATCAATTATCCGGAGATCTTCATAGGTGCCTACCCATAATTTGCCCTGGTGGTCCTGGCAAATAGCCCTGACTGATATGTCTGAAATTTCTGGCCAGGAACCGTCTCCCCTGAAAGGCTCGAACCGATCAAACTTGCGGTTGTAATAAGAAAGCCCCCCTCCGCTGGTACCAACCCATATCCGCCCACTTTTATCTTCAAACATTGACAAGACTTCGTTGGAAGGAATACTATTACCAGATGCGCCATGCCTGTAAATAACGAAATTACTGCCATCGAATTTATTAAGCCCATTTCCGGTTCCGAACCACATCAATCCAAACCGGTCTTTTATAATGGTATTTACGGTATTCGAAGACAATCCTTCTTTTATCGTAATAGATGTAAAGTTTATAGCAGCCTGTCCATAAATTTGAGATGGGACATACAAAAAGAGCAGGCATGTCAATATATAACAGCTTTTAAACTTAAGCATAATAAAAATATGATGAATAGTCACTCGCAGCAACCAATAAAGGCTTCAGTAATTTATTTTAATTGGTGTTGTTTTGACAAATATAACCCAGTTGATGCAAATATCATTGTTAATTTATGACTATAGGGTATTTCCAGGCTTATTCTCAAAGGTTTCGTCTTTTTATCAGGCGGCAGCGGGTCTTATTCGCCATCATTTTTGGGACATCCCAGACTGTTTAAAAACGTATGTAAAAAAAGAAAGTCCGCCGATTTCGTGCGAAACTCGGCGGATTTTGCGGAAAAGATGTGGAGATCGGATTATTCAGGGCCTCAAAAACAACTCCCAAACACGGTTTTTGGGCTCTGAGAGTAGTCTTTTATTTCCCTCATTGTGGATTTGACTGACTTTTGATTGTCTTTACTATCAACACAAAACGGTGCCCTCAAGCGCAAGGAACATAATGGCCAAGACCTCAGAAATATCCATATATTTGATCTAATCGAACGCGAAAAACTTTTATTCGATTGCATTTGCATGGATCTGCTTCAACGCTGATAATCAAACTCCGCCGCCAAATTAAGGCAACATGATTTCTGCAACATTGCGTTGGTTATAAAGATTCCAATGCGCTTCTGCCACCTCTGCTGCTGTTATCGTTGGCATTCCATCCGGAAAATCCCCTTTGTGTTTATCCTCACTTACAACCAAAGCACCAATTGACACAATACCAGCAAAAATGCTGTCCTCTTTCAGGTCCATGTTGAGCAACCGCGCATAATTTAATAAAGCGCCTGCGGCAACGCCGAAGCTGGCGGTTCTGTTTACTGGATGCTGGGCGGAGGACGCAGTAGTAAACAAGACGCTACCGTCTTTCCTTTCCAGCATTTGTGGGAGTACAACCTGCACGGCAGTTATTGCAGCGAGTACCTGGTAGTCGAGATGATATTGTTCATTTGCTATATCTATATTCCGGGCAGTCCGCATACTTTCCCAGGTGGGGGTCGGACTGAATTCCAATATATCAATTGCTCCGTAATGGTGGATAACCTCTTGCAGTGCGCGTGTCAACTGTCCCCGGTCTAATATATCGGCCTGGAAAGTTGCAGCCTCAATGCCTTTTTTTAACAGATCGTCTTTCAGCGCATTTAGTTTTTCCACATTTCTCGCAAGCAGCGCAACATTGTAGCCTTCAATTCCGAATTTTTCTGCCACGGCAAATCCTACACCCGGACCCGCACCGACAATGGCTATTGTTTTTTTCATCTTTATTCTTTTTTGTTTTTTCATTGATCAGTTAATTTGTACAGTCATTACCGGGCGCACAGGTATCACCCCGTCTAACATGGATCAGGCCGGGGTTGTCCTTCTTCCATTCAGTGTAAGCAGTTTGCAGTACTTTAAGAATTTCAGTACCGGGCTGAGCGCCAGCGATGGCATATTTGCGATCTATTACAAAGAAAGGAACCCCTTTTGCCCCCAGCCTGGATGCTTCTGCACCGTCTGCTTCCACCTGATGTTGAAAAACAGGATTGGTGAGGGCTTCTTTCACCTCTGTAGCCGTCAGGCCTATACTAATTCCAAGTTCTGTTAGAACCGCATCATCAGAAAGATTCTTGCCCTCTGTGAAATAGGCATAAAACAGGCGTTCTTCTGCTTTTTCTCCCAGTCCCTTTGTTTTTGCCATTTGGATAATACGATGCGCTTTCAGCGAGTTAGTGACAAGCATTTTATCGAAATTGTATTGCAGTCCCGCATTCTTAGCCATTATTCCTACCTGTCCGTGCATGGCAACCGAGCGCTCATAGCTGATCCCTTTCCTTGCAGCCACAAACTGGTACATGTTTTCCTGATACTGAGGCACTTCCGACATGACAGGGTCAAGCTGAAAACTCTTCCATTCCACCTCCATATTGTCCCTGTCAGGAAATTTTTCCAGGGCAGCTTCAAAGTTCCTTTTGCCGATATAGCAAAACGGGCATATCACATCGCTCCAGATCTCTATTTTCATTTTTTTGTGCTTTCTTTTTTAAACGGCATTACTATTTACAGTTTTGCGGTCACCGGATAGTTTAGTTTTCTGAAATAGTAGTAGGATACACATAGTATGGCAAACGGGATCAGCGGTGCTATACCTTTTGCGGGGCCATCAGCGAGCCAGTGCCCCAGGCTTGCGGAAAGCAGCAATATTCCGAAAGCGACATAAGCCCATTCTTTGAACATAACGGGCACGGCGGGGATGAGGATAATTATGGCGCCAACGATCTTACAGATGTCTAATTCCAGACCAAAGTAAGCCGGGAAGCCAAGTCTGTGTATGGACTCTATTAAATACGCTTTCGGGGCAAAATAGGACGGCAGCACAATCAGCGCCATGGCGATAATGATAACTATCCAATAAATTCTTTTTTCTTTCTGCATGGTTCAAATATTTACGGCACAAAATTATTTTGAAGTAACTTTATAAATGTTATCTGTTACCCTTTGGAAACCGGTTTCCTCTATGAAACTAAGCCGCTAACCATAAATCGACCATCGTAATTTTGCAGTAATATGAATACAAAAAAGCAAGCCCCGGAAATACCTGATTGTAAAGAGCAATTGATTGCGATAAAGGATACGATGATCTTATTATCGGGGAAATGGAAAATTCAGATTATCGGATGGCTTCTGCTATATGGCAAGGTGCGGTTTATGGATCTGCTGCGTGGAATAGATGGTATTGCTGCCAAAATGCTTTCTAAAGAGTTACAGGAACTGGAGCAAAATCAAATAGTAGCCCGGACCGTGATGCCTACGAAGCCGATAACGGTGGAATATGAGTTAACAGAACATGGTAAGACTTTAAGCGGAGTAATTGAAGCTATTTCGGCCTGGGGAGTTACGCATCGTAAATTCCTGTTTAAAAAATAAGCTAAACAGGAATTCTATTATGCATACTGACGCCAACTAAGTTGAAACTCTTAGGATCCTTTCTGCTTCGTCGAGCATAAGCCCATTTTGCGGCAAATACCTAAAATACGCAAGACCTCTTCATCTCTATTAATGGTTACAAAGATCAACACCGAAAGTGCTTTGTCGGTTTATCATTTAGACGCATTGATTGATTACCTTGAACAATTGACCTTAAGCGTTCCGGAGCAACCTCTTGCATGCTTTTTTCATGAAGAACTTTTTAGAAAGCTTTATCTAAGCGATTTTAGCCTGTTTTGGTGGTGAATATGACGTAATTTTTGCAAAAAAATTTCTTGAATAAGCCCCTAAACAACCTGATAAAGCACAAAAAAAGCCACTTACTGTTTTCGTAAGTGGCTGATTATCAAGGTGGAGAATATCGGAGTCGAACCGATGACCTCTTGCATGCCATCAGACACTTTTCCAATTATATGCGGTTCTACATATCAATCAATTATCTGAATATCAGTAATTTATTGATATTTATTTCTTTCAAATAATTATATTTATAACCCAATATAACTAATTTTGTGTTACCTGGGTGTTACCTAGCTAACAATCGAAAAGCTATTAAAATTGGGATTACACCATTTTTGGGAATTTATTAGGAAGTACAGGAAAGGGACAAAGACAGGGTTCGACCTTATATGGCAGCGGGTTCTGAATCCAAGTGAGAATTGCGATTATCGAATAATTTTTCGCATGTCGCCTGCACTTCAGATAATATTTTTAACATTAGCGGACAGCGTGCGCGAAAAGTAATGACTCCGAAATGGACATTTTTTCGCAGTCATTACTTTGACAAATATTGATGGGCAGGAACTACATGAACAACTTTGCCATTTTTTTCCAACCGATCGGTTTGATCAAGCGTTACGATAAAGCCTTCATCAGCATTGAAAAATGTAAGCGCTTCAACCACACCATCCAACTCACGGTTGATATTATCAGGGTTTAATTCAAAACAAACCTGAACGGCCTCCACTAATTTGCCGTTATTCGCGATAACGAAATCGCATTCATTTTTTTCAGCAAAATAATAGATCTCCCGGTGTTTTTGACGTAGATGCAGATAAACCAAATTCTCAAACTTTCTGCCATTATCTTCTGTAAAAGAACCTGAATTAACATTGATCAGCCCGGTATCTATCGCATAAACTTTCCTTGGGTTTGCAATTTGCTTTCTTAAAGAATAGCTGAATTTTTGCACAAATTGTAATAGATATGAATATTCCAGGTGTGACAAATACTCCATAACTGTACTGGTAGACCCGATCTCAAACAGCGTCTTGAGTCTATTGCCTGTAATCAACTTTGAAACATTAGAGAGCAGATAAAATGCCAGCCGTTGCAATGTTTTAACATCTCTGATGCTGTAGCGTACCGCGATGTCCCTGATCAAAATATCCTCGAATAATTGATTTAATATTTCAGGTATCCCTTGCTTTAAATATTCCGGAAAGCCGCCTAATTCTAAATAACTCAATAAGGAGGATTTATCATAAGATAAATCTTTGAAGGCGCAGAATTCGTGATAAGAAAAAGGGAAAAGCTCTTTTGTGATGTGCCGCCCGGTTAACCTAGTTCCCAACTCCCGGCTTAATAAAGAAGCATTAGAGCCTGTTATTACTAATTTATAATCTTCATCCAGCTTTTGCCTCGCGTATCTTTCCCATTCCGGTATAATTTGGATCTCGTCAAAAAAAAGCACATTACTTCCGCTAGCCTTTATAGATTCATCCAACCTGGCAAAGTCCGTAGGGCCGAATTCATAAAGCCGGGGATCTTCAAAATTAAGATATAACGCATCAGGATATCTCTCTTTGAGTAATTGAAAGAGCAGCGTACTTTTCCCGCATCTCCTTATTCCCGAAACAATTAATGCAAACGCCGATAAGTCTGGCAAAGTTGCCAGCGCATCTCTTTTCAAACCAGGATCTTTTTGAGTCAGGTTTGCTTTTTGCGTTTCGATAACTTGGTTTATGGAAGACTGAATTATCATAATAATTATTTGATACAAATATACAAAACTGTTCGTTACTAAAATACAATTTTGTTTGATGTTAAAATACAACTGTACATGATCGATAGATGGCGCAGATTTACAGTTATGAAAAAGATAAATTTTGTTAGAAAGAATTTTTAGCCCGCATTAAAAAACAATAGGCATTCGAATTATTACCAAAACGTTTTTTACTCTTCGGCAGCTACTGTATAAATTAATGATAATGAATCGGATGTTTTTTCTATCGATCCGTATCTAAACAATAATCATTTGCGACAAGATATAGTTACATTCTTATTTGCCAGGGCAATGCCCCGAAAAACTCTATTCATGAAAATTTTATTAGCCGAGGGATTCAACGTGAAAAAACGTTCTGAATTAAAGATCAAGGGATAAGAAATTTCGGTACAACCGCCTCACTGTTTTGGGATTCCTGGCGCTGACGAATTGAAACTTTACGACCGTGTACAGTCATCGATTTTAAGGTGACATGCTTCACTTGTTCAATAGGTGTCCAGCCGAGCCTTTCACCTTTAGAGCGGGTAAGCTTCTTAGGTTTTGGTGCCATAACTACAAAATTAAACAATAATAATTTTAGCGCCAAAATGAGTGTCTCTGGAAATGAAAGGCCAAGGCACAATCACAACAAGTAATTAGCTTGCTTACTGGTTGAAACGAGAAAGAACTTCGACATATTGGTAATGGCCCGGGGCCATACGGCCGTTGTGATCATCAAATGGATGGATCATCACAAACCAAAGATTTGCTATCGCTGCTTTCAACACTGCATCGGTATTTGATTCAACATTAAACCATTTCAGAAGTTAACTGTTCTGCTTTGGGTGCTTCAAAGTGAACTATTTCCTTGCCCATAGCTCCTAAAACGACTTGCATAGAGCCCGGCCCCCGGAGTGTGCCAGGCAGCCACCATGATTTTATGCATGTCCCTTATTCCTGTTGGGAATAAGGCCCCGCGTGCTAACTGAATAAACAATCCACTGATAAATCATCTGTGGATTGTTGAGTTGCATACAGCATTATTTCTACTACTGGCCTATATTCTGATCCGCTTGTACCCATACCTGCGAGTTTTATACCCAATCTCCGGGCAATGGAAGGTCTTACCTGGTCGCCATTAAGTTTTTCTCTCTATCTCGCTTGATTTGGTAACATCTAATGTCAGAGTATTTAGCACAGCGCTCTCTTTTAGCGTAAAACCAGCCGAACTTGGAGATTATGATGAATGAGGCCACACTATTTCGGCGCAAGCTTCAGATTGAGAAACAACTATTCGTTGGTATAGAATTGTTTCTCAATTAAATTATTTGCCGATGTTTGTTACTAATCATTCCATCATGAGCGACAAGAATCTAAAAAAATTGATTGATCCGGTTAAAGCAGAACTTAAGATTGTTCCCACAAAGGAAGAGGCGCTTCAATCATTTATATATGCCGGCATCAAAAACAAAAAAGGAAAGTTCACTTCGCGTTATGCTATCTTAAATAAACTTGTTAAAATTACGCCTCAAAAGGCTCGTTAAAGTATTTAATAGTAACCCGAAGTAGATTTTCCTTTTTGGAGTAGTATTGCAATACGCAATAAACCTTATCTTTAACTTTGAAATTAACTTATAAGTGAATATATTTGCATTAGAAGTATGGGATGATGAGGGCCAAAAGTGCACCTTTTATACCGTACGATGGGATGATTCGGATGAAAATGAAACCGACAGGTTCTTTGATAAATACGATGCCATACCTGAACTAAAAACAGCTACACAACAATTGTTGAGTTTCGTATTGGATAGCGTGGGTGATGATTATGGCGCGATTGATGCTTTATTTAACCGAGCTGAGAACGAAGTTACGGGGTTGCCAAATACCGGCCGTGTGACAGTAAAACAAATATTGTTTGCTTACCCAAACTTCCCGCTTCGCCTTTATGCATTAAGAATTAATAACCGAAGTGACATCGTTGTTTTGTTTAATGGCGGCATCAAATCTGCATGGACAAATCAAGAAAGTAAGGACATACACTTGAAATGGGTTGAGGCCTGCCAGTTTGCAAAACGAATTGAGGATGCTTTAAAAGATGGAGAGATAACGATTGATGAAAATAAGAGGAAAATTGTTTCAACATCTGGTGACGATGAAATTTTCCTATAAAAATTATAACAATGAGAAGTAAAGTTGCACAAAGGATACAAAATGAAACGCCGGAAGAGGTGCGTATTTTTGTACGTCAATATACAGACATCGTGGTAAGAATTAACGAGATTCTTCAAGAAAAGGGTTATACCCAAAAAGATTTGGCAACGAAAATGAATAAAAAGCCCTCTGAAATTAATAAGTGGTTAAAAGGGAATCATAACCTGACACTTAAAACGCTTGCCAAACTGGAAGCCGAATTAGGGGAGCCATTGATATATACTTCACGTGAGCATGTTCACGCACATGTTTAATAATTAATGTATAATTTGAATGATGCGGATCGAATTTTCACATATCGGCAAACAGCTTTCCACTCGCGTCGCTGGCTCCGCTATGCGTAAACAGATCATCCGTGGAATTGAAAAAAATGAAAAGATTGTATTTGATTTTTCCGGTGTGGAAATCGTCTCTAATTCTTTCGCTGACGAATGCTTCGCAAAGTTAATGATTCATTTCGACCTCCCGGTTGTAAAAAAACATACCACCTTTCAGAACGCCTCGCCTTTTATAAAGGCAGTTATCGCCAATTCTTTTAAGGAGCGGCTACAGATGATCCACTCCCATTGATTATTGGCACCACCTATGCTATCTTAAATAAACTTGTGAAAATTACTCCTCAAAAGGGTCATTAAAGGGTTTAATTGAGAAATACAGAATCACCAATTGCTCTTCGGGGCTATTGCAAACTCTTTCATTCAAAAATAAAGACATTATAAACCTCAATCAATTTCTTCTTCCGTTAGAAAGAGCTCTTGGCCAATATATTTTTTCTTTAGCGCCTTCATGTCCCTGCTGACCTTGGTATCGGTTATGCGTGCATATAACTGGGTCGTATTAATGCTCTTATGCCCAAGCATTTGTCCTACAGTTTCGATTGGAACTCCGTTAGTCAGAGTTACCGTAGTTGCAAAAGTGTGACGGGCACAATGAAAAGTCAGCCGTTTTGTCCAACCCATCAGGTTAGTTATATCTTTAAGGTAGGCATTAGCCTTTTGATTACTTATTTTAGGCAAGATAAAATCCTCATCCAGAATTCGCGGATAATCTTTATAGTGTTCAACAAGACGCAAGGCCGGGCTCAATAGGGGAACTCTTACGCGATTGTTATTTTTAGTTCTGTAGGTCTGAATCCAAAGTCCGCCATCCTCGCCTTTCAATATATCGGCCCTTTTAAGCTTAACGGTATCTGCATTCGCGGATAATTTTTATAGTGTTCAATAAGACGCAACGCCGGGCTCAATAGAGGAACTCTTACGCGATTGTTATTTTTCGTCCTGTACGTCTGAATCCAAAGCCCGCCATCTTCACCTTTTAATATATCGGCCCTTTTAAGCTTAACGGTATCGGCATAGGAAAGACCGGTGTAGCAACTAAAAAGAAACAAATCCCTTACAATATTAAGCCGGCTCTTCCTGAGCCGTTTTTTTGCAAGCTCATTAAGTTCATTGCTGGTCAGATATTCCCTATGTACTTCTTCATGTCTTACGCGGTAGGCGATGAATGGATCGCGTTTTACCCATCCGATCTCATAAGCTATTTTTATCACAGTCCTTAATTTTTTGACCATCTGTATAGCAGTATTTATCTTAACGCCGTAGTCTGTTTTAAGGTAGTATTCGAAATCACGCACAAACCGATAATCTATCTCATCCAAACGAATATCGTCAGTTTTATTTTTCAGGGCGACATACTTTTTAATAACTCTATATACCGTCTTGTATTTGGCAAGTGTTCCTGGAGTATAATCTTTCCCCAGTAGCCCGGCTATTTGATTTGTATGATAGCTCCACGCTTCTGACAGCATTTTTGGCGGATCAATTTCCTCGCCCTGCATTAACTTGCGGATATGCACTGCCTGAAATGGCTTTCCCGAAGTGTAAAGCCCAAGCCTGCAGGAATAGGCTCTTGCATAGAGCAAATCTAACCAGGCATTGGTAACACGGGTATTCTCTTTATTCCCTGTGAGTCGTTTGGTCTGAACATTCCATTCATCACGCTTGCATCTCTTGCCGGTTGACCACTCCTCGCGCTGTCCATTAACATTGAGCCGAATGTAGATGGGTAATAAATCGTTCAGCTTATTTTTAGGTTTCCTTAGAAGAAAAAGTACACTGAATGTCTGGGACTGCGCAAGCGTTATGCTTTCTTTTTCGGACTTTTTTTTTCAGCCCCGGAAAGCATTTTGTCAATGTCCTCCGCTTTGTAAAAGAAGATCTTACCTACTTTATTATGACTTATGGTTCCGGCGATCCGCATATTCTGCAAAGTGCCGGCAGATATATTTAAAAGCTTTCGCACATCTTTACTCCTAAGCCATTTCTGCTGTTGCAGGGTTTGGGCTTCCTTGAGTGGTTTTAGGATTTCGAACAGCTCGTTTTTGAAATTCTCAAGGTCCTTTTTGGTCAATAAATCGTCTGGGGTCACATTTAGATATTTAGAAAAACAGGACAAATGTAACGAAAAGTCGGACATAAAAAATGAAATTATTTAGACTTCCCAAACATATGTACATTAAACTCATAAAATAATCCAGAAAAACGTTATTCATGACAGAATTCGGTCTTTATCTTGCCAAAAAATCCGTTAATAAAGCGGAGATTTCCCGTAAGACAGGAATAGGCAAATCAAGATTAAGCGAATTAGCCATGAATCCCTCGGCAAGGTTAAGAGCAGACGAGTTGTATTTGATCGCGCTTGCAATTGATTCAGATCCGGCCGAAATTTTAAACCACTTATTTAAGGGTCTAAAACTTAAGGAATAATCTGCCATTTAACAACGCATTACGGTTCTTTTCCCAAAACTGAGCTCTTTTTGCAACAGCAGATAATGTATCTAATAATTATTCTTCGCAAATGTTAATACAAAAGTTGTTATGCATGACAACATTAAACCGAATTATCGATTAACAAAAAAAGCTGTGCGTAATTAAAACATCGCATTTACCGAAAATGTAACGGTCTTAATTGCTTAGGTCAGGTAAGCCGATGATACAGGAGGCTACCCGACTCCACATGTTGACGATTAGTGGAGCATCATTCAATATTTTTTGCAAGAGTTCATCAGTCAAGGCAACCGATTTGTCTTTGCGCAGGTCTAGCAGAGATAAGACCTTTTTGTCTTTCTTTTTTTGCGCCCGCTTTTTCTCAGCCAAAATTGGAGTGAAAATATCCAACCACTGTTGCGAGAAATGGTAATAGTCAATATTATATTCTTCGTTAACGATCCGCGGTTCGAACATTTCCAGCACCTGCCGGATCAGTTTCCTCCGTGGCAGGTCTTTTTCAGCAAGTTTAAACTGTTTCTCCAGGATAAATTTGGCAACTTCTATCGCTCTTTTCCGTTTACTGGGTAGTATATTGATTTCGTTATCCAATAATAGTTTAATATAGTGATCTAGTTCTTTTTGGACAGGCTCGGACCACTTCATTTCCCAGTGCTTGGTGCCACTAATGTGTTGCCGTAATTGCTGACAAACCTCACCAAGTTCGACCGATATTTTTTTCTCAGCATCGACGAAATACCAACGGGGCGATATGGCTTTGATTCCTTTAACCGCTAAGAAGATCCAAGGGCGTTCTGAATGACCGATACTTAATTTTACTTTTACGCTGGCATCAACATCCTTCCAGGCTTCATAAGTTTTTAAATCGATCAAGGTATCTTCACCCTCATACAGATCGTGAACACTGGTAAAAGCGTCCTTGACACCCGCCCATAAATACTCCTGGTCTTTATTTTCCTTAATGGCCTTGATCATCTCTTCTGGCTTGATCACATGGTCTAAATGCTGCCCCATGATTTCGTCCGGAATAGTGAAATTTGAGCCGATCAGGCTTTCGGTATCAAAAGAAGTTTTGATGAGGCGCTCGTCAGAACGCAAGGCAAACTCAACGCTATCCATCGGCCAGTAAACTTTGACTTTACTATGTGGGCTATCGAGTCGGTCAATGCGGCCAATGCGCTGCTCGGCGATACGCAACACGCTGGGCATATCCAAGAACATTAGAGCCGAGGCTTGCTGCAAGTTGACTCCTTCGGACATGGAATCTGAGCACAGTGCCAGGACATTCTGACTAGTCGAGCCCAAGTCGAATTTTTTGAGAATACTGGCGATAGCCGTTTTAGTGGAGGCCCCGGTAACCACATAGTGCTCGATGCCATTATCCGGGTGATAGGTTCGAATTAATTTACCCAGGAAGTCGAGTGTCAGTACCGTGCTGTCAAAAGCTAATACCAAAGCGTGTTCATTAAATAATTTAAGTAGCTCGCTGATCTTTCTTAGTTCTCGCGAGAGGCTCAGCTCGATTGACAACTTCGCTATCTGCTCATAAATATTGATCTCTTCCCGGCAAGCCTGCTGGTAGGCGGTTAGATCAGTAAGCCATTCCGGGCAAACAGACTTCAACTGATTTTTCGGCAGTGCTGTGCTGAGTTTATTGATGGTCGAGATCACATTACCGGACTTATCCTTGCCAGACTTGAACTTGTATTCTTCCAAAGCGGCATCCGTTCCTTTTAAATGCTCGAGTAAGGCTGCTTTAGAAGAACGCATCTTAGCCTGAATATTATATTTGGATAAAGCCTTAGCTGCCCGCAAACGCAAATCGATGTGATACTGTTCGTCTTTGACCTCCAAGTCATCTGGCTTCATGACACTTTGCAAATAAATCAGTCCTTTTAATTCTCCGGCAAGCCGGTTGATTTCTTGGGCAATGCGTTGATCTTCTTTGGTTTCCCCAGTCTTATAAATCTTGGGGGAATTTTCAGGGTAACGGCATTGTTTACCTTGCCGGTTAATATACAGTTCGGGTTCGCGATCGATCAGCTTATTCAATTGTGTTTTAGTCCGGCGAACGATGAATTTTTCGATATAGGTTTTAAGTGCGGCGAACTCTGGCGAATTGCTTTTAATGTGCCGCTGCCTTTTTAGCTTTTTGAAATCTTCCAGTTCTTGGTCGCCTAGGTTATCCACGCCTAGCAGTTCGATCAGCCGCATTAAATCTTTTGGCCGTTTATTGATCGGGGTAGCGGTTGCCAGAATAATATTATCTGAAGTGTGCTCTGCCACGCTCATGCTCCGGAAAGAATGCAAATTCAAGAAGTTATGAGCCTCATCTACAACCAAGATATTGGCGTTACGTATTTCCTTCACATATGTTCCGTGACTGTGTCCTTTAGTATAACTCAAAGCTCCCATAGAAATCTGGCCGCTTTGTGAGAATTCAATATCTACAAACTCCTTATGCCAGCTGTCCTTAACCAAGGGTGGGCAGATCGTGACTGCGTAAGACCTATTTCGCCGACCAGTCTCCCATAACCAATGGTACAGTACTAATTGCAAGGTACTGATCATCTTCGTCTTACCGGATCCGGTTGGATCAGCGATCAGTACACATCCCTGAGTTTGTAGAATATACATTGCCTGACCTAAACCTAAACGCTGTGATGGCCATAATTTCAAACTGTTTAGTTTATTATATAGCTCTGGAATATCATTTAGCCAGGGTTTGTCCACCAATTCGGAGATCGCGCGTGCCAGTGCCTCCTGCCAAGTCACCAGCTTGAGCAAATTTTTCAATAACTCAATAATAGTATCGTTATAGGGTTTGCCGAGCTGATAATAATTTTCCGCAATCTGTTTAATCTCCTGGTACTGTTTATGCTCTCCCGGTTGCGACAAATCATTCGCGATCCTGATATTAGCCTCATGTTGCAAGGTCAGGCCATTCTTGCTAAAATTTGCAGAACCCAGGATCGTATGTTTGTCGCCAACATAGATCTTGGCATGGAGCCCATCCGATAAACGAAAACAGATCCGGCCGCCTTTAATCAACTCAATCACTTTGATCACGACCCCACCGTTTAACAAAGAATAATGTTGACCCGCCCAATACTCCCTTACATCCTTATCGAGTTCCGCACTCTTCCAAAGCTTACGTTCCCGAAGCTCCGGCTCAAAACCCAGTACGATCCGCACATCCTTCAAGTGCCCGAACACTACTTTCCCCCCAAACAATTCAATAATATGAGCCAGAGAAGTGAACCCAGTTACCACCAAATAATTCTCGCTTTCAGCAATGTCTTCCATCACTACCTCTAGCACTGTGCGTCTATCAACAAAGTCCTTTAAATTCAACGGAAAAGCATGATTATCTGGCCATACCACCAAAGGTGGTGGCGGATTATCGAAGTCCATGACTTGCTGGATTATCGGAATATTGAGCTTAGGTCGTGACACTTTATTGGATTAGATCATTGAAGATAATGAATTATAATATTATATAATACATGTAGAACAACACTGATAAATTCGTATACAAGACTTATAATGACCAGACGATCCAGAGGGCTGTAGACCGCCAATTTGTGCCGATGTGAAATTAACTTAGCTATCAAATACTCAGTTGGTCGAGGTGTTGAGAAATTAATTGACCGCGATTCAGAACGGGGGTGATTAACAACTGAGAAACATTCACAATATCGCGAATATCTGTTACTTTGATAATGTTCAGTTATCCTTCGTTGATGTATAATAGTTATATCTTTATATCATTTTTTGAAATACACATTCCATACGTCGTTAAGCTTTGCAAGGTTCTTGAATGCAGCGACATTGATCTGGCCATGATATATTCATGCTCTCTTTTATAAATTAGATTTGCCAAGTTTCGTTACTAAGTTTGCAAGCGATGGATTTCTGCCTTTTACTTTAAATGACCAATACAGGCAGCATAAGCCCTTTTAAATTATTAGCAGAAAGAAATAAACTCGACGGAAATTGAGCCCGGTGTTTATCGAATATCTTTAAGAATCTAAAGCATCAACAGCTAGTCCAAAATGGATTCCTTCCCTGCGGTTTTGCCACAAATGTCCGGGTAACCCGTTACTCCATTAAAGCACACAATTTTTTGCATTTCCTCATGTTGACTGAAGTAACCCAGTTGGTGCGATAAAACTAATTCCATAACAGCCTGGATGTTTTCATAGGTAAGCGCAGTCATTAATGAGCCGGCATTACTGGTAGCATCTAACCAGTAATGTTTACCACAAATATATGTCTCCACTAAACTATCGAGACTACCGAAATATAAATTGATCAGCTTCCGGTTTACGCCGGTTGCATTGGCAATGTTAGATTGGTTTAATGAAATATAGCCTGAAGTTTTTATGATAGAGCCAACGGCCTCGATCAGTTTTTTTGAAAACTCTTTGTTATTGGTTGTACCGCGATAAGTATCTCTTGCCATATCAAATATGGACTTTTGATTTTTTGACATGAAAAATCAGGAGTCTGGGAATGAAAGTCAACAAGTTTTTTTCTGTTAGGTTATCTTTTAATCAAAATCTGACGGGATCGGAATGTTTTCCTGGCTGGCAATACTAATAAAAGTTTGCTTGACGCCCGGTTTTTTAATGAAAAGGTTTTGCAATTCCCGAATCAGCCATTCTGACGGGTATCCGCTTTGTGCATTCTTGCAAATAGATCTTACCGTTTCCACGCGTACAGGACAGTATTCTACCATCATTGCAATAAGGTCACACTTTTTATTTACCCATAAATACATTTTCAGATCTTCTCTGATGATGGCTTCATCAAAGACGGTATTGAAAAAGCCATTGCTTATTAATGTGGATATGTCCGTTTCATTCATCGGCAACTTGTGGTTGTTTTGCTGGTCATAGATATCGAAAAGAACTGTATTGACAGTCGTGATTTCGCCCGGAGGGATTAAGTTTTCGCGTAACAATCCGCAATAAATGGTGAAGGGATTAATGTTGATGTATTTATTGAACATTCTTTTTTTCCAGATTTCCCTGATATCTGCTGTATCGTAACCCATATGCAGTATCCGAGCCGGAAAAACATTTAGGAAACGCAGGTCCCTGTCTTCATCTTTAAGATAAACCTGCAACCCGGTAATTACCCGCTCATCAGTAAGGTTTAATATTTCGTTGAAAACAGCTGATGAGGCAGCATCGTCATACCACATCCTGCCGTCAATCACAATTTTAAGCCTCGGAAAAAATTGCGCGTATTCGTCAGTCAGGATGCTTGAAGGAATTTCCCGGATCAATGGACGGACATCTGTACCCGGAATGGTTCTTTCATCATTAAAGTGATCGGAAAATTTATTAAGCAAACCTTCCAAACCACCGTTAACAGCCATTTTAGGGACATTACTCTTGATGAAACTCCAGAAGGCTTCCGTGTAGTGCCCGTTGATTTCATTGTCCTTGTAATGCGCAGCATCGTTCCTGCGGCTTCTCCAGTATGCCAGTTGTTGTTTAATGTCTTCGGATAAACGGAAGATTTCTTTGGCGCTGGCACTGGTTCCCTGTTTAAGAGAATCAAATACTGCATTTTCCCATTTATCGTGATTGTTAATATCCCGGAGTTTGGTCTGCCATTCAGCCTCCACAAAGTCGGCGGGTAGCTTTGACCGGTTCATCCTATCTTTGATAATAGAAAGAAATCCGATATAAGTAGTCAGTAACGACGCCCGGTAAGCGCCGTTTTGATAACATATTACAGCCTCATGGAACAACTCAGCGATATTATCCGAAAAATGCTGCTCTTCGATCCACGTTTCAATGGGTAGTTTCATGGCGCAAATTTAGCAGTTCATGTTGTATCTATTTCTATCAACGGCTATGGAACCAGCTTTTTATAAATGATGACATGACTCGGATACTGAGCAGCATGGGATTCCATAGTTGCCCTCATGACATCTTCACTTACCCAGAAATAATTAAGGTCGCCGTCAGTTTCGCAATAGGCCTTGTAAATCTTCGGCCCGTCATCAATGCCTTTTGACAGTTCCATAATGTGCGATTGTTTTCTGGCTTTAATTGCTTTGAATTCTTCCATGGTGATTTGGTTTTACAGGTTATTTGAATAAACGGTTGAATGGTACTGTGGCCCTAACGCCGAATTCATTGGAATCGCCGAAATGCGGGCTTTTGCCAAGGTTGTTAAAAGCATCCCCGACGATAAGATAAGCCTCCAGATTCAGCTTTGCTGTGAGGTTTTTACTGTCTTTAAAAGAAAACAGAACACCTACGCCGGTGTCCATGTAACCGGTTTGGTTATCCGGTTTGTACAAGGTTGGGAAAAAATGGATAGCCGTATTGCCGCCATTAAACAGCCAGTAATAATTGGCATAGACGCTCCATTGCTGGTAACTTTTGATCTTACCTGGGTCCGTGTAGGCGTTGAACTTCTTTGCGGCTTTCCGTGTGGTATCCCCGGCAGCATTTTTGAAACTGGCTTCCTGGCTAATCTCCTCGGTTTGTAAAAGATCGATATTGTTATCCTTTGACCGCAGGGCACCTATACTTAACTGCCAGGCCCGGCCTTTCAGGTCGTTTTGTTTATAGGTGTTGAAAGCCAGACCCAGCTGGAAAGTGGGCAGATTGGGGTTTTGCAGCTGTTGACCAAAAGGCAGGCTCTTGTCAAAGATATAATAGTCTTTCTTTCCGGCTCCGGCGATCAGTGTGAACCAGTTAAAGGTGTAATCCATCAGCGTAAGTGCCGCCTGTATCTTGTCGTTCTTATCATTGGTCAGCTGCACCTGCTGATTCCGGTAAAGCCAGACCGCATCAACATTTGCTTTAAGGACTGACATAGAATCGATCTGATTGTTCATTTTTATTGTGCTCTTGTCAATCTTGGGAATGTCCGTTTGCAGCGTTTGATATTCTGTCGCGGCTTTATCCTTATCAGCAGCAGTGACACTCGTATCGCTGAGTTTTTTTAATGCGGATGCTGCCAGCGCTTCTTTCAGAGCCTTCTGTTGCTGGCTGACTTGAATTTGCTGTCGGAGTCCTGCAACCTTACCATCTATTGCCTTGAACTCGTCCGAATAATGCTGTATGGTGGTGTTACGGAGGATGTTATTATAAGTCATTTGCTGAACCGCATCTGACGCCTGCTGTCCGTCAGTTACTTTTTGATTGTCCCACAGCCGGAAATTCCACTCTACAGATATGCCTGCTGTGGTGTTCAACTTTGTGTCCTTGAACACAGTCGCAAAGTTTCCGTCAACAAGCGCGCCACGGGCAGTAACAGACAAAAAAGAAGATCGGGCACTGTCGGGATTTCCTAACGGGATAGTGCCTTTGAACGTCAACACGCCGTTCACCGGCTCAAGGGAAGCGTAGCTGCCGATAACACCCGCATTGTTACCGGAACCAAGCAGGGTGGAAAATGAACCATTATCGAGTTTCCGCCAGTTGATCGTGACCTTTTCGATTTTAGCTGCCTGAAAAGTAACTGGGACCGGCGATTTGGTACTATCGGTTTTTAAAATCTTTTCCTGTGCGATACCTTTCGAGACAGAACAGATTAGAATTAAACATAATGGCAGGCCAATGATTCACCTGTTGTTAAAACATAGTGATACCGGTTTCATTGTGTTGGTTATTAGGTTTTTAAATATACTAATAAACAACTTTCACAAGAAATTCAAGACTGTTTTTATTTATAAACCGGTTTTATTGGCCAGTCACAGGAAAACTGTGCTGTTTGATTTTACTTTGGTTTCAGTTTGATGCCAAGTCTTTGCATAAAATGTTTTGTAAGCAGCTCTGACCAGGCGATTTTCTATAGCCATTTTGCTGTTGATAAAAGTACTGATGGCATAAGCCCTGTAAGATCTGTGACCGATTTTCTCTTCAAGCCATTCAAAGACCGGCTGATCCTGGTCCAGGGCATTTCCGATGGCGTCAATGTCCGTTATGGTTGCCAGTTGCAGGTTAGATGCAGCCGAACCATAATGCCGATCAAGAATAGGCAGCAAACTGGAGTTAATCACAAAAATATCTTCATATCCCACCAGGGCATGAATGATTTTAGTTACCCCTTGAAAACGGGTATCGCTGATTTGCCCGTTCAGAACGCTTGCACCGAACACTGTCAATTGCTCCATAGCCTTATTTAAACTCCCTTTTTGCACCTCTGCATCGAGCTTCTGGTGGTCAAAAAAAGTTCTCGCCTCAACAGTTAACAGCGTAGTTTTGACCTCGAACAAAATGCAGGTTTTACCTTCGATAACGGCAAAATCCGGTAGTTTGGCTTTCGGTAATGGTACAAAGTCGTAGTCAAGGTCTATGAAGAACTTATTTCCTTTAGCCATTTTGAGTTGTTCACCTACATACGTGCGGTAAATTTCCCCGAAGGCGTTGCGGAAATGGTTTTGTAAGGCCTTGTTCGATTTTGCAGCATTTTCCCTTTCCTTATCACCCAACAAATAGAACATCCCGAGGCTAGCCCGGTCCAACAGGAATTTTGCTTGGGGAACAACATAGCTGTCCCGCCGGAAGTGATCAGAACGTTCTACGGCGATGGCCGGCATCTGGTTGAAAGGATCGAGAAAATAGATATCGAGCAGTTTGTTCGGTGTTTTCCAGTCTTCACCCCGTATAGCCCTGCGGTAATCTTTTACAGTGCCACTGGAAAGCTCCAGGAATTTAAGCTGGGTCTGTTTGGTGACGATGTTTTTTAAATCGGGTATTTCAACATTCATTTCGTAATCAAGTGTACCGTTCGACATCATCCAGAGCGCAGCCCCGGTTGCCATAAATCCAAATGCATCCATCTGGAAATACTCATTCATTTTTGCATCGATATCATAATTTAATTTCATACGGGAAGGAATGTCTATGAACAGCAGGTATGCCCGCCCGATAATAAATAAACGGTCTGTCTGAAGCGAAATTTGCCAAACACTCTGTCGTCCGAAGAAAACATCCCAATCCAGTGTATCACCATTTTTTACTTCCAGATCGTCCTCTAATAGATCCTGCACCATATCCAGAGCTTTCTCAAACGTACCGTTTCTGACATCCAGCACGGGTGCACCGTTCCGGTGGCCATTGGCTCCCGACAGAATCAAAAAACGGGCAAGCCGCGTGGTGTAAACGCTGATGGCTTTATAACCCGACAAATTAGGCGATGCACGGAGCAGCCAGTTATAAATTACTGGTGAAATATTTTCTTTATGCCATCCGCCGGCCTCTCTGTATTTTAAAACGGCATTGATAGCACCAGTGAGATACAGGCTTTCCGACAAGTGAAATTTCCGGAGGTATTCATAAAGCTCTTTGAGCTGATAGGTTTCTTTCATTGGATAAGGGTTCGGTATTGAGTTATAATGTGATACTACAGCGGGGATTGGGGAGAGGGAACAGCGGTGAATGTGCAGACCAGCGCCCTGCATTTATTTATTCGGTCAATCTCCATTTCAACAAACCGGTAATGTGTTTCTTCCGTAAGCTGGACCCCGGTTTCGGCGATGATAACATTCAGGTGTACCAGCCACCGTTGATCTTCGAGACCGATAGGAAACAACACAAAGCCGACAATCAGCGGGGTACTGCCTGTTTTCCGGCTGTCGCTGATGATCGACCGGATATTTTTGGTAATGGGTTTGGTTGCTGCCCGTACGCCCGCAATAGACCAGTTGGTATTAGATGTTTTTAACTCGATGCGAAACCGCTCACCTGCATAGGTTTCAAAGGCGATATCAGGCCGTCCAGGCTGGCCGTCGTCTGACCGCTCAAGCTGAATATTTTCGTACTGGTTTTGAGTAAGGTAATGCGCCAGTTCAAATTTCAGCCAGCCTTCAAACTTGGCTTTTTGCTGCATGGCAAGCCTTAATAATGATTTGTTGTCATTCAGGATGGCGCAGATACCGGTCAGTATCACTTCATTCATGGCTGCTTTCGGGATTTGATTTGTTTGATATAGTGGAAGTACAGCTCTTTTTTGGAGAGTTCACCGCCAAGTTTTTCAAAGTGATGACCGAATTGTTCATCCCATAATTCCAGCCCCATACAGGCAAATCCCCAGGACAGTTCATTGTCCACGTCGGGCAATTGTTCCAGGGCGTTGGTCAATCGGTCCTCCGCGTCGGGATGCTTTTCACCGCTGGTGGTAGCTTTGAAAAAAAACATGGACAAGATTCCGATAATAATGCCGCCGGATACCGCATATATAGAATCTTTTGTGGCGCCCTTTAACGAATTTTTGATCGCTGCATTATCGGCTTCATATTCAAATGCCTGGTAATAAGATTCAGGGGTGTTTTCGTCGATTTGATCAATGTGTAATTTAAGGTGGGTGTATTCATGTGATAAAATGAATTTTACTGCATCAGTATAAAACAGCGATGTCTGTTCCGGATAATTCCTTTCTTCTGCCAGGTATATTTCGGGATTGGGCAATTGCTCCTTATCCCATCCTGAATAAAAAGCGATCAGTGATTTTCCATAGTCGAACAATGCTCTCGCTTTTGCAATGTTCGATTCGCTTACCGGGTATTTTTCATATCCCGCAATCTTATTCATCGCCGGATAGTCGACGGTTTCAAGGTAAAGGATATAAATCGCATAGGTAATGCACCATAAATAGGATAAAAACGTTTCGTGCAACTGGATCATTCTACTTTCTTTAGCTACACGTGGTGTGTGAAACCCTGTGTCATGACGTATGGCTTCTTCCGCAAATACAAAATCTATTTTGGGATTGAGTTTTCCTTCTTCAATCTGTTTTTTGAGTTCAGTCAGAAAACCGGGATAGCTATGCCCGAACATCATCACCAGCATATTATTATTCACACGGATGGGCTGTGTGCCGGGATGTGTCTTTTCATTATACTTATTAATAGTTCCTTTTTTCTGGTACACCCAACTGTTCATCAGTTCTTTAAATTCTTCTGCCGTCATATATATTCAAATATAACTTATTTCTGTCCCGTTGCCTGCGGCTCGGGTTCTGCGCTGTATCTGTCAGGTAGGATGCCGCTGCGATCCATTAGGTGCACCCTTAATTTTCACTGTCGTTCAAAACAAGTGCTTTTCTGGCGCAACAGCACCGGCGTTCAGGATTTGCCCTGAATACCTCCGTACTTACGAAACACCGCGAGAAGTCCGGCTTTTTACCGCTGTTTCCAAAAGACGGAGAAAAAGGAAAAAAGTTGGGCATTTGACAATAAATAGTTATCAGTGACCGGTTCAGAAAATGAAAAAGGATAATTATTGAGTGGTATTTCATACAGTAGCTTTAAAGTTATTAACCAATAAACATAACTGTTCATAAGTCTTTTAGGTATTTAATTACGGTAGCGTCAAATATTGTTAACTTTGATAATGCAAAAACTTCAATTTTCTGGTCACGAATCTTTTGTGTGTAAGCAACTATGGCTTAAAAAAGGTTATGATTTCGTAATCGAAAATGGTGATTTCAGTAGCGAAAACGCCGTAATACAACTCGGTGTAGGAAAAAACATGGTGGGTTCAATTGCTCATTGGTTAAAAGCTTTTAATATTGTTGATGCGGATAACCAACCTACAACTTTGGGCCGTTTTTTATTCGATGCCGAGAGCGGTGCAGATAAATATTTAGAGCACTTATGCTCAATTTGGCTATTGCATTACCATCTGGTTAAAACAGGCAAGGCTTCTATATATTATTTGTTTTTTAACGAATTCCGAAAAGGAAAACCCGAATTTACCAAACCTCAATTATTGAGCTTCATCAGGCATAAGTACCAGGAATACAATCAGAGGACGTCAAACGATAATACTATCATGTCTGATATTAATCTCTTTATCAGGCATTATTTAAAACCATTATCAAAAACCTACAAAATTGATATTGAAGAAGATTTCTTGGGACTGATGATCGATCTTGAAGTGATGGAAACTTTTAAGTCTTTAGACGCCGACGACCATCTAGTTGACTGGTATAAAGTGGAAAACAAGCTCCAAACGGATATTCCCGCTGAGTTGATCCTCTATAGCATTTTAGACAATGACGGTTATGGGGACTCTATATCATTGAGAGATTTACTCGTTGGACCTAACTCGCCAGGAGCGATATTTATGTTATCAGAAGAGGGCTTGTATAACAAATTATTGTCTATGTGCACAGCGGATATTACACTGACCGATACTGCTGGCATCCGGGAATTACAATTTAAAACTAAACCTAACAAGTGGAACATATTAAATGGGTACTATCGCAATTAAATATTCACCCTCTGTAAATATATTAAGGGATCGAGAACAGAAGTTTGATTATATACAAACCGCTAACGCTCAAAAGACGTTTCAAACTGTCTTTAACAGCTTGGCTACAGGTGCGAAATCCCACATCATTATTGGGGCCTACGGAACTGGCAAGTCTTCCTTTTTGCTGGCATTTGAGCAAACAATATCAGGCAAAGCAAATTATTTTAACGACAAACATCAACTACCGGGTGCGAGCTATCAATTTCTGAACATAGTTGGCGAATACGACTCCTTAGAAAGGCATATCGCTTCACTGTTAAACTTATCTGCTCCACATTCGGTAAATGATATTTTGGCGGCACTCGATCATCAGTATATTTTATCCGAGCATTCTGGCAAAGGCTTGATCATCGTAATAGATGAGTTCGGTAAATTTTTAGAGTATGCTGCAAAGACCAATCCTGCTTCGGAGATATATTTCCTTCAGCAGCTAGCAGAATGGGCGAACGATCAATCAAAGAACGTTGCGCTATTAACTGTCCTGCACCAAAATTTTAGCGCTTACTCTCTATCCTTGAATAATTTGCAAAGGCAGGAATGGGAAAAGGTAAAGGGGCGCTTCAAGGAGTTACCTTTTAACGAGCCGGTAGAGCAATTGCTATTCCTAGCATCGGAGCGCTTAAATGAAAAATTTCCGATCAAAGTCAGCGATAAAATTTTTGATAAATTATTCAAGATTATCGCAGATGCGAAGGTTTTTCCATTAAAAAACTACTTCGCTAAAGACTTTGCAAGTAAGTTATATCCTTTTGATATTTTGTCAGCCGCGGTACTTACGCTGGCATTGCAAAAGTATGGGCAAAATGAACGCAGCCTGTTTTCATTCATTGAAACTATCGGGCAATTTTGGCCGAACTCATTAAAAAAAGAGTCGGTTGATTTTATTAGTGTCACAAATCTGTATGATTTACTCTTGAATGATCATTACACTTTTCTAACGTCGAAATACAATCCCGACCATGCCCAGTGGTCAGCAATGAGGCGCACACTCGAACGCATTGAAGGTGTATTTAGTAATGCAGATCAGCAACATCAAGCGGAGAGTTTAATAAAATTGATTGGACTACTCAATATATTTGCCACTTACAGCGCAAGATTGGAACCGCAATTTTACTATGACTACGCAAAATTGGCGCTTGGCATAAAGCAACCTGAAGATATTATTCGGCAATTGGATAAAAGGAAGCTTATCCGGTTTGTTAGCCATAATTTTCGGTATGTGCTTTTTGAAAGCACCGATCTTGATATCGAAGTGGCGATTGATAATGCAGGTAAACTAGTAGAAAAGGTTACCAATATTGTTAATCACCTGAATCAATACTTTGAATTTCCATTTATTTCAGCAAGAGCGGAATATTTTCGAAAAGGTACACCGAGATTTTTCCAATTTAAATTAACCGAAGCCCCGGTGGCGGTAACACCAGAAGGCGAGATTGATGGCTTTATTAACTTGATTTTTTCGGAAAGCCCCGAAATGGAAGCGCAGGTTAAAGAGTTTTCTTCAAAAACCGATGAGGCGATTTTATACGGCTGCTACCGTAATACAAGTCAGATCAAAGAAGTTTTGTTTGATATTCAAAAAGTAAAAAAAGTTATTGAGTCAAACCAGGATGATCGTGTTGCCTTAAAGTTACTTGATGAAGAGTTGCAAATCAAAATTAAGCAACTAAATCATTATGTTTTAGACAGCCTTTACTCAGATAAAAAGCTGATCAAATGGTATTTTGCAGGCAAACCTTGCGATATCACCAATCGGCAAACTTTCAATCAGATATTATCAGGGATTTGCAAAGATGTGTATCCCGATGCACCTGTCTATAAAAATGAATTAATCAACAAGGCAAGGGTATCAGGGCAAATAGCACTTGCACGAAATAAATTAAATTTAAAGCTACTTCAGGAACTTAATTTAGCCAACGTTGGGTTTACTGACCAGGAATTTCCGCCTGAAAAATCAATTTATTTATCATTGCTGAGGCATACCGGTATCCACCGGATAATAGGGGGGCAAGGGTATTTGGGTACGCCAACCGATACTTCATTTTTGCCGTTATGGGAAGCTGGATTGAAATTCTTGCAATCAACGAAAAGTAAAGCAAGGAGTATCGAAGAGTTTATTCATGTTTTGTCAGCTAAGCCGTACAAATTAAAGCAAGGCTTGATTGATTACTGGATACCGATTTTTTTGTTAGCAAATAGAGACGAATATGCGCTTTATGCCAATCAAATCTACGTGCCTGAAATCGAATATGACGTGTTGGAGTTGCTGAACAAAAAGCCGATGCAATTCACCGTCAAAGCTTTTAATATTGATGCAACAAAACTTAAATTATTTAATCAATATCGGATCTTAATCAACCAACCTGAAAATAGCAGGCCGACTAATAGGGCGCTGATACAGACGATTAAGCCATTTTTAGTGTTTTATCGCGATTTGCCGGATTATTGCAAGAAGACGGAGCGGTTAAGTAAAAAAACGCTGGCGCTAAGAAAAGTTATCGAATTAGCTAAAGATCCTGAAAAGGCATTTTTTGAAGATTTTCCTGCAGCGTTAGGTTACAGTTTGGAAGACCTACAGAAAAATACAGGGCTTGCAGAAGTCTACATCAAGCAAATCCAAGATGCTATACGTGAGATACGTTCAAGTTATGATTTACTGATAGATAGATTCGAATCACACTTAAAAAGTAGCATTGGAACTACTGAACTTTTTCCTGCTTACCGTGATGTATTAAAAGAGCGCTACAATAAGATCAAATTTCATTTATTGCTATCTCAGCAAAAGCCATTTATCACCCGGCTACAATCTGACCTCGATGATCGCACTGCCTGGCTGAGTGCTTTGGCGCAAGCTTGCGTGGGTAAACCACTCGCTTCTATTAATGATAATGATGAGGTGTTGCTCTTTGATCGTTTTAAAGACTTACTATATGAGTTAGACAATCTTAATGATCTTCATCTAAATTCGGTTGATCCTGAAAAAGAGGAAGTTATCAAAATAGAGTTAACATCGGTAGCGCATGGCTTAAATAAAGGAATTTTGCGAATATCTAACGAACAAATTAAAGAAGCTGAAGCGGTAAGTAGTCAAATCAAAACTATTTTAGGTAGCGATATTGGTTTAAATTTGGCGGTATTGACGGGACTGTTAAAAGATTATTTAAATGAACAAAAAGGTTAGACACGTATTGGGTATTTCGGGAGGTAAAGACAGTGCGGCTTTAGCGATATATCTCAAAAAGAAGCACCCTGAGTTGGACATGGAATATTATTTCTGTGATACAGGTAAGGAATTAGATGAAACCTACGCGTTAATCGCAAACCTGGAAACCTTTCTAGGGAAAAGTATTACCGTTTTAAAAAATGCGGCTAAAAGTACGGAAGACCCTTTTGATCATTTTTATAATGTTTTCGGCAATTACTTGCCATCTTCTAATATCCGCTGGTGTACTAAATATCTTAAACTGCATCCATTTGAGGAATTTGTAGGTAATGATCCGGTGATTTCTTATGTTGGAATACGGGGTGATGAGGATCGTGAAGGTTATATTTCGCGCAAAACAAACATTCAATCAATATTTCCTTTTAGACAAAATATTTGGAGTGAAGATGTTATAGCTAAGGTATTAAAGCCAGAAAATATCGGTAGCCTCAATACCTTGATCTCGTTAAATAATTATGGCCTATCAGCGAGAGCTTTGGAGATTATTGATCGGCCTTTAACGATGGGTTTTACCTCCGACCAAAAACTGGCATTATTACTCAGCGAAGGTGTTAAGGAATTTAACAGATTGGTATTTGATTTTCTCAAATCAACGAGCTACCCATTGTCCATGGAAGAATCCTTTGCTTTAGTTGAAAACGATGACATCCTGGTTAGAGATGATATCTTTGATATTTTACGTAACAGTGGTGTCGGGGTACCTCAATATTATGAAAAGATAAAATTTGAAGTGGATGGAGTGGTTGGCGAATATGCTAGGAGCCGTTCAGGCTGCTATTTTTGCTTTTTCCAGCAAAAAATAGAGTGGGTTTGGTTGTTTGAACAACACCGGGATCTATTTGATAAGGCCATGGCTTATGAAAATGAGAAAGAAGGGTTTACCTGGAATCAAAAAGAAAGCCTAGTGGAGTTAAGCAAACCCGAAAGGATTGCTACGATAAAAAGAGAATTCCTCAATAAAAAGCGTAAGAGTAATTCGCCATACCTGCGTGATATTTTGGATGATTCAGAGGAAGAGGGCTGCGCCGCATGTTTTATTTAAATCTTTTCAATGGCAGAGCAGCATTCAGACCAACTCAGTGTAGATAATTTTAGGTTCATCGAGAACTTACAAACAACTGCCAGACAGCTAGCAGTAGTCACTGAGACTGTCCGACAGTTGAATAATAAGCAGTTGCCAAAACGATTGTTGGATGAGATGCTGATTTCTTGGAGCTTAAACGAGGAACTCAAAAACGAAGCTTATCGGCAGAGCAAAGGCAAAATCACCAATAACGGAAAGAAAACAGCTGCCTTAAGGTATTACTACGGATTGGCTGAATCATTAGGACTTATTCAAGGATTCAATAATGTCTTTATAGATACGAATATTAGCTACATTTTGCTCTATTTATTAAGCGTCAATGAAGCTGAGCAAACTAGTCAGTTACTGTCATTTCAAGAGCGTATATTTTATCTATTTCAACTTCTACAAACTGATGCAGATGGTATTCTGCTATGCTTAGATCAGCTAACAGAAAGCCTCGGTAAATCCCAGAGCGACCTTCAAAAATCTTTTAAAGAGGTTTTAAATAAACGGCTAGCTACTAAGCAAGAGCGTATATCACCATCATATCGGCATTTGATTACCAATAAACTAAGAGCCGTAAATTATATCTGGCGTAGCCCAGAAGTTTACGCCGAACACATCATTGCGCCTCGCTATGAGTGGCTTTCGACCCTTGGCTTAGTGGAAATTTTAAGAATAAAAGGATCAACTAAATATAAACTTTCGGAAGTTGGAAAACGCCTGTTGCAGCTCTTACCCAATATCGGGCAAGAACATAGAATAACGGATATTTCTGAAGTGTGGTTAAATAAAAGCTTCTTTGATACCGTCGGACATATATATTCCTTAAAAGACATTGAATATTTTTCGGCACTACCAATACAGACACGAAATCATTTGCTTGGCGAAGCTTTGGAAAAGGCAGCAAAAAATGTAAAGTCTAGCGTCGGTTTTCGTTTGCCGCTAAACAGTACATATCTTTTCTTAAGTATGGAATTGTTGGTCAATAAGAAAACTATTATTAATTTTAGTCAAATAAAGGAGGCTTTAGAGTCCTCTTTTATATACGATAATAAATCCTATAACCAAAAGATTAGTGGCCGACTCAGCGAAAGCTACATTACTATCACGATTAATAAATGAACATCGATTGTATAATTGATACAAGCAGCTGTATTGTACTCTCCAATTCAGAATTTCAGCAAACATCCTTGCTTTCGCATCTGAAGGAACGCTCCAATTTTCAGTTTAGCCATGAAGTTGAAATCGAATTGAACGATCACCGGGACAAAGGTTTACCATCCTTTCTTTTTCGTGGTAAAAAGACATTAAGTACTCGTCTTCATACCATAGAAGAATACGAAAAGAGAATGGTCGGCAAACCACTTACTTCAAGAGTTCAAAGAAAATTGACCGGTGAACCGAAAAATAACAAGGGAGAAATTGACAATTATGCAGTCGCCATAGATCAGGTTCATCATATCAAAAGAAGTGGACTCATCTACATTACCGACGATAAAAAAGCTATCAATTCTTTCGCCACCGAATATTCCGAAGCTTTTCCGGCCATTCGTTTATGGACATCTTTCGATGTACTTTTGTTTTTATATGCGGACAGTATTATTCCATCACGAGATATCGCGCTGGAAATGCTTCAATCGTTAATATCTTTTACCGCCCGTAATATGGGAAATCATACGGAAAAGACAACTAATGAATTGACAAAAAAAAGAATGAGTTATGTTAAGCGTATTGATCTAATCAGTAAGCTCATAAAATAGATAATTATGGCAACACTAAATGATATTAACCTGAGCTTTAATCCCTTTAAGGATACAACGGCCAATAAGGACAACCAACATATGGTATGGGCCAGTATGAAAGATGTTAAAAGCCGGATCGAACGCAGTTATCAGGATTGTATAGCTAACAACTCAAAGCAAATAATTTTGAATTGGGGTCCGTGGGGCGGTGGTAAAACATTTAGTGCCTTTTATTTTATAAAGGAAAAAGCCAACACAGATAATATTCAGCATATCTACATCAAATGTCCTAAAGAAGGCACTAAAGCAGCCGATGAGTTATTTTCAGCAATCATAGATAGCATAACGTTTGATAATCTTAATCAACATATCAAAGCGCTGATATTAGCTGTGGGTGAAGAAGCTTTAATTGAATATTTAGCTCCGAAAGCCACAAAGGAATATGCGAAAGCTATTGCGTTAATAGGTTCTGAAGATGCAGAAACCGTTGGATTGATGAACCGCTTTTTGTTTTCTGGTCTTTCAAAAACTGAGTTAAAAAAATTAGGGCTCGCCCGAGACATCGTTTCAGACAGCGACAGCGCGAAATTCTTGACGGGCATTTTAGCTTGCTACACGGGGACTGAAGCCATAAACAATGGTCGCATCGTGATTTGGTTGGATGAAATGGAGGATTTGATTTATTACGCTCCTAAAAATTATAAGGTATTTTCCCAATTGCTGCGGGATCTAATGGATAATATTCCAGATCGTTTGCTGTTCTTTATGAACTTTACTCTAGCCGAGGGACAAGAAACAGTAATTCAGGTCATTTTGGGCGAAGCTATTTGGTCAAGAGTTACCAAGCGTATTCGATATGTAGAATTTAGCGAGGCTGACGGACTTGAATATATAACTGAATTGCTGGCTGCCGCAAAGACAGATAAAGAAGCTGAAAGTCCTTTTAATGCTGAAATCGCGCAGCTCGTAGTTAATACAATCCCAGCCAATGATTTGACTCCAAGAGAGATAAATAAGGCGGTTAATAGCTTGATATCCTATTCTATGGAGCACGATCTTCATCCAGTGACGACGGAATCCTTCAATGAGTGGTCTAAGGATCATGCCGATAATCTAAGTTAATACAGACCCATGCCACCTATCACTCAACATAAATTTCTATCTGGTGCCATGTCCATTATTCAAATGGGCGAAGAGCAAATTGGGCATCCTTCAACCGCGATTAACGAACTGGTAAAGAATAGCTACGACGCTGATGCTGACAAATGTTGGGTTTACACGCAATACGATAAAGACCCGCAAAAGAATTTCCTTGTCATAAAAGATAACGGCTTGGGAATGGATAAGGAAACCTTATTCGGCAGCTGGTTAATAACCTCACGAAGCAGCAAAAGGGATGAAGATCGCGAAAGCCGTCGTAGCGAGATATATGAGCGGCGCTTCTTGGGTTCGAAAGGTATTGGCCGATTGGCAGCAATGGCATTGGGGCGATATCTCACTGTCATTACCAAAAAAAAAAATGAACCGCTGTACAATTGGCTTCGGATTGATCGTGAATTGTTTCGTGTCGAAGGGCTGCTTAACGATATTTCTTTTCCAGGTGGGCAAATCGATGATTTTAAGCCATTGTTTAGTGATGGGGCGTATTTGGAGCAATTCCAACTTAATAGGAATGGTAATTTGATCAATATTGTTGGTGCAACACCATTTTGGGATTTTGAAGAAGGAACGATGATCGTCCTCCAGGATGTAGACAATTCCGTAAAGACTATTATCGAAGAGGAAGTAGAATATAGCAATCTTGAAAATACTACGTTTTATAAAGCATTAGTTGACTTAATTACACCGCTTCGATTGAATGACCAAATTCAAAATGATTTGGTTTCGGAGCATATTATTGATAATAAATTAAAGATCAGTAATGGCACAGATACCTTTGAGCTCTTTTATGGTACAAACTTCATTGTAAATCATAAAAAATTAGGTGCTGAATTTGAGGAAGTAAAGTCCTCGCAGATCATAGACTTTTACGATTACCGGGTTTTTGGAAAAGTTACTGATAGCTGTGATGTGTCTGGTAAGTATGTTTGCCGACGTGTCGCTACGGATCTTCGTGATGAGGAATTCGCTATTGATGCAAAATATGTATTGTCTGATGAGGGAATACGAATTAGAAATCTTTTTGATAATGATGACGTACCGTTAAAATATAAAGATGCCAACGTTGGCGAATTTTATTTTGACATAAGGATCTATGATTTGGATGATGATTCCAAAGACAATATGGTGAAGTTGTTAAAGGTTCCAGGGCGGCGGGAAGCAACCCAATTGATGAACCAGTATCTTGGCCTCAAAGTCTCAAAAAATGGCTTTGGTGTTAAACCTTACGGAGAAGAAGACAAGGATTGGTTAAGCTTGGGCGCTCAGCGTGTGAAACGGCACCAGGTAAGTATAGGTCCTAATCAAATATTAGGTTATACATTTCTTTATTCACCCCAGAACGATGGGTTAAGTGAAAAAACAAACCGTGAAGGCTTTTTTGAGAATAAGGCTTTTATTGTTTTTAAAAAGATAATCAACGGAATTTTAGAAGAGGCGGGCAAACGCCGTGGTAGATATCGTGCATATCATAATCTAGGCCGCGGCAGAGCGATTTCTAAATTGGACCGTCCAGATTCTGAAAAGTTCATCCAATACATTGCATCACGCACCGAAGACCAGGAACTCAAAAAGTTCGCTGAGCAATTTGTATTAGAAACCAATACCGCATTAGACAACATGCAAGAGTCGTTAACGCTGTCCCAGCGCTTAGCGACCTTGGGAACAGGCTTGGAACTAGTTTACCATGAATTATCGCAGCCACTAAGTGCTATCGGAGGCTCTTTAGAATCTTTGAATAACAACATCAAAAAGATAGGTGATCAAAAGTTAAAAGCTACGCTGGCCAATAGAGCGGATAATATTCATGAAGCACTTGAAATAATTGAAGAATTAAAGGACTCTTTAAAACCAGCAATCGGTAAATCCAGAGCGATAGACTTTAAACCATTAGATACTTTTATGAAAGTACTTCAAATGTTTAGAGAAAAGATTGCAAAGGATGGCATAAAAATCAATGTTGACGCTCAACTGAATGATTTTTCTTTTAAAGAGGTGGAGTACCCGTTTTGGATTGCTTTTTTAAATATTATCAATAATGCGATGTACTGGCTGGATTTCTCAGATAAAGAAAAGATGATCAACTTTCAACTGATTGATGCCAATACATTTTTGATCAGTAATACAAGTCCGTTAATTCCCGAGGAAGACTTGGAAATTATTTTTGATTACGGAATTACCGGAAAAAAAGAGCGCAATGCAACTGGCCTGGGTTTATCCTTTACGCGAAGTATGTTAGACAGTATCAATTGGGAGATTGAAGCCACTAATTTTACTTTCGGTCCGGGCTTTTACTTAAAAAAACCTAATAAATCTTAGCACTTGATAATATGGATGCAGTACTAATCCTTGAAGATCATGACTCTGTAATTAAATCATTGACACAGTTGATGGAAGACATTGAGCTTCCATTAGATCTGATACATTGTAAAACCTATGATGAATATGAAAAAGCAATAGGTGACGAGGCTAATAAAAAAAGAATCAAATGCCTCATTATGGATCTTTCTAACAATAAATCAGAAGATCAATCTAAAAGCTTTAAATCGATTGATTACATCAATGATCAGTACGCTAATAATCGTATTCCAATTTTTGTACATAGTGCTTATCTGAATACTTATGAAGGTTTAGCAGATCGTGGTACGGTATTCAAAGTGTTAAAAACTACGAAGTCGCCAAAGGAAATTGTTGATCTCCTTAAGAAGTTTTACGATAGCGGTTTTTTGGACATATTTTCTAATGGTGGAAGTCTTGAAAATAAAATCATGAAGGAAGTGCATAACTCCTTTGTTGAACAGTTTAAATCGAACGAAATAGCCCAAATAATAAGTTCCATTGAGAGTGCCGAGCCTGCGGATTTTCAGGCAAGAATCAAGGAGGTTTTCGAAAGAATTGCCATCAGGTCAGTATATCAAAATCTGATAAGCACGAAAGAAAATTCTGCCGCGGTTAGGGTAAATACTATTGAGCATTACTACAGGCGAAACGCTGGCTGTGCGATTTGGACGGGCGATATTTTCAAAAACAAAGAATCCAACAATCATGTGTTTATCGCAACGCCTCGTTGTAATTTAGCTAACAATAATTTCAATCAAATTTTAGTCTGTGAAGTAAATGAAGTTGACGAAAAGAAAATTGCTGAGTTCAAGAAAAAGGATGGTGATAGTAAGATTCAGAGAAGCATTACTGATAATCTCGTTGGGGAAAAATTAAGATTTCTGCCTAGAACTCCTCAATTCAAAGGCGGGTATGTTGATTTTGTTAATACATACACGCTCGACCCGCAGATTATAACCAGTAATTACGAATATGTGATTTCATTGGTGGACGATCTTACAAACGATGTTGTTCGTAAACTTTCGACTTATCTTTTACGAGGCGGAATTGCAGATACACATTATGCAGAAGCAATCTATTACTTCCAGGATCTATTTCCTAAACCGGGCGCGATTAGTTAATGTTTATAGAGCAAATTACTTATTAGATAATTACGCAGGTAAAATTTATTCAATAAAGAATAACTATTTATTATCATTATTATCAATTTGAATTTAGATTGACCTTAGCAAGATCCTGCTAAGATTTTCTTTTGATATAAAAAGGCTTAGTAAACGCAAGTTTTACCTTCGTTTTACTTTTTCAAATATTGCTATGACCTCTTGCATGCAATTTTGTATTTAGTATATTTATAAATAGCTATTAATCAGCCATTTTTATTATTTTCCTTTAATTAAATGACTTTTATTTTAAGGTTAGGTGTCGCGTTAAGAGGCTGAAAACAAGCGATAAAACATAAAAAGCACTTACAAATTCATGTAAGTGCTTGATAATCAGTGGAGAATATCGGAGTCGAACCGATGACCTCTTGCATGCCATCTAAGGGAAATATCGCCATTTTATTTGGTTAAGTTTCTGATTTTCAATCTACTTTAGAGTCGAACCTGTTCGAGGAGAACACGAAAGGGTACGTAAGTGTTTTAATCTGATCGTCTTTTTCATACTGTTTTTGTTAAGTGAATAAATGAATTATGTTGCCATAACACGCTTATAGCAATCAAGTGCAAGATGGCAAAGGAATAAATGGGTGGTGTGGTGCCTGTGGGTTTATGCCGGAAGCTCTTGCACGCTTCAGCAGCTATAAGCGTAACTTTGCCTAATAATTCATTATATCATTATCATTCAATGTTAGCCTATAAATAAATAAGGACAAAGCACCCTCACTCTTTGCGCTATCTGTATACCAAATTAACGATCCCAAAATTTCAAGATTTTCCTGTTTTAAGGGGGATTGGAAATTCGTGGATTATAGAATGACAGTTGGAAACCATAATGAACTCCTATAGTGTAGTCGAACTCTTTCTATATTCTTTACAGGTAGCAATTTTAAAGGACGACATTAATTGATATAATCGGTCTAAATTAATCTCCTGGATCAGCTTGTATCAAAACTTTATACTCTTCCCTCGGGTTATCGCTAACACCTTCATCGAGTTCGTTCAATACTCTTTGAGAGTGTTTCAAGTCAACAGTGTATTGGTCAACCCCGTGTTGATAGATTTCGGCTAACGCTACTAGTGATTTTCTTGGTTGAGAATGAATTCGCGTTTCGTTAGTTGATTCATATTAACGTTTTCATTCAACGGTAATTGATGATACCTTTAAAAGGTAGATAATAGCAGCATGCGTTTCGAAAGTCCCCGGCTTTATTGTTTAGTTGGCGCTTACCAATCTTGTTTATCTACTATCAAGTCACGCTGCGCTTCCACTTTCGAAAGTAGTTCGGCTAGACCGGTATGCAATTCGGCATGGTGATTATCTGAAGAATATTCAACCATCTTCAAGTTCATCGTCGATTCTAAGATTTTGTTTACAGATCGTGAGTTTTGTCCTTTCGGAATTACGAAGTAATGCTCTCTGCTGAAACTAAATTTGTAGCAATAGTCTTCTAGCATCATTCTAATGTCAGGGTCATTGGTCCCGCAGCCAAGGAAAAGAAACGTATGTGTAATAGCCAGTGCATCCATTATGGTATAGAAATTTTTAAATCGTGTTCTTGCGTTGGCATAGTCACTTCGTGTAAAAATCACCTCATTTACATCATCGATAGTCCCATGCATCTTTATAATCAAGCGCTTGTGGTTTCGTATTGTGCTGGCTACGTCTGCATCTGTATGTCTTTTTATTATTACAGTGCCATTCGAGGTTGTCGAGGCATATGTATCGTATATTCTATCAAAGTTAGGTGTAACTACAATCTTTGAGTCCAACTTGAATATCGTTTCGTGGATGGGAGCAGGCGGATAGCCAGGTGTATGATACTCATCCATCATAAAATCGTTGAACGTGTTCCTCGTCAAGGTATTTTTTATTACCTCACAAGCCGTAAGGTAGTCATTTGACCTAATAAGTTTAGTCACATCCGCCCTAACAGATGTCTTAGTAATTTTGCTATTCGCGAAGTCGAGAAATTCAACCCAGGTCATCGGACGTTTTCCTGCTGCGTTTGAAGAGTTTTTAGAGATGCCAGAACCAATGACAATTATGCATTTTCTTAATGCCAATTCTCGAATTAAGTAATCATCCCAAACTATCATTGCTCAAGAATTGAGAGGTTTACATCAATCTTGTTAACAATATTGGTTATTGTCGTTAGGAACTCCTTTACCTTTGAGAAGTGTGCACCAACTACACCGTCGTCAGCCTTAAGACTAAATAGGGGTGAATTAGCTGTTTGCGACAAAGGAATAAGACTGTGAAGGGTTTGAATTTCCCCGAGGTTATATTCAATAGGTTCGGTGGTACCATTTATGGGCACCAAATGCTTGGCTATATTTACTGGAATTTCCTTGATTATCTTGTCAAATGCCTTAACTGCTCTCTTTTCGCCATTGACGGACTTCGCTGTATATTGTTGGGTAACATATCCTAGAAATTTCAAATGCGGTGATATAGGATTTCCTCTTATAGTATATTGCTCCATCTCTGATTCAGAGTATTTATCTAGTCCTATTTTGAAGCTTTTTTGCCACGACTTTACTGTTAGCTCGATGTTTTCAATTGCTTTCAAACTGAAAATGTCTGACGACATTGGTAAGATAAAGTAATCGCATGCTAATAACACTGATCTATTGATTGCTCCAAGAGAGGGACCTACATCGAAAAATGCATAGTCATATCCCATGGCCTCCAACTTGATTAGTAAGTCTTTGAATATCATGGTAGTATTTAGGCCTCGTGGTTCACCGTTGATCCCTTCGAACCAATCTTTAGAAAGAAAATCCTCATAAGTAGAGATATTGGGATCGCCAGGTATTATATCTACCATGAAACGGGGGCTACTATGTATAGGCAAATCCTTGCTAAAGTATGTGCTAGTCTTTCTATATTCCTTAAATAGGTCGTTTATAGTCTTCTCGGAATTGGGTTTCTTATATAGCTCATAGATGTCATCAAAGGGAAGTAGGTAAATTGTTGCGTTGCTTTGAGGGTCTGCATCAATGATGATCACCTTCTTTCTTTTATGTGTTTTCAAATAGGCTGCTATATTACATAGCAAAGTAGTTTTACCAACGCCACCTTTATTGTTGAATATGGAAATTGAGATCATTCAGTTAGTTATTGAATACTGATTAGGCAAAGTAAAAATAACTTTTATAAATTAATTTCATATATTATTTCATAAGTTTTCACTGATGATCAGCAGCACTAAGGCAAGGTGGAGATTGAGTAATTGTAGAGGCTCCCAATAGGGATACCCAATTGGGAAATACTACCTTGAAACGAAGTTGAACGATGTGCTGATGATCAGCTAACTTTGTGGTGAATTACACTTTTTATCTCAGTTTATATAATAACCTAACGGTATCGCATATTTATTGCTTCATTGTACTTTTACATCACGGCTTTGATGTTAAATATTGGAATGCAGCCGAGGTAACTACCAAACGCCAATTAAAGAATTAAAAGCTTTATTATGATCAAAGGCTATTAACTATGTGATTAACAAACTCCTTTCCGAATGAATTAAGACGAATTATCCCTTTGTTGTAGCCAATTTCTCTTTCACTCAATGTAATTTGACATTTCAAATCACTTAAATATTCATCTTCGACTAAGGGCTCATAGGTATTAGGTTGAGTTAGTAGCAGTGTATCAGTTCGTTCTAACAGCCCTAATCTAATTAAATTGTCAATGTACAATGGGATTAGATCTATCCTCGATATGTTGTAAGGTCGATGAAAAATTGTGAACGTTGAATAACATATTATGTAACCGTCATCCAACTTTTTCTTTACGTCAATAAATGGATATATGTCTGAAGATACAAAGCATTTAAGTAGAATAGCTTCATCGGAAGTCATATTTCTAATGATATCAACATAGCCAGGGTGGGCTTTATGTACTAACTCACTATTCATTGATGTAGCAATCAGGTTTGCATACAATTCACGTATTTCGCTATCCTCTCCTGTATATCTAAGAGCTTCTATAGTGGGGCCCGCTATTTGTAGCGGCGGCGTAATGACGTTTTCTTGAGGAATATTTTCGAGTTTTTGCGCAACCCTCATCTTCAGCCATTCCTCTATCCTCTCATACCCCCAAACTAAACCTCTCAAAGGGACTAGAGCAATATTAACAGCTTTGGTGATTGTTTCAAGTGATTTACCAATTTGTTTAGCTGCCGGTTGTACCGCATCCTCATAGACGGGTACAGCTTTAACTAAGCCCGTCACTGCTTCTATTGTAGATTTGACATTACTATCTTTTATATCTTCTTCGGCCATATGCATTTAGTTTTAAGTATTCTCGTTTGTGTCATCGATAGAATTTAGTCCAACGTTTGCTTTCTCTTCCTCTTCGTCCAATATGGCTTTCGATTTCTTATTGAGCTTTTTAGCAAGATTAGCAAATCCGGGGATTTTTTCAAGTTTTTCAAAAGCAGATGCCAATTGCACACTTTTATCTAAAGCATCCATTAAAGGATGATCTGCTTTATTGTAGTCTGAAATTAACTTCCCTGGATTTTCCGAACTTACTTCTAAAATATTATACAAAAGTTTGTTTTTTAAGTCATCTGAAACTTTGGTGTTTGCAATATTATTAATCTGTGTCGATAGACCCTCAAACGTCTTGCTTAACACTTCTTTGTGGCTATATTCCTCACTTAATCTTTTTGATAAATTCATTTTTCTATTTGAGGAATAAGCAACCCAAAGCACAGGGATGTACAGTGGCAAAATAGATAGCACGAGCCTTGGCATATCCAATAGCACTTTGTCCAGCGGTTTATTATTAGTGTATGAAAGATAGCTGACGCCAAAAGGAATCATGGAAATGAATACTAAACAACATATTGATATAAGAAAAGCTATGTTTAATCGCTTGTATTCGTCAAGCTCGACTTGTTTTTTTTCAGAATAAGCAGAACTTAAACCTGCTGTTAAAGCATTTGGCAACAAGGCTTGAATTTTGTCTTCCAAAGCTTCGTATTTAAGTCCCCATTCGAGGATATATTCATCATAAGACTTTTTTGAATTTTCTATAAGTGTCTCATAATCTTTCTCTGTTTGTGACTTTACTTGATTGATGCTATTAACTGACGTAGTAATTTGTTGATCTAAGCCATCATAGGCTTTTGCAAGTTTGTCTTTTAGCCCCTCAATTGCTGTATCTTTTCCTTCTTGTGAATCTTTGTAGCCAAAAACCTCATAGTTAAGTTGATCAAAATCTTTTTTTCTTGATACTAATAACTTATGTAAAGCTTCAATTTTTGACGCTGTTTCTTCACTATCTGACAAAACTTCATTTAACTTGGACAAACTATCCGTTAAGTCGTCAAAATTTTCAAAAATATCTTCTAGCTTTTGAATATTTTCTTCTATGTCGGATTTCCTCGTTTCAATATCAGCATAGTTTTTATTAATACTGTCAATGCTATCCTTCGCCTCTTTTGCTTTAGCTGCAATTTGAGCATTCAGATCATCGACCGAATTTGCTATAACGGTTATTTGGGTGTGTTTTTCTTCCGTATCGACCAAATATTGAAGTATGGTATTTTTCGATATTTCGCTTTTATTACGATACTCTGATGCCATTTTTGAAGCTTGTTTAGCTTGGCTCGAATAGTCACTAGCGTTTTTTGCTACTTCTTGACTTATTCGTTCATGAAGCTCGTCTTCAACAGCGAGAAGTTTCTGCCATAATTTTTTTCTTTCTTCGTCAAGATATTCGTTACTTGGTTTAGCCATTTTAATTCGGAGGTTTAGATAAACAATAGTTTTAATATTAAATAGGAGATAAATATACGTTTTTGATAATTATAGTAATATGGGGCAATTAATCTCTATTCCGTTTAAAAGCAATTTGGATGCGCTGTTCGCTTCGGGAATTAGCGAGGCAACTTCATTTGGTGGAAAGGTTGTAGGGGATAAATGGAGTGGATTTTTCTCAATTCCAGCTTTAGGGGGAACATTTGAAGGAACATATAAAGTAAGTAATAATATTATTCAATTTGACTTAACAAAAAAGCCTTTTATGATTTCGCATTGGATAATAGATTCCTTTCTGAAAGCACATATTAAATAGCTCTAGTGATATTACTAGCAAAAATTATCTAAATGCAAAACGCCAAGCTAATTAGCTTGGCGTTGGTTTTATTTGTATGAATAAATAGTTGTTTCTTTATTCAATTCTATATTTAATAAAATCTCCGTATCGGGTAACTTTGCGAGTAAAATACTTCCGAAAGACTGAATGAGTTCAATTGGTTGAGATACAATATAAATGTTAAGGATATCGATGTTATTTGCAGGAGCAAAGCTATCAGCGTTGATGTCCACTTCTTTTATTTCCAATTCGCGATCATTTAAATCCAGAAACCGAAAGTCGCTTGCTATTTGCCTTGCGAATCTTGATCCAAAAGTCTGTTTTAAATCTTCGTTCAATTGTGCCTTGTCGTGCTTATTAAGGATATATCGAAACCGACGAAGCGAATCAATTTGATATCGTTGTTCATCGAAGTACGCATTATACCATTCATTCAAGCCAAATGCTTTAGCTTCCTCTTCAGAAGAAACGGATAGCTTTTTCGATAATTGGATAAATTTGTTAGGCATATCAAATTAAGTAATAGTGGTTTATCGCCCACATGTTGGGCAAGTGAATCCAGAAGTTGGCCCCATTATTCTACGTGTTTGATCTCCAAATTTCTCGTACAACTGGCCCTTTTCGAAATAGCCTTTGTTTTCATACTCTTTGATTAATTGTTTAAACTCATCTTGTTCAGATGTGTTTAGCTTTAGAAAGCTATTAAAAAGCACAGTTACGTTATTTGTCATATATTAAGATTTAAAAGTTTCCGCATATTTCACAATCACTCGGTTCCATAGAAACTGGTACGATACCACAGCCTGAGCATACTTTTTGATACTGCCGTAAAGAATAACGCATGCCTTTTTTAAATTCTTTGCTCGTGAATGGGTATCTATCGTCTTGATCTTCTCTGGATTGTGCTTTAGTTATAATTATTTCGTATGCATGGATAGTTTCAGTTATCTCTTGACTTGGAAACTTCGCTAAATGAGTAAAATCTTCAGCTAGTTGTCTGTTACTTATGGAGCTTTCGAGATAATAACTTTTCTTGTCATCCCATTTGTAAACTAGTGCTAAAGTTGATAACACTAATTGAAAAACAGCGATCGGTGTTAGTATCTTAAGGAATATAGAAGAGATTGGTGAGTCTAAACCATACGAAGTAACAACAGCCCCAACTAATACTGGAATCATTACGCCAAGCAGTGTTATTGCTTGCGTATATTTTTCTCTCTCTCGTGCTCTTACTCCGTAAATAAAAGCAGTACCATAAAGGTGAAAAGCTTTTTCATGACAAGATCGTTTGAGTTCATCTATATTAGGTGTGGTCATAATATGATAAGGTATTTTTAAAGCTATTAAATAGTTATTGTTAATGCAAATATTCTTCTATTAATGCAAGAATAAGTCGTTTACTGGATAATAAAGCGATTATTTAGGCCGCACTATTACGATTACTTTCATCCCTTCTCTTTCTCTATTTAAATCGTTTTCAAATCCTCGAGGATTATTTATATAGCCGTCAGGGTCATAAACAAAACAAATCAGTGTTTGACAAAGAGGGTGGTTTCTGTAACGTTCAATATCAATTATGAGCTGATCTGCAACATGCTTGTGCTTTAACGAAGAGCGTGTTTTCTTGACTTCGATAACCATTTTAAATTCTCTCAACGCAAAATCAATCCTGCTGCTTGATCCAGCATAGCCAGGAGTCCATTCTTCTTGCTGTATGTCCTCGAAATGCATTTTAAGTAAAGCGTGCAACAAATCTTGAACATCATATTCATCGGTTACATCCAAAGTTGCTCTATCATTATATCTACGTCTTAACTGGACTGCCACCTTGTGAAAGGTGTCGAAAATGTGTTCCAATATTAACAACGGTTTAGTAGATTGCTTAATTTCAACAAAGATTCCTTTTTCGATATCTTCCATTAATGACTCGAGTAAACTGATCCCTTTGTCTACAGTGGACGGATAAGCTCCATTTAAGGCAGATTTTAAGCCTGTGTAATAATGATTTGAAGCAGTCAATGTAGTATTAATGTAATTTAGAACCTGTGATTGCCAACCTTTAAATCTTGCATCATCAACAACTTCATAATCGGTATGCATAGCATGTTTAGTTGATCTAGTTGAGAGAACTTTTCGGCCATTCTCTATTAGTCTCTTTACTTCGTCTAGGCTAATTGTATTCATAATCCAAATTTAGCAATTCCGAAGTGTGTGCTTAACTTGTGCACACTATAAATACTTCATATTAAAGTTATCTGCGAGACTCTGCAAGTATGAGCGAAGGTCAGTGTTAAGTTTTACAATGAAGAAATCAAATAACTCTGGGTAGTCGCGAATTTGTAAAACGGATAATTATATTTACTGAAAAGAGCGAGATGATAATTGGCAAATCTTACAATAGCGAATTTTTATATAAAGGATGGAGCGTAATGATAATTAAGCCTCCTTTTTCAAGTACTGTATATGTAAACTATTGGCCCGGAATTGACTTAGATAAAGTTAAGGCTATAGAAAAAACAGACAAAGTTTTATACGATAAAATCAACTCTGTTTTCGGTAGGGTAAAAAAAAGCATAACCCTTCAAGCAACCGGGCGAAATCCAGACATGGGTCTTATTCTATCACAAGCAAAAAATTATGTTGATAGGAATTTAGGAGTGTTCGACTTAAATGAGCAATTAAATTTAATTTAAAATAATTCCGAACCGTCCGCGAATAGAGGAGAGGATCTTTGTGGGGATAGCACAACGTGCGGCCACAAAGAATGCTTCACACAAAAAACTGGCGTTGCGTTTGACTCTATTGTATTTGCTTGAACTTTTTAGTTCGTTCATTCAAAACCCAATACTGTTCTTTACAAAATGCACAATCATCCGTTGTGTATCCAGGATTAATAATGACCAATCTACTTAAGCGGTTGAGCTTAAATCCAAGTGAGGCATCCGGTCCCCTATAAATTAGCCCCGTTTTTAAGTCAACAATTGCTGATTCCTGACAAGGTGAGCCACAACCCCATGAAACGAAACAATAATGGCCACCGAAGTTTAGTCCCGTTGTTTGAAAGTCCTCTATGGGTTTCTTCGAATAATAGATATTGCTTATGGCTGTTCTGTATCTTTCGGCCAATTCATTTCCTTTTATCTTGAGACTTGCCTTGTTTCCTTTGTATAAGCTAACCTTGTATTGATTAAATGAAGGTGTTTGAGCATTGCTGCTAATGTAGATTAGGCTAAATAATACTATGAAGAGGAGATAAAGCTTCATGAGGTTTTTACTCAAATATATATTGAACACCTTGTATTTCAAAGTCTGCAAGCCGCTGCGAGTTTGAGCGAAGGTCTGTGAAGAGAGAGCCGACAGGCGACTTCACAGAATGCTTCACAAGGTTACTGGCGCTGCATTTGATTATTGGGTTGAAGCGTTAGCCTTTCAAATGCTGTGACAGTACCGAAGCCTGAGCGATGAAAGCAGGCGAGCCTAAAATGGTGAGCGACTGGCTGAATTAATCTTGAACGTTGCAAGCGTCACCTGGTCGAATAGACCAAGTGAAAGCGTAGCGTAAGTGAAAGGTTAATGAAGGCAGAGAGAGCTCATGTGATGAACGACTTTGCGTGCTCAAATAGCATGACAAGCCGCATCCGTGTTGGAAAATTGGTGGTGACATTTTTTTCAATTACTATTATATATACCCCCTTTAAAGAAAAAATGTCCACCAATTGAGCGTTGGGTAAATGCGGTGTAGCGAGATGTGCTGAAAGCTTATCGAGCGTAACGAAGCTTGGCGTGATATTGTGAGGGAGCTTAGGAGTGAAGAACACCGATGGACCTGGTGTGTGAAAGGCCTCTGCGCCCAGCCAACAAGCAAAGCTTTCCTTTGCTCACTTAAGCAACTATTGAGCCTAAGGAAAGCTTTGGCTTGTGGTTATAAATTAGTCTCTTGCGGCCATAGTAGCATATAAAGCTAAAACCACTGTCAGTACCGCAAAACTACCTCGGCATACAGTAGACCAATTTCTAAAGTCTATATCCATCTGTATAAAACTACATATAAGATAGATTACCACAGATGGAATTAACCAAACAAGAAATCGGAAACGAGTATCAGTCATGACGTTATTAAATAAAGGTGAGACGAAAGGTTATTTGATGGTCGGATATAATTTTTCCGCAAAGTATCTACCTGCTATGTATTCGGATAGTGATTCTGAAACGAATAAAGGATTGGCTTCCTGAGAATAAGAAGTAACATTGCCGTCTAAACTGCTTTGCTTTGGTTTTGCTAAAGTTGAAGCGTAATCAAGTGTTACATAGGATTGGGTAGGAAAGAAACCGGGGATTATACAGTTCACTCTAAGCTGGCTCCTAAGTGTTATCGGCGTATTGGTTTGCAGTTCATACGATACCGATTTTGAACCATTTGAGATATTTGCAGTTAAATTATATTCGATGGCCATGGTATTATCTGCAATGGTTTTCGAAAGTACTTTAGCAATGTCACCCGTGTTTATTGCCGTCAACTTAATGTTGATAGCCTTATTAAACTGGTCTGTGGTTAAGAATGTGTTTTGCTTTGTTATAATTAAAAAACCAGTCCATGGCCATGGTTGGTTGACGGACTTATAAAGTTCTGTGCCATAGGTTAAAGAGGTTTTAGCAGGTTGAGCTAATGCATTTCTCTTAAATTCCATAGTAAGAGTAGCACCTTTCACTGTGACCGTATTAATGTTTCCTGAACCGGTTACAGTTTCAATAGCCGCCTGGAATAATGCTTTATTACAGTCTCCTGTTGAATTGTAATCGGAATAGTTAACATCGAGCGAGTTTACATCACTTCCTTGGTGTATATACTTAGAATCGATGGCTTGGCTTAATGGGGATTGGATTACCGGAGTAGAATCATTTTTTTTCGAGCATGAGAATAAGATCGAGGCTCCTAAAAGGGCGAGGATAAAGTTTTTTTGCATTTAAGGTTATCTTAAGTTTAGGTTACCGAGCAGCCTCTTCGGTAGGTTTATAAAACACAATAAGCGCAAGGACTGAACTAAATTTGTGCTTTAGAGGCTCGGCAAAAAGCCCATGTAACAACAAACAAGCCAGCACCCTACGCTTATTGCGTGGGCGTTGGACTCATCTGTTCTCGTTACATTATTGAATTTTGCCGATTCCTAAAGCAAGAACAAACAAAGCTTAACGCTTATATTTTCGATATGGTGATATGTCTATGTGATGGTATGTTTGCGGTTTCCTCCTGTTTTTATGCGAAGTTAATAAACAGCCGTGACACTATGCCACGGCTTTCATAAGTTTTCTTTTGTTCACCGTTTGTTTATAGGGTATAACTTCTAAAGCGTGATTTTTAAGTTTGCTATCCTCAATGGCTTCATATAATGAAGAGCAATCAGTTATAACGTATTCTGTATTGATGCAATCTTCGATGTTTAAGGTAGTTTGCTCAATGCTTGTTAGCCTGTAAAGAATGCGGACAAACTTTGCTGTCATAATTGAGTATTCGCATTCCTGTTTAAATTGCTCAACGCCGAAATGAATTGAATAGTTCTTTCGGTCATGGCATTCAAGTGAAAGGTAAATGATTGGGTTTACGAGTTGATGTAAAGTAGTGTTTAATGTGTTCTCCCCTGATTGGCCTTTTCTGATTAAAATGCAGCGTAGCTCATGCCGTTCGATAGTCGACATAAGTATTTTCGCTGCCTTAACTATTTTGAAGTAAGCCGTTTTGACTGCTTTGTTTCGTTGAGTTTGTTGAGTGGATTGATTTTTCATATTGTTATGAAGTTGGTTTGAAAATGAAAAAGCCAAGTGCGTTAGCACATGGCTTTAGGTTGAAAATAAGATGGTAAATAGCCTGTTTAAGAGGTCGTAAGCACATAGGTAAACCTGCTATCCTGAAAGGCTAAAACCTGCTTGAAATAGGTTGTAAAGCCTTCTTTGAGTATGCGCTCGCTGACTTCTGCGTCGACTTGAAACTTGCTTATCAGCGCTCTTATCTGTTGTTCATAAGGGCAGTTGTGAAACGCAAATTCAACTTTGTAATGGAAAAGCGGATCGCATTCAAGATAGAAGTAAAAGCTGCTTGACATAAACGCATGCATAGTTTGTGCATTTTCCGTGCTGCTCATGCGGTAGTCTCGTTCAAATGCTATTTGAGGCGATTGAGCCAAAAGGAGTTTAGCTTTACGTAATGCTTCCATAAAGTAGCCTTCAATATGAATATTGAGTCGGTTTTGATGCTGGTCTTTAGACCGTCTCTCCGCCAGTATCCAGCATTTGGTAAACCGGGGCAACGGCTTAACATCGGCAATGCTTAGTAGTAAATGTGCTTTCTTACTTAAGTGCTTGTATCTCTCGGTCATGATTTGTTGTTTGGTGCTTATTGGTGATTGTATTTTTACAGGCAAACCACTGATCAATTGAACTTGCCTCACCTGCCTTAAGAATGCAGGTTGCTGCCTGTAAATAATCAGAAGCAGGATTATTTGAAGATAACAGGAAGCCATTCTGAAAACGGAGCAAGCTGCATTTTTAAAGGCTAACAGGGTGTGGGCAAGATCGATTGAAAAGGAATTAGTTGTAAATCAAGACTGAGAGGGGCGATTATATCCAGCCTGGATGTGGCCGCTCGAAGCATAGAAAAAAATTCTGTGTACGTTTTTATAGAGAATGACTTTAAACTCAACTTGCAAGCCAATTTTAACAATCGGAGGGGGGGCTTATAAAAAGGGTAGTGGATGGTTTATAAATAGGCCATTTCCTGTGGGAGACTGTATCTATACTATTAGTTATTAAAGATATAGAATGTCTTATAGTTAGAGTATCCGACAGAGTATTTATGGTTTCCGTTGGGTAAGTCGCTGATATTTAGTATATTTGCATTGATTCTAGTAGCTCGCGCGCCTTTGTTCCTCATCTTTTGCGCGAGGCAATTTTATATTCCTTTACATTTAAAATGAATACCCGTTTTGTTTTGCTGCCTTGCAACATTAGTTTAATAAAAGATGGATTACATTATTTAGATTTACTTATTTACGTAGCCATTAGATCTTTCCAAAACGGAGGGACAGGTTTATGTAAACCGTCATTTGAAACAATAGCCGCCAGAGCAGGTGTTTCAAAGAAGCTCGTCAGCATGTCAATAAAGCGGCTGGAACGTTCAGGCCATTTGATAGTTAAACGTTCCCCGAAGAAAAAAGTCGCAAACCTATATGCCTTTAAAGAGACAGATGCATTTGCTCAGATACCGTATGACATCTTTGATTCGCATGATTTAACGAGTTATGAAAAAGCCATGTTATTAGCGATCAGGCAATGTTTTAACAACCATTCACTTGTCCTGTACGGCAATTTGAGTTTCATAGAAGACATGACCGGACTCAAATACAAGGTCATCTATACTCAGTTTAGAAAACTGGTTGACAAGCAATATATACTTGAGGTAAAAAAGGGTCGAGATTCAGGCCGGGTAGCTAAAGAGTTTCATTTGGCTGAAAAGATAAATTGGAAGTACTATAGAAAGCCGATAGCTATTAATAAACCTGATAGTGGTGACAGTATGCTGTCAACCATAATAATTGGTTAACAGATACTATTTAAGCCCTCTGTGAATGTCAAAGAGACGCTTCAATAAAATATAAGCTCGCTCTTCATTCCGTTTCTTGGGGCTTGTCTTATCTCCTGTATTTCTTTTATGGGTTACTAATTTTGATTGCTTAACCTCGAACCACTGTCCTATGTCAGATGCTTTGGCTTTAGCAGGAATGTTGTGACGATCATAAATCGTCTGTAGCGTCTCTTTTATTTTTTTTAAAGATATTCTATATCCTGTTGAAAAATTATTGTAAACACTATCTATTACAGGATGGCTGTTCTTCCCATCTTTAACATCATAGTCAATTAGAGCTTGCTTGATTTTTGATATGCTGTAATCAAGTTCAGCTAATTTCTCACGACCTAATTTGTCAAAGGCATACCTAATTAACGGTGTTGGATCTGTTAGTTTATAGGTTGCAATGTCATACTCAAAATTATTCCCGCCGATGGGATCGAGATCCGTTAATTGAAGAACAATCTTCTTAATGTTTTCTTTTGAATAACGCTTCCCTTTCCTAAGATTCAATTTTTGTTCTGTATTGTAAGGTGCTATCCGTTCGTTCAAAAAGGTCTCAAATGATGGGTTGTCTTGGCTCGTGCTGATACCAACACGTTCATATGCTGCCATTAAATTTATGGGGGAACTGTAGTAGCCCTTTATGCGCTCTTCTTCATAGATTTTATCTATCATGAAATAATCAATGTTGTACATCGTAGAATATGAATCTGAGTCAGCTTCGCGCATAGAGTTATTACGTTTAAGGTGCCATTTATTCGCTACGACTTTGTGAAAAGGAAGCCGTTCCAAGATGTCAACATAAATATTTCTTTCCAACGGATTGGGGTTGGAGTACATTAATTTTAAAACAGTATCATATACATTCCTTCCCGCTCCTAGCCATTCTGTTAGCTGGCGTTGTGGCATATAATTCAAAGGCTTTCTATTATATTCAACAAGATGTAAAGCTTCAGCATAGATAGGGTTCTGTTTTTCTGATATCTTCCGAAATCGCCCGATTATTTGAATGATATCCGTGTAAGGATCAAGATGTGTTTTGGCATCTCCAGGAAGAGAAATCATGATAACTTGTGGAGCTTCGTTAAGTATGATATCGAGCCCGTTATAAAAGCTTGAGGTAAAGAAATTATATTTAGAACACGTCTCTGGTGTAAATTTAGAGAATGCTCTATACGGTTCACCGGCGGCGTACTCTTGTGTTTTCAAATATACCGCACTCTCTTTTGAACAGAATATTACAGAATCGTTTCCGATTTCGAGTTTCTGAATCAAGTCTTGAATTCCATTGATGCTGTTGAAAAATACAAACTGATTTATTAATGGATAGCGTTCAAAACAATCTTTCAGTGCAAATATTAGATTGTCATGAAACAACACCTCCACATCCTTAGTATATGCGTAAGTTGGTTGTAGTTTTATGCTCTTGAAGTTTTTAAACCTGGGGTCACTTGGTTTTATAGGCGTAGAAGAAATCATCGCCTTGTCTTTAAACTTAAAGAAGCTATCCAACGCCATTGTGATATTTGGTCTAAATGCAATATCCTGAATTTGCTTATGCTGTTCATCTGTCAAGACAAAATAGTCGTTGAAAGGTGATATCCCGATTCTTTTAAAGGCCTCGAGTATTTTACTGAAAGATTCAGGTGTTGTAAGAATTTTCTTATATCTAGTTTGGCTTTTAAGATATGCCGCGATTCGATCTGCTGAAACTCCCTCGTAAACCGGAAATGTATTACAGGTTTCGGCATGATAGCCGTGCTTGTTGTGTATCGTAGCCACATTCGGCAAGATTATTATACTATTCCGATGGGCTGTAATTTCCGTTGTCGTGGCCCCAAAACCAGTAATAACCTTGTTTATTATAGTATCCGACGGTATTAGCGGAATATAATCAGGAAACCATTTTTGGGGATCATCACAATAAATAGTTTCGTCGGCTTCAAAAATCAATGGCTCCATAATAGAATGAGAGCGGACTGCCTTTGGCCTACTCTCATCCAATTATAGCAATTAATCTACATATCAAACATCTTATTTTCCCACGTTTCAATCACTCCCTTTTCAAATTCATCAAGGTAGGTTTGTGTTTGTAGTTCCGTAGTGTGTCCCAATGCTTCACTTATTATCGCAGTTGCTACGCCTGATTTCTTTAGGTTGGTAGCATAACTGTGTCGACTGACGTATGTAGTCAATATCAATTTGGGTTCGCCTATAGCTATCGCTAAGTCTTTAAGTTTATTGTTTACAAGTTTAAGTGCCGATTTCTTGCGCTCGTACTTTTGCTTAGCTGTTTTAAATATGCTGTCCTTGTAAATTGGAAAGACATAGTCATCCGGTTTTGAATACTCGTTTCTATATTGATTTAAAAGTTCTTGGGAATACGAATTGACCGTGATGGTGAAGTGTTGCCCTGTTTTCTTCCTGGTGTAGTGAATTTCATTGTCGTAAATATCTGACCACCTTAAGCCCGCAATGTCAATGAAGTTCATACCTCTTGTGTAGTAACTGAACATGAATATACTTTGCGCGAGATGCGATGACGAACCTTGTTCGGTCTTATAGTTTTTTAATTTTGTTATAATATCCTTTGATACGGAGCGCTTCCGGGTTGTATGATTGAGCCGCTTATTTACCGAGTATCCTTTTTCGCCGAAAGGGTAGTCCTCTTGCTTAAAAAGCTTATCAGCTATGGCTAAATTAATTATCCGCTGTATGTTTCTAATCTTTACACTAATGGAAGTGTCTTTCAAATTCTTATTGTTACGTAACCAAGATTCGAACGCTTCTAAGAAACGCACATTCACATCCGTTATATATGCGGCAGGGCTGTATTCTTTGAGAGAGCTTTTGGTAAATGTGAATACCGAAGCTAATCCTATTTTCTGTTGCTGTTCAATGCCTTGGATAATTGTATCATAATAATCTTGAAGCTTAATCCTGCTTTGTTTTGTCAATTTTTTTCGGTTTCCTCTAAGGTCTTCCTCAAAACGATCGAAATCAAATTCGACATCACCTCTGTCGTAGTCACTCAAGATTTTCCTTGCTAAAGCAAGCTTGTCAATGATAATAAGGTTCATAGCCTTGTAATCCCTAACTGCTTTTGTAAAGTGTCCTGTAGTTCTATCTTCCGATAAAATCCACTCCTCGATTTTACATTTAAAGGTTAACGTTTGATCGAGAGAAAGACTGTTGAGAGTGTAATACCTTCTTATTTGGTTGTGTGTTACTCGCAATGCTATCGAGTAAAGGTCATTAAGTAGTTTCTTTTTAGTGTTTAGGATGATTGCTACTGTTGCCATAACTATTTGATTGTTAAGGCGATATTTTTTAGATAATGTGCATTAGAGGGTACACCTAAGGGTACGCCAACACGTAGCTTGAGAGCTACTTCCAACAAAAAAGCCCATAATCTACATTTGCAAATGCTTGATTATGAGCCAGTTTCAGTGGAGAATATCGGAGTCGAACCGATGACCTCTTGCATGCCATGCAAGCGCTCTAGCCAGCTGAGCTAATCCCCCGTGGTGGGCTGCAAATATAGAATTTTGTGAATTAAAATGAAATTCTATTGTTATTTATTTTATCCAATCCTGTCTCAGCTGCCATTACTATCGGTTTGTTTAATTTAAACTTTAAATATATATGCTGTTGGTTTGCCTTAATTTTCCGGCGGAACGAAAGCTTAATAAAAAAGTAAAGCCCCTGATGGGCAGGGGCCTTTACTAACCAATTATAAACCTAAATTATGAGAAGACTACTTTATGTATTGTGTTATTTTTAACACGGTGTAAAAGTAACACTAAGTTTTGATATTCGGAAAATATATTTTGTAATTGTTTTGTAAGTTTTATCAATTACATTGCCATCCGGTATCTTATTGTCAAAAATAAGAATAAAACATTATTAAATTACCAATTTTTTCAAATTATTTTATAATAATCGCCACATCGTTCATTTTCATCAAAAAAAGATTCGGTTTTATTTATAAAGTTTACAAAAATTTAATTTTAAATGATTTTTAAAGTAAAATTAGGATCCAAACCTATATTAAAATTAAATTTCAAAGCATATTGTATGCTTAAAGCAAAACAATCGCCAATTTTTCTTTAAAAAACTCCAAAATACCACCTTTTTTATGCCTTAATACTGCTTTTAGCTCTTTAAAGAACGATTGCCTGCTAAAACAATTTATGTTCTAAACGCAGTTACATAATAAAAATTACTTTACAAAGGCTTTTTTTTAAAGATGCTTTAACACTTTTGCAGCAAAAATATACTGCCTTTTAAAATATGTCATCAACACATACCGCAAAACAACACCCGCATCTTACGCCATTAACTTTATGGATCATGACCATAGCTACAGGTTTGGTGGTAGCCAACATATATTATAACCAACCATTACTGGCCGATATGGCGAATACTTTTGGCGTAAGCGATAAAAAAGCGCAGCAAATATCGCTTTTTACGCAAATTGGCTACGCTACGGGTTTATTATTTATAGTGCCATTGGCGGATATGCTTAAGCGTAAGCGTCTTATTTTAATTGATTTTGTGCTCATGATCATATCGTTAATAGCCAGCGCCATGGCGCCTTCCGTAACTATACTTATGATAGCGGGTTTTTTGGTAGGCGTATCATCGATTATTCCGCAATTGCTGATCCCAATGGCGGCCCACTTAGCCAAGCCACATGAGCGGGGTAAGAAGATTGGCTTTGTAATGAGCGGCTTACTAATCGGTATTTTACTGTCACGCACGCTAAGCGGTTTTATAGGCGAGCATTTCGGCTGGCGAAGCATGTTTTATATAGCCGCCGGGTTAATGTTGCTCATCTGGGTTATGATATTTTTGTTTTTGCCCGAAATTGAACCCGATTATAAAGGCAATTACGGTAAATTGATGAAATCATTGATCCATTTAGTAAAAACCCAGCCTAAATTAAGGTTGGCAGCATTCAGAGGGGCTTTATGTTTTGCCGGTTTCAGCGCATTTTGGACAACGCTGGTATTCCTGTTAAAACAGCCTCAGTTTAATGAGGGCAGCGCCGCTGCGGGTATGTTTGGCCTTGTTGGCGCCTTCGGCGCAGTAGCCGTTGGCTTTATGGGCCGCCTGAGTGATAAAATGGACGCATACAAATTATCAATTTATACACTTTCGCTCATCCTGATCTCTTTTATTGTATTCTATTTTTCGAGCCATAGTATAATAGGGCTCATCATCGGGGTTATTCTGCTTGATATGGGTGTGCAGGCTACTCACATCTCTAACCAGTCTATTATTTTTGCATTGATCCCGGAAGCCCGCAATCGTATCAATACAGTGTACATGGTGTCTTATTTTATAGGCGGGGCTTTAGGCACGTTCTTCGCCAGCTTAGTTTGGAAAAACTATGAGTGGAACGGAGTGTGTGCTATTGGAGCTGCCTTATCAGTAATAGTGATCATAGTGCATTTGTTAAACTACAAAAAATCGTCCGCTACTGCTACCGATGTTCGGTAACGTATGCCTGTTTATCTGCTTTGAATAGTTGCCGGTATTGAATTGATCAAAAAAAGTAAAAATTTCTTCTAAAAAAATATCCCTGTATTACAGTCATTTACATCGTATTGTAAAATAAATCTGAATTTTTAATGACTTTTTTTGCTCTCCGATAAAAGTTTGGCATTGATTTAGATTAGTACTTATCAAACGCAGTTGTTATGAAAACAAAAGACAAAGCGGTTAAACCTGAAGAAGAGAAAGAGTGGGAAAACCCAGTGGAACCGACAAAAACTTCAGACCCACGCGATGAGGAACAAATATTAAGGCAGTATAAAGAAGCAAAACGCCGCCACGATAACCTCACCGAAAACGGGAACGAAAAAAAGAAAGACTAAAACGAAGACATTAAAATATTAAAACATTCAAAACCTACAACATGAAAACGCAAAAACAAACATCAACCACCAAACTAATAGCAAGCTTTGATAATGCACTTAAAAACATCATCATGAGCGACTTAAAAGCTATCAAAACTAAAACGCCCTATTTAACGCCGGCAGCTTAAACTAAATATAAAAAACATCACCTACACTACATCTACCTATGAAAGCATATAAACCAACCCCCGCAATAACTAAATTACTTGCACGCTTTGATGCCGAATTATTGGAGCTGTTGAGGGAAGATCTGAAAAACTACAGGGCCAAAACCCAATTCATGAGCAACAACAAGCAGGTAGCAGCACAGCAAACGCTGTCTGCCGCTTGATCAACATATATATATCTACCTATCGAGTACTAACATCACCTATGAAAACGTGGAGCCCTGCAAAAAACAGGGCTCTATTTTTTTTAGTAAAGCCGGGCAAGCTTAATGCTATCTTTGTATAATATTAAATAACAATATATTAACACTTTGGTCACCTAAAGGAAATGCCTGAAACGGTTATTTGGGTAAAGCGGCGGGCGAATGACCTATGCAGTTAAACACCATATTGCACCATCTATTTACGCGTGGTACCGTTAACCAGGTGATGAACAAATCGGTTACGGTCAATTGATCCTGCACGAGCAGGAGCTAAAGACTGATTCTCTGTATGGTGTATTGCTATCTGTGAAATTACATACTCTACATAAATACAAACATTATGGACCAGGTTAATTATCCCATAGTAACAATTGTAGTTATTGCTGTTATTATTTTGCTGGTTTGGATCATCAGGCGAAACCAGAAAGATGAAAAAAAGCTGGAACAGGATATCATCCAATCCGAACTAAAACCAGAAGAAAATAATGATAAGGAAATAGAATCCTGAGCTTGTTGTTAAAAGCAACCTGGCGAAATAACATATCCCAGCGTCAGTGCGTACAGCAATAATGGTCTTTTCCTTTAAGGAAGTCGCTGAATTTACTATGATTTCCTATCTGCTTCAGTATATTTAACAATTAACCCGGCTGTTTTGGCTGATGCCCCCGGCTGCCCCATGCGCACATCAAGCTCTTCATAATTATTGAGCATGTTTTGGCGATAGGTTACATCATTGACAATCAGTTTTAACTCTTCACCTATCTTGTGGGCCGTACACTCTTCCTGGATCAACTCCTTCACTACCGCTTTATCCATGATCAGGTTAACCAGCGATATAAATTTGAGTTTAACCAGCATGCGCGCTATGGCGATGGTTAATTTCCCGCCTTTATACACCACTACCTGCGGCACGTTAAACAGCGCGGTTTCAAGTGTCGCGGTGCCGGAAGCTACAACAGCTGCATGGGCACGATTCAGCAGATCGTAAGTGCCGTTGAATACAACGGGGATCTCGGCGCCGTTTAAGTACGGCGCATAATAATCAGCCTGAAAAGCCGGTGCACCGGCAATTACAAACTGGTATTCAGGAAAGTAGGCCGAAGCCCGGATCATATCGGGCAGCAGTCTGCTGATTTCCTGTTTGCGGCTGCCGGGTAACAGTGCTATAATTTTTTTTACGCCAAGTTTATTTTTTTGCAGGAAAGCAGGGTCAGGATCAAATGCCGAAACCGCATCAAGCAAAGGGTTGCCTACGTAATCAACATCCATTCCCCACTCTTTGTAAAACGCCACCTCAAAAGGCAATATGCAAAATAGATGGTCAACAATGCGTTTGATTTTTAACACCCGCTTCTGGTTCCAGGCCCAAACTTTGGGCGAAATATAGTAGTTAACCGGTATGCCGTTAGCTTTGGCGTATTCGGCTATTTTGAGGTTAAAGCCGGGAAAATCTATCAGGATCAATACGTCGGGGTGGTAAGCAGAGATATCCCGCTTGCACGATCGCATGTTTTTAAGAATGGTTTGCAGGTTGGCAACCACTTCAACAAAGCCCATAAAAGCCATATCGGCATAATGCTTTACCAGTGTGCCGCCCTCGGCCTGCATCAGGTCGCCGCCAAAAAAACGGAAATCAGCACCAGGGTCAAGCGATTTGAGTGCTTTCATCAAATTAGCCCCGTGCAAATCGCCCGAAGCTTCGCCGGCTACCAGGTAATATTTCATTATAAGGATTGCAATTTAAAAATGAATATGGCCAGCATAAACAAAAGCGAGATCATAGCGATACCGTTTCCCGTTTTATCGGCCCCTTTTCCATAAAAATAACGGATGATAAACAAATTGATAGCAAAAGCTACAAAGTATGGAATGCCCGGCTTATGCATGAAAACCAGTTGATTTTTAAGCAGAAATCCAAAAACAAACAGACTAACACCTGGCAGTATGGCGCCAATGAGCAGGCCTAAGGATACGTCGTTTTTGTTTAGCATAATTACAGGTTGAATTTCCAGTTGTTTAAGTAGGGGATAACGTGGTGTGCGGTCATATCAAACTGCACCGGCACAACCGAAGCATAACCCTGTTCCAAAGCCCACACATCGGTATCCTCGCCGCCATCATTTAATTGAAAAACGCCGGTAAGCCAGTAATAAGGCCTTTTATGCGGATCTATGCGTTCATCAAATTCTTCGGCCCATTTGGCAGCCGCCTGCCTGCATATTTTAATGCCTTTAATGTGTTTGGTCCCAGGAAAGTTTACATTTAACAAACTGGCTTGTGGTAAACCATGGGCTAAAACCTGTAAAGCAAGTTCTTTTACAAACTTGATACAAGGCTCAAAATCGGCTTGCAAAGTATAATCATCTAACGAAAAACCTATCGACGGGATACCCTCAATGGCTCCCTCAACCGCTGCCGACATCGTGCCCGAATACAGCACATTGATAGAGTTATTAAGGCCATGGTTAATGCCCGAAACACAAAGATCAGGCTTTTTACCTTTAAAGATCTTGTTAACAGCCAGCTTTACGCAATCAACCGGAGTGCCCGAGCAGCGGTACATTTCAATGCCCTCGTAAATGTCAACCTGGTCAAGCCGTAAAGGTTTGCCGATGGTAATGGCATGCCCCATACCCGATTGCGGGCTATCCGGAGCAACAACTACAACACGGCCAATTTCGGCCATAGCATCCATCAGGGCTTTGATGCCCGGCGCGGTGATGCCATCGTCATTTACAACAAGTATGGTGGGTTTGGTAACTTTCATTGGGCAAAGTTAACAATCCTCAACAATGTAGCCGGCCCGGCTCATTCTACTTTTAATTTAACCGAGTTTACCCAAATGGCATCCCTGTCAAAACTGGCTTTGAAATTCCGAAGCATAAAGTTTTTATCAGCTTGTATTTTGCCCCTGAAAACCTGTTTGCCGTTTATGTTTACAACAACCGGTTGCTCCAGGTTTACCATTAGTGGGCTAATCATTATCTCTGTTTCTTTTACACCCGATGTTTCAAGGTTGAATATATTATTGAAAAATGTCCCTTTAACGGCGGCGCTTTTGTTCAGGCCCTGATACTGCCGGTACCAGGTATCAATTTCTTTTTTGATCTTATCATAATTAGGAAAAGTAAGTGACTGATGCCAGGCAGCACGATTAAGCCCGGTATCGATACCCGTTAGTTTTATCCATGCGTACGAATTATAAATTTTATCGCTATAGCATTCCCAATAGATTTTGTTTTTGAATAAGTTACGGCTCACACTATTTATAAATACGGATGTATAAGGAAGGTCGGTGTTTAAATGCTTATCGTAATGTTGGTAGCCGATGTATTCTTTGTAAATCAGACGATCATGCCTATCTTTTAACCAATCCATAATAATGCGGGTTTGTTGGATGGGGCGCAGATCGTCGAGGTCAGAATGTACCACGTATAGCGGACTGTTTATAATGTTTCTGATATAAAAGTCGCGGGCAAAGATATTGTCGAACATTGAATTATACGCCATAAAGCCGGCGAATTGATTTGGCGTGTAAAGACCCAAACCAATGGCGCCGTCCGAGCCATCTGAATGCCCTAAAGCAAATATTTTGCTGTCATTGATGTTAACTTGCTTTTTTACCGAAATTAATATATTGGCCAGTGTTTGATAGGTAAAATTTGGCACATCGCGATCGCGAAAAGCTTTTTTATTTAATACCCAGTTGAAGAACTTTTTAGGGTCACCAATCGGCCTGATAATGATGTTGTCCTGCTTTTTAAGGATGGCAAAAATGATATCATCGTCAAATTTTTGAATGCTGTCTGCATCGGCGAAACTACTTTGGCCAACGGCACCATGAAGTAATAATATACAAGTGGTTTTACGTGTGTTACTATAAGAAACAGGCACAAACACCCTGAACGGCACTTTACCAAACAGCGAATCAGTATAGTAGAAAAGATAGTCTTTGCCACCTTTTATATCCGGGTAATCATGCCAGTTGCTAAGCAGTTTAAAGGTTGAATCGGCGTCGATCTTATTGTTAACCCGGATCTGGCTGATCCTTTTCTCGGCGTTGGATGCGGCTTTTTCTAAAGCGTTTTCCTGTGCAGATAATGTAGATGAGAATGTAAAAAATAAAATAAATAAGATTAGATGGTTGAGGTTTAGTTTCATGTTTTGTAGTTATAAGTACTTATATGACACGCCTGCATCGGAATAGTTGCATATATAATATTTAATAATATTGGGTTTATTTACATGGCGGCTATATTGGTAACAAAATGAATTTTAGTTATATTTGATTTATGCTGACTACAGATAAAAAAAAGAAATACACCGTGGAGGATTATTTGATGCTTGAGGAAGGTGCGCCATTTCAGCTGATCAACTATGATTTAATTATGTCGCCTTCACCTATTCCTGCCCACCAACAGTTATCTGCTAAAATTATACAGCTATTGTCTAACTTTTTAGATAGCATAAATGATAATGGCTTTCTTGTAAGCGCACCAATGGATGTAAAATTTGATGATGGAAATGTACTTCAGCCCGATATACTTTACATAAAAGAAGGCAGGATTGCCGACCTTGTAAAAGACAGGATAGAAGGAGCCCCAGATTTAATCATCGAAATCCTTTCTCCTTCTACTGCTTACTATGATTTAAGGCAAAAAAAGGATGTTTATGAAAAATACGGCGTAGCAGAATATATCATTATAGATCCGGTACAGGAAAATGCCGATATGTATAAGCTAACACATGAAGGTTATAGTTTAGAGCAGAAAGCGCTTAAAACAGAAAACCTAACTTCAATAGTAATTCCAGGTTTTAAACTGGAGCTTTCAAAGCTATTTAAATAGTGAAAGCCCCGTTACTGAGGCTTTCAATTTTATAAACTGTTTATCCACTTCACCAGCTCATCGCGGGTTTTGCCCGTTTTTTGCTGAAGCTTGCCAAGTGTTTCATCATCTTTACCTTCCTGCCAGGCAAGGTCATCGTCGGTAAGGTCGCCGTAGGCTTGTTTTATTTTGCCTTTCAGCTCGTTCCATCCGCCTTTTATTTCTAATTTATCCATGATGTTTTTTATTTAGATGTGTCAGGATAACAGATGGGATAGGAGGATGGTTTTAAAAGAATCGACAGGAAATCAAGAGTCAGGACTCAAGAAAAAAGAATGGAAGAGGGTGTAGAGAACGGTTTAAGCTTTCAACTATTTTCCTTCTTTCTTAAAATCTTCGTACGAATGTTTTATGTACTGAACAATATCATAATCGCTCCAACTTCGTACCTGTTGTATTGAAGGCCAATATTTGATCACAAAAATTCCGGCTTGCGTGTCATTGAGCGGAGTATTATTTTGAACAACCCGCTCATTAAACCGCATGTTTATCTCCTGCCCTTCGAGATCACGTACCGCCGCTTTTTTAAATCTCCTTGCATTGATCACCTCGCTTTTAAAATTTTCGTAAATAAAGGTCATTGGCTTAAGGAATAAATAATAATAATGAGGCGTCCCGGTATAAAACACCCCTTTGCTTCTATAAATAAGCTGGGTTTCGGTGAGATCTTTTTTCAAAGAGTTTTCTTTTATCACAACTTCTTTTAGGCCTATTATTTTGTTCAAAAATGCTATTGCTGTGTGTGAATCATCAGTTATAACTTCCTTTGTTTCAAAAAGATCATTTGAAAGCTCCAGTGTGTCTCCTGGATTGGCCGTTATTTTAAACTCGCCAATATCGTTAGTTATTGTACGGCTTTGCGTGCGTTTGTTGACAATTTTAATATTCGCCAAACGTCTGTTTGAACCGTTTTCGCAAATAATACCATCTGTTAATGCTGTATTTTGAGCAAAAGCCACCCTCAAAAAAACCGACAAAAGCACCGACAGCAATACCCTTTTCATAAGAGGCTCATAGTTAATTACTACAATATCCTATTAAAAACGCACTGTTAAAAGCTTATATGGCTAATTTAACTATAATTAACAAGTTAATCTCCGTTGACAAAGTGAACTATTTTCCGCATTCAGCACTTTTCTTCCCTAATCATCTTTCAGCCAAAAGCCCCGTTCCCGGAGCTTCTCAAATTTTATAAACTGTTTATCCACTTCACCAGCTCATCGCGGGTTTTGCCCGTTTTTTGCTGGAGCTTGCCAAGTGTTTCATCGTCTTTACCTTCCTGCCAGGCAAGGTCATCGTCGGTAAGGTCGCCGTAGGCTTGTTTTATTTTGCCTTTCAGCTCGTTCCATCCGCCTTTTATTTCTAATTTATCCATAATGTTTTTTTATTTAGATGTATCAGGATAACGGACGAGGCCAAGGATGGTTTGAAAAAAAGCCAAAAGCAGAATGCCGAAAGCTGAAAGCCCTGGAATGGTTATCAAAGCTACTTAACTAAATCTCAACCCTAAGCCCGGATCGTGGTTTAGTATGTATTTTCCGTCACTAAATTCCGGCATTACATAAGGGTTATTACTTACTAAAAAGGGGCCGTCAAGGTCAACCCAATCTGCTTGCGGAGCAATGGCTAAACCTGCTAAAGCGGCACAGCTTGTTTCGGTCATACATCCAATCATGATCTTCAGGTCAAGCTCGCGGGCTTTGTCGATCATTTTTTTCGCTTCATATAAACCTGCAGATTTCATGAGTTTAATATTGATCCCGGTATAAACACCTTTGGCCTTTTCCACATCCTCAAAACGCTGAACGGATTCATCGCCAATAATAGGAATAGGACTGCGTTCGGTAAGCCAGGCATTACTATCGGGATCAGTTTTGAGCATGGGCTGCTCTATCAATTGTACGCCTTGCTCATGCAGCCAGTGGGTCATATCCAAACTCTGCTGCAAATCTGTCCAGCCCTGGTTAGCATCTACATAAAGCGGCACATCGGTAACCGAGCGGATGGTAGAGATCAATTCTTTATCTGTATCCCGGCCCAGTTTTACCTTGATCACCTTAAAACCCTCCGCCTCTTTTACTTTTTTAATGATCATTTCGGGCGTATCTATGCCTATTGTGAAACTGGTAACAGGCATCAGCGCAGGGCTGCTGTCAAGTAATTGCCAGCAAGGTTGTTGTTTTAGTTTGCCATCCAGATCATGCAGGGCAATATCAATGGCTGCTTTAATAGCCGGATTGCCGGGAGCAATACTGTCGAGGTAATTAATGACTGCTCCAAAATCAAAAGGATAACTAAATCTGCTGATATCAACCTTGCTTAAAAACTCGGTAGCGCTCTGATGGCTTTCGCCCATATAAGGCACCATAGAAGCTTCGCCGTAGCCGGTTTTGCCTTCATGACTGATCTGCACCAGCATAACCGGTGTAGAAGTTCTTGAAAATTTGGCTATCGTAAAAGCATGCTTCAGCTGAAGCTCGTAGGGTTGATATGTCAGTTCCATGTTAAAAACCAAAGCTAAAATTTTAGTACGAAAATCGTGCTTATCTTTGCGGCCATGCCGGCACAAATTTATTCACCGTTCACCAATTTCAATTTCAGCAACAATAAATGTTTCCTTACGGGGCAAAACCTTAATTCGCCCGAGGAACAGATCCAGGTATTTCCGCAATGGCTCATGAGCCGTTACGAACTGGAAGATAAGCCTTTTAAGTTGCTCGACGAAAGCATGGCTACTTATAAAGACCTGAAACTGCCCTGCACAGCCGAAGTTAACGAACGCTATCTTGAACCGCTTGAAAACACAATTGCTGCTGCTTTTGATACCGGTTATGAGGCTGTAAAGGCGCTTGATGAGGATAAACTGTTTCTGTGGGCGGGCAAATTGCTGTACGGAATTATTTTTAATGAGATCCAGGCCGGCATTAAATTGCAGCACTCGCAGGGCGAGGAATTTAACATATCGCAATCCATTATCCACAAGTTCAATAACCTGCACATGATGCTGCAAAGCCTCAATCTGCCGGTTGAGTTTGATGGTTTTAAGCCGTACAGCCTGGTATTATTTAAGGTTGATAATGCTGAAAACGTTTTTGGCTATCGCGATGAGATCAATACGCTTACATTCTCATTAAGGATAAAAGATTTTGGCCTGATCCTTTGCCTGCAGGATAACGGCGCCAACGCCCGCTACCATAAAGAAGCTTTGGATAAAATTTCAGATCACACTCTGCATCCTATCCAGTTTGAAGAGTTGAACGCCCGCTTCTTTTATTCGGCTTATTTATTTAACCGGCTGCCCGAGTACGATATTTTCCATATTGGTGACACCATATCCTTAGAAGCCCTGCCCCTGCGCGGCACCAGCAGCAAACCCCTGTTTGATGACTGGATGAACAAAACCTACGGACAGGTACTGGAAAACTTTTGGAAAAATTGGGGGTTCCTGCTGTTAGAGATCATCAGGAACCCCGAAAAGCCCATGAGCTTTTTATTTAATGCCGACGGCGATTTTATTAATGGCCAAGATTTGAAATTGCCATTGTGATCTGCTGCCAAAAATCGGGCAAAATTTCATGATGAAATATAATGGTGATCATTAAGCCGCTCAGTGCGCCGTAAAAGTGTGCGTCATGGTTGATCTGATCGCGCGAATACTTTGAGGCATAATGGCAATATACAAGATATAATACACCAAATATTACTGCCGGAATAGGTATCGGTATCGGCAATATCATCATTTGAGCCAGGGGATTATATAATATCGCACTAAAAATAACCGCGCTTACCGCACCCGACGCACCCAAACTATAATAACTGTAATGATCTTTGTGTTTGAGCACAGTAGGCATGTCGCTTAAAATTAAGCTTACAGTGTACAATATGGCAAATTGAACGTGGCCTAATAACGGCTCAAGCCCAAAAGCAAAAAAGTAAAACGACAGCATATTGAAAAACAAATGCATCCAGTCGCGGTGAATAAGCCCGCTGGTGATGATGGTATGAATATCCTTACCGCGCGAAACGGTGTAAGGGTGAAGCATCATACGGCCATAAAGGTTATTGTTTGAAAAAGCTAAAAGCGAAGTAATAATTGTTATTGCGAAAATAGCACAGGCCACCGGGGCCGTTTGTAAATATTCCATTTATTTAAGGTCGAGTTTGGTATTAGTTAAAAGCCTGCCCACCGGGTAGCGCATAAAAGTTTTTTCAAAGTAAGGCGAATTACGGTAAACAAAGAACAATTGCGCACCGGCATTATTGGCCAGCTGTGGGTCTTTCGCTTTGGCATCGTCCAGTTTTTGTCTAATCGATGGATCCTTTTTCAGCAGATCGGCGGCTATATCTTCAAAAACATAGTCCGAAAAATACTCTTTTTCGCCCAGCACCGAATCAAAAAAGTTCCACGCAAAAAACGAGTCGACACCCTGCGGTTCCAGCGTTTCCACGATATAACGGTTTATCGGCTGATTAGTATATACCACATAATCGCCGGTATAAAATTTAACCGGCATATCCACCGGGTTAAGTTTTACGCCGGTATGCAGGTAATGGCCCTCAAATGGCCGGGCCGGTGTTTTCAGATCGGCTATGTAATACATTTGCAGGCTAAGCGTGGTGTCATGTACCAGTTGTTTCATTTGCACCCCATTCAGCTTAAACAGGTCAATCACCTTACCCCATGCCTGCGGAATTACATAGGCAACAGGCTTATCGGCAGTGGCGGTAACTTTATAGGTGTTGTAATATTTGATGGTTTTGGTGTAGGGCTTATCCCGGTCATAATATAGCCTCGGCAATCCGCTCACGCCGCTGGTTTTATAGCCTGCCTCATAACCTTTAAAAGTAATAGTATCAACCTTACTTTTATCAACCATCCAGCCTAACGCAAACGTTTTTTGATTGGTTACCTGCTCATCGGCCTTGCGTTTCAACTCTCCTATCAGTTTGGCATCGCGCTGGTTAATTTCAATAAGGTGCTGCATAAAATCGTAAGTGGCATACACGCGCTTATCAAAAGGCTTCAGCATATGTGTTTCGGTAATATAGCTAATGATGTTATGCTGGGCCGTAAAGCCGGTAGCAAAGCGCGGGGTTTCCAGAAAGCTAACAATTCCCGAATCCGGTAAACCCTCTTCACCGGCGCCGTAAGGGATCATTTCGTACCCGCTCTTTTTCATTTTGCTGTACAGGTACGGTGTAAGTGTTTTGGTGGTATAGTCGGCCAGGATGGGGTTTTGCTTTTCCTTCTGGGTTTCGATTAGCGTCATCACATATTGATAGTCGGCGCCATCGCTGGTGTGGTTATCTAAAAACACTTCGGGTTTCCAGGTAGTAAGGATCTGTGTAAAAGCCAAAGCATTGCGGCTATCGGTCTTAATAAAATCGCGGTTAAGGTCGAGGTTGCGATAATTACCCCTAAAGCCGTAAGCCGATGGACCGTTCTGACTTACACGGCTCAGGCCACGGTTAAGATTGCCGTCAATATTATAAAGTGCAATCAGGCATATCACCACATCTTTTGGCAGGGTATTATTTTTAAGCAGATCACGCACCAGCATCATGCTTGCATCAATGCCTTCCGGTTCGCCGGGGTGGATGCCGTTGTTGATGAGCAATACCCTTTTGTTTTGTTTTTTGATAACAGCCGGGTCAAATAACTTGTCTTTTGAAAGCACTACAAGTGTTAAGGGTTTACCCACATCAGTAGTGCCATAGTTGATCAGCCTCATCTGCTGCGGATACAGCTTGTTAAGCTTTTGATAGTAATCGATTACCTGGGCATAGGTGGCGGTATAATTTTTATCCTTACTTAGTTCAAACGGGGTAAGCTGGGCTTTTGCAGATAAGGCAACGAAACAGGCAATCAGGGCGGCAAAAACTATCTTCATAAGTAAATACGTTGCTCAAATATAGTTTAAGTGTGGCAAAGGAAGGGGCTGTAAGGTGATTTTTACTGGTGAGGTGATTTAATTTATCGTCATGCCGAACTTGTTTCAGCACCCCATACGCTAAGTTTCAGACTTGCTTAGAGGCGACCTGTGTGTGGGTTCCTGAAACAAGTTCAGGATGACGGGAGGACCGTTTTATAATACAGCTATCTCCGCCTGCACTTTCTTAGGCAGGCTTTTAACCACTTCATTGTATGAGTGGTCAATCATTTCGCAGAGTTGTTTACGGCTGAGGGAACCGTTCATTTGCACGGTGTTCCACATTTTTTTATTCATGTGGTAACCGGGCTGCACTTCGGGATGGCGTTCGCGGAGTTCAACAGCCCATTCAGGATCGCATTTAACATTGAACCTGTCGCCGGTTTGTAAACCGGTTAACAGAAAGATCTTTTCGGCAATTTTAAAAACCAGGGTATCCTCACCAAAAGGGAAACCTTCGGTCGCGCCCGGTTTTTGCAAACAATAATCACGCAGTTCTTCTATATTCATCGTCTGAAGTTTCTGACCAACTTGGTATAGGATACCGTATTGCCAAAATTATATTTAAAACCGATGCTATATTGAACAAACTGGTCGGCCGCGTTGTTTTTGAAAATCTGAGGGTTGTCATTGTATCCGTCAAGCCCTTCGCCAAAAGTATAGCTATGCTGTATACCCAATGTTATGGTGTAACCTACCTGGTCATAGTCATCGTAAATCTTAAATTCATAACCAAACCTTATCGGTATCATCAGGTTAGTACTTTTATCTTTCCCCTCGAAACCTCTTGTTTCGCCAACCGGCCCATTATTTTCATATCCTGGCGGGTTTGAACGCTGCACAAAAGCCATTTTGTTTTTTATCGCACCGATGCCCGATCCTATATAAAAGTTTTTAAGTACGTTTAAAACACTACTGTTATCGTAATCAATTATTTCTCCCATCTGCAAATCAGCACGAAGGGCAAGTGCCAGGAAATTATTTTTTGATTTACGGCCAAATTGATCCGTGGCTGGAGTAAGCCCTCCGCCTTCAATGGTCCCAAAATGAAAATCGAGGGCTATCGGTACATACGGGCTGTAGTTATAGGTTAAGTTAAGCGTGCCGCCCGGGTGCCAAACCTGCTTTTTAAGGTCATCATAACCGCGTGCGTAATTGACACCTCCGCCAAAACCCCATTCATAATAGTTGTAACCACTTTGGGCTTCAGCCATAAACGTGACGAAAGCCAAAACAAAAAGTAGAAAATATTTTTTCAATGTATAATTTTAATCAATATTTACAACTGGAGATGGCATTAACCACCGCCTAAATTTCCCCTAATATAAAAGCTTTATATGAATTTTAACTCATTCATTAAGTTCACAGTAGCCGAACGCTTCTTGCGCTACGTTACCATTGATACGCAATCAGACCCTTCTTCGGTTTCATTTCCATCAACAGAAAAGCAAAAAGATCTTGGCCGGCTACTGGTTGATGAACTGTTGGCTATGGGTATAGCCGACGCTCATTTGGATAAGTACGGTTATGTTTATGCTACTATTCCGTCAAATACTGATAAAAGGGTACCCGTAATTTGCTTTTGCTCGCATATGGATACCGCGCCCGATTGCAGCGGAAAAGATGTAAAACCAATTGTACATAAAAATTACCAGGGCCAGGATTTAATATTGCCCGATGATAACACCCAGGTGATCCGCATGGCCGAGCATACCGATCTGAAGAACCAGTTGGGTAACGATGTTATTACAGCCAGCGGTACCACGCTGCTCGGCGCCGATAATAAAGCCGGTGTGGCCGAAATAATGGATGCCTGCTACCAGCTCATCAGCCATCCCGAAATAAAACATGGCGATATCCGGATCCTGTTTACGCCCGACGAAGAAGTTGGCCATGGTGTTGACCATGTGGATATTGCCAAATTGGGTGCCTTTGCCGCTTATACTATGGATGGAGAAAGCGCGGGTAATATGGAGAATGAAACTTTTTCGGCCGATGGCGCAAGGCTTACCATAAATGGTGTAAGCTCACATCCGGGATTTGCAAAAGGCAAAATGGAAAGCGCCATTAAAATTGCCGGACAAATTATTGCCGCCCTGCCTGATGAACTTTCGCCGGAACATACTGAAGGAATGCAGGGCTTTGTGCATCCGGTAGGTATGGAAGGGCATGTGGAAACCGCTTCTATCGATTTTATTATCCGGGATTTTGATGAAAGTAAACTCGCAGATCATGTTGATGTTATCCGCCAAACTGCTGCTGATGTATTGAAGAAATTTCCGGGCTCAACGTTTGATATTGCCGTGAGCCAACAATACCGCAATATGAAAGGTGTGCTTGATCAGCATCCGCAAATTGTTGATTATGCCATGGAGGCCATAAACCGCACGGGCTTAACCGCTAAGTTATGCAGTATCCGCGGCGGTACCGATGGTTCACGGCTTTCGTTCATGGGCTTGCCTTGCCCTAACATTTTTGCCGGCGAACATGCTTTTCACAGCCGGCACGAGTGGGTATCGGTACAGGATATGCAAAAAGCGGTTGAAACCATTTTGCACCTGTGCATGATCTGGGAAGAAAGAAGTTAAGACATACGACTTTTCTTAATAACACAAAACTAAATTTGAAGATGTATACAATACGTAAAGCCACTATAAATGATGTGGAAACCATCCGTGATATAGCCGATAAAACATGGTGGGTAACCTACAGCCCCATCCTTGAACATGAACAGATTGCCTTTATGTTGAGCGGGATCTATTCGGCAGATAAGGTCAGCGAACAAATTCAGAAAAATCAGCAAACTTACCTGTTACTGGAGGAAGAAGGCAATCCGGTGGCATTTGCAGCCTATTCGCCCCGCGAGGAAAACCCGGAGGTTTATAAGCTGCACAAGCTATACTGCCTGCCGCAAACCCAGGGCAAAGGCTATGGAAAGGTATTGATTAACGAGGTGGCCCAAAAAACTAAAGATGCCGGTAAGAAAACGCTGGAACTTAACGTCAACAGGCACAACAACGCCAAATCATTCTATGAAAAAATGGGGTTTACCATAGCCTATGAAGAGGATATAGCCATTGGTAAATACTGGATGAACGATTATGTAATGAGAAAGGAATTATAAGTGATTGCTATTTGGCGGGAAGGGTTTTTAAAAGCTCTTTTGCTGGCACCGCTTTGAAACTGCCGTCTTTATCTCCAATGATAAGGCTCTCGTTGTTGGCAGCGGCAGTTTCAACCAGCTTACGGTTCGCCCGCTTCATGCCTTCAAGCACCTTCGCCTCTAACTCATCCATGCCCATTTTTTGTGCTTTAGTTGTCATTTGCCTGATCTAAAATTACTTTCCAAACGTCGGATTTTATTATTGTTTCTTCTAACGACCCGAAACCTCTTGCCACCACCAGGGAGCCCGTATTTATATTATTTATTACAACCCATTTATCACAAAGAGGTATATACAAAGATACCAAATTTCTTATTCCCCGGTAATATCTCCGTTCTATTACATCGGCAGGGATATTATGGCCTCCTTTACTTACTCGTTTAGCTACTCGTTCCTTTGCCATTTCAGGAGAACTTAACCAAAAAAACAATAAAGTAACTTCGTATCCTTTTTGCCGGGCTCTTTTAACCAAAGATACATAACTCCGGGTTGAAAGCGTTGTTTCAAAGGCAAAGTCAACTCCCCGGTTCAGCAAATCTTCAATCCGCTGCAGCATGATCCGGCCGGCTTCGAATACAACACTTTCCGGATTGAAGGGAGATAGTCCCGCCGCGATGTTATCTGCATTTACAAACTCATTACAGTTAAGCAATTCGGGCAAAACTGTATACCGGCACCGTTACAACCTGCTATGATATACAAATTAGGCATCCTGTGAATTTAGTTGTTCATCCTTAAAAATAGCATACATATATTTATCCATCACCTCGCCATTTTTAATAACTGACCTTCGTAGTACGGCCTCCTGAATATAGCCTGCTTTTTCGAGCACCCGTATGGATGCCGTGTTTCTATTATACACACCGGCTTCTAAACGCAATAGCGAAAAATGTTCAAAAGCATAAGTGGTTACCAGTTTTACAGCCTCGGTTGCTAAGCCCTTTCCCCAATGTTCTTCACCAAGCCAATAGCCTATTTCGGCGGTTATGCGGCTTTCGTCGGTAAAAAGTTCAACACCAATGCCGCCGCAGGCTTCACCGTTAACTACTATGGCAAAGTTGGTTAAAGGTTGCTGATTTTGGGCCAGGTTTACCCAAAACAGGGCATCCTCCATAGTATAAGGGTACGGGAACCTGTCGCGCAAAAAAGCCGATACTTTAGGGTTATCCGCATGCTTTTGAAGTGATGCTTCATCGCCCTGTTGCCACGCCCTCAATAAAAATCCGTTGCCCTGTAGTTCCATTTTGTAACAATAAAATGCTTAAAAATAACAATCATTAGCCAAACTGTTAAATTGCATGCTTTATTGAGATATGAAAAAACTGTTAGGCTTATTGTTCCTGATCCCGGCAACGGGCGCCTTTGCCCAAAAGCTGGATACCCTTAGCATCGAAAAAATTATGCGCGACCCTAAATGGATCGGGGTTTCGCCCTCCAATATCAACTGGGCTAACGATAGTAAAAAGATCTATTTTAAATGGGATGATGACGCTTCGGGCAATACCCGGTTATATTCAGTTAGCCCCGGCGACAACAAGGTACAAAAAGTTAGCATTGCCGAGCAGCGCGATCTGGCAGCCGGTTACGGCGAATGGAACAAAAAGCATAGCCAAAAGGTATTCAGTAAAAACGGCGATTTATTTTTATACGATGTAAAAGCCAACAAAACCACCCGGCTAACAAATACCGTAGCGCAGGAAGACAGCCCTGTTTTCAGCGGTGATGAAACAAAGATCATTTACAAAGAAGATAATAATCTCTTTGCCCTGAACCTGAATGGCGGCACCCTGGTACAGCTCACCAATTTTGTACGGACAGCAAGCGATAAAAAAAGTAAGGATAAACCCGGCGAGCAGGAACAATGGCTCAAAAAACAACAGCTTGAGTTGTTTGAGATCATCAAAAAGGAAGCAAAAGACGATAAAAAAGATTCAACAGAAACAGCATTGCTTAAGCCCGACAAGCTGAAAGAGATTGCCTATGGCGATAAAAGACTGAGCGCTGTACAGATCAGTCCGGATGGCAGGTTTATCACCTATCGCCTTACCAAACGCGCCGATGGCGTTCAAAACGCGATTGTACCTAATTATGTTACCGCATCGGGTTTCACCGAGGATATTCCGAACCGTTCAAAGGTAGGCCGGCCATCGTCAACATCAGAGACTTTTATTTACGATAAACGCCGGGAAGCAGTTTACCCGGTTATTACATCAGAGATCCCCGGCATTAAAGACCTGCCCGACTATTTAAAAGATTATCCCGATGAATTAAAAGCCCGTCAAAAGGAAAACGCCGACAGGCAGGTAAATATCGATGGCGTTTTATGGAATCAAAGCGGCAGCAATGCCGTGGTCATTATCTCAGCACAGGATAATAAAGACTGCTGGATCATGCGCTTAGACCCGGTAAGCGGTAAACTAAGCCTGCTTGACCGTCAGCGGGATGAGGCCTGGATTGGCGGCCCCGGCATTGATGATCCCGGAAATGCAGGTTTTATTGATGATAACCATTTTTATTACCAGAGCGAAGCAAGCGGTTACTCGCATATTTATGTGGTTGATGTAACCAGCGGCGCCAAAAAACAACTCACCAGCGGCAAATGGGAAGTGCAGACTTTGCAGCTAAGCCAGGATAAAAAGACGTTTTATTTTACCGCCAATATCGATCACCCGGGCATTACCCATTTTTACAGGATCCCGGTTAGCGGTGGCATCCCCGTTAAAATTACCGGCATGAAGGGCGGCAACGAGGTAACACTTTCGCCCGATGAAAAGTGGCTGGCTATCCGCTATTCTTATTCAAACAGGCCCTGGGAGCTATATATCCAGGCCAATAAACCCGGTGCAAAGGCGGTAAAAATAACCAACTCCGTTTCGGCCGAATACTTGTCGTATCCATGGCGCGACCCGGAGATCATCTCTTTTAAAAACCGCTACGGTACCGATGTTTATGCTCGCCTGTATCAGCCTAAAAAGCAAGATCCTGCAAAACCGGCTGTGGTTTTTGTACATGGCGCGGGATACCTGCAAAACGTTACCTATTCGTGGAGTTACTATTTCCGCGAGTACATGTTCAATAACATGCTTGCCGATAATGGCTACACTGTGCTGGACATTGACTACACAGCAAGCGCGGGCTATGGCCGGGATTTCCGAACAGGGATCTATCGCCACATGGGAGGCAAAGACCTCACCGACCAGGTTGACGGCGTAAAATTGCTGGTTGAAAAATATGGTGTTAACCCGAAGCATGTCGGTTTGTACGGCGGTTCATACGGTGGTTTCATCACACTTATGGGTATGTTTACTGAACCGGATGTTTTCGCGGCAGGCGGCGCCATACGCTCCGTTACCGACTGGGCGCATTATAACCATGAATATACTTCGAACATCCTTAATGAACCTTTTACCGATGAACAGGCCTATCGCAAAAGTTCGCCTATTTATTTTGCCAACGGCTTAAAAGGCAACCTGCTGATGCTGCATGGCATGATAGACCAGAATGTAAACTACCAGGATATTATCCGCCTGACTCAAAAACTGATAGAGTTGCACAAAGAAAACTGGGAGCTGGCCTCGTACCCTGTAGAAGACCACGGCTTTGAACAACCCAGCAGTTGGGCCGATGAGTATAAACGGATTTATAAATTATTTGAGGTGACGTTGAAGAAGTAGAGTAATTAAGAGGAGCAGCAAAAGGGGACAAGCGGGAGACGCGATGCGGCAATCGCATGCTTTACCGGCTATATACCAAAACGCCCGCAAGTCAAGCCAAGTTATAAGCTAAAAATCAATCATTTATGAAAAAGGTATCCGTTTTACTCGCACTGTTTCTTTTTTCCTGTTCACAGCCAATACAAAAACCATCAAAATTGGTAAAAACACCAACTTTGTATCCAGCGAGAAACTATTCAAGCAAACTTTATGATGAGCCTTTTTTTAAAGAAGAACATTTCAGCTATGTAATTAACAGGCAAACGAAAGATACATCAAAACGTAATTACACATCAGAAACGACAGTTATTGAAGGTAAAGTCAGGCAATATTTCAGAAATTGCGAAGTGACGCTCGATAAAAATGCTCTTGTTTTTCAATTGACGGACACTCCTTTTTCTGATGGCCGCTATGAATTGAAATTTGTTAAATCCCCAGGTGTATTTGAAGCCAAATACAATCAACCTTTTTCAATTACTGATAGCTCATACAAAAAACCTGTTTTTAAAGTGATAGATAAAAACGTTGTTCTTGATAAAGACACCTACGTAAAGGGTGAGCTTTTGAGGGGTAAGTTTTCTTTTCAGATCGCTGCGTCGCATTTGTGGGAAAGCAAATACTCGGATACAATATCTGTGTACGGATTTGTAAAAACTATTGTAAAGTAGCCTTATTCTGCATTCGTCTGAAAACAAGTACAATACAATAAATAACCTAAATTCATTATAAGTATAATGGGGTTACAAGATGAGCATTTACAACAAACTGATAAAAGAGCATTATATATCAAATTGGGGAAGCAATTATGAAGAGAAGATATGGACAACGGGGCCTATCAATGAACTTGATAATCCGCTTACAATTTTAGAATTTAAACCAACTGTCAAGAGGAAAATGTGGACTTACGCAACATGTGGCATGTCTACATTTTCGCATGAAAAACCTGTCGAACTACATTTATTTTCCGCCATTCAGGATAGTTCTATTTTAGAATTGTTAACAAGTGTAGTTTATTTCCATAATGTTAATCAAAATCTCAATTTAGGGCATACGGTTAATTTTGGAAGGCCATGGCAGGAAAATTCAGAGTGCAGCTACGGTTTAATTTCTTTACCTTATTTAGATGGACCTGATCTTGAATTGTTTGATCCTGGCAATAACCATAAAACAATATTTTTTTATTGGCTTATCCCTATAACATTACGAGAACGGAACTATAAAATGCAAAATGGGCTGGACGCTTTAGAAGAAAAATTAGAAGAAAGCCAGTTTAATTATATTGACAGTGAAAGGAGGAGTGTAATTTAACCCCGCGACCGTGTCCCTCGGTCGCAAATTATGTTATTGATATATCCACATCAACACATGCTTCTTTTGTTTCTTCAACAAAGCATCTACAATTTTCATGGTATTATTTGATATAGCCGGACAGCCCCAGCCTTCTGGTGTCCCTTTAGGGTAAACTTCAGTTTCGGCTACCTGTTCCCATGAATGAAAAACGATCTGCCTTGCTAAAGCGTTATTATTGGTTGCTTCCAATCCGGTGAGGTAATACTTTACGTGGATTCCCCAGGCGCTGTAGGCCCGCCCATCTATTTGATACTTACCGGGAGCAGTACAATGGCTGCCATCTAGGTTACTGAACGCAGGTTTGTCTTTCGACCATTCACCACTCCAGGGGTTACGGCCGCAGCCATGGCTCACCAGTCCGGAAACCAGCACATCGTTTTTCCTGAAATCCCATACCATAAAACGTTTAACACCCGATGGCAGGGCCATATCAATTAAAATACAATAGCGGGTGTTGTAGCCACGTTGCCGGCAAAACGCCAGGCTTTGTTTGGCTTTTTCTTTAACACGGTTAAGGTCTGCCCGAGGTGCATCCGCGTATGTTTTAATACAGCAAAAAAATATTGAGAAAAGCGGGAATAAAAATCTCAGTTTCAATTGTGTCAGGTTTTGTGTTGTAAACAGAAATATCTGCTTTTTATTACAATAAACCTATCTTGTGAAATGAAAAAACTTTTGCCTCTGTTACTCCTGCTGTTGTTTTTATTCAGTTGTGCCGAAAAATCAACCAAAATGCCGGTAACCATTAAGACAGTTAATAACGGAAAAGCATTGCAGATAACCGGTTTCGATCCGGCCATCATTAACGAGATCAGCCGTGACTCATCGGCGACAGCCTGGGAAACGCTGATGGCTGTTTACCGCATGCCTGCCGATACCTCTATGCGAAACCTGCAGCCCGCACAGCCGGGGCGTTATGCCGTTCATAACAATGTAGTTGTTTTTACACCCGATACGGCCTTTAGCACACAGCAAACGTATTTTTTTCGTTACTATGATTTCAGTGCCGGCGGTACGCTGACCGATTTGATAAAAAGCCGCAGCAAACCCGGTACCTTGCACTATACAGATTTGATTTTTAAGCAATAAACTACCTATATGCTTGAAAATTTAATATTTTTGATTATATTTGCAACCGTTAATAAAAGAGGGGGCAATTAGTCCCCTCTTTTATTTTATCAATCAAAATTATTCTGTCAAAAACACCGGTGGGTAATGAATATTGAAAAAAGGGTAAAAGAACTGGTAGAAGAGAAGATAGCAGACAAGCCGAACCTGTTTATAGTGGATATTAAAATGCACCCGAACGGGAAGCTGATCATTCTGCTTGATGGCGATAACGGTATCGGTATTGATGAATGTGTACAGGTAAGCAGGCATGTCGGCTTCCATCTGGAAGAGGAAAACGTGATTGAAACCGCTTATAACCTGGAGGTTTCATCGCCGGGTATTGATTATCCGCTGTCGTCGCCAAGGCAATACGCCAAAAATGTTGGCCGTAACCTCGGCATTAAAATGAAAGATGGGGCTAAACGCGAAGGCACATTAACCGGCCTTACAGAGGATGCCATCACCATTGAAGAAAAAGTAAAAGAAAAAGGGAAAAAAGCGCAGGTTATAGAAAGCGTTATCCCAATGGACCAAATAACAGAAACAAAGGTTTTAATATCATTTAAGTAAAAAATGAGCAATATTAATTTAATTGATTCTTTTCAGGAATTTAAAGATTTCAAGAACATTGACCGCCCTACCATGATGAGCGTACTGGAAGACGTTTTCAGAAGCATGATCAGGAAAAAGTACGGTACGGACGAAAATTGCGACGTAATTGTGAACACCGACAACGGTGACTTAGAGATCTGGCGTACACGTAAAGTTATGGAAGATGGCTTTAGCGAAGATGATGACCTGGAGATAGAACTTGCCGAAGCACACCTGTATGACGCCGACCTTGAAGTTGGTGATGACTATATTGAACAGATCACTTTAGAAAGCTTTGGCCGCCGTGCTATTTTAGCCGCCCGCCAAACGCTGGTATCAAAAATTCTGGAATTAGAGAAAGACGAGATCTTCAAAAAATATAAAGACCGCGTAGGTGAAATTGTTACAGGCGAGGTTTACCAGGTTTGGAAAAAAGAAACTTTGGTTCTTGATGATGAAGGCAACGAGCTGTTACTGCCAAAAACAGAGCAGATCCCGGCAGACTACTTTAAAAAGGGCGATAGCGTTAAAGCTGTTGTATCAAAGGTAGATATGCTGAACAGTAACCCTAAGATCATCATTTCACGTACAGCGCCTGAGTTTTTACAGCGCTTGTTTGAGCTTGAAGTGCCGGAAATTTTTGATGGCTTAATTACCATCAAGAAGATTGTACGCGAACCGGGCGAACGTGCTAAAGTTGCCGTTGAATCATATGACGACCGTATCGATCCGGTTGGTGCCTGCGTAGGTATGAAAGGTTCTCGGATCCACGGTATAGTACGTGAGTTAAAAAATGAAAATATCGACGTTATTAACTTTACCAACAACGTTCAGCTATATATTCAACGTGCATTGTCGCCTGCCAAAATCACTTCTATTAAATTAGATGATGAGAAAAAAACAGCTGCTGTGTATTTAAAACCCGACCAGGTATCATTAGCTATCGGTCGTGGCGGGCACAACATTAAGCTGGCAGGAAAATTGACAGGCTACGAAATTGATGTTTACCGTGAGGCTGATGAGCATGACGAGGATGTGGACATTGAAGAATTTTCTGACGAGATTGAAGGCTGGATCATTGATGAATTTAAACGTATTGGTTTAGATACGGCAAAATCAGTACTGGCCTTAACCGTTGGTGAATTGGTAAAACGTACCGATTTAGAGGAAGAAACAGTAAAAGAAGTGCTATCAATATTGAATGCGGAGTTTGAATAAGCGGAATAAGCAAATTAAAATCGTATTTTTGCACTAAATAAGCAGAGAAAGTAATATTAAATGTCAGAAGACAAATCCATAAAATTAATTAAAGCAGTAAAAGAACTGAACATTGGCATGGGTACCCTTGTCGATTATTTAGCTACCAAAGGATACAAGGTTGACAAGCATCCTATGGCCAAGCTGGATAATGACATGTACAATGCCCTGTTAAAGGAATTTGCTGTTGACAAAAGTATTAAGGAGGAAGCTAAGCAGATCAGTATCGGAAAGATAAGGAAAGAAGAGCCTGCTGCACAGTTTCCTGAAAAGCCGGTTGAGAACCGCCGTTCGCGCGATTTTGAGAACGAAGAGATACTGATCAAGAATACAGGGCACTTTGCACAGCCGCAGGTTGAAAAACCAAAACCGGCCGAGCCTGCTCCGGCAGCGCAAGCCCCTGCACGTTCTGATGAGCGCAATGACGTATTACCTGGTGTTAAGGTGGTTGGAAAAATTGACCTTAACAACCTGAATGCTAAGCCACAGGCGGAGAAGCCTGCGGAAAAACCAGCGGAAGTAGTTGTTAAACAACCCGAGCCAGTTGCACAGGCACCTGCGCCAACACCGGCTCCGGCACCTGCCGAGCCAAAAGTTGAAGCGCCACAGCCGGTAGCCCCGGTTGTGCCCGAACCACCAAAGGTTGAAACGCCAAAACCGGCAGCTCCGGTTGCCGAAGCACCTAAAGCTGAAGAGCCTAAAGCGCCTGTTGCTGAAAAAGCACCGGTTGCAACACCTCCGGCTGCTCCCGAAACTCCGGCTGCACCAGTAGCTGATGACAGCCAGGAGCCAGACGTGATCCGTGCTAAAGCCGAGCGTTTAACAGGGCCAAACATTATTGGTAAGATCCAGTTGCCGGTTAACGCGCCAAAACGCAACCCGGTAGCTTCATCATCAAATTCAAATAATAACTCGGCCGATCACAAACGCAAACGTAAGCGTAAAGATAACCAGGGCAACCCGCAGCAAGGCGGCGGTAATCATCCGCATGGCCAGCAGGGCGGTGGTGGCAATCACCCGCAACAAGGTCAACAGCCCAGCGGTGGTGGTACCATTAATCCTAACCGCCCGGATTTCAGGAACCGTACACATGGAGCACCCGGAAACAGCGGGCCAGGTCAGGGCCAGGGAGGTCATGGCGGTGGTAACCGCCCGGATTTCAGGAACAACCGCAATAATCCGCCTCAACATACAGGACCGAAGGAAGAACCTTCAGAAAAAGACATACAAGACCAGATCAAGGCTACACTTGCACGCTTAAGCGGTGCGGGTAAGTCGGGCAAGTTCGCACAGCGCGCTAAATTCCGTCGTCAAAAACGTGATGACGTTGCTGCAAGTGCCGAAGAACTGGCAATGGAACAGGAACTGCAATCAAAAGTATTGAAGGTTACCGAGTTCGTAACGGCAAATGAGCTGGCAAGCATGATGGATGTATCTGTAACGCAGATTATATCTACCTGTATGAGCCTGGGCATGTTTGTTTCCATAAACCAAAGGCTTGATGCCGAAACACTTTCAATTGTGGCCGATGAGTTTGGCTACCAGGTTGAATTTGTGAAGCCGCAGGATGAGGAAGCCAACCTTGACCAGCCTGATGATCCGGCCGACCTAGTGACACGTGCACCAATCGTAACCATTATGGGCCACGTTGACCATGGTAAAACCTCATTGCTCGACTTTATACGTAAAACCAACGTAATAGGCGGCGAAGCGGGTGGTATAACCCAGCACATTGGTGCTTACGAAGTAACATTGCCTGATAACAAAGGAAAGATCACCTTCCTGGATACGCCGGGTCACGAAGCGTTTACCGCGATGCGTGCAAGGGGTGCACAGGTAACGGATATTGTAATTATAGTGATAGCTGCCGATGACAGCGTGATGCCGCAAACCCGCGAGGCCATAAACCACGCGCAGGCTGCAGGTGCACCAATCATCTTCGCCTTTAATAAAATTGATAAGCCGGGTGCCAATGCCGATAAGGTAAGGGAACAGTTATCGGCCATGAATATTTTGGTTGAAGAGTGGGGCGGTAAATACCAGTCGCAGGAAATTTCGGCCAAAACAGGCTTGAATGTCGACCTGCTGCTTGAGAAAGTATTGCTTGAGGCCGAATTGCTTGAACTGAAAGCTAACCCTAACAAACGCGCCGTAGGTACTGTTATTGAAGCAGCTTTAGATAAAGGCCGTGGTATTGTTACCACCATCCTGGTACAGGCAGGCCGCTTAAAAGTAGGTGATCCGATACTGGCAGGCTGCTACAGCGGTCGTGTTAAAGCGTTAACCAACGAGCGTGGCCAGCGTGTAGATTCGGCAGGACCGTCAACACCTGTACAGGTGTTGGGTATGCAGGGTGCACCAACCGCGGGCGATAAGTTCAATGCGCTTGAAAGTGAAGTTGAGGCACGTGAAATTGCCAACAAACGCCTGCAATTGCAACGTGAACAAGGCTTACGTACCCAGAAACACATCACTCTTGATGAGATCGGCCGTCGTTTAGCAGTGGGTAACTTCAAGGAGCTTAACATCATTGTTAAAGGTGACGTGGATGGTTCTATCGAGGCCCTGTCAGATTCATTGCTGAAATTGTCTACCGAGCAGATCCAGGTGAACATCATCTCGAAAGCAGTAGGTCAGATCTCCGAATCAGACGTATTGCTGGCATCGGCATCTGACGCGATCATCATCGGTTTCCAGGTACGCCCTTCAGGCGGTGCCCGTAAACTGGCCGAAGCAGAGCAGATTGATATCAGGCTGTACTCTATCATCTACGACGCGATCAACGAAATCAAAGCGGCGATGGAAGGCATGCTTGCACCAACCTTTGAAGAAAAAATCGTGGCTAACGTTGAGATCCGCGAAACCTTCAAGATCAGCAAAGTGGGTACTATTGCAGGTTGTATGGTATTGGATGGTAAAATTAACCGTAACAGCAAGATCCGCATCATCCGCGATGGCGTGGTGATCTACACAGGCGAACTGGCTTCACTGAAACGCTTTAAAGATGACGTGAAAGAAGTAAGCGCAGGTTACGAGTGCGGTTTGAACATCAACAACTTTAACAACATTGAAGTAGGCGATATTGTTGAAGCGTACGAAAATGTGGAAGTAAAACGCAAGCTGTAATTAAGTAAATCAGCTTTATAATATCCAAGGGCTTATCTGAACAGATGAGCCCTTTTTTGTTGGGGCTTTCTCACAAAGCGGAGACTTACGAAGTTTTTGAAACTTCGTAAGTCTGTATTCTCAGAGGAGGACTCCGGGACTGGTCGAGTTTTGGCTGTCCTTGAGCCTCGATCCGTTAATAAATTATCGACAATTGGCATTTGATGTCATAATAATATTTCCTAAGCTATCGGTTTTGAACGTAGCGGAGAAAGCCCCTCTATCATAGCCCATATGTTTACGTAGTTTATAAGCGCATTTTGGCTTGAGTTTTAAATCAAAATCATTAATGACCTCTCCATTAAAGTCCATTTGAGCAGCAAGTCCAAGATTCTTTTTATTGAAGTATATAACAGATTCGGAACTCCGTAGCGTTACACTGCTTGAATCATCTTCCAGTGACATCTCATTTAAGCTCTCCCCATTGCATGAAACTATAGCATCTTTTTTAACGTCAATATAAAAACCACTTGACTTTGCACAGGAAGCAAGTGAGAGAGTCGTATATAAAGCACAGCCAAGCATTACTTTACAACTTCTTCCTTTTATCATAATTATTTCTTTGGTGGGGAATCAATTATTTATAATCACTTAAGTTACTAAAACTTTCGTCATAAATTTAACCATTAACTGAAGATTAACTTGGACCAGCTAACTTAATCCCCGTGTAACAACTTTGTTAACACAATATATTCCCAATTTTAATTTATAATAAATAGGTTTGTTATTAACTGATCTTATTATTTATTGTATATGAAATTAAAACTACTCTTTTCGTGTTTAATTACGGCAGGTATTGCAGTACCGTCGTTTGCACAGGAACCTGTTGATGCGGCAATGGTTCAAAAAATAAGGGAAGAAGGCCTTAACCATTCAAAGGTAATGGAAACGGCTTTTTATCTTACAGATGTTTCGGGCCCAAGGCTTGCCAATTCTCCGGGCTTAAAGCGCGCCCAAAACTGGGCTGTTAATCAGCTTAAAACCTGGGGCATGGCCAACTCTAAGTTGGAAGCCTGGGGTAAATTTGGCAAAGGCTGGGAGGTTCAAAAAAACTATGCAGCTATCACGGTTCCTTACTATCATGCAATTATCGCCATCCCTAAAGCATGGACACCGGGTACAAATGGCTTGATCAAAGGCGAAGTGATGATAATCAAAGCCGATTCGGCAGCAGAGCTTGAGCAATACAAAGGTAAGCTGGCCGGCAAAATCGTGATATTTGATACTAAAGCACCAACAGAACGTACCTGGAAAGTGGATGCCGCCCGTTATACCGATGAGGAACTTACCGAAATGGCCAACGCGAAAGCTACGCCGGCCGGCCCGCGCAGGAACGCTGTAGACCCCAACGCCGCCCAAATGGCTGCATTCCGTAAATTACGTGCATTCAGGACTGCATTAAGCCAATTTTTGGTTGATGAAAAAGCTGGCTTGGTGTTAAGCCAGGCCCGCGGTACTGATGGTACTGTGTTTACCACCAACGGCGCTTCATACGCCGATACCGCAAAAGCGGTAGCACCCGAGCTTGAAACCAGCAGCGAAGATTACCAGCGCATTTTGCGCCTTATAAAAGGTGGCCAGCCGGTACAACTGGAAGCTGATATTAAAACCCAATTCATTACCGACGACCTGCAGGGCTATGATGTAGTCGCTGAAATTCCCGGAACGGATAAAAAGCTGAAAGACCAGGTAGTAATGCTTGGCGGCCACCTTGATTCATGGCATGCCGCTACCGGTGCTACCGATAATGCAGCGGGCAGCGCAGTAATGCTGGAGGCCATGCGTATTTTAAAAGCGATTAACTTTAAACCCAAACGCACCATTCGCATAGCTTTATGGAGTTCGGAAGAGCAGGGCTTATTTGGGTCCCGTGGATATGTGGCCAATCATTTTGGCGATCCTAAGACCATGGAACTGAAGCCAGAACAAGCAAAGCTTTCAGCCTATTACAACCTTGATAATGGAACCGGCAAAATCCGCGGAGTGTATTTGCAGGGAGATTCGGCAGCGGCACCTATCTTTAAAGCATGGCTTGAGCCATTTAAGGACCTTGCCGCTACTACACTTACCATTCGTAACACAGGCGGTACCGACCACCTGTCGTTTGATGCTGTAGGCATTCCGGGCTTCCAGTTTATTCAGGATGCCATAGATTACGGTACCCGTACACACCATAGCAACCAGGACACTTACGATCGCCTTATTGAAGACGACCTGAAACAAGCCGCTACCATTATTGCTTCATTTGTTTACCATACGGCACAACGCGCCGAAATGATCCCGCGCAAAGAGCTGCCAAAGCCACAACCGGCAAGGTAAAACTGTTACGATATTTATAGAAAAGCGATGCTCCCGAGCATCGCTTTTTTTGTTTGTGCTTTATGCTATTGTTATTCCAGCCTTGACTTAGTGTATCCATGGTCTATAACAGGAATGAACCAATCCATATAAAAACACCTCATTATTAGCTTATTTTCCTTAAATAGAATGGTCCGCAGGCAGTTAATTTCCATAAACCATTTTAATAAATTAATTTTGTATGTTTAATGAGCCTATTTATAAAACCCCAAAAACTAGGGAAATCAACAGACGAAGAACTACTTAGTGATTATCGCGCAAGCGGTAACCTAACAGTTTTGGGCAGCTTATATGAAAGATATATGCCCCTTGTTTATGGCGTTTGCCTTAAATATCTGAAAGATGAAGAACTGGCCAAAGATGCGGTAATGGGCATTTTTGAGGAGCTGGTTGATAAGGTTAAAAAGCATGAGATTAACCAGTTCAGGAGTTGGGTGTATGTACTTGGGCGCAATTATTGCTTGATGCAGTTACGGAGTGGTAAAAAGATGGAGTTGGTTAATTTAGATGAAGTTGTGGAATTTACCCCCTTTTTGCATCCTGAGGATAATAACAGGGAAGAGGCTTTGAAAGCTTTGGAGCACTGCATAGCAGGGTTAACCGGCGGACAAAAACAAAGTATCCACCTGTTTTATTTAAAAGAGAAGTGTTATAAAGAAATTGCCGGGATAACAGGATATACTTTAAATGAGGTAAAGAGTTATATCCAAAACGGTAAGAGGAATTTGAAAATTTGCCTCGAACGGAACAGTGCATAGTAAAAAGGCAAATATATTGCAAATACAGAAGTATCTCAACGGAGAGCTTGATGCCCGTGCTATGCATAAGCTGGAAATGGAGGCACTAAACGACCCTTTTTTGATGGATGCATTGGAAGGATATGAAAACATGGGGACAAGTCAACAGTTAAACCTTGCTGACCTTACCTCAAGACTGCGGCAGCGTACCGGAGAAAATAAAGGCCGTGTAATACCGTGGACCGTTTGGCCCATAGCGGCTTCGGTTTTAATAACGCTAAGTTTGGGAGGCCTTTATCTTAACAGATCTCCTAAATCCGAATTGCAAAGTAATAACATAACAGGAAACAAAAATTCTATTCCGCCCGTGGTAGCTGCCGCCGATACCGTAAAGACCGGCGATACAGTTAAAAAAGCGAATGCCAATACGCCCATACAGGCCCCATCAGTTGCAGTAAATAAAAAACCAAGACGGACAAAGCAATCGGCTAATGCGCTTTATCAGCAGGAAATTTCCGCTGGCGACAATAAAACAGCTTCGAATGATGTTGCGCCTCCTGTGGGCAGCAATCCTTTAGCAGTACCGGCAACTCCGCCCGCTGCTGCTAAAGATAAAGTTGTTTTGAAAGAAGAAGGCAATTTAAGTGAGCGGATAGTAGCAGGATACACAGCTCCAATTGCAAAAAAAGATACAGTAAGCCAGGATGTGATAGCATTAAGAGCGAATACTACCGTAGCTAAATCAAAAGCCCCGCTGCAATTTAAATTACCCGGAAAGGTTGACGGCGTTACATCTTCGCCAGCAACTATTTTTGGCAGCAATAAAGCGGCGGCACAATCATTATACATTGCCGGTACTATTATTTCGAGAGATGACGGCTCGCCTTTAATTGGTGCGGCAATCAGGATCAAAGGCACCAACCGGAGCACGGTAACTGACGTTAACGGAAAATTCGCACTTAGTTCGCCGGGAGATAAGGCGACGCTTGATGTGGTTTATATTGGTTATGAGCCGAGGCAGGTTAACGCCACACGCGGCGATAGCATTAAAGTAGCGCTTAAGCCAGATTCCAGGGCCCTTAGCGAGGTGGTTGTAACTAAAAAAGACGATGACAACGGTGAGGTAAGTGTCACCGCGGCACATCCGCAACTGGGCTGGGGCAGCCTGAAAAAATATTTACAAACTAATGCCGTACTGCCTGATGGTACTGCCGGCACCGTGACCGTAACATTTACGGTATTCCCGAGCGGCATCACAGATGAGTTTAGTATTAAAAAAGGCCTGAATGAAGCGGCCGATCAAAAAGCCATAGAGCTTATAAAGAATGGCCCCTCATGGGTTGGCAGTACTAACAACAAACCCGAAGTTGTTACTGTAAAGGTTAAATTCCAAAAGCAAAAATAATATGCCCAATAAAAAGGCTGCGTTGAATAAGATTCGACGCAGCCTTTTTGTATTTCTTTTTCTATCTATTTTATTGTCCGGTAGTTTTTTTCCTATCAGCAAAAGCGAATACTTTTTGCAATAAAGGCGTTGTACGCGCACCAAGATTTTGACGAATGTTAAGCTCTTCTTTGGCTATCTCTACAAATAAGCCGTCGATGGCTTTTTGGGTCACATAATCGCTGATATCAGGATTAAGCTTTGATACAAACGGAACTTTGTTGTAGGCTTGTGCCGCGTCAGTATAGTATTTGGTAGCGTTCACTTTATTTAAACTGCCCTGGATAACAGGTTTAAACTGCAGGCTTAGCTTCGCGGTAGTAGTACGTTTAAAGTATTGTGTTGCCGCATCCTGGCTGCCCAATAAAATATTGGTAACATCCTGCAGGGTCATTTGCTTAATAGCATCAATAAAAATAGGTTTTGCCTGTTTTGCAGCATCTTCGGCTGCGCGGTTAAGCGAAAGGATTACATTATCGCAAAGGGTGTTCAGGCCAAGCCCGCGTAAGGTTCTCTCAGCCTTTTGCGCTTCGGGCGGAAAAAGGATCTTGATAGCGGCATTGCCAAAAAATCCGTTAACTGCCGATAGTTGATCCGAGCTTTTACCTGTGCCTATTTCAAGGGCCTGTTTTAAACCGTTGCCTATTTCAAGCGACGTTGGTGTTCCCTGGTTTTGAATAGTGGCATTAGCTACCTGGTTTAGCGTATCACAGCTGGTAAATGTAATTAAAGCTATTAAGACGGGGATAATGAGTAGTCTTGTTTTCATAGTAGTAAAACTAACAAAATTACTACCGGTTTGTTTAGGCAAAGAAATGTAATAATGCAAATACACCGGCGGCAATCAGTGCCGAAATAGGTATGGTAATGATCCAGGCCCAAACCAGGTTAATGGTTACGCCCCAGCGCACGGCCGATACTCGTTTAGTTAAACCCACACCTATAATTGAGCCGGTAATAGTATGTGTTGTTGAAACCGGAATCCCGAAACGCTCGGTAATAAACAGGGTGATAGCACCAGCAGTTTCGGCACTTACACCTTCAAGCGGGGTAACCTTGGTTATTTTTGAGCCCATGGTTTTAACGATCTTCCAACCACCCGACATGGTGCCTGCAGCAATAGCTGAGTAACAAGCTAAAGGGATCCACTCCGGCATTACTGAGCCTGGCTTTATCACTTTTGAAGCAATAAGGCTTACGTACAGGATCCCCATTACTTTTTGAGCATCGTTACCACCGTGAGCAAAACTCAGAGCTGCCGACGATACTAACTGCATGCGTTTAAACCAGCGCTCGGCAGTGGCTGGTCTGGCAGCTTTGCACAGGTGGAGTATTAAAATGGTTACAACATAAGCTATAATTAAACCAATAAACGGGGCAAGTACGATGTAGGCAACGATTTTAAGCACATATTGCATTTCAACAGCATGCAGGGCGTTGGCGCCCATATAAAGTGCATTAGTCATACCTGCACCTGCAAAGCCCCCAATAAGGGTATGCGACGAGCTTGACGGGATTCCGAACCACCATGTAAACAGGTTCCAGGTGATGGCGGCTACCAAACCAGCCAGGATCACATGCAGGGTAACATAGTGCTCCAATACAATTTTAGATACGGTATTGGCAACCTTATGATCTTTTATAAAAAAGTAAGCTGCAAAGTTGAATACCGCGGCCATTAACACTGCCTGAAACGGTGTTAATACTTTGGTAGATACAATGGTAGCTATAGAGTTTGCGGCATCATGAAAGCCATTGGTGTAATCAAACAACAGGGCGAGTACAACAATAACTACAAGTAGGGAAGTAACCATTTAGCTGGGGATAAGATTTACTTAAGCGTTTTTAACTAAGATTGACTCCATAACATTAGCTGCGTCTTCGCACATATCGGTAGCGGTTTCAAGAGCGGCTAATATTTCTTTGTATTTGATAAGGCGGATAGCATCTTTTTCATACAGGAACAAGTCGGCTACAGCGCGGTCAAAAACATAATCGGCCTGGTTTTCAACACTGTTTATCCTGATGCATGAATCGGCGATATTACGCACATTCCTAAGGTCTTTCAGTTCTTTTACAGCTTTTTCCAAATCAACACTGGCCTGCAGTATCAGGTCAGATAGCTTACGGATATGCTCATTCAAATCATCTATCCTGTACAGGCTCATGCGGTTGGCCGCACCCTGTATATAGTCGGCCACATCATCAATAGCTGTTGCAAGGGCATGGATATCTTCACGGTCAAAAGGCGTAATGAAGTTTTTGCCAAGCTCCAGGTAAATCTGGTGAGTATATTCGTCGCCTTTGTTTTCAAGCTTGTCAATCTGTTTATATAAATCCTCGCGGGTTGCAGGGTTGTTTGAGTTAACTGCTTCAACCAGTATGGTAGCCATAGCTACAACATTGGCCGCGGCTTGTTCAAACAGCGGGAAGAATATTTTTTTATCCTTGGGTACAAAATACTGGAATATACTGTTTAGCGACATAGTGATTTGAAATTGGTGTAAAGGTACAGTTAGTATGTTAAATTATTGTTAACTTTTTAACACAGGTAAATTCGGGAAAGGAATGGTTTGCTTGGCCCTTGCCAAGGTAAAACCAAAGGTTGAACCAAGCCCTTCTGTACTGCGCACATTGATGGTTTGCTGATGGGCTTCAATAATATGCTTTACAATAGCAAGCCCCAGCCCGGAGCCACCAATTTGCCTTGAACGGCTGCTGTCTGTACGAAAAAAACGCTCAAATAACCTTGGCAAAAACTTTTCTTCAATACCTATACCATCGTCGGTAACTTCAACCAAAACCTGGTCGTGCAGTACAAAAAGGCTTACCGAAGTGCTGCCTTCTTCTTTACCGTACTTAAACGAATTATCTATCAGGTTCACGAGCACCTGTCTTATTTTTTCCCTGTCGGCATTCACCACAATAGGCTCATCATACTTTTGCTTAAATATAAGTTTGATGTGGTACTGCTTGCCTTTGATCTCCAATGATTCAAAAACCTCTTTGATCAGGTCGTTGATCTTGAATTTAGTATAATTGATAGGCATCTCGCCCGATTCAAGTTTGGAAATTTCATCAAGGTCTTTGATCAGGTAACTTAGCCGGTCAACATTTTTTGAAGCTTTTTCCAAAAACTGGCGGGCCATTTCCTTGTCGTCAAAATCATCATCCTGCAAGGCTTCAATGTAACCCTGGATAGCAAATAACGGGGTTTTAAACTCGTGCGAGATATTGGATAAAAAATCACGGCGAAATTTTTCCTGTTTGCGAAGTTCGTCTATCTCGGTCTTTTTCTGTTTGGCCCATTCCTTTACCTCCTGCTCTACATCGGCAATGGGATTGGCGCTTACATGTTCGCCAAGGGCATCCCTGAGGTCGCGGCCTAATTTCAGGTTATGGATCAGTTTATAAATTAACTTGATACGGGAGTAAATATATTTTTCGATGAGGTAGTAAAAAACGAAGTAACTTACACCAAGGGCCACCGAGAAAGTAACCATTACATCGTACCATTTATGCTGAAAATAAAAATTAACGGCCGAGAGCGTAATTGCCACGCCAAGCGAGGTTGTTAAAACCAGTACACGCAAATTCATAGCGTAAAGCTACGATTTATAGATGATTAACTCCCACCTGAAAGGCCAGCGCCATGTTAATTTAAAGTTATCAATTTGTGCTTTTTTCAATAATGCCAACAATTCGTGCCTTTTAAAACCGCGCTTAACCGAAAGCGGACCATCGTTACGGGCCATGGCATTACGGGTAAAAACACGGGTTATAAACACTATGGCATGGTATAAAAGCCAGTGACGGTGCAGGTCGGTAATGATAATTCCTTTTTGTGCCGATGTGTGCATATTTTGAATAAGCGTTATCCAGCGTTCATCATCAAAATGATGAGTGAACAAACTGCATATAATTATATCGGCCGGTTTAATGAGGTATACCTCGTCAATAACATCGGCCCGGGTAAAGCTGATGTTTTTATATCCGGAGGCCTGTTGCCGTGCGTAATTTACTGCCGTTGGCGCTGCATCAATACCGTTTAGTTTAAGGTGTATTTTCTTTTCTTCAGCCCATTTTGCAATAGCTATCAAGGCATCGCCCCCGCCACACCCCCAATCGCTTACCGCATAATTATTACTTACCGCAAATTTTTTCAATGCGTTGATGATGCTTTTATGGCCACCGAATAGCGCGTTCATCTTCCCCAGGCCTTCAAGCACAGGGGTTATTTCGGCTGATGGGAGATCAAAATCATCCATGATCTCCAGCATATCGGTACGGTAACTTAAATCGGGCATATAATATATACGCCTGAACTATACAAATGGTTGGCCGTGAGTTTTACTTATCAGGTATTGTGCAACAGAAGGCAGGTGATTGAGCGTATTTAAAGTAAGGGCCGTCATGTTATCGTTGCCAAACAAACGCTGTAACTGCCGGCCAACCCAAAGCCTTTGCGCAAACTGTTTGTTCCAGCTTTGGGCATAATCCTGCTCAAGGCTGGCGCGCTTTTCAGGATTAAAGCTGCCCGGTTTATAGTGTGTAATGATCTTTTCGGAAAGGATTTTGGCCGAATGAATGGCCATGGTCATGCCGTTACCGCAAAGTGGGGCTATCATCCCGGCGGTGTCTCCGCTCATCAGGATATGATTATCAACAGGCGCTTTTTTCTCAAAGGAGATTTCGTTGATCACTTCAGGTTTATCCAGTAAAAACCTGGCGTTACGAAAGATCTCATCGAGGTAAGGGTTTTTGCGGATCACGTTCTCTTCTAAAGCCTGTAAAGTACCATACTTGCGCAGGTCATCACGATGGGCCATATAGCACATGCAATACCTGTCGCCATCGGTTTTGCTTACCCCACAATAGCCGTCTTTATAATTATTAAGCTGGATGAGGTCCTGTGGGAAATCCATCTGCAAATGGAATTTTACGGCCAGGTATGGGCTGCGTTTATAAAAGAACGGTCGTTTAAGTTTTTGATCGAGGTTGGATCGTTTACCAAACGAGCCGATAGCCAACGGGGCTGTTAATGTTTCGCCGGGAGTTACCACTTCAAATTTTTCGCCAGCAAAACGAATATCCTCCACCCGTGTGCCTGTTAAAATATCAACTCCTTCGGCGAGGGCTTTTTGGTACAGAAAATTATCGAAAGTAAACCTGCTTAAACCAAAACCGCCCAGGTCAAGCTTTTGCGAAAGTTTGGTACCAGATGCTGCTGTTACCTCCAGCCTGTTGATCCGGGCAACGTTTAGTTCATCAAGGTCGATGCCCAACGAAGACAAAAAAGGGATCACCTCGTTCGAGATATATTCACCACAAACGCGGTGCATGGGGTAAGTCTTTTTTTCAATAACTGTAACCTTCAGACCGGCACCGTTCAACAATATGGCGTTAAACAACCCGGCCAGGCTCCCGCCAATTACAATTACATCGCTCATGATGGCTTAATGCATTTCAAGTATCATCCCTTCAACGGTTAAACCCGGACCGAAGGCAAAACTCAGGATCTTTTGATCGACCAGGTTACCTGCCTTCAGCATTTTATCCAGTACAAACAAAATTGTGGCCGACGACATATTACCGTACTCCTGCAAAACCTGGTAAGCAAAGGCGTTGCTTTCTTCAGGTAATTCCAGGGCGTCTTCCACTGCTTCTAAAATGGTGCGCCCGCCGGGGTGAACAGCATAAGCAGTAATATCATCCATCTTAGTTTTGGCCTTTTGCAAAAAGCGCTGGGTAAGTGATTTGATATGTTTCTTAATTTGCTTGGATACCTTGGAGGTGAGTTTCATTTCAAAACCTGTGTTGCCCACATACCAACCCATCTCATTACGTGCTTCAGTAACAAATTCTGAATAGAAGTTTTTGAGTAAAAAGTAATTGCCGCTGCCTAAACGATTGGCCGTATTTTCGACCAAAACGGCAGCAGCCCCATCTGAAAATAGCGAATTGGCAACCCAGTTATCCAGCGTATTCACTTTTTGAAAATGGAGCGTACAAAGCTCTACACTAACAACAAGCACTTTGGCGCCCGCATCGGCGCGGCAGATATAGTCGGCTACTTTGAGGCCGTTTATGGCACCGTAGCAGCCCATAAAGTTGATGCAGGTACGTTCGGTATCGCGGTTTAGCTGCAGCCGGTCCACAAGTTCGATATCAATCCCAGGTGCGTGCATACCCGTACAGCTAATGGTTACCAGGTGTGTGACGCTGCCGGTAATGTCATCTCCAAATTTTTGAAGACAGTTTTTTGCGGCATTTACCGCAATGGCGATGGCTTCCTTTTCGTAAAACTTTAAACGTTTTTGGGTATCGGGGAACGGCTCGAGCCCCGCCGATTGCTCAAAAAAAGTAAAATCGGCAGGATCACGGTAGCCAAAATCGGGGATCACCGAATAACGGTAATCAATTCCCGAATGGTCATAAATCCCCTTTAATCTTGCTGCATTGGTTGCATCCAGCCCAAAGGCGTTAGCCATGAAATGGTAAATATCCTGCTGGGCAATACGATTGGCGGGATTTGCTATCCCGATAGCACTGATGCAACTCTCCATTAAAAATGATTAAGTGTTTTATTTGCTGATCTCCGCCTCAACCGAAACATTGGCCTCATTTGAAAGGATCAGGTTTTTGCCGCCTATGCCAAAATCTGTCCTCAAAATCATAAAGTTTCCTTTCAGTTGTGCTGTATTACCTGATTCCGTATACGTAAAAGGTACTTCAATCAACTTTGTTTTATCTCTTATAGTTACGTTAAAATTGCCGGTATAGTTGCTCCCGCTTTTACGTTTAAAGGAAACTGACTTTAGCGTGATCTTTGGATATTTAATTACGTCAAAATAATCTTCGCTTTTAAGATGCTTATCACGGCTTTCGTTATCGGTATTAACAGTGTTGGATAACACTGACGCTTCAATAGAGCTGCCCTCCAGGTCATTAGGCTTAAATTTAATATCGGCCTGCAAACCGCCGAAGGTGCCGCCAACATTAAAGCCAAGGTTTTTAATCTTAAAGCTGATATCTGATTTAGATACTGTTTGCGCGAAGCCCGCTGTCGTCGCGAAAATTAAAAGTACAACTATATAAATTTTCTTATTCATGTTACATTAACGCTGTTTCAAACATAATAATTTATACTGAAGGAATTTTGTACTTAAGGTTGTATGTTTATAACCATAATCAGGCAACCTGATGTTGCCTCCGGCAGTAATTATAATGTAAAAACACGCCATGAAGTTTAAACAATTTATCCCTACCCGGTCGGCATTTGCGCATTTAAGGTTTGTGTTTTCTGTTTTTTTGCTGCCGGTGTACCTGTTTGCCTTTAGCCAGGCCGATGTGGTGAAAGCTTCAACAGCCGTACTTGTATTTTTTATATGGCATTTCCTTGCTTTCCCGGCCAGCAATGGCTATAACAGTTATTTTGATAAGGATGAAGATAGCATTGCCCTGTTAGCCAAACCGCCCGAAGTGGATCTCAGCCTGTATTATTTTTCCATTCTGCTGGAGGTTATTGCGTTTTTGCTTGGCTTTATCATTAGCTGGGAGTTTGCCTTTGCGGTGCTCATTTATGGCATTATGTCAAAATTATACAGCCATCCTGCTACCCGGTTAAAAAAATATCCGATTATCAGTTTTTTAACGGTGTTTATTTTCCAGGGATGTTTTATTTATTACACCACCTATACCGCTTTGACCGGTACGAGCCTGTTTGGTCATTGGGATTTAGGCCTGATTATTCCGGGGGCTATCAGCTCCTGCCTCATTGGGGCATCATACCCCTTAACCCAGGTTTATCAGCATGAAGAAGACAGCAGGCGGGGCGATAAAACGCTTAGTATCGTTTTAGGCTACAAAGGCTCCTTTATTTTTTCGGGCGTATTGTTTGCCGCGGGGATAGCCCTTTCTTACTGGTATTGGCACCTGGCTGGGATGATGCTTAACTTTTATTTCTTTATAGTATGCGCCGCGCCAATATTTTTCTTTTTTAATTATTGGTTTTATAAAGTAGGGCGATCGACAGCCAACGCTAATTTTAAAAACGCCATGCGTATGAATTTCATCAGCTCGGGTTGTATGCTGGTTTATTTCGGAGTGCTGGCGGTGTTTAGTTGATAGATAGATCTAAAAACTAAACGCGTCATTGCGAGTACCCATCAGGGAAACCCTAAAAAAAAGCAATGACATGTAAAATATATTTTAACGGTGTTGCGCGTGGGCCGCGTTAGGGATTGCAGTGTAAAGCCCGGAGCGCGCAATGGGGTTGCGGGCGGGAAAGGCGAGGACTTGCAACGGAAAGCCCGGGCCGTAGGCAACGCCCATGTTATAAAATCCATCAAGAAAAATATACTTAATAATCAATAACTTACAATCACGTCATTATAAGGCACGAAGCAATCCCAAACTATGCAGATTCGCTCTGTAGGTCGGGGATTCCTTCGTGCAATGACGCATTGTATTATAGCAATTTTCTTTTTACTTCTTCGCAGCCCAGGCATCCATTTTAGCCTCAAAAACCGCCATTGGCATAGCGCCATCTTTTAACACCTGGTCATGAAATTCGGCGATATTGAACTTGCTGCCTAACTGTTTTTCATATTTGGTACGCAGTTCGCGGATTTTGAGTGCGCCTATTTTGTAGCTCAATGCCTGGCCGGGGATAGCCATATAACGTTCAATTTCGGCAGTTGCACCTTGCTCACTGATAGCTTCGTTATCCATCATATATTTAATAGCCTGCTCACGGGTCATTCCTTTGGTGTGGATGGCTACGTCAACCACCAAACGGATGGCACGGTGAATCTCATCGCCTAACGCGCCCATATACTGGTACGGATCGGTGTATAAGCCAAGCTCTTTACCTAATGATTCGCAATACAGCGCCCAGCCTTCTACATAGGCTGTTTCCCCGCCATCAAAGCGACGGAATTTTGGCAATGAAGCGTTTTCCTGGGTTAACGAAATCTGATAATGGTGACCAGGAATTGCTTCATGCAAAAACAACGATTCCATGCCCGATGTGGTGTTAAACTTGGTGGCATCTAATATCGGCACGTAAAAAATACCGGGACGGGTACCATCTGCCGAACCCTGGTTATATTCGGCACTGGCCGATGCCGCGCGGAAGGCTTCGGTTTGCCTGATCTCGAAAGGGGTTTTAGGCACATGGTTAAACATTTTTTTCAGGTTTGGCTCCATGCGTTTGTGAATGTTTTCAAAAGCATCAAGTACATCCTTCGGGGTTTTGTAAGGAGTAAACTTAGGGTCGGTTTTCATGTATTCAAAAAACGCCTTCAAATCGCCCTTAAAGCCAACACTGGTTTTGATGCTATCCATTAAGCCACGGATCCGGGCAACTTCTTTCAAACCCAATTGGTAAATTTCTTCCGGAGTTTTATCGGTAGTAGTTTGTTGTTTAACTAAATAGGTGTATTTAGCAGTACCATCCGGCAGGGATGAAAAACCCGAGGTTGCACGTGCGTGGGGCAGGTATTGATTTTTCAGGTAATCGGCCAGTTTTTGGTAGGTTGGGTTAACTATGGTAGTTATCGCTTTTTTATAAGCCTCCGTCAGCTGTTTTTTATCAGCGTCCGAAAAATCCTTCGGCATATTCTTAACAGGTCCGTAGAACAGGCTTTTTTCTACATCTTTTGATACCAGATCTTGCATTTCGGGAATCATTTTAACAACTAACGATTTTGGCAGCACTACGCCTGTTTTGATGCCTTTGTTAAAATTGGAGATGGCGGTATCCGCCCAGATCTGGAAAGCAGATAAACGTTTCAGCCAGTCGTTATAATCAACAACCGTTTTAAAGGGCTGCGCGCCAGAGCCCGAGCCCAGCTGCCCCATGGTAATTGGCAGGGCATAAAACTGGTTAAAAGGCATGTACTCAAAATGATACTTGAAATTATCAAGGGCCAGTTGCACCTCGTAGGTAAATATATCGTATGATAGCCTATCGTCTTCGTTCAGTTCTGCGCGGTCAAAGTTTTTCACTTTCGACAAGTAAACCGAGTTATAATCATGCGCCTTTTTCAAAAACTCAGCAGAGCCATCGTTAGGTAGCAAGTCATTATAGCGCCTGTCGCCAATGTAGGTTGCATTAAGCGGGTAAAGTTTTAAGCCGTCCTGAAAATAATCTTCAAAAACTTTGGCGAGATCCTTATTGGCTGGAATGCCGCTGGCGGTGTCTGTTGATTTAGGTTGATTACAGGCTGCAAACGAACCTGCTATGAATAGCATGAGTAGTATTTTTTTCATGAGGGTGTTGTTTAAACGATAAAGCTACGGAAAGGGAAAATATAATCAATAATGATATCTGCATTGCAGAATAAATATCGCGTCTGCTTCTACTCTGTAAATTAGCCTGTGTTCGAGATTTATCCGGCGCGACCACCAGCCAGCTAAATTATGTTTTAAAGGTTCGGGCTTTCCACTTCCTTCATATGGAGTTCGTTCTATCTCTTTTATGAGGGAGTTAATTTTTTTTAAAGTTAATTTATCTGTGGTTTGCCAATAAAGGTAATCCTCCCATGCAGGATTTTGGAAAATTATCTTCACTCTTCAATTAGCTTTCTTTCCTGACCTAAACCTTTTTCATATTCCTGGATACCATGAAGTAATCTTTCTGCATTTTTAGGACTCTTTAAAAGATAGAAAGTTTCTTCCATGCTTTCATAGTCAGCTTTTGATATTACCACAATATCTTCGGCATTAGCACTGGTCACTATAAGAGGTTTATGATCATTACGCACCTTATCTAAAAAAGATTTTAGTTGCTGCCTGAAGGCAGTGTAAGTTGTGATCTCCATTCAAATTAGTTTTTATAAAGGTATAAAACCAAAACAACATGTACAAGTTTCTGTACATGTTGTTTTGGTTTACGTTAAGAGATAAACTTATGAAGTTTTGATTAATGCTTATAACCCCATTTCTTTTTTCAAAAACTTACCTGTAAAACTGTTCTTTACTTTGCACAAACCTTCAGGCGTGCCCGAGAACAGGATATTACCGCCGCCCGAGCCGCCCTCCGGGCCAAGGTCAATTACGTGGTCGGCCACTTTAATAACATCAAGATTATGTTCAATTACCAAAACAGTATTGCCTTTATCAACCAATTGGTTAAGTACACCTAACAATACGTTGATATCTTCAAAGTGTAAACCTGTAGTAGGTTCATCCAATATATAAAAGGTGTTTCCTGTGTCTTTTTTAGATAGCTCGGTAGCCAGTTTAACACGCTGTGCTTCGCCGCCGGATAGCGTGGTTGAGGCCTGGCCTAAGGTGATATACCCCAAACCTACATCGTTCAGCGTTTTTACTTTACGATAGATAGATGGAATGTGTTCAAAGAATGGCGTAGCGTCCTCAATGCTCATATCCAGCACATCGCTGATGGACTTGCCCCGGTAACGCACTTCCAGCGTTTCGCGGTTGTAACGCCTGCCGCCGCACTCTTCGCAAGGTACCTGCACATCGGGCAAAAAGTTCATTTCAATTACCTTCATGCCTGCACCCTGGCAGGTTTCGCAACGGCCGCCCTTTACGTTAAACGAGAAACGACCTGGTTTATATCCCCTGATCCTTGATTCCGGTAGTGCCACGAACAGATTGCGGATGTCCGAAAACACCCCGGTATAAGTGGCAGGGTTTGAGCGCGGTGTACGACCGATGGGGGTTTGATCTATCTCAATTACTTTATCAATATGTTCCAATCCCTCAATTTTTTCATAAGGTAACGGCTGTTTCTTCGCCCTAAAAAAATGATGGTTTAATATAGGGTATAAAGTTTCGGTGATCAGGCTTGATTTGCCGCTGCCCGATACACCGGTTATGCCGATTAGTTTACCTAAAGGGAAATCAACCGATACTTTTTTAAGATTATGACCGGTAGCTTTTTTCAGGCTCAGGGTTTTTCCATTACCTTCGCGACGTTTTTTGGGCACCGCAATCTCCCGCTCGCCATTGATATATGAAGTGGTAAGCGTATGCTTTTCCATTAGCTGCGCCGGAGTACCTTCGGCAACAACCTGGCCACCATGTACACCGGCTGCCGGGCCCATGTCAATTACGTGGTCGGCTTCCAGGATCATGTCTTTATCGTGCTCAACAACCAGTACTGTGTTTCCTAAATCACGCAGATTTTTAAGGGCGTTGATCAAACGTTCGTTATCGCGTTGGTGCAAACCGATACTTGGCTCATCCAAAATGTACATCACATTCATCAACTGTGAACCAATTTGTGTAGCCAGCCTGATCCGTTGTGCTTCACCGCCCGATAGGGTTTTAGCAGTACGATCAAGCGTTAAATAACTCAAACCCACATCCAGTAAAAACACTATACGTGCGCGGATCTCTTTCAGGATCTCTTTAGCAATCACATTCTGGCGCTCGGTAAGGCGGTCTTCCAGGCCATCAAACCATTCCTGCAGGTGATTGATATCCATACAGGCCAGCTCGAAAATATTTTTACCATCTACCTTAAAATGCAGCGACTCTTTTTTGAGCCTTGCACCTTCGCAAACCGGGCAGGTACGGAGTACACGATAGTTCTCCATATCGTCCATTCCTTCATCGTTGCGGCGTTCCTGTTGTTCCTCCAGCATGCGGATAATCCCTTCAAAAGTGATCTGGTAGCTTTGAACATTCCATTTGTTATATTCTACAGCAACGCTCAATGTTTCAGGGGCGCCGTTCAGGATCATATCCAACTGATCGCGGTTCAGCTTTTCGATAGGGGTTGAGAGCGAGAATTCATACTTTTTAGCCAGCGATTTCAACACCTGGAAAATCCATGTTTCGCGGTATTCACCAATAGGGGCTAAACCGCCGTTCATGATGCTCAGTTTCGGATTAGGGATTACCGAAGCTTCATCCACTTCAAAAATATAGCCCAAGCCATTACATTTTTCACAAGCGCCATAAGGTGAGTTAAACGAAAATGTATTTGGCTGGGGCTCATCATACGAGATACCCGAAACCGGGTCCATCAGGTATTTACTATAATAGGATACGTTATTATCCTTATCGGCAATACGGATAATGCCCTTGGCAATTTTTAAAGCCTGCTGAACGGAAGTATATAAACGTTTGCTGTCTTTTTCACTCACTACCAAACGGTCAACCACAATATCAATATCGTGGATCTTGTACCGGTCAACCTGCATTTTGGGTTCAACATCGGCAATGGCGCCATCTACCCAAACTTTTAAAAATCCTTGCTTGCGGATGGATTCGAACAATTCGCGGTAGTGGCCTTTACGTGCCTTTACCACCGGAGCCAGGATATTAACTGGCTGCCCGTCAAATTTTTCGCTGATATTTTTGAGGATCTGGTCTTCGCTCATGCGCTCCATCTTTTCACCGGTGGTGTAAGAATAAGCATCGCCGGCACGGGCGAAGAGCAAGCGCATGAAATCATAGATTTCGGTAATAGTACCTACGGTGGAACGCGGGTTTTTGCTGGTGGTTTTTTGCTCTATAGCAATAACAGGGCTCAGGCCCGATACCTTATCCACATCCGGCCGCTCCATCCCGCCCATAAACTGGCGTGAGTAGGCCGAAAATGTTTCCATATAACGGCGCTGGCCTTCGGCGTAAATAGTATCAAACGCCAGTGATGATTTACCGCTGCCGCTTAAGCCGGTAATTACCACCAGTTGGTTGCGAGGAAAGGAAACATCTATATTTTTCAGGTTATGTACCCGGGCACCATAAACTTCAACTTCACTTTGCTCGCCCAGGTCAACAAGAGGTTTTGTACTCATACTTTATTAATATGGATTTATTGACATTGTTTGAAGCTAATTATTATAGTTACCAGTTTTTTACAAAACCTGCTTTCCTAAAATTTTTGGCTTAAACCATCAACAGTTTGCTACAAATATAAGCAAAAAAGGCCGATCATCCACTGTGGATGACCAGCCTCAAAGTGCTCCGTAATGTAATCTTTTAATTAATTTACAGTATGATTACCTGCTGTTAATTAATTGCCAGCAACTGTGATGCAGGCGGGATGACAAAGTAATTATCATACCCGTGCTCTTTTGGCTGCTCAATAACTGCTTTCATGGCAATAAGCTTATAAACATATGAACCGGTTTCGCGGTTCAGCTTCATGCGAAAATAGTTATCTTCTTTTTGCCTGTTAATGGCGCGCGCTAATTTGATCGAGCCATTGTTGTAAGCGGCAGCCGCCAGTGTCCAGCTGTTAAATTCATCGTATAGTTCTTTGATATACTTGCAGGCTGCAATGGTTGACTTGCGAAGGTTTTTCCGCTCATCAACGCCATGGCCTACTCTAAGTCCGTAGGTACGTGCAGTACCCGGCATAAATTGCCAAAAACCCGACGCTCCTTTAGATGATGTACCTGATTTAAGGCCTGACTCGACCAACGGTACATACTTAAAATCTTCAGGGATACCATAAAACTTCAAAATTGGTTCGATAATGGGGAACCATAGCTCGGCTTTGCGGTGCAATATATTGCTTTGCACGCTTTTAAAGTCATGCTGCCTGAGCGATTTGTTGAGTTTACGCGTAACCCTTGCGTCATTAACTGGTAAAGCCTCATTGGCAAAGTTGTAAGCAACTGCCTTTGAGCTTTTGAGAAAAATAAAATCTGAGGTTCGGGCGTTTAAAGTTGCCACTTTTGCAGCCTTTTCGATGATCGTTGTACCGAAAATATTAAGCTCTGAAATGAGAACCAGCACCAGTGTTACGGAGCACGTAAGTAAGTGTTTTTTAATCATTTCTTTTCCTATCATTTAACTATACATTTGGTAGAATGTGCTGCAAAGGTAGGCTATACAGATCACATAATCAAATACTTACCATTTTGCTAACTTTTTTAGAGTTGGTTTTTGGTTCAAAAACGGCGTTTAAAACCGTTTAAACGGCGATTTTGCAAGAGGATATTTTTTTGATCTTTTTAGATAAAAATTGGCAAAAAAGCGTAACTTTGACCCTCACGCTGCGAAAGCGCTAAACAAAAAATTATGGTATTTAAGAGACCAGCAGGTAGTCGCGACGACAAACCCGGAAAGTCGTCATCAAGGAGTTCAAGATCCGACGACAGACCAAAAAAATCAGCATCAACCCCAAAAGGTAAAGCTACTCCAAACGGAGAAAAAAAAATACTTTCCAGACCGGAAAAAACATTCCAAAGCAACAGGTTCAGTGACGATAAGCCCAAAAGCAATTTTAGGGGTGGTGAATCATCTGGCGATAGAAGAGCAGGTGCTAAGTCAAGGCCCTATTCGGGAAGGCCAACAGGCGACGGCGAAAGCAGGCCAAAAAGGAGCTTTGGCGACGATAGCACAGGCGAAAGGAAGTCATTTAGTGGCGGCCCGCGTAAACCTTACAGCGGCAGGCCAACAACCGGCGATAACGACAGGCCGAAAAGAAGCTTTGGCGGCGAATCACAAGGCGAAAAGAAACCTTACTCATCTCCACGTACCCGTTCATCAGCCAGCTTTGAGGGCAAGCCTAAAAGAAGCTTTGGCGGTGATGCAGGGGGCGAACGTAAATTTGCACCAAGAGGAACCGAGGGCGGCTTCAAAAAACGCGAAGGCGGTTTTAAAGAGAAATCACCATTTGGCGAAAGACCGGCACATAGACCGCATGACAGGGAAAACCAACAGGATGCCCCTAAAACCATGCGCGGGCGTAAAAATTCTCCAGCTAAAAAATCAGAAGACGATGGGCTGATCCGCCTGAACCGTTACATATCAAACGCGGGTATTTGTTCACGCCGTAAGGCCGATGAACTGATTACCGCGGGCGTAGTTTCTGTAAACGGCGAAGTGGTAACAGAATTAGGTACCAAAGTTGATCCGTTTAAGGATACTATTAAATATAACGGCGAAACGCTGAAACGCGAGAAAATGGTTTATGTATTGTTAAATAAGCCAAAGGATTATATCACAACTACAGATGATCCGCAGGAGCGCCGTACCGTAATGCACCTGGTTGAAAAGGCAAGCCGCGAGCGTATTTACCCCGTTGGCCGTCTTGACCGTAACACCACCGGTTTATTATTAATGACCAACGATGGTGATTTGGCCGATAAGCTATCGCACCCGCGTAACAGCATTACTAAATTATACCAGGTTGAACTGAGCAAAAGCTTAACCCAGGGCGACCTGAATAAATTAACTTTCGGCCTTGAGCTGGAAGATGGCGTAATTAAGCCCGACGCGGTATCATATGTAGCCGGTGGATCAAAACGTGAAGTTGGGATCCAGATCCACAGCGGCAAAAACCGTATTGTGCGCCGTATGTTTGAGCACCTGGGCTACGAAGTGGTAAAACTGGACAGGGTGGTTTATGCAAACCTTACCAAAAAGGATCTTCCGCGTGGCCGCTGGCGTTACCTTGATGAAAAAGAGGTGATCCAGTTAAAACACCTGATGAAATAATAAAACGCCCCGTTAAACAGCGGGGCATTTTTTTTGTCTATTTTGTTATCTTGCACAGCAATAATTGTAAGGCTAAGCTGGATACATAAAGCTTAAAGCTATATGATTGTCAGTATTTTTGCTATTTGTGAATTAATTAAATAGACCTTATATAATCACCCATGAAGAAATTTCTTTTGATCATAGCTATGCTTTCACCGGCGCTAACATTTGCACAAAATAAAAAAACAGGGCCTAAAACTTTCGACCTGGTGGTTGGTACTTATACCACCGGCAAAAGTAAAGGTATTGTGGTATACCGTTTTTATGCCGAAACCGGCAAACTGGCTTATCTCAGTGAAATTGATGGCGTAAATAATCCGTCGTATTTAACGTTAAGCGCCAATAATAAATTTATTTACGCGGTTAACGAACTGCCTAAAGGCGAGGTAAGCGCATTTTCATTTGAGCCCAAAACAGGCAAAATGACTTTTATCAACAAGCAATCAACACTGGGCGCCGATCCGTGCCATATCTCGGTTGATAAAGCACAGAAAAACCTGATCATAGCTAACTACTCAAGCGGCAACGTTGCGGTAATGCCTTTGAATAAAGATGGTTCAATAGCTAACGGAATTCAAACGGTACATGATGATGGCCATAGCATAAACAAGGAAAGGCAGGAATCTGCACACGCGCATATGGCGGTCCTTACACCCGATGAAAAATATGTATTGTATAATGACCTTGGCACCGATAAAATAAATGTTTACCGCTACCGCCCTTCAAAAGAGCCCCGTATTGTACCCGCAACACCGGCCTTTGTAAGTGTTACCTCAGGAGAAGGCCCAAGGCACCTGGAGTTTTCGGCCGACAAAAAGACTGTTTACCTGGTAACTGAAATGGGATCGAACGTAATCGCGTTTGATTACAATAACGGCAAGCTGAAACAGAAACAATCCATTACCATGTTGCCAGATGGCTTTACCGGCCAAACAGCAGGTGCCGCTATCCACCTGTCGCCCGATGGCCGCTTTCTGTATGCTTCAAATCGTTTAGAAACTAACGAGATCAATATTTATGCTGTTAACCAGGAAACAGGTTTGCTTACTTTTGTAGCGCGCCAGTCCACCTATGGCAAAAACCCACGCGATTTCGCTATCGACCCAACAGGTAACTTCCTGATAGTGGCTAACCAGAACAGCGATAACATGTGGGTATTTAAAATAGACCAAAACACCGGCAAACTTGCCCAAACAGGCATCAGAGTTGATATTGGCAACCCGGTATGCTTAAAATTTGCACCAGCTGAGTAAGAAGGCGAAAGGATAAAGGTAAAAGGCGAAAGGTTTGGCCTCGCGCTGAAAATGAAAAAGGCGAAGTTTGAGATATTCCGAACTTCGCCTTTTTCATTTTATCAGCTGGAAAGGAAACCTTTAACCTTTCGCCTTTTACCTTTAACCTCAATTAAGGGTTTTTAGTAAACGAATAAACAATGTATCCGGTTGTATTGCCTACGGTAACCGGCGATTTCAGGGTCATGGTTGAGCCATCGTTGCTGGCAATATCCAAACGATATCCTTCTGATACGTTTTTGGCTTTATCGCCTTCATAAAGTTTTTTGAACTGGAATTGGGTACCGGTTGTACCACCGTTATAAACCGACCAGAAAATGGTTTGCGATGTTCCGTTTGTTAAAGTGTAGATACCGTTACCACTGTTGGTGAGCTTCCACGTGCTGCCAACAAAGGCTTCGGGGGGAGCCTGATCAAATACGCTCTGTACTGCATTTTGTACAAGGCCGTCGTAACTTACATTATTGCAGGTCCAGGTACCAACAAATTTACCGCGCGATACATTAGACGTAGTTGTGCTTTTGGTTGACGAGCAGGCCGAAATGACCAAAACAAGTGAAAAGATTGCGATTGAGGTCTGAATTAACTTTTTCATGACAGTATATTTTATGCATAAATAGCATAAATCCTGCCAAAGTGTGTAATTATAAATTCACCGCTTGCTGACGGGTGCGTTTTTCTAATTCAGTTAACCTTTTATTGATTGATTCGGCAATCTGGTCGGCTTCCCGAACTTTTTTAAGGCTATTAATAAACTTAGGGTTGGTATCCCTTTCCGATAAAATTTTACCGATTTGCTTAATAATGTTCATAGGTTATTCCTTATAGCTCTATTTTACGGGGCTTACACCACTAAGGTTTCGTTTCTTCCTGCTAATATCGAATAAATTTAGTTAAACGTTTTACCATTAGAAAAAAAGCACCTTTATTATTTATAAATAACTGTTATTGTAACGCGCTAAGTTGAGGCTGAGTGTACTAAAATGATTATTCACCAGCTTTATTTAAAAATGCGATCAACTTTTCCATTGCTTTTGCACGGTGGCTAATGCTATTTTTTTTGTCCATACTCATTTCGGCAAAAGTAATGTCGTAACCTTCCGGTTCAAAAATAGGATCATAGCCAAAACCGCCATTACCACTCGGCTCTTGCCGGATGGTGCCTTCAACCGTTCCTTCAAAAAAGTACTCTTCGCCGTTCCAGATCAGGGAAATTACCGTGCGAAAGCGGGCGTTACGATTGGTTTCGCCTTTCAAATTATCGAGCACTTTACTGATGTTGGCGGCATGATTGCCATGGGCACCCGCATACCTCGCCGAGTAAACACCCGGTTCTCCGTTCAGGGCGTCAATTTCCAGCCCGCTGTCATCGCCAAAGCAGTTAAGCTTATATTCGGCATACACATGGTGACTTTTGATAGAGGCATTAGCTTTAAAAGTTGTACCTGTTTCCTCAATATCATCATAACAACCAATGTCGTTCAGGGTTAGTAACTGGATGGCGCCATTAAGCTTGGCCGAAACCTCATCAAGCTTATGGCGGTTATTGGTAGCAAAAACTAATTGCATATATCTTAGTGGCGTGTTTTATTATAATGTTTTAACCAACTCCCAAAAGGTTTTTTTATACTCCACATTATCCATCATCTCATCAAATGAATAACTGTAAAGCACAGTGATCCCGTTTGAGGTTACCGGTTTATTTGGTTTAAGCACCTTTATATCCTGTGGCAGGGCGTCTCCTCCCAAAACCAGTACCTTGGTTGGTTTAAAAAATGTTTTCAACTGGCTGAATTTGGTTTCACTGAAATTTGCCAGATTGAATATCGCCACGTCATCGGGGCTAAGTTCTTTACGCTTCAAGATGTTTTCAAGGGCGGTTAAATGTTCGGCCACTATAAACCCGGCATTTTTATACCATGTTAGTACTAAAAAGTTCTTTAAGTTTTTACCCAGATACTTAAAATCATCAACCGGCGTTTTTATTACTACCTGAGGTTCAGGAGTTAAAGATGGAATAATGGTTACTGGTGCCGGTTTGGCATTTTCAGTTACAGGAGATAGTGGTACTGCCGCAGGAGTTTCGAATTCAGTAATTTTATCATATAACAGCTTATCTGCATTGAGCAGGTAAAGTTCATCCTCTAACAAAAAACGAAACGCGGCAGGGTTCTCAACTTTCACTTTAACAAATTTTAACCAAAAGTAGTTAAACGGTTTCAAGCTTTATAGGCATATTAGCACAATTATAGCCGGTTGGTTTTGCAGAAAATATTTGTTCGGTTATAATTAATAAATTTTACCGAAATTCGTAGTTTTTAACGGGTTAACTATCCCGTTTTATTTAGTATAACAGCGTTACATGAGAAAGTTAGGAGTATTAGTACTAAGTTTTATTTTAACAATAACATTTGCAAAGGCACAGGTAGCATCAGATACAGCAGCAAAAAAACTGGTTAAGGCCGATTCGGTTATTGCCCCCACACCCGGCAAAACGCTTGATAAAATTGCAGCGGTAGTTGGTAACAGCCCGATACTGCTATCAGACATTGAACTGTCATACGCTAACTTCCTGGTACAGGGAAACCAACCTGACCCATCTGTTAAAGCCCGCATTTTACAAACTTTGTTAACCCAAAAACTGCTTGCCCAGCAAGCCGCAATTGATAGTATTGAAGTAAAGGAAGAAGATGTTGACGCCAACGTTGACCGCCGTATGCGCGAAATGACACAGCGCGCGGGCGGGCAGGAAAAACTGGAAGCATTTTTAGGGCGTTCGGTTATCCAGTACAAAGATGAGATCAGGCCCGACCTGAAAGAGCAGATGGTTGCTCAAAAAATGCAGCAGCACATTACCGAGAAGCTGAATGTTACCCCTCAGGATGTTAAAAAATATTACGATGGAATCCCTAAGGACAGCTTGCCTTCATTTAATAAAGAAGTTGAAGTTGGTGAGATTGTTTTTCAGCCTAAGTTAACTAAAGAAGAAAAAGACCTTTACAAAGCTAAGGCCGAAGAGTTAAGGCAGCGTGTTAAAAAGGGCGAAGACTTTGGTACACTGGCCAGGCTTTATTCGCAGGATCCGGGTTCGGCACCTGAAGGAGGCGACCTTGGGTTTGCCGACCGTACCACTTTTGTGAAGGAATTTACCGCAAACGCTTTCAAGTTAAAAGCAGGTGAAATTTCCCCGGTATTTGAAACGGATTTTGGTTTCCACTTTTTACAGGTGATTGAGCGTCGCGGCGAACAGGTTCACGTGAGGCATATCCTCATTACACCTGTTGTTACCCAGGCCAGTTTGGATAGGGCAAAAGCAAAAGCCGATAGTATTTATAACTTACTTATAAAAGATAAAAATGTAGGTGTCGATTTTTCAAGCGCTGCAGCCTATTACTCAGACAATAAAGACACTAAATACAACGGTGGTATGATCCTTAATGCCGAAGACGTACAAAGCCGTTCAACATTTATCCCTACCGATAAACTTGATCCTAAAGTGGCGCTTATTACCGATACGATGAAAATCGGCAGCATTTCAAAACCTGATCTGTTTACCGGTGCCGATGGTAAAAAGAGCTACAAAATATTGATGCTTAAATCGGCCACAAATGCCCATAAAGCTAATTTAGAGCAGGATTTCCCTAAACTTAAGGAATATGCCTATAATGATAAGGTTAACAGAACTGTATCTCAATGGTTCGAAAAACGCCGCAAGGAAACTTTCATTAAAATTGATAAAGAATATCAGGCATATGATGTGTTGAAGAAATGGGTAAATACCAATCCCTCGCCTGTAATACCCGAAACCAAAACCAAATCATCATCTAAATAATTTATGCAACACAGCTCTGATGTAGAAGCCGCAAACGCTTTAAAACAGGCCTACCAGCAAATCCGCGCCGAAATAGGTAAGGTAATAGTAGGCCAGGATGAAGTGATAAAATTTGTGCTGATCTCTATTTTCAGTAACGGGCATTGTTTATTGGTTGGTGTGCCCGGGCTTGCAAAAACCCTGCTGGTGCAAACGGTATCGCAGGTGCTTGACCTTGACTTTAAAAGGATTCAGTTTACGCCCGACCTGATGCCTTCAGACATCATTGGCTCTGAAATATTAGGTGAAGACCGCAATTTTAAATTTATCCACGGGCCGGTTTTTTCAAACATTATCCTGGCCGATGAGATAAACCGTACACCGCCAAAAACGCAGGCAGCCCTGCTTGAGGCCATGCAGGAAAAAGCGGTTACCGCAGCCGGCGTAACACACAAACTTGCACAGCCTTTTTTTGTATTGGCTACCCAAAACCCTATTGAACAGGAAGGTACTTATCCATTGCCCGAAGCACAGCTGGACAGGTTTATGTTTAATGTAGCCCTCAGCTATCCTTCATTTAAAGAGGAGCTGCTGGTTGTTAAGAACACCACCAGTATTACTAAAGCAGAAGTAAATAAAATATTAAACGCCCAGCAGATCATCTATTTTCAGCAACTGGTGCGCAATATCCCGGTTACCGATAATGTGATGGAGTACGCGGTGAAGCTGGTATCCAAAACCCGCCCAAACAGCGAGTTTGCCACACCACAAATTAACCGCTTGCTAAGCTGGGGCGCAGGACCACGAGCATCGCAGTTTTTAGTATTAGGTGCTAAATGCCACGCGGTACTTAACGGTAAATACTCGCCCGATATTGAAGATGTGCAGGCAGTGGCCAAACCTATTTTAAGCCACCGTATAGTGCGCAGTTATCATGCGGAAGCCGAAGGATTATCAGCAGCTGATATTATTGAGCAGTTGTTTTGATTTTAGTGATTAGAGGTTGGGGATCAGAGGTTTGGTTAGAAGTGGTTGAAGATTAGTTTTTAATAGTCGATAAAGTAAAAAGGCCTTGTAATTTATAGTTTACAAGGCCTTTCTATTACTTATTGCGCCCGCGTCCTTACGGGTAACCTGTTACCCTAATCTCTGATCTCCAGTCTCTAATCTCTCACAACAAACCTCTAATCTCTATTACTCATTCTCAATAGGTGAGAAAATCTCAAGAAGGATATTCCATTTTTTTGTTTTGTCAATTTCCCAAACCCTTACATAATTGTAGTTTCCAACAACATTGCCTTTGGTAATGCGGGCGTGACCATAGGTATAAGCAAGGTCATTACTCGCGGCGCGGCCGCCATCGGTAGTTTCGGCAGTGATGCTGATGGCTTCGTTATTGATAAACTTCATCACCACATCGGTACCGGTCATTGGCGGAAAGCCGGGGAAATAATAGCGGCCTTCGGGGCTTAAAAATTCCTTATAGCTGGCCATGGCTGATAATGTTAACCCATGATTAAATGTTTTATCGGTACCAATAATAACATTTTTGGCGCCGAATGGATCCTTACTTGGGCCTGAACGGTGCGCCGGGTCGGGTTCTTTAAAATCGGTAACAACTTCTTCCTCAGCTTCAGGATGCTGGATACCAAGGTCGATGAGTAGCTTTAATTTACCGTCGGCGTTAGTACGCCAGATAGATACATAATCGCCAAACACTTTATCATCATCAGTTTTGCCGTTTTGATATATATAAGGGCCCGCGGTGAAAGCCAGGTCCCCATTGGCCGAGATCCGGGCAAATTTGGGCTGCCAGCTAAGCTTGCCGGCCTGTTTATCAATCTTACTATAAAAATCAACAATCTTTACTACATCGGGCTTAAATATGATGCCATCGGGATCGGCAACTGCCAGGAAACCATCTTTTATTCCTTTACGTTCAACTAACTTATCAAAAGCTTGTTCAACACTAACTACCTTGTTTACATTAACAGCGTCCTGCGCCAGGGCAAAAGCACTATAACCAATAAATGTAGCAGCTAATATTATTTTCTTCATATTTATATTCGGGTTTTAGGGAGCAATTTAGTAATAAATTTTAAGTCGGATACGCAATAGTCAAAATGCATTAAACAGCATAGCATAATTTAACAATTGCATTATTTTTGTTTTATCCTGAAACGAAGATATGGGCAAATAATTGCAGAGCGCGGGTTTGATCATATAAAATATGCGTAAATATTTAAATTTACTTAATAATGAAGTTGAATAAAAAAACACTTAACTTCATAACCCAATTAACCTGTTTTTGTTTAAATCAATATAAATTGCTTTCATGAAAAAGTATAAGCTATACTGCTTATTTGTACTTTTATTGCTGTGTGTAAAGGCAAAAGCGCAATATCTTTCTGATTATACCGGCCGCCCATATTATCTTAAAACCAATGATGGCATACAAGGCAGCGCCCTACTTACCGATAACTGGCTGAATGGCACTGTTTATTTCGTTAACGGCAAAACAGCTAATGCAATATTGAACTATAATATTTACGGGGATGAACTTTTGTTTAAGAGCCCCCGGGATTCATCGGTACAGGCCTTTGTTGAACCGGTGAAAGGTTTTTCAGTAAAAGGCATTGCGCTTGATGAAAGTGACCAAACGGATATGAGCTTTAGCAGCGGCTTTCCGGCTGTGGATGATCAAACCCCAAAAACTTTTTACCAGGTAGTGGGAGACGGGAAGGTAAAACTGCTCCGTTATTACAAGAAAAAAGTACTTGAGTCAACGGGTTTTGCTTCGCAGGTGACCACCAAAACCTTCACGCTGGCCAACAGCTATTACATTTTTGCCAATAACCAAATGACAAAGATCAGGCCGTCGCAAAAAACCATCCTAGCAGCAATGAGCGACAAGGGCGATAAAATGCAGGAGTATATCAAAACCAACAAAGTTAATTTTAAAAGCGATGCTGCCTTAGCTAAATTATTCAGCTACTACAACTCGCTTTAAAATCATGTCCTGTTATCAGGCTTTGCTCCAGGTGGTACCTTCTTTACTATCTTTTAGCTGGAAACCTATCTGTGATAAACCATCACGGATCTTATCCGACGTGGCATAATCCTTATTTGCTTTAGCACCGCTGCGCAGATCGACGATAAAATTTAACACTTTTGGCAGATCGTCATTAGCTGCCTGCTCATTTTGTAAACCCAGTACTTCAACCACAAATAAATTCATAAGCGCGGTTAACTGTTCAAGGTTAGCGGCATCAATTTTCAATTTACCATCATATACCGAATTGATAATGCGCGATGCTTCAAAGAGCTCGGCAATTAAAACCGGGCTGTTAAAATCGTCGTTCATAGCGGCATAGCAACGCTCCATTAATGATGCTATTTCAACTTCGGTAGTGGCAGATGCTTTCAATCCGTCGGTTAGCAGGGTAAAGGCGTTCATAAGGCGTTTAAACCCTTTTTCGGATGCTTCCATAGCTTCATTGCCAAAATCAAGTGTACTACGGTAATGGGCCTGCAGCATGAAGAACCTTACCGTCATGGGGCTGTAGCCTTTGTTAAGTATCGAGTTTTCGCCGCTGAACAGTTCATGCGGTAAAAAGCTGTTGCCTAATGATTTAGACATTTTTTGGCCGTTTACCGTAAGCATATTGGTATGCACCCAGTAATTGGCCGGGTTGGTACCGCAGCAAGCTACGTTTTGGGCAATTTCATTGGTATGGTGCGTTGGCACAAGATCAATCCCGCCGCCATGAATGTCAAAGTGGCTGCCCAGGTATTTCTGGCTCATGGCCGAGCATTCCAGGTGCCAACCCGGAAAGCCCACACCCCATGGCGAAGGCCATTTCATCAGGTGTTCGGGCTTGGCTTTTATCCACAGGGCAAAATCAAGCTTGCCATGTTTTTCCTGCTGACCGCCAAGCGTACGGGTATTATTTAAAAGGTCTTCGAGATTACGGCCGCTTAATATGCCATAATCCTGGCTTTTGTTATATTTTTCAACATCAAAATAAATGGTACCATCCACCTCATAAGCATAGCCCCTGGCAAGTATTTCCTTCACCATTTCTATCTGCTCAATGATATGGCCGGTAGCTGTAGGTTCAATACTTGGGGGCAGGTTGTTCAGGATCCTCATCACATCCCTGAAGCCAACGGTGTATTTTTGCACTATCTCCATTGGCTCAAGCTGTGCAAGCTTGGCCTTTTTTGCAATTTTGTCTTCACCCTCGTCGCCGGCATCACCTTCAAGATGGCCCGCATCGGTCACATTACGTACGTAGCGCACCTTGTAGCCAATAGCCGTAAGGTACCTGAACATAAGATCGAAAGATATATAAGTACGGCAGTTGCCTAAATGAACATCGCTATAAACAGTAGGCCCGCAAACATACATGCCAACATGCGGCGCGTTAATGGGCTTAAATAACTCTTTTTTACGGGTTAAAGTGTTGTAAACAAACAAATTTTGTTGCATGAGCGCAAACTTACGATTTTTTCAATTTTAAGTTACTGCCTGCCGGCTTTCAGGTTTATTTTTACAAACGAAGAGCAATGACCTATGTTAATTCAGTACGAGATCGCTCCGTAAAGGATAATGGTCTGAAAGTTTTTTCTCGATCACCTTGTAGTTGAAAACTGAGAATTGCGGGCTGCTCATAATGTAATCTATCTGGTAATTGGGAAAGTCGCCGTTATATGTGCGCCCTAAGCCTGATCCCTTTTCGCGGAATGAATTGTTTAAGCCTTTGGCCATTTGGTTAACCGCGAATGACGAAGGGGTATCATTAAAATCACCGGCTATAATATAAGGATATGGACATTGGGCAGCATGCGCCTTTACTTTAAAAACCTGCTCGGCTCTTTTCATAAAAGCTATTTTAAGCTTGCTCCCCAGGCGCTTGGTTGATTTAATGTCGGTTTTTCCCTTTTTTGATACGCTGTCGATATATTTATAATCGTCCGGGTTAAAATTGATGGATTGCAGGTGGATATTATAATACCTGAAAATTTTATCTCCCTTTTTTATATCAGCATATAAGCACTGGTTGCCGGATGTTCTGTCGGCCGCAAGGCGGATCATACCTCTTGATAGAATAGGGAATTTCGAAAAGATAGCCATGCCGATGGCTTCACGGCTGTTAAAACTAAAGGGTTCAAAGTAAAAGTTATTGCTGCCTAATATTTTGTTGATCGAGTCGCGCGTTTCATACTGTCCTTTATTTCGGGTATAAAACTCCTGGAACCCTATCACATCCGGCTGTTCGCTATTGATGATCTCTAGGATTTCATGCTTGGTTGATATATCGTTATTAAAGCCAAAATGTTTAAAGTTATGCACGTTGTAGGTCATGACATGTACAACATTGAGCCCGGGGGGCAGCGAAAAGCTTGATTTAAATCTGAACCCGATATTGTTATTAAGTACTCCCCAGCCAATTAAAATACTGACCAGAGAAAATAAAAACTGCCAGCGCTTGCGCAGCAACCAATACAACATCATGATTATATTAACCAACAGTATAGGAGGATAGGCAAGACCGAAGAAAGCGAATAACCAATACTTGCGCGGATCAACCGAGGGGGCTAAATATCCTATCAGTAAAGCAAAACAGAAAAACAGGTTTATCCATAACAACACCCTGCTAAAAATACTTTGCTTTTTTTTTATCATTTATTCCTGTTTGCTTGCACGCGATAAAATCTCCCGTTCCTGTTTGCTTAAGCTATTGTAGCCCGATTGCGATATTTTGTCTAAAATGCGGTCAATCTCTTCCTGCCGAGGATAATCAGAGGCATTTTTACCCATATTGTTCGAAACTACTTTTAGCTTAGGTTTCGACTTAAATAGTTTAGCTATCCCACCTACCCAATCATGGCCTTTTTGCAGTTGTTTAATATACACAAACCCCATTAAAGCACCGCCCAAGTGGGCAATTTCACCGCCCGGGTTGCCTCCAGCTATTCCTAAAAAGTCTATCACCAGAATAACAAGTACGAGCCACTTTAACTTAACCGGGCCAAATAGTATCAGCGATATGGTATAATCAGGCAAAAGAGTAGCTGTAGCAACCACTATAGCCATAACACTTGCCGATGCACCAACAATCGTACTATCCTGCGCGGCATTAATACTTGTAAAACCAGGCAGCAGGTTAAACGCAAGCACATAAAACAAGGCGCCAGCAAGCCCTCCCATTAGATACAAACCTATAGTACGCTTATTGCCGAGGTATTCTTCAAAAATCTGCCCCATCCAATAAAGCCAAAGCATATTAAAAAGGATGTGCAATATACCTGCGTGCATGAACATGTAACTAATCGGTGTCCAAAAATGAAGAGGCAGTACATGCAGATTAGCCGGTAGGTTAATGTATTTATCTGCAAATAAGGCAACAATACTTATATGCCCTGGCCCCGTTAACATAAATTCTATAACTGCAGGAATATTGATCGCTAAAAAAACAATCACATTAATGCCGATAAGCAGGTTCAGCCTATTGCCGGAGCGCAGCATTTTGTAGTGGATATTTTGCCAAAGGGTGCTCATAATAAAGCTGTATTACAAAGATAACTACTGTTATTAATAAAAATTGTTTGGCCGTTGTAATCGCCAAATTTTAACCAGTAAAAACCCGATAAGCGCGCCGCCAATGTGTGCAAAATGCGCCACCGAATCTCCTGAAAATTGCTTTACACCTAAAAATAATTCTATCACTACATATACCGGTATAATATATTTAGCCTTGATGGGTACGGGTATAAACAATATCATCAGTTCAAGATTTGGGAACAGCATGCCAAAGGCAATAAGCAATCCAAATATCGCTCCGGAAGCTCCAACTATAGGTGTAGTATAAATATCAAAAAGTTTTTGCGCATTTGCACCATAGTCTAAATAAGATGACTGAAGCAAGGGATGGGCAATGGTAAAACCGCCAGTTATACCATGCACCTCTATAGCCTGTACCGCAATTTGAAACAGAATTGCCCCTATTCCGCATAAAAAATAGAGGTTAAGAAATCTTTTTGAACCGATAGCATATTCCACAATAGGGCCAAAAGAAAACAAGGCAAACATGTTGAAGAAAATATGCTCCCAGCCACCATGTAAAAACATATAGGAAACGATCTGCCAAGGCTCGAAGTAAGGAGAGTTAAAGTAAAAGCCACCTAACCAATGTACTACGGTTGTTTCATAAAATTGCCTGAACAATACAAATGGCAAAAAACATATCACATTTATGATCAGCAGGTTTTTAACAACAGGTGTAAGATTAGCAAAAGGCGATTGATTGTATCCGTTCATATATAATTTAGCCTGGGGCTATTTTTCAAATCGTTCCATTAATTCGTTCATCGTAAAGGTACTGATTACGGGCTTACCATTCAATGCCTGGTTAGGTGACTCACAGGCAAAAAGCTGGTCGATAAGCTGGTTCATTTCCTCCAGGGATAGCTTAGTTCCTGATTTAATAGCGCCGTTACGGGCCAGTGACCTGGCCAGGTTATCCCGTTTATCTAATTTAAGGATGGCCATATTGTTTTTAAAACCTTCCAGTAAATGTTCTAAAAGCTCATGCTCACCAACGTTGTTCAGTTCGGCCGGGATCCCCTCTACTACCACAGTGTTTTTCCCAAATTCACGGATATCAAAACCCAGCGACCGGATATCAGGTAAAAGCTCTTTCAATAACTCAAAATCGGCACCGTTTAGTGTTACCGACTGCGGAAATAAGCTTTGCTGGCTCACCCCCGAATGATTTTGCAGCTGCTGTAAAAAGCGTTCGTACAAAATACGCTCATGCGCGGCCTGCTGGTTAATGAGCATAAAGCCCGATTTTATTTGCGACAGGATAAACCGGTTATGGATCTGGAACAGTTGCCGCTCGCTTGGTTTACTTACATCCTGCTCATCAACCGCTATGGTTTTTTCCTCGTGGATCTCGTGCTGAAAAAGGGTTTCCTTTTTGCTGATCTCATACAAAGTATCCCAGTTTTGTGGAATGGGGTCTTTTTTATAACTCCCGCTCTCCCTTAAAAATGGATGCTCCTGCCGGGGTTTTTCTGCTTTATCGGCAAAGGGGTTAAAGTTTGGATTAAAGGAAATAGTAGGGGCGATGATCTCCTCAAACGGTTTGGGGGTTATCAGGTGCTCGATACTGTTTTCCTGGTCAAAATCCAGGCTGGGCGTAATGTTATATCTGCCTAATGACCGCTTTACTGCCGACCGGATAATAGCATAAATAGCCTTTTCATCCTGGTATTTGATCTCAGTTTTGGTTGGGTGTACGTTGATATCAATTTTTGAAGGGTCGATATCGATGAACAACACATAAAACGGAAAACAATCATCGGGCAATAGTTCTTCAAACGCTGTTGTTACAGCATGATTAAGATACGAATCGCGGATGAAGCGGTTGTTTACAAAAAAGAACTGCTCGCCGCGGGTTTTACGTGCAAACTCAGGCTTACCTACAAAGCCGCGGAGCTTAATAATGGTTGTATCTTCTTCAACCGGTACAAGCCGCTGGTTATAATTATTGCCAAACAGGTGTACTATTCTTTGTTTAAGCGTGGTGCCAGGCAAATGATAAACTTCCTGGCTATCATGGTGAAGGGTGAAAAAGATTTCGGGATGTGCTAAGGCCACACGTTGAAACTCGTCAATAATATGGCGCATCTCTACCGGGTTGCTTTTTAAAAAATTACGGCGGGCCGGGGTATTATAAAACAGGTTTTTTATGGAGATGGATGTGCCCGCGTTAGTTGCACATGGCTCCTGGCTTATCACTTCGGAGCCTTCAATAGTTATACAACTGCCCAGTTCATCCTCATGGCGGCGGGTTTTCAGCTCTACCTGGGCAATAGCGGCGATAGACGCCATGGCTTCGCCCCTGAAACCCATGGTACGGATGGCGAACAGATCTTCGGCCTTGCGTATTTTTGAAGTTGCATGGCGCTCAAAGCACATGCGGGCGTCGGTAAGGCTCATGCCGCAGCCATTATCAATAACCTGGATCAGTGATTTACCCGCATCTTTAATAATAAGCTGGATCTTATCTGCACCTGCATCAATAGCGTTTTCTACCAATTCCTTTACCGCAGAAGCCGGTCGCTGCACTACTTCGCCCGCGGCAATCTGGTTGGCAACGGCATCCGGTAAAAGCTGAATAATGTCTGACATCTAAAAAAAACTCCCTCCAATTTCTATTTCGATGCTAAATTAAATATTTGAAGGCATAACTTTATGATTTGATAGTTGTATATACTTTTGTGGTTTAATACAATTACAATAAACATACAATTACTTTATGAAGAGACTATTGCCCGCGCTGCTATTACTGGCAGCGGCCTGCAAACAAAAAGAATACAATGCCGATATGCTGGTAAAAAACGCGGTTGTGTACACCGTAGATAGCAATTTTACAACAGCAGGCGCATTTGTAGTAAGCGGAGGAAAGATACTTGCAGTAGGCAATGCCGATTCCCTTGAACAAAAATACAACGCCCGCGAGGTAGTTGACGCGCAGGGTGCCGCGGTTTATCCCGGCTTTATTGACGCCCATGCCCACTTTTATGAATATGGTATGGGCCTTCAGGAAGTAAACCTGGTAGGCACCCACAGCTGGCCCGAAATTATTGACTCGGTAAAAGCTTATGCCGAGCGTAATACCGATGGCTGGATCATCGGTAACGGCTGGGACCAAAACGACTGGACAAATAAACATTTCCCCGATAAGGCAAAGCTGGATTCGCTATTTCCGATGAGGCCGGTGATCCTTAGCCGTGTTGACGGGCACGCCGCCATAGCCAATCAGGCCGCACTGAACATTGCCGGTGTTAAACCGGGGCAAACCATTAACGGCGGCGAAATAGAAACCAGTAACGGGAAACTTACCGGTATTTTGGTTGATAACGCGGTAGGTATAGTTACCCGTAAAATCCCGGAACCTACAGCTGCTATTATAGATACAGCCTTGCTATCGGCACAGAAAAATTGTTTTGCCGCTGGCCTAACTACAGTTGATGATTGCGGGCTGCCTTATACCATGGTAAACACCATTGCCGAGCTGCAAAATAAAGGCGACCTGAAAATGCGCCTGTATGTGATGCTGGCCGACCGACAGGAGAATTATGATTACCTGTTTAAGAAGGGAGTTGTTAAAACACCCCGGTTAAATGTAAGGGCTTTTAAAGTTTATGCCGATGGCGCCCTCGGTTCAAGAGGGGCCTGCCTGCTAAAACCTTATGCCGACTCGGCCAAATGGAGCGGCTTTTTGTTGAGTAACCCAAAGCATTTTGAAGAAATAGCCCCCAAAATAGCGGCCCGCGGTTTCCAGATGTGTACCCATGCCATTGGTGATTCGGCAGTGCGGGTAATGCTTAAGATTTATGCGGCTAATTTAAAAGGCAAAAACGACCTGAGGTGGCGTATCGAGCATGCGCAGATAGTATCGCCGCAAGACCTGGACATGTTTGGCCAATACAGTATTATCCCATCGGTACAGCCTACGCACGCGACATCAGATATGTACTGGGCCGGTAAAAGACTGGGCCGCGAACGGCTTAAAACGGCTTATGCCTATAAACAATTGTTAAAGCAAAACGGGGGGCTCCCTTTGGGTACCGATTTCCCGGTTGAGAACATTAATCCGCTTTATACGTTCTATGCAGCGGTTGAGCGCAAAGATTTGAAAGGTTTTCCGGAAGGTGGTTTTCAGCCTGAAAACGCCCTGAGCCGGATTGAAGCATTAAAAGGAATGACCATTTGGGCAGCCAAAGCCAATTTTGAAGAAAAAGAAAAAGGCAGCATCGAGCCCGGTAAATACGCCGACTTTGTGATACTGGATAAAGATATTATGAAAGTAAAAGGCAGCGAGATCCCGGCAACCAAAGTGACCCAAACCTATATAAACGGAGTTAAAGTATATGATAAAAAATAAATGGGGCCGTGTTCCTTTAGTACTATTAGGGTTTGCATTATTTAATACCGCTTGTGCTCAAAATCCGCCGTTAACAGGACAGGCATTCATTGCCGAAGAAAGGTTGGTTGGCAATTCTACTGTGTTGCTTAACAATGCCTCATACCTGGTGCCGCTGCAAAAGCTGGAGGATTTGAAAATTGCCAGTGTGCATTTCAATAACCAGTACGCCGCCGTTTTTGATAGCTTGCTTAATAAATATAACAATGTACAGCTATTTGATGGCGCTACTTATTCGGGCAATAAAACGCTGGCCAATCTTACTTCCGACCTGAAGTTTTACAACACCATTATAGTACAGGTAAATGATGCCGATTTAAGCAATCCGGATGTGATTGATTTTATCAGCACCAATCAAAAAAACAAGAACATAGTTGTAGCGGCTTTTGGCAGCGGTTCGCTATTGAGCAAGCTTGATGTTATAACCGCCCCCGTGATCTGGACAGAACGAGTATCCGAGGTGTCGGCCATGTACAGTGCCGAAGCTATATTCGGCGGGGTAAGTATCTCTCAAAAATTAGCTAAAAACTACAGTGCGGTTTATAAAACCGGGATGGGCTTTACTACCGAGAAAACGAGACTGCAATATACTGTTCCTGAAGAAGCCGGCATAAATGCTGCTAACCTGCAGGGAATAGATAAAATAGCACAGGAAGCCATCCGTGAGCATGCCACCCCCGGCTGCGTGGTATTGGTTGCTAAAGATGGTAAGGTGATATTTAATAAAGCTTACGGTTATCACACCTATGATAATGTGATCCCAGACAAGCTGACCGATATTTTTGACCTTGCCTCCATGACCAAAGTATCGGCAACTACCATGGAAACCATGCAGCTTACCGACCAGGGTAAATTAAGCCTGGAGAAAACCCTTGGCGATTATATTCCCCTTGCCCGTAAAAGCAATAAAAACGACATCCGGATCCGCGAAGTGCTGCTGCACCAGGCAGGCCTGATTCCCGATATCCAGTCGTTTGAAAAGGTAAAACCGACAGATCACAGTACCGATTCGTCTGCAGCTTACCCAACAAAAGTATCTGATCATTATTACCTGCGTAAAGACTATTATAAAGATGTAATGCTGCCCGACATGCTGAATTCTCCGCTGAAAACACGGGGACAGTACGTGTATAGTGATGTAAGCATGCTTTTTATGCAGGAGGTTGTTGAAAACATTACCGCCGTACCGCTCAACGTTTATGTACAGCAGCATTTTTATACTCCGCTGGGGATGCAAACTGCAGGCTTCTTACCCTTATATCGCTTTACGCCCGACAGGATAATCCCTACCGAAAACGATAAGGAGTACCGCATGTCATTACTGGATGGATATGTACATGATCCAACTGCAGCGCTTTTAGGCGGTGTTGCCGGGCATGCCGGTCTGTTTGGCAGTGCCAATGATGTGGCTATATTATACCAGATGGTTTTAAACAAGGGGAGCTATGGCGGTGCCCAATATTTTAAGCCGGAGGTTGTTGACCTGTTCACCTCCAAACAATCGCCGGTGAGCCGCCGCGGACTGGGCTTTGACCGCTGGGACCCGATAGCCGAAAGACATTATCCTTCAAAACTGGCATCAGATCAGGCTTTTGGACATACCGGTTTTACAGGCACCTGTATCTGGGTTGATCCTAAATATAACCTGGTATATGTATTCCTGTCAAACAGGGTGAACCCCTTGGTGTCCAGTAAATTGGGCAGCCTTAATATCAGGCCGAAGATTCAGGACGTGGTATATGAGGCTATTGCGAAGGGTCTTTGATTTCGAATACCGAATATTCGATTTCAGTTTTGGCCTTATTTGCTTCCTTTTACAAATGTTATATCGTAATGCTATTTATCAATGCAGATAAATGGAGTTGTGCATAATGATGTCTCCAACTATCCGACTCTTTAAGAGCCAAAAGCAATGACAATAATTGAAGGCGACGTTCCCACTGTGCAAGATTATTTCGATGGATATGCGTAAAATTAAACTGATGTAATGGTGAGGTTTCATCGGAAGTAAGATACCCAATAATTACATGGTCTTCATACTTGGTGATAAGTACGCCGGTTACCACACATTTACGATTTTCGGGCCTGGTAAATTTTACAAATTCATTGGCATACCTGGTAGCTTTCTCTCCATTGGGGGCGACATTTACACAATCAATATGAACAGGGCTATCAGAAAACACAAATAGTTCATCATTCCGATTAGGAACAAAATGCGGGAACCCTCTATAAGGAGTATCTTCGGTAATCACTTTGTCGCATAAAAAGCATGTTGACTTGCCGACTAAAATAAGCGCCATGTTTATTTTTTTAATAGTAAGTACTCCGATCTAATATCGAACTAAAAATTCTAAATTTATATGATTCCGAAATCTCAATCAGAACGATGCGCTATTTCACGATCCTGCCACCGGCCGAGCTTAAACCTTATGTAAGATTTTACTGGGTGTTGGAGCATGAGCTGGAGCCGGATCATTCGTCATATATTTATCGCTCTGTTGCTGATGCCTGTACCGAATTGGTATTTCACTACCGTTCATCGTTTAATGAATTGAATGAGAAGAATGAGCAAAGCCCAAGCTTATCAGGCATTCAATTTCAAACTACACAATACCGCAGGTTTATAACTGCCGAAAACTTTGGCATTTTTGGCGCCTATATTTATCCTTTTGCAGTGCCTTATTTTTTTAACATCCCAAGCAGCCAAACCAGTAACCTCGCATTTGATTTCGATACATTTTTAAGCCGGCCGGGCCGGGAGCTGGAAGAGCAGATCATGGTAGCCGCAAATAACTATAAACGGGCAGAGATCCTGTCTGCATTTTTAATAGCCCGGTTACGTCAAAGTGTATTGAAAGATGACCGCATAGCAGTAGCGATTAGGGATGTGATCCATAATAAACAACACAGAACGGTTGCTCGACTGGCTGATGCTTATAATTTATCGGCACGGCAGTTCGACCGTAAATTTAAGGAGTCCGCGGGCTTTAGCCCTAAAACGTATATGCGGCTGGTGCGCCTTCAGGATGCCCTGACTCAATATAATGCAAATAAAACATTAACGCAGATAGCGCTGGAATGCGGATATTACGACCAGTCGCACTTTATTCATGACGTGAAGGAGTTTACTGGCTATCATCCGGGTTTTTATTTTTCAGGCAAGGCCGAGGGAACTGAATACCGGAATGCATAATGTCTGGTTTTTACAATTTTGAGAACAGGGGGACAGCTAATTTTGAGAAAAAAACAAATTATGGCAACAATACACATCCCCGAAAATTACCAGGCTGTCATGCCTTACCTCATTGTTAAAAACGGCGCTCAGTTTATCGGGTTTACCCAAAGTGTTTTTGGCGCAACCGAACAATTTAAAACCATGCGCGATGAACACACCATTATGCACGCCGAGATTAATATAAACGGCAGCACCATCATGTTTGCCGATTGTACCGATACTTACCAACAGCAAAATGCAGGTATGTTTGTATACGTAGAAAACTGTGACGAAACTTACCAGAAGGCCCTTGATAACGGAGCCGAAAGCATCATGTCGCCGGCCGATCAACCATACGGCAGGAGCGCAGGGGTAAAAGATCCGTTCGGAAATACATGGTGGATTACTAACCCGTTATAAATAATTTGAATAATTTATGGAAATCACACAGCGCCTGCATCTTATCCATAAAATTACAACCATGAAAAATCTTTTAACTGTTTTAGTGTGTCTGTTTTATGGAACTACCGCTTTTGCTCAGACAGTCCTACCTCAAACGCCACGGCCGCAAAGTAAATCAGCTCAACCTTTGCAGGCAAAGCCAGATACCGACAAAGCTTTGTTAAACCCCAATCAAAGCCCCTCGTTTAAAGACACAACTAATACATATAAAAGCTACCAATCTAAGTCTCCCGCCGATTCCTTATACCGCCATTTACCTGATGCAAAGGAACGGCAGCCATTAATTATTGTTAACTCCAAAATCATTACTGGTCTTGGCCATATAAATCCAAATGATGTTACCTGGTTGACAGTTTTTAAAGACAAGGATGTTCCGGCAAACGTCGCCAACCTGAGCAGGTTTGGTATAATAATGATAACCCTTAAAAAAGGAGTGAAAATTGAAACAAATACTTTTGACGATATAAAAAGGAGGTTTGGAGTAAGTGGCAATGTGAGGTTTGCTGTTGACGGCTATTTTGTTGACGATGAAAGTATGCTCATTTCGGCGCAGGACATCAACGAAATAAATCTAACCTGGAAAAAGAATAAAAATAGGGCGCCGGATGTAACGATCAACATATGGATGCTGGCGCCTGAAGCCCGCAAAGGCACTGTTGCCGGAAGGCGCCCAACTGATAAACCCGGTGAAATTTATATAAGGGGATTGGTATCAAAATAATTTTATTTCGGATAAAATCTTTTCCTTTGCCCGTCGTCATACATTAATATATGTACGCTTTTATTTTAGCATTACACTCCCTTACCCGCTGGTTTGTTTTGGCCAGCCTGCTTTTTGCCCTTTATCGCGCTTACAGCGGATGGCTTACTAACAAAAACTATTCAAAATTTGACGACCGCGTGCGGGTTATTACCACCAATATTGCTCATATCCAGCTAACTATTGGGCTTTGGTTGTATTTCATCAGCCCGATAGCCAATTACTTCATCAGCCATTTTAAAGAGGCGGTGCACGAGCGGCAGATCAGGTTTTTTGGTATGGAACACGTTACCATGATGCTGATCGGCATTACGCTGATCACCATTGCCTCATCAAAAGCCAAACGAAAAACACTTGATAAGGACAAATTTAAAATCACGGCCATTTGGCTAACCATTGCCCTGCTGGTTATTTTAAGTTCCATCCCCTGGTCGTTTTCACCATTGATCAGCCGCCCGTTATTCAGGCCGTTTTAAAGCACAGGACTTTTAAAATGGAGAGGTCAGCTTATTTTAGGGCGAGCCACCTTACTCCGCAACGTCAATCACCAACTTACCGTTCGTCTTACCATTCTCTAAGATCTCGTGGGCTTGATTGGCGGTAGCCAATGTAAATGTACGCTCATCCACCAGCGGAACAATTTTGCCGGCCTCAGCAAGTTTTGTAGCCTCCTGCATAATTTCACCATGATGTTTGCGGCCTCTACCGGTGAGCATCGGCATCAAAGTAAACACCCCGGAATATGTAGCTCCCCGGAATGATAAGGGCGCCAGCTTATGCTCACCCCAACCCAGGCAGCTTACCACATGACCGGTATAATAACGTACCGCATTAAATGATGCATCTAAAGTGGCTCCGCCCAGGGTATCATATACAATGTCAAACCCTTCGCCGTTAGTATAATTGTTCACATATTCGTCAACAGTTGAGGCACGATAATCGATAAAAGTAGCGCCAATGCTTTCAATATATTGCTGCTGGGCCGCGCTGCCGGTAGCATATACATCCGCGCCAAAGGCTTTCGCTACCTGAACCGCTAAATGGCCAACGCCTCCGGCACCACCATGTACCAGCACTTTTTGTCCCTCACGCACATTTGCTCTGTCTACGAGGCCTTCCCAGGCAGTAATAAAGTTAAGCGGCATCGAAGCCGCCTGTCTGAAACTTAAGTGAGATGGTTTAATGGCAAGCAGGTCTGCATCAAAGGCAGCATATTGCGCGTAAGTACCCTGTAGCCTACCAATACCACCGGCAAGGCCATACACTTCGTCGCCAGGTTTAAAAGTATTTACATCAGCACCAACTGCTTCAACTATGCCGGCAAAGTCCATCCCTAAAATGGCAGGTAAGGGCTGCCTGGCATGCCCCCCTTTACCTGTACGGATCTTATTATCCAATACGCTGACGCCACTGGCTATAATACGCACCAGTACCTGGCCTTTGGAGGCAATTGGGCGGTCAACTACGGTTATTGTGAAAGGCGCATTTGCTTCAGGAGCGATAAGGGCCTGCATTGTTGTATTTTGAGTTTCCATTGTGTTGTTGTTTAATTACAATACAAAATTATACAAGGAGGCGGCCATATTCCTTGTACAATCCCTCGTAACATTTGTACATTTACACTATGGTAAAAGATAATTTATACCAGCCTTTTGAAGTTGTTTTGCGCGAACCACTCAGCGCCTGTCCCCGCAGCGAACACTCACACAGCTTTTTCGAGTTTATTTATATCATAAGCGGCACCGGAAAGCAGTGCATAAACAAAAGCAAGTTTACCTATAAACCCGGTCACCTGTTTTTACTTACACCTGATGATTCACATTATTTTGAGATACTAACCGAAACACAGTTTCTGTTTATCCGTTTCAACCCACTTTACATTAAAGATCGCGGCCTTAGCAGCGAAACAGCCGAGCATCTCAATTTTCTGCTAAAAAACGCAGGCCAGGCACCGGGATGCATATTAAAAACCGATGAAGACAAAGCCGTTGTAAAACCCATTATGCAGGCCATCATCAGTGAAAAAGAAAAAAAAGGGCTTTACAGTAAAGCGCTCCTTCAGCAATATATCAATACGGTTATAGTAATCGCCGCTCGTAATGTGGCTATGAGCATGCCCGATGATGTTAGTGAGAACACCGAAGAAAAAACGCTTGATATCCTGCAATACATCCAGGCCAACATCTACTTCCCCGAAAAACTAAAAGCTAAAGTCATAGCCGATAAAGCCGGAATCTCTGAAAACTACCTTGGTCAGTATTTTAAAAAACATACCGGCGAAACTATGCAGCAGTATATCATCAATTACAAACTCAAGCTGATTGAGAACCGTTTACTGCACAGCAACATGCGTATGGTTGAAATTGCCAACGAGCTTGGTTTTAATGATGAAAGCCACCTGAACCATATTTTTAAAAAATACAGAAGTATGAACCCTTCGGATTTTAGGAAAGCGGGAGGAGAATTGAATGCCCTTGTTTAATACGTTAGAGCTCGTCATTTTTATATTAACGCCCCGATAAACACAAGAATTATATTTTAAAAATCACCATGAATTGAAAATTTGATTAAAATATCTTCAAAAATTTCAAAATAATTTGCTTTTTTATCAAAAACACTTCATAAATTACAATTCTGAAAGATAACTGATTGTCAATTTTTAATTTATTGTAATTTTTTCATGGAAGAATCAGCTTATTTTGACAAATATAGCCCAATTGATAATGTTTGGGACGAAATGTATGGCTTGGACGCTAATGTTCGGGAACATTACCGTAAAGTTATTGACTACATTTCAAAGGAATCGGCCGACGACCTGAACAAAAAGGAGGAGCTTGCCAAGCGCCTTTTCATGAGCCAGGGCATCACCTTTACCGTTTATAACAGCGGCGAAGGCATTGAAAAGATCTTTCCTTTTGATATTATCCCCCGTATCATCACTGCCGATGAATGGGCTTTTGTTGAGCGCGGCATCAAGCAGCGCCTTAACGCGCTTAATTTATTTCTGAAGGATATATACCATAATCAGTTTATTGTAAAGGACGGCATAGTACCTATTGATATTATTTATTCGTGTCCGCACTTTCTGCGCGAGATGTACCAGCTCCAGGTGCCTTATGATATTTATGTACATATTTCGGGCATCGACCTTATCCGTGATGAAGACGGCACTTTTTACGTGCTCGAAGATAACCTGCGCACCCCATCGGGCGTAAGCTATATGCTCGAGAACAGGGAGATCACCAAACGCTTATTTCCCGACCTGCTGCCGCAATGCAGTGTGCGCAGCGTTACCGAATATCCGTCAATACTATATAAAAACCTGCTGGCGCTTTCACCCCGGCAGATCCATAACCCAACTATTGTTTTACTTACGCCAGGTATTTATAATTCGGCCTATTTTGAGCATACCACGCTGGCCCGCCTGATGGGGGTTGAATTGGTAGAAGGACGCGACCTGGTAGTGAACAACCATAAAGTGTACATGAAAACCACCACCGGGCTGCAACAGGTTGATGTGATCTACCGCCGGGTGGACGATGAGTTTCTCGATCCCCTGGTATTTAACCCGGCAAGTATGCTTGGCGTAGCAGGCCTTATGGGCGCTTATCGCAAAGGCAATGTAGCCATAGTAAATGCAACAGGCACTGGCGTGGCCGACGATAAGGCGGTTTATGCGTATGTACCGGATATGATCCGCTATTATCTGAACGAAGAACCCATACTCAAAAACGTACCAACACACCAGTTAGGCAATCCGGATGAACGCGAAATGGTATTTAAAAACCTCAATAAAATGGTGGTTAAAAAAACCAATGGCAGCGGCGGCTACGGGATGCTGATGGGACATGCGGCAAGCGAGCAGGAAATAGACGAGTATAAAAAGGAAATCCTGAAAGATCCGCGTAACTTCATAGCACAGCCAACCATCAGTCTTTCGGCGGCGCCATGTTACATGCAGGGCGAACTGAAGCCACGCAGGGTTGATTTAAGGCCATACGCGCTGTACGGCCCCGATGGCATTGAGATAGTACCCGGCGGTTTAACCCGTGTGGCTTTAAAAGAAGGTTCACTGGTGGTAAACAGTTCGCAGGGTGGCGGCAGTAAGGATACATGGGTGTTAGCCTGAGTGGTAAAAGGCTTTTAAATCAAAAATAAAAAACAAGAAGGATGCGGAGCCAAGTAAATCCGAAATTGAACATCCTAATTCCGAAATTCAGATCATATGTTAAGCAGGGTTGCAGCAAGTTTTTATTGGTTAAGCCGTTACATTGAACGCAGCGATGGTATGCTGCGGATGCTCAAAATTAATTATGCGTCATCGCAGGATACGGTGCAGGAATTTACCTGGGAGCCCGTAATGAGGATTTTTGCCGGGCTAAACGCCGGCGAAGCCGAAAAGCTGGACAACGACAGCCGGTCGGTTTTAAAGTATATGGTTACCGGGAAAAATAATCCTAATTCCATACTCAACATCATTACACTGGCACGAGAAAACGCCCGCGGTGTACAGGAGCACATCACCAAGGACCTTTGGCAATGCCTTAATGAATATTACCACACCGTAAAAGATCCTCGGCTGGAACGCGCCCTGCACCGGGAAGACCCGATAGGGGTACTGGACGTGCTGATAAAACAAGTAATGCTTTATTACGGCACAGTGGAAATAACCATGGAACGCGGCGAAGGCCGTGCATTTATGAACATTGGCAAATACCTGGAACGGGCCATCCAGTCGGTGGATATTTTGGATACTAAATTCAGCTCGATAAGCGACAACCCCGATCTGCTTACGGATACCACTTACTGGAAACACCTGCTGCTTTCATTGGGTGGGTACGAACTGTATTTAAAAACCTATCGTGAGGGGTTTGAGGCCGAAAATGTTTTGGAGCAGGTTGTTCTGAACAACGATTTTCCGCGCTCGGTTATTTATTCGGTAAATAATATTCAGCGTTATTTCGACAGATTGAAGAATGACAGCAATGCCGATGACTACAGGGAAATGTCGTTTCAGATAGGCCGGTTGCAAAGCCGCATAAAGTATAGTTCGGTAAAAAGTATCAAGCAGGAGGGCTTGCACTTGTTCCTCACCCAGATCAGGAGTGAGCTATACGGCATAGGCAATTCATTAAACCAGCATTACTTTGCTAATTCATGATCACAATTTGAAGATGTTTTGATTTGAAGATTTGAAAATGCCAGTCTATCTTTTCATTTTCAAATTTTCAAATCCTCAAATTAAAAAATTAAAAAAATGCCTGAATTTAAGATCCAACATATCACCAAATACACTTATGAAGGCCCTGTTCGTGACAGCGCCAACCAAATCATCCTGTTCCCGATAAAAGATGAATACCAGGAAGTGGTAAAACAGGAGCTAAATATAACAGGCAGCCCGGTAGTTGATACTCATATCGATTACTATGGCAACGAGGTTGGCAGTTTCACCTACAGCGACCAGCATAACATGCTGGTCATTAACTCAAAGCTGGTTGTTATTACCCGCCAGCGCCCCCTTCCGGTTAATGATATTTTTCCGGAGCAGCAATGGGAGGATCTTAAGCGGCTTCAATACATGGTGCCCTATATTGATTTTTTAAAGCAGGAATATTTTGAAGGCCTGCCCGAGCTACAGGAAATAGTTGAGCAGGAACGGCGTAAAGATGAAACGCCCTTTCAGATAGCACTTCGTTTTTGCGGCTGGGTTTATAAAAATTTTGAGTACATCAAAGGCGTTACCACTGTTGAAACTACACTGGATGAAGTATGGAAGCTTAAAGCCGGCGTTTGCCAGGATTTTGCCCATATATTAATGGTGATGCTCCGCCAGCTTAAAATACCATCCCGTTATGTAAGTGGTTATATCTGTACCCATAGCAGCGCTATGCGCGGCGAGGGAGCAACCCATGCCTGGGCCGAAGTGTATGTGCCCGACTATGGCTGGCTTGGCATCGACCCTACAAATAACTGTATTGCCAATGAAACCCACGTACGCCTGGCTGTGGGCCGCAATTTTTCAGATTGTTCGCCGGTTAAAGGTGTTTATAAAGGCGCCTACGGCCACAAGCTAGAAGTGTCAGTAATTGTTGACGATGCAGATACTATTGTTTTTGAGGATAAAACCCACGAATCGCCGGCAATGCACACGGTAGCCGAATTTCCTAAAAACAGCTATCAGCGATATATGGAGATCATTCAGCAGCAACAACAACAGCAACAGTAGATTAGTTGGCAGTGGCAGTTTTCAGTGGCAGTTGGCAGCGGAGAAATTGTTGTCACACCAACAACGGTATAGGGAATCCCTTATTCAGGTAAATCAACGTTCAGGCTTTGATAAAAAGCAACAAGGCCCGGTGCTATTACATGTACATCGTGCTGTTCTTCAATTAAACGGCGGGCGTTGAGGCCAATATTACGGCAAAATTCTTCGTCGGTAATACAGCGTTCAATGGCATCATAAAACTCCTGCCGGTTATTAGCAATAAGGATATTAGTGCCATTGGTAAAATTGATGCCTTCGGCACCTAATGAGGTAGAGATAATGCATTTTTCCATCGCCATACCCTCTACTATTTTAACCCGCATGCCACCGCTTGAAAGCAAGGGCACCACCATAATAGCCTTACTGTTCACAAACTCAGAAGCATCGTCAACCTCACCCTGGATAAAGATCTTTCCCATCGCTTCGTACTCATCAAAGCTATCGGGGATATTATGCCCGGCAACATAAAATTTTACGCGGAGGTCGCCCTCGGTAAGGTCTTTATAAAAATTCTCAATAAACCATTCAATCCCTTCCCGGTTGGGCATCCAATCTAACGAACCTAAAAAAAACAAACTTGGGAATTCCGTTTTATTATAGTCCGGCTTATAATCGGTCAGGGAAATACCTACCGGAAAAATATCAACCGGAATGGTAACACCGTAGGATAACAGCGTTTTTTTATCTTCATTGGTAAATACAGCAATGGCATCAAATTTATTAAGCTGCTGCAGTTCATAATCTTTCACCCGGCGGGCCAGCAAATGCAGGTACCACTTCTTAAACAGGTCGCTTTTTCGTTGTGCCAGCCTCATCCATACCTGGTGTTCAATATTATGCGACCGGTAAATCAACCTGGCTTTGGTATGCTTACGCATAGCGGCCAGGTAAGGCGTTACAAACAGGCCTTCAAACTGGATAACATCGTATGATGTCTGGCGCAATTCGCGTAGCAGGAGTTTTTCAAATTCGGCATTGTAATAACGATCAACGTCGTTTGATTTTTTGCTGAACAGATTGGTTATGGAATCAAGTACAGATATATTAATGTTAATGTCATATGATGTGTACCTGATCTTCTGCATTAGCTCATCTTCGTCTGTTTGTACACTACCATGATATCTTTTCCCGTTTAAAGCCACCAATGCAACTTCATGCCCAAGTGCAATCAGCCCTTTTATGGTATTGCAAACCACAATAGCGTAACCGCCATTCTGCGGAAATGGGACACGATGTGTTAAAATTAGGATCTTCAAACGGTGGATTTGGTTTTTAACAAAAATACCATCCTGAACGTGGTATTCAAAACTTCATTAAAAAATACTTAACTGCGGATCGGTAACCCTGAAAGTGCGGCGGTGATAGGGCGTAAAACCAATCTTCATTACGGTTTCGCGGTGCCTAATGGTTGGATAGCCTTTATTGGTATGCCATTCATATTCCGGGTGTTCGGCCGCTATTTGCATCATATAATCGTCGCGGTAGGTTTTGGCTAGGATAGATGCAGCCGCTATGCTGAAATATTTTCCATCGCCTTGTATAATACACTCATGTGGGATGTTCCGGTATTTTTTGAAGCGATTGCCGTCGATGATCAGAAACTGGGGTTCAAGATGTAATTTTTCGATGGCCCGGTGCATGGCCAGGAATGACGCGTTGAGAATATTGATCTCATCTATCTCCAGATTATCAACAGATGCTACGGCATAAGCCACCGCTTTTTCCTCAATTTCGGCCCGAAGCTGGTACCTTATCTCTTCAGTAACTTGCTTAGAATCGTTTAGCAGGTGATGATCAAAATCAGGCGGTAAAATAACTGCGGCGGCAAAAACAGGCCCGGCCAAACATCCGCGTCCCGCTTCATCGCATCCTGCTTCCAAAAATTCGTACTGGTACCTGGCTGATAACATCCGGCAAATATAATAAGAGTTGTAAACGTGTTAGTAAAACAATTAGTATGATGAGTTTTTCAACATGTGGTTAACGCATCCTTTGCTTAAAAAATTTTTAGCGTAAGCAGGGTAATATCATCAATAGGCTTGCTTTTATAAACGTTGCTCAAATAATCCAACAGCGCCTGGTTAAAATTATCGGGCGATAGCTCGCCATGCGCAAGCACAAAATCAAGTAATTTATCCTCATTCCATATTTTGGTGCTGGGCGATTCAAAATCCATGAGCCCATCTGTATAGTTAAAGATCAGGCTGCCGGGCTCCACATCAACTTCGCCCTCGTTTAAAAAAGGCAGATCTTCAAAAACCCCAATCATGGTGGTACCCAGTTTAAGTGGAATGGCCCCGCCTTCTGAATAAAGTATAGTTGGGTTGTGCCCTGCATTGATATAATTAAGCCGCCGTTTTTTTTGATTATATCGCGCAAGGAACAGGGTGATAAACCGTTCGCCTTTGGTATTGCTGAGCACGATCTTGTTTAAACGGTCAATAATATTGGTCAAATCATCCTCAACCGCCGCCCAGGCATGCAGGCTGGCCTGGAAATTGGCCATCAGCAAAGCAGCCGAAATACCCTTACCCGATACATCGGCAATACACCATAAAAACTCATGCTCATTAAGGCGGATAAAATCAAAATAATCACCGCCTATGTTTTGATGCGGAAGATACTTAGCCCCGATCTCCACACTGTCGTCTTTATGCTCACGCATGGGGATCAGCATATTCTGCACTTCTACGGCAAGCTCCATCTCGCGCAAAAAACGTTCTGATTGCAGCCGTTCGCGGAAAAGTTTTTTATTTTCAAGTGCCACAATGATCACGTTCATCAGCGTTTGGATGAAATTGAGATCATTATTAAGCATCTCGCCCGAGGTATTAAAATCGCCGATAAGGGCGTAGGCAAGTGCCTTGCTTTTGTGATATACCGGGATAAAGTAATTATATTTTTTAAGGACAGGGTCGCGGTGCCCGGCAATAGCTATAGGTGCTTTAACCTTACTCAGCTTTTTACACGCACGGGCCAGCACTACCGACGATTCAACGTCGCCGCCATACTTGGCTATACAGGCAAATTTATCATCTTTTTCAATCAAAAACCTGAGTTTACCTACCTGCAAATAGTTTTGCAGGATAACTTCCAGCATTTGAATGAGGATAGGAGTAGCGGTGTTTTTGTTTATGGCCCGCGTAATTTCCAATAAAGAATTTAATTCCGACTGCCGTTTGAGCAAAAGCCTGATCAATTCGTCTTCGCCGGAACCGTCGTCTATATTCAGCATATTGATATAAGTACGCTGACTAAAATAGAAGAAATAATTTTTAAATACGAGTACTTTGTGATTTTATATCAAAGGCATCGCGCAAGCCAACAGTAACCAGGTTAAAAGCATAAACCAGCAGCATAATGGCCATACCAGGAATGATAGCCAAAAAAGCCGAGTCCATAACAATATATCCATAATGCTCCTTGATCATGCCGCCCCAGGTTGGCATAGGCGGTTGTGCGCCAAAACCCAAAAAGCTAAGCCCCGCCTCTAAAAGTATAGCCGAGGCAAAATTTGAGGAGGCCAAAACCAGTATTGGCCCGGTTATGTTGGGCAAAATATGTTTCGCTATAATACGCTTGTTGCTAAAACCCAATGCACGTGCAGCCTCAATGTACTCCACCTGTTTAAGGCCCATTACCTGGCCGCGCACCAGGCGCGCCACTTCAACCCACATGGAAAGGCCAACGGCTATAAATATTTGCCATAGTCCTTTACCCAGCGCAAATGATATGGCGATCACCAGTAACAGGGCAGGCAGCGCCCATAAAATATTCATCAGCCAGCTTAATGATGAATCAACCCATCCTCCAAAATAACCCGCTACAGCACCTACAGTTACGCCCAGCAGCATACTGATGATAACCGACATCAAACCAACAGCGAGCGAGATCCGTGTGCCCAGCAGCAGGCGGCTTAGCATATCCCGGCCATAACCATCAGTACCAAGTAAAAAGGTTTTAGCCCCAATATTCTCCTCCCGTAAGCGGGCTTCAAACTTTTGATAAACAGCCGGGATTGCAGGCAGGGCAATTGTTTGGCCGTTATAATTAAAAATAACCTTCCCGTTTTTATAAACCGGCTTTTGCCCGGTCATTACCTCAAAAATATTGTAGGCTTTTTTCTCGGGCTTATCTTCATCGCCAATATATCCGTTAACGTAAATAGAATCTTTAACGAAATGATACCCCGTAACAGGAACTTCTTTATAAAACGATGGCTGCCCATACAGCATCCTGCTGAACAAATTTACAGTATCAACAGCCTCCGCTTTCCTGAGCTTTAACATCATATAGGTTGAGCCTGGCTTTTTTATACTGAGCTGTATGACCATATTATTGGCCAGGGGCGTATCATCGGGCATAATGAGGTAGCCCAGTATCGCAACAAGCAGCGTAAGCAGGATAAATGCAAGTCCGCCTAAAGCAATTTTATTACGCTTAAAAACACGCCAGGTGCGTTTTGCTGGTGTAATTTCGGCCAATGTGTTAATAGTTCATGTGTACTGGCTAAATATCGCTTAAATAGGTGCAATTAGCAATAAGGACGGCTTTCTTTACATTTAGATAGCCGAAAGCTCAAAGCGGAAAGCTGAAGGCCGAAAGCATAAAGCTTACGAGCCAGGCACGACTAAATCCAGTACATCTGATCTGCTTTGGTTAAGCCCCAATTTCAGCTTTATGCTTTTAGCCTTGAGCTTTTAGCTCCTAATTATGCCTTTTAGCTCATTTAACGATTCTGCCTTTCCAGGCATACTTCTTATTTTTTCCTAAAAAACCGATAATGACGAAATAAAGGATATTAAGCGGCAAAACAAAGCTTACATACCAAAGTAGTTCACGCCGTTTTAAGAAGTTCATGATCGGTGTCATGTATAACAAGTCTATCGCATATTTAATTCCGATAGTAAGCAAAAACAATTTCAGGAAACAGCTATCGAAAATACCCAGCACGGCGGTTAACAATAGCATAAAATTACACAGCCAGATACTGAGCGCAAAGGCAACCATTTTTTTATTTTTGTACTTGGTCGATTTTGATGCCCAGCGGCGCCTTTGCTGCATAAACTCTTTTAAATTAGGCTTTGCGTGGGTATATACAATTGCCTCGCGCCGTTTTAAAAAGGCTATCCTGCCGGGATAACGTTCTCCAACCTTGTGCAATAAAAGTTCATCATCGCCCGAGGCCAGATCATCGATGCCGGCAAAGCCGCCTACTTCATAAAATACATCTTTACGATAAGCAAAATTTGCCCCGTTACAGGTGGCAGCAAAACCATGACCTAAAAACGCGCCCCCCATACCAATAAGCGATGAAAAATCAAGTGTTTGCATGCGCTCAAATACCGATTGCTCCTGGAAATAAGTTACCGGCGAAGAAATCATAACCAGGTCATGCTGCTCATAAAAGCCAACTATAGTACGCAGCCATTGATTACCCATACGGCAATCAGCATCCGTTGCTACCATTAAGTCGCCTGTTGAAAGTTTAATGGCTTCGGCTATCGCTTTCTTTTTATAGGAGTTAAGTGTTTCACCAAGCTTAAGTTGCAACAGCTTTACGCCCTGTGCCGCATAACTGCTGATGATAGCTGCGGTATTATCGGTTGAATGGTCGTCAACAATAATGACCTCCACCAGGTGTTTGGGATAATCCTGGGCCAAAATATCTTCAATGGTAAGGTGAATCTTTTCTTCCTCGTTACGGGCCGCAATAAGCACAGTAACTTTGGTGCTAAATGTTTGGGCGATAACCGGAGGGGTGGTGACCTTTGCCCAGCCTATCCGGAGATAGATGAGCAACAGCACATAAAGCCCTATGGAAAATAATGAAATAATACTAATCAGCGCGGTCAAAAGAATTTGAGTTTTAAAACAAAAAACGATCCTAAAATAGCAGGAATAAATAAATTAATAAGCCATATTGACGATACACCGGCTATTACGGCGATATTTTGATCGGTTACATACACAAACAGGTGCGAAGCAGTGAAGCCGCGTACACCAATATCAAAAAGATCAAGCGATGGGATGGCTGATGATACCACGAAAAACAGCATCAGCATCAGCATCATCGGTACAACAACCATATGCGGCATCAACAACAGAAAAACCAGAAAATACTGCATTGAAAACGTGATATACCGCGCAATGCTAAAACCCATGATCTTGATAAGCTCGTGGGTGTGATACCGGCCCATTACTTCAAAAAAGCGGTGATATTTTTTGATGAACGGAACCCTGTCAAGCAAAGTAACCGCCCACTTGATATGAAAATAAAATATCAGCTGCATAGCTGCAATTACAACGCCGATAGCAATTACCCCCCAGGCCAGCAATAAATTGGCATGAATAAAATTGACTACGAACCAGGTCATGGCTATTACGCCCAAAACATTGGTTACCGAACCCTGGCTAAATGAACCTACGCCCATAGCAAAAATACCCGGAATACGTTTGCGGGGCGGCAAAAACATAACGCGGCCGCCATATTCGCCCAGCCGGTTTGGTGTGGTTACTGCCCAGGTAAGGCCGCAAAAAACCGCCTCAACAGCTTCCCATAATGAAATATTGATTAATGTTTTGGTTACGTAGCGCCATTTAAGCGCTTCCAGAAACCAGTTCAAAAACATCAATATAACCACCAGCCCCATAACAATAACAACATGGGTAGTACTTATTTGCGATGCGAAATGTTCAAACTGCTTTAGGTCGTTATTCTTTTTGTTGAACTGCCGGTAAATAAACCACCCTGCAATTATCAATATACCGGCCTTAAGAAGATACGAAACAACCTTTTTAGCAGAGCGTGTCAAATAGATAAATTTTATGCAATGTTACAAAAAAATGGGGCATGCTAAAGCTTGCCCCATACAACACTGCACGGTTAATTTTGTTTACTTCAATCTCGCCTTTAAAAACTCCAGCGTATTTGCATACGCGTCCTTCGTAGCATCGCTGTTATAAATAGGATTGCTCGGGTTTGCAAAACCATGGTCGGCATCGTACTGGTGCAGGTAAAACTTTTTTCCGGCGGCTTTCATATCAGCATCAAATTTAGCTACAACCTTAGGGTTAATCCACTGATCTTTATTGGCGAAGTTCCCCAGCACATCGGCGTTTAAGGTTTTTAGTTTATTTACATCCTGCTCGGGCATGCCATAATACATTACACAAGCTACCGCCTTTTTACCCGCAAGTAAGCTGGTTTGCAAACTCCACCCGCCGCCAAAGCACCAGCCAATAGTAGCGATATGTGCTTTGGGGCCGGCATATGCTATGGCTCCGTTTACTATAGCACGGGCCCTGTCGTCATTTACCGCCTGCATAAATTTACCCGCGTCTTCGCGTGTGGTAGCTACCTTGCCGTCGTATAGGTCAAGGTCAATGATGTTGACGTTACCCAGGTCATTATATAGCTTTTCCGATTCTTTTTTTACATAGTCATTAAGGCCCCACCATTCGTGTATCACCAATAAATAATTATTAGTAGGCTTTTTGGCTTTCATGAAAAATGCTGATGCCTGTTTACCATCCGGCGTTTTGTAGGTGATGGCCTCGCCGATACTGCTTTGAAAGCGGATTGGCAAAGGATTTTTGTGCGACATTTTGAACCGGGTATCGGAGGCCAGCATGGCAAACTGCTGTGTTGCCGATGGATTACTGCAGCAAACTATTTTGCGCTGCGCAGAAGTTATAGTGGCTATGCCGATAAATAATGTAAATAAGAGCAGTTTTTTCATAGGGTTCAATTTTATGTTAATTAACGCTGATGTGCGTTAAAACAATTACGTTGATAATATAGTTTTAGTTGCGGGGGTTAATGTGATTAACCGGCATAAATTTACGATAATGCATACACAATTACCTAAAATTTAATGCACGCCTGTTTATTATCCATTGAATCTTATGTGGGTAAAAGCACGTATATAATAATTATCAACATATATTAATATGCCTGTCCCGCCAATTCCTGATAATGAAATGGAAAGGCTTTTAAGCCTTTCGGAGTTTGATCTTGATTATACCGAACACAAAGACAGTTTTAAGGACCTGGCCAAGCTGGCAGCCAAGGTTGCCGGTACGGAGGTTTCGTTGGTTAACCTTATCGACTCCTATACCCAATGGAGCATCAGTGGCCATGGTTTAGAAATCGAACAAATGCCGCGTGAGGATTCGGTTTGTCAGTATACTATTATAGCCGGAGAGTATTTTGAGGTTGAAGATTTACGGAATGACGAACGTTTCCGGGATAAATTTTATGTAACCGACGGACCCAAATTAAGATATTATTATGGCATACCGCTAAAGGTAGGCGACGATCATAATATCGGGGCCTTATGTGTGCTTGATAAAAACGTTAAAGAACTCACTCCCGAAAAGGTTGAACTTTTAAAGATCATTGCTAGTGAAATACTAAGCAGGTTAAAAGACCTGAAAGTAATTAACAAACTAAAAAGTAAGCTTGCTGAAGCCAGCGAAATTCAAAAAAAGGTGGCTCATGATATCCGCGGGCCGTTAAGCGGGATCATCGGCCTCGCCCAGCTGATCAGCGAACAGGGCGAGGCAAACCAGATAGAAGAAGTGCTGGAGTTTACCAACCTGATCCATAAAAGCGGGCGGTCGATACTGGAGCTTGCAGATGAGATCCTGAGTGCTGATAAAAACGATCATAAACGCATATCCAATGGGGCGGAATTTAACCTGCTGGTATTTAAAGATAAAATTGAACGGCTTTTTATTCCACAAGCCCGCAATAAAAACATTTTGCTTACGGTTACAACCTCATCCGAATCGGAGCGAGTTCCCTTTGCCCGGAATAAACTATTACAAATAACGGGGAACCTTATCTCAAACGCCATAAAATTTACTCCGGCCGGCGGTTATGTTAGTGCAGACCTGAGCCTCGAACCGAACGACCATACCCATATACTGCAAATCCAGGTGAAGGACAGTGGTGTTGGCATAGATGAAAAAGGTATCGAAAAAATACTGAAAGGCAATGCAGCGTCAACAGCAGGCACAACTGGCGAAGCCGGCTTTGGCTTTGGGCTGGCATTAGTAAAACATCTGATTGAAACCCTTAAAGGGACAATCAGTATCTACTCAAAACCTGGCGAAGGGACTGTATTTGAGGTAAGGCTGCCGCAAAAAATGCAATAATAAAAGAACCTGTCCGGAGAATAATAGGGCATAAAGATTTGCGTAGGCAAAAAAATCCCTAAATAAGTTATTTTCCTGAAGGTAGATTATAGATGCAATGCTTAAGGTAAAATACCGGCCTAAAAGTCCGGTATTTTACCTTAGATTATATTTTTACCAGCTTTTGCCGCCGCCGCCACGGTTATCTCTTGAATAGCCGCCACCGCCACCGCGGTTGCCGCCACCGTAACCACCGCCGCCACGGTTACCACCACCGTAGCCACCGCCACTGCTTCTGCGGTCACCGCCTGGTTTTTTCTCTTCTGCCTGGCTTACTGCAATTGATCTTCCTTTAACTTCAGAACCGTTTAGGCCGCTTATAGCTTGTTGTGCTGCCTCATCATCTGCCATTTCAATGAATCCGAACCCTTTGCTTCTTCCTGATTCCCTGTCAATAATAATTTTTACGGAGTTAACTTCACCATAAGCTTCGAAAAGCTGCTTTAAATCGGCTTCCCCTAAAGAAAAAGGAAGACTTCCTACGAATATGTTCATTAATATTTAGTTTTTAATGGGCATGCTTTGTTAATTACCCACGTTTTGTTAACATCAAATATAGTAATAGATATTTGATGATTACTGCATGTTTATGTGAATGAATGCTTTTATTTTAAAAAAAATTATTTTTTTGCCCCTTTTGAGGAAATAAATGGTGAAAGCCAACCCATTAATACAAAGGCCAATCCGTTTTGTTTTGAAAATATAGTGTTTTCGTAAAATAAATATAGAAAGAATGGGCCGCCCGTATTTTTTTAATATTAAAGTAACATAAAGTTATTTTCCGAAGATAAATCGGTATTAAAAACCTAAACAACCGACTCAATTTTATAGCGTTTTCCATTTAGCGCAAACTCATCTCCGGCTTTTTTGCCGTTAAGTAAATTGCCTATTGGAGATGCGGGCGAAACCGCGAAAAATGTTTTGCCATTGAGTGTCAAAACACCGGCGCTAATGGCCAGGTAAAAATTGCCGTTATTGGTAATTATCACACTACCAGGTTCCGCATGTACCGGTGCACCGGTGGTACCAATCCGGTTTAAGGCTACCAACAGCTTATTTGCCTCATTTAGCTGCGCCATATTGCGGTTGGTTTCCTGCTGCGCCATTTCGCGCCCGGTTTCATATTTATCGCCGGCACTGCTTTTAGTATCATCAGTCGACGACTTTTGTGCATCGGCTATGGCAAGCTCTGTGGCTTCCATAATTTTACGCACGTGATTAACACATAACTGGTGTAATTCTTTCTTCAAATCGTTCATTAAGGTTATAAACAAAAAACTAAAGTAGGGAAAAAGACCAGGTAAAATAACATTGGGATTAGAGAAATCACGTATGAAATAACTCGATCCGCTTTTTCTCATATTGAAAAATTTCCACACAAATACTTTGCAAGTCCTCCACAATTAATCGAATTACACGAATCTTAAATTGATTCAATTCGTGTAATTCGATTAATATGTAAAAATTAGTGTAAAAATTTATCATTTATCGTCTTCAAATCGACTGCGGTTTAAAAGCGATTTTCCTATTTGGGCTTTTGTTTATTTTTTCTTGATTGCTTTCATATTTTTATAAAAACCCATACTACTAATCATGATTGAGGAAATAGTCAAATCTTTTGAGGATACCAAGCAATTTATCAATGATCATATTAATTACCCCGTTAAACCCGGCATTTATGCCTTTTACCTCTCAGAAGCCGCCAACCTTTCGGTCTTCGGAATCGGCAGGCAATTAATTTACATAGGAATTGCAAAGCACAGCCTAAATGATAGAGATTTTAAACAGCATTTTAATTCTAAAAAAACGGGAAGTTCGACTTTAAGGCGATCTATCGGCGCTATTCTAAAAGAAGAATTAAAACTTAAAGCTATACCAAGGGGAGGAGTAAATGACACTAAAAGATTTCTCAATTACAAATTTATAAACGAACAGGAGCTAACAGATTGGATGATTTCTAATCTTCAAATAGGATATTGGCTACCCATCCGATTTTTAAGTTATGAGGAGTTGAGACTAATAGAAAGCGAGTTGACTAAAGTTTTAAAGCCAACGCTTGACCTTGATAAAAGGACAAGAAAATATAATCTTCTTGCAGATAAACTTGATTTGTTAAGACAATTTTGCAGAATAGAAGCTTCACAGCAAAAATAAAAGCCCCCTTGCACTCGCTGCTTGGGGGCTTTAAACCTAAACCTTATCACTATTTGCAGGCGTTAACCTACAAAGTAGATAAACGTTACGAAGTGCAATAATGGTATGTATGCCTAATTAAAACTGACAAAATAATGATATTCGCACATTACAAGCCAGTCCTTAGTGTATATTAACAGCCTCATCTACAGCTTACCGGCAAAAAATTTAAGGGTTGAAATAATATGTTTTGCCCAGTATGACCACTCGTGTCCGCCCTGGTTTTCCTCATAAACATGAGGGATCTTTTCCTTATCCAGCTTTTTATGCAGGTCACGATTGTAGTTAATCAGCAAATCATTGATACCGCAATCAAACCGAACAGGCGGCAGTTGGGCCCTGTATTTTTTAAATGTTGCAAACACATCTTCGTCGGCCACAATATCCTGGGCATAGGTTTTTAAGGGCTCGCCGGCAAAAAGTTTGATTTGCGGCAAGCTTGTTATAGATGAGAGGCCCGAGATAGCTTTAAATTTATGCCCGTATTTTGCGCCGATCCTCAAAGCGCCAAATCCCCCCATAGAGAGGCCAGCTATAAACAGCGGTGAATTTTCTTTTGCACCCGGAATATTCTCCATTACAGCCGTAGGCACATCCTCCGCTATCCACTGTTCAAAATTAAAGCCGCTATGCGGCAAATAACCTGAGCCATCGCCCCAAAGCCCGTCTGACGGCATGGCTAATATCATTCTTGGCAATTCGCCTTTTTCAATCAGCTCATTAGTTTTTAAATGAACGCCCCCGCTCATGGCCCAGCTCCAGGCGCTGCCATACACCCCGTGCAGCAATATTACAATAGGTAAAACCTCGTTTTTATTGGCTCCGGGCGGAACGTATACGCAAATATCACCCCGGCCCTTTAAATTGGGCGTTTTTACAGTTATAAACCGTAGCTGGTTACTTTCATATTGAGGATTGGAAATTTCTGTTGTTTTAAATGGCATGAGCTTTTTTAGTCGAACACGATAACCCCTTTGGCATTCCTGCCTTTCAGCATGTCGTCAAAAGCTTTATCAAGTTCGTTTATAGAATATGTACGTGTAATCATTTCTTCAAGTAATAAGTGCCCGCTGGTATAATGTTGTACTATATCCGGAAAATCAATTTGCGGGCGGCACTTACCATAAAGCGGGTTAAGGTAAATCTTATCCCATTCAAAAAGGCGCATATCAATGGTGATTTCCTGTTCAATTCCGCTTACCTGTACGGCCGTACCGGCATTGCGCACCATTGCTAAGGGGGCTGCACCTAATTCTGGGATGGCAGTGCATTCAAAAGCGTAATCTGCCCCGCAGGCACCGGTAAGTTTTTTTACTTCCTCGGCGGCTTTAAGCAGGCCTATATCATCTTTCGTGGCTAAAACAGTGTGTGTTGCACCAAACTTAACAGCCATTTCAAGCCGGGTGGGGTTAATATCAATAGCTATGATCATACCCGCGCCGGCAATTTTTGCACCTTGTATCACATTAAGGCCAACACCGCCGGTACCCAATACAACTGCTGATGAACCTGCTTTTAGCCTGGCTGCATTTACAACTGAGCCGTAGCCTGTCATCACCCCGCAGCTGATGATACTTGCAGCAGGGAATGACATGGTTTCCGATGTGTTTTTTACCACCGCCGACTCTTTTACCAAAGTATATCCGGCTATGGTACCAATATTAAACGACCTTAAAATGGGATCGCCATTAAGCGTTGTTCCGTCGAGACTGGCATGGCCCGGAGTGTAGCCATTGCCGCCGGCTGCAACCGGCGAGGCTACTTCACACAAATGCAGATTACCCTCCATGCACTGAAAGCATTTGCCGCAATGCATGGCCCAGTTTAAGATCACCTTATCGCCAGGTAGTACACTGCTAATATTTTTCCCAACCGAAACCACAATACCGGCACCTTCATGCCCTATAATGAGCTGCTTTCCCCAGCTTAACGAGTCATGATCGGTATGGCAAAGTCCCGCTGCTTTTATTTTAACCAGCACTTCATCATCTTTCGGCTCGTTCACCACAATATCCTGTATCGAAAAACCACCCTTTCCATTGGCAATAGCCGCCTTGCATATTATAGCCATAATTGGGGGATATGTTAAACGCTTTTCATACGCCGTTAAACCAGTTGAGCAAATGATAGCAATCACTGTAGCTTGCCATATTAACAGTGCTGAATGCAACAAAAATAGGCTAAGCTATGGTTCTAAAACTTTAGCAAATTGTCCAAAAAGTGGCCTATGTTATCCGCGCAGGCGCTTTTTATAGCATTTGACAATATTTTTAAAGGATCCCCGGATAAAATACACCAGTTTTTCACATCTGTAGTTATTGTTAATAATCAACCCTTTACGTTACTTTAAACTCCAATTATAACAACCATGAAACTAAATAAGCTTTTTATCCTGGGCTGTTTATCGTTTGGCTTTATCCCCGCCGGCGTTAAGGCCCAAACGGGAGCGCCGGGTAATAACGAAATTATTTACCATATATTCCAGCGAAGTTTTTACGATAGTAATGGCGATTATCACGGCGACCTCAATGGCATCCGCCAAAAACTTGATTATTTGCAGGAACTTGGCGTAACATCCATACTGCTTACACCGCTTTACGAATCTGCTTTTTATCATAATTACTTTGCCATTGATTTTGAAAAGATCGACCCGAAATACGGCTCCCTTGCCGATTATCTCAAGTTGATCAAAGACTTGCACCGCCGGGGCATGAAATTTTATATGGATATGGAAACCCAGTATGTAACCGAAGATTCCCGCTGGTGGAAGGAGGCTTTCGGAAATCCAAAATCACCGTACAGCGATTATATTTTATGGGACGACAAGGACAACAAAAAGCCGTCAACCATAGTATATAACCTTACCGGGCTGACAGGTTACGACAGCGTATCCCGCAAAATAACTACCGCAAATCTTAACAGCGCGGCCTCAAAAGCTTACAACCTCAAACTGTTCAGCTACTGGATAGACCCCAACGGCGATGGCAAATTTGATGATGGGGTAGATGGTTTCCGGCTTGACCATATGATGGACGACCTGGATAATAAAGGCCGGCTCCCGCATTTATTTGATACTTTCTGGAACCCTTTACTAACCAAGCTAAGGGCCATCAACCCTAAAATTAAAATAGTAGCCGAACAAGCCAACTGGTTCAGCCTTGGCACCGAATACTTGGAACACGGCAGTGTTGACCGGGTATTTGGGTTACAGCTGTGTTTTGCTATCCGGTCGTTTGATAAAAAGCTGCTGTTGGCCAATGCCGATTCAACGCTGGCTATGCTGCCGCCCGGTAAACAACAGGTAGTTTTTATTGAGAACCACGATGTGCCGAGGTTTAGCTATGCGGTTAAAGGCGATCTGGCTAAACTAAAAGCCGGCTGTGCATTTAACCTGTTAATGGGCGGCATCCCGTCCATTTACTATGGCCAGGAGTTGGGCATGACCGGTACTACGGCAAATTTTGGTGCTACCGATGCCAATGAAATTCCCGACAGGGAAGCTTTTGAATGGTACAAAAGCGATACAGGCAAAGGCATGGCCCTGTGGTATAAACAAACCGGCCCCTGGAAAGATCAGTTTAATAACGATAAGCCTAATGATGGTATCTCCCTCGAAGAAGAAAAACAGGACCCAAACTCATTATGGAATTACTATAAACAGATGATCGCCATCCGCAAAGCAAATCCCGCTTTTGCTGACGGCAGTTATAAAACCATCGGCAATGATAATGATCATGTTTTTAGCTTTATAAGGAAGGATGCCGGACAAACTATACTGGTGGCAATAAACCTATCGGATAAGGAAACCAGTGCCAACATTGATGCCAATGGAAATACGCTTAATATTATTGGGGATGCAAAACCGGTAGCAAAGAGAGGAAAGTTGACGGTTAATTTGCCGGCGTTTGGGGTGGGGGCGTGGGAGTTGAAGTAAAAACCTGCGCCCGTTTAAAACTTGCGCTCGTTTGCAACGAGCGCTTAATATGGTTCGGCGATTGTATCGCCGGTCGCGTTATAAACGCAAACCCAAGTTAAGAACTGAAGTAGCTGGCACAAATAAAAAAAACGTCATTGCGAGGAACGAAGCAATCCCAAACTATACAAAGCGGCTCTGCTTATCGGGGATTGCTTCGTTCCTCGCAATGACGGATTCATTAAACTTCTTACATCGAAGCCGAAGCTTTCACATTTTCCATGCCGTAATGTTTCAGGATATCTTCAGGTACACCTGTCCACTTGCCGGGTTGGTTACCTGCGTAGCCAATATCTTTCACCCCGATTTCGCTGGTGAAAAAGCCTGAAGCGGTAAGATCACGCATGCGGTTGAAGAAAGCTACACCCTGGGCCATTTCTGGTTTGGCTTTTTTAGGGTAAGCGATCATATCAATTAGCTGGATCTGCTGATCTTTAGTGCAGTCGGTAAATGGCTTGCCGAAACGGTTAAGGCATTGCAAATCGAGCCAGCGTAAACCACCGCGCATCGGAGTTTGATGATCGGGCATATCTTTTACAATAAACTCTATAAAATCCGGCACCTTGGCATCAGATGCGCTGCCCGATTTTTCATCTTTTGGGATAATGATATCGGCCAGTACAGTGATGGTAGCCATTTCGGCAGCGGTAAAAAATTTATCAGCATGCAGTTTTTTATCCCGCTCAACCTCAAACGGCTGGCGACCAACTTCGTCACCGGCAGCTGCGGTAGTTGTTTCTTCTGCACCTTTTTTAGTATCGGTTTTACAGGCCTCCAGTAATAATCCTGCCGAAAGTGTTCCTAAGCCCAGGGCTTTAAGGGAGTCACGTCTGTTCATAAAATTGTTATGTTAGCTTGTTAAACGTTTAATTTTTTTCTTTCCTGAATAATGTATTCTGCAGTACGCATTGACAATGCAAGGATTGTCCATGTGGCGTTTTTATCACCCTGCTGCACAAATGGAGCAGCGTCAACCACAAACAGGTTTTTACAATCATGCGCCTGGCACCATTTATTTAAGGCCGATTTTTTAGGATCGTTACCCATACGGATAGTACCTACTTCGTGAATGATCTTACCCGGAGCTTCCAAACCGTAGTTGGTTTCAGGGCCTTGCGGCGGACCGTATATTGCACCGCCCATATTGTGCATAATTTCCTGGAAGGTTTCCTGCATGTGTTTGGCCTGTTTAATTTCATCAGGCGCCCATTTGTAATGGAAACGCAATACCGGGATCCCGTATTTATCAACTACGTTAGGATCAATTTCGCAATAGTTATCATAACGGGCAATAGCAGTACCACGACCGGCCATGCCAAATTGGGTACCATAAAAACGACGGTAGTCATCTTTCAATGATGCTCCGTAACCACCGGCCTCTTTCATTTTACCATCGCGGCCCGGCACTACACCATTCATGTTTTGGATGCCACCGCTAAAACCATATGACGGCATGTGTAAGCCACCGCCGTATTCGATGTGATAACCGCGAGGAAAATCCAGCTTTTTATTATCTAACCACCATGGCGAGTAGATGTGCACACTGCCAACGCCGTCTTCATTGTAACGCTTGCGGTCCATCAACTGTGGAAGGAAACCACCGGCGCTTGAGCCGGTTGAGTCATGCAGATAATGCCCTACAACACCGCTGCTGTTAGCCAAACCGCCCGGATGCTGAGCCGATTTTGAGTTAAGCAGGATCCTGGCCGATTCGCCCGCACTTGCACCAAGGATAACTGTTTTGGCGTTAACCTGGTATTCCTGCAAATCTTCTTTATTAACGTATGATACACCGACAGCCAGGCCTTCGGCATTAGTTATCACCTCGCGCACCATGGCGTTGGTGATCACCTTTAAGTTACCTGTTTTTATAGCCGGGATAACCAGGCATGATGATGCCGAGAAGTCGCCGTAAACTTTACAGCTGCGACCGCACTGCCCGCAGAAGAAACAAGCGCCACGGTCTTTATTACCCGGTAAAGCTTCTGTTAATACCGAACCACGGCCCGGAATAATTTTAACACCTGCTTTTTGAGCGCCCTGCACAATGTACAATTCATTAAGCCTTGGTTTTGGTGGAGGTAAGAAAATACCATCCGGTTCATTTTCCAAACCTTCTTTGGTTCCGTAAACACCTATCATACGGTCAACCTTATCATAGTAAGGCTTTACATCATCGTAAGTGATTGGCCAATCGTCGGTAAGGCCGTCTTTAGCCTGGAAATCACGCGGGCCCATTCTTAAGGAGATCCGGCCCCAGTGATTGGTACGGCCACCCAGCATCCGCGAGCGGAACCAGAAAAACTCTGTTTTATCTTTGGTAGTGTAAGGCTCGCCATCAATTTCCCAACCGCCATAGGCGGCGTCAAAATCGCCGAAAGGACGGGTAGTACCGGCGCCGCGGCGTGGCGATTCCCACGGCCATTTTAACTGTTGTGAATCTTTAGCAGGGTCAAAGTAAGCACCGGCTTCAAGCATTAAAACTTTTATGCCGGCGTTGGCCAATACGTAACCGGCCATACCTCCGCCGGCACCCGAACCAACAATCACCACATCATAGGTGGCTGATGATTTTTTAATTTGCAGATCGCTCATATTATATCAAAGTATCCTTCTTTCTTATACGAAGAGAAATTACACATGCCAGGAGCATGTCAAAACACAATTTAAGTTATGGTATAAAGATATGAACAGGGCACTATATCCGTACCCTGTTCATAAAAAATATTAAAGCTCTTTCAATTTAATGTTACGGTAGCTAACCAGGTGACCGTGATCCTGCAAAGCAATGTGGCCTTTAGGATATTGGGCAAAGCCTTTCCAGTTTTTAAACTTGCTATCAGCTAATACTTTGTTCCACTCATCGCTGCCCATTTTCACATCTACGATTTGGGTGCCATTAAGCCAGAAAGTAAGCTGACCATCTTTTTTGCGTAATTTCACTTTGTTCCATTCGCCGGCCGGTTTGCATACATCTTTTGAAGGGGCAATCATATCATACAATGAGCCAGCAAGGTGGTTGGCTTTTTTGTTATCGCTGGCATCTTTATTATCAAGCACCTGCATTTCCATGCCAGTTAAGTAAGTTGCGTCAAATTGAGGGTCTTCATGCACCCCGAAAATAATGCCGCTGTTACCCTCTTTGCTGATGTTCCACTCTAAGGTAAGTTCGTAGTTTTCGTACTCGCCATCGGTAACCAGATCGCCATGACCTTCTGCTGCCTGCGGATCGAGTTGCAAAGCACCGTCAACAACCTTCCAGCCCACAACTTCCTTTTTTAAGTAGGTGTGCCAGCCATTGGTGGTTTTCCCATCGAACAGTTTGGTTTGTGCCGATACCGACAGGCAAAAAGCCGGGATGGCCATAAGGCCAAGCATGATTTTTTTCATAAAATTATAGTTGTTTTTATAGTATCAGAACCGCCATTAAAATAGCGTTGGTTGGTTGCGGCGGCTCCTGTTGGTTTCATTGTTTTGCTTTGTACAAGGTATCTGACTTAAAAAGTATAAAACTGTTTAAGGGCATATTTTGATAAAACGTTTTAATTGCAAATTAACTGAACATTTTTTTAGGTTGGGTTAAATATATCGGCTTTTTTTTTAATGCTAAAACGATTATCGCAAAAATAAAGTATAAGCCTGCGAAAACCGAGGTAAAAGCTTGGTTACAATGAATAATTTACGGTAGATGGATAACACAGAAAGGGTACCTGATTGTAACAAATGAGGTGTCCCAATTTTTTGATTCCCCACAAAAAAGTGAAAAACCGACGGCCGGTATTTTTTAAAAAACAGTAATGTTCCATTTTTTGAGAGTGAAACAGCGAAACTCCATTTTTGTGAAACATGCTGACAATCAAGCGTCTAAGGCGCAACATGAAACACCATTAAATAACTGGTTATCAACAAATAAACTTAAAGAAGGAGTCAAAAAGCGTCTCACACGCCGGCCAGAGAAACCGTATTTATTTTAGCTGTTTTTTATGGACTTTTCAAGGCTTTTTTAAATACCGAAATGAATAGTACTAAGTACTGACAAAATATCGCCACTATAATTTTGGATTGATATGTGTTGTTTTGCCCAAGGGCAAAATAAGCCTGCGTTTAGCAAAACACGATTGATAATCTTCGTTGATCAAGAAGTCACGGGTACCCGGCCTGCAAGCCAGCGCCATGTACTTGTGCCGGTTCGCGAAAAAAAAATCGCGGTTAGAAATTTTCACACGAATTATTTTTCTCACTTAACACAATTAATCGAATTACACGAATTTCAAATTTATGCAAGTAAAAAATTCGTGTAATTCGATTAATTTGAAAAAATTAGTGTAAAAATTTCTTATTCGTTCGCCTCCCGACAGCATATATTTTTTAATGCAATTTTTCTGTGGCACACCCGCGCCGATTTGATAAATCTACCACAAAACAGCCAACAAGTGCCCATAATTTCCGGTTAATGTCACAAGATGCCGATTACCGATACATTTACTTAATGCTGACATATGCCCAATTGCAAAAAAACTTATAATAGGTAATATTGCGCCGTTGTGGTTAACCTTATCTTAACGCATAAGATTATCCATAAATAACTATAACCCAAGCATTATCGGTAATTAACACTTACTACATTGATCAATTTTTATTTTATAAAACCTGGTTTCAAGAAATCTGGTTTAACGTTTGCATTAAAAGCAATTTGCATACTTTTTATTTTTATTACTGTTGACAATTTAACAGCGGCCGCGAATACCCGCACAGCTACTCCGACCGATTCGCTGGCCGATAGCGCACTAATGAAAAAGCGCCTCATCAACCAGGCTTTCGATCACATTTATGAGCAAAACCTGCGCGTATCAGAAGGAGGGAACGATTACTTTAACAAGGTAAAAACCCAGCTTACTGCCGATCTGGCGCCGAACTTTGTTTTATTCAGCACGCCAAAGTCGCGTTTCTTTTTTGTGTTTACCCCACGGGTGAAGATCCGCCTGCTGGCCTCACATGGCGCACCGGTAAAATCGCCGAGCTTTATGCCGGGCGGTACGGTGTATTTCAGGGTGAACGAGGACACTTACAATCCAAAGTTCTTTTCGTTCGGTTACTCGCATCATTCCAACGGCGTACGCGGACCATCACTTAATCCCGACGGCAGCTTTAACCGCGATAGCGGCAAGTTCACCACCAACTTCTATACTTTAACTTATTACAGCGGCAAACGCTTTGATAAAAAAGACCTGATCATCAACCGCTATGATAACCTGGGTTTAGAGGTCCACGCCGGTTTATTCAACCTTGGCCTATCCGAAGGCTTGAAAGATCATTACGGTTTTATCCGCATTAATGGCAGCCGCATGTATAATTTCGCCAAAGCCTATACCGACCCTATTGATAAGAACAAAAAAGTATACCAAAACTGGCAGCGCATCCGGTTCGACTTCACTTATATCGCCGATAAGTACGATAATTACTCAACTTTTGATTTCAAGAAACGCCTGAACGTAAGCCTGAAATACTATTACCAGTTTCCGTTTATGCCTGATGCCGCCCTTATGGTTGGCGGAGGCTACCGCGGACAGGATGATTACAACCAGTTTTTTGAAGATAGCTATGGTTATGTTACCATTGGCTTTGCAACAAGCCTGAGCTTTCATACACATAAGTAGTAGATTTTTCTACCCTACATTTCTCCAATCGTCATTGCGAGGTACGAAGCAATCCCAAACTTTACAGAGGGATTTGCTTAGCCGCTCTGCCTATCGGGGATTGCTTCGTACCTCGCAATGACGAGATGTAGAAAACAAAGCGAGGGTTCGAAAACGAACCCTCGCTTTGTTTAGAGAACTTTCTGCCGTCAGCCTGGATTTGTTGCCCTGCTGCCAAGCATCCAACATGCATAACCCTCTTTTTTGTACATTTGCCGCATGGCATCCATTAAACCATCCGTACCCAAAGGCACCCGCGATTTTTCACCCGCCGAAATGGTGAAACGCAATTATATTTTTGATACTATTAAATCTGTTTTCCGCAAATACGGCTATCAGCAGATAGAAACACCGACCATGGAAAACTCATCAACCTTAATGGGGAAATATGGCGAAGAAGGGGATAAGCTGATTTTTAAAGTACTTAACAGCGGCGATTATCTGGCCAAGGTTGACGAACAAAAACTTATTGAACGCAATTCTAATTCTGTTGCGTCTGCTATCTCCGAAAAAGCCCTGCGCTACGACCTAACCGTGCCTTTTGCCCGTTACGTAGTTCAACACCAAAACGAAATCATTTTTCCGTTCAAACGTTTCCAGGTGCAGCCGGTTTGGCGTGCCGACAGGCCCCAGCGCGGCCGTTACCGTGAGTTTTACCAATGCGATGCGGATGTGGTAGGCTCTGATTCACTACTGAACGAAGCCGAGTTTATCATGATCTATGATGAAGCTTTAACCAAACTTGGCCTTAAAGACTTCAGCATAAAGATCAATAATAGAAAAATCCTATCAGGCATTGCACAGGTTATAGACAAATCCGATAACATCATTGATTTGACTGTAGCCATAGATAAACTGGACAAGATCGGCCTTGATGGTGTGATCAAAGAGCTGCTTGAAAAAGGCTTTACCGATGCCGATATCGACAAACTAAAACCCGTTATCCTGTTGGAAGGCAACAACACCGAAAAGCTGGCAAGCCTGCGCGAGGCATTAGCCCAATCAGAGATCGGCTTAAAAGGCTGCGACGAAATAGAAACCGTTTTTGGCTATATAGAACGCTGTCCCCTGCAAACCGCCAAGCTTGAATTAGATATTACCCTTGCGCGTGGTTTAAACTACTATACCGGTGCTATCTTCGAAGTAAAAACCAACGAAGTAAATATGGGCAGCATCGGCGGCGGCGGACGTTATGACGACCTTACCGGCATGTTTGGCTTAAAAGGCCTTACCGGCGCAGGGATCTCCTTTGGGGCCGACAGGATCTATGACGTACTGGAAGAGCTAAACCTTTTCCCGGCCGGCAGTAATCAAACCACGCAGGTACTTATATGCAATTTCGATAAAGAAGGCGAACTTTATAGCTTACCTCTATTACAGCAGCTTCGCCGCCATAATATCAACACCGAACTCTATCCGGCAGGTGCGAAAATCAAAAAGCAGATGGAGTACGCTAACAATAAAAACATCCCTTATGTGGTGGTTATCGGCGGTGATGAAATGCAAACCGGGCTATTGACATTTAAAGACATGGCAAGCGGGGTTCAGGAGAAATTGACGGCGGATGAGATCGTAGCAAAACTGAACCGGGATTAAACGGATTTTTTGGATTGGCGGGATTTGATTTGTACGCAGCTTATTTTCATTTCCCTTTATAGTTTAGTGCAAATGACAAATCCGGGGAAGACTTACGTAGTTTTGAAAACTTCGTAAGTCTGGATTCTACAACATCTCATGTCAGCCAATCGAAGGGTCGTACGCAGAGGCCTACCCACCATGCTTCGACAGGCTACCCATGACATAATAAAAATCAAGGTCATGCTGAACTTGTTTCAGCACCCCACTCGCTAAGCGGCCATGCTAAGCAAAACGGCCATCTGTCCTATGGGATGCCGAAATAAATTCGGCATGACGGCAGGTATATGTCATCTTTCCTTCAGAGTCCGACGGATTTAAATCACTCAGGATGCCCCCATTTTTAAGTTCTCATGCTCAGCATAATACCCGCTTTTACCGTAATATTTCCTATCCCTTTTTCTCTCCCTCATTCTTTTTCAAATGCCCTTCAAGCTGCGGGTTTTGAGGTGGAAGGGTTTTTACACGGTGTTCAACCTCGGTTTGCTGAACATGAACGGCGTAATCTGCGGGCTCGATATGGCTCCCGCTGGCCTCGGCAAATACCTGGGTAAACTCGGCACCAATGTACAATATGGCCGATGTATAATAGATCCAAACCAATATCACAATAATAGAACCCGCCGCGCCATAGGCCGACCCTTGCGCTGTATATTGGATATAAAGGCTGATGAGGTATTGACCTATCATAAACAGGATAGCTGTAAATACCGCGCCGCTGCGCACATCGCGCCATTTGATTTTAACATCGGGCAAAAACTTAAATATGATGCCAAACAAAGTAGTGATCACCACCAGGGTGATGCCCAGGTTTAACGCCTGGACAAATACTCTCGTAAAAGAATCGATACCGGGAAAAAAATGCTGGATCTGATCCTTCAGGGCACTTATGACCAGGTTAATAATAAGCGATGCCAACAATAGGAAGCCCAGGCTAATGATGAGCGAAAAGGACACAAACCGGTTTTTTAGCAATTGCATCCAGCCGCTTTTAGGCTTGGCTTTAACCCTCCAGATTATATTAAGTGAATCCTGGATCTCGATAAAAATACTGCTCGCGCCCAATAAAAGCGTAACCCCGCCAATAATAACCGCTATGCCCGATTTCCCGGATAGCGCAAGGTGCTTTAACGCATCCTGAATTTGTGCCGCCGGTGTTTTGCCAACATAACGGACAATTTCGGGGTACAAACGCTCGGTTGCGGCATCCTGTCCAAAAACCAGGCCGGCTACCGATATTACAATAATTAATAAAGGGGCAATTGAAAAAACGGTGTAATAAGCCAGCGAGGCGCTTAATTTTAAGCCATTATCTTTTGAAAAGCCCGTGAACGATGCCAGCAGAACCTTCCATAGTTGTTTAAAGTATGCTTTGCTTAAAAACTTCATGCCTGTGTTTTTGTAGATTAATGCTTATTCGTGAATGGTTAAGCAATATTGATGCCTTTTGTAGGGCTATTTAAATAAAAGTTGTGAGTTTTGGATGGGCTTAAAATATTTAGAGGGCCTGTACCGGAATATCCAGCAGCTCATATTTTTCCCAGCCCGTAAAGTCATAATGCCACCATTCGGTTGAGATCACCCTGAAGCCATATTTGGTCATTATTGTTTTTAGTAATTCGCGGTTTGTAATTTGCTGCGGCGGTAAATCCATATAGTTTGCCCCGGCCTTACGGCTAAAGCTATCAAAGCCGGTTGGCATATCCAGTTCTTTGCCGGTTTTAATGTTGATAAGGGAAAGGTCAATAGCGCAACCACGGTTATGCTTTGAGCCTTTGCGCGGATCGGCTACAAAATTGGTATCGGGGGCCATTTCATAAAAATTAACGGTAACCGAATAGGGCCGGTAGGCATCATAAATTTTAATACCAAGTCCCTGCATTTTTAATTCGGCTTCAACCTGCTGAAGCGCTTTTACAACCGGGAGCCTTGCATAAGCTTTGGCCCTTGTGTACATGCGGCGATGCATGAAATTGTTGGTTGTAGCATACCGCAGATCTAAGATAATTTCGGGGATATATTTCTTTATTTCAACCAGCTGTTTATCCGGGTTTGCTTTAACCTGTAGTTTATAGCGGGCAATGCCATAAATTTTTGTACTGTCGATATATTTATAATGCTGCGCATTAACGCGCAAGGTACACGCTACAAATATCAGCAATATCAAATACCGGTGATTCATATTACCCGTTTACCTGTGCGATACGATCAGTAAATCGAGGTCTTTGCAGGGGATCGAGAAACGCTCGCCAATGTGTTTATTGGTAAGCTGGCCCTGGTAAATATAAACCGCGTTACGCACCCCCGATTTTTGCCAGATGAGGTTTTTGATGCCGCCCATATCGCCAATATCAAGCAGTATCGGCGCAAAAATATTGGTGAGCGCATAGGTAGCGGTACGGGCTACACGAGATGCGATGTTAGGCACACAATAATGAATTACATCATATTTGCGAAAAACGGGGTGGGTATGATTGGTAACTTCGGATGTTTCAAAACAGCCGCCCTGGTCAATACTTACATCAATGATCACCGAGTCGCGTTTCATGCGGCTAACAGTAGCTTCAGAGATAATGCAGGGGCTGCGGCCATCTTCGGCACGGAGCGCACCTATGGCCACATCGCAGGTGGTGATGGCTTTTTCCAATACAATAGGTTGCACCACCGATGTAAAAACGCGGTTGCCAATATTGTTTTGCAGGCGGCGGAGTTTGTATATCGACGGATCGAATACCTTAACCTCGGCACCCAATGATATGGCGGTGCGTGCCGCGTATTCGCCCACGGTTCCGGCACCAAGAATCACGATTTCAGTTGGCGGAACGCCGGTTATGCCGCCCAGCATCAGGCCTTTGCCCTCAAAAACATTGCTTAAATATTCGGCTGCTATAAGTATGGAAGTAGCGCCCACAATTTCGCTCATGGCCCTTACCACCGTAAGGGTATTGCCCTCATCGCGCAAATGCTCAAAACTTAGCGCGGTGATCTTTTTGGCCATCAGCGCCTGAATGCTTTCGGCCTTGAGCGTAGCGATTTGCAGGGTAGAGATCAGGAGCTGCCCGGGTTTCATCAGCTCAATTTCGTGAGTGGTAGGAGGGGCTATTTTGATAATGATATCGGCCTCGTAAACCTTTTTGGTATCATATACTATCTGCGCGCCTTGTTCACTGTAATCCTTATCCGAAAAATTGGCGGCCTGCCCGGCATTACTCTCCAGCATCACCTCGTGGCCGTTATTAACCAGCAACGCTACCGACAGCGGGGTTAAGGGCACACGGTTTTCCTGGAAGGAAACCTCTTTGGGAATGCCGATGTATAGCTTGTTTTTTTTGCTTTTTACCTCCAGCAACGACTCCTGGGGCTGCAACATTGCTTGCTTGGCAATATCCGAAAACCCGCTATATATCCCTGAACTCATGATGTGTTTTTTTTAAGGCTGTTGAAGATAAGAAAAAACGATGTATGATAAAACTAAATATTTTCCATGCTGATGCTGCGCGAGGTGCTGTCCAAAACCCGGATCCGGATGTTGGTGTAACGGTTGGGAAGCAAGTCTGGAATTTTTTCGGGCCACTCAATAAAGCAGTAGGCATCGCTGTAAAAATATTCCTCATAGCCCATATCCAATGCTTCTGTTTGATTTTTAAGACGATAGAAATCAAAATGAAAGATCCTGCTGTCGCGGCCGGTGTATTCGTTTACAATTGAAAACGTCGGACTGGTTGCTTGTTCTGTTACGCCGAGCTCTTCGCATAAAGCTTTGATGAGCGTTGTTTTGCCCGCTCCCATTTCGCCATAAAAAAGAAAAATTTTATTCCCTGCCGAGTTGGCCAGGATGGCTTCGGCAGCCTGCGGTAATTGAGATGTTGAATTTACAGATAGTTGCACGTGTAATAAATTTAAGTACGTCATTGCGAGGAACGAAGCAATCGCGAACAATACAGAGCGGACCTGTAAGTAGGGGATTGCTTCGTTCCTCGCAATGACGTTTTTATGCTTAGTGGCACTGATTCAAAAATACTCAAAATCCCTAAATTATAAATTAGCCATCAGGGCTTTAAAAAAACCCTCCTTAACCTCTATATGTGGGATATGCCCGCAATTATCAAACTCGATGAGTTTGCAGCCGGGGATCTTTCGGGCCGTTTCGGGCCCTAATATTTTATATTGGCCATGTTTGGCTTTTTCTTCGTCACTAAGCAGGGCCTTGCCTACTATGGTTTTATCCTCTTTGCCTGTAAACAACACGGTAGGCACTTTAATGAGCCCAAATTCGTAACAAACCGGCTGCTCGTAAATCATTTCAAAAGTGAGCGCGGCTACTTTGGCATAACGGGGAAAATCGGCACTTTTACTTACGCCGGCGCCAATCGCAACCAAATAATCGTATTCGGGTTTCCAGGTGGTGAAATATGATGTTTGATAATACTTCTTAACACTTTCGTAGCTGGTTTTCAATTCGGTTTTGTAATCGTCTTCGGCACTTGCATACGGAACAAATGTGCGGTAATCTTCCAGGCCGATCGGATCTTCAAGCAGCAATTTTTCAACCCTGCCGGGATACATGAGCGTAAACCGGGTGGCCAGCATCCCGCCCATGGAGTGGCCCATTAAAGTAACCTTTTGAACCCCTAAGCTATCCAGCAGGTTTTTGTTAAACCTTGCCAGTTGATGAAAGCTATAATGGATGATTGCTTTTGATGATTTGCCAAAGCCGATCTGGTCCGGCACAATCACCCGGTAGCCTTTGCTACTGAGCACGCGGATTACATCTGCCCAATAATAGCCGCCAAAGTTTTTGCCGTGAAAAAGCATTATTGTTTTGCCGTTGGGAGCAGCTGGTTTTACATCCATATAGGCCATGCGCAGATCCTGCCCTTCAACTTTTATGGGCATAAAGTTTACCGGGTAGGGGTATTTTACATTTTCGAGCGTAATAGAAAGCGTATCGGTTTGGGCATTTGCCGCGATGATCGTGGATATCAGGAGTAAAAGCATTAGTATTTTACGCATACGGAAAAATACAGAAGACAGAACTAAATGTTTGCCCCCCGGCCTGCCAAAGGGCGAGTTTGACCTGGTGATGACCAGGAAGGCGCAAGCAATCCCAACATAGGCAGCCGCACAATACATGCACCAGTCAGGCGAGGGGCAGGAAAATAAAAAAGTCCCGCCGGATGGCAGGACTTTTTATCTGAGGCATCATTAATGATTAATTGATGGACAATGGCAAATAAATACCGAAGGTAATATTGCGCCCCATGTTATAAATACCAAATTCCGGATCTTCCGAGCTTATACGACCGGGCTTGAGACGGCTAAGCGCGTCGTAGTACTTGATGTTGGCCAGGTTATTTCCCGATACATATAGTTTAACAGGTTGTTTGCCAAAGTTAACCGTTGTGCCCAGGCCGGCATTTAATAGCGTGTAGCCTTTGGTGCCGGTTTCAAAAGCGGAATCATAACGGTACTGGTTAAAGAAGTTATCAATACCTACCGAAATGTATGATTGTTTCAACCCTTTAATAGTTGGCTCAAAACGCAGCGTGTTTTTGAGCGTACCGGCAGGGATGAACGCCAGCGGCCTGTCGAGCGTGTTGTTTCGGGCATAAGTATAACCAAAGGTATTTTCAAAATGGATGAAGCTTACCGGGTGCAGGGTAAAGTTACCTTCAACACCATACAGGTTAGCATTAACCTGGTTGTAACGGTATACATCAAACTGGCTTAGGCTTCCGCTTTCATTCGGAGCTTCCGCCACATCCCCCTGTTTGTGCGACGCGTAAATATAGTTGTGGATGTAGTTTTCATAGATCCCCAAACTGGCACTTACAATTTTGTCGTCGTATTGCAGGGTAGCGTCAACCTGGTAACTTCTTTCGGGTGCCAGGTTAGGATTGCCTATTTCATAGCGAAAAGTACCTTCATGTACGCCGTTTGATCCTAATTCGGCAGGGTTTGGCGCACGGAACGCGGAGCCTGCATTGGCCTTGAAATTCAGGTTTTCATTAAACTCATGCGTATAACCCAACGCTCCGCTTATGTTCGAAAATTTGTTGGTAAAGGGGGTAAATTTGGTTTCGCCATCCTCAACCAGGCCTTTGCCCTCGTTTTTACGATAATCGTACCTGACACCGGCATTAAAGGTGTTTTTATCCCAGGTTTTTTTGATATAGGCAAAAGCGCCCACGCCATAAGTATCATAAGCCGGGATCAAAAACTCCGAGCCTTTGTTTAAACTATGGCCGATGTCCGAACTCGCGCCAAAAACAGGTTGCCATCCGTTTGCTTCGGTAACATAATATTTTACATCGCCCGAGTACGTATTCAAATCAAAGAACAGGGAAGGATCCGGTCCGTCGAGCTCGCGGCGTTGGTTTTTCTGGTAGCCGAGGTTCACTTTCAGGTTGCCCCCTTCGGTAATGAAGTTGTTATCCCAGTTTATTTTATAATGACGGATATCCTGTTTAGGGTATTCAAGCGTGCGGCTTTTATATTCATCCTGCGTAAACGGTGTGCCATCGTCATGCAAAAAGTTGAGACCATTAGCAGGCTCCGGATCGTAAAAACCGATATTGTTTTTAAAGTAGCTAAGGTTGATATGCGAGTAACCCCATGATTTATTAAGACCGATCATGCCGCTCAGATCGGTTTCATTAAAACCGGAGTTAGGGAAATAGTAGTCTGGCGTTTTAAAGGAGTAGGCATTTTTGTAGCTGCCGCGGGCACGCCATACCAGTCCGTTTTCGTTACCGGTAAGCATCAGTGAAGTTCCGGTTAAGCCGTTGTTGGTGGAGTAGTTAGTTAAAAACTCACCTTTGATCTGCCCGTCGGGCGGGGTAAGTGGTTCAAGCAGGTTAATAACACCGCCCAGCGCGTCTGATCCGTATAGCAGTGAAGCCGCCCCGCGAAGCACCTCTACTCTGTCCGAGCTGTATTGATCAATCTCGATACCATGCTCATCGCCCCATTGCTGGCCTTGTTGTTTAACCCCGTCGCTCAAAGTAACTACACGATTATAGCTTAAGCCACGGATAACCGGTTTGGAAATAGAGGGACCGGTAGTGATCTGCGACATGCCCGGCACCTGGTGTGCAAGCGCATCGATGAGGTTGGTTGACTGCCTTAACAAGCCATCGCGCCCCACAGCTGATACTGATGTGCTGTTCTGTTTATTATTAGCGCTGATAGCCGTACCGGTAATAACCACTTCGTGGGTTTCGATAATGCTCGACTGCAATTCAAAAACCAGCGGAGTGCCGGCCGAAAGATCAACTATTTTGGTAAGGGATTTATACCCCACATATTCTATCGAGAACAGGAACCTGCCCCTATTGGGTAATGATTTAAAAGAAAACTCGCCATTAGGATCAGTTATGGCAGATATTTTCAATTCGGGGATCGTGATCACAGCACCCGGTAACGTTTGTTTTGATTGCGCGTCAACCACACGGCCTTTAACAATAACAACATCTGCAAATGCAGAAACCTGCACCAACAGCAATATAATGAAGCTTATAAGCTTTAATTTCATGATGAAAGATTAAGAAAATCAATAAATACCGTTATGATCAACGGCTATGTTTTGAAGAAAGAGTAAAGTAACGTTAAGCAGTTACCGGAGGGGCCCGGCCGGCCGCAAGGATAAGCGCAAGGCTTACAAAATTATAATCGCCGGGTTTAAAAAAATGATCAGATGTTACAAGAGGGATAAAAAATGAACTATTGCTAACGGCCACAGCATCGGTATGGTGCATGGCATCGCACAGTAAACATTTTTCTTTAACGGTTGGCTGACCAACGGCCGTATGGCTGTGTTTGGTAATTCCCTTGATCAGCGCGTGCTGGTGCGAATAAACCATATATTGCCCGGCCACAAAGCAAACAAGCAGCAGCCACGCAAATACAATATGTAAGCGTTTTTTTTTCACAGTCAACATCCCTTTAACGGAATACGGCAAAAATAAGTATTAAAACGAGAATATTAATGCAACATTGTAACAATAATGATAGCCTGGTCATTGTTTCATTTGGTCATTAAGTCATTTTTTGCTCATCTGTTGTCAACCAGTGTGTATGTTATGCGATTAACCAATGACCTAATGACGCAATGACCCAATGAATAATCTATCTTTGCCAAATATGACACCTGCCGAGATCAATAAAAAATGGGATGCGCTTCAGCAGCGGATAGCTGAGGATTTTGATAACGAAAAGCCCGATATAAAGGTGATGCTTTTTTTGATCGGGGTACAGGAGCTGGGCCAGGGGCCGCGTAAGTTCAGCAAGCGCCAAAAGGAAGAGCTGATGCATATTGCCACCTGTCGCTTAATGAGCATGATGGGCTTTTACGAGCTGGAAGGCCTTGACCAGGATGGCTGGCCGCATTGGAAACGCGTAAAAGTAATCCCGAACTATACCCTGCTTGAACAGGAAATGATGATGAAATCGCTCATTGTAAATTACTTTGAGGAGATGGAGGGGGCTGAGTAGTGAGTGTGCGTTGAATAAGGCCTTGTGCGATTCCCCTCTTGAGAGGGGTGTAGGGGTGTGTTTCTTCAATGCGATAAGGAACGCGGGTTAACACACCCCTGCCAGGCACAAATCCAACACGCCCCCTCTCAAGAGGGGAATTAAAAAATCAAAAAAATCAACGGTCTATGAAGAAACTTTTTACCTTAAGCATTCTTTTATTAACCCTTACAGCCGCGTTTGCCGGGCCGCCTAAAAACCAATATGTGCGCATCCACACGGTTTATGGCAATTGTATCCTTCGCCTGTATAATGAAACGCCTTTGCACCGCGATAACTTTATCAAGCTTACCAAAAAGGGATTTTATAATGGTACGCTGTTTCACCGGGTGATCCAGAATTTCATGATCCAGGGCGGCGATCCGGATTCAAAAGATCCGGTAAAAGCAAAACCCGGCGCCGAGCTGGGCAATGGCGATGTGGGTTATACCCTCCCCGCCGAATTTCGCGACAGCTTGTTTCATAAACGCGGCGTACTTGCTGCCGCCCGTGATGATAATCCCCAAAAAGAGTCGAGCGGCTGCCAGTTTTATATCGTGGAAGGCAAACGCTTTACCGACGGCAAACTGGATACATTGGAAAACACCCGGCTTAAAGGCCGCAAAATCCCGGCATGGCAGCGCGAATGGTATAAATCTGTCGGCGGCTCGCCTCACCTTGATCAAAACTATACCGTTTTTGGCGAGGTTGTTTCGGGGATTGATATGGTCGACAGGATTGCTGCTGTAAAAAAAGATGGTAATGATCGCCCCAATGTCGATGTGCCTATGACCGTTGAGTTGCTAAGCAAAAAAGAATGTAAGCAGCTGGATGCCATTCTTTTTCCGGAGAAGAAATAAACCAAACTGCCGCGGGTTTAGCGATAGCATAACCTGTGGTTGGCACAATGTAAGCTTTCAGCTTACACAAATTCAGCTGAAAGCTGAAACCATGGTACACCACGGGTTAAAAACCCGCGGCAGAAGGAATGACAATTTTGTTGTAGTTTAGTAATTAAATCCGAAATCGAACATCCGAAATCCCAAATGAAAATACTTACATATAATGTTAACGGTATCCGTTCGGCAATAAACAAGGGTTGGCTTGCCTGGCTGCAGGCTACCGATGCAGATGTAGTTTGTTTGCAGGAAATTAAAGCAACGCCCGATGTGCTCACCGACCTTGGTTTGGTTGACCAGATGGGTTATCAGCATTACTGGTTCCCGGCAGAAAAGAAGGGCTATAGCGGCACAGCCATTTTTACTAAAATTTTGCCCAACCATATTGAATACGGCTGCGGCATTCCTGATTTTGACCGTGAGGGGCGCTGCATCCGGGTTGACTTTGATGAGGTTTCGGTGATGAGCGTTTATTTCCCATCGGGCTCAAGCGGTGATGACCGGCAGGTTTTTAAATACCGTTTTTTAGATGAGTTTGGCAAGTACCTTACCCTGCTTAAAGTGGAGCACCCTAACCTGGTAGTTTGCGGCGATTACAATATTTGTCACCGCCCTATTGATATCCACAATCCAAAATCAAACGCCAACTCATCGGGCTTTTTGCCGGAGGAACGCGAATGGATGGAGAACTTTATTGAAGGCGGATTTATAGATACCTTCCGCCACGTAAACAAAGAACCGCATAATTATACCTGGTGGAGCTTCCGCGCCGGATCACGCGGTAAAAACTTAGGCTGGCGTATCGATTACGCCATGGCCAGTACCCCGCTTGAAGATAAGATCCGCCGTGCGGCGATATTGCCGGAGGCTAAACACTCCGATCATTGCCCGGTGCTGCTGGAATTGGAGTTTTAAGCCCCTCTAAATCTCCCCTAAAGGGGAGACTTAAAAAGGAATATTTAAAAATATGTCATTGCGAGCGTAGCGCGGCAATGACATTAATGGGTTTACTTCGGCCCGTAAGTAACCACCGGCACTATCATTTCCTCTAACGAGATCCCTCCGTGCTGGAAAGTTTCATTATAGAAATTCACAAAGTGGTTGTAGTTGTTCGGGTACACGAAATAGCTATCTTCCTTGGCAAAAACAAAGCTTGAGCTGATGTGCAGTCTCGGCAGCATGGCATCATGCGGATTACGGATATGAAAAACCTCCTTAGCATTATAGTTCAGGTTTTTGCCTTGTTTATAACGCAGGTTAGTGTTAGTGTTCCTGTCACCCACAATTTTGCTTGGATTTTTTACCCGGATGGTACCATGATCGGTAGTAATGATAACGCGTACCTGTTTTTGAGCCAGGTATTTCAACAGGTCATACAAGGGCGAATGCTCAAACCACGACAGGGTTAACGAGCGGTAAGCTGCGTCATCACTTGCCAGCTCGCGGATCATCTGCATATCGGTACGGGCATGTGACAGCATATCCACAAAGTTATACACCACTACGTTAAGTTCGTTGTTCATAAGGTTGTTCACCGACTCGTTCAGCGCCCTGCCTTCGTCAATATTGAGGATCTTGTGGTAGGAGTGCTTACAATCTTTTCGTAATACACGCTTGAGGTGATCTGCTAAAAAGTCGGCTTCGTATAAGTTTTTACCGCCTTCGTCCTCGTCGTTTTGCCACATAGATGGATAGCGGCGTTCCATATCCAAAGGCATCAGGCCCGAAAAAATGGAGTTACGGGCATATTGCGTAGCTGTTGGCAGGATACTATAATAAGTGTCCTCTTCCTCCAGCCTGAAATATTCGGAAATAATAGGGTTAATGATCTTAAACTGATCATAACGCAGGTTATCTATCAAAATAAAAAACAGCGGGCCTTTGCCATCCAGCTTTGGGAATACCTTCTTTTTAAATAACTGGGGCGATGAAGTTGGTGCCAAATCCGGGTTTTTGATCCAGTTAAGGTAGTTGCGCTCCACAAACTTGCAAAACTGCATGTTTGCTTCGGCTTTTTGCAGTGTCAGGATCTCGTGCATGCCTGCATCTTCCAGCTTTTCCAGCTCAAGCTCCCAGTAGATCAACTTCTTGTAAACATCAACCCATTCCTGGTGGCTCAGGTTTTCGTTAAGCGTCATGCCGAGTGTACGGAAATCCATCTGGTAGGCCATGGTGGTTTTTTCGGTAACGAGGCGTTTGTTTTCGGTCAGTTTTTTTATAGTAAGCAGGATTTGCTTAGGGTGTACCGGCTTAATCAGGTAGTCGTCTATCTTTGAGCCGATGGCATCTTCCATCAGGTACTCTTCCTCATTTTTGGTGATCAGTACAATGGGCACATCGTTGTTAATGTTCTTGATCTGCTGCAGGGTTTCCAGGCCGGTAAGGCCGGGCATGTTTTCATCCAGGAAAACCAGGTCGAAATAATTGTTCTTAAAAGAGTCGACGGCGTCATAGCCATTGGTAACCGTGGTTACTTTGTAGCCCTTTTCGCCCAGGAAAAGTATATGTGGTCTTAACAGGTCAATTTCGTCATCGGCCCATAAAATGGTAGTGTCTTGCATAGTATATGTATATTAAATAGTCGTCTGAATCAGAATTTTCAGAATTTGAAAATTAGCAGAATGATTCAGTACAAGGTCAAACACTAATTCAAATATCGTAATCTAAGTCCTTGCATTCTGCAAATCCTAAAATTCTGTGAATTCTGATTCTGACAGTTTGGTTCAGACAATTCTGATTCAGACAGTAAACCCCAAATAGATGCTTTTGTTGTTACACAGTAAAGGTATTAACAAAATTTAACAAACCTGTCGCGCTTATTTTACCTTTGTTTTACATTTTTGCAATTATTAGAAGCGGCATTGAATAAAAAGAAAATAATTAACGACCCGGTTTATGGTTTTATCAGTATCCCTACCGAACTGATCTTTGACCTTATATCCCATCCATACTTTCAGCGGCTGCGTTATATTAAACAGCTGGGCATGACGCACCTGGTTTATCCGGGCGCGCTGCATACCCGGTTTCATCATGCTTTGGGTTCCATGTACCTGATGGATACCGCGCTTGAAACTTTACGGAGCAAGGGCCATCAGATCTCTGCCGAAGAGGAGGAAGCGGTTACCATTGCCATATTATTGCATGATATTGGCCACGGCCCGTTTTCACACGCTTTGGAAAATACCATTATTGATGGCATTGCCCATGAGGATATTTCATCGATGCTGATGAATAAGCTTAACCAGCGGTTTGAGGGTAAGCTTACCATGGCCATTGATATTTTTAATGACACCTATCCGCGTAAGTTTTTACATCAACTGGTATCCAGTCAGCTGGATATGGACAGGCTGGATTATCTTAACCGCGACAGTTTCTTTACCGGCGTATCTGAAGGGGTGATCAGTTCCGAACGGATCATTAAAATGCTCAACGTTAAAGACGACCATGTGGTTGTTGATGAAAAAGGCATTTACTCGATAGAGAAATTTTTGATAGCCCGCCGCCTTATGTACTGGCAGGTTTATCTGCACAAAACAGTAATAGCCGGCGAGGAAGTATTGACCAAAATTTTCAGGCGCGGCCGGGAGCTGATCTCGCAGGGCGAAGAATTGTTTGCAACCCCTGCCCTGCTGCATTTTTTGAAGAAGCGCATCAGCCGCGACGCTTTTATGAACGAGGACCATCACCTGGAAACGTTTGCCTGTTTGGATGATACAGACATCATGGCATCGGTAAAAGTGTGGGCCTACCATCCCGACCTGGTGCTTTCGCAGCTTTGTAAAAACCTGGTACAACGCAGCCTTTTAAGGGTTGATATTACCAATGAATGTCCAGATGAAGCTTTTGTTGAAAGCCTCCGTCAAAAAGCAATGCAGAAATATGGCGTGAGTTATGAAGACGCCGCGGCCTACTTTGTGTTTACCACATCTATCCGCAATAATGCTTACAATCAGAACGATGGCAACATTGGTATATTAATGAAGAATGGCGAGGTAAAGGATATTGCTGCCGCCAGCGATAACTCAAACCTGGTAGCTTTGGCCAAAACGGTTAAGAAATATATTCTTTGTTATAATAAGGAGTTGTTGAATTAACAGGCGGTTTTTCAATAAAAAGGCATTATGTTATAAATGCCGGACATGTGCGCTGGCCGCGTTAGGGATTGTAGTGGAAAGCCCACAGCGCGGGGTGGAATTGCGGGTTGGGTAAGCGAGGACTTGGAACGGAAAGCCCGGCCGCAGGCAACGTCCCTATTTAAAAAGAACGATAAAACAATAGCGTTGTACTTTGGATTTTAACAAATAGCAAAACGAAACCGATACACACTTGCGACAAATGAAGAAATGGTGAAAAATGAAACGCTTTGACAGTCAAAACTTTTTAACGCGAGTTCATAACTCATTAATAATTTGTTGCTTCAATTTTAACATTTAAATTTGCCCGATGCAATTTACTGCTCATGATATAAGTTTACTGCTCAACGGAACTGTTGAAGGCGATGCTGCAGCTACGGTTAGTCAGCTTGCCAAGATAGAGGAAGCGGGAGCCGGCAGTCTTTCTTTTTTGGCCAACCCTAAGTATGAGCAGTTTCTGTATACTACCAATGCTTCAATTGTTATTGTTAATAACGACCAGCAGTTGGCAGGCCCGGTAAAGGCCACGCTGATCAGGGTGGAAAATGCCTATAGCGCGTTTACCCTCCTGCTCGAAAAATACAACACTTTCAAGCTTGATAAAAAAGGGATTGAGCAGCCAAGCTTTATCCACCCTACCGCGCAGATTGGTACTGGCGCGTATGTAGGCGCGTTCACCTATATCGGCCAAAATGCAATTATCGGCGATAATTGTAAGATCTATCCTAACGTAAATGTTGGCGATAATGTGACCCTTGGCAACAATGTAACCCTGTTTGCCGGCGTTACAGTTTATTTTGATTGCGTTATCGGGAATAATGTCATAGTACATTCGGGCGCGGTAATTGGCAGCGACGGCTTCGGCTTTGCCCCTAACCCCGATGGTACTTATACTAAAATTGCACAAATTGGCAACGTAATACTGGAAGATGACGTTGAGGTGGGCTCAAATACTACTATCGACAGGGCAACCATGGGTTCGACCATAGTACGTAAGGGAGCTAAAATTGATAACCTGATCCAGATTGCCCACAATGTTGAAATTGGGGCACATACTGTTATTGCAGCGCAATCGGGTATATCAGGCAGTACCAAAATTGGCGAAAAGGTTGTTATTGGCGGCCAGGTAGGTTTTGCCGGTCATCTTAATATAGCCAACGGATCGCAGTTTTCGGCTCAAACCGGTATAAACCGCTCTGTTACAGAAGAGGGTAAGGTATGGGGAGGCTCTCCAAATATGCCATATAAAGATTACCTTCGTGCCCACGCGAAGCTGCGAATGCTGCCAGAGCTTGACCGTAAGGTATATGAGCTTGAAAAATTGATTGAAGAACTACGTAAAGGCAAGGCAAGCGAATAGCCTTAGCCGGTAAATTTAAATATGAACGTTAAACAAAGAACTATTAAAGCGCCGGTTTCGGTATCAGGAACAGGCTTGCACACCGGACAAAGCGTTACAATGACCTTTAATCCTGCCCCTGAGAACCACGGTTACAAATTCAGGAGGGTTGATATTCCCGGTGCGCCAATTATTGATGCCGATGTTGATAACGTGAGCGATACTTCGCGCGGAACATCTATCAGTCAAAATGGTGCAACTGTAAATACTGTTGAGCATGTACTGGCCGCTTTGGTTGGACTTGAAGTTGATAACGTACTAATTGACCTTGACGGCCCTGAAACGCCTATCATGGACGGCAGCTCGATACAGTTTGTTGACGTGATAACCGAAATCGGGCTGGTTGAACAGGATGCCGACCGCGAATACTATCATATTCCCTATAACATTCACTACTCTGAACCTGAGCGTAAGGTTGAAATGGTTGCCATGCCTTTGGACGATTACCGTTTTACCTGTATGGTCGATTATAACTCGCAGGTACTGGGCAGCCAGCATGCCAGTATCTCAACTATTGGCGAGTTTAAAAAAGAAATTGCTTCGTGCCGTACCTTCTGCTTTTTGCATGAGCTGGAAATGTTGCTAAAGCATGACCTGATTAAAGGCGGCGACCTGAACAATGCCATCGTGGTTGTTGATAAAGATGTTGACCAGGAAGAACTTGATCACCTGGCCAAGCTGTTTAACCGCAAGGATATCAATGTTGCCCCGCAGGGCATTTTAAATAATATTGAACTTCGCCATCAAAATGAGCCGGCACGCCACAAGCTGTTGGATATGATAGGCGATTTGGCGCTGGTTGGCGTACCGCTTAAAGGGCACATCATGGCCGCAAGACCAGGCCATGCGGCTAACGTTGCCTTTGCTAAAAAGATCAAAGCGCTCATCAAAAAGGAAAAAAGCCGTAAGCAGGTAAAAACTTATGACCTGAACGCCAAGCCGGTTTTTGATACGGTTGAAATTATGGGCATGCTGCCCCACCGCCAGCCATTCCTGATGATTGACAAGATCCTGGAGCTTACTAAAAGCCACGTTGTAGGGTGCAAAAACGTAACCATTAACGAGGAGTTTTTTAAAGGCCATTTCCCCGGCGCGCCAATCTTCCCCGGTGTATTACAAATTGAGGGTATGGTGCAAACAGGAGGGATCCTGGTTTTAAACACGGTTCCCGATCCGCAAAACTACCTTACCCTGTTCCTGAAAATCGAGAACGCCCGCTTTAAAAGCAAAGTAGTTCCCGGCGATACCATTATTTATATTTGCGACCTGATTGCCCCCATCCGCCGCGGCATAGCTACCATGAAAGGTATAGGCATGGTGGGCGACCGTGTTGTTGTTGAGGCCGAACTGATGGCTCAAATTGTAAAAGTAAAAGAATCTGAAGCATGATCCAGCCATTAGCATACATCCATCCACAGGCCAAAATTGCCGATAACGTGGTAATTGAACCATTCGTTACCATCCATAAGGATGTTGAAATTGGCGAAGGTACCTGGATCGGCTCCAACTCCGTAATTATGGATGGCGCCCGCATAGGTAAAAATTGCCGGATCTTCCCCGGCGCGGTTGTATCCGCCCCGCCGCAGGATTTAAAATATAAAGGCGAGCAAAGCACCGTAACCATAGGTGATAACACAACCATTCGTGAGTGTGTTACCCTTAACCGTGGTACCGCCCTTGATAAAAACACCACCACCATTGGCAGCAACTGCCTGCTGATGGCTTATGTACACGTAGCGCATGATTGTGTTATCGGCGATAACGTAATTGTTGCCAACGCCGTGCAATTGGCAGGCCACATTACGGTTTATGATTACGCTTTCATCGGCGGCTCATCTGCCGTGCACCAGTTTGTTGAAATTGGCGCGCATAGCATGATCTCGGGCGGTTCATTGGTACGTAAAGACGTCCCTCCGTTTACCAAGGCTGGTCGCGAACCGCTGTCATATGTAGGTATCAACTCCGTAGGCTTGCGCCGCAGGGGATTTTCGGCAGCTACAATAGCCGAAATCCAGGAGATCTACCGGATCATATTCCTCAAAAAATATAATGTAACCAAAGCGCTTGATATCATCGAGGCCGAGTTTACCCCAAGTGTAGAACGCGATGAGATCATCAACTTCCTCCAAAACTCACAACGCGGTATCATGAAAGGGTTTGGGAATACTTAAATGGTTGATGGGTTATAGTTCATGGTTCATAGCCGCGCACTTGTCTGATTCTGTATTGCATCAACCATAAGCTACAAATCAGGTTCTCCGGCCATGAACTATGAACCATCAACCATAAGCTACAAATCAGGTTCTTCGGCTATGAACTATGAACCATCAACCATAAGCTACAAATCAGGTTCTTTGGCTATGAACTATGAACCATCAACCATAAGCTCCCTATGATCATCACCCTCAAAGACATCGGCCGCCGCTTTAACCGCGACTGGATTTTCAGGGGAGTGGATTATACCTTTACTTCCGGCGAGTCTTATGCTATCCTCGGCCCCAACGGCTCCGGGAAATCAACCTTACTGCAGGTTTTAAACGGGAGCCTTTCGCCTTCTACAGGTAAAATTGAATTTGCTAACGGAGGTAAGCCGGTTGAAATAGATACCGTTTTTACTCATTTAAGCCTGGCTGCTCCCTATCTTGAGCTGATAGAAGAGTTTACCATGAGCGAGATGATCGATTTTCATTTCAAATTCAAAAGCTTTAAACCGGATATAGATAAAGAAACGGTTATCGCGCTGCTTAACCTGCCTAAAAGTGCCAACAAGCTTATTAAATACTTTTCGTCGGGGATGAAACAGCGCCTTAAGCTTGCCCTTGCTTTTTGTGCCGATACCCCCATGCTTATGCTGGATGAGCCAACTTCCAACCTGGATACCCAGGGCGTTGACTGGTACCTAAGCCTTGTTCAGCAATTCGCCGCCGGTCGCCTTACTATAGTATGCTCCAACCAGGAGCACGAGTACGGCTTCTGTACGCACAGGTTGAGTATTGTGGATTACAAAGGGTAGATTTGAGACGTTAGATATGAGATTTGAGATTTCCAATTCGTTAGGTTGTTTGGATAATCTACACAGCGGATATCCGACTCGCTTAGTCTCAAATCTCATATCTAACATCTCATATCTGTTTTATACATAACCCTTTAAATGTGGCTGCAGAGTAGAAAATCTCAAATCTAACATCTCAAATCTCAAATCAAATTCCTAAGTTTGCGCCTCAATATTATTTTATGGCTAAGGCATCAGATGTTAAAAATGGAAATGTACTTCGCTTCAACGGCGAATTAGTTCAGGTTGAGGAGTTTTTACACCGTACCCCGGGCAACTTACGCGCGTTTTACCAGGCCCGTATGCGCAACGTTAAATCAGGTAAACTGGTTGAATACCGTTTCCGTACCGATGAAGAGGTTGACATAGCCCGCGTTGAAACCAATGATTATCAATACCTGTATGATGAAGGTGATTCATTAGTAGTAATGGACAACACCACATATGATCAGCATAACGTACCAAAGGCATTATTTGGCCCGGCAGTTAAATTTTTGAAAGAAGGCATGAACGTAATTGTTGCCTTCGAAAGCGACGAGCCCATCATGGGTTCTATCCCAGGCTCTGCAGAGCTGGAAATCACTTACACTGAGCCAGCTGTTAAAGGTGATACCTCAAGCGGTGCTTTGAAAAATGCCACCGTTGAAACCGGGGCGGAGATCCGTGTACCGTTATTCATCAACATTGGCGATAAAGTTAAAGTTGATACCGCTACCGGCGCTTACGTTGAGCGTGTAAAAGGTTAATACACCTGACTCTAAAGGTGGAGGAACAGATATAAACCAGGAAGAGGTTTCGTTTTCACGAAACCTCTTCCTGGTTTTATCCCGGCCCATGCCGTACTTGTTTTCGGGATCACTATAAGGGATTAAAACTTATCATGTATATACGTCATGATCCTCACCATCTCATCTCTTACTTCGCGGGTTGACCGGGTAAAATTATTGTTCATGAATGCAAAAGCCAGGCGTTTGCCTTTACGGGTAACTATGTAGCCGCTTTGGTTATGATTGTTGCTTAACGATCCCGTTTTTGCCCAAACAAAAGGCTGCCCGTTATCAGTTTTATAGGCGCTTTTAATTGTACCCGCTACGCCGCCTACCGGCATCATGCTATGTAACAGGTTTTCATCTTTCACCTCGTCCTGAATTTTGAGCAGCAGGGCTACAAGGTCTCTGGGGGTAAACAAATTATACCGCGACAATCCCGAGCCATCAACCCATTGCGGCACATCGGGCAAGTCATTCAAAAAATGTGCTTTGGAGTAATTGATCACCGAATCGGTACTGAGGGTATTAAACTTTACAGACGAGCATACCAGCAGCAATTGTTCGGCAATAAAATTATCGCTCGGCTGCAGCATCCGCCGGTAAACGGAATCGGCATTGGTATTATAAATAACCCGGGCACCGGCAGCCATAGGTTCCTGCAATAAGGATACCTGCTTTTTGAGTGTATCCTGCAGCAGGGCCATGGTCAATTGCAGGCTTGTTTTCCATGGGATTTCCTGTTTATAGTTTTTGGGGATCTCCCCGGCAGGGTACACAAAGTTATTGCTGATAAAATCGCGCTTAACTTTAAACTGTGCCGGGCGATAATTAATATCGGCATTTAAAAACCGTTTTAGATATTGCGGCCTTACCTGCATGTTACCGTCATTATCTGCGTAAAGCTTGGCAACGTTATCTTCAATAGGCATGGCGGTTATTTCGGCCTGGTAATAATCATTGTAATCGTCCCAGCCCCATCCTGCACCAAAAGGCTCACCGGTATAGTTGCCGGGCGAATAAAAAAGGTGTTTACTGCTGCTCTTCAAAAAGTTAAGCCCGTTTACCCCCTTCAAATCGCTGTGCAAAAAAGAAGGGTCGCCGGTACCCCAAAATATCAGCGAATCACCGCGGGTTTGATAACGCAACGCCGGGATAGAATCGCCAAGCATTTTCAAACAGGTGTAAAAAGTAAAAAGCTTGGTATTGGATGCCGGTGTAAAGTATTTATCGGCGTTTAATTCATATATCATTTTATGCTCGTCCAAATCATAAAGGGCGAACCCGGTAAAATGATCATTAACAATCTGCGAATGCTTAAACAGCTTTTTAACCTTTCGTTTTTTTATGGAACGGGCATAAACAATATCACAACAAACGGATAAAACACAAACAATTAACAAAAATGAAATTGTTGACTTTCGCATAATAAAATAATTTTTTAACAAATAAATCTCGTAAATTTAATATACCAACTATAACCACTTTGTTACACAAGCTATATTATAAAATACGCCATCCGGGAGCATTGTGGCTGGCATTTGTGTTAACATTTTGCCTTATAACCACAGCCCGGGCCCAGTACTTTGATCTTGATGTACATAAAAAAAAGGTGAATATCCCGTTTAAGCTGGAACGAAACCTGATGATCATTCAACTTAAGATCAACCACAAAGGGCCCTTTAACTTTATATTGGATACCGGCGTAGGCCTCATGATCATAACCGATCCTAAATTAGTCGATTCTATCAGTATTCCTAATAAACGTACATTAAAAATCCCGGGACTTGGCGAAGGGGAGGATTCTGAAGCTTATGTAACCTCAACCTTAGATGTTGCCATACCGGGGCTGGTTAGTTATGATGTTGCGGCTGCCATATTAAAAAAGGATCTCTTTAACCTTTCGGGTTACGCGGGCATGCCCATTCATGGCTTGCTGGGTTACGAGTTTTTTAACAACCTTGCCGTAAAGATCAGTTTCCAGGACAGCGTAGTTACCGTTTGCCGGCCTAAAGACCTTAAACCTTTCAGAAAAGCGAATAAGATACCCATGTCTGTCGAAGACAGGAAAGCCTATGTGGATGCGCGGGTTATAATGCCAGGCATAGCACCTATTAAAACCAAGCTGGTTGTTGACCTTGGCGCAGGACACCCGGTATCCATTGAACGTTATATCAAAACCTATGGCCTCCCGCAAAAATTTATTGCTTCGGCCAACCTTGGCATCGGCCTAAACGGACCAATAAACGGCTTTATAAGCCGGATGGACGAATTTAGTTTAGGAAAATTCAGGATGAAAAGGGTAATAGCTTCATTTCCTGATGACAGCAATAACCAAATCAATCTGTCGGTGAAGCGCGATGGAAACCTCGGCGTCGGGATCTTAAAGCGATTTACCGTTATTCTTGATTATCCGGATAGCGCCATGTATTTAAAACCCGGCCCAACCTATAACGATCCGTTTGAGCATGACATGAGCGGCCTTGAGTATTATGCCGCAGGCGACCACCTCGACAGGATCGTTATCAGCCGCGTAGAGCCCGGTTCGGCAGCCGATGAAATTGGCCTTGAGCGTGACGACGAGATCATATCGGTAAATTTTAAACCCGTTTCAAAAATGAACCTCCAGGATATTGATGAAATATTCAAATCAAAGGACGATAGAAGCCTGCTGCTTGAGGTGTACCATGACAAACGGGTTGATAAAGTTGTACTGACATTGAAACGCAGGATATAATTAGTAATACCTGTAAAATTATTATTGATAAAACACTTTACAGCTAAAAAAAACCTGTTTTTTATATAAGTTTACGGTTTAAACTATTTTTAATAAATGAAAAAACATCCGTTGCCGGGTATTTATTTACGCGGCTCAGTATTGGCACTTGCGGTTTTGGCGGGCTCTTGCGCTGCCAGGAAGCAAGCTGCAAACCAAAGCCTTACCCTAAAAACTACTACCACACCCGGCGGAACCGTTGCGACAGCAACAACCGGAACCCCCAAAAAAGAAGGTATTAAAAAGTTTAGCGACCTTATCCCCGCTAAAACAAAGGCTGATAGCGGCCTTTTTAATACTTACAAAGTTGATGGCAAATATTACTACGAAATACCCGATTCATTAATTAACCGCGAGATGCTTGTGGTTACCCGTTTTGTAAAAACACCGGGCGGCCTCAAAACATTTGGCCAGCAATATGGCGGCGAAGAAATTAACAACCAGGTTTGGAAATGGGAAAAGCACGATAAGCAGGTATTTATTAGGGTGCCCAGCTATTCGTTGCGTGCCGATAGCACCAGCGATATGTACCAATCGGTTAAAAACTCAAACCTTGATGCTATACTGGCCTCCTTTGAGGTAAAAGCCTTTAACAAAGACACTACCGGCGTTTTAATTGATGTTACCGATTTTTACAATGGCGATATTGCCGCTATTGGTTTGTCTGATGATATCAAAAAGGCTTATAAAACCATGGGGGTTGATAACTCACGTTCCTATATCGACACCATTAAAAGCTTCCCGATAAATATTGAAGCGCGCACCCTAAAAACCTACCGGGCCGGCGAGTCGCCAACTGATAACAGTAATGCTGCCATTACATTTGAGTTGAACACCTCCATGCTTTTACTGCCCAAAGTCCCGATGAAAGCCCGGATCATGGACCCGCGTGTGGGCTTTTTTGGCCAGCGCCAAACAGATTACGGCACCAATGCGCAGAAAGCCTTAGTTACAGCCTACATTCACCGCTGGAGGTTAGAGCCTACAGACCCCATTGCTTATGCAAAGGGCGAACTGGTTGAACCTAAAAAGCAAATTGTGTTTTATATTGACCCTGCTACACCTAAAAAATGGGTGCCTTATTTAATACAGGGCGTAAACGACTGGCAAAAAGCGTTTGAAGCTGCCGGTTTTAAAAATGCCATAACCGCTAAAGAAGCTCCAACAGCAAAACAGGACCCGCAATTTAGCACCGAAGATGCCCGCTACAGCGTGATCAGGTATTTTGCATCGGATGTAGAAAACGCCTATGGCCCGCACGTCGCCGATCCGCGCAGCGGCGAGATCCTGGAAAGCCATGTTGGCTGGTACCACAACGTGATGCAGCTTTTGCGCGATTGGTACCTGATCCAAACAGCAGCGGTAAACCCCAAAGCCCGCCACGCACAATTTGCTGACGATCAAATGGGCGAGCTAATCCGTTTTGTATCATCGCATGAAGTTGGTCATACTTTAGGTTTGCCACACAACTTTGGCTCGAGCTACGCTTACCCTGTTGATTCACTACGCTCAAAAACCTTCACCGATAAACATGGTACAGCGCCCTCCATTATGGATTATGCCCGCTTTAACTACATAGCCCAACCCGGCGATGGCGTTACGCACCTGTACCCGCAAATTGGCGAGTATGATAACTGGGCAATAAAATGGGGGTATACCTGGTTCCCGGGCAATAAAACGCCGGAGCAGGAAAAAGAAACATTAGCCGTGTGGACCAACAAAAACGCAGGCAACCCGGTTTATTATTTCGGTCGCCAGGGCACTACTATCGATCCCCGCCTGCAAAATGAAGATTTGGGCGATAATGCCATGAAGGCCAGCGCTTATGGTATTGCCAACCTGAAACGGATTTTGCCAAACCTCGAAAAATGGTCGTACAAAAAAGATGAAGGCTATGCCGATCTTAATGAATTATATAATGAAGTTTTAGGTCAGTATTACCGTTACATGGGGCATGTTACCACCAACATTGGCGGCATGAACGAAAACTTTAAAACATATGATCAAAAAGGCGTCGTTTATGATTTTGTGAGCAAAGAACGCCAGCACGAAGCCGCTTTATTTTTAAACCAGCAATTATACACAACCCCGTTATGGCTAATTAACAAAGCCGAATTGGCCAAGTTTGATAACGGTGTTATGATAAACCGTATTAAAGCCATGCAGGTTTCATTGCTGGGCAATGAGTTAAACCCCTCAAGGCTGGCGCGGATGTATGATAACGAGGCCAAAAATGGCGCTAATGCCTATACCGTTGCGCAGTTATTAACCGATTTGCATACGGGCATATTCGGCACAACCAAACCCGACGGCTACCAGCGCAACCTGCAAAGGGGCTATATCGAAAACCTGAAGAACCTGTTAAATACAGATGCAAGCTTTGCGTTCCCGGGTATATCAAGCGCGCAGCTGGCAAGCTGGGGCTTTACTCCAATCAACATCGCATTGTCTGATATCAGGCCCATGGTACGTGCCGAATTAAAGAAAATTGATACCGGCCTGCCCAAGGGCGGCGATGCAATAACAGCAGCTCATTATGCCGACCTTCACCTTAGGATAAAAGAAGCCCTTAATCCGACAAGGCCGGTTGTAAATATTGAAGGGGGAATGGTTAGGGGTATAAACACCGCCAACCAGGATATACTGAATGAGAAAACAGGAAGTATGAACTGCTGGCCACGTACCAATGTTGAAAACTAATCTGGCACATCTCTTAAAAATCCTTCTTAAAATCCTGCCCTATTTGTAGGGTGGGATTTTTCTTTTATGGACTTTACTTTAACAAAACGCTGATGACTTAAAACAATTATGCGGCAGGGTGTAAAAAGCCCTTTGCCTATTTAAGCTGGCTTATATTTTCAAAAAAAGCAATCTGCAAATCAAGCAGCGACTTAACGTTTATTTTTTCGCCGTAAGCATCAAAGCATAAAAATTTTGTTAACTCGGGCCTGTTTTTCTTCGATTTTTCGAAAAAATTAAAGGTTTCAAAAAAATAATGATTGGTTGTAACCTGACTTTTGCTGTTTGTTTGTGATGTATTCAGCCTAAAACCGATCGTATCAATCCATTTGTGCACTTTTGAATGCAGCGAGTTTCTAATATTGTTCATAGGTTAATGTTTGGTTTAAGTATTACGAAATTTCATGCCACAATGTTACTATCATATAAATTCATTTTAAACAATAGTTTATTTCTTGTGTGGATTATTAACGCATCAATAGCATTATTTGGTATTTGCTGCAACAAATATTGAAACTAATTATTCACATATTCGTAATAAACCTTAAGACCTCCAAACGGAACTCACTTAGCACAACCCGCCGCTTATAATTGACTGACTGATCTTTATAACAACCACAGGCCGGAGACCCCGGCCTTTTTTGCGTAATAATTTGTAACAATAATATGATTGATAAGCAATTACAGGCCTAATGTGTAACAATAATATATTGATAGGGCTTTTAGCAAATTTTAAGTTGAACATTTGCAGTTCAATTGCGTCTATATACACAAAAAAACAATAATTGCACGCCGAAAAAACGTTTATGAAACCCCTATTTCTTATTTTAAGTTTTACCCTTTTATTTGCCTTTGGTTCCTACGCTCAAACAGGGCGGGAGGTAAAGGGAACTGTCGTTGATTCCACTAAGCTCTCCTTACCCGGAAGTAGTGTTAAACTGGTTTCAAATGCCGGGGATAGCACCATAGCCATTGCCGATGCTACAGGTAAATTTTCGTTCCCGGTAGTAAAGGGCAACAAACTAACCCTTACCATTTCGTCAATCGGTTTCACCGCAATTAAAAAACATTACTCGCTTGATGCCGGCACCCAACCGGTTGATCTTGGCCCGATAGTTTTAAAAACCGAAACCAATATGCTTAACCAGGTTACCATTGTAGGCGTTAACCCGGTGATATTAAAAGAGGATACAACCGAATATAAAGTAAGCGCATATCCTGTACGCGAAAATGCTCCTGTTGAAGACGTGTTAAAGAAACTACCCGGCGTTGATGTGGATAAAGACGGTAATGTAACCGCACAGGGCAAATCGGTGACCAAAGTAAGGGTTAACGGAAAGGATTTTTTTGGGGGTGATGTTAAAACAGCAACCAAGAACCTGCCTGCCGATGTGGTTGAAAGCATCCAGGTAATTGATGACTACGGCGATCAGGCCAACCTTACCGGCATAAAAACCGGCGAACCGGATAAGATCCTGAACATCACCATCCGCAAGGACAAGAACCATGGCTATTTTGGACAAGCCACAGCCGGCGACGGCGAGGATTTTTTACCTAAAGACCCAGGCGTCACCAATGCCAACCGTTATATAGGCGATCTGAAATTTTTCAACTTCAATAATGAACAACAAATAGCCGTATTGGGTACCATTAACAATACCAACGTAAATACATTTACTTACGGTAGCCCATCATCGGGTGGCGGAGGTGGTGGTGGTTTTGGCGGCGGGGGCGGCGGCCGGGGGAATGCATTGCGTGGCTCAAGCAGCTCCACAACCAGCGCAAACGGTATCACCAACGCGCACGCCATTGGTGCCAACTTCCGCGATCAGTGGGGTAAAACACTCTCTGTTTACGGAAGTTACAGCTATACTGACAATACTACCAACACCATTAGCTCATCTATCCAAACCAACAACGTTCAGTCGCCAAGTATAAGTACACAAAAAAGCGATCAAACAGATAATCCCATTAACCATCGCTTTAACTTTAACCTTGAGTGGAAACCTGATACCATTAATTACTTAAAAGTTGTACCAAACTTCACCTATTCGAGCACTAATACAGATGCTAACGAATCCTTATCAACAACTATTGATGGTATAACACATCCCTCATATACCTCGCTATCTCATACCGACGGCACAACACCAAGCTATGGTATTAACGCCTTGTATAACCACCGCTTCAACGGGCATGGCCGTAACCTAAGTATTAACATCAGCGCTAATACGTCAAAAACATCGCAGTTCGATAATCCGACTTATGATTATGCCGATGGCGCACCCCGCCAGGCGCCTGCCAATCAGCAAACCTATACCGATAGCCGCGTAACCAGCTTTGGTACAAACATCTCCTACATTGAGCCTCTAAGTAAACGGGGGTACCTGGAGTTAAATTATGCCTTTAACCGCTCAAACACCACAAGCGACAGGGAAACCGATACGCTGAGTACCGCCAATACATATGACCATTACGACAGGTTGAGTAATAACTATAAATACAATTTTACCACCAACCGCGTTGGCCTGAACTACCGCTTTATCGAAAAGAAATACAACGTTACTGTAGGTATTGGCGTACAACCGGCCGCATTAAACGGGCTAAACCTTAAAAACGATTCGGCTACGCATGTAACCACGTTTAACGTGATCCCAACCGCTCGTTTCAGCTATAATTTTTCGAGAGGAAAAGCTTTAAACTTCCTGTATAACGGATCAAGCAACCAGCCTACATTTAGCCAGCTGCAGCCCGTTATTGATTTCACAAACGCGCTTTACCCGGTACAGGGTAACCCTAACCTAAAGCCGGAACTTGCCAATAACTTTTCATTGAGATATAATAATTTCAGTTTCCAAACCGGCAATATTTTCTTTACCAATTTCAACTTTACCGCAACACAAAATAAAATAGTACAAAACACTATTTCTTATCCCCGCAAATTTAGTAAGGCGGTGTTAGCAGCAGATCCATCGTTAAAAAGCTTTGAGGGCACTAATCTTACCAACTATTTAAATGCGGATGGTTACTATTCGGGCACTGCCAATGTGGTATACGCCAAGCCGTGGGCCCAGCGTAAATTTACCCTGCAATTTAATAGCGCCTTAACTTACACCAATGGTGTGGCATTCTCAAACAGCATCGATAGTAATAATGTTGCCGCATCAGCTGCTCCATTAAAAAACATAGCCAAAAACCTCAACTTTACCCCCGGTTTAAAATTCAGGGTAAATATTGTTGATGTTATTGATGCAGAGGCAAGCAGCAGCTATGGCATCAATAAAACAACCAACTCTATCCATAGTACGCTTATTGATGGCAGCTCAAACTTCCGCACCTTAAATTTAGGGCTGGCGGGCAAAAATTATTTCTGGAAGGACTGGACCCTGAGCTATGACTTTACCCGTACTGTAAATTACGGATATGACCCAAGTCTTGGTATTAAAAACCCTAACATTCTGAATACTTACGTTGAACGCCGCTTTTTGAAAGATCACCGCGCAACTATCCGCTTGGCAGCATATGATCTTTTCAACCAAAACACAGGTTATACATCGGTTGTAAATGGCAATATAACCACGCAATCTACTGTAAACAGGCTTGGGCGTTACTACTTGCTAACATTCACACTTCGTTTACAAAAATTTGCAGGCAAGGCCCCGGATCAGCAACCCGGCCAGCGCAGGTTTAACCGCGATGGCGGTGGTCCGGGAGGACCGGGCGGCGGCCCAGGTGGAGGTGGCCCGGGCGGTCCGGGTTCTTTCTAAGGGATAATATTTTTGTAGAGACACATAATTGCGTCTTCCGCAAGACAAGCGATTTCAAAAGCGTCTTAGCTACCGTAAATTGCAGGCGGGAGACGCAATTATGCGTCTCTACATTCAAAAACTGTCGTTTTTAAATGGCCTCTACGGTAAGCAACCTATCTGGGCCCATACTGCAATGCGTAGGGAATTGGCGAGATCTTCTTTTTGGCGATATTATCGGGGGTTACGTACACAAAATCAAGCTTACGGCCACCTTCTTTTTGAAAGTATTCTATCCGAAGGGGATAAAATCCCTTTTTTAGAGGAGCAATGTATGACCGTTGTATATCGGCATCGTGCAAACCATCAAGGTCAATGATCAGCTTGTCATTCAGGTATACTTTGCAGCCATCATCTGATCCCAATCCAAAAATATAATAACCGTCCTGTTTAACTTCAAATTGTCCAACCATCACTACGCCGAAATTGTTTTGCCGGGGAAGTTTATTGATATCAAAAGTACTGTCGGCTGTACCTTCTTTAACCGGTTTTAACGCCTTAAAGTCGGGCAGTTTATCCCACTGGCCTTCATAATAGGCGTAATGAAAACCGCCGGGCTTGTAGTTGTTCCTGAGTGGTTTTGCGGGCAGGTAAGTGCCCTCCCTGAAATCGCCGCTGGTGCTCTTGTCAAATTTAGGACGGCTGGCAATCTGCCTCAAGGTAACTTTTGCAGGGCCGGATAGTTCTATTTCGGGTTTTGCAAACGGCGATGTAACCAATGGCTGCGAGCCATCGAATGTATAATGCACTTTTGTGGTATCATTAAAATACCAGATCTTTATTGGCTTATCCTTAAGTACAATCCCGCCGGAGGGGTGAAACTCCAGCGGCTTACCGCCATAGTCGTTATAAGCAAACCTTAAACCATCATACATATTTTTCAACCTCACGGTCCCGTGCGACTCCTTTGGATACGCTTTAACCACCCACTCAAAACCCGTCGGAGCATCTTTTTTCAGCAGGCTATCCATGGCATTAATCTTCATTTCCTTCATGCCCCGCCCTTCCCGGCCGCCTATGTAAAGCGCTTTCTCCTTACCTGCAAGCGAAGGCAGCTTCTCTTTAACCTGCTTAAGCATCACTCCATTATCCCACCAATAACTTGGGTCGCCGGCAATATAATTGCTGAAAAGCTGCGGCTCGTTCAGTAAAGCATACGTAACAAACACGCCGCCGAAAGAGTGGCCGAAAAGGGTGTTATCACCATCAGAAGGATAGGTTTTATCAATATAAGGGATCAGCTCCTCTTTAAAAAACTTTAGAAATTTGTCAGCCCCGCCCGATGTTTTATTTCCGTTATTATGGGTCGGCAAAAAATCTCTATCACGGTCAACATTCAGTAGCCCGACAATTATCATTGGCGGCATGGTGTGCTCATCAAAAATAAAATGCTGGATATCGCGCCCTAATTTTATATTCCAGTCGTCAATGATGTACAATACATCATATTTGGTTGCCGAACCGGCTTTATAACCATCGGGCAATATTACCTGGATAACGCGTTTCTCATTTAATATAACCGAATTGATGGAATCGCGTTTACCGGGCAGGTCCTGCGCCGCAGCGCGTCCTGACAAGCTAACTATTACTGCAATAGTAATGGATAGAAAAAGGTAGGTCCTGGTTTTCATAATGGGGGAGGCTTTGATTACTGGTAAGACTATACCTTAGTAAGGATAGTTACACAAAGCAGGCAAAAAACAGCGGTTTGCTCTTTTTTCATAGCTAAAAGCAGAACACACAAAGTCTAAAGCTTAATTCGCTGATTATTAACCCTGTTTAATTACTTGAATTATTAGACGCTATATAGCTTAATACAGTTCCTTTATTTTTTTCCGACATTTATTTAGTGCTTAGCTTATTGAACTTGACACTGTAAGTAACCAGGAAATATCGCTTCAGTGTATTGTTTTGCACATCGTTAACCGAATTGGTGTTAATGTAACGGTACACGCTCACGTTTTGATTAAAGAGATCATAAACGGAAAGTTTAAGTTCTCCCCGGTCTTTTTTAAGCATTTGCAGGGCCAGGGACGAGCTCACTACGTTAACCCCTTTTTTAAAGCCTGCCGCAACCTGGCTGTTATAATTAAAATCCTGCCTGGTTTCCCAGATGATTTTTTTAGGAAACCTTACCACCAGGCTGTTGCTTATATTGTAGGTAGCTACCCTGATGCTCCTGAAATCGTCATATTGATATTTGGAGTTCGATTGGTTAAAACCAACGGCGGTATTCAGGTCAATCACATCTTTCCAGTTAACATTAATATTTTCACGCAATCCATATGCAACAGTATTTTGCCAGCCTTCCACATTATTCAGCAAATTAAGGTTTTGGTAATAGTTGCCGTAAAAATTAGCTGATGTGCCGAGCTGCCAGTCTTTTATCTTTTTAAACCCTTTAGAGATACCAACTGAAAAATTATAGCTCGGCCTGCCATCGCGGTTAACCGCAGTACTATTTTGCACCCCGTCTGAGCGAATGGTTTGCTGTGAAATTGCCATGTTTTTTTGCGAAGAAATGTTGCCGTACGAGTAAATACCCAGCTGACTGTTATTAAAGTATTTGAAAAAATTAAAGTAATAGGTATTGCTTATGCCGGGCCTCAAATTTGGATTACCGGTGTAGCTGTACAACGGGCTATAAACAATAGTAATAGGCTGCAGGTTTGATACCCCCGGCTGGTTAACACGGCGCTCGTAACTCAAAAATATTCCATAAGCCTCGATACGGATTGTTGGCAACAGGAAAAAATAATTTTGAACAAGCCTGCTGGTCGCGAAATTGTTATTAATCTGCTGCCATTGGGTGTTAAGCCCGGCGATGATTTGTGCGTTTTTATTAAGCTGATAAGTGATCCCCGGTTTAATATTCTCCGTCCACAGATCCCGTTTAAGGTCGGAGCTTTGATTAGTGAGTAGCGAATCAAAGCCGCCTGTTTTACGGTCGAAGGTAAAAACCTGGTCGCTGGTTTTATTATATATGCCCGATGTGATGACATCAACAATAAGCTTTTTGGTTAGCGGGTATCGGTAACTAAAATCGAGATTGCCCGAAGCATTGTTTGATGTACGGGTAGATAACCTATGCAAGCTATCTGATAATTCCGGGCGTTGGTAATTAACCACATCATTATTAGTGAAATTGTTATTGTGGTTAGGATTAATGCTCAGGTTATGCGAGATAGTGAACGACTCCTTGCTTTTGTTCTTAGATCGTTTATGAAAATAAAAGCTTTGGTTAAATTGCGTTGAATGCCAGTCGCCCACGGAGCCTGATACCGATTTATTCACTGGCATATCAAAATTATTTGAAGTATTGCCCAACGACGAGGAGCTGCTATTGTTAGAATTATAACTTAATGACGGATTATAGCGCAGGTTGCGGATAGTATCAGGCTTCCACTCTACAAGTCCGCTTATAGTGTGCGTATGATTGTTTGCATACCTGCTACTTGAAGCACGGGTTAACAGCGTTGTATCCTTCAGAAACTGCTGCTGAAAATTGGCTGATTCAATTTTGTTGTTCCGCTGTGTATAAAAATATTGCAGGTTAAGCTTTAGCTTTTCGCCATAGTTTTGGTTAAGGTTAAACCCTCCGGACGTAATTTTTTCAATGCCGCCGCCCCAGTTTCGGCCGCCGTTAAAGGATGTGTTACCCCCGCTGCGGTCAAAACCACCCTCGGCATTAAGCTCATCGCGAGAAAAAGCTGTATGATTAAGGTTATTGCTTAACCCAATGAGGCTTACCTGCAGCGTATCCCGAAACATATTGAACAATCCCCCGGCCTCGTACCTATCGCGCGAACCCACACCTCCGAATACCTTACCGAAAACGCTTTTTTTAATGGCCTTTTTAAGTTTGATGTTAATGATCTTCTGTACCTGGGTTTCACTTACCAAATGATCGGGATCGTTTTCCCGGTCGTCATAAACCTGAACCTGTGCAACAATGGCCGCGTCAAGGTTTTTGGTAGCGATCTTAGGGTCCGAGCCAAAAAACTGCTTGCCATCAATCAACAGTTTGCTTACCTGTTTCCCGTTAACGGTAATAGTTCCGTCGCCATCTATTTGTACGCCGGGAAGCTTTTTAAGCAATTCTTCAACGGCGGCATTGGGGCGGGTTTTGAAAGCGGCAGCATCAAATTCAATGGTATCTTTTTTTACTTTGACTGGAACCCGCTCTGCACGTACCACCACCTCTTTAAGCATCTTACTGCTGAGGGTAACATTGCCCAGATCAACTATATCGCCTTTTTTAAAATTAAAATCATGGATATAGTTTTGATACCCGGCATAGGAAATAACCAGGCGTACCCGTTTATCAACCGGTAGGCGCTGTAATTCAAAATCCCCGTTCTTTTTACTGAGGGTATAAGCTATAAGCGAGGTATCTTTCAGGTCGACAACGGCAACAGTACTCAACTCAAGAGCTTGCTTATTCAGGGAATCGGTGACCTTCCCTTTTATTGTGGCCTTTTGGGCAAAGGCCCCGGAAAACAGGCATAACAGTATTAATGAAAGAAAGATGGTTTTCATCCAGGTTTAGGTGCAGACAGGTAAGGTTAATTAAATTGTGTTATAGGTGATGTAGGGCCGTGGTAAATAGAAACTTAAATCATGAGGTAGTTATAGGGTTTAGATGTTAGCATGTTGGTTAATTTTTTTGATAGACGCGTATTCGACAAATATCAAACTTAAACTTTTAAAGCATAAAAACAGCTCACCCAGCTTAACCACTACATCCATAACCCCGTAGGCAGCATTATATGCTATAAATGTGCTCTAATAACATGAAAGCAGCATTAATATTGCCTGATACGCTACAAAAAGGGGAGATATTGGGTATTGTAACATTGATTTTACCAAAGTGTCCTTTTTCCCGGAGCCATGCAGAATAAAATTATTTCTTTCTCCGCGTTGTTTTTTTGCGATATAAACATCAAACCAAATAAATGAATATAAATGCTATAAAAATCAAGCATGGCCGCAATAAAATTTTGCCAATTCCGTTTTTAAACTAATATTGTGCAAGTAATATTATTTTGTACCGAATTAATTACCTAAAACCATAACATTATGAAAGCAGCAGAAACCTACAAGTCCATTTATGTAACGTTTTACAGGTGGAACGTTAAAAATTTTGGTCACGGCGGATTGCCAAAAGCTAACGCCCTTTTTGGAGCAAGCTTTTTGATGATCATTTTGCTGGCCATTTTAGTAAGTGTTGCACAGTTATTTTTAACCGCCGGCTGGTTTCAGTTAAGTCCGGTATCCGGCTTAATGATATTACTGGGCGCCACAGGGGCGTTTGTACTTAATTATTTTGTATTGCTGAACAGCCGCTACTTTAAAAAGGTGAATGCCGCTTTTGCGCGCATCAGCAAACACAATCCCAATACATGGTCAATAATGCTGATGGTTTGTGTGATTGTTTCCTGCACCATGCTCCTGGTTGTTTGCCAGGCCGGAACATTTTTAAGATGAGATTAAACAATGTGATTATAAGAAGGCCCGCCGGTACCGGCGGGTTTTTTGTTTTATATAGTCCCGCTTTATCACTTCATCAAAATTCTATATCTTTCGCTTCAATTAAACTTTTATCACTGTGTTGGTTAAAACTTTTGGAAGCGCGGTTTATGGGATACAGGCTATTACCATAACAGTTGAGGTGAATATTGCATCGGGCACAAAATATTTCATTGTGGGCCTGCCCGATGTGGCTGTAAAAGAAAGTTATTTCAGGATAGAATCGGCGCTAAAAAACTGCGGTTTCAGGATGCCCCGCCAGCAGGTAGTGGTTAATATGGCCCCGGCCGATATCAAAAAGGAAGGCTCATCCTATGATCTTACTATTGCTACTGGCGTATTAGCCGCATCCGGCCAGATAGAACCCGAAACCCTTGATAAATTCATCATCATGGGCGAGCTTTCACTCGATGGAAGTCTGCAGCCCATAAAAGGCGCTTTGCCCATAGCCATACAGGCCCGAAAAGATGGCTTTAAAGGGTTTATCCTCCCTAAACAAAACGCCCGTGAAGCAGCCATTGTAAACGATTTGGAAGTTTACGGTGTTGAAAGCATTAAAGACGTCGTTGGCTTTTTTAACGGCACATCCGAGCTTAAGCCCGAAATAGTAAACACCCGTGAAGAGTTTTACGACAGCCTCTGCAATTACGACAGCGATTTCAGCGAAGTAAAAGGCCAGGAAAATATTAAGCGCGCCTTAGAGATTGCCGCGGCCGGCGGCCATAATGTGATCCTGATCGGTCCGCCCGGAGCAGGTAAAACCATGCTGGCCCGGAGGCTGCCCTCCATTTTGCCGCCATTGAGTCTCTATGAATCGTTAGAAACCACCAAGATCCATTCGGTGGCAGGCAAACTTGCCGCTGCCGATGCGCTGGTAACCATTCGCCCGTTCAGGAGCCCTCACCATACCATCAGCGATGTAGCTTTAGTAGGAGGGGGGAGCAACCCTGCCCCCGGCGAGATCTCTTTGGCCCATAACGGCGTTTTATTTTTAGATGAATTGCCGGAGTTTAAACGCAGCGCGCTGGAAGTAATGCGCCAGCCGCTCGAAGAGCGCCGGGTAACCATATCACGCGCTAAATTTACGGTAGATTATCCCAGTAGTTTTATGCTGGTGGCAAGCATGAACCCCTGTCCATGCGGCTACTATAATCACCCCGAAAAAGAATGTATTTGCCCGCCGGGTATGGTGCAAAAATACCTGAGCAAAATTTCAGGTCCGCTGCTGGACAGGATAGACCTGCATGTGGAAGTAACACCGGTTAACTTCAGCGAGCTGTCATCTGACCGTGCTGCCGAAAAAAGTGAGCTCATCCGCGAGCGGGTGATCAGGGCAAGGGAAATCCAGGTAGAGCGTTTCGGCAACCGTCCCGATCTGCATGCCAATGCGCAAATGAGTCCTCAAATGGTACGCGACTTATGCAAGATCAACGCGGCCGGCCAAACCCTGCTCAAAAAAGCCATGGAAAAACTCGGCCTCTCGGCAAGAGCGTACGACCGCATCCTTAAAGTATCCCGCACAATTGCCGATCTTTCCGGGAGTGAGGAAATTAAACTGGAGCATTTAGCCGAGGCTATACATTTCAGGAGTTTGGATAGAGAGGGCTGGGCTGGGTAAAGGTTATGCGCGACAGCGCCTCGAGACAGCGTAATCCGAAGCCGGAAACTTCGGACAGCAAGGGTAGCGTCCTTTAGTTTTATCTTATTCGGAGAATAAGTATAAAGGCAAAAATAAATGATTAGCAACAAATCCATTTCAAGTGTAACAAATAAAAGCGAAAATCGCATGCTTTATTGGATTTCCATTTCCTGCTTCAGCATCATCGGATTTTTTTGCAGGGATTATATTGAATTAATTTGGTGCCTTTTGGGATTTGTAATACTTTTTACAGCAATCTCATACATTTCAAAGACTATAGTTTTAACAGAAAATTCTATAATTATTCAGAGCATTTTCGGGAAAGACATTACAAAAGATGTAAATCAATGCATGCGTTTAACAACCTCTTGGCTCCTGATAAACAGAATGAAATTGGAGTTTATTGATGGTAGCCGGTATTTGTTTAACGGAAACTCCGCCGACGAAGTGGCGAAAGAGCTGACCAGAATTATTGCTCAACGCACTCCGGCACAAGTATGAAAATCTGGCGATTTGTACCTTTACCATATATCCCGCACTATCGCTGATCTTTCAGTGAGTGAGGAGATTAAACCGGAGCATTTAACTGAGGCTATTCATTTCAGGAGCTTGGATAGAGAGGATTGGGCGGGATAGAAACGATATATCCATTGCATAAGCTAAACCGGAAGTATATTCAATAAAAATGACATAGTCCTCGATTGTTCATAACAGCATAACAAGAACCTAAAAAAACAAGTTGATGAAAAACAAGTTGAAGTATTTTATTTATTCCCTCTTATTGACAATGGTCTTTTATTGTGCGCCTGCTGCTGCCCAAAGGCTTGTCCGTATCGGTCCGGCGCCAGTTGAGGAGATTGAGAAAGCGCGGGCGGCGGTGCTGCTTAATATGGAGAGCATTGAGGCGCATAAAAACTACATCTATGCATTGAACCTGGATAATCCACTTTTGATTCCCCAATATAAGGCCTGGATGAAAAAATACCCCAAAAACATCAATATTCCATTAACCATTGGCACGATTTATTATCGCGCCGAAATGTCGGAAGCTAAAGAGTTTTTGTTACAGGCCGCTAAAATTGATCCAAATAACGCCCAAATATGGTCTATGCTATCGGGAGACGCTTTTATTAGGGGGCAAACAGACCTGTCAAATGAATATATTAAGAAAGCGATGCTTGCCGACCCATCAAATGCCGGTTATGCGTTCCAGTACCTTTTCTCATTTGGCAATGGCAACCCTGATGAGTATAAACAAAAGGTTTTTGACTTTGTGAAGCGCTTCCCAAAAGACGAACGCGGAGCACAGGCATTATACTGGTTGGGCGAAGATGCGGGTGATATTCACGATAAAATCAACTACTTTGAAAAGCTACTGCAATTATACCCGCCTAAAGAGTTTAATTGGTCATCTTCCGGAATGATTGGTTTGGCCGATGCGTATTTGCAAACAGATCCTGAAAAAGCCTTAGTATTAATTAACAGCATGGGTGATGAAAAGGATTGGCAAATTAGGAAAAAGTTGGCCGAATCACTAATACAGGTTGGTAATTTGGAGCAAGCGAAAAATTATAAAGAAGCCTTTAATGTGCTTAACCAGGTAACCCTTCCGCGATTTAATTACATCGACGATTTTATATTATTAAAAAAAGCGGCGTTACAGCAAAAAACGGGCGATGTTAAGACAGCATATGATAGCCTGGCCGAAAAATTTGCAAAACTACCCACCGATGAGCTCCACGCCGCGCTTGAATTGTATGGAAAGGAAATAGGGAAGGATAAAGAGCAAATTACAAACGATATTAAAACAATAAGAAATAGCAAAGCTGTTGAAGCCTATCCCTTTAATTTGGGCCTGTATAGCAGTAAAGATAGCTTAAACCTGAATGACCTGAAAGGTAAGGTAGTATTGCTTACATTTTGGTTTCCGGGGTGTGGCCCGTGCCGGGCCGAATTTCCGCACTTTCAGGCCGTGATCAATAAATTTAAACCCGGGGATGTTGCTTATGTCGGCATCAATGTAGCACCTGAGCAGGATCCGTACGTAGCCCCTTTAATAAAAAACGCAGGATATTCATTTATCCCGTTACGCGGCAGCCGTGCATTTGCCCTTAAAAACTATGCTGTACAGGGCGAGCCCCAAAATTTTCTGATAGATAAAGATGGCAAAATAATTTTTAAAGATTTTCGCATCGATCAAAAGAACCATCGTACGCTGGAGCTGATGATAACTTCATTGCTGTAAGGGTTTGATGGCATTGATTGTGGACGTTCGTTATCGTTTGCCGTGGTGTGTTCGCAGGTATGAAGGGCGGGACTCGGGGAAAAGCTACTTATATCTTCTCTCTATAATAATCATAAATCTCTTTAAATATGTACACCGACTTCGACCAGCAAGCCTTTGATATTGATTGGTATTTAACCAACGGAAAAGAAGTCGCCTTTATGACATCTGCTGGTACTTGTTTACCGCGGTCTGTTGCGGAATCTGCTCAAAACAATATGGTATTGCAGGAATACTTTGAGGGCTTGCCATATACAACCAAATTTGTTATTAACCCTGATCTGGAGAACATCATAAATTCAGAGGCAGACGAGCAGTATCTATCGTCTTTTATAAACATGGCAATGAAAGGGCTTTATGCTTTCGACAAAACAAACTTAGGTCTTTTTAACGATCCGAATTGTCATTTAGTGGCAACGCCGGTTACTCCGCTAAATGTAAACTTATTGCCGACTGAGATCGCAAGCATCATTATGAAAACCCGGTTAAATGGCCCAATGGGTTTAACGTTTAATATTTCTATTTTAAAATGACAACAAAACCTTTACTCCTTATCACTATCGCAGCACTAACTATCTTTTCAAGCTCCTGCAAAACCTATTACATGCCTGTTGGTACTTTCCTGGAGCAGGTGCCAACCCTGGAAACGGTGAATTTAAGACAGGTTACCGCCCAGGACCCTCTTGGGCATAAGCATACCTATAGTGTTTATCCTATTGATTCGATTAAATGTTTCGATAAAGACGGAACTCCTTATAAGTTAAAGAACGGGCCATCTATTGAAATACGTTTTACAGATATCAATGGCAGGCGATCAACCTTTTACTTCGACCGCACCTGGGTTATCCAGGATTCTGTTATCGGTGTTCAGTCAAAGATTCTTTCACTGAAAAAAGCAATACCGGTAAGCACTATTAAAATAATTGAAGTACAGGATGGGCGAAAAAAATACAAATACATTAACCAGTAGGCCAAAATAAAGCTGGCCTACACAACAGCTGATTTGGAGTTTAATAGCGGGCAATACAAAACAATCATTTGCCGGCGAAGCCGGGGCTGATACCCGGCGCGGGCAAATTGGGTTATGCAGCTTAGCAGTTTACCTGCAAAACTTTAAGCCATACAGCCAACTGTACTATTATATTAAATAGCCTGTTAACTTAAAAAAAGCATGGCCCGCGGTTGCTGCCAATTGGAAATTTGTTAACCCTGCCATGCACATGATCGCAATGTGTATGATCGCGATACATTTTTTGATGAGATGGCGGGCAATTTACCTGTAGTGGTTGGGTAGTTTCAGTCTTATCAGGCTGACAAACTATCGTAGCTTGTTTTTTCATAACGACTTCTCCCTATGTTAGGTGACATTGATAATTGATATAATAAATTTAACTATAAAAACAGTTATTTACAATACCTTTTTATCAGAAAATAATATTAAAAAATTACGGGTTAAACCCGAAGGTGCAAGTAGCTTTTGCCCGCAGGCACGCCCTGCATATTTGCGCCGGTAAAGGAAAAAATCATTTTTGGCATCTTAGATAAATAAACAGCCGGAGCAAATAATATATACTCCGGCTGTTTAAATAAGTATAGCGTACCTGTATTTACTTCCCTTTCCAAAACTGCAGGTAATGCAGGTTGTACCCTCCGTTGTTAGCTAATACCTTTATTTTGTTGCTCCCGGCCTTTAAAACAATGTTTTTTACAGCAATAACCTGCCATTTTTTTAACCCGCCGGTGTTGGGAACCGCCACTTCTTTTGCCTGGGTTATATTATTAACTAAAACAGATAGTTTGGCATCATCGGTGGCGGATGCCACTTTGAGGCTTAGGGAGTATATGCCCGGTGTTTTAACCTGTATTGTGTACTGTGTCCATTCGTTGGTTTCAATATGATCTACATAGTAACTTTCATACTTCGTAGAATCTTTGCTGATATCAACGCCGTCGTTCCGGTAAACATGGCCTTTGTTCCCAACACCCGGTTTACCCGAAGTATGATAGTCGGCTGTATCGGTGTCAAAATAAGCAGAGCCATTGCGGCCCAGGTCATAATCAACAGCATTGATCACGGGGCCGTTGCCAATCCTGTTGGCTTTAAAGGGCTTGGTAACGCTTGTATGCGGCTGCCTGAAAATAGCATCGATGACATCATGATGGATAATGGTATTTTCTAATTTAGCATACGTAGCCAGCTCAAGGGTGCCACTATACGTATTGCTCTCGTTAGGCTTATTCCTGCCGGCGTTCAGGTACCTTGCCACATCATCATAGTTCAGATTTGACCGGATTTCCATCGGGTTGTTGATGCCCAATTTTTTTAATGGCCATAATGACCAGCCAATGTTATTTTTTTCTAACAAACCGATAGCTTCGGTAAGCCAGGTATTTGAGTTTTCGCCGGTTTCGCCCAGCCATACGGGGATATTATACTGGTCGCGTGTTTTTACGATATGATCAACAGACTTCTGATCGTTAAAATTCCAGTACTTATGAAAGCTCAGCACCATGTTTTTATCCCACTGGGGTAAAATACCGTTATAGTTATTGCCCCAACCGTTGCCCTCAATAATAATAATGTGTTTTTTATCTACCTCGCGAATGGCAGCAGTAATATCAACCATCAGTTTTCTTAGCGGACCGTTTGTTTTTTCCTTCAGTCCGTTTTTATCATTTTGAGGATCGTCAAAACCCCAGTTTGGCTCGTTGATGATATCATAAGCACCTATATAAGGCTCGTTTTTATACCGTTCGGCCAGTTTACGCCAAAGGGCTATGGTTTTTTGCTTGTTTGCCTCGCTATCCCAAAGTGATGGTTTGTCCGGGTCTCGGTCGGAGATGTTAAGATCGTTGCCTTGTCCGCCGGGCGCGGCATGCAGGTCAAGGATCAGGTACATGTGGTTCGCTTTACACCAGGCCAGTAAGTCATCGGTCATTTTAAACCCTTTATCCAGCCAGGTGTTTTTACCGGCAACGGGCTCCTTATCAACCGGCAAGGTGTAAAGGTTATAATGCATTGGCAGGCGAATAGAATTAAACCCCCAGCGTTTCATCGAATCTACATCAATTTTGCGGGTATTATTGGCCAGCCAGGTATCATAAAACTCCTTAGTTTCGGCCGGGCCCATTAGCTCATCCAGCCTTTCGCGAATGCGGTACTGCCGGCTGTCTTTGTTAATGTGCAGCATATAGCCTTCCTGTAGCATCCATCCCCCTAAACCCATCCCTCGCAGCAATACATTCTGCCCCTTTTCATCAACTATTTTTTTGCCTTCGGCTTTTAAAAAGCCAGTTTGTGCATTTCCTTGTAACGAGACAAATAATGCAGGAGCCGCGGCCAGCAAAACCTTAATTCCTGAGCTTACTTTTATATTTTTCATTAACGATGTTAACATGTTGTTGTGCATTTAAATTTTCTGAACCGGTTTATATTACCAGATATACGTTCCAACCGAACCTTTATCAAGTTTAACAGCTAATACTTTTCCCTGGTACTGGATGTTAAAATCCTGCGCGCCATCGCTGGTGTTGGCTACGATAAGTACTTTTTTGCCATCGGGGGTTTTGAAAGCCACATTAGGTAAAGTGTCTATATTGTTTGATGCGATACGGACCGACCCGGGACGTACAAATTTGGAAGCGTGAGCAATTGAATAATAAGCAATGTTTTTCTTTACTTCGTTTTTATCAATGGTAACGGCGCCCTGGCACATTGGGCAGCCGCCCCTGTCAGTGTAGGGCTTATATTCAGGGTCGGCGGCAAGGTTCCATTCCAGTACATTGCGGCTCCAGTTGCGGGTTGCGCCAATAATAAGGCTTTTAACCGGCCAGGCAATGTTGATGGTGCTTTGATTTTCGGGCTCAACGGTCATCTGCTCGGTAAAGTAAATGTTTTTATCAGGATGGGCGTTGTGCACATCGGTAAGGGCCGAGATATCGCCGCCATACAGGTGAAAGCCCGAACCATCCACATATTTACGGGCAGCCGGGTCATTCAATATCGAAATAGGATAGTCGGGCCTGTCGGCGTTATGATCGTAAACAATGATCTTTGTTTTGATGCCACCCGCCTTAAACGCCGGACCAAGATTGTTTTTGATAAAGTCGGCTTCGTCGGGCGCAACCATCAGCAAGCTGGGGTTATTACCCGGGTGTAATGGTTCATTTTGAATAGTGATGGCATCAATATTAATTCCATTGGCCTTCATCGCCTGGATATATTTAACCAGGTATTTTGCATATACCGGGTAACAATCGGGTTTTAATCTTCCACCGCGGGTATCATCGTTGGTTTTCATCCAGGCCGGGGGCGACCATGGTGAGCCCAGGATCTTGATTGCCGGGTTAATTGCCAGGATCTGTCTCATTACCGGGATCACATCGGTTTTATCCGGGCCAAGGTTAAAATGTTTTAACGTTGGATCTGCCTGGCCTTTGGGCATATCATCGTACGAGAAAACTTTCTCGTTCAGATCGGATGCGCCAATACTCAGCCTTAAATAACTGATGCCAATATCATTACCTGTAACCGCGAAAAGATTTTTAAGCAGCGCGGCCCGGCTGTCGGCCCCCATACGGATGATGTGCATAGCGCTGCCCCCGGTTAATGCAAATCCAAACCCGTCTATCGGCTGGTAATGTTGCTTATCATTAACAGTAATAGTAGTGCCGCCTGCCTCCCCGGTTTTAAAAGTAAGCGGCACTTTTTGCTGCTCAAAAAGTGCCGATCTGTCGGCCCTGGTAAGCCATAAGCTTGCCTTTGTTTGCGCATTTATTGCAGCCGGGCCGAGCAGCATGGCGCCCAATAAAATCGATTTGATTTGCGTGTTCATGAAACAGGATTTACAGGTTTATTTTGTTGGATAACAGGAATTAATAAGGCTGTTAAAATTGGATAAGTAAAAATATTACTGTTTTTAATAAAACGTAGGTAATTAATCGGTTACAAAGTCAATAATTAGATTTTGTAGTGGTTAAGAAGTAGTTTACCCCTGGGGTAATTTAAATCAGGGCGATATAAAGTCTTGTTTAACTGCGCAAATTTAATTTGCAATTTAAAACATTTGTTTTTATGAAAAGGTTTCTATAAATTCACACATAACTATCCAATGAATACTCCATCTAAAAAAATTGTCATATTTGATGACGACGAGGACATCCTTTCTATTTGCAGTTATATTTTGGAGGAACAAGGGTGGGAAGTGCACACGTTTAGCGACTGCAATAACATTGTTGAGAAAGTTTCGGGCATTTTGCCTGATGTGATCATGATGGATAACTGGATCCCCGATTCGGGCGGGATCATTGCCACGCAAACCCTCAAAAAAACCGAGGGGCTTAAAGAAATACCGGTAATTTATTTTTCGGCAAACAGCGATATCCAGATCCTGGCCAACCATGCCGGTGCCCAAAGCTATTTAGCCAAACCATTTGACCTGGAAGACCTGGAAAAGGTGATCAACAGGGTGATAGCAGCGTAAGTGGGTTAGCTATTATGCCATAAATTTATCTTGGGGATAGTGCAGAGGGCTGCGTTAGTGATAGGAGCGGATACCGGCCTTGTGGCTAATGCCGGTGCAGTATGAGCGTATAGCACGGGCCGCAGGCAACGCCCATATTTGTCATGCCGATCAAAAATTGTATTTTAATTTAACTATCTGTAACAAAAAAAGCGGGTTAAACAATGACAGCCCTCTTTAAAAACCGCTTCTATTTCTTTTCCTCAAACGATGCCAGCAGGTTTATATTCGGGTCCATCTTAACATCTGCAGGCTTGGCTTTTACCCGGAAACGGGCTGTTGTCGATTTCTCTTTTACCGGCACAGTTAACAGCTGCCCGTCAACAGACACCTCCAGCGGCAAATTGTAAACATAGGCCTGGTTTTGGGTTACATTTATGGTAATGTAACCATCCTTTTCATTATACTTCCAGCTAACCGCCAAATTTGGGTGCCCGGCGTTGCGCAGCCATTGCGTAAAAAACTGTTTCAGGTCCTTGCCGCTGGTTTGTTCCATTACCCGCCTCAAATCATCAGTATTGGCATTGCTGCCCTGGTATTTTGAATAATAGTTTCTAACCCCTTTCCAAAAAACATCGTCGCCCAGTTTGCGCCGCAGCATGTGCAGTACCCAACCGCCTTTTTCGTAACTATTGGCATTAAGCAGCTGCATAAATTTTGTTTTAACAGCGGTATCAACCACGGGCGTTAAACGCTCTTTTTCAAAATCCAGCACTTTTTTACGCTGGCCAATGAGGCGTCTTTTTAAGGTATCGGCCCCGTATTTATTTTCGAGATAAAGATTAGTCATATAGGTAGCAAAGCCTTCGCTTAACCAAAGGTGGCCAAAGCTTTTCTCGCTGGCGCCATCGCCAAACCACTGGTGGGCAATTTCATGCGCCATTAGTTCTTCTATATCCGGGCTTTTAACCGATTCTTCATAGTAGAATATGGCACTGGCATTTTCCATACCGCCAAAAATGGTTTTCGACTGCACGTTGGCCAATTTTTCATAGCTATAAGGGCCAACATTTTTTATAAAGTAGGGGAGAATGTTTTTAGCTACAGCATAGCTTTTAAACCCAACCTCTTTGCTTTCCGGAAAAACATAGGTAAAAACCGGGATCCCGTTAACATCGCCGGGGTGGTCAACAGCAAACTCGGCTACGCCTATAACCATTACTTTGGTGGGCAGCGCAACGGTTTCAACCCAATGGGTTAGTTTGAGCTTTCCGTCGAGTTGCTTTTCTTCGGTTTGCAGGCCGTTTGATACTACCTGGTAATGATCGGGTGCAGTTACAATAAAATCAACCGTGGCTTTGTCGGCAATGTTATCAACGCAGGGCAGCCAGTTATGGGCCCTGTTAGGCCAGTTATCACCGAAAAAAGTGCGGTGCCCGAACGCGTTGGCCGAGATGATCAACCCGTCGGCCGGGATGCCGCTGTAACTTATCGTATAATCGCGGGTGTTCCCTTTATACGCGCGGGTATTGACCTTTAGCTGTTCATCATCCTGGGTAAACTTTACCGGCTTCCCGTTTTCGGTTACTGCCGATACCAGCATGCCCTTGCCTGCAGCATTCTTTTTCACCAGGTCGAGGCTAAACCCTTCCGCGCCGTTCAAAAACTTTATCGAAACCGTGGCCTTTCCTTCAATATTATTATCGGCATCATTAAGTTTAATATCAAACGTATAATGTTTAACATCAATCTGAGCCCCGGAAACCTGGGCAAATGCCGGCACGAAAAACAGGGCCGGTAACAATAAAAGAACAAAAAATATCCTGCGCATAGCCGTGGTTCAGTTTGTTATGTACTGCAACAAAGCTAATAAAAACAAGCTGTTATCCGCCCTTCCCGGCCATATGGTTAATCACATTTTTACATTGCTAAAACGTTACATTAACCCCTGTGGTGAACAAAAAGTAAAGCCCGTTCATTTTGGTGTTTTTTACATAATCAACCTGGTTAAATGGCTTGATGAGGTAGGGCGTAAAGAGGATTTGCCACTTGTTAATAGTATAGGTTAAAGGCAACGATCCGCTGAAAGCAAGCAGCTTATATTGCCTTACCTCGCGCTGGTTTTGCTGCGTTACCGTTTGCGTTATGATAGTTTGCTTTGGCTGGCTGGGAAACAGGATATTAATAGGTGTTTGCTGCTGGGGTTGCTCTATCGAGCGGGTAACCTGCGATTCGGTATAATAAGTTTGGTAGAAAGATTGTGTACCGGCATAAAGTGTGGCGGTAAGAGTAACTTTTAGCCCGCTTTTTTTATCCGCGCCTGTTTTCAGGGCAAAAATTTCTTTTGATAATTCGGCCGTATTAACAACGTCGTTGCTGTTATTTTTATTAAACCTATAGCTGATGCCCGCCGTAAATTTTACAATATCATCCGGATTAGCATACAACTGCCCGTCGAGCGTGGCATTAAACGAAGAAAGTATAATGGGACTGCTCTTGGTGATGAAATATTTGGTGGCCGATACATTGCCCCCATAATACCGTTTTGCATCAAACGCGAAAACATAGCCCGGTGTAACGCTAAGGCCCTCGGTGCCTGATTTGGAGCCATTAAGATCAAAATAGCCGATAGCACTTACAAAAAATCCCTGCTTGCTAACTAATGTAACCGAGGGAAGAAGTACCGGGACACTGCTTTCATCGCGCCGGCCGGCATAGGTAAGGTTTGAAAGATATTGCAAACCCGCATTTATAAACAATTCTTTTGTTTTTGCCGCGGTATCAGGTTTTTGCTGGGCACAAACCGCAGGGCCGGCCAAAGCCAGCAGCAGGATAAGTTTAAGTTTTTTCATGGCTAATGTTGAATAAAAAAAGTGCGGATAATCAAAAAGGCCGGTACCGGCCTTTTTGATTTAATGTATGTAAATACTATTACTGTTTGGCAGCGCTCAGCTTGGCTGAACTCTTGCCCGAAGTTTTAACAGTAACGCTTTTCTTTCCCGCCTTTACAGCAGTACTGGAAGCGCTGCTATTTGAGAACCCGGTATTTAGCCTTTTAGAGCCCGCTGCCACGTTACCTGTGCTGTTCAGGTTGCCGGACGAGGTAACACTCACATTTTTGCTAACAGCATCGGCGCTATTACCTGCGGCCACCGCTGTTTTACCTGTAGTTGTTGCAGCGCCAGCCCTTAAAGCGGCAGCATTGCTGCTTACTTTTTCGGTAGTGTTAGTGGCAACACCTTCGGTTGTGGTTAATGCTTTTTCGCCTGTTGCTGTTACTCCGGTTGCATTCACAGTACCTGCGGCTGAGGTATTGCTGCTAACACCGGCTTGTGCAGCTGTTGTACCTGCCGTAGTATTTACGGTTGAGGCAACGTTGCTGTTAACATTGGCGGCCTCACTGGCGGCAACGCCCGTTACGGCCTGGTTGGTGGTAGCCTGGGTTTGAGCGGCTGTCCGCGCTGCTACATTTTGAGCCTGTGTTGCAGCCTGGTTGGTTACGGTTGAGGTTGTGTTAACCGCTTTTTGCGCTATTGATGCAGCATTCACAGTTGGCGTAGCTACCCGCGTAGCTATTTTAGTAGCGGTAGTTGCTCCAAGATTAACCTGGGCCGAACCAACTTTAAAAGCAAATAACGCAGCGGTCAATAAAACGGGTTTAATTAACTTTTTCATGATTAGTTTTTTAGTTATTAATATGTGAGGGAGGGGTAAACTTAAGCCCTCATCTGTTCGCTGTAGTAAAACAAAGCAAGTGCCATTGCACAGTAAATGACATTTTAATGACTTCCGCCCCCAAAAAGTGTGAAATTGTGTATAATAAATTATACATGTGTTTATTTTGTTCGTCAGCAAAGGAGCAAAAAAAAACGTCCCTTGTTTTTAGCAAGAGACGTTCTTTTATAAGTTATACCTACCTTACATTTTCGGCATCCTGCGCATCATGTTGGCCATAGCAGCGGGATTGCTCATTTGCTTCATCACTTTCTTCATATCATCAAACTGCTTCATGAGGCGGTTAACTTCCTGTAAATCGGTGCCCGAACCTTTGGCTATACGGTTACGGCGGCTTTGATTAATGGTTTCAGGGTTAGCTTTTTCAAACGGGGTCATAGATTGAATAATAGCCTCTATCGCTTTAAACGCGTTATCATCAACCTCAACGTCCTTCATCATTTTGCCCACGCCCGGTATCATGCCCATCAGGTCTTTCATGTTACCCATTTTCTTGATCTGCTGGATCTGGCCGTAAAAGTCGTTAAAGTCGAACTTGTTCTTGCGGATCTTCTTCTGTAGCTCGGCTGCTTCTTTCTCGTCAAACTGCTGCTGAGCGCGTTCAACCAACGACACCACGTCGCCCATGCCCAGGATCCTTGATGCCATACGATCGGGGTGGAAAACATCAAGCGCTTCCATCTTTTCGCCGGTACCAATAAATTTGATCGGTTTATTAACAACCGATTTGATTGATAATGCCGCACCACCGCGGGTATCACCATCCAGCTTGGTTAATACTACACCAGTAAAGTCCAAACGATCGTTGAACACTTTGGCAGTATTTACAGCATCCTGACCGGTCATGGAGTCAACCACAAACAGGATCTCGTGTGGTTTCACGGCATCTTTTACCTGCTCAATCTCCACCATCATGGCCTCGTCAATAGCCAAACGGCCGGCGGTGTCAATAATCACCACGTTATTACCGTTTTGCTTAGCCTGGGCTATACCTTCGCGGGCAATAGCAACCGGGTCTTTCGAGTCGCGGTTGGCATACACCGGGATACCTATCTGCTGGCCTAAAACCTCCAGCTGATCGATAGCCGCCGGACGGTAAATATCATCAGCAACCAGTAATGGTTTTTTATTGCGTTGTGTTTTTAAGTAATTGGCAAGCTTACCGGTGAAGGTTGTTTTACCGGCACCATTCAAGCCGGCAATAAGGATAATGGTAGGCGTAGCCGGAAAATTCAGATCGGCTGTGGTACCGCCCATCAACGCGGTAAGCTCATCGTTCATGAGCTTGGTAAGCAACTGGCCCGGCGAAATAGATGTTAATACATTATTACCAAGCGCTTTTTGCCTTACATCGTCGGTAAATGCTTTGGCTGTCTTATAGTTAACGTCGGCATCGAGAAGGGCCTTGCGGATCTCCTTCATGGTTTCGGCCACGTTTATTTCAGTAATAGTTCCCTGACCCTTCAGGACCTTGAACGCCCTGTCGAGTTTATCCGAAAGATTTTCAAACATTATATTAAAAAACTTTAATCTTTTTTATAAGGATACAAAGGTATGATTTTGAACTATATTAACTCAATTACTTAGTAGATTAACTTATATCCCCGGCCACGAATGTTAAGGATGCTTACAGATGGATCATCTTTTAAATAACGCCTCAGCTTGGTAATAAATACATCAAGGCTCCGGCTGCTGAAATAATCGTTGTTTTGCCAAAAATTCAATAACAGTTCGTCACGGTTAAGCAACTGGTTCCTGTTCATGATCAACAGATTAAGAATTTCGCTTTCACGGGTGGTAAGCGTCCTGCTATTTCCATCAAAATTAAGCTCACCCTGCGGGTAATAAAACCGGTACCTGCCAATTTCAGTTAACCCCACATTTTGGCTTATCACCAGCCTGTTTTTACTCAGTAAAGCCCTTATCCGAATAATGAGTTCCTCCAGGCTAAACGGCTTCTTTAAATAGTCGTTGCCGCCGCTTTCAAAACCTTCAACCACGTCTTGAGGCAGCGATCTTGAAGTTAAAAAAATAACGGGCAAATCTGTATCTACGTTCCTGATCTGCCGGGCAAAATCAAATCCGCTTCCGTCAGGCAGCATTACATCAAGTACTATAATATCGGGCTTGTTATCGTAATAAACACCTTTTGCGCGAGCGATGGTATCGGCATAAACCACCTCAAACCCGCGCGACTGCAGGCTTTCCTGCACAATTTCGGCCAGTACCGGCTCATCTTCAACTAATAAAACTTTATGGCTAATCATATTGGCCAGGCTAAACTTAGTATACTCCCTTTTCCTGGCTCACTTTCCATTTTGCACCAGCCTCCATGCCGCTCAATAATACTTTTTACATAACTAAGTCCAAGGCCATGACCTTTTACCCGATGCGCGTTTGTGGGTACCCGGTAAAACTTCTCAAATACCAGCGACAGATTGTTAGCCGCTACGCCTATCCCATTATCCTTCACGGCAATGACTAAAAAACTGCTTTTTATATAGATACTTATCTGCAATTGTACATTGGTCCCCGAATACTTAAGCGCATTATCAATCACGTTATTAACAGCATGTTCAAAATACAATTTGTCGGCCGTTACGCAATTTATTCCCGTGTCGTTTACATAATTCCAGTTAATTTCTTTTCCGGGAAGCAGTGTGGCGTTGGTTAAGAACTTTCTTATTTCGATGTCGAGATCAACCGGTTCTGGTTTGATATTAAAATCCTGGTTTTCATACATTGAAATGTTCAGCACTTTGTCAACCAATGCCGACAGCTTTTCCAGTTCATTTTTTGAGTGGGCGAGGTAACGCCCGGTCCTTTCAGCGTCATCAAGCACACCAAAACCAGTTAGTGCTTCAATTGCAGCCGAAGCAGTAGCGATGGGCGTTTTGAATTCATGGGTGATATTACTGATAAAATCATTTTTGATAGCTGACACCCTTTTTTCCCTGAACAGGGTACGTAACAGATAGATAAGGCTAAAAGCCACCAAAGCGATAAGCAATAGTGAGCCGGCAAACATATACCCCATACGCCCTATGATGTATGAAAAAGGATTACTGAACATAGCCCTTACATATTGTTCTTTTCCCTTTTGCTTGTAAGTTGGGTAGGATTTGGTGATGATAGGATAACGGGCCAGCAGTTTTTCATCAAAATGGCTCCGGTTCATTGCGCTGTCGGTTTCGCGTACATAAAACCGGAAAGGGGTCTCGATGTTCCTATCCTTCAGGTAATGGGCAAGCACCGGCCTTAGGCGGGTTGTATCAAAATCATACTTATTGACGTTATCTACCATAAAACCACCCAGGTTTTGGGTACGATAGTATACAACATGGTTTTGCAGATCTTCAGTGCGCATGGTATAGGCAAAACGCGTGGCTATTGCCCATTTAAAAGCCGTGTCCCCGGGCAATAACGCCTTATTAATGCCACGAAAGCTTAATGCCGAAGATGAAAACTTTTGACCCGGCTGATGGGCGTTTGCTATGGTAAAAATGTTCTTCTTCTCTGCTGTATCAAACCCGCTGGTAATCAGAAACTCGGTAGTATCCATCAGCCGTTTGGCAAGCAGTTGCTGGATGGTATCACAACGGAGGCTAAACTCCTTTTTTAATGCGTCCTCAAAAGCCATGTTCACCTCTTTTTCAAAGGTGGCCTGGTTTACAATATAGTAGTTTTTTACCCAGTAAAATTGCAGCAGTAAAACCATGGCAATGGCTACGGCGCATACTACAATAACAAATCGGGTACTTTTAGGCATAACCAAATGTAAAACATCGGCGTTAAATACGATCTGCTGTTAACATAATATAACATTAGTTAACTTGCCCGATAACACAGTTTTATTTTTACACTCTTCATTTTTGCAGGTATAAAATCTGTACCTGTCATGAAAAAACTATTTGTTATTCTTTTATCAGCCTGCTTTTTTTCAACATCGGCACAACAAACTTTAAAACCTGGCGATGTCATGCCCGCTATTGTTATAAAACCAATTATTAATGCGCCGGCATTGAACGTTAACCTTGCCGACCCGACTAAAGCACCGTTCTACATTTTGAGCTTTTGGGGAACCTGGTGCAGCCCATGTATTACCCAAATGGATACCCTGGCTAAGCTGCAAAAAGCAAACGAAGGTAAAATCAGGGTTATAGCCATATCAAACGAGCCGGTTGCACGGTTGAAAAAATATCTAATCAAAAAACCGTCAGCCCTGTGGCTCGCCAGCGATACCTCGTTCTTTTTATACAAAGCATTCGGGCTTTCATCTGTTGGGCAAAGCGCCATCATTAACAGCAGGCACATGGTAGTAGCACTCGTAAAAACAGATTTGGTAAACCAGCGATTTATCAACAACCTGATGAGCGGTAAAACCATTAAATCATCTGCCGAAGTAAAAGAGGTTCCTGTAAACAACCGCAAAGACATTTTTGGTGTAGATAGTACTATTGCCGAAAGTTTTACCATTCGCGGCTACATGAAGGGGCAGCAAAGCATGGGCAGGCATTATCTCAATGCGCCATATGAAGGCAGGAGGGTTAGCTATATTAATGTTTGTGCAGATGTTTTATATAAAGACGCGTTTGACATTACCTCATCTAAACAAATCGTTTACGAGATTGATGAAAAAACAGTATGCGATTTCGATAATAAAAACTCGCTGTATTGTTTTGACCTGTTAGTTAAACCCGAAGATAAGGATAGCCTCAACCGCATCATGCAAAAAAAGCTGCTTACGTCACTACCTATAAAAGCCCGGATAGCCGAAAAATTAATCCCTGTTTATGTTCTCAGAGTAAACCCAGACCAAAAATTGGCATTCCAGGTATCAACACAAAATAAATCGATGATCCGTTTTAGCGGGGAAGGGTATAACGGGACATCTGTGTCGTTGGCAAATTTCGCAAATGATTATTTGAGCAATGACCTTGACCGCCCGGTTGTGGATGAAACCGGGTTGAAAGAAAAATACGATATAAAAACCACGGTCGATCTGCGTACGCAAGAGGGAGTAGTACAGTCTGTAAACAAGCTCGGCCTTATACTGGATAAGGCCGAACGTAAAATGAAAGTATTGGTATTTTATAAATAACACTTACGGGAACCGGTACAGCATTCCCAACCCAATGCCTTCATAGCCCTGGGCGCTATCGGATGTATGTTTATCATACAACAGCGTTCCGTTTACCGTTGCACTAATTAACCTGTTCACCTTGGCTGTTAGCGTTAAATCAACACGGTGGGTAATAAATTTTGGCGATTGGGCATAAGGGATAAACAACGCGTAACGGGTATTTAAGTGAATGTTTTTGGCTATATCTTTATCCAGCAACGCCACAACCTGGAACGCGAGGTCATTTTTTACGGTTTTTAACGTATCCACGCCGTAGTTATCTTTTTGATATTTATGGATGGTGTGATCAAGTACAAAAGTTTGCCTTGCAGTACCGGTACCTAAACGCAGATCGAACCAGCCTGTTGGCTTATACTCAAAACCGATGGATTCGGTTAAATAACCCGGCGACATAAAGTTTGAAATATATTGCTGCTCGAACTTGCCATTGCCTTGATCGACATAATTAAAGCCTTTATCAAACTGCGACTCGAAGGTTAATGCACCGAAAAAGTACCAGCTTTTTGATAATTGCGAAGCTACTTTGTTATCAAAATAAATACGGTCCTGCGTTTTGCGTTTGCCCTGGCCTTTGTTTTTTGATACCCCGTAGGTAAGGTTAAGCTCGGACACATAACTGAAAGGCGCTTTGTTATATTCGGTATGATAAATAAAATTTGAACCCAATGCCACCGCGCTTACGCCACCCGCCGCATAATTGCTGCTAAATGCCGACTGGCTAAAGTTCAGCCCGAATGTGATTACCTTTTTCCAGTAGTTTACTTTATAATCGAGCATGGTAACAGGTACCATTTCGCGCTGGATCTGTATGGGGCGAACCCGCGTGGGGATGGCATTTTTGCGGGAATTTATCCGGTATTTATTAAGTACGGCAGTGTCTATTTTAACACTATCTTTTTTCAGGGTATCTGTTTGTGCTTTTGCTGATAAAACGCACGTGACTGATAATGCGAGTATTAGTAATCCCGGTTTTGTTTTTAACATAGTAAACAAATTAAAGCAAAAATCTCCTTTTTTAACCACAATAAACAAAAATGTTGCTTCAGGGTTTAGCCAAGGTAACGACTTTGGGGCAAAAATATTGGAATTTCCGGATATTAAAATGAACGTTGTATTAAGGTTAATCAACCTTATTCGCGGCCAAGATCCTTCTTGCTGTCATCGGGCGTAACAAGCGGAGTAAGGGAATAAGGGCGTTTTTTATACTTTAAAAAACGATTGAGGTTGGTTTTAATCGAGGCTATAAATTCATAGTCGCTGGCCGTTTTCACCAAATAATAGCCGGGGCGGTACCGCAGCATGAAGTCGGTAAGCTGCTGATCTTTTAAGTTGGTTATGGCGCCAACATAAGTTCGGTTAAAACGATAGTCAATAACACTTTGCTGATAGTCTTTCTCAATAGTTTCGCGCAGGCGGGCAGCATTGCGGCCGCTGCGGCTTAATGAATTGTAAAGCGCATCGATACTTAAGCCAGCACCGCCCGGCCCAAAGCTCAATAAATCTTTATTGTTAAGTGGGCCGAAGATTTTGGTATAATCGTTTTTGGTTGCAGCAAGCCGTTTTTGGGGGTTAAGCAGGGTGTCGCGCACGATAACTTCTTTAAGCTGTATGGCTGTGCGCTTCATATAAACGGCAAGTGATTCGCCGCCTTGCACTTTCAATGTATCGGGATGATGATCTGATTTTGTAAAAACAAGCACATCGCCCGGCTGGGCTTCTATCTTGAATTCACCTTTAAAAGTGTTGTAAATAGATTTGCCGGTGGTGATGTTCTGTACATTAACTTTGGCAATGCGGTCTTTGCTGTCTTTATCAAACACAACCCCATCCACGGTTTTTTGCTGGGCAAAAACCCGGGCCGCGGGCAGGGCAAAACATATCAGGAGCATCCACAATTTCATTGCGGGGGCAAAAATACGTGTTGTACAGCGGGCGATCATACAATTTAACAACAATTAACCTTTGGGGGAGGGAGCCAAGATACCAGGAGTCAAGAATCAAGATAGATTTAGAGGTCATTTCTTTCTGTCCTGGCTCTTGACTCTTGCTGTCTTGCCTCTGTTTCTCACTTAACAACCACAAGCTTCTGGCCAATTTTAATGCCATTGTCGCTCATACTGTTTAACGCTTTCAGGTCATCAACAGTTATTCCAAAACGTTTGGATATGTTGTATAGTGTATCGCCCTGTTTTACGGTGTAGATCTTATCGTCGGGCGGGGTTTTGGAAAGGGTATCCTGAACGGGTTTACCAATGCTATCGTTGATCTGCGATAATACACGGTCTTCCCGTTTAATTTTAGCAATCTCGCCTTCGGGGCGGTCATACTGATCGAGGTTATATTTTACAATAATATTGATCAGCAACTGCGGATATTTAGGATTAGTGGCATAACCTGCCTTTTTCAACCCATAAGCCCAGCCTTCATAATCGTTCTTGTCCAGTTCAAAAAGTTTAGCATAGTTTTTACGTTTTAAAAACGCCGAGTGGTCACGGAAGGAGTCTTCCGGATTATCATAAACGCGGAAACAATCATTCACGTTGTCGTCATCCTTATAATAACTTTTGCCGGTCCAGTCGCTGGTGCATTTTATGCCGAAGTGGTTGTTGGCGTATTTGGCCAGGTCACTATTGCCCGCGCCCGATTCAAACAAGCCCTGCGCCAGGGTGATGCTGGCCGGGATACCATACTGGTTCATTTCCTGGATGGCGATGGCCTTAAAGCGGTCAATATATTCTAACGAATTGTACGACCGGTAGTTGGCAATAGCATCCTTATTAGCCTTTTGGATATTGCTGTTATTGCGTTTGGCATCGCGGTTTGATACTGTAGTGGTTTTTTTGCGGGCAGAGCATGAATTGAGGCAAACTACAGCAATGAACAGGTATATGGTTTTTCGCATGAGGCTTAAATCTTATTATGTGGCATATAACCAGGGGCCAAATTAAGATTTTATAAACGTAATTATTGCTGTTTAGTTGTTGCGTCGGCCAATTGCGTTTGGTTTGCCGGATTTTCATCCAGGTCATTGAGGTTATACCTGTTAATGATACCTAAAACCTGCGATGCCCATCTGCGGCTACCGGCATAACCGGCACGTTGAATACCTTTTGCCCATCCTTTATAATCATAATGGGTAAGCGCGTCGGCCAGGTGGCTAAACTGCTTGCGCTCGGTCATGATGCGTGCAAAGTCCTGAAACGAATCAAAAACCGAATCGTATCTTTTATAAGAGGTACGAACTTTTTTGTTGTGTTTGGTATAAACTACGGTATTGTAACCTTTTACTCCAAACTGGTTATTAAGGTTTTGTGCTATGGTGCTGTTGCCGCAGCCCGATTCATGCATGGCTACACCTAAAACGATGCTTGCCGGGATCCCGGTTTCGTGCATGATCTTAATGGCATCATCTTTGAACTTTTCAATGTAAGATTGTGAGGTATTTTTCTGTGCTGAAGCAGCTAATGTTGAAATCAACAGTGTTGTAATCAGTAAGATTTTCTTCATAATTTATTTTTTTCTGATAACCAGCAGCCCGTCGCGTACCGGCAGGATCAATTTTTCTATCCTGCTATCAACAGCTATCTGGTCATTTAGTTTGCGGATTCCTTCAGTATCGGCATCTTTTTCGGTGCCGTACACCTTTCCTTTCCACAAAACGTTATCAATTATTATTAATCCTCCGGATCTGACTTTGTCAAAAACTAATTGAAAGTAAGTATAATTATTCTTTTTATCGGCATCTATAAACACTAAATCAAAAACATCCTCCTGTAAATCAGCAATAACGGCCTCTGCCTGCCCAAAATGCAGCTTTATTTTGTTTTCAACATTTGTTAGTTTAAGATGTGAAGCGATGATCTCCTCCATTTCGCGGTTAACTTCAATGGTGTGGAGGATGCCGTCGTCGGTCAAACCTTCGGCCAGGCAAATAGCCGAGTAGCCTGTATAGGTACCTATCTCCAGGATGCGTTTAGGCTGCACCATTTTGCTTAAAAAACTAAGCAACCTTCCCTGGTAATGCCCCGATAGCATGTTAGGTTTTAACACCTTGATATGCGTTTCGCGGTTGAGCTTTTTAAGCACCTCCGGCTCCGGGTCGCAATGGTCATCTAAGTAAGCCAGTAAGGCATTAGGGAGAATATCCATGGGGCAAAGATACACCGTTGATGGGGATGATTACGCTGATTTCGTTGATTTATTTTATAAGTGATTGATTTTTAGACTCATTTATTAATATCTAAAGCATTGATTTACTATTATTTGTGATGATTCGTTGGCTTACCCTGTCAATAGGCTGATGTTTTTTTGCTTTGTTTTTATTTGATTTTGATAGCTTTATGAGCCTTAAGCCCTTACACTAATTTTAATGAAAACTCCAATTAATAACACTTACAAACACTCCGAACTTACTGGTAAAATTATTGGTTGTGCAATGAAAGTTCATTCAACCTTAGGTAACGGTTTTCAGGAAGCTATTTACCAGCGAAGTTTGGAGATCGAACTGCACAAACAAGGACTATCGTTTTCCCGGGAGCTTGAAATGATTATTTTTTATGATGGAACAGAGGTTGGCAGACGGCGAGTTGATTTTTTAGTAGATGAAAAAGTTATGGTAGAACTCAAAGCCGTATCCCAACTTGAAGATATTCATCTCGCTCAGGTATTAAACTATCTCGAAGCTTACAAACTCGAAACCGGACTTCTTATTAATTTCGGATCCAAAAGCTTAGAGTTTAAACGCATTACCAACGAATATAAACTTGCACGACAGCAAAACAAATCATAAAAAGTCACGAGCAATCAAAAAAAAGAAATCATTAACTAAGAGGTAGACAAATCAGCGAAATCAACGCCATCAAAATAATCTACGGTCCATCCAACTCTGCAGTAAAATCACCGCCGATATCGTATCTACCAACTCCTTATTTTGCCGGTGTTTCTTGTTCATGCCGCTTTGGGCGATAGTTGCTGATGCCATTTTTGAGGTAAAGCGTTCATCAACCATTTCGATAGGGATTTCGGGGAAAGTTTTCTTTAACAGGTTTACAAAACCTTTTACATGAATGGCCGATTGCGAGGGGGTGTTGTCCATCTGCTTTGGTTCGCCTACGATAAAACGCTCCACTTGTTCTGTTTGCAGATATTTTTTTAAAAACTCAATAATGTTATTGGGGTGGATGTTATCAAGGCCGGTTGCGATGATCTGCAAAGGGTCGGTAACCGCAATACCGATGCGCTTGGTTCCATAATCAAAAGCCATTACTCTCATTTGGTAAAGATATGAGATGCGAGATATGAGATGTGAGATTTTTTGAATATGATGATAGTCACTCTTTACTTTCCATCAAGTAAGGACGCTCTGCTATGCCATTCCTGTCTCAAATCTCACATCTCATATCTCACATCTAAAATCAAATTACTATTTTGCACCAAATGCAGTTTAAAGAAATAGTAGGACAGGAAGCAACAAAGCAACGATTGCTTAACACGGTGGGCGAGAACCGGGTAAGCCACGCTCAATTATTTTTAGGACCCGAAGGTTCGGGCAGCCTGGCGCTTGCTGTTGCCTATGCCCAGTACCTTTCCTGCGAAGACAAGCAGCCCGGCGACTCATGCGGGGTATGCTCTTCCTGCCGGAAATACCAGAAACTGATGCACCCGGACCTGCATTTTTCTTACCCTTTCTTTGCAAAACATAAAGATGATACAGCGCTTACTTTTATTGAGCAATGGCGCGGCGCTTTAACGGCTAACCCATATTTGAGCCTGGACATATGGCGCGGATACCTGGATGCCGAAAACAAACAGGCCAATATCAATATTGCCGAATGTCACCAGATCATTAAAAAACTAAGCTTTAAACCTTTTGAGTCGGAATATAAGATCCTGATCCTTTGGTTGCCCGAATACCTGGACAAAGAGGGGAATGCTTTGCTTAAAATTATTGAAGAACCGCAGCCCAATACGCTGTTTTTATTAGTAGCCCAAAACCAGGATCAAATCCTGAACACCATATTATCGCGTACACAGCTGGTTAAAATACCTGCGTTGGAGTATGACGAAATTAAGGAACATTTAATAAGTGTCCATCACCAAACCGAGGAAGCCGCTGCCGAAATTGCCTACCTGAGCAATGGCAACATGACCGAAGCACGGGCCATGCTGCAACAGGACAACAAAAGCTACCATGAGCTGTTTGTGCAATGGCTACGCTATTGCTTTGGCAATAAAGGTATTGAGGTGATGGCTTTTGTGGAGCAGTTTGCCAAAATGGGGCGCGAAAACCAAAAAAACTTTTTGCGTTACGGTACCAGCTTTATACGCGAGTGCTGTTTACTCATTGCCGGGGCGGGTAGCCTGGTTCATTTACCGGCAAAGGAACTGGATACGGCTCAAAAAATGAGCGGTGTATTGAGTATAGGCAAATCGCAAATGATTATTGATGAGCTGGAAAAAGCACATTATCATGTGGAGCGCAACGCTAATCCCAAAATCTTATTTTTAGATGTATCTTTACAAATTATTAAAATACTAATAAATAAAAATGTCCCTGCGGGGAATCAATATATGCCAAGTTAATTATGGGATGTGGAAGTTGCTCAACAGGTGGCGGATGTTCGCCTGCGGGCTGCAAAAGTAACGGCAGTTGCCTTACTAATGGTTGCAGCAAATTAGATGTTTACGATTGGCTGTCGCATATGGACATGCCAACTAACTATAAGCCGTTCCAGGTTATTGAAGTTAAGTTTAAAGGCTCGCGCAAGGAGTTTTATTTAAACAACGATAATATTTACCTCGAAGCCGGCGAACTGGTAGCTGTTGAAGCAACCACTGGTGGCTATGATATTGGCCATGTTTCGCTTACCGGCGAACTGGTACGCATGCAGATGGTAAAACGCCATGTAAAGGAAGCCGATGTTGTAAAAAAGATCTACCGTAAAGCTACCGTTGCCGATGTTGACAAATGGAAAGCAGCCAAGGATATGGAATGGGAAACCATGCACAAATCGCGCAAGCTGGCGCTTGACCTTAACCTGAGCATGAAGCTGAGTGATGTGGATTACCAGGGCGATAAAACCAAGGCTACATTTTATTATACAGCCGAAGGCCGCGTTGATTTCAGGGAACTGATCAAGAAAATGGCCGAAACTTTCCGCATCCGTATTGAGATGAGGCAGATTGGCATGAGGCAGGAAGCAAGCCGCTTAGGCGGCATAGGTTCATGCGGCCGCGAGCTTTGCTGCTCAACATGGCTTACCGATTTTAAAACCGTATCTACTTCGGCAGCCCGTTATCAAAACCTTTCGTTAAATACGCTGAAACTGGCCGGCCAGTGCGGCAAGCTGAAATGCTGCCTTAACTACGAGCTGGATACTTACATGGATGCCTTAAAATACATCCCTGATAATGTAAACACCCTTAAAACCCAAAAAGGGGATGCCCGCCTGCAAAAAACCGACATCTTTAAAAAAATAATGTGGTTTAGCTACCCGGGAGAAGAATCATGGGTTCCGTTGCCAATAAAAAAGGTTAAAGAGATTCAGCAGCAGAATAAAGATGGTGTGATCCCTGAAGACCTTGGCGAAATTGTTGAAGTTGAAACACCCGCGGCAAAAGCGCTCGATTACGAAAACGTGGTTGGCCAGGATAGTCTTACCCGCCTGGACGAACGGCGCAACAACAATAAAAAGAAGAACAAAAACCGCAATAAAAACCAGAAACCCGGAGGCCAGGCGCAAGCCGAGGGCAAACCGGCCAGTCAGCAACCTCAGCAGGGATCGGGTAATCCGCAGGAAAAACCGGCACAGCAGCCACGTCCTGAAGGAAACCGTCAGCCGCAAAACAATAACAGACCCCAGGGTAACAGGCCTCCGCAGCAAAACAGACCGCAGGGAGAGGGCCGGCCTCAGGGCGAAGCCAAACCTCAGAGAGAACCGAGACCACAGGGTGAACCGGGGCCACAAGGCGAAGGAAAACCACAGGGTGAGGGAAGCGGGAATAACAACAGGCGCCGCAGGCCAAACCGCCCAAACCGGAATAATAATAACAACAATAATCAACAGGCAAAACCTGAATGAAACGGGCTTTAAATATCATTTACCCGGCAGTATTGTTATTGGTAACCCTGTTTGCCGGTTCCTGTACCGATCCTAACAGGATCATTGATACCAACACCGAAATTGCCGATCATAACTGGTCGTACGTTAACCGCGTAAACTTTGATGTTAAAATTGATGATGAAAAAGTTGCCTATAACCAATACCTTAATTTACGGGTTACGGGCAACTATAAATACTCCAACATATTTGTATTGGTTAATCAAATCTCGCCCGATAAAAAAATGCATACCACGCGTTTCGAAGTAAAGTTGGCCAATCCTGATGGCGAATGGCTGGGCAAGGGATCAGGCAACCTTTACAGCTACCAGGTGCTTTTACGTAAAGATTATCATTTCCCCACAAAAGGCGCTTACCGTTTTCAGATAGAACAAAACATGCGCGATAACCCCCTTCATGAGATCAGCGATGTGGGATTAAGGATAGAGAAAGCCCAATAATTTACACTAAGGTATATTATAGGTAACGGTAACCGAGCCATGCGTCAGTACCTCTCTGTCGGTATCCTGTACTACTATTTTATCATTGTCGTAAATTCTGTAGGTTACGGTATTGCTAACGTCTGATGCAACAACCAGGGTTACCTGGTCGTTTTGATTCAATGTAGTAGCAGTATAGCTGTATGATGATCCTTTTGCAACAACTTTCGCATCAACAATTTTAGGGCTGCTATCCGTTGTTTTATATTCGGATAATGAAACATTAAAGGCATCTGCTCCGCTTACCGTAACTTTTATAGTGTGGGACTGCGGTGGTTGATCTGTGCTCTTTTTTGAGCACGAGGCAAACAGCAAGCTTATCAATATCCCATAAATCAGTTGCTTCATCATTGTTTTTTATTTGTGAATATGCTTAATTTATACCACCGAACAAAATCTTAATAATAAAACTGAAACGTATAACTACCCGTTAAGCCTTAAACATCACCCATGAAAAAATTAACCATCCTTACATTTGTAGCTGCTTCAATAGCTTTTGCATCCTGTCATAGCGCCGATAAAAATAACCGTCAAAACGATACCAGCGCGACCCAAGGCAGCGGTGCTTCTGCCGATTCGACTAAAAGTTCGGCCTCGGGCAATGGCGCTGTTGCACCAAATTCGTCGGATACAACCAGTCTTCATGGTGATACTGATTCTGCTGTGCATCCGGTGCATTAATACCGGCTGATCACTATTTCTTTTGTTCATGATTAAACTAAGAATTCGCTGATCAGTCTACCTTCAGGAGTTTGCTTTTTTGTTGCCTTTAACTTTTTTATTAAATGAAATACCTAAACCTATCTTTTCTTATCATCTTTTTTCCCTTAGTGTTATCAGCCCAAACTAATAATACTATAGCAACGCCCCGAATTGATAAACGTGTAGAATTGCTGAGCATTGTTTTCCGTTTAGCGGGTAACGAAGAATACAATACACCTGACAATGTTAAATACGTTGCAGATATTCATAAGCATTTTGATAAATTTATTGACCATCCGCTCATTAAATACGCCCGGGAACTGAGGGACAGCAGCGGCGTTAGCTACGATGCTGTTATGTCAATGGCCGTTCACTTAAATGAACCACCGGCATTAGAACCATTAGTACCTTTTTCAGTCTCTTTACCAGACAAAAGGTGGACCCTGGAAAGCGCTGTAAAATTCACTGCCCTATTAAAGCAATTTTATAAAGACACTGACTTCGATGGGTTTTTCCATGCCCATTTAGCTGATTATGCTATAGCCGAAAGCCGTTTTAATGTCCTGTTTAAAAAGCTGGATGTATCCTGGTATTATAAATTTTATGGTAAAGCGCCGGCCGAAAATTTCAATATCATCATAGGATTTGGAAATGGCGGAGGAAACTACGGGCCACATGTTTATTTAAACGATCATACCAAAAAAGTATATGCAATTATTGGTTCTGGTACTTTTGATGAGCAAGGCTTACCTACTTATGACGCGGCATCTTATCTGCCTACATTGATCCACGAGTTTAACCATTCATTTATCAATTATCTTACCGATAATTATGAAAGCCAATTAAGAGATGCGGGTGCGCTTATTTACGAAAAGGAGCGCACAAAAATGCGAAAACAAGCTTATGGCGAGTGGAAAACAATGATAAACGAAGCCTTAGTAAGGGCATCGGTAATCAGTTACCTGAAAACTCATAATACCGATACATTGGTGGCCGAACAAGAGCTTAAGCAGCAATTGGCCAGAGGTTTTGTTTGGATGCGGCCATTGGTTAATTTACTTGGTCAATATCAATCAAACAGAAAAACTTATCCTGCACTTGAAAGCTTTATGCCTGCTATTGTCGTCTTTTACAATAAATTGGCGCCAAATATCAGTTTTTACGATGACGACTATCAGCAACATTGTGCCCGGGTAATAGCAGTAAGGCCTTTCAAAAACGGCGATACTACAATAAGAGCCAACACAACTGAAATTATATTTGATTTTGATAAAAAATTGGATGGCATAAAGTACTTTTTTGGCCCGGGAGCCAGGGGTATAGATCATTATCCTACGTCGGCAAAATTTACCTTTGCTAATGATAACAAAAGCATTATTATGAAAGTTAGCCTGAAGCCCAATACCGAATACCAGATAAATATTGCCGGCGGTATGATGCGGGCAAGCGATGGCTATGCTGTACAAAACTATATCCTGAATTTTAAAACAGAAAATAGTCCCATCCCTTAATTCACTTGCCTCCCCTGATTAACTTTATTAGTATTTATAAAAATTTATTCTTTATTTTACTAATATTTTTATCAAATAAATGACTGGTATTATTTTAGTAATTGTGTCCCTGATCATCCTGCTGATTGCCGTTTTTTTATTCCTGAAAAAACCAAAAGCAGTTGAGCTGATCTCCGCTGATGAGTTGAGCAAACTCCGGTATGAGCATGATCAGCTTAAAATTTTATTAGCCAAAGCCGAGGAGAAATCTAACGGCTTAGCTGCTGAAAAAGAAAGCATTACCAACTTTTTAAAGGAGGAAAAGAACCGCCTGATTGACGAGCTTTTATACGAGCGTACCCAGTTGGCCCAGGCCAATCAATCGTTAGAAAGTGCCCGGGCCTACTATAAATCGCAGCAGGAAAAGCTGCAGGAGCAAAAGGCCGAGATAGAACAGATCCGTACCCAGTTTCAGCGCGAATTTGAAAATGTTGCCGAAAAGCTGCTTAAAGAAAAATCAAAGGAATTTACCGATATCAACCGCAGCAATTTAGATGTTATCCTTAACCCATTAAAGGAAAACCTGAAGGCTTTTGAAGATAAAGTAGAGAAAGTTTACAACATGGAAGCGGCCGAGCGGAATACGCTAAAAGGCGTGATCACCCAGCTGATGGACTTGAATAAACAGATCAGTGATGAAGCTCAAAACCTAACCAAAGCGCTTAAAGGGGATAACAAAAAACAAGGCAACTGGGGCGAGGTAATTTTGGAGCGGGTACTGGAACGCTCAGGCCTCGTTAGAGACCAGGAATATCGCATCCAGGCTGCCATGCAGGCCACAGACGGTACAAGATATCAACCCGATGTGATCATCGACCTACCCGATGAAAAGCACCTGATTATCGACTCCAAAGTATCTCTAAATGCGTACGAAAAGTTGGTTAATGCTGATACCGAGGACGACCGAAAACTATTTGCCAAAGCCCATGTGGAATCTATCCGCGGGCATGTTGCCGGTCTCTCAGCCAAAAAGTATCACGATTTATATAAGATCAATTCGCCCGATTTTGTGCTGCTTTTTGTACCGATAGAATCTTCTTTCAGTATTGCCGTACAACTGGATGGCGAACTGTTTAATTATGCCTGGGATAGGAAAGTGGTGATTGTTAGTCCGTCGACGTTACTGGCCACCCTGCGCACCATAGCCAGCATGTGGAAACAGGAACGCCAAAACCGTAATGTATTGGAAATAGCCCGTTTAAGCGGCGATATGTATGATAAGTTTGTTGGTTTTCTGAGTGATATGGACAGCATCGGCAAAAATATCAACCAAACGCAATCGGCTTATAATAATGCTATCAATAAATTATCGGAGGGTAGGGGCAACCTGACTACTACCGCCGAAAAGATCAAAAAGTTGGGAGCAAAGGCAGATAAGCAGATAGATCAGAAATATATTGGGGATGAGTAATTAAAGCTCGTTAACACTGCCAGATATGATGCGTTGGCGGATGCATTTGCTTTAAAAGTTATCCCCTCCATTATCATGGACAGATTAAAATTTATATTGCTAACCATGCTACTCATGTAATTTTGTTTGATACTATAAACAAGTTTGCCGCTTCCTTTACCGTTACCACTAATAGCTACCTCTGCTCCGTTTGTAGTAGTCTTCAAATCCATAGCCATCGATTGATCTATATCGAAATTTGCTATATCATTATTAACAGATATGAGTTTATAAACAAGCTTTATATTCATTTGCATATTGGTAAAGCCGGGTACGGGCATTGCCATGGGTATTTCCTGCGTAAAAGTCTCGCCAATTTTCATTGGCTTATCCGGAAATTGTAGTTTGTTACTGATGTTATTGATAATAGCAGTAACAGCTGATTTTATCTTTTCGTCTGTATTTTTTCCGGATACCGAATCGATATGTATTTTGCCCTCCGGCGACCCCGTTCCATAAAAAATTCGGTCTTTCAAAGGATCCGGGGTTTCAATCTGCTTCCCATTAAAATTCATTACCGACGGCATTCCCCAAAATGTCATCGTAAAAGGAAAAGAATTATCGCTATTTAGTTTTCCTGTAACTAAATCTAAATCATGACCATTATGCCCGGTTATGGTCGCTGGCAATTTCGTATTTTTCTTTATTTCGGCTATACTTGCTTCATCGCCTACAGCGTCTATCTCCATTTTAAGATCAGTTACCATTTTCACATGATATTTATGAAGCGACTTATATTTTATCTTAAAAATGGTTGAGTTTTGAGCAAAGCTTTTAGCTATAGTGAATAATAAAACACATGAGATTATGTATTTTTTCATTTTAAAAGATTTAGGTTTGATTTAAAAATAAAGTTTTTATCTATTAGTGTTTTTCCTGTTAAACCACCAATCGGCCTGTTTGGTAAACATCAGCGCCCATCCCCATAGTTCAACAATGATCTCGGCGAGGGTTAAAATGATGAGGTAAACCGGCATTTCTATAGCTTTTTTGGGAGCCGAACTATCATGTAAAATGCCGAAACTATACAGCAACGATGATCCGAGGAAAAATACATTCAGCAGTATCAAAACCGAAAGGATGATCCGGGCCCATTTCTTTCCTTCGCCGGTAACAAAGATCAAAAAGCCGACAGCGACGAATACAAACAGGATAGCCGAAAAATTGAAACCGTCCAGGTAATTATTCAACGTTTGGATCAGCAAGCCCAGGTAAAGCAATAAAATTCCCTTCACAAAAGCCCCGGGCGGCTTGCCATCGGGATGATTGTTAAGGTAAAATTTATCGAAAATATCCTGCAGCATTATTCAGCTTTTTTAAACGCGTTCCAGCCCTGGGCCTTCAATTCGTGTACAGTGCCGCTTTTGGTGATCAGGTTACAACCCGCCGATGGTTCGGTGATATAGCCGATGATGCTGATGTCCATTTTAAACTTGATCTTATCATAATCGGCCTGCTTCACGGTAAACAACAATTCATAATCTTCACCGCCGCTGAGCGCGCAAATAGTAGGATCGAGGTTAAATTCGCGGGCCGTTTCAAAGGTCATCGGATCAAGCGGAATTTTTTCCTCGTACAAGTTACAACCTTTGTTGCTTTGCTTACAGATGTGTAATAATTCGGAAGCCAAACCGTCAGATACATCGATCATAGCGGTTGGTTTTACCTCTATGCTTTTCAACAGTTCAACCACATCACGACGGGCTTCGGGCTTCAACTGACGCTCAACAATGTAATCTTTTCCTTCAAGGTCCGGCTGAATATTAGGATTTTCCAGGTAGATCAGCTTTTCCCGCTCCAGCAGTTGCAGGCCGGTATAAGCACCTCCCAAATCACCGGATACACAGATCAGGTCCCCTTCTTCAGCACCATTGCGGTATACAATATCAGCTTCATCGGCGTAGCCAATTGAAGTTACGCTGATTACCAAACCCTGTTTTGATGAAGTGGTATCACCACCGATCAAATCCACATTATATTTTTCACAGGCGATATAAATCCCCTGGTAAAGCTCCTCAATGGCCTCGAGCGGAAATTTGCTCGACATGCCGATAGACACAGTAACCTGCGACGCTATTCCATTCATCGCGTAAATGTCGCTCAGGTTTACCTGTATCGCTTTATAACCCAAATGCTTAAGCGGCGTGTACGCCAAATCAAAATGGATCCCTTCCAACAGCATATCGGTACTCACCAGCACTTTTTTACCGGCGAAATCAAGTACGGCCGCATCGTCGCCAACTCCCTTTTTTGAGCTTTCGTTAGTAAGCTTAATATTTTTTGTAAGGTGACCGATAAGGCCAAATTCGCCAAGTTCCTCTAAATTGGTTCTATCCTGATTTTCAAACATAGTTTTTGCGATTTCACCGATGACCTTTGATTTCACCGATTTTATTTTTCGGGCCGCAACCCGGTTTTACACCTTCCGCCGAAGGCGGGAAATTTTTTTTACACTTTCGGTCACGTACCAACCAAATTTTTCTCACCTCCAAAAACGGACGACAAATATATATACTCGAATTTCCCTTTAGCTTTTATACTTCTTAACAATAATGTGGATAACCCAATTTCTCGGGCTGCAACCTTTATACCTTATATCCGCCTTTGGCGGAAAAATTTTTTACGATTTTTAGCCTTTTTACAAGCAAGAAGGCACTTTTACACTAAAAATACTTTCAATTTTATAGCTCCCGGTTTTCCACAATTCCCCGGTTTATAACTTCCTGATCAAGGCCATCCAACTGATAAAAAATCGGTGAAGTCAACTTGTAATCGGTGTAATCCCAAAGAACTATAATCCAAGCTGCGCCGAAATTTCAAGCATGCGCTCAATCGGTTTCACTGCTTTTTCAATGATATGCTGTGGTACAGTTACCTCAGGCGTTTCATTTTTCAAACACAGGTATAACTTTTCCAGTGTGTTACGCTTCATGTGCGGGCAATCGTTGCATGCACAGTTGTTGTTTGGTGGCGCCGGAATAAAAATTTTATCCGGGTTTTCCTTTTGCATCTGGTGTAAAATGCCCGATTCCGTCGCTACAATAAATTCCTTGTCCTGGTGGCTGCCGGCATATTTTAAAATTCCGGTTGTTGAACCAACATAATCGGCCATTTCCAGTATAACATCCTCACATTCAGGATGTGCTAACAACTTTGCACCCGGATGGCGTTCTTTCAGTTTGGTGATCTTTTCTCTCGAAAATATCTCGTGAACCATACAGGCCCCATTCCACAATACCAGGTCGCGGCCGGTTTTTTTGGCTACGTACGCGCCAAGGTTTTTATCAGGTCCGAAAATGATCTTCTGATCCTTCGGTAAGCTCTCTACAATCTGCACAGCGTTGCTTGATGTACAAACAATGTCGGTTAAAGCTTTCAATTCAGCCGTACAGTTTACATAAGTGATCACCAGGTGATCGGGATAGTTTTCCTTAAACTTTTTAAACAAGTGCGGCGGACAACTATCTGCTAATGAACAACCTGCCTTCATATCAGGCAGTAAAACCTTCTTGGTTGGCGACAGGATCTTGGCAGTTTCGGCCATGAAATGTACACCTGCAAAAACAATGATATCTGCATCCGTTTTGGCGGCTTGCTGGGATAATCCCAAACTATCGCCAATGTAGTCGGCAATGTCCTGGATATCGCCATCCTGGTAATAGTGCGCCAGGATCACCGCATTCTTTTGCTTTTTTAATTTTTCAATTTCCGCGAAAAGATCAAGCGTCGGATCAATTTCTTCATCCACGTATCCTTTCAGATTTATTTCTTCGAAGGTATTCATTTCCACAATTCAATTAATAACAACTAATTTTTAAATTAAAAAGAACTATTGTTTATTAGGGTGTTGGTAATGTGCAAAAGTCGGAGTAATTTTTGTTTTAAAAGTTAGTTTTCACAATTTATTAACACTTATACACATTTTTCCACTAAAAATAGCGCTGATTTTTAGATAGGTATGACAATCAATTTTTATTTAAAAAAGTTTTATGTTAATATTTTCAGGGTTGACAAAATGTTAGCTTTATGACTAAAGCGTCGTAAAAGTCGCTCAAAAAATATTGATATTCGACCTGAGAAAGGGAGTTATACACACTGTAAACTATTTTTCACTTTTTGTTTACATAAACTTAACAGGTTATACAGCTGTTATTAACATTAGTACTACTTTTACACACATTCATCTAAAATATGACCCGAAATGTTGATTTCCTTGTAGTGGGTTCAGGGATAGCCGGATTAAGTTTTGCGCTCAAAGCCGCGAAGCATGGTAAGGTACTGATAGTTACAAAATCTAACGAAGACGAATCCAACACCAAATATGCCCAGGGGGGCGTTGCGGTGGTTGTGGATAAAAAAGAAGATTCTTTTGAAAAGCATATCCAGGATACCTTAATAAGTGGCGATGGGCTTTGCGACCGCGAAGTTGTTGAAGCAGTTGTTAAAGAAGGGCCCGAGCGCATCAATGAAATTATTGATTACGGAACTAATTTCGATAAGACAAACGAGGGTGTTTATGACCTGGCTAAAGAGGGGGGGCACTCCGAGTTTCGTGTGTTACATTACAAAGATGTAACTGGCTGGGAGATAGAGCGTTCACTTTTAGAGGAAATTCATAAAAACCCTAATATTGAGATACTTACACATTATTTTGCGGTTGATTTAATTACGCAGCACCATTTGGGCGAGTTGGTAGGTAAATCAAGTACGGATATTACCTGTTTCGGGATTTATGCGTTTAATACGGAAACCAAGATCGTCGAAAAGATCTTGTCTAAAGTTACGGTAATGGCTGCTGGTGGTGCCGGGCATATTTACGCGGTTACCACAAATCCAACAATCGCTACTGGTGATGGTATTGCTATGGTTTATCGTGCTAAAGGTAAAGTACGTAATATGGAGTTCATGCAATTCCATCCAACAGCTTTGTATAATCCCGGCGAGTATCCTTCTTTTCTCATATCTGAGGCTGTACGAGGTTTTGGCGGCGTGTTAAAGCGCACCAACGGCGAGGAATTTATGCACGAGTATGACGAGCGTAAATCTTTGGCACCCCGTGATATAACGGCAAGGGCTATTGATGCCGAGATCAAAAAATCGGGTGAAGACTTTGTTTATTTAGATGTAAGGCACCGAAGCAAGAAAGATATCCTGAACCATTTTCCTAATATTTATGCTAAATGCCTGGAGATTGGTATCGATATGACCAAAGATATGATTCCCGTTGCGCCGGCTTGTCATTATATGTGCGGCGGTATAATGGTTGATCATGTTGGGCAGTCGTCTATATTAAGGTTGTATGCCTGCGGCGAATGTTCATCAACAGGCCTGCATGGCGCTAATCGTTTGGCTTCAAATTCTTTATTAGAGGCGTTGGTTTTTGCTCACAGGATCTACGAAGACGCAATTAAGAATTTCGAAAATAATGTAATCCCCGATAATATCCCGGATTGGGATGAGAAGGGGGTGCAGCTGTCAAACGAAGATATCCTGGTTACCCACAACGTACGCGAAATGCAGAAGCTGATGAATGACTACGTTGGTATCGTTCGTTCCGATTTCAGGCTGGACAGGGCTCTGCGGAGGTTAAAATTATTATACGAAGAGACTGAAGATTTCTACAAGAAAACTAAGCTATCGGTTAAACTTTGCGAGCTGCGTAACCTGATCCAGGTATCGTTTATTGTCGTAAAATCGGCTATGTTGCGTAAAGAAAGCAGGGGATTGCATTATACGACCGATTATCCGGAGCATGCTGAACAGGTGCAGGATACGGTGTTTTAGTATAAAATATGTCATTGCGAGCGTAGCGTGGCAATCTCGTAGTCAATGCATATTCGACAAGCATAGCTACGAGATTGCTTCGTCGTTCCTCCTCGCAATGACATGAAAAAGAGCCTTTAGTGAGTGAGCGAAAAACGGGATTCGAACCCGCGGCCTTCAGTTTGGGAAACTGACGCTCTACCGACTGAGCTATTTTCGCTTATTTATAATCAAACATAAATAAAATTATTCAAATCACTAATCCATTAAATCAATAATTCACTAATTAAAGATATGCCAGTAATACTGCCCGTAAAAGATAAAAGCCCGGTTTGGGGTAAGGATTGTTTTATTGCCGAAAACTGTACTATAGTAGGGGATGTAGTTATGGGTGATAATTGCTCGGTATGGTTTAATGCGGTAATCCGTGGGGATGTGCATTATATCAAGATTGGAAATAATACCAATATCCAGGATGGTGCAGTAATTCATGCTACTTATTTAAAAGCGCCAACTAATATAGGTAATCATGTTTCTATTGGGCATAACGCGCTCGTACACGGCTGTACCTTGCATGACCATACATTGGTAGGGATGGGGGCAATTGTGATGGATCATGCGGTTGTAAATGAGTTTGTGATCATTGCTGCAGGCGCTGTAGTGCTGGAAAATACCATTTGCGAATCGGGCTATTTGTATGCCGGCATCCCTGCAAAAAAAATAAAGCCCCTTACTGATGAGCAAAGGGCTATGCTGAAGCAGCTGCCTCAAAATTATATCATGTATTCGGGCTGGTTTAAGGAGTAACTTTTTCCTTCGGAATAGTCACGGGCTCCTCCGCTTCCCAGTTTGGCCTCAGGGTGATGAGCTTTTCATTTAGCCAGATATTTTCGGGTTGTCGCTTCAACCTCACGTTACCGCTGTCCCATTTGCCGTTTTTATTTTCGTCGTAAATGATCCTCACATAGTATTTAGCGGCCAGGATCCCTTTATATACCAATGAGGTATTTTTGGTAATAGGGTCGCTTTGAATTAATTTTTTGTCTTCACTTAATAATTCAACCACATAGGCCTTGGGGGTATCAGGCACGGTTAACTTCACTGTAAGCTGGCTATAATTATCCAGCTTATTGATCTGGAATTTTTTAGACAGGCGTTTGTTTTTATCGCCGTAAATATCCGTCAATGCACCTTCATTGAGTATCAGTTCATATTTACTGGTTTCCCGCCATCGGTATTTTAAATTGAGCAGTTTATAATTGCCTGTATCTTTTTGGATGGTATAATCACTTGTAGCAACTGAATCTTCGTTTAAGGTAATTTGCGATTGGTCGAAGTTTTCGATGGGGATGCTTGCCGTGATCACCAAATTGCCGCCGGGTTTTAATTTACCGTCATTACCCATGTTATAGCTTGTTGTTACAACACGTGTAAAGCTTTCATTTTTACGTTTAAGCTGATAGATGGTATCTATAGGTTTGCCCTTGTCAAAAATGGCCACACGCAGGGAGTCAAAGTTCATATTACGCAAATAAACAGATGCTGTATCTTTTGTACGTGAAAACGATACCTGTTTTCTATCATCCACATTGGCAGGATAAATTACTTTGATCGCAGGCTGTGTCAGCCCTTTATTAAATACCAGTAATAACTTACCATCAGTATCAAAGCGTTTTTCGGATACCCTGAATTTTTCAGGATCTTGCTTGAATAAGTTTAATTGGACGTTCGAAGTATCGGCCCTGAGATGGATAGGTTTTTTCAGGAAGGCGATCAACTCTTCATCGCGGTTAAAAATTTTATCGGGGCTTGCTTCTTTTAGGGCATAGATGCGATAGTCATCTTCCCTTAAATTATTCAAAGCGAAATTTCCTGACGAATCGGTGAGGGCAAAAATAGACGGCTTCTTTTTTCCGAAGAGTGTGTCCTGCTTCACCGGGAAAATAAATACCAGTACATCTTTCTCTTTTTCCTGGGTGAGGGTATTGGTTACCGTACCGCTGATGCTTAATGAATCGATATGGCTGCCGGTAGAAAAAACATAAGTGAAATTTTTCAGGATGTTACTTTCATTAACATCTTGTATCGACTTTCCAAAATTGATAACGTAGGTGGTATTTTTTTGAAGGCTGTCTTTAAACTCAATTTTTAGTTTTCTTTTGTTTGATGAATACTCGGGTGGCTTCTCCATGGCCGGGCTCATGCTGATCTCCTGGTAAGCATTAGTGAGTTTAATGAATTCGTCAAATTCCAGGTCGATTTGTTTCGCAGCAAAATTCCTGGTTTTATTTCCGGGAATTGCCTTTACCAATTTGGGCGGGGTTTGGTCGCGCGGACCTCCTTGCGGTGGTTGTTGGGCTGCGCATCCAAAAATGAATAAAACAATAAAAATCAGTATTGAATTTTTGTAAAAAATAGCCGTTTTTGTGTTTAACATAGTTTTTAGGCGATATAAGCGATTTTTATGTTTTTATGAGAAGTACTATTAAAAAATAAAAATAATTGATTTTAAAGGACTTTTTATAATTAATTAATTATCAGATATTTACGTTTTATCTCGATACATGAACCATCAAAACTGAAATATCGGAGGGTGAAACGCCAGAAATTCTTGAAGCCTGGCCCAAAGTGCGTGGTTTTATCCTCATCAATTTTTCGCGCGCTTCTTTGGAGAGCGATACCAATGTGTGATAATCAAAATTTGGATTGATCTCGCGGTCTTCCATTTTTTTCATCCTATCAACTATCTCCATCTCCTTGATGAAATAACTCTCATATTTGATTTTTATTTCAGCCTGCTCAATAGTTTCTTTATCGTAGGCCGAAAGTAACTCGGCCAAAGGAGCGTCGGCTTTTTTAAGGTCATTAAAGGTTACCTGTGGGCGGCTCAATAAATTGAATAGTTTTGTGCTTTGTGCAAGCGGACTGGTACCCAACTCTTCCATCAGGGTGTTAACTGTTGATGGATCGATGGACTTGTTTTTGGTATAAGCTACAATATCATCAGAGTTTTTAATCTTTTGATTTACTTTTTCCAAGCGCTCATCACTAATCAATCCCAATTCATGACCCATAGGAGAGAGCCTGATATCGGCGTTATCCTGGCGTAATAAAAGTCTATGTTCAGCCCTTGAAGTGAACATGCGGTAAGGCTCTTCGGTACCTTTAGTTACCAGGTCATCTATCAAAACACCTATATATGACTCTGCTCTTTTCAGGATCAATTCATGTTTATCATTAATTTTTTGGTGAGCGTTGATGCCTGCAATGAAGCCTTGTGAAGCTGCCTCTTCATAACCGGTAGTACCATTGATTTGCCCGGCGAAGTACAGGTTGCTGATCTGTTTAGTCTCTAAGGTTAAACCTAATTGTGTAGGAGGGAAGAAATCGTACTCAATAGCATAACCCGGCCTGAACATTTTTGCATTCTCAAAGCCTGGTATTTTGGTGAGTGCTTTGTATTGTACATCCTCGGGTAAGGAGGTAGAGAAACCATTTACGTAGATCTCAACGGTATTTAAACCTTCCGGTTCAACAAAAATCTGGTGGCGATCGCGCTCGGCAAACCTGTTAATTTTATCTTCAATTGAAGGGCAATAACGTGGACCTAAACCTTTGATCCGACCAGTAAACATAGGTGATCTTTCAAAGCCTTCTTTCAAAGTTTCGTGTACATTGGTATTGGTATAGGTAATCCAGCAGCAGCGTTGTTCTTCTATAAATGGTACGTCGGTAAAGGAAAATTTGCCTCTTACGGGATCGCCCCATTGCTCTTCCATCAAGCTATAGTTTAAACTGCGACCGTCAACACGGGGTGGGGTACCGGTCTTCATTCTACCTGCTTCAAAGCCTAATTCAACCAATTGCTCGGTTAAACCTGTAGCTGCTTTTTCACCTGTACGGCCTCCGCCAAATCTTTTTTCGCCAATATGGATCACACCATTCAGGAAGGTTCCGTTAGTTAATACAACGGCATCCGCTTCAATTTCGATACCGATAGAGGTACGAACACCTGCTACGGTATTATTTTTTACCAGCAGAGAGGTAACTGTGTCTTGCCAAAAATCAACGTTAGGGGTGCGTTCTAATGATAAACGCCACTCTTCGGCAAACCGCATACGGTCGCTTTGAGCACGCGGGCTCCACATTGCGGGGCCTTTTGATTGATTAAGCATCCGGAACTGGATAGATGTTTTATCAGTTATAATGCCCGAATATCCACCCAAAGCATCTATCTCCCGCACTATTTGTCCCTTAGCAACACCACCCATGGCTGGGTTACAACTCATCTGTGCAATGGTACCCATATTCATGGTTATCAGCAAAACTGATGAACCCAAATTAGCAGCGGCAGCCGCAGCTTCACAGCCTGCGTGCCCGGCACCTACTACTATTACATTATATTTCTTAAACATTTTATCCTCCTTGTTCCACTTTTGGTAAGTCTTGAGTTACAGATTTTAAGTCTTATGTTGACTTAATGGTTCTTTAATTCAAGATTTGTTCCACGTGGAACTTTAATTTTATTTTCGCCGATTTTTTCGTTGGTACTTTTAACTTACTGCTTAGAGTTTAGACTTAGCTACAAAATTACCTCAATTAAACAGATGTTCCACGTGGAACCCTGAATAATGATATTAAAGCTACAAACCCCCAAACGCCTTCTAATACCACAAAAGGATAGAAGTTTACCATGTATGATGCATAGCAACAGGTGCCTGCGCCAATAAGGTTTAAAAGGCTGTAAAGCTTGCTTTCGGTAGGTAGTTTCTTAGTTAAATTTAACAGAAACGCTATTAAAAGTATAATTACACCTATTGACGCTATAATATCTGATATTTTCATTATCCTTCGTTTAGCTCGGTTAATTCCATCCAACGGGCGCTTTTATCGTCCAGTTGTTTGTTTAAAAACTCTATTTGCTTTAGTATTTCATCAAGCTTTTTAGGATCAATACCTGAAGCGTTCAGTTGTTCGTTTTTATCTTTTATACTTGTCTCAATGGCGTTGATCTCACCTTCAATGTTTTCTAATTCTTTGGCTTCTTTATAGCTTAACTTACTTTTTTTAGCCGCTGGAGCAGTTGTTTGGGCTACAGTAGTAGGTTTTTTAGCTTGTTGTTTGGCTTCTTCCAGTTCAAGCCTGTACGATGAGTAGTTTCCATTAAAGATGCGCACGTGACCTTTTTCTTCCATGATGAAAAGCTGGTCAGTAAGCTTATCCAGCAGATACCTGTCGTGCGATACCATCATCAATACACCTCCGTAGTTGGTTAAAAACTCTTCCAATACATTTAAAGTGTCGATATCCAAATCATTGGTGGGCTCATCCAGTATCAGAAAGTTCGGGTTCTTCATCAGGATGCTCATTAGCTGCAAGCGTTTCTTTTCACCACCGCTTAGTTTGGATATAAAACCATACTGTTTGGCAGGAGGGAAGAGAAACAAGGTAAGCAAAGCAGAGGCTGAAATGGTTTTGCCATCGGCCATGGTAATAAATTCTGCAACGTTCTTTACAATATCAATTACGCGTTCGTCTTCCTTAAAAGTAATGCCTGCCTGATGGAAATAACCTATTACAGTTGTTTCTCCTTTTACTACAGTGCCTTTATCGGGTTGTAAAGCGCCTGTGATGATATTTAAAAGGGTTGATTTCCCGCTGCCGTTTTTTCCGGCTAAACCAATCCTGTCGCCTTTTTTAAATATATAACTGAAGTTATTGATATAAGTATTACCATTGAATGATTTGTACAGGTGATCTATTTCCATGATCTTATTACCCTGGCGCGATGTTTTAACACTTAGTTCAACCTTATCGCGGATACCACCATTCTTCGTCTTTTCTTCCAGGTCATAATACGCATCGATGCGGGCTTTTGATTTAGTACCACGTGCCTGCGGCTGGCGGCGCATCCATTCCAACTCTTTCCTTAACAGGTTGGAGTTTTTCTGAAATGCCGCTTCATCTGCTGCTTCACGCTCGGCTTTCTTTTCGAGGTAATAACCGTAGCTGCCATTGTAAGGCTGGATCTTGCCACGATCGATCTCCAGGATCTCGTTACATACATTATCCAGGAAATACCTGTCGTGCGTAACCATCAATATGGTTTTGTTGCCTTCAGTCAGTAATTTCTCCAGCCATTCTATCGTATCAATATCCAGGTGGTTGGTAGGCTCATCCAGTATATAAACTTCCGGGTCTTCAATAAGCAGCTTGGCTAAAGCTAAACGTTTCTTTTGCCCGCCCGATAGGGTAGTGATATGCTGATTGAGGTGGTGGATATCTAACCGACCTAAAATCGTTTTGATCTTGTACTCATATTCCCAGGCATCAACCTCGCTCATCTCTTCCATTACCTTTTCAATGGCTTTGGTATTTTCGGGGTCGTTCTCCATCAACTCCTCATACCTGCGGATGAGCTGCTGCTGCACATCATCAGCATGAAAAATATAATCGCTGATGGTAACCGCGTTTTTAAAGTTTGGATCCTGCTCCAGGTAACCCATATTAAGGTCACGGGCTTGCACTACTTTGCCTTCGGTAGGTTTTATAGTACCGCCCAATATTTTTAGAAGGGTAGATTTGCCGGCACCATTAACGCCTACAAGCGCAACCTTACGGCCACGGTTAATACCTATGGTTACATTTTTAAATAACCAGTTGTCATGAAATTGATGGCCAAGGTTCTCGGCAGAAAGATAAGTACTCACGATAGTTGTTTTATTTTATCCGACTCGTATATAAATACACCAGTCGTTTGTTTTGTTGATTGTAGATACATGGCCATAGCAACGATTGAGGCATCAATGCTTTGGTATTTTTTCCAGCTTCCAAAAAGCAATGGATTTATAACTTTCATTAAGCCGTTTAAAAACTTTTCCATTGGTCGGCTTTCCTGCCTGTCGCCGGCTAAAAAAGATGGCCTGTAAATATGAATAGCGGGGATACCCGTAGCTGTGATATCAGCTTCAGTTTCTCCTTTAGTTTTCGTATAAAAATTAACACCATTTATATCGGCTCCAATGGAGGATACCAAATGATATTGTTCAAGCCCGTTTGGCTTAGCCAATTGTGCCAGTAATAACGGATAATCATGATCTATCTTGCGATAGACAGCTAAATCTGGCGTTTTCTTTTTTGTTGATCCTAAACAGCCGAACAAAGCGTACCCATTCAGCTCGTTTTTGTATGTCTCGGGCTGTTCAAAGTCAATAACAAGCTGCTTTAATTTATGATGTTGAAGGGGTAATTTTTTTCTTACCAGGATCAACACTTCATCATAATAGGCTTGTTCCAATAAAATTTGCAGGAGATGACTGCCAATAAGTCCGCTTGAGCCTGCAATAACAGCTTTTTTTGCCATTACTTATTGATTTTTCGCAAAAATACGCATAATTAAATTGTGGAATAAATATTGTGTGTTTAAACATATAATTAAATAGTAACATGAAAACAATATTTTATCCCGAATCAGAACGGGGCCATAACGATATAGGCTGGTTAAAAGCAAACTTCTCATTCAGCTTTGCATCATATTATAATCCAGAAAAAATGAATTTCGGAGCGCTACGGGTTTTGAATGATGATATTATTGCAGCGGGCCGCGGTTTTGGAAGCCATCCGCATGATAATATGGAAATTATAACCATCCCGTTAAAAGGAGGGTTGGAGCATAAGGATAGCATGGGTAATACCGGGGTAGTGAATGCGGGGGAGGTGCAGGTAATGTCGGCGGGTACAGGTGTATATCATTCAGAGTATAATGCATCGCATAAAGAAGCGGCAAATACCCTTCAGATTTGGCTTTGTCCAAAAGAAAGGAATATCCAGCCCCGTTACGATCAGATGAGTTTTAAAGAGCGTTTTAAATTGAATGAGCTCACTACGCTGATATCGCCGCAAAAAAGCAAAGACACCCTTTGGATAAACCAGGATGCCACATTTTCGATGGGTAAGTTTGAGGCGGGGCAAACAATAAATTATGATATTAAAACAAAAGGCAATGGCGCTTACATTTTTGTGTTGGATGGAGCGGCTAAAATAAACAGCCAGGTTTTAAACAAAAAAGATGCGCTGGGCGTTTATGATACAAGTTCACTTACAATTATAACCGAAGAGCCCTCCCGTTTCCTGATCATTGATGTACCGATGTCATAATCAGTATTTAGCCTGAATCCATAAAGTGAATATTATTGAAAGTTCAAAAACAATTGAGCATTGCTTTGTTGTTGTTTACAATTATTTAAGATTCACTGATGGAAGCACAGCAGGAACTAAGCGGATGGAGGAAATGGCTGGAAGGCATAGGCGACTATGTGGTGTTCTTCTCACGTTTTTTCCGCAATATATTTACCGGCGGCTTTGAATGGTCGGAATTTGTGAGGCAATGTTACGAAATAGGCTATCGTTCCATGATGCTGGTGGGTATCACCTCCTTTATTATGGGCCTGGTGCTTATTTTGCAGCTCAGACCGTCGCTGGTAGATCTTGGCGCCGAAAGCATGTTGCCCAAAACATTGTCGGTAGCCCTTGTGCGCGAAATTGGGCCTGTTATTACGGCTATTATCTGTGCCGGCAAAATAGCATCGAGTATTGGCGCCGAGCTGGGCAGTATGAAAGTTACCGAACAGATTGATGCTATGGAAGTATCGGGTGCAAACCCCGTCCAATACCTGGTGGTAACGCGCATACTGGCAACCAGCTTTATGATTCCGCTATTAACCGTTATAGGCGATGCTATTGGGCTTTTTGGTGGTTTCCTGGCGCTCAACTTCACCGATAGCATTAGTTTTTCCCTCTATTTCAATAAATGTATAGCCTCGCTCGATTTTTCGGATCTGCTGCCTGCAGTTGCCAAAACGGTGCTTTTTGGGTTTGCGGTTGGTTTTGTGGGATGTTATAAAGGTTATCACTCTGATAAAGGCACTGAAAGTGTAGGCATAGCTGCAAACTCGGCCGTGGTAACTGCCTCCTTGTGGATTTTTATTATTGATGCGATAGCCGTTCAGATCACCAGTTTGTTATTTTATAAATGAGATGAAAGAAACAAACCAACATACTGAAGCCGAAAAGGAACTATCAGCTCAAAAAAAAGAAGTGGTGATCCGCGCTAAGGGGATCAAAAAGTCCTTTGGCAAAAAGCAGGTGCTTAAGGATATCAGTTTTGACTTAAAAAAGGGTGAAAATATCGTTGTACTGGGGAAATCAGGGCAGGGAAAATCGGTTACTATTCAGTGTGTTGTAGGTATGTTACAGCCCGATGGCGGCAGCCTGGAAGTATTTGGTGAAGATATTACCACGATGGACGATGATGAGCTTAAACAGCTTAGGATAAAGATAGGCTTCCTTTTTCAGGGCGGTGCTTTGTATGATTCCATGACGGTAAGGGATAACCTGGAGTTTCCGCTTACCAGGGTATTGAAGCTCAAAGACCAGAAAGAAATTAATAAAAAGGTTGAAGGTGTACTGGATGCAGTTGGTTTGCTTGATGCCATAGATAAAATGCCGTCAGATCTGTCGGGCGGGATGCGGAAAAGGGTAGGACTGGCCCGTACACTGATCGTTAACCCCGAAATTATGTTGTATGATGAGCCCACTACCGGGCTTGATCCCATAACATCCCGCGAGATCAGTGAACTGATTAACCGGCTGCAACGGAAGTATGAAATATCATCTGTCATCATTACCCACGACATGGAATGTGCCCGCATTACGGCCGACCGGATCCTGGTAATGGATGATGGTAAATATATAGCCGAGGGCTCGTACAAAGAGCTCGAAAAATCAGACAACGAAATGGTCAGATCATTTTTTAACGTATCAGCATGAAAACCACATCATCTCAAAAAATAAAAATAGGCCTGTTCACCTTTTTAGGATTGGCAGTGCTGTTGGTAGCTATTTTTTTAATAGGTAACCAAAAAAGCCTGTTCAATTCTACCTTTCATGTTTATGGACGGTTTAAAAATGTGAGCGGCCTGCAGGTAGGTAATAATGTACGCTTCGCGGGTATTAATGTGGGAGTGGTACAATCTATTAATATCGTGACCGATAGCTCGGTACGGGTGGACCTTACACTGAATAAAAGCGTTAAAAAGTTTATAAAAAAAGATTCGAAGCTGAGCATAGGCAGTGATGGTTTGATGGGGGATAAGCTGGTGGTAATTGCACCCGGCGGTATTGTTAGCCACGAGGAGATTGAAGATGGCGGCCGTTTAAGTTCGATAAACCCGGTCGACGTAGACAAGATCATTAATAAACTTACCCGCGTGGCCGATAACGCCGAATCATTAACCGAAAATTTAACCGGCATAGTCGCCAAGATTAATAATGGGCAGGGCAGTATTGGCCGCCTGTTGAACAGCGACAAAATGGCGCGCGACCTGGAAGGCACTGTTAAACAGGCCCGTACTACTATCAAAACAGTCCATACTACAACCAATACGCTTAATGAGGACCTTACCGCGGCCCAGCATAACTTTTTGTTAAGAGGTTTCTTTAACAAGAAGAAGAAGCGTGAACAACAAAGGCAGGACAGCATTAAAAAAGCCCAGGAGAAGATTAAAGAGGATAAGGAAAAAGCAGCGAAAGAAGCCCAAAAGCAAAGGGAAAAAGCAGCTAAGGAAGCTGCTGATAAGCAGAAGGATAATAATTGATGATTTGCCAGGTAGTTAAGTTAAAAGCATTTTAATTGACACCGAGCAGTTTTCAAAGGTTATATTTTTCAAAGGCATTCGTTAATTTAAAAACCTATTATTGTTGCAGAATAATAAGCCGGGTACAACCCGGTAGTTAATTACAATGCTATGCCTGTATTACTCCTTTTTGCCGGTTTTATATTGATATTTTTTAGCCTGGGTATTTATTATAAACCAGGCAATAGCAGAAAAGAGATCCTACTGATCAGTATAATATTGTTTTCTGTGTTAATAGTATTCATTACCGAATTGTTAAGTAGCCTGCACCGGTTAAACTTTTTAGGCATATTAATTTCATGGGGCTTGTTTGGTGTTATCAATGCAGTTTATTTGTATTTGAATAAAAACAGGTTGTTTAGTTTCATCAATAATATAAAGCTTGACACAGGTAAAAAACTAAAAACATTAACTAAACTTCAACTTACGTTAATGGCTGGGATTGCGCTTATGCTGATATTGATTTTTATCCAGGGCATAATATATCCTCCAAATAATTGGGATTCCATGACTTATCACCTCGCAAGGATCACCAGTTGGGTAAGTCATCAATCGGTAGATCATTATGCAACTGATATTACACGCCAGCTGTATCAGCCCCCCTTTGCCGAATATGTAATAATGCATATCAATTTGCTATCGGGGGGAGATTATCTTTCAAATGCTGTGCAGTTCTTTTATTTTTTATTTGTGGTGTTAGCTATAGTGCTAATCATTGAAAAGCTTGGCCTTGGGCGCGAATATAAAATAGCCGGGATATTGTTAACCTGCACTGTTCCTGAAGTTATTTTGCAGGCTTCAAGTACCCAAAATGATGTTGTGATATCGCTATTCGTAATATCAGCTTTGTATTTTGCCATAGAGGCTGCAAAAACCTGTAAACTCAAACATTTTATTTTTTTTGGTTTTTCAATCGGCTTAAGTGTTTTTACTAAAGGCACCGGTTATTTATACCTTACCCCGATTATTCTCTTCGCAATTATTACCGTTGTAATAAGTTTTAGTAAAACATTTAAATACAATTACTTGTGGTTTTCGCTTGTTGCTGTAATGTGCTTTTTGTCGGTAAATGCAGGGCATTATAGCCGCAATTATAAGTTGTGGGGCAATATATTAGGCCTTGATAAACAGGAATCAAAAGAGTATTCGAACCAAAAAATGAACGCCGGGTTCTTTTTATCAAACTGCATAAAAAATGCGGGTTTACATTTATGCCTGATGTATGTTGGTGACGTTGCACAAGTATCAGATAGTGTTATTTATAAATTCCATCGTATAGTAGGTATTGATATCAATGATCCTGCCGTTAATTATCGTAATAATAAATTCAGCACAAAAAGCCCGGTTACCAACGAGGATACTGCACCTAATATGCTTCATTTTATTTTTTCGTTTGCCGCCTTTATGATGTTAGTGATTCAAGGGGTTTTCAGTAAGGGAAAAAAGATGAACCAATATGTTATATGGTTAATGGTGATAATTATGCTCCAGGTTTCGTTGTTCTGCTTATATTTAAAATGGCAGCCCTGGCATTCAAGGCTTCATATTCCGTTTTTCCTGCTCTCGATACCGTTAATTTGTTCTGCTCTGAACAATTTCAGGTTATTTAAGAAATTATTTAATGGTATAGTCCCCCTATTTTTGGTGTATGCGTTGTTGGTTGTGCTTCATAACAGCCTCAGGCCTTATACCAATATTATAAACCAACCTCGTTACCAGCAGTACTTTGTAAACAAACCCGAATCATACAAGGAATATAATGGAGTATATCAATCTATTAAAGATTCAAACTACAGTAATATAGGCATTAACCTCGGGATAGATGACTGGCAATACCCTTTGTTTAAAGACTGTTTTAGCAGGCCAATAAACCCCATCTATGTTAACGTAGCTAATGTGTCAAATAAGCTGTATGTCACACCCGAAAAACTTGATTGTATAGTTTCTACTATTATTAATAAACCTTACATGGATTTTAATGGAAGGCGCTTCTACAACCAATCGGTAAAGAATAAAATTATTTTTTTATATAAATAACTTTAGATCAGTTGGTTGTATTTTAAATATATAGATGATGCCAGCTTATAATGAGCCCTATTTCTGTCGGCATTTAAGCTATCTTCAAAAATACTGCTTTATAAGCACCTGATAATAAGAATGAAAGGATATTGTTTAATTCGCGCGCGTCCGAGTTTGTCATGGCCCCAGTGTGCCACGTGGAACCTTTTCACCTACAACGAAATAATAACTCCTCCAAATACCCTAAAGCCATTCCTATACGCCCCGTTCATCTGTGTTTTATCCACCTCGCCACTATTGAGATAAAGCTCATCGGTACCATTACCTGTTTGCCAATGCAGGTATCCGCCACCAGCCTGAATGGCTATGTAATTTGTGATTGAATAAGCCAACGCGCCGTTCATATTTAAGCCATATCCATTGGCGTGGTGCCGATAGCTAACCGGGTGCTGAAAAGTGGTGATGAGGTTCCAGTTGCCCCGGGCATTATAACCTACCTGGTTGTAGGTGATATCGGCATTAACCTTCAGCTTTTCAGTGAGTTTTAAAGATGCAAGGGCTTTGATGAATACGCCTTTCCATTTAGTTTGGTAGCTGCTGTTCAAGTTCGGAAAGCGGTTACCACTACCATATAAATAAAGGGATTGCCGGTTATCGCTGTATCCTGCGTAAGGTATAAAGCTAAATTGTTCATTATCAACTAATTTGTAACCTGCACCAAGCGCCCAACCCTGTGTGCTCCCCTTGCCAGCATCAAATGTTTCATTATAGGTATTACCGGTACGGTTATCGGTGCTATAGTCCGAATCATTTACCGAGCCCGAGGTGATAAACTGCCGGGCGTAATCTGCATAAATGTTAAATCGTTGATATACATTATATTGTAATGAGGCTTCAACACTTTGCCCGCTCAGCTTTGTCCATTTCAGCTCCGAAAAAACATTGGGGCTTTGACCATTGCTATTGCCGGCTATCGACCAGTGAAAATTCTCGCGCTGATAGCCATCGGTAAGATTAAACTCCAATTTGTTTCTGCCCGATTGGGCATATAATGTACGCAGGCCTATTATTAACCACAAAAAGCAAAAGCCGGTAAATTTTTTCATGGCAGGTTTATATAGCAAGTAAGCCTGCCCTTTTAAAAAGAGCAGGCTAAATATATCATTTTAAATTACTGGTTTACACCGAAAGCCTCCCAGCCCGATGCCGTTGCCCGGTTACAAGTCATGGGTTGAGTGCCGTTTTCGCTGGAAATAAACTTACCGTTATTACCCCTAAAAGTAACTTTACCATCGGTTGTAGGTACCCAGTCAAATTTTTCCCAGTCGCCTACTGTGGTGCGGTTACAGGTAATGGCTTGTGTGCCGTTTTCGCTTGATACGTATTTACCCATCGCCTGAAGAGCAACTTTACCGCCCCCGGCATCAACTACAGTAAATTGCTCCCATGCTGATGCAGTAGCACGGTTACAATTCATGGCTTGTGTGCCATTTTCGCTGCTAACATATTGGTTATTAAAACCTTTTAAAGTGATAGTTTGACCAATAGGAGGGTTTGTACTGCTGCCCGACAGGTCATAAACCCGTACATAATCAACCACCATGTTGCAAGGTAAGGCGCCATCGTTAATGGTATTACCGGGCAAATCGCCGCCGATGGCCAGGTTAAGGATAATAAAGAACGGATTATGAAATGCGCCGGTATTGTTGATATTATTGGCAATATTACCGGTTACATACAGCGTATTATCCACATACCAGCGGATAGAATTGGCATCCCACTCAACCGCATAAGTATGGAAACCTGTTGGCGTTGTGGTGGTACTGCCGCCATATTGCACGTGGCCGCCGTTGTTATACCAGTGCATGGTGCCCAAAATGGTATTGGAGGTGTTTACCTGTTCCATAATGTCAATTTCGCCGCATTGGGGCCAGTTTACAGTGCCGATGTTTGCGCCCAGCATCCAGAATGCCGGCCATGTACCTTGTACTGCCGGCAGCTTAATGCTTGCCTCAATACGACCATAGGTAGGCTGGAATTTACCGGCTGTAGTTAATTTGGCTGATGTATAGGGCTGGCCTCCAACGGATTGCTTGCGGGCAGTAATGGTAAGGAAACCGCCTGATACCGTGGCGTTTGCCGACTGGTAATATTCTTTTTCATTATTGACATTGGGGTTGCCGTTATCAATATTCCAGTTGTTGGTGTTAACGCTTGTGCCGTTAAACTCGTCGCTCCATAGCAGTGTGCCTGCCCTTGGCGTGGTTGTTGATCCTGCCGTTTCATCGGCTGTTTTAATGGTAGGTGAGGTTTTGTTCATGTCCTTGCTGCAGGATGAAATTAAAAGCATGAATGCCGATGCCGTAGCGGCACTCTTCGCAAAATTTAAAAGTTGTTTCATAATGATAGTATGGGTAAATAATTGATTGGTTTTGTAAGTAGTTATTGGTTTATACCAAAAGCTTCCCAACCTGATGCTGTTGCACGGGTGCAGGTCATGGGTTGTGTACCGTTCTCGCTGGATATAAATTTGCCGTTATTGCCGCGGAGGGTAACCTTGCCATCGGTTGTGGGGATCCAGTCAAATTTTTCCCAGTCGCCAAAGGTTGTGCGGTTGCAGGTTATGGCCTGTGTCCCGTTTTCTGACGATACGTATTTATTCATGGCCATCAAAGCTATTTTGCCCCCACCGGCATCAACAACGGTAAATTGTTCCCATGCTGAGGCGGTAGACCGGTTGCAATTCATGGCCTGCGTGCCGTTTTCGCTGCTTACGTACAGGTTATTAAAGCCTTTAAAGGTAATTATTGAACCTATGGGCGGGCCTGATGCTGAACTTTGGGTGCCGGTCCATTTAAAGGTTGCTACAGCGCCCGCCGCTAAAGTGTAAGTAAAAGATTCCGCGCCCCATTTAACTTTAAAGCTTACGCTTGATGAGCCATTGTTAAGGGCGATAAGTACTTTGCTGCCGTCAGAATTTTTGAAGGCCACGTTTTGGATACTGCCCGATAAATTGGAAGAAATCCGCACAGCGCCCGGGCGTACAAACCGCGATGCATGACCGATAATGTAATAGCCAACATTTCGGGTGATAGAAGTACCGCTAACAGTGATACCTCCCAAACAGGTACTGCAGCCGCCCGGTGTATGCGGGTTGTTGTTTGGGTCGGAGGCCAGGTTCCATTCCAAAACATTGCGGCTCCAGTTGCGGGTAGCACCAATAATGAGTGTATTAACATGCCATGACAGATCGCCGCCAAAATTGCTTGGTGCGCCAACCCATTGCTCGGTGAAATAAACGTTTTTATTTGGATAGGCGTTGTGTACATCAGTTAGTGAGCTGATATTGCCCGCATACAGGTGAAACGCTGATCCGTCAACATAGGGATTGGCGCCGCCATCAGCTAACACGGTTTCGGGATAATCAATCCTGTCGGTGTTGTGGTCATAGGCAATGATCTTGGTTTGAAAGCCTGCCGCCCTGATTTGCGGGCCGAGGTTGTTTTTAATAAAATTGGCCTGCTCATCCGGCTGCATTACCATACTTGGGTTGTTGTATGGGTTAAGCGGTTCATTTTGAGGGGTAATGGCATCAATGGTAATTCCCTGGGCCTGCATGGCCTGCAGGTATTTTACAAAATAGCGGGCATAGGCGTCATAATAACCTGCTGCTGTATTGAGGCTGCCGCCGGTATAGCCGTTATTGCCGGTGGTGTTTACCTTCATCCAGGTAGGGGCTGTCCATGGGGTAGCTATAATTTTGATAGATGGGTTTATGGCGATGATCTTTTTCAGGATCGGTAGCAGGTCCTGGTTTTCGGCGCTGATACTGAAGTTGTTCATGTTAAAATCGCCGGCGGTTTGGTTGTAGGTGAAATCGCTTGAGCTAAGATCGGAGGCACCGATGCTGATCCGGATATAGCTGATCCCGATCTGGCCGTTGGCTGTGCCAAAAAGCTCGTTAAGCACATTGGTTTGGTTGGCGCCAAGGCCGTTAAGTAGTCCGGCACTGCCCCCGGTTAAAGTAAAGCCGAAACCGTCTATTCCCTGGTAGGTTTGGTTTTCGTCTACTGTAATAGTTGTTGCATTAGTACCGGCATCGGCACCAAAATTAAAGCTGGCTTGTGCCTGTAAAAGCTTTGATTGATCGGCAGTAGTAACCCAGGCATTCACTACTTCGTTAGCGGCCCGTGCTACGGTGCCGCTTGTTTTTTGATCGGGTGCTTCGTTGTTGTTCACATTCTTTTTACAAGAGTAAAAAGCAGCGGTGGAGAGCAGGGTGAGGACTGCGAACCGCTTTAATTGGTAATTGATTTTCATTGAGTTGTTTATTTAGTTGATTGATATTCAAAAAAATATCACATAAGCCCCTATGCAACAATTTAATATTTGTAACAATATTTAACTGTTGCTTAAGAATATCAAAGCATTGGTCAGGGTAAATACGCCCGACCGTTACTGTTTTCCATGAAGCAGGTTTATGCGTAGCTTAAAATTGGCATTACAAATCTACAGTAATTTAAACGGATCAATCAAGAAAAATGTTCATAATTAATTGATTTATAGTGTATTATGTATAATTTAATACGCTTGCATCACAGTGTTAAAGAGGGCAAAAATTAGTTTAAATAGCCTGTGCAACGTTTCTGTTGCGATGAGATTTTTTTTGTGATACGCTTACTTCGCAATTAATTTTAAGTAAAAAAGAGAGGGAAGGGTAGCCTCAGACTATATATGCGCGGATATATTTAGATATGAATTAATCTGTAAACTGTTTAGGACGATACAATTGGAGGTTGAGGTATCGTATTAATTTAACTCTTTCCAGAAAGCGCAAGTCATCGTCCCTCATGCCAGCCGTACGAGACTTGCGTCAAAAAGGGGAAGACGCAAAAACGGACATTCTGCCAAGCAGAATGTCCGTTTTGCGTCTCGTTTACGCTCACTTATGGCATCTTATCTTTCAATTCTTTTTCCTTTTCCCGTTCTTCGTCCTTCAGCCGCCGTTTTTCCTGCCGTACTTCTTTTCGTGTCCGGCCGCCGGTGGTGTCCACAGCGTCAATCTTGAGTTTATATTCGGCTTTCAGTGCTTCTATCTGAGCTTTGAGCTGCTCCTTTATCGTTTGTTCTTTTTGTTTCAATTTTTCCTCGGCTTTTTCTTCGGTGGTATCTTTTTTACCAAAAAGGCGCTGGAAAAAGTTAGGCCTTTTTACAGGCTCTTCAACAACTGGTAAAATACCATCGTCATCTGCTCCGCCTTGTTTCATAAGGCTATCGGCAGTAGCAGTATCAACAGGGGCAATCTGACGGCGCAGGCCTTCCCTTAACCGCACTTCGTAAAATCCGTAAGCATTGGTATCCCGGGCGGTATAACCCTTCATAGCCATCAGTTTACCAATCAGGTTAAAGTAGCCATGCAGTCCCGGTCGTAAGGTGCCATCAGGCTGAAAGGCGTATAAACCGCCTTTAGGATAGGGGACAATGCTGGCCAGGTAAATGCTTTCTCCCAAACTAAGCTCAGACGGCGATTTGCCAAAGTAATAATGCGAGGCCTCACCAATACCGTAAATGTTACGGCCCCATTCAATGATGTTAAAGTAAACTTCCAGCATCCTGTCTTTGGTCATGATGCGGTTATTTTCAATAAGCCATACAATCAGGATCTCCTCTATTTTGCGCGACAGGGTTTTCTCCCGGCTCAGGTAGGCGTTTTTAACCAACTGCTGCGATATGCCGCTGCCGCCGCGTTTGTACTTCTTTGTTTTAAAATCGGTAGCTATTGATTTGCGGATGGCTTCCATCACAAAGCCATGGTTGGTGTAAAAAGATGGATCTTCGGCCGTCATTACCGCGTTTCTCAAATTGGGTGAGATCTGCTGCAGCGGCGTAAACTCCGGGTTTTCGGGGCCTATCAGGTGCGGGGCCATTGGTTTGCCCTTTTCATATGGTGTATAAACAAACGGGCTGTTAAGCTTGGTTAAATCGGTACGTCCAAATTTCAGGATCCGGAAGTTATCTTTATCCATGCCCGAGTCAAATATCAAATCGTCGGGCTTTGAAGAATCCATGTAAAAATTCATGTGGTAATTCAGCTTGCCGGCAACCTGGATCCCGTCAAGGGCATCAAACATCCCGGTAGGGAATGAATCGAAAATATCAGCCGCATTAAGCCAGCCGGTATTGAGCTTCAGCTCATAAATTTTTACCGGGTTAAGTGTGTACTTAACGTATGGGTGCGCCGTTAATTTTTTAATATGGATAAGCGAAGTACTATCAATAGATATATAATTAGTGCCTACTTTAACATCGGCATCAATAGCAGCCGCGGGCAACACAATATCAGTAGACGAAATGCCCGGATGGCGAATAAGCAGGTTTTTAACCGACCATGAACCCGAGATCCTGGTTTCACCGCTGCTGTGGTCTTCCTCGGTAAGTTTGGTTTGCAGAGTATCAAAATTAAGCTTCAGGTTAAATTTCTTTTCAATGATAGGTAGCTCTACTTTTTTGCCATCGGCATAAAGCATTACGTCGATATCCTTGTCCGATGGATGCATTTTGCCGGCGAAATGCCAGGTGGCTTCCCCGTCATTAACTTTTATGGTTGAGCTCAGCTGCCCGTCTTTGATTAGGGCTGTTTGCGCTAAAAGTTTAAGTTGATCGCTGTCGCTCTTAAAACTGATCCTGAAATTATGGAGCGATAAGTTATCCGGAATCTTATAAAGCAACTGGTTGATCAGGTTATCGGCAAGATGGCTCAAATCGGCTTTGGTATCGGTGGCTGTTGAGTCCTTTTTCTTTTTGAAAAGAAAATCGAAATTCTTGACCCCGTTTTTATTAACAAGGCTAATGAAGCCATCCTGTAATACCACATCTGATAGTTTTACCTCACCAAGCACCAGCGGCATTATCCGTACACTTACCACAAAATTTTTGATGTTCAGCAAACTATCGCGGCCATCCGGTACGATGCTGATATCCGAGAATGAAACGGTGCTAAGGCCCGTAAACTTTGCCGATCCTATTTTTACATCTAAATTATAATCCCTCTTTGCTTTTAATTTAGCTTTGTCAATGGCTTTTTCGAGCAGGGCTCCGCGTTTTGAGTAGGCAACATATCCGCCGATAAGCAGAATAAGAATTAAGGGAACGAGAATGTATGCGGCTATGCGTATATATTTAGGATTAAGGCGCTTCATTTGTTAATTTTATCCAAAACTAAACTAAATCTTATCCCCTGCAAACGGTTGTTTTTGCAAATTGTTTCCTGATAAACTTAATCAACCACCTGTTTTCATAAATTTGCCTCATATTATGACAATTACTAAAGAACAAGTTTTACAGGCACTGGGCAACGTTGAAGAGCCGGATCTGAAAAAAGACCTGGTAACGCTTAACATGATCCAGGATATTCATATTGATGGCAACAACGTTAGCTTCTCGGTGATCCTGACTACGCCGGCCTGCCCGCTTAAGGCCATGATTGAGAATGCCTGCCGTAATGCTATCCTACATTTTGTAAGCAAAGAGGCCGTTATCAATATCAACATGACCTCGCGTGTAACTACTCAAAAAAATACCGGGGTTCCGGGCGTAAAAAATATTATTGCCGTAGCTTCGGGCAAAGGCGGGGTTGGTAAATCAACTGTAGCGGCAAACCTTGCTTTGGGCCTGGCAAAATCGGGCGCAAAGGTGGGAATGATCGATGCTGATATTTACGGTCCTTCGGTGCCCATTATGTTTGGCCTGGAGGGTGCCCGCCCAATGGCCAGCCAGGTTGATGGCAAAACCCGAATTGAACCGATTGAAAAATACGGGATCAAATTACTGTCGATAGGTTTCTTTACCGATCCTAATCAGCCGGTGCCATGGCGCGGACCGATGGTATCTACCGCTGTAAAACAACTGTTCAATGATGCCGACTGGGGCGAGCTGGATTACCTGGTGATAGACCTGCCGCCGGGTACAGGCGATATTCACATCACGGTAACGCAAAGCTTCCCGGTAACGGGCGCTGTAATTGTTACCACGCCGCAAAACGTGGCCCTTGCCGATGCTAAAAAAGGTATTGGTATGTTTATGATGCCAGCTATTAATGTGCCTATACTGGGGGTGGTTGAAAACATGTCGTACTTTACACCTGCCGAACTGCCCGAAAACAAGTATTATATATTTGGTAAAGGCGGTGGACAAAAACTGGCTGCACAGCTTGATGTTCCGTTCCTGGGCGAGATCCCGCTGATTAAAGGCATTAGTGATTCGGGCGATGCCGGCAAGCCGACGGTGCTTGAAGAAGATGGCCCGATGACCGCTGCTTTTGTGAAAATGGCCGAGCGTGTTGCCCAGCAGGTGGCCATATCAAATGCCAAAGCATTGAGTGCAGAAAATATTGTAAATAATTAATAACTTTACATAACGTTATAAATTAATAAAAATGAGTTTATTAAATCAGGTTGAAGCAGCTTTAGATACTATCCGTCCGTATTTGGAGGCTGATGGGGGGAATGTTTCTGTTGAGGAGATAACTCCTGAAAATGTTGTTAAATTAAAGCTGTTGGGTTCATGCGGATCATGCCCAATGAGTATCATGACCCTTAAAGCAGGTATTGAGCAGGCTATTAAAAAAGCTGTGCCCGAAATTACCGCCATTGAGGCCATAAACCTAACGGACATTGATGACCCCAATGCCGTGCTTCCCGAAAATTTAAGGTAGTTGTTAAGATTTGTTAAATCCCCGGTTCAATTGGGGGATATGACTTATTTTTGATGAAGTTTAAAAACTATTTTGACCCTCGCAGCGTAATATATGTTGAGCTAAGTAGTTAATGGTTTTATGAAATATTTATTTGGTTTACTGCTGTTATTTGTTTCAATGGGCGCTTTTGCACAAAGCAAAGACCGCCCCGTTGTGCAGTTTACCGGTATTACACATAATGCCGATAGCGTAAAGATCACCATCCCTTATGTAACCATTACCAATACTTCGGCACATAATATCATTAACGTATCAAACTATAAGGGATACTTTTCATTTGTAGTACATGAACGCGATACCCTCCGCTTCACCTGCGTTGGCTATGCCCCGGTTACCGTGGTTATCCCGTCCAATCTGCCAAATGAAAGTTATACTACCCAGGTATCCCTGAAAGCGCAGATCATCAACCTGCCTACATTTCACGTGTTTCCATGGGCCACCACCGATGAGTTTAAAAAAGATTTCCTGGCTATAAAACTTGCTGATGACGATTTGGAGATTGCCCGCAAAAATATCAGCAAGGCAACCCTATCGGCCCTGTACAATACTTTGCCCCGCGATGCCCAGGAAATACAATCGGCCAATGCGCAGGCCATGCACACCAGCATACTGAATTCGCACTCGCTTACACCCAATCCACTATTAAATCCGCTGGCATGGGGTAGCCTCATCAAGTCGATATCTGATGGGGATAAGAGTAGTAGTAAATAATCATTAAGATTTTGGTTGTTAATCCTACAACTTGCGCTTATCTGTGATGAGTGCTTAAAATGGGCTTACGTTTGTAAAGTAAGCGCCGGAAATGGCGTTGCAAACGCCAAACCACATTAAGTACTCGTTAAAAACGAGCGCAAGTCGAAAAATATTTATAAGAGATTTAAACCTCATCATCAAAATCCATCACTTCCCCTTCAAAATCTTCCAGCTCCTGCAAATTATGACTTACTACAATAGTAGTAATCCCTAATTGCTTAAGTAAAAGCTTAAGTTCAGCAATCAGCAAAGTTTTCATCTTGCTATCCAGTGCCGAAAACGGTTCATCCATTAAAAGCAGCTTTGGTTTGGTAGCCAATGCCCTCAAAATCGCCAGCCGCTGTTGTTGCCCGCCGGATAAGTGATCGGGCTTGTGGGTGGTAAAGTTATCCAGTTGTCCCAATTGCAGCAGGCGCTTTATCCAGCCGGTATCATTGCTGGCATACTCCAGGTGTTGCTGCACCGTCATGTTTGGGAACAGGGCGTAGTTTTGAAATACGAAGCCGATATGCCTTTTTTGCGGCGATAAGTTGATCGGTTGGTCATCATCAAACCAGGTAATTCCGTCCGCTATGATCTTCCCTTTTCGGGGCGATGACAGACCGGCTATCATTTTAAGCAATGTAGTTTTTCCGGACCCCGAAGGCCCCCAAATTTTGGTAATGCTCCCGGAAACAAACTGCCGTTTTATCTTCAGCAATTGCCCGCCATGATAGGCTTTCAGTTTTATTTCAATATCTATACTGATCATGCTATGGGGCCTTTCGCCTGGTATTTATTGAACATAAAAACAGCTATCACCAACACAAAAGTGATGGAAAATAAAATAAGCGAATAGTTATTGGCCGAGGCATAGTCCATCTTCTCTACCGAATCATATACCGCAATAGAAGCTACACGGGTAACACCGGGGATATTGCCGCCAATCATCAGTACAACACCAAACTCACCCAGCGTGTGGGCAAAGGTTAAAACCGCGGCGGTTAATAATGATGGTTTGATGTTGGGCAGCAGTACATACCTGAACGTTTGCCATTCGGTTTTACCCAATGTGTATGACGCTTCGGCTAATGAAACCGGCAATTGCTGCAGAGCGGATTTTACAGGACCCACCATAAAAGGCATACTATAAATTACCGAAGCCAGGACCAAGCCCGGAAAGGAAAAAACCAGTTGTACATCAAAAGTATCATGCAGCCATTTCCCTAAACCATGCTGCGGACTAAACGCCAGCAGCAGATAAAAGCCCAATACCGATGGCGGCAACACCAAAGGCATAGTAATAATTGCTTCGAAAATGATCTTGATAAACGATCTTCCCCTTGAAAGCCACCAGGCAAATGGCAGCCCGATAAGCAGTAGCAAAAGCGTGGTGACGCCTGCTAATTTTAATGTGAGCCATATGGGCGATAGGTCCATCGATAAAAATACAAATTATTGCACCCTATAACCATACGCTTTAAAAATACTTTTAGCCGCCGGGCTTAAAATGTACCGGTAAAATTTTCCGGCCGCAGGATTAGTCGCTCCGTGTTTCAGGATCACGATACCCTGCAGTATGGGATCGTAAGTTTTGGGATCGACGACCATATAAAACAGCGGTGTTTTATTTCCCAGTTCCTTTACCAGCGATTGGGTAGTGAAACCGATATCGGCCACGCCTGTGGTAATGTAAGTATTTACCTGCGATATGCTTTCTCCATAAACGGCCTTCGATTTAGCATCATCCAAAATCCCCTTATCCCTGAGCGATTGCTCGGCAGCTTTACCATAAGGCGCTATAGCCGGATTTGCTATGGCGATTTTTTTTATCCTTGCCGAAAGCAGCAGGCGTTCCCAGTTTTCAAAACCAATGTTTTGCGTACTGCAAATGATCAGGCTGCCCGAGGCGTACACTACCGGTTTTTCTTTTGCAAAACCATTTTTAAACAGTGTTTCGGGAAAGGTCATATCTGCCGATAAAAACACATCAAACGGCGCGCCGTTGCTGATCTGAGCTACCAGCTTACCCGATGAGCCTATAACAACATCAATAGTAATTCCTGTTTTTTGCTTAAAATCTTTTTGTAAAACCTCCATTACCGGCTGTAGGTTAGCAGCTGCCGCCACCCGGATATTTTGGGCATTTACGGTTAAGCTTGCTGTAAATAGCAGTGCGAATAAAAAAAGAATGCTTTTTTTAAGCCCGGTATTGTAATGTTCGCTTTGCATCGGTTTTATAGTTTTTAGCTTGCAGGCAACAGTTTTCGTTTTGGTAATGAAGCACATCGTGATTTTTGAAAAGCGATGTTTTGATGCCTAACACTACAAATATACGCTTGTTATAACCAATAGCGGTTCATATATTAGTCATGTTAAGTTATCTGATAAATCAAATTTTAACAATGATAAAACGGTCGGGCGCCGCGTGCGCCGGCTTTAAAAATACGCCTGATGAGAAATGCCAGCGTTGTTTTTTAGGCGTAGCCTTTTAATATGAAATAGATGGAAAAACCGCTTCGGACACTTTAGTAAATGGGCCTGTGACTATTTATGTATAGTAATTCCCGGATATTAACAACAAATGGCTAAAAATTAACATTTTAAATCACTGTTTAATGTACTTTTAATAGGAATAGAAAAATAAAAATATTATAATTGTATCCGGCCTGACGCTAACCAAACAACCATTTCTTTCGCGCCTGTAGTGAAACCACCATTACAGGTGCGGAATACATCCATTTCCCAAGCCTATGTTTAAACTTTTACTGAGATCTTTTATCGGTATTATATTGTTTTGCTTATGCTTTTCAACAAGCATAGCTCAAACCACGGTTCAAATAAGCGACAAAGTAAACCAGCACATTTTTGAATATAAGCAGATAGTTTATTTTGAGGACACAACCGGAAAACTCGGCCTCGATGATATTCACGATGCTTACTTAGCAGGCAAATTCGCAGTTAACCAGGAACCAACCCCCGTTACCCGTAACAACAAATCGGCTTATTGGTACCGCATAAAAATTGGCAAGGCCAATGCCACCAGCAACAACTGGATCCTGGAGTTTTTTGATCAAACTATCGACAGTATTACCGTTTATTCGCCCGTTAAAAATACTTACCAGGTAACGTCGCTTGGCAGTAGCCGCCCTTTTGCCGCGCGCTTTTACAAACACAAAAACTTTAGCTTTAATATCAACAGCAGCCAGGGGCCCGATGATGTTTATTATATCCGCATCCGTTCGGGGCATTCGGTTAATGTGATCATGGTATTGCGTACGGTAAGCCGCTTTATTGGTTACGCGCTCGACGAATATTTTTTCTTTGGTGTTTTTTACGGTATGATCCTGGTTTTTGGCCTGTACAATTTAATGATGTTCATAGCCATGCGCCAGGTACAGTACCTGTATTACATCATTTATAACTTAAGTATTGGCCTTTATGAAATGTGTGCCGATGGCATAGCTTACCAGTACATCTGGCCAAACTATCCCGGCTGGAACAATTATGCGTATGGTATCGCCCTGTTCTCGGCCAGTATTTTTGCCATCCTTTTTGCTCAAAGCCTGCTCAATTTAAAAGTTAATGCCCCGCGTTTAAATAAAGTGATCAAGTGGGTGATCATTTTCAGGTGCATTTATTTCCTGGCTTGCATTACCATTAATTTGGCCTGGTTTAACTACAAGATCATCGAGTTTTTGCCGCTGTGCATTTCTTTTTATGCGGGGTGTTATGTGTTGATAAAAGGGTATAAACCGGCGCGGTTCTTTGTTATTGGGTACACTTTTTTACTTACCGGCTTTGTGATTAAAAGCTGTATAGCACTAAATATCTGGTGGCTGCCTGTTACCGAGTTTGATTACTACAGTCTTAGTATTTGTTTTATTATGGAGATGCTGTTCATCTCTTTTGCTATAGGGGATAAGGTGCGGATCCTTAAAAAAGAAAAGGACATTGCCCAGCAGGATATTATAGCCCAGATGAAGCAAAACGAAGAGCTGAAAGATACACTGAACCGCAGCCTTGAAGCCCAGGTGCAGGAACGCACCCGCGAGCTGGTTGAAAAGTCATCAATGATAGCGGAGCAAAATGAGGAGCTTAAATCAGTTAATGAGCTGCTGCAGCAACAGGCCGAAGAGATCTCGCGCATGAATGTACTCCTCGAAAAAGACAACATTATCCTGCATAATGATATTGAAAAAGTAACACACGATAGGGTAATGCTCACCGAAGTTGACTTTGAAGAGTTTAGCCGCATTTATCCCGACAGGGAAACCTGCTTCAAATTCCTGTCTGATCTGAAATGGGAGCATGGTTATGCCTGCCGTAAGTGCAGCAATACGCATTACGGCAGCGGGCACCTCCCTTACAGCCGCCGGTGTTCAAAATGTGGTTATGAGGAGTCGGTAATAGCTTACACCATACTGCAAAATACCCGGATCCCTATCAATAAAGCTTTTTATATGATCTTCCTGATGTATTCAACCAAGGGTAAGATCTCGTCACACAAACTTTCCGAAATTCTTTCTATCCGTCAAAGCACTTGCTGGGCTTACAGCTCGCGCATAAAAAAAGTAATGGAGCAGCGTAAAAAAGAGATCAAAAATGCGGGGAATAAGGGGTGGAGTAAATTGGTGATCGACATGAATGCTTAACAGCAGGATAAAGTCAGGCGAAATTCACCCCCAAAGCTGTATGTAAGGAAGCGCTAAAGGCATGACATCTATTTCCACTTAATAGGGGGAATAATTATCTATTTACAATTGCATGGCTAAACATATATGTTTAAACATCTATATTTGTTTCAACATTTGAAAATAATCATGTCATTAGTAGAAAAATTACAATGGAGATCGGCCGTTAAGAAATTCGATCCCAACAAAAAAATAAGCGCAGAACAGTTAAAGGCTTTAAAAACAGCCATTCAGTTAGCACCATCGTCATTAGGCCTGCAATCATATAAGGTGATTGTTGTGCAGGATGCAGAGACAAGAAAGAAATTACGTGCCGTTGGGTACGACCAATCGCAGATTACCGATTCATCGGCTCTGTTTGTGTTTGCTTCATTAACTAACCTTGATGAGGATTTTGGTAAAAAATTCATTGACCTTGTTGCTTCAACCCGCAGCATTGCCCGTGAGAGCCTTGCCGGTTATGAGCAAATGGTATTAGGCACCCTGGCCAGCCGTACCGATGAGCAAAAAGTTGAATGGTCACACAAACAGGCTTATATCGCTTTAGGGGTTTTATTGGCTGAAGCTGCAGAAATTGGGGTAGACGCGGGTCCAATGGAAGGTTTTGACGCTGCGAAATTCGACGAGATCCTGGGCTTGAAAGAAAAAGGCTTAACTACCTCGGTAATTGCCGCAGTAGGTTTCCGTGCCGAAGACGACGCTTACAGCAAAATGCTAAAAGTACGCAGGCCGCAAAGCGAGCTTTTTATTGAAGCGTAATTTTAGGTTGATTAGGTGAGTGGTTGATTGAGTTAAGTGGTTGCGGCTGCCGAAACAAAACCACTCTCTTAATCAACTATTCACTACTCACCAATCGAAGACTTCCTGATAAACAGTTTTGATTTCAATACATGTTGCTTTTTAGGAGCGGAGCCGTTGTTTTCCAGCACATCGAACAGTAAAGTTGCTGCCTTTACGCCCATTTCGTAAGCGGGTTGCGTTATGGTTGAAAGAGGAGGAGAAAGGAGCGGGGCTACCCTGAGGCTTGAAAAGCTAATCACTTTCAGATCGTTAGGTATCGAAATGCCAAGGTCATTACAAACGTAGTAGGTGGCAAAAGCCAAACGTTCAACCGAACTGAAAATACCATCAGGCTTGATTACCTGTAAGGCCTTTTTCAAAATCTTATAATTTTCCTTTTCATCGTTGCTGCAATCAATAACAAGAGTGTCATCAAACACGATCTTGTGCTTAGCCAGCGCATCCATATAGCCCTGCATCCGCACTTTACCTATCGAAATACTTTTGTTAACCACCAGGTAAGCAACCTTTTTGCACCCGGTTTTAATAAGATGTTCGGTTGCTGCAAAACTGGCGTCATAGTCGTTAGTAGTTACTTTGGCAGCCTCAATATCCTCGTAAACGCGGTCGAAAAAAACAACAGGCACATGCTTTTTTTCCAGCTGGCGCAGATAGTTGTGGTCACTGGCCTCGCCGGATACTGACATGATAATGCCATCGGCTTTACCATTGTTAAGGTAATTTACAAACGATACTTCCTTTTCAAAAACGTCGTCGGTGCGGTAAAGCAAAATGTAGAATCCCTTTTTACGGGCAACCTCTTCAATGCCATTGATAGCCTGCGAAAAAAAGTCGTTAGCTATTTCGGGAACGATAACAGCCAGGGTTTTGGTCTTTTTATCGCGGAGGTTACTGGCATAATGGTTGGGCAAATAGTTATGTTGTTTGGCGTAGGCTAAGATCCGCTCTTTGGTGTCTTTATTAATATCAGTATTTCCATTAAAGGCCCTCGAGATGGTTGATGTGGAGATATTGAGTTCCTTTGCCAGTTTTTTGATATTGATATTGTCCATTTTCGCTCGCTAAATCTATTTCCTATAGGCCAAATGTAATAAAACAGATCAATTGTGTTTAAACATTAAGGCCATAATTGTCAAAATATCATTACAAAAGATAGCTCTATCGGGAATAGCTCCCTGCCTGGACGACAAGAGGTTAACTGTAAGTTAATCAGTGGCATGCGGTTTGCATGACATAAGTACAAAAAGCAGGACCTGGTTTATGGCAAAACGAATTTTGATAGTTGATGATAGCGAGCTGATGATAGAGGTAATGACTTACATCCTGCTTGGTAAAGGTTACGAAGTAGCCTCGTCAACCCATGCCCATGAACTTTTCAGGACGATAAAAGCATGCCACCCCGACCTGGTGATCCTGGATATTGTTAATAAAAGCATGGACGGCCGTGAGCTATGCCGGCTTATTAAATTGAACCGGGCCACTGAAAATCTTCGTGTAATTGTTTGTTCAGAAAACGAAGAAACCGAAGCACAGGAACCGCAAAAAGGGGCGCCGGATGATGTTTTGCACAAGCCATTTGGCATGAACAGCCTGATCCATAAGGTTCAGTTACAACTGGCCGCCTGATTAAATGTGCAAAATAATGATCTGTAAATTAACCCGTTAATGTAGAAATTTGTTATTGCCCGCCGCCTGTTGTTGCTTTTGTAACATGGGATACGTATGTTTACCGTAGAGAAGATAAAGATGGGATTGCCACTAAGAATAACTTTTAACGATACCGACCACGTGTATCAAATTAATACCTCGCCAATTACCCCAACCACCAGCGAACTTGAGATCCTGTTAAATGGCGAGAAAATAATCCTTCAAAAAGACGCCCGCCGTGTATGGGTACAAAAAGGTGAAGGCCCGGTAATTGACCCCGAATTTGCGCAGGCTTTGGGACGCTCGGTTGCTTTGCGGTTTAGGATGTAGGAGCTTAATAATTTCTTATTAAAGTTGTCATTTCGACGAACAGGCGGGGAGTTGTAATGGGAGAGAGGAGAAATCCTATACCCCTGCTTGCAAACTTTTATAGCGAACTTTCACAGCGTATAAGATTTCTCTTTCGCCCCGGTGCTCATGCCTCTTCCGCTCAATCGAAATGACACCCTGTTGAGGTCTCTTACATTAACCACAGCATCACAACACCCATCAAAATCATCAGTCCATCTTCAATAATGGTTACTGTGCTCATGGGCAAATTAAACACCGCGCCAAGGCATGCACAACGGATCTGCCTTTTGCTGAAAACACTTTGCAGCACACCAATCAGGCTTATGCTCATTACCGCAACCATAATGGCGTTAACCGTTACCGGTGCAATATTAAGCGCAAAGGCAAGGCCTAAACCCAGTTCAACAAAAACATATACGTAGCCCCATCCGCGCCAGCGTTTGGCCACCACATCATACATGGCATAGCTATCGGCAAAGCCCGCAAGATCCAGCAGTTTAAAAAAGGAGAATACCAGGAAAAAGCCGCTCATGAAAACGCGCATGGCCGTAGTGATGTTAAATCCGCCTGTATAGCGTCCGGCAATTATTGCTGCTGCTAAAATATAACCAAAAATGAGCAGGATCGGCTTGTAGGTTTGCAGCCAGGTGCGGTTTTCAGCAGCATCTGTCATGCTCATATGGTGATGATGTACCTCTTCTTCGCTAAGCTGGTATTTAGGATAAGCGGCAAGTGCCTGTTTAAGGTCGGCAGTCGGCACGTGCTTTTTCATCGTGATGTCGGCAGTACCTTCGGCTAAAGAGATCTCAACTTTTTCAATGTTGGGAACCTGCTGTAACAGGCCCTGCACTTTAGCCAGGCAGCCGGTGCAGGTCATGCCGGTGATATTATAGGTATGTGTCATGATAATTTGTATTTGTTGATACAAAATTACCATGAGCCGGCAGTGGAGTTATTACGGTATTATGGGTATGATTTATAAGATTTACAGGTTAGCACGAGTGCTACCCATGAGAACGAAAAAAAATGGGTGTCATACTGAGCCCGTCGAAGTATGGCGGGCAGGCCTCTGCGCACGAGTCTTCGACAGGCTCAGACTGACAGGTGCTCTTTGTCATCTAACCTTCAGAGGCCCCGGATTTAAATCACTCAGCAAAGCCGGCCACAATTTGATCGGGTTATACGAACCATTGCAGAATAAATTCGTGCTTTATATATCTTCCAGGTTTGTGCGTTTACTACCCTGAAGGGCTTTAAAGGCAGATGGCGTCATCCCCGTTACCTGTTTAAACTGGCTGGATAGGTAGGCAACGCTGCTATAGTTTAATTGAAAAGCGATTTCGGAAAGACTACGTTCATTATAAACCAGGAGTTCCTTCACTTTTTCAATTCGCTGGGCTATGTAGTATTTTTCGATGGTTGAGCCTTCTACAGCCGAAAACAGGTTGCTCAGGTAGCCATAATCATAATTTAGTTTTAAAGTAAGCAGCGCCGAAAGCTTTAAGGGCGATTGCGTTTCGGCGTAGTGCACATGCTCAATGATGAGGGTTTTGATCTGTTCAATAATACGGCTCTTTTGATCGTCGATGAGTTCAAACCCAAGTGCATTTAACGATGTCTCCAATTGTTTAAGCTGAGCCGGGGTAGGGGCTTCTTTAATCTTTACCTCACCAAGATCAACGGAAACAGGCTGCAGCCCGGCTTTTTCCAGCTCAGTTTTCACCATTATTTTGCAGCGGCTGCAAACCATGTTTTTTATGTACAGCTTCATGGCTGCAAAACTACTATTTTACTGCTTCATCCACCAGTTGTTTCAGTTCGCGATAACGCTGTTGCCTGCCATCGCTTTTAATATAAAAAGTCATCATAAAGGCGGCATACTTTTTATCCTTGTCTATCCACGGAAAGCTCCCGAACAATCCCGGACTGCTTACGGTATGGGCATCAAACACCCACTCGCCGTAACCGTAACCTAAACCTCCTGCCTCGGCAGGTGAATAGGCGATCTTAACGTCAGCGGTGATCCTGTTTTCCTGCATCCAGGCTATACTATTTTCGCTCAAGATGCGCTTTCCGTTAAAAACGCCCCGGTTCATGATCATGGTTAAAAAGCTCAGGTAATCCTCGGTAGTACTGTAGGCCCCGCCCGCGGGCAGGGCTACTTTGGCATTTCCAAAATCAGTATGCTGCATATTAAGCGGCCGGGCAATACGTTCGGCAAATAAGGTTTCAAAATTTTTGCCGCTGATTTTTTCGATGATAGCCCCGGCAATTTGCAAGCCGGCATTGCTGTAGTGAAAAACCTTGCCGGGTGTACCTTCCATCGGTAAGGCTGCTATATCGGCTATTGCATCATCCATCGAGTTGTCCTGGCGCATATCTTCTAAACTTTCTTTTAATGGCGGCGTTTTGATCCCGGTTTGGTGCGACAGGCATTGACCAATGGTGATGCCTCCCTTGCCATGTTGCGATAGTACTGGCAAGTATTTGCCAACTGCATCGCTCAATTTTAGCTTTCCCTCATCAACAAAGGTCATCACCAAAGCAGCACTAAGCCATTTGCTGCAGCTGGCAATAGCCACCTTTGAGGTAGACGTATAATCATCCAGATCAGCCTTTTTGCCTTGTTTGCGGGCTATCATGCGGCCAACAAATTTTTGCCTCATGTTCATATCATTAACGGCGCGGTTGTAAACCACCCTGCCATCTTTATAAACAACAAGCACCACCCTGCCACCCATTTCGGATGCGTGGTCATTTAGCCAGTTATCAACTTTGGTAAAATTGTATTGCCCGTTTGCTTTAATAGCGCTAACGGAAATAAGCATTAGTAGTAAGATAGATCTTGCTTTCATTTTTTTCGAGGATGATTGATGCGTTCGTTTGACTGCTACGCTAATTTAAAGTTTATTCATACATGCTGATTTATATTGATGCCGGCGCGCGCAAAAGCGGCGCGTTTTGTAGTCTCAACTTCCTTTTTTCCTTATTCAACGATTATTTGCACTCGCCCAACTAATTGTTACATTTATTATAAAGGATAGTAGTTTTCTTTGCATTGCAAACCGAATGGCTATGAAAACCAACAGAAAACCCATGTATCAACGAAAAGCGTTCCTTATCATCCTGATTTTATTTGCAGGCTTTTTGTGCATCCAGTTTGTGCGCCCGGATGTTCCTAATCCGCCGGTAACGGGCGACCTGGAAGCCCCGGCAGATGTTAAGGCTATTATTCAACGTGCCTGTTATGATTGCCATTCAAACAACACCAATTTACGCTGGTACGATAAAATAGTTCCCATTTACTGGGGGGTGGCATCCCATATCAAACAGGGCAGGGCCGACCTTAATTTTTCCGAATGGAATAAGCTCGCGCCGGCCGATCAGAAAGGCAAACTCTGGGAGTCGGTAAATCAGATTATAGCCGGAGCAATGCCTTTGCCGGGTTATACTGCTGTTCATACCGGCGCAAAAGTATCCGCAGCCGATCTTGCTGTTTTGAAGAACTACCTTGCTTCAATGGTGCACAGCAAGCCTGCCGATACGGCGGTTATCAATGCCGCCGACAGGCAATATCAGTATTGGCAAAAAAACAAAACGGCAGTAAGCAAATTGCCGACAGCGGCCAACGGCATCTCTTACATCCCCGATTATAAAAACTGGCAGCCTATCAGTACTACCGAGCGATTTGATAATAACACCCTGCGCGTAATCTTCGGTAATGATATTGCCGTGAAAGCGATCAAAGAAAACAAGATCCACCCATGGCCAAACGGCGCCATATTTGCCAAAGTGGCCTGGGCACAACTACAGGATAAAGACGGAACCACCCATACCGGCGAGTTTAAGCAGGTGGAGTACATGATAAAAGACGATAAAAAATATGCATCTACCTTTGGCTGGGGATGGGCGAGGTTTAAGACCCCGAAGATGGTGCCGTACGGCGGTGCAAATGTCATGTTTACCACAGAATGTATGAATTGCCACAAGCCGATGGCTGCCGAAGATTTTGTATTTACCCAACCAATTAAACACTAACCCCATGAAAGCATTATATAGTTTATTTGCTGTATGCAGCTTAATGTTTGCGGCCTGCTCCGATAACAAACCGGTTGAATTATACAATACCAAAGCCGCGCTGCCATCATCCCCGAAATATAACCTCGATGGGCTCAAGGTAATTACCTCATTTGTTAATAAGACCAAAGGTACAGCCTCAACACTTTACGGGAATGACCTGGCTTTGAAATCGGCAATTGATGGAAACAAAACAGTTGGCGCTAATGAAGTATTTACATTAGTAACCTGGAAGCAACAGGATGACGACCATTGGTTTGGCGCGAAGATCCCATCAAATGTTGAATCGGTGGAAGTGATTAAAACTACATCGTCTGGTAATAGCGTAGCTGTTAATTATCAACAACTTAATGGAAAGTCTCTCGACTTGAAAGCAGATACTTCGGGCCAGTCTGAAAGGATTAAATATATTCTTGGGCAAAAGCCTTCTGTTTTGCCGTAGCAACAGAATGAGCTTTTTATAGTTTTGGGGCCGTGCGATTCCCCTCTTGAGAGGGGTGGAGGGGTGTGTTTCTGTTTTGATAAGTCTATCGCAAAGACACACCCCTGCTACCGCTCATCCCCTCCGCGCCCCCTCTCAAGAGGGGATTTAAAAAACCTTACGCTTTAAGCTATATCAATTTCAGTCCGATCACCATCTTGTGGAGGGGCCTCAAGTGTTTTTACCGGTTCCAAACCGGAGGCATATCCAAACAGGCGACGCTCTTTGATTATCGTAGCCACCTCGGACGGCACAAACTCTTCCCAGCCATCGGCGCCCAGTTTTATCAGCTCAAGCACATTGTCGGTTTCAACGTTGAGGTTATTTTCGTTATAATGCCTGATGTCTTCTATCTTATTGTTGGCTATCAGGTAACGGTACAGATCAATCAGGTGAGGGGGAAGGTAAAAACGCAGGCAATTCCAGATCACGCCATCGCGCAGGGTAGGGTATATAAACAGTTTCACCTTACGGCTAAACAACGTAGCGAACGACTCTAAAATGCCGCCCGGCAAATCTTTATAATGTTCTTCCGAGAAAATGTACTCCAGGTTAGGGAAACCAAGTACCACGCCCATTTTAAGTTTGGTGATCTTTGAAAGATAGGCCACCAGTTTATAATACTCGTGAAAATTAGAGATCATCACCGTTTGCCCTAACGAACCGAGGATGTCTACACGGTCGAGAAAGTCCTTCTCGTCTATATCTGCGTTGATATCTGCGTTACGTTCTTTCAGGGCCTGGAGGGTAAGCTCGGTAACAACAACAACGTTGTCCTTATCAACATCCGACTCCTGTAAAAACTGTTTAACACCGGTGTTCAACATATCCATATGCACGTTGATAACCGGGCGGAAACGGCCGCGCACCATTACGATGTGCTTTTTGTATAAAACTTCGGATGGTTGCAGGTTTTTACCGTCGGGCCCAAACAGTGCCGCATCCGAAAAGCCGTATTTTACCAGGTGAAGGCTCATGAGCCGGTTATCAACTTTGGTAAAGTTTGGTCCTTCAAAGCGGATCATGTCTATCTGGATCCTGTCGCGCGAGAGATTATCCATCAGCGAAAGCAGGAATACCGGTGGAATCTCATTATAATAAAAGCAGGCATACATCAGGTTTACACCCAATATCCCTACAGCCTGCTGCTGCAGGTTATTATCATTATCCAGCAGCTTAACGTGGATCACCACGTCATTGTACTGCCCGTTCGGCTCCAGCTGAAAGCGTACGCCCATCCAACCGTGGCCTTCATTTGTTTTATTGTAATTGAGGGCCGATATGGTATCCGCGAAAGCAAAAAAGGTTGAAGTATCACCACGCTGCGTACCAAGGCGCTCAATGATCAGGCCATATTCATGACCAAGCATGGCCATCAGGCGCGGTTCGCTTACATAACGGCGGGTTTGTTGTACCCCATAAATGGCATCTGAAAAAAGCATGTCATAGGCCGACATGGTTTTGGCTATGGTACCGGATGATGCCCCGGCTTTAAAAAAGTTTGCTGCTACGTCCTGTCCGGCACCTATTTCGGCAAATGAGCCATAAATTTCGGGGTTAAGATTAATGGCCAGCGCTTTTTGTTTGGTCCCAATATCTTTATTGTGAATGGCATTCATACCCATTAAATTATTATAGTTTACTGTTACCAGTAGTATAACCTTGCTAAGAAGGTCTAAAATTACACTTTTTTAAGCGAAGGCGTGTTAAGAATGTATTACAAAATAAGCAATCGGCTCGTTTTATTACGTTCAGAAAATAAATTAATGTGTTTTTGACAGATATTCCGGCTTGATACTGAGGGTCATCAGGTAAAGGTTCCAGTAAAAAAAACAAACAAAAAACTTGCGTAGTTAAATGGCTACATTTATATTTGTAGTCAAATAGCTACACGATGAATTTAAGACGAGATGTATTTCAAGCCATAGCCGACCCAACCAGAAGGGCCATCCTTTTACTGGTTGCCACACAAGCAATGACCGCTGGTGTAATTGCGTCAAACTTTGACACCGCCCGGCCTACAGTTTCCAAACACCTGCAAATACTTACTGAGTGTGAGCTGCTTAAACAGGAGCAAAACGGCAGGGAGATTTATTATCATATCAATGCAGAAAAAATGAAAGATGTGGCCGACTTCATTGAACCGTTCCGCGCAATGTGGGAAGACAGGTTCAACAAATTAGAAACTATTATGAAAAATTATAAAGGCAAATAACATGGAACAAAAAACAAAAATAGATGCTGAAAACGGCAAACAGGATTTAACCATTACAAGAGTGTTTGACTTACCGGTGGAACTGCTTTTTAAAGCCTACATGGAGCCCGAAATTGTTGAGCAATGGATGGGAACAAAAGTGCTGAAGCTTGAAAATAAAAAGCACGGCAGCTGGCAATTTGAAACAAAAGACCCGCATGGAAACGTTGTTTTTAAAGCCAACGGAACAATTCATGAGTTTATCCCCGGGCAAAAGATCACCCGTACGTTTGAAATGGATAACGCGCCCTTTGATGTGCAACTCGAGTTCCTGGAGTTTGAAAAGCTTACCGACGATACCAGCAAGCTCAATATGCATGTGGTTTACCGAACGCCCGAACTGAGGGACCAGATGCTTAAGCTGCCTTTTGCCTATGGTATAAATATGGCCCATAACCGCCTGCAGGAAGTAGTAAACAAATTGAAATAACACATATCATGAAACGGAATAAAATTATCTATTGGATAGCTACCATCTGGCTTGCTTTAGGGATGATATCAACAGGAATGGTACAGTTATTAAAAGCGAAGGCCGGGGCAGGAGGAGCCGACAGTTTGACGCATTTAGGCTATCCGGGTTATGTTTTGACTATATTGGGCATCTGGAAAGTTTTGGGCGTTATAGCAGTATTGATTCCTAAATTTCCGGTGGTAAAGGAATGGGCATACGCGGGTTTTTTCTTTGCTATGTCGGGCGCGATTTTTTCGCATATTGCAGCGGGGAATGCTATAGCTGAGATATTTCCCGCGCTGTTATTACTGGTACTTACTGTAATATCATGGTATTTCAGACCCGCCGAAAGAAAAGTAATTTCGGGAAACCAATAAATGAACGATATGAACCCCAAAGTTGATTTTTATTTTAATAAAGCCGGGAAGTGGCAGGAAGAAGTAGAGCAATTGAGATCAATTGTTCTTGATTGCGGATTGACCGAAGAATTAAAATGGGGCTGTCCCTGTTATACCTTTCGGGAAAGCAACATTGTTTTGATCCATGTATTTAAAGAATATTGCGCGCTTTTATTTTTCAAGGGAGCTTTATTAAGTGATACCCATAACATCCTTATTCAGCAAACCGAAAACGTACAAGCTGCGCGGCAAATCAGGTTTACCAATGCCGGTGAAATAGCCGGGCAAAGGAGTATCCTGAAAGCTTATATTTATGAAGCCATTGAGGTGGAAAAGACAGGACTAAAAGTAAATTTAAAGCAGACGGAAGATTTTGCCGTCGCTCAGGAGTTTCAACAAAAATTAAATACCATACCCGCCCTTAAAACCGCATTTGAAGCATTAACACCCGGACGGCAAAAAGCATATCTCCTTCATTTTTCCCAACCCAAACAAACCTCAACCCGCGAGGCACGAGTTGAAAAATGGATGCCGCAAATCCTTAACGGTAAAGGATTGAATGATTTGTAATGCAGAAAACAAAAAAGCGGGGAATTGTGCGATTCCCTCCACGGGGAGGGTGAAGGGAGGCGCAAACAAGCTTATTCGTTTGACGTGTCGATGAAACCCCTCCCTGCCACCGCGCATTCTCATCGCACCCCTCCCTCAGGAGGGAATAAAAAACCTAAACATTTCGAGGTATACCAATAAATCATAACCTGCAATAAATATGAAGCTATCACCAGAACAACAGAAAGAACTTATCGGCATACTAAAAACCCGTTTTGAGAAAAACATGAACCGTCACACCGGCATAGAATGGGCCTGGGTACAGGCAAAGCTGGAAGCCGACACCGAAAAACTATCGTCACTTAATGAAATGGAATTAACCGGCGGAGAACCCGATGTTGTTGCTTACGATAAAAATACGGGCGAATATATTTTTTTCGACTGTGCTGCGGAAAGCCCCAAAGGCCGCAGAAGTGTTTGCTACGATCATGAAGCGCTGGAAGCCAGAAAAGAACACAAGCCCGGAAACAGCGCTGTTGAAATGGCGAAGGATATGGGCATTGAACTTTTAAACGAAGAACAATACCGCGAATTGCAAAAGCTTGGAAAGTTTGATACCAAAACCTCAAGCTGGATCAAAACCCCTGCCAATATCAGGAAGCTCGGCGGGGCCATTTTTGCCGATTTCCGTTATGATACCATATTTATTTACCACAACGGTGCGGAGTCATATTATGCTGCCAGGGGGTTTAGAGGGGCGTTGAGGGTTTGAGTACATTAGCCATAATCGATACCGGCTGGATCTAAATGATTGGCCTTATCTATATCTTATATTTTAATCTTCCGGTGTTAAAATCAGAAGGGCGGGTAGGTGTAAATAAAGTAAAGTGCCGGGATTTAACATTTGGATTAAAAAGGTTTTCGCCCAGGCTTTTTACGTTGTGTTCTGTAAGCATATTGGGTTTGCCCTCCCATTGCCAGCAGCGCCGGTTTTTAAAATCAATATGAAAACTACCCAAATAATAGTTTTCAAAATTCTGCCCCAGGTTAAGTATGTAATCATCTGTTTTAAACAGGTGCCTCATCGGCTCAAGAGCCAAGGTTGCTTTATAAGCATCGTCATTTAAATCTTTATAAAAATAAAGTTTCTCAATAGTTCCAGACTTAAGATTGGGCGGCTCTTTGGATTGCAATAAAAAAGGACTTATATAAATTTCTTGTTCCCCTGTTTCTGTTTCAATAGTGATAGTTGAAGAATTGAGCATTTAGTCAGATGTTAATAGTTCAATCCTAATATAACAGTTTTGATTAGTACAATCAATGCGATGCTGTTTACAATAACATTGCCGGCGACATGGCAAGGTTAATCGAAATTATTAAGGAGTTTTAGTTTGAAGGGTTAATGTGAATCGGTGCGAGATTTCCAGCACCCGGCACATTTTTTAATTAAAATTTACTTGGGCCAAACAAAATGGGAAACAAATTGTAGTATGCTGAAATTGAATTAAACTCTGAGGCATTTATTTAATTAAAACGCGGTTCTTGCTGACAGTTGGTTAAAAAGTTGTCTCGTTGTTCAGCTTAACATACTCTGCCTTATATGAAATTAAACCAACTTACTTTTACCAGGTTTCTTGCAGCGGTCGCTATTGTTATATACCACGCCAAGAGTGATATTTGGCCATTTAATTTGCCGGTTTTACATAATGTTTTCAGCAAGGCAAATGTTGGTGTGAGTTACTTTTTTATATTATCCGGATTTGTAATGATCATTGCCTATGGCCAGCAAAAAGCCGTTAAAGTTAAGCCGTGGAATTATTATTTGAACAGAATAGCCAGGATATATCCGGTATATCTTTTTGCGCTTATATTGGCAGCTGTCAGATTATTGATAATTGATACGCTACCTGTTAAGGAATTTATATTACAGCTGTTTGCCATTCAATCATGGTTCCCTGGTTATATCAGCAAGGTTAATGCCCCTGGCTGGTCATTATCCGTTGAGGCTTTGTTTTATGTAGCGTTTCCATTGCTTTTCAATTATTACTATAGTAAATTCTCGTTTAAGTCTGTCGCCATATTGGTTTCGTGTTTATGGCTTACAACCCAGGTGCTACTAAACTTTCTTTACCGGTCGCCATATTACGCAGCTCCGCCATCTACCATTCATGACCTATTATTCTATTTTCCATTAATGCATATTAATGAATTTATGATTGGCAATATTCTCGGCTTTGTTTATTTAAAGTCGGCAAAAAGGCAGGCGAACTATGACTTGCACATTACATTTATTGTTATTGCTTTATTAGTCGTATTATCCGTTAATAATTACTTAAGCTTTCATGATGGGTTAATGGCCGTATTGTTTGCTCCCCTCATTTTATTATTGGCCTTAAATAACGGAAAAATCACAAGGGTTTTCTCAAACAAATACTTGATACTGTTGGGCGAAGCAAGCTATAGTATGTACATCCTTCAACATCCAATAAAATCTTTCCTTAGCTTTTTCTTCAAAAAAATACGGGTTGTAAACCCCGAACTGCAATTTTATACCTTTTTGGTTGCGCTTATTTGTATTTCAATTGCCTGTTATTTTTTCATTGAAATTCCAGCAAAAGATTGGATAAAAGGCTGGAAAGACCGGAAGCGTTTAAAATTACAAGCAGTAGATGATTCTGTAAATTTCTAATTATCAATTACGGCATATAAGCATTTGTTAAATAAAAAAAAGCATATCCAATCAGTAAGACTACTGTGCAGGTATGCTTTTTTTGTTGTTTTCAAGTCGGGATGAGGAGACGATTACCCCGGCATTTATATCTATGATATTCAAGACGGGCGCCGTATAGGACACATATATTGTGCTTCGGCTTGATGGCCTTTGATGCTATTTATGCTATAGTTGATAATCAATGAACTTGTTATAAAACATAATGAATGTCTGTTACAAATAAAAGATTTTGTAGTTATGGCTCCCCCGGCGATGCAATTGAATCTTACTTTTTATCCCGGCGGTTGGCTAAACTCGCTAAATTGGTGAATAGGGAAAGAACAACGGCGTAAACTATGTGGTTCGCATTTTAGGAATCTTGCAAGCAGGCAGACGAACTATTAGTCGGCGGAAATAGGTTGAACAGCCATTGTGCAAAAACAGGATTGATATCCTGCGGTCAGAATTTAGCACCCAATGTAACATAACATGATCTTCCGTCGCCGGGTAATATACCATTGCCAAGGTAAACAAGCGTTTCTGTTCGGCGGGTAAAGTATTTATTATCTGTCAGGTTATTGATACCGATCCTGATGTTGTACTTGTCGGAAAACTTATAGCCCAGGGCAAAATCGGCCACGTGATATCGTGGGACATAACCTATATTGGGACTTGTTTTGGTAGCAGCTGTATTATTCGCATCCGACCATGATCCGCCAACATATGAATAATACAAGGTAGCGGAGAGGTTATGTACAGAGCCATTTATGCCCGAGCGGCTAACAAATTGAGGAACGTCTTCCAACGTTTTTCCAGTCAGATCAACCACGCCTGTTTTGCCATTTAAATACCTGGCGTGATTATAAGCGTAAGAAGAAAATATGGAAAGATCATTGTTAGTGTCCTCGGTATTGAAATTAAGCAGGTGAACCTCAACAAAAGCTTCCACTCCCCTGGTGAGCGCATTGCCTGCATTGGTAGTGTAGGTGTAGGGTTTTCCGTTGCCATCAGTCAGCGTTATATTTCCTATCCTGTTGTTATACTTCAGTTCAAATGCGCTTAGATCAAAGGTCAATATCTTTTTAACCTTTCCCCTAATGCCAATATCTGCATTATGGCCGCTCGCGTCTTTCAAATTCGGGTCGATCACCGCTGTGCTCGATCCGATGATAAGATTTGCATAAAGAATAGGCCTGTATGCCTGCGAGTAATTTCCATAAATATTAATGCTTTCAGTGATCTTATACTGCGCACCGATTCCACCCAGCACGATGTTCCTGGAGGTTGAAAGCGATACGGGGTTAAAATTTTTATATACTTTATATTCCGTTCCGTTTAAAGTTGATTTGAGGTTATCATACCTGATGCCGGGGGTAACGGATAGCCTATCGGTGATGCGGAAAAGGTTTTCAAGAAACGCCCCGTAGTTTATTGTTTTAAAGAGCAGGACGATACCGTAATTGCCGGTTTGAGTAAGGTCAAAATTAGTTCCTGTAGTTCCCTCCCCGTTTTGTTTTCTGTTGGTAGCAGCGTTGGAATATTTTAAGCCGCCCGATAGGGCACTCTCATGGCCGAACAGATCGTATTTTTTTATCATTCGTGCATCAACAGTATAGCTGTTGTAAAAGTCCCTGTTTATCTCTCTTGGCGCGTAGGAGCCTGTAGTTTGGCTGATGGTATCTGCATTGGTGGCTAAACTCGGGCTGGCAATAACCATGTTCCTTTGCCCGAACAAGGTATAGGCTTTTATATTCAATAATGTTTTACTATTGATGGCGTAATTAAAAAGCAAAGCGGGGAGGTTAAGTATCGGGTTAAAATAATTTCTGCTCCTGGTTGACTGGCGCGGATTGGCAGCAAACATCGCGTCGGTAAGCCCGCCAGCAAATTTCTGCACATAGTTTTCTCTTGAATATTCGAGACCAATATCCATTTTATCTGTTGGCTTATAGTGCAAACTTGCGTAAGCATTCAGGAAATTATAGTCGGAGTTAGGACGCCATCCATCGCTGCTACGGTAATTAAAGAAAGCATAATAAGTGAACTTGCCTTTTTTTCCACCTACCGAAACAAAGGAATTTGAGGTATTGAACGAGCCATACGTTTGTTCGGTTTCAATGCTTAACGACTTCGTGGTATCAGGTTGTTTAATTACATAATTGAGCATCCCTCCAAACTGAGGGCCATATTGAAGAGCGGCTGATCCCCTGATGAGCTCAATTTGCTGTACGGCTTCCAATGGCGGGTTATACATGGCCTCGGGATAACCATACAGATCGTTATTAACATTGTAGCCATTCTGGTTCACATTGAACTCCCATGATCTGTGCGGACTTAATCCTCTTGCCGCTACACTGGTTTGAGTGCCCGAACCATCCAACTCCCACGACGTGATACCCGGTACTTTTGCAAACACATCGCGGGCTTTATTTTGTGCGATATCTGCATTGACGCTGTCAACCAAAACAACTTCATTTTTTTTGCCCGAATAAATATTTGTTCCGCTGATCTCGGGTAACGCTTTGATGCTTCCTACGCCTCTTTCGCCTTGTACTTCAACAGCAGATATCTTAATAACGCCGGCCTGAAGCGTATAGGAAAATTCAGTAGTGTCATTGTTTTTTACGAGTATATGCTGTTTAACAGATTTATAGCCGATGTGCGAAATAATGACCAGGTAATTTCCGGCAGGAATATTATTGATGCTGTATTGGCCTTTATTATTTGTGGTGGCGCTGAAATTTGTTTTGTAAAGAATAATATTCACCAGCTCCAACGGGGCTTTTGAATTGTCGGTGATGCTACCTTTAATATTGCCGGTTGATTGGGAAAAAGCATGGGTAAGTAACGAGAAAAGGAGAAAGGTAAGGAAAGCTTTTTTCATAGAATGATCGTGTTTTTTGACATGTCGGTTTGTTTTCGACCATCGTTGTGTTTTTAAAAATATAACGCTAAGCTATAAAAAAGATCTTTTTTTTATTTAATAATATATGCCTGATTGAAATGTTTTCTATGGGGGTTGCAGATTATTAAAATTAATTCGGAGTTAAAAAAAATCAAGGAATATAAGTTCACGATTAGCTGAGCGCCATAATCGGTCACAATCTATTTAAACTGCTCCATAATTTTTCGCCCATATTCAGTTACCCCCGCGGTAAGGAGATCACCAATGGCTTGTCAAAACAATTGTTGATATGATCGATCTGCTTATATTTATTGCTGAGGGTAAACCGTAAACGTCCCTGTAAGGTTACTGAATCCGATAAATAGACTAATGTAATATGCATCTCAATAGCTTGACGTTTCCCACCGGCCTTTGGCATTTTATTATATTGTTGAATCGGTGTTTATACTGTATATCTTTCCGTTAAAACACCTATTTATTTTTTATATGCATTGTTTATCTTAGAGACATTATAACGACCTATTACAACAATGCTCTTGCTCTGATTCCAATAACCTTTATCACAAATGAAAAAATAGACATTCCAACTTAACTAATCAATTCATTTGGATTTATGCCAAAGGTTGCCGCGTCGATAAAATATGACAGAGGAAACTCTCCGTTAAAACACCTTACTATGAATTAAACCAAAGTACAAATGAAACCTAATAATTCATAAACCCTATCAATAAACGCTTACACGAAAATTATCCATAACATTCATTTCCTAAACTTTTACACCTGATGTTATCACAGCAACCGTTCAAAGTTTTGGCGCTGCTATGTTGTGCGCTCTTCATTACTATAAATTTATTTGCGCAAACAAGTCCACCGCCATATGTACCAAATGTACTGCCACCTTCGCCCAACGCGGCAGTCTTGATGAAATTTGCCGATGTTCCGGCAAGTCCTTACACCGGTACGGCCGATGTATCTGTGCCTATCTATAGCATACAGGCTAAAGGCCTCAATATGCCAATAAGTTTAAATTACCATACCGGGGGCATCCGGCTTAATGAGGAATCTGGTTGGACAGGTCTTGGCTGGGCTCTGAATGCAGGCGGGATGATCTCCCGGACAGTAAGAGATAAAGATGACTTTTATAGTGGGTATTTTGGTTCTGTCAACCTTCCATTGATTCCAGGTGATTTGGCTGACAATCAACCGGCTAATGGAAACGGCGATCCCAAACATCCGGAAATGCCGATGCTGAACATCAATAAATACATTTTTGATTTTAACTGCAGTTACCTGGTGTACCTGACCAACGGAACCGTTATGGATTATTCGCATGTTTTTTCAACGGCGACCTCCGGAACAAGCCCTTCTGATATGGAGCCGGATAGCTATAGCTTTAATTTCCTGGGGATGAGCGGCAAGTTTATCATACGGCCGGATAAAACCGTGGTTCTGGAAAAGCAGGATAATATCAGGATCCAGCTCACTGCCGCCAATACATTTATCGTTACAGATGAGAAGGGTGTCCGGTATTTTTTTAATGATAAGGAATATGGCGGGTCAAGCTCAAGTCCCGACCAGTTAAGTACCTGGCACCTTAGTAAAATAATTACGCAGGAAAATGATGTAATTACCTTTAATTATGCATCAAATGGCGTAGTAACCGTAGCAGAGCAACCAATGTTGAGCTATAGTTTTGGTTGCGGCAACCAGGGGCTTTACCCGGCGCCGGTCACCGCCACAACTTATACCAATTCGATATTGCAAAGTATTGATTTTACTAACGGAAGGATTGTTTTTGATTTCGACAACATTCGCCCGGACCTTTCGGGCGGTAGCAAGTTAAATGACATTAAAGTTTATTCAAAAAGCAAAGCCGGATTGAAACTGATCAAGGAAAACGACTTGTATTATTCCTATTTTAACGCGAACGCTGCAAATAAACCAGAGATGTCAAGGCTCCGGCTGGATAGTGTCAAGGAGGTAAGCGGCAGTTTATCGGTCAAACCATACAGTTTTACCTATAATGAAGACGGAAGTTCCCTGGCCGGAAAACATAATTATGGTGTTGACCATTGGGGCTTTTTTAATGGGGCTACGGGCAATACGACACTTATACCTACAACAAATACTTACTACGAAGCCAACGGAATTACAGGATTACCAGTAAATTACACTGGCGCCGACCGGTCGCCCTCTGCTCAGTATATGCAACTATTTTCGCTGCAACAGCTGGTTTATCCTACAGGTGGCAAAACGGTATTCGAATATGCGCCCAATGAGTATGATTACGATAAATCAAATATTGGCATTACCGAATATCCGCAATTTGACCAGGTGACTATTGATACTGTTTTTGTGATCAGCACGTATGGCGCAAAAAACGGGACTTTTGACCTTAGCCACATCATAGCCGGTACAGATGCAACGGTCAATGTGGCCTTTGTTTCGAAAATCAATTCCGGCTGGCCTCCGGCTGACAGGGCAACTTACGGAAAACTGTACTTTTCGGTGAACGGGAGCGTTGTCGACCTGTCCAGTAGTAACCTGAGTTGTGATGGACCGGCGTGCAGTACCAGTGTAACCCTTCATGCGCCTACGCAATCAAGCACTATCTATACCTGGAATTCATACGTAGATTCCAGTATTCCCACAACTGACTTCTCGCTTATTCATGTACAGGTAACCTATCAGGGCTATAAACTACGCGTACATCAGAGCAATGGTATCCACAAGGAGATTGCAGGAGGGATCAGGATCAACTCCATAACTGATTATTCGGATAACGTAACGATAACAAAAAAACGTATCTGGGATTATGGGTACACTTCCGGATCTGATCAATATACCTATGGGAGGCTGATGTCATTCCCATCCTATATCCACAAGGAGTTTGTTGCTAATACGATCAATCAGGGTGTTTGCCCCTGTGTGGTGATTTTGGGTACCAGCAATACCGGTTTAACCAGTGTGATACAGGGCAATATCGTAGGGTATTCCCAGGTCAACGAAAGAACTATTGATCCCATAACCAATGCTGATATCGGGAAAACCGTTTACAATTTCTTCAATTCTCCCGATTCCGTCATTGATTATAATGGTTTCCGGAGGCCTGGAACGCTCAATATGGGAAATCACCTGAATGGTTCACTTTTATCAAAAAAAGAATACAGGAATACCGGCGGCAGCTACTATAAGGTTCACGAAACTTACAGTTATTTTCATACAGCAAACCGTAATGTTTATTTTAACCCGAAGTATTTTCTGGCCTGGCCAATAGGTTCTGGGGGAACAGGTGTTGGAAATTGCAATGGTAATGCCGGGGTGCCTGTTCAAATGATTGCCTTGTTTCATCCCATAATTAAATCCGAACGTGTATTGCAAGACTCTGTCAGGGAAGTTACGTACGACCAGAATGACACTACGAAATACATATCGGTCAGCAACAAAAGCTATTATGATAATCCTGCCCACTACCAGTTGACGCGTAGCAGTATGACCGACGAAAAAGGCAACTTGCACGTGTCAAAAGTCACTTATCCCCAGGATTATATCACTTCGGGAACCACCACCGGGAACATGATGCTCGATACGTTAATCCGGCGAAACATGGTCGCTACGACAATAGAAAAGCGTGACAGCCTGTATTATAAAGGAGCATCTACCGGGTACGTAACAGGGGCTTCTGTAAGCAGGTACCGTCAGCTGGCATCGGGAACGGTGGTTGCGGACAAGATGTATAAGCTTGACCTGATCAAACCCATAACGGACTTTGTACCGATGTCGATAAGCGGGAATACCATTAACCAGGACAGCCGGTACCGCCAGTTGATCAATTTCGATGCCTACGATGATAAAAATAATATCGCGCAGTATACGGTGCCGGGGCAGTTACCGGTAAGCATTATCTGGGACTACCGCCAGATGTCGCCGGTCGCCCAGGTAAAGAACGCGGACACGTTATCGGCCGCGTATACCTCTTTCGAGGCGGAGGGAACAGGTCACTGGGCAGTAGCATCAACCCAGCGGGATAGCGTTATCACAGCATTTTCAGGTAATAAGTCCTATAATCTTTCTAATGGCAATATCACCAAAGGCAACTTGACCGCAGCTAATACCTATGTAATATCATACTGGACCCGCAATGGATCGGCGTTAGCCATAGCCGGTACCGTAGCCGGTTACCCGCTGAAAGGAGGGACTATTAACGGGTGGACCTATTACGAGCACCAGGTTACCGGGCAGACGACAGTTGCCGTATCAGGTACAGGTAATATTGATGAACTCAGGTTATATCCGAAGGGCGCTCAGATGACCACCTATACTTATTCGCCGCTGATCGGCGTGACCAGTTCGATAGATCCGAAGAACAATGCCTCGTACTACGAATATGACGGCCTCGGACGTTTGCAAAACATCAGGGATAAAGACGGCAACATCGTTAAACATACAGATTACCATTACCAGGGACAATAACAAATTAGAACCAATCACATGAAAAAATTAACCTTAATCACGATTTCATTCGTTTTTATCTCGAACTATCTTTTTGCGCAATGGACAACCAGCGGCACCAATATATATACCAATAATGCGGGCAGTGTGGTTATCGGGGCGACAACCCCAACAGTAGTCAATGCTTCAGCGGCTTTATTTCCATCTGTTACGTCCAAATTCAATGTAGTAACAGGGACCGGACCGGCAACCTTTGCTGATCTGGTAGTTCTGAACCATCCAGGCGTAAACGTAGATGCTGTTCAGCGGCAGATCGGCCTTGTTTTCAAATTATCAAGCGAAAGCACCACAGGTGAATCTGACAAAATGGGCGGAATGCTATTGGAAAGCAGTAACGGATATGCCAATCTCCCTTCTTTTAGCCTGGTAACAGGCAACATCCGGAGGCTTACCATTGATGCCTCTGGAAATGTAGGTATTGGTAAAACGGACCCGCAAAACAAACTGGATGTCAATGGCACCATACATTCTAAATCCGTGCTGATCGACCTGAATGGCTGGAGTGATTATGTGTTCAAAAAAGATTATCGCTTGGCACCGTTATCGGAGGTCGAAGCATATATCGATCAAAACCAGCATTTACCGGAAATCCCTTCAGAACAGGAAATGACCAAAAAGGGGCTTAATGTCAGCGAGATGAACAAGTTACTGATGAAGAAAGTGGAGGAGTTGACCTTGTACGCGATAGAGAACGAGCAGAAGGATAAGGAAAAAGACAAGCTTTTGGTTTCGCTCCAGGAACAGATCAATCTGTTGAAGCAACAGCTCAAGCCTGCTTCAAGGCAAGCAAAGAAATAACCGGGCCTATATTACACCTAAATACTTAAAGCATGAAGAAAAATGCTGATCACAAAAGCCGCAAGACGGTTTATCTGCTTTTACTGTTGCTGCTTACGCTTTGTATACGGGCATCGGCGCAGATCTACCTGGCGCCGCCGGTGTCGCTGACAACGGCGCCAGCTCCAGGGTCATATTACAACAATACGGGCATTACGCTGAACCCGAACTTTAGTTTTACGGCAGCGGCGGGGAGCAGCCTGAAGTTTTATATAGTAGCTCCGGACTGCGTGCCACAAACGATATCGTTGAGCGCAAACCAGAACTATATCCTGACCTCGGTATCACTGACCAAAGGTTTGACAAACAATGCCATGCTTGCGGGCCGAATGACCTGCGAGCTGATGCAGACGGTGCAGTATATAGACGGGCTGGGCAGGCCGCTGCAAACCGTGCAGATCAAAGGTTCGCCATTGAAAAAAGACATTGTCCAACCTTTTGCTTATGACCAATACGGGCAGGAAGTAATGAAATACCTGCCCTATGCCGCTGCGACAACAGACGGCAGCTACAAGAGCGATGCGCTGACCGGAGCGCTGACCAATTTTTATAACCCAGGCAACACATCAGCAACACAGCAAACGAACGGCGTGCCGAACACCTCATTCCCATTTGCGCAGACGGGCTTTGAACCATCGCCGTTAAACCGGGTGATCGAACAAGGCGCACCGGGCACCGCCTGGCAACTGGGCACTACACCTGACGCCGGCAGCAACAGCCATTCGGTACGGATGGTATACACCACCAATGACCAGACCAGCACTTTTAGTACGGTTGTAACGGGGAATAACGGGAGCAGGATCGCGGCGCTGTATACGGCATCCATTAACAGCAATCAAAGCAGGACGCTGGGGCGGGCAAATAGCAATACGGCCACCTATGCGCCTAACCAGTTATCGGTCACCATTACCCGTAACGAAAACTGGAAGTCGCAGCCATCCTCAGACGGCTGTTTCAATACCACGGAGGAGTATAAAGACAAGGAAGGGCATGTGGTGCTGAAACGCACTTATAATATAAAGGGAACGGCAGCAGAGGAGCTCTCGACCTATTATGTGTATGATGACCTGGGCAACCTGAGCTTTGTATTGCCTCCCGGTGCGAATCCGGACGCGCAAGGTACGGCTATTTCGCAAACAACGCTTGATAGCCGCTGTTACCAGTACCGTTATGACGCCAGGAACAGGCTGGTGCAAAAGAAGGTCCCGGGGAAAGGCTGGGAATACATGATTTATAATAAACTCGACCAGCCGGTAGCGACGCAGGATTCTGTGCAAAGGATGAAAGCTACCCAGGAGTGGACGATCACCAAATATGACGCGACGGGAAGGGCGGTACTAACGGGTATTTATCAGCATACCGGAAGCACACCGGGAACAGACAATCACGCGGTGCTGCAGGCGGTAGCGGACACCACCAGCGCGCAATGGGAAACGCCGGTGACAACAGGTAATGGCTATACGGCATACACCTGGCCCAAAGCATGGACAACGACGTTAAGCGTAAACTATTATGACAGCTATACGGGTATCCCGAGCTTTCCGGCTGCTTATGACCAAACGGCCAACACCGCGTACAGCAAGCAGACAACCGGCCTACTGACAGCTTCGAAAACATTGGTACTGAATACTACAGGCGATTACCTGTGGAGCGTGCCGTACTATGATAATGAGGGAGAGGTGATCCGGACATTCAGCCAGCATTATGTTGGGGGGAACGCCTCGCTCAGTTTGTACAATTATGATGATATCCAGACCAAATACAATTTTACCAAACAGCCTACGGAAGTATACCGGTACCATTACCTGAAAAATGCGGCAGGCAGTGCCGGGGTACGTACGCTGACCGAACGGAACAGCTATGCCTATGACCACATGGGGCGTAAGCTAAGAACTGTTCACCAGTTACAGGATGGCGGCAGTACAACGCCGCAGGATTCGGTGATATTGACCAGGAGCGATTATAACGAGGTAGCGCAGTTAAAAACCAAAAGGCTGCATTCCAAAAACAGCGGGACGAGCTACCTGCAGACCATCGATTACCGGTACAACCCGAGGGGCTGGCTGAGCAGCATCAACAACGCGAACCTGAACAGCGACGGCGGGCTGACCAACAATGACAGTAACGATAAGTTTGGCGAAGAGCTGAGCTATGACGGTGCAACCACGGCAGCCAAACAATACGGCGGCAATATAGCCACGGTGGCATGGAAGTCGGCGCCTATTGTCATCGGCGGAACAACGGTAACGCCGGTAAAACAAACCTATGATTACGGGTATGATAACCTGAACAGGCTGCTTTCAGCAGTATCAACAACGAACACAAGTAATCCAAAGGACAACCTGTACGGAGAGAACGTGGCCTATGACAATATGGGTAATATTACCAACCTGGGGAGGTATGATAATACCGGAACCACGACCAGTCCGGTGCGGACCCGGATCGACAGCCTGAGCTATACCTATTTAGTCAATACTAACCAGGTAGACCGGATCGATGACGGGGCAACAGGTTATACAGGGAACGCGGGTTTCAAAGATGCCGTACAGGCGACCCATGAATACGCCTATGACGGCAATGGTAACGAACTGCAAGACCAGAACAAGGGCATCAGCAGCATTAGTTACAATATGCTGAACCTGCCGCAAACGATCACTAAAAGTGACGGCAGTACGGTAACGTATGTTTACAGCGCAACGGGTAATAAGCTGAGGAAAATACTGGTAGCGGGGGGCAACACCACAACTACGGAATACGAGAATGGTATCGAGTATGACAACAGTACAAATACCGTCGCGTTTATCCAGACCGAGGAAGGTCGGGCAAGAAAAAGCGGCGCAACCTACGTTTACGAGTACGACCTGAAAGACCATTTGGGCAATACCAGGGTAACTTTGACACCTGATCCGAACGATGCCACGCAACAAACAGCGAAACTATTGCAGGAGAATGATTACTATGCTTTCGGGTATGGGATACAATCGACACAGCAAACTATATCTCCAAAAAATGAGTACCTTTATAACCATAAGGAGTTGCAGGAAGAGACCGGGCTGTACGATTATGGCGCGCGGTTTTATGACCCTGTAATAGGAAGGTGGACGACCGTTGATCCGTTGTCGGAAAAGTATCGTAGGTGGTCGCCTTATAATTATGTGGAGGATAATCCCATAAAGCTGACTGATCCGGATGGAATGGGGCCATGTCCAGAATGTGCCATTTTAAATCTTAAAGTTCTTAAAGCCGTTGTTAAATCAGCATTGGCCATCCCCATTGGTCTCATGAACTGGGTATCAGACAATGAACGCGGCGGGCATTTGAAGCGAGGTTCAAAGGAATACAACGAGTTACAAAGGGAAGGTTCAAAAAACCAAAAAGAGCTGGCCGTCAATTTGACTCTTGCTTATGCCGGTGGTAAGGTGTTTGGAATGGTTGGGGATGCTTTTGCTGGGAAAGGGCCAGTTCTGGCTCCTGAGGCATCTGTAACGGGTTCATGGGTTTCTGAAAGCACAACCGGATGGTCAAATGCCGCAAAGGCTTACCAAGAACAAATAACCGGCGTGCCAGCAGGTAATGCATTTGAGGTAAATGGAGTTAAATTCGACGGAGTAAATAATGGAACTTTACTTGAAGCTAAAAGTTCTTATGATGGATTTGTTGGAAAGGATGGGAAGTTTCAAAGCTGGTTTAAAGGTCGTGATGCTTTAGTTGATCAAGCTGAACGTCAGGTTGCTGCAGCAGATGGAGCTCTTATTGAATGGAATTTCTCAAGTCAAAAAACCTTAGATGCTACTAAGGCGCTGTTTAAACAAAATGATATTACAGGAATTATTTTAAAATATACACCAGCTAAATAATATGATTGATACATTCTATATAGGGGCATATTGGAAAGATAGAAAACAATTGCTTGATAGTGTAATTGATCCAACGGTTCAAACCCTAAAAAGACTATGTGAAATTGACGAACATTTCCTGAACTTATATGAGCTGGGAATGAGCCGGAAGCAAGCATTAGAGTGTAGAGTTTCCCTCTCTCCTGAATATATAAAGAAATTATACCAGGGAGGATTAAAAAAGAACGATTTGGACCAAAATGGCTATAGTAAAATAGGCTATAGATTATCACTTTGGACAGGACATAAAGATGGAGAAGCGAGTAACGTATCTTTTGGAGTTGGTAAGAGTTCTGAGAGATTGAGTAATGTCTGTCTAATTGAAATGCCCGCAGAGGGACCTGCAAGGGATAGACTACTTACTTTAGCCAAAGTAAAACAAATCATGAAGGTTCTGATTGAAAATTGGCAACCAGATGTAGTAGTTCTAAATTCAAAGGAGTTGTCGAATGCATTAGATGTCGGAAATGATATTGGTTGGGTAACTTATAGAAAAGGGTTAAAAAGCAAGATAAAATTGAAATCTGATATTATAACCCAAGTCAACTTTATAGATGGATATCTATTTTATTTAAATTCTGATGTTGTCTATAATTACGATTTGATGAACAGTCTTGCCGCACTTAAATAATAGGTGTCATTCAATGAGATAATGTGGACAAAGCCCCTTAACCGGGGCTTTTTTCATGTATGGGCGTATGTCTTTTGGGTTTTGGTGTCCCTCACTGGTGTCCCTCACTGGTCGAAGTTTAGCGAAAGCATAACTTCGACCTAAAACACAGCAAGCATCCTGCCCGTTTACACAATCTGTTATGGCAGTAATACTAATATCAAGGTCTATAAGAAGGTCAACAATCAAAAAAGAGCATATCCAATCAGTAAAAAACTGCTCAAATATGCTCTTTAATGCTTGTGTTCAAGTCGGGATGGCGGGATTCGAACCCACGACCTCCAGCACCCCATGCTGGCGCGATACCGGGCTACGCTACATCCCGAAATAAATGTATGGCCGGGCTGCAAATATAATTGTTGCAGGGATATTTCAAAATGTAAATGAAGCCTATTTGCTCTTTCTGCCTGCAATGAACAGAGCGATACCTATGATTACAGTCGGAACCCAATATATAAATGAAAACTCTCCAAGTTTAGAAACGAGTGGGGTCAAGGCCTCTCCCTGATAGGTGAACATGCCAGCGCCACAGATTAACATCCCTATCCCTAAAAGAAAGATAAGTAGCCCTGCCATTCGAGTACGTGACATATTGGTTTATAATTGATTCTCAAATGTAATAAGTTAGTTTGCTATTTAACGGTACAAACATTGCAACTCCCCAACGTATGCCTTAACCAGAGCTGTTGTTTCCAAAACAGCTATATCGTTATAAAATGAACTTTAAACCCCTGCCCGGGCGATTACTTAACGGGCTAATCCCTCCCAATAAACTGACAGGATCTTGTCAGTGTTCAATTTTTAAAAACCGGGTGTTCAATGTTTTAAAATGAAAATTTGCAACTCGTTGATTATCAGCGCTTGTTTGTTCAAGTCGGCTTTTAAAGCATTTTAGCCAAAATGTAAGTTGTTGATAATCAATTGCATTCTTTTGCAAAAGAAAAGCAAGTGTTCACATTTTTAAAAATTGAACACTTGCAGATCCGCCCGGAAATGGGGCCGGTAAAGCCGAATCACCTCATCATCAGTGGCTCGGTATGGGTAATTGAAAATTTCCCGGATAGTTTTAGGGGTGTTCCGTACTCGTTATAATAAACCCTGCCTGCTGCCTTTATTTCTTTCGACTGGCTGCCGTTTAATGGATGAACAAGACAGGTTATTGAAAAGTCGGCACCGGTGTTAAATGATTTTTCAACAGCATCCATAAATGCGGCCTGGTGCCGGGGATCAACAATATGGATGGCCTCATTTAAAACGGGCTTTGTATTTTCCGGAAAGCCGAAGAGCTTTAAACCATATTCGGAAAGCGTAATCTCTTTGCTGCTGAAATCCAGCGACCAATCCCAAAGGGTATGATCGTAGACCATTGTTAATTCAACACTATCCAATATTTCTGATAACTGGCCATTAAGTCTTTCCGATTTCATGTACGAAAGCTCCAATTTTTCGCCCAGAGCCAAAAGCTCGTTTCTTAGCGTAGCTATTTCATTATTTAAAGCGGCGTTTGTTTTGAGCCCGGCGCTATCTGCCGTCGTCAGCGCAGACTCGTCTTTTTCGTCAGGTAAGTCCCCAACTGGCTGCAGCTTATAACTTTTCTTTCGACGGGTTAACAAAATGTTAATATATAAAAGGCAAAATATTGCGGCATAAAATAAAATATTTTGCCAAACGCCACCTACACTAAAGTAGTCAAATATGGATTTATCGAGTTGGATCGGAGTGGTCATGATAGGGCTGTGGCTAAATTAATGCAAGGTAATAATTAACTATACGCTTAACAATCCGTGAAAACACCTATTCTGCGCTAATTTACACAGCAATGATTAATCTATGATTAAAAAAACCAATGGCGTATTGTATCCGCTATTTTGTAATAAACCTTTATAATTTATTTATAACACCAACGGCCGACTAAGTTATGTGCCTAAGAAAAATTCGGCGGGCAGGATATAATATTTTATATAAAAAATCAGTTTATATTCTACCTGTAAACCATTAAAAATATTCACTATCGGTGCGTATGAGTTAACGTATCGACGCTGAAAATGGTATAAAAAAAAATCATGTAGTTATAATCCCGCTTTGAGCGGATATGTGGGCATTTATAGCAAAAGCTACTATTGTTATTTTATTGACGGCTCTGTATCTTGTTGACTTCCTTAATAAATTATGAACCGGTCATTTATATATAGTTTAAAAGTTTGGTTACTGATGGTGATCATAGCACCATTGCTCCATCTTGTGCTGTCATGGTTTATTATCGAGAACCCTGAAATAAGCCTTATCGCGGAGATCCAAAAAGACTATATCATTTTTGCAGATATGGTTCTGCTGCTTACTATTCCTTTCGCCTTTGTATTTTGGGTGGCCGTATACTCTTTATCAAAAAAGAGAGAGCCGTTTTATGTAAAGCAGGTTTTAACCATAGCTATATTGATAATTACTATGCTCCCGTTTTTTGAATTACTTTTTGAGAAAAATGTTTCGGCTGTATCTTCTATAGCAGTAATTATATTTCCATATTCAATTACGGGGATAGCCGGTATTTGGCTGCATAAGTTCGAATCTCCAGATTTTGAGGAAGAAACAGTTGAAGAGCGGGAATAAGATATTCCCAATTTTGCCTATTATCATTGTTTAAAACCATGTATTTCCCAATAAAGGGGGGGATTCAATTTTAATTGTCATAAACAATTAACATTTTATTATTATTGCTTTAATTTTTAACTTAAACCAACACGTGTTATATATAATACATGGCTTTTGCGTTTAATAAGGCGTGTTTATTTAACGTTTTCCACATGTAGTATGGCCTCGACAGAAAATTATGAACTTTTGCTTGGCAAAATCAATACTTTCATCCGGAAGTATTATTTCAATAATTTTCTGCGCGGATTGATATTTTTAGGTGCCGGCCTTTTCTCTGCCTACGTTGTTATTACCCTGAGCGAGTATTTTGGCAATTTCAGTATCCTGCTGCGTACCATTCTTTTTTACTTTTTTATCCTGCTTAATACTGTACTGGTTTGCTGGCTGGTTTTGCCATCATTGCTGGCCTGGCTTAAGCTGGGCAAAACTTTAACGCATGATGAAGCTGCCGAAATTATTGGCAGGCATTTTAACGATGTTCATGATAAACTGCTCAATACCCTGCAGCTAAAAAAACTTGCTGCCGAAGATGAAAGCCACCGTGCACTCATCGAGGCCAGTATCGACCAAAAGATAGAGGCGCTTAAACCGGTAAGCTTTCCATCGGCTATCAACCTTAAAGAAAACACCAAATATTTAAAATGGGCGCTTGGTCCGCTGGGGGTAATTATCATTATTGCTTTAGCTGCGCCTTCTGTATTAACCGAAAGTACTAAAAGATTGATCAGGCATAACGAATATTTTGTTCCTGCTGCTCCGTTCAGGTTTATTGTATTGAACAAAACACTTTCCGTTGTGCAGGGGAGTGATTTAAAGCTCGACCTTAAACTGGAAGGCGATAAGCTGCCCGCAGATGTTTATGTTGAAACAGGGGAGAATACGTTTAAATTGGATAAGGATAACATCAGCCGTTTTCATTACCAGTTTAGCAACCTGCAGCAAAATACCCGCTTTAAGTTTTCGGGTAATGGCTTTAGTTCGGCTGTTTACGAAATCAAGGTAAATCAAAAGCCGGCACTGTTACACTTTGACGTTGACCTAAATTATCCGGCCTACCTCCATAAAAAAAATGAAAGGCTGCTCAATGCCGGTGATTTGACTATTCCTGCCGGCACGACTGTGAACTGGCAATTGCATACCCAATATGCCAGTACGTTGATGTTCGATATGAATGAACAAAGCCATCCGGCTGTGCAAAGCAGCGCCGATTTGTTTGAACATCGTGAACGGGTATTGAAAAATTCGATCTATAAGCTTTTACCGGTTAATGCCCTGGTGAACCAAAGTGATTCGGCTACATATCGCATCAACGTTGTTACTGACGAAGCGCCATCCATTACTATTGATGAAAAGCCGGATTCGGTAAGTATGAAAGCATTTTACTTTAACGGTAAAATCCAGGACGATCATGGTTTTTCATCGCTCACGTTTCATTATACCATCGAGGCTACAGGCAACAGCAAGGAAAGGGAATTTACCAAAAAGGTTAATGCAGATCTGTCCCAAACACAGGCCGACTTTTTTTACTACTGGAACCTCAAGGACATGGGCATTACTCCCGGCGATCATGTAAGTTACTTTTTTGAGGTTGCCGATAACGATGGCGTCTCCGGGCATAAAACAGCCCGTACAGCAAAACATACACTAAATGTCCCTGACAGCAAGGAGATTAACCAGCAGTTAAATGCCGGATCAAAGGCCATAAAAGAAAAAATGCAATCGGCTATTAAACTGGCCGGGCAGGTTGAGCGCGACGCGCAAAAGCTAAATCAAAACCTGCTGAACAAAAACACGCTCTCTTTCGATGAGAAAAAGCAGGTGGAAGACCTGATGCAAAAAAGGAAAGACCTGGAAGACATGGTGAAAGATATCCAGGCCGACAATAAAAAGAATTTATACAACCGGCAGGAAAACCAGCAGCAAACCGAAGAGATCAGGGCTAAGCAAAAACAGATAGAAGACCTGTTTAATAACGTACTTGATCAAAAAACAAAGGAGCTGCTTCAAAACCTGCAGCAAATGTTAAATGAACAGCAGAAAGATGCAACCCGCGATGAGTTATCCAAAATGCAGATGGATAATAAATCGTTAAAAAAAGAGCTCGATCGGGTGCTGGAATTGTACAAAAAACTGGAGTTTGAACAAAAGCTCAATCAAAACCTCGATCAGCTGAATAAGATAGCCGATGAGCAGCAAAAACTATCTGATCAAACCAAACAGCCCGGTGCCGACCAGAAGAATCTGCAACAGCAACAGGATAAGCTGAAGCGGGATTTTCAGGATGTGAAGAAAGGCTTCGATGAGTTGCAGAAGGTCAATGAGCAGTCCGAACGTAAATCCGATTATCAAAACCCTGAAAAAGAAACCAAAGATATTGAGCAGCAGATGGATCAAAGCGCCGGCGATCTGCAAAAAAAGGATAATTCAAAGGCATCAAAATCGCAGCAGCAGGCAGCAAAGCAAATGAAGGAGCTTGCCGCAAAAATGCAAAAGGATAGCGAGGAAGGCGAATCAAAAGAGAATGCTGTTGATGCCCAGCAGCTAAGGGAATTGTTAAAGAGTTTGGTTAATAGTTCGTTTAACCAGGAAAAGCTGATGCAAACGCTTAAAAACACCAATCTTACAGATCCGTCATATGTTACTTTATCGCAAAGCCAAAAGGACATCAAAGACAACCTGAAAACAGCTGAAGACAGCCTATATGCAATTAGCAGGAGAGTGCCGCAGATCCAATCGGCAGTAAACAAGGAGATTGCAAGCATTAACGACCATATCGACCAGGCCCTGGAGTTTTTAGGCGACAGACGTACGTTGGAAGCGAACCGTAACCAGCAATACGCCATGACATCCATGAACAACCTTGCCCTGATGCTAAGTGAAGCGCTTGAGCAAATGCAGAAAATGATGAACAAGGGTGGTAAAGGAGGCAAGGGCAAACAGCAGTCCATATCGCAACTGGCAAAAATGCAGCAGCAGCTTAATCAAAATATGCAAAAGGCCCGCGAACAGATGCAGCAACAAGGCAATCAGGGTAAAGGGCAACAGGGCAATAGCGGTAATATGAGCGAGCAGTTTGCTAAAATGGCACGTCAACAGCAGATGATACGGCAGGCTTTGCAACAAATTGACAGGGATGAAAATAAAGATGGAACAGGGGGATTGGGCAATTTGGATAAAATTTCGAAAGAAATGGAACAAACCGAACGTGATCTCGTAAACAGGAAGATTACAGATGACGCGCTAAAAAGGCAGCAGCAAATACAAACCCGGTTATTAGAGGCCGAAAAGGCCGAGCAGCAAAGAGATCAGGATCAGCAAAGGGAAAGCAATGCGGGTAAGGATTTGCCACCGGGATACATAAAGGCACTGCAGGGGTACCAACAACAAAAAGCAAAGCAGACGGAGCAGATCAGAACGGTATCTCCGGCACTTAATTTGTATTATAAACAAAAAATAAAATCTTACTTTGATCAACTTAATGCCAAATAATATGGAAGAGGCAAATGTTCAAACCAGCGAGCTATATACGTTGCAGCTGCCGTCAAAACCGGAGAGCATAACGTTGCTTGAGCAGCTGATAGAAGAAATTGCTGATAAATATCATGTGGAAGAAGATACCTTCGCCAACATGATGACCTGCCTCAATGAAGCGGTTATAAATGCCATCATGCATGGCAACAAACAGGACGAAACAAAAAAAGTGATTGTTAATGCCGAAGTCGAGCCGAAGCGTATCATCTGGACTGTTACAGATGAAGGCCCGGGATTTGACTATAATAACCTTGCTGATCCTACAGCTCCCGAAAACCTCGAGAACCTCACTGGCCGCGGCGTGTTTATCATTAAACACCTTGCCGATCAGTGCATCTTTAACGCATCGGGTAATGAAATTGAACTTCACTTTAAGATCTGATGCCCGCGATAAATTTTTTTGAAGAAGACACTACTTTTAAACCGAAACAAAAAGCACAATTAAGGCAGTGGATAAAAGAGACGGTAATTGCCGAGGGCTTTAAGCTGAGGGAGCTTAATTACATTTTTTGCTCAGACGCCTACCTGCTGCAAATAAACCAGCAATACCTTGATCATGATACCTATACCGATATCGTTACTTTTGATAATTCGGAAGTGGAGGGGGAGATAGTTGGCGATATCTTTATTTCGATAGACCGCATCCGTGAAAATGGCGCCAAATTTAAAACAGGCGAAACCAATGAGTTGCACCGTGTTATTATTCACGGCGCGTTGCACTTGTTGGGCTATACGGATAAAAGTGTTGTTACAAAACAAAAAATGACACAAAAAGAAGATGAGTACTTAGCTAAAAGAAATTTTTAGCCTTACTTTTATAGTGGATTATAAAAATCAATTGTAAAAACCATGAAAACACTGGCACTCATCATCGCCTTATTATTTGCCACCGCGCCTTCTTCGGTATATGATTTTAAACTGAAAACTATTGATGGCAAAGATTTTAGCCTGGCTAAATACAAAGGCAAAAAAGTATTGATCGTAAATACAGCTTCAAAATGCGGCTTCACCAAGCAATACGCCGACCTGGAAAAACTATCTGAACAATACAAAGGCAAACTGGTAGTAGTAGGTTTCCCGGCCAATAACTTTGGCGGCCAGGAGCCGGGCACTAACCAGGACATTAAAACCTTTTGCAAAGAAAACTTTAACGTAAAATTCCCGATGAGCGGTAAAGTAAGCGTTTTAGGTTTGGATATCGATCCGTTGTTTCAATACTTAACAACCGCTCCAAACCCTGATTTTACCGGAGACATCAAATGGAATTTCGAAAAATTCCTCATAGACGAAAACGGTAAACTGATCCACCGTTTCAGGTCGCAAACTACCCCACTATCTGAGGATATCACCAAATATCTGAACTAAGAATTTGCCTTTAAGGCACAGGCTGCCGGCGATAGTTCCGGTTGCGCAGGATAGGTTTGAACAAAATAAAGGGGCAATTGACCAATTGGTTGTTTGTCCCTTTACTGTTAAAGCGGGATTGATCCTTTAGGCTGGTGATTATAATTGTGCAAAGGTGAATAACAAGTACTCGCGAAGCCGGGCGGCAATGAATTATGGTAATGATAAGGTTTAGGCTTTAAAGATCACTAACAGGGAAGTTAATTTTAACAAGGCCTTTTAGTTTCTTCTGTTCCAGCCCGCGCCGGTAATGTAAATTATCTTCTAACAAAACTATCTGGAGCATGCTTTTCGGTAAATATAAAATGCTAATTTCCTAAATTATCCCGGCTTTCTTTATACCTATTATGGGGTATACGCTAAAGGTTCAGTTTAAGGCCGATGGATGTGCCTTTACCGTGGGCGGTATCAATTTTCAGTTCGGCGTTCAATCTTTTTGCCCGCGTGTGAATATTCCGGATGCCCATGGTTTCGTGTTTGCGCACATCAGGGTCAAATCCGCGCCCGTCATCACGGATGCTGATCTGCAGCCGGTTTTTGTAAAGATTGATTTCCAGAAACGCGTTTTGTGCCTCCGAATGTTTAACAATATTGTTTAATACTTCCTTAACAAGGAGGTATACCTGGCGCCTTTTTTCGCCGCTGATGGTAACCGGGGTTTCGCTGACGGAGGCATTTACATGGAGGTCAATATTGCTGTATTCAAATATTTTAATGGCTTGTTTATGAATAAAGCCGGCCAGGTTGCTTACTTCGTCGTTTTCAGCATCAAGGCTCCAGATAATTAACCTTACCTGGGTAGATATATCGGTAATGGCTTCATGAATAGCGTCAATCTCCTTAAAAGCAGGCTGATCGGCTGTTTTGCGGCTGAGCAATTCGGTCCTGAGCTTAATACCGGAGATGCTTGCCCCTAAATCATCATGCACCTCACTGCTGATGCGCTGTCGTTCGCGCTGCAGGGCAAGGGCATTTTCATAGTCCTTTTTTTGTAAGCCGATGATGGATTGATAATATTTCCGTACCAGCAGGAAAGCGATGATTATGGTACTTAATACAGCCACCACCTGCAGCCACAGCTGTTGGTACCATAAAGGCATAACGTCAAATTTAAAAATGAGCGGCTGGCTTAACTGGTTAAAACGGTCGGCAGCCAGGGCTTCTAACTCATAGTTTCCGGGGGGCAGCAGGTCGAACCGTTTTTCGCCGGAAGGCGCGACGCTCCAATTTTTATCAACCCCCTTAAGCCTGAAGCGGTATTGTATTTTGCCCATGCTTTTGTAGGATAGGGCAACGCAGTTAAATACAACAGGCCGGCCGTAAGTAAAGCTGTTTTGAGTTCCGGGTATCCCATCATTAATCAACACCGGTTTAGGCAGGGCGGTGTTCCCTAAATTTTGAGTAACGGCTATGCCCTGATCTGTAGCTATATAATAATCATGACCGTTCTGTACCACATCGGCAACGTTATCCGAGGGGAGCCCGTTACTGGTATTGAGTAAACTTATCCGGTAATTTTGATAATGATTATAGAAGCTGATAATGCTTACACCGTTTGCGGTGCAGACCCATAGTGTATTGTCATCTGTCCATACCAGTTTACGGATATCGCCTGAAAAAATAGCAGGAGATCTAAATTGAACAATTTTTTTGCCGGCCAGCAAAAACACCCCCTGAGCTTCTGTGCCTATCGCACATACTTCATTATTTGATGCCAGGCTCTTAACAACATTTATTCCTTTATTGGCTAATATCCGCACATAGGTAATATCATTAGTAGTGGGCATTAACTGGTATAACCCATAAAGTGAACCTATCAGCAGCTTGTTTTTATACCAGGTAAGAGATGTCATGCGTATAGGCTTGAATCTATAACCTTTTAGACGTTTGAACTGATTTGATATTACAACAACGGCATTTTGTGAAATAAAATACACTGTATCATGTTGATGGGTGATTCCTTTTATAGGGCCATCAAATTTTACAGGGCCTTCAAAATAACTTTCGGGATGCCATAACGCCGGGTTCTTGTTCGAAATATCTAATCTGAATATACCATTATCGGTACCAATCATGAGCCTGTTGCCCGGAATTGTAAGCAGATTGGTTATCCGGTTAAAGTCAGACCTGTCTTGATTTATAGTTATAGTACCAATCGGCGGCGTTTGATTTGCGCCAAGTTTCATATAACTCAGTGTGCTTAAAACATGCCCGGTAAAAAGGTAGCCTCCTGCAATGGCCAGTTTTAAAACATCTTCATTGGCCAGCCCGCTTTCTTTGTTAATGATTTTTACTTCGGGGTTAGTACTTAAAAAGAAGCCTTTGTCATAACTGCCAAACCATAAATTATTTTCCCGGTCAATAACCGTGGCGGTAGTGATGTTATTATTAAGGTAATTTTTCCGTTCGCCGGTAAGATAGTTAATAATGTAGGTGCCCTGTTTTACCGTTGTAACGGCAAACGTATTTTTGCCGGTAAGGTAAACCGAAGTCACATTGCCGGTAAAATAGATTTTATTGAGGGGGATGATCCCGCTTTTTTGATACCGATAAACATGTACCCAGTCTTTAGTTATCAATAACAAATAATTTTGCTGTAAAGCCAACCGGTAAGGTTTGGTATTGGTATTGGCGGTTTGAAAACTTAACTGGCCGGCCTTAAGCTCTTCTTCGAGGATATCAAGATCATTTTCAGATAGGACGATCTCTTCTCCGTCAGAACCATAAATGTACCCGTTCAAATGCCTTATGGCATGTCTTTCCGATTTTAACTCTTCAAAATGATATACTTTGGTACTAAGCCTGTAATTTACACAGAGCTCATTATAGCGGTTAAAAAAGAAATTGGCGAAGGGTGAAACGATTACTTTTTGAGGCGAATTAAGCTTATGGATAAGTCCGTTTTCATAATAACAAACCCGGTAGTTATTACAGTAAAAAAAGATCCGGTGATAATTATCCTCGGCAATCCGGAAACACTCATTGTTTTCCAGCCCATCGGCCGATGTGAAGTTTTTAAAATGCTGGCCGTCAAACCTGCTTACGCCTTTATCGGTGGCCAGCCAGATAAAACCCCTGCTGTCCTGCATTAAATAGTTAACCCTTGAACTGGGCAGGCCATCAGGGGCGCTATAATTTTTCAGGTAAACTAACTGATATGGAATGCCGGCATATACCCGGCCCGGGAATAGAAACAGCGTTAATATTAAAAGTTTAAAAAAAGGGCTTTTTAGCGGCATTCTATAATTTGTATCAATTTAACATTGCTGCTTTTATCAATACGCAATGATACGGAGCGTAAGGCTTTTGTGTTGCTATATCACCGATAAATTTAAAAAGAAATGATACATAGTTATATCCATCTAAATATAGGCAGCTCGCCTGTAAATATTTATTATATAAGTGTCCCGGCTCATACACATAAGTTGTGTGCCCCGGCCGTTCGGCTTGTGGGGACGCACCGGTCTCTGCTTAAGTTATCTTCGGTAGAAGTTATCTCTGTGAACAAAATGGCCTTCAATTTTATGGTAATAGCCAAAGTGACAAGACAATCACAAATCTTTAGTTAAAACAAAACTTTTCCATATTTTTGGCTCGTCAACAAATGATAACAGCAAACATTAAATATGGCACAGTTGGGACATCAAAATCCCTTACTCGCAATATCCTTGCGTCGGAGCCATTTTTCAATGATTCACCACCAGCTCTTTTTTGCTAACAGATCATCGATTATTCTATCGGGTCTGAATTTTTTCAACACTATTTTCAAAACAATTTATTCAATGCGGGCAATTGCAGGTATTGTTATGCTTTGCCCAACCTATTCTTAATTTAGCAAAAAATGAAAAAGACGTTTGTTCTATTGCACATAGCCGTAATACTTGCCGGCTTTACCGGGGTGTTTGGTAAACTTATTTCTTTAAATGAATACCTGCTTACCTGTTACCGTACCCTGTTCTCTTTTTTATTCCTGATGATTATGGTATGGATCAAAAAGCCACAATTTAAGTACTCATGGAATAACATAACGGAAATGGGTAAGGCTGGATTACTAATTGCCTTTCACTGGGTGTTCTTTTATGCCAGCATCAAATATTCCAACGTTTCTGTAGGCGTAGTTTGCTATTGCCTCACCAGTTTTTTTACTGCATTTCTGTCTCCGCTTATCAACAAAAAACCTTTCAATATTACTGAACTGCTGCTAAGCATGCTTACCCTTGCCGGTATCGGTTTGATATTTCATTTTGATACCTCATTCAGAACGGGGATCATACTCGGTGTAATATCATCTTTCCTGGCATCACTTTATACCATATTGAACGAGCGTCTGGTTAAAAAGTATGATTCAACCGTTATGAACTTGTATCAGATGCTGGTTGGATCTGCCGCGCTAATACTGGCCTCACCGCTATATCTTTATTTTTTCCCCTCAAAAACGATACTACCAGGCACATTAGATATCATTTATTTGCTGCTTTTATCGCTTTTTTGCACGGTTGGCCTTTATGTTATGGTGGCCGAGGTTTTGAAGAAAATGTCTGCCTTTACGGTTAATCTAACCTTTAACCTGGAGCCTGTTTACAGTATTTTACTGGCAATGATTTTATTTAATGAATCCCGGCAACTCAACGTATCCTTTTATGCAGGCCTGTTGATCATTATAATATCCGTGATTTTGCAGGCAGGGTTAAACCGAAGGAAAAGGACGGAGCAGGCGATGTAATCAAGAAGCACGTCATTGAGCGTAGCGCGGCAATCGCATACTATACAGAGCGGCTATGCTTCCGTGCGATTGCCGCGCTACGCTCAGTGACATGTTGTTTCAGCCCTGCTCAGATATCCTGGCTGCGGCCCGCGCCGGTAAGTCCAGATTGCCATCCTGTTTAATGAGGTTAAGTTTATGTTTGGTAATGGTCCATTTGCCGTCAGTTTCAATAAGTTCGGTATCATAGGTGCCTTCAACAATCCACAGTTCATCACCAATAAAATGATCGGCTTTGCCATAATAATGAACAAGCGCTGCCGAACCATTCTGCATTACATAAAAATCGGCCAGTTGATGGTGGGTTCTGTCGAAGCCGGGCAAAAATCCACGCCACGCCGCAATAATACCTTCGGATGGTACAACACTTGCCGGATTGCCGGTCATCGAACTATAGTCAAGCTCTACATTCTCGGCAAGGGTGTTTTTTATCTTGTCCCAGTCGTGCTCATCGGCCCCGGCGAATAAGGCTGTTATGGTTTCAATTATTTGGTCTTTCATGGTTTTGCATAGGTTAAATTCACTCAAATATCAATTATCCGGCTCATTTTACATATTAACAACAATCTTTTATATAAACTTGTACTGTTATTGGTTGTTTTCCCAAAACGGCCCACCATAAAACATGAGTCAGGATTTTTACCAACATATATTTGCCAAACAGCAAAAGCTGGAGGCTGTGCCTTCAAACAGGGAGATTACAGCGTGGGCACTAAAAGTGATCCATTTGCTATATCCCGAACAAACCGGGCAGCAATACGCTTCGGTTGAGGAACTGAAGGATGAATTTTTAAGGCTGGAGAATGAACTTTGTGACATTATGCATGCAACAAAGGCCTGTAGCAATTGCGATACCTCAAAGCTGGCCAAAAAGTTTTTTGAAGGCCTTCCCGACTTGTTCCGTATTCTGAATACCGATATCCAGGCTATTTTTAACGGAGACCCTGCCGCGCGCAGTGAGTTTGAAGTAATCCGTACTTATCCGGGCTTTTATGCTATTTCGCTTTACCGGGTGGCGCATAGCCTTTATATCGATGATATTCCGCTGTTACCAAGGATCCTTACAGAATATGCGCATTCTAAAACAGGGATAGATATTCATCCTGCTGCCCAAATAGACGAGTATTTCTATATAGATCATGGTACCGGTATTGTTATTGGCGAAAGCTGTAAAATAGGTAAGCATGTAAAGCTGTACCAGGGCGTTACTTTAGGTGCTTTAAGTGTGGATAAAAGTATGGCCAATACCAAGCGGCACCCAACGGTGGAGGACAATGTGGTGATTTACTCGGGGGCCACCATTTTAGGCGGCGAAACCATTATCGGGCACAACAGTGTGGTAGGAGGGAACGTTTGGCTCACCAAGAGTTTACCGCCAAATTCAAGGGTATACCATACTCCCAATCACCGGATCCTGAAAAGGTTGAGCATTAAATTGTTCGGACACAAGAAATAAAACATTTACCTATAAAAATTATATAATGGCTTCATTGATAGACCTGATAGGCAACACGCCTATGGTAGAAATTAAAAAGCTGAACCCAAATCCAAAAGTGCGGATCTTCGCCAAGCTGGAAGGCAATAATCCGGGCGGCAGCGTAAAAGACCGTGCGTCGCTCAACATGATCAGAAGTGCTATTGAGCGCGGCGATATTAAACCCGGCACTAAGCTCATTGAAGCAACCAGCGGAAATACCGGTATTGCATTGGCTATGATTGCAAGGTTGTTTGACCTGGAAATAGAGCTGGTGATGCCGTCCAACTCCACCCGCGAGCGTACGCTTACCATGGAGGCCTTTGGCGCTAAAGTTACGTTGCTTGAAGGGATAGAGCTTTGCCGCGATTATGCCGAAGAAAAAGCCGCCACTGGCGAGTATTTTTTGCTGAATCAATTTGCTAACCCAGATAATTACAGGGCCCACGTAAAAACAACAGGCCCCGAAATTTGGCGGGATACCGAAGGCACGATCACCCATTTTGTAAGTGCGATGGGTACTACCGGCACCATCATGGGTTGTTCAAGATATTTGAAAGAGCAAAACGCCAACGTACAGATAGTAGGTTGCCAACCGGTTGAAGGCTCTTCCATCCCCGGCATCCGCAGGTGGCCCGAAGAATACCTGCCCAAGATTTTTGATGCCAAACGGGTTGACAGGGTAATGGATATTTCGCAGGAAGAAGCGACTCAAATGGCCCGCCAAATGGCTAAGGTTGAAGGCGTATTTGCAGGCATGAGCAGCGGCGGTGCACTATCTGCGGCTGTAAGGCTTGCTCAAGAACTGGAAGAGGGACTAATCGTTTTTATTTGCTGTGACCGGGGCGACAGGTATTTGAGCAGCGAGTTATTTGGATAAATACCGATGGAACCGACAGAGGATAGTAATAATTATAAATACGGCGTATTTTATTACAACAAAGATGATAGCCGGATCATTGTGCCCAAAAGAATTAAGTACATGGGCTGGACAGTGAATTTTGCCCACCCGTTAAGTTATTTGATTATAGGCGGATTACTGGCTGTGGTAATTGTAGCATGGATAGTTGCCCCGCAGAAATAAATACGTATTGTTCATAAACTTGCGCCCGTTTGTAACGGGTGCTTAATATGGTATGGCGTTTGTAACGCAATTACCGGCGCTTAAGTTAGAAATGTAAGCGCGTTTTAAGCACTTTATCACAGATGTTCTCGCGGCCGGTTTGCAAGATTTTACAACACCTCTAACTCCTTCAGCTTTATCTCTAAAGCTTCGGCTGATGTAAAGTGGATGCATTTGATGCCCATCTTTTCTGCCGCTAAAATATTACGGTAATTATCGTCAATAAATAAAGCCTCATCTGCATTTACATGGTAACGATCAAGCAGCGTTTGATAAAAGGCAGGGGTGGGTTTACGCATTTTTTCGGCGCCGGATACCACAATGCCATCAAACCATCCTAAAAAATCGAAACGCTCCTGGGCCATCGGAAAAGTCTCGGCCGACCAGTTGGTCAATGCGTAGATTTTGTATTTACCGCTTTCTTTTAATTGTTTGAAGATATCTACCGTATCGTGAAAAGGATCGCCAAGCATCTCTATCCAGCGGGAATAAAAAGCACGGATATTAGCTTCGTGCTCCGGAAACTGGGCTACAAGTAAATCTGTACCTTCTTGTAAGGACCGGCCGGCATCCTGCTCCTCATTCCAGTCAGAGGTACAAATATTAGCCAAAAAGTCTATCATTTCCTGTTCATCAGCAAACAGGGTGCGGTACATATAATGCGGGTTCCAATCGATTAGAACGGCCCCCAGATCGAATATTATGGTGTTGATCATTTTTTCTTTGCGTGGGTTTCATGAACCTCGGCCTTTGTAACTACCGAATCTTTCAAAAAAACAACAAGCGTTTGGGTATAAATCAATTTGCCTTTGCTGTATTCTCTGTCAAGGTCGTATACCATGCTGTCTTTACTGCTTAATTGAGGACGGTGGAGCAAATGGATCACCTGTTGATATTTAAGATTATTAAGCTGTTTACTTTCAATCAGGTCATTAACCATACCCGGGCGATAAGCGAACGTAAGGCCATCTCCATCATCCCATTTATCACGGTCGAACTTTTGTTTACGGCTGCAGGCGGTTAGGCAAACTGCCAGGAGGCAGATAAATATCAGGGTTTTGCTAAGCATTTTATGTTTCGGTATTGAAGTCGGCCATATTTCAACTGCCTGTTATTGCGTAGCTTTCCCACGACCGAAAAAGGGTGTCATGCTGAGCCTGTCGAAGCATGGTGGCAGGCCTCTCCGCGCGAGTCTTCGACAGGCTCAGACTGACAGGCCTACCCAGCTTTCTGCAATAACGGGTAGTTGTTGGTTTTCCAGCAGCTAAAAATACTGAAATTAATTAACCCCTAAAAGATAGCCTTTAAAATCAGCAAAATCTTTACTAATGGCTACTGCGAGCTTGGTTTTTGCTTCCAGTTCTTTTACCTGTTCCGGTACTTCAATTTTAGCAGCAACCTCATCGCTAAATACGTCAGGGAATTTACAAGGATGTGCGGTTGAAAGGAATACACCGGCGGTGTCAACAGCGGCATGGTCCTGCTTATAATCGGTTAAAGCCTGCCATGCGATAGCAGTGTGTGGGCAAACCACATAATTATAGTTATCAAATACCCAGTTGATGGCTTTTACAGTTTCCTCGTCATCGTACTTAAAGCCAACAATCAATTCTTTAAGCGCTTCGGTGTCGTTTTTAAACAGGTCGGCAATGCGTACCCAGTTACTTGGGTTGCCTACGTCCATTGCGTTAGATAAAGTTGCTACCGATGGTTTGGGTTGATAAACGCCGGTTTTTAGAAACTCAGGCACGGTATCATTGACATTGGTAGCCGCAATAAATTTTTCGACAGGTAAGCCCATTTTCCAGGCTAACAAACCTGCGCCTATATTACCGAAGTTGCCGCTTGGCACAGAGAAAACTACTTTTTTAATGCCTTGCCTTAATAGCTGTGCATATGCATTGAAGTAATAAAAAGTTTGCGGAACTAAACGTGCAATATTGATGGAATTGGCGGATGTAAGGCGGAATTTTTCGTTTAGCTCATCATCAACAAAAGCCTGTTTTACCAATGCCTGGCAATCATCGAAGGTTCCGTCAACCTCAAGGGCACGGATGTTTTGACCATTGGTAGTTAGTTGCTGCTCCTGAACGCCGCTTACCTTGCCTTTAGGATAAAGGATGGTAACACGGGTATTGGGGACACCTAAAAAGCCAAGAGCCACCGCACCGCCGGTATCGCCACTGGTAGCAACCAGTACGTCAAGCTGTTTTTCGCCGGGCTCAAGGAAATAGCTCATTACGCGGCTCATAAAACGAGCGCCAAAATCTTTAAATGCCAGTGATGGGCCGTGGAAAAGCTCGAGGACATATACATTGTCTTCCAGCTTTACAATAGGAGCAGGGAAGCTGATAGCATCATCGATCAGCGCTTTCAGATCAGCTTCGGGGATAGAATCGCCAAGCAGGTTTTGGGCTACTTTAAAAGCGATTTCGGGCAAGGTATATTTATCAAGATTGTCGATAAAATCAGCATCCAAACGTGGAATGCTGTAAGGCATATACAAGCCTTTATCCTGCGGCATGCTGTTAAAAACCGCGTCTTTGAACGATACTTCAGATAGGGTATTATTGGTACTGTAGAGTTTCATTTTTGATTTCGGAATTCGGATGTTCGATTTCGGATTTAATTCTTTACGGACTTCTCCATCCCGCCATTGCGAGGTACGAAGCAATCGCGAACTATACAAAGCGGCTCTGCTAATCGGGGATTGCTTCGTGCCTCGCAATGACGAGGCTTTTTATGATGTTGACTTAATACTTGCGACTTAGAACTTCAGACTTGGGACTACCCCAAAACCTTCGGTCCGGCGTCATTTATAGTTGATACGTAGCTATTGGATCCGATTTTTAAATCGGTTAAGTGCTGTTGCAGCTTTTGGGTGATGGCTCGTGCGGTGGCTTCGTCTTTGGTAAAAGCAAAAACAGACGGGCCTGATCCTGAGATGCCAAAGCTTACCGCACCAAGTTCCATAGCCATTTCACGCATTTTATAAAAGTCTGGGATCAGCATAGAGCGTACTGGCTCAACGAGCACATCTTTCATACTGCGGCCAATCAGGTCGATATCCTGCATAAATAAACCGCTTACTAAGCCGGCAATATTGCCCCACTGGGTAACGGCATCCTTCATCTGGATGTTTTTACGGATTATTTGGCGGGCCTCTCTTGTAGGTACATCAACATCAGGGAATACGATGGCGCACCACAGGTTTTTAGGATGCGGCAGCCTTACCACATCAAGCGGCTCATAACTACGGATCAGCACAAAACCACCAAACAGGGCAGGAGCAACGTTGTCCGCATGGCCATGACCGCAGGCCATTTCCTCGCCCTTCATAGCAAAAGGAAGCAGTTTTATAGGGTCGGAATCATCGCCCAATAAAGTCTTAATAGCAAACAAACCAGCAACTGTGCTGGCCGAGCTTGAGCCCAGGCCACTGCCGATTGGCATTTTTTTGTGTAACTCAATATCCAAACCAATATCTGTCCGGCCAACACTTTGCAAATAATGCTGCACGCTCACGCTGACGGTATTCTTCGCCGGATCAAGCGGCAGCCTGCCGTCATCGCCGGTAATTTTGCTGAGAGTGATGCCAGGTTTGCCTGTGACGCGCATGATTACCTCATCGCCAGGTTCATCAACCGCAAAGCCCAGCACGTCAAAACCGCAAACCACATTGGCTACAGTAGCCGGAGCAAAAACGTGGATGCTGTCGCCCCCCCCGCCCCCTAAAGGGGGAGCTGCTTCTGGGGCGGCTTTAACTTCTTCTAAATTATTTTCCATATTAAAAATATCAAACTATAGTTCCCCCTTTAGGGGGTTAGGGGGCTATTAATTTGCGCCCACATTTATTAAATCAGCAAATACGCCCGCGGCGGTTACTTCGGCGCCTGCGCCGGGGCCTTTTACAACCAGCGGGCGTTCGCGGTACCTGTCGGTAGTAAAGGATATGATATTATCACTGCCCGACAGCATGTAGAACGGATGGTTTTCATCAACCATTTGCAGGGTTATAGTTACTTTACCTTCCTCTAACTTGCCAATGTAACGCAATACTTTGCCGTCTTTTTCGGCTGCATCTTTAAGTTTGGCAAAATGCGCGTCTTCGGTTTTTAATGTTGCATAAAAATCCTCAACAGTTTTAGCTTCAAGGCTCGCTTTTGGCAGCACGCTTTCTATTTCAACGTCGGCCTCTTCCATAGCATATCCGGCATCGCGGGCAAGGATGAGCATTTTGCGCATAAAATCCTTACCGCTAAGGTCATCACGCGGGTCTGGTTCGGTATAGCCTTTGTCCTGGGCTTCTTTTACCACATCGTGGAAATTGGCATCGCCTTTAAAGTTATTAAAGATGAACGATATAGTGCCCGAAAGTATTGCTTCGATACGCTGCACTCTGTCGCCGCTGTTCATCAGGTTTTTAAGGGTATTGATGATTGGCAAACCGGCACCAACGTTGGTTTCGTAGAAGAAATCAACGCCATGAGCGCGTGCGGTATCTTTAAACGTGCGGTACTGCTTATAACTGCCCGAGTTGCCTATTTTATTACAGGTGATCACCGAGATATTGGCTTTAAAGATCTCCTCGTAAAAACCGATAGGAACGGGACTTGCAGTGTTGTCAATAAATACACAGTTTGGCAGGTTCATTTCTTTCATCCGGTTGATGAACGATTGCAGATCGGCTTCATAAGGCGACGATTGCAGGTCATTTTGCCAGGTATCTAAAGAGATGCCATCACTATTGAACGTCATTTTGCGGGTATTGCTGATACCGGCTATTTTAACCTGGATGCCGTTGTTATCTTTCAGGTATTCGCTATGGGCGTTCAATTGATTAAACAATGTTTTGCCGATGTTGCCGGTACCCAGGCAAAACGCATGCAGGGTTTTGGTCAACTGTACAAAGAAGGCGTCGTGCACGGCGTTCAAGGCTTTTGACAGATCGTTCGCCGAGATGATCACCGAGATGTTATATTCTGATGAGCCTTGTGCTATAGCCCTTACGTTAACACCGTTACGGCCCAGCGCATGGAACAACTTGCCCGACATGCCCGGAGTTTGTTTCATGTTTTCGCCAACAATGGCCAGGATGGCCAGATTCTTTTCGATAACCAGATGTTCCAATTTTTTGGCGGCAAGCTCCAGTTCAAACTCCTGTTCGATAACCTGTTTTGCCCTGTCTGTATCTTGCGGCTGAACTGCAAAAGTAATGCTGTGCTCAGATGACGATTGGGTGATCAGGATTACGTTGATTTGCTCGCGGGCAAGCAAGGAGAACAAGCGGCCGCTAAAGCCCGATTTGCCTACCATGCCGCTACCCTCCAAATTGAGGATGCTGATATTATTGATAGATGAGATCCCTTTGATGGGCAGGGTAGAGGCCTTGCAATCATGCCGGATCACCGTCCCTTCAAACTCAGGCTCAAAGGTATTTTTGATCACGATAGGGATCTTTTTTAGAAATGCCGGGATCATGGTTGGCGGATAGATCACTTTGGCGCCGAAGTAGGAAAGCTCCATGGCTTCGGTATAAGTAAGCTCGGTTAAAGAGAACGCTTTTTTAACCATGCGCGGATCAGCGGTCATCATACCGTTAACATCTGTCCAGATTTGAACCTCCTGAGCATTTAACGCTGCGCCGAATATGGCTGCAGTATAATCAGACCCACCGCGACCTAATGTTGTAGTTTGCCCTGCATCGTTTGAGGCGATGAAACCGGTAACGATCAATGTTTTGCCTTTGTTTTCGGTATACAGGCCTTGTACCAGCCTTTCGGTAAGCTCGGTGTTTACCTTAGCATTGCCGAAAGCGCTGTCGGTTTTAATTACATCAGCAGCATCAACAAAAAGTACATCGCCAAAATGCTGGGCTGCAATTTTGCTCACCATCAGTGTTGAGCAGCGCTCGCCGAAAGCCAGCACCTGGTCGCGGGTTTTAGGCGTAAGTTCGCGAAGGGTAAGCACGCCCTGTAAAAGTTCTTCCAGTTGGTTGAAGTGAATTTTTAAACGGGTAAGCGCCGGGTTTTGGTTTTGCACATCCAAAAGGGCTTTAACCGTATCAAAGTGACGTTTCTCCAATTCGGCTAAGCCTGCGGTAAACTCTTTGCCGTTTGCCGCATCTTCGGCCATGGCCGAAAGCAGGTTGGTTACACCGCCCATGGCTGACAATACCACCACCGGCTTTTCTTCATTTTTTACTTCATCCTTCAGGATGCTTAACAGGGTTTGGATGCTGCTTACAGATCCAACGGAAGTACCTCCGAATTTTAAAACTTTCATTTATGGGTTAGTAATCGTTCTGTAACAAAAAAACCTTCCTCTTTGCGGAGGAAGGTTTTTCTTTTGGCTTTCATTTTATGTTTTACACCATACGATTATCTTCCTCCGAGGTTTATACCGGTGGTAATAATAATTGTAGAAATGGTGTTGTTAATTGTCATATATAATGTCTGTAAAGTAAGTAGATTATTTTCTGATTTGCAAGGAATATTTAACAAATTATGATTTTCGTAATAATTATCAGGTAGTTGGGTGAGTAAATGATGGATTTGATAATGAGGAAGGTAAGTAAAAGGTTTTATCAAGAGTTGTGTGTTATTGAAAATGGATAAGGGAGTAGTGCGTAACTATCTGCCCTTAAATAAAAATGCGTCATTGCTGGGAACAATCAGGAAAATCCTGAAAAAAAAGGTGATGACGTTTTAGTGGTATTGCGTGGGGGCCGCGTTAGGGATAGCAGCGTAAAGCCCGCAGCGCGCGTTGGGTTTGCGGGCTGGAAAGGCGAGGACTTGCAGCGGATAGCCCGGCCTTAGGCAACGCCCATATCACAAAACAGATCAAAAAAATAAACTTAATAATCAATGGCTTACAATCACCTCATTATAAGGAACGAAGTAATCGCAAACGGTAAAGAGGCGCTTACAGGTTCGCCCTGTAAAGTCGGGGATTGCTTCGTGCCTCGCACTGACGGTAGTATAAGAGTCTAATCCCAGAATCCGCAATAAATTTAATTTGCTACTTTTGATGTTCGATAACATGCAGGGACTAATAACAAAATCAACCGGAAGCTGGTACCAGGTACAAACCCCTGATGGGCAAAAGATAGATTGTCGCATCAAGGGAAAGTTCCGTATTAAAGGTATTACCACAACCAACCCTATTGCTGTTGGCGATATAGTTGATTTTGAAATGGAGCCCGACAGGGAAGATGGCGTGATCACCAACCTGCATCAACGAAAAAACTACATCATCCGCAAGGCTATTAACCTGAGCAAGCAGGCGCAGATCATTGCTGCCAATCTTGACCAGGCTATTTTGGTAGTTACGCTGGCCTCTCCGCGTACTTCTCTGGGGTTTATTGATCGCTTTTTGGTAACTGCAGAGGCTTACGATATTCCCGCAAGGCTGGTATTTAATAAACTGGATCTGTTTAGCGATGAAGGCCTGGAAGTTTTGGCCGATTACAAAGCCATTTATGAAGACATCGGCTATCCCTGTTTTGAAGTTTCGGCTATTGAGGGTACCAATATCAGCCAGGTGCAGGATCTGTTGAAAGATAAGGTAACCCTTTTTTCCGGACACTCTGGCGTTGGAAAATCAAGCCTGATCAATGCGCTGCTGCCCGAGCTGGACCTGCGCACACACATGGTATCCGACTGGAGCGATAAAGGCATGCACACCACCACCTTTGCCGAAATGTTTGAGCTGCCGCAGGGTGGTTTTATTATTGATACCCCCGGCATCCGCGAATTGGGGGTTATCGACATAGAAAAACAGGAGCTTGGCCATTTCTTCCCCGAAATGCGCGAACGGATGAACCAATGCCGTTTTAACAATTGCCGCCACATCAATGAACCCGGCTGCGCCGTACTCGAAGCTTTGGAAGAAGGGGAGATAACCCTATCGCGCTACGAAAGCTATCTGAGCATTTATCATGGTAATGATACAAGAGCTTAGGGAGAGAAGCAAGACAGCAAGAATAAAGAGTCAGGAGGAAAGAGCCAGGACTGTTAGAATCAGGAAACAAGAAAAACAAGCATAAAATATGTCATTGCGAGGAGCCCAACGGGAATAAGCCGGGGCGCGACGCGGCAATCGCATGCTATACAGGGCGGCTATGTTTCCGTGCGATTGCTTCGTGCAATGACATGGTTTATCAATGTTAAGACTGCACCTCGTCCAGGCCTATTTCCCCGCCGCTTCCTTCACCAGCACATCGACAATAGCCTGTTTATTGGGCAAATATTTATTAGTCAAAAACAAACCACCTTTACCTGTCGAGGAATTAAAGAACAAATAAGTACCAACACCCGGGTCATCACCGTCATGACCGATGGTGCCGTTGGTATATAAATTCCAGAATATGCCTTTGTTGCGGTAGGTTAAGTTGATGTTTTTAGGCGGATGTTCCTTACTGAACTGCGGAGTGAACATAGCCTGGTATGATGCCTCGGTAAGCAGTTTTTTGTCATGCCTGGCGATGGCCATTAAATATTTGCTCAAATCTTCGGGCGAAGTTTTTAGCCCTCCATCCGGATACGTAACCAGGTCATATAACGGGAAACGGCTCTTTTGATCGAGGTATAAATAGGCATGGTTTTTTAAATCCACATCTTGAATATGCCAGCCTGAATGATCCATTTTTAGGGGCTTCAGGATATACTTTTGGGTAAACTCTGCATAAGAAAGGCCCGATTTAAGTTCAATAAGATATGCCGCCAGTGCCGAGCCAATGTTAGAATACGAAGAAACGCTCCCTGCCGGGCCTTCACCAAAATTGGCCTTACTATAGTATTGGCCTTGCGGCGATAAATAATTGTAAAAGAACTGGGTTAAAGTTGTATCCTTTAATTTATCACCAAAACCCATTTGGTTCAGGGTTTTTATCGAAACACTGTCATAAGCCCTCAGCTTAGGATAAAAATGATAACAATAATGGTATATCTCTGGGTTATCAATAATCCCCGATGAATGGTTGGTTAACTCTCTGATAGTTATTTTTCCGTTGGGATCGTTAGGGTTAGTTAGCTTAAAAGGCAGCACATCATTAATATCGGTCTCCAGCGTAAAATATTTTAGTTCGATGGCTTTCATCAATGCAACAGCAATAACAGTTTTGCTTACCGAGCCAATGTTTTGAATTGTATTGGCCGAATAGGGGATTTGGTTAGCCACATCTGCATAGCCAAAACTATGGGAGTAGCTAACCTTATTACCATCGGTCATGATCACATACATGCCAGGCAGGCTTTCCTTCGTAAAAGCCTGTTGTAATTTGATGGTTAAAGAGTCTGGTTGGGTTTGCGCCTGGATGCCGCTGGTTATAAGTGCAAGGGTTAGCACACAAAGAAGTGTTTTCAAGGTTTTATAGGTTTTCATACGTCTATATTACAACAAACAGCATATAAACCCCTATCGATCAATGAAAATTATTTTATGTTCTGCTATGATAGTCGCGAACAGGTAATGGTATTCAACAAAAAAGGCCTTGTGAATAACACAAGGCCCAATATTTATTCGCCTAAAGCGGTTTTGAAATCGTCGAGCAAATCGTCGAGGTCTTCAATACCTACCGAGAGGCGGATCATGCTTTCAGGAATGCCCATTTCTGCACGGCGCTCGGCACCAAGCTCAAAGAAAATGGTTTGTGCAACCGGTATGGCCAGGGTACGTGTATCACCAAGATTGCTTGATTTTACAACCAGTTTCAGTTTATTTAAAAATGCCAGGCAGTCTATACTTTCATCAAGCTCGATGCTCATCAAGCCGCCATAGCGTGTAAATAACTCACCGGCCAATTCATGCTGCGGGTGCGATTCAACGCCCGGGTAAAATACCTTTTTAACTTTTGGGTGATTATCGAAATATTTAGCCAGTGCCAAAGCGTTGCTGCAGGCACGGTCAAGGCGCAGGGCCAGGGTTTCGGCACCAACAGATATTGTGTGCGCGGCCTCGGGTGATAAAGTGCCGCCGGCGTCACGTAACCCTTTCTTACGGATCTGGGTCATGCCCAGGTTCTCTGGTTTTACAGCTGCTTTAAATCCGGGGAAAATATTGGGGTAGTTTGCCCAATCAAACAAGCCGGTATTCGTAACCGCGCCACCGAGGGCGTTGCCATGACCGCCAATGTATTTGGTAAGCGAGTTGATCACCAAACTGGCTTTAACATTAACCGGGTTAAACAGGTATGGTGAGGTCATGGTGTTATCAACCACGTACATAATGCCTTTTTCTTCGCACAGATCGCCAATGTTTTTAAGGTCGGCAATTTGCGTGGCAGGATTGGCAATAGTTTCAACAAACACCATGCGGGTATTTGCTTTTACCGCCGCGCGTACATTATCAACCGAGGTAGCATCAACAAAATCAATACTGATACCCATATCAATAAAGGTTTGGAAAATACTGCGGCTGTTCCCAAACAGGAACGAGCTGGCTACGATATGGTCAGTGCCTTTAATAAGGGCCATCACCGTTGCCGAAATTGCCGCCATACCGGTTGAGAAAGCGATACTTGATACCCCATGTTCCATTTGGGTTACCTTTTGCTCCAGAGCGGTAACAGTAGGGTTACCCTGGCGTGAATAAGCGTAACCACTTTTTTTATTTTGGAAAATATCAACCAGGTCCTGCACATCCTCGTGCCCGTAGGTTACAGAGGTGTGGATGGGTTTATGTAATGAACCATGCTCGGGTTTACCAAGCCGGTCGGCATGTAATATGGTGGTAGTGAAGCCTTTTTTTGTACTCATTTTAAATCCTATTAATTAGATATACATAATAGCGGTTGCGAACTTAATTAATTACGCACTAATTACACGAATGGAATTAGCACTAATTGCACGAATGATATCTAATTGACACTAATATTAATAGCGCGCGAGTAAGTTTATAACGTTTATAATCTGATCTAATTACACGATTATCTTATCTATAGCAAGTAGGATCAGTGAAATTAGCCTAAATTGTGGGCAGCAATAAAAAAAGAAATTAGTGTAAAAATTATGAGGGCTGTACTACAACGCGTTACCCAGGCAAGCTGCACAGTAGATGGAAATGTTACAGGCGAAATAGCCGCCGGATTTTTAGTTTTATTAGGAATTGAGGACGCTGATACTACCGAAGACCTGCAATGGCTTGCTAATAAAATTACAGGCATGCGTGTTTTTGGCGACGAGAACGGGCTTATGAACAAAGCCCTTGCCGATGTTAACGGGAATATACTGTTGATATCCCAGTTTACGCTTTTTGCCCAAACTAAAAAAGGAAACCGCCCGTCGTTTCTGCGGGCTGCCAAGCCGGATAAAGCGATCCCAATGTACGAACAAATGGTTCAAACGCTTGAAACATTAACAGGCAAAAAAATAGCTACGGGGATCTTTGGCGCGGATATGAAGATCAACCTGCTTAATGATGGTCCGGTTACTATTATAATGGATACGAAGGATAGGGATAACCATTAAAATAATCCCCCGTCATTGCGAGGTACGAAGCAATCCCCGATTTGCAGATCCACCCTGTATAGTTTGGGATTGCTTCGTACCTCGCAATGACGATGTTAAATAGAAACGCAAACAGGTAAAGACTACGCCAAGCCCTCTTCAATCCTTGCCTGCAAATCTGCTTTAAAAGCATCATCAAGTTTCAGCTCATTTTTTAGCGAATCATGAAATAGCTGCTGCACCATATCATTGATAGCGCGGCTTTGTTTATTGTATAATACACACACGCCGCAACCGGCCAGGTGAATGCGCAGTTCCATTTCCTCGCGGAAGGTAAGTCGTTTAAGCTGCTTTTTTTCAATGAGAAAAGTGGCTTGTTTACAGTTATATATAATTTTTTTTAAATAGCTCATTTCAGTTTAATTCCAGTTTTTTTGAAGGCATGCCCTCAGGTTAACTTTTGCCCGGTGAATGATAACCCAGAAGTTGGCCTGGCTAACATGCAGTTCGGTACAAATGTTTTCGGTAGCCGCATCGTCTATGTGTTTCATGGTAAATACCGCGTTCCACAGGGCAGGTAATTTTTGAAGGCATTTTTGCAGGATGCCGTTCAATTCTTTTTTTAACAAAGGGTCCTGATCATCCATTGCCGCGATGGGCTGAGGAGCATATTCAGCTTTCCAGTGCCCATTGTCTTCCTCAAAAAAATCATCTTGCTCCTGAGCTGCTTTATTAGCCGAAGCTATAGCTAAACCAGATGACTTTTTGCGGTATACATCAATAATTTTATTTTTAAGGATAGCGGTAAGCCACGTTCGTTCGGTGCTTTTGCCCTCAAACCGGTCCACTTTTTCAAGGGCTGCCAAAAAAGTTTCCTGTACCAGGTCTTTGGCCGTGTCCTCATCGTTGATGCGCACAATGGCGTACATATACAGGTAATCGGCATAGGCGGCAACCCATTTATGTGGGTTTAATACATTAGTTTCGGTTAACATGAAATGCGGTAATGCTAATAAAATTACAGGCTTAGTCGGGCGCTGGGCTTAATCCTTACAAAATAAGTTCAAATTTATTTTATTTTAATCCAAGACATTCCTGATGATTGCTAAGTTACGCTACATGCCTTGATTTGAGCTTATTATGCCGATATTTATATCAGTCAAAAAAAGTTAAAAATTATTGTAAGGTTATCCCCATGAACCCGACAAAGCAGTAAAAAACGTATATCATTTAATCTAAGTGAAATGAGAAAGATCAGAATACTTGCGTTTGTGCCGTTTGTTATAGGTGCAGTAATCGTTTCTGTTGCATTTATAAATTGCAAAAGCGGGGCTAAAACCAGCCAAAACGATAATTTAAAGTTTGATGGTAAAGGTTTTGCCCTCGTTGAACTATTTACTTCCGAAGGCTGTTCAAGCTGCCCGCCTGCCGACGAATTGGTAGCCAAAGTTCAAAAAGAGATTGGCGATAAGCCCGTTTATATTTTAGCCTACCATGTTGATTACTGGAACCGTCTTGGCTGGAAAGACGTTTTCAGTAGTGCCGATTATTCAAAACGGCAAAATGAATATGCGCGTTGGTTAAACCTGTCGCAGGTTTACACGCCGCAAATTGTGGTTAATGGTAAAACGGAGTTTGTAGGTTCGCAGGAGGAGCGTTTACGCAGCACTATTAAAAGCGGCTTGCAGGGGAGCGGCAGTGTTCAATTAAACTTAGGTGTTACTCTTAATGCGAATAATACAGCTTCGGTACAATACAAAGTTGAAGGCAATACCGGGAGCGCACCTAATGTGATATCAGTGGCATTGGTACAAAAACAAGCTGTTGTAAAAGTTGAGCGTGGTGAAAACGGCGGCCGCACTTTGGCCCACGCTCAAATTGTACGAAACCTTCAAACTATGCCTTTAAACAAAAACAATGGCAGCGCAACTATTGCTTTGCCTGCCGGGGTTGAGGCCCGGGGATGGGAAGTAATAGGTTTTGTGCAAAATACAAGCAACGGTGCTGTTTTGGCAGCATCGAAAAGCCTGTTCAAAGTTTCGGCGGATGTGGAGCGACAAGATAAAAACATACAATAGTTGTGTTGAATAGCATTAAGAGCATTTAGATGAAAGTAATTAAAGAGAAACACACCCTGTTAATGCGTTGGACGCATTGGGTAAACTTCCCCATCCTCACCATCATGATCTGGAGTGGCTTACTCATTTACTGGGCCAACGATACTTACACGTTCACGCTCTTCGGTGTTACTTTTATTCGCTTTTTTCCGCAGGGTTTTTATGATGCGCTGCACATTCCCCGGCGGCTGGCCGAGGGCATGGCTTTCCACTTTTTGTTTATGTGGTTTTTTGCGCTGAACGGCTTTCTGTATGTTACATATACCATTATATCGGGCCGGTGGCGGGAGCTGTTGCCAAGCCGGCACTCGTTTAAAGAAGCCTGGCTGGTGGTTTTGCACGACCTGCATATCCGCAAAACGGCCCCACCTCAAAACAAATACAATGCGGCCCAGCGTATTGCCTATACGGCTATTATTGTTATGGGCTTTGGCTCGCTGATAACAGGGCTGGCTATTTACAAACCGGTACAGTTTAATTATTTGGCCTGGCTCTGCGGCGGGTACCACCTGGCCCGTATCTGGCATTTTGTGCTTACTATTGGCTATGTGCTGTTTTTCCTGGTGCATGTTGTACAGGTAATACTTGCCGGCTGGAATAATTTCAGGTCGGTTATTTCGGGGTTTGAGGTGATAGATGAAAAACCGCAGCCCGCTATTCAAATTCAAAACGATGAAACTAATGAAAAAGCTGAATAAGGGTTTCAGTAAAAACAAAGGCCCCAAAAAGGAGCTTACCGTTGAGCAGAAGATCAGCCGGCGCAATTTTATCTCCTTCGGCAGCTTCCTGGTATTGGGCGGTGCCGCATATGGCGGCTGGCGCTGGCTTTATACTTCGCCCAATGAGGTGCCGGGCATTACAGGAGATGCCCACAAGCCATTACGTGCGGTGCTTAATGCCAACGAAAAGGTGGTTCGCCAGCTATACAGCAATAAAAACCTGGTAAAAACCTATCCAAAGGAAATGGCGGCGAAGGTGGTGCGCCACAACAGTGATATAGGCTCGGATGGTTTGATTGATGTAGACAACTGGAAACTGTCGGTCAAAAAGCAGAACGGTGAGCTCTTGAATATCGGTATCGATGAAATAAAGAAACTTCCTAAAACCGAGATCATTTATGATTTTAAGTGCGTAGAGGGCTGGGACCAGATTTCGCACTGGGGCGGTGTAAAATTTAGCGATTTTATAGCTCACTTTAAGCTTGATGCCGAAACCCGGTTTGAGTATGTAGGCATGGAAACGCCTGACAAGGAATATTACGTGGGCGTTGACATGCCAAGCGCTATGCACCCGCAAACCCTGCTGGCCTATGAGGTTAACGAAAAACCCTTGCCTCCAAAGCATGGCGCACCGCTAAGGCTCATTATCCCTGTAAAATATGGCATCAAAAACCTGAAACGGATAGGCAGCATTACTTTCAGTAATAACCGCCCCCGCGATTACTGGGCCGAACAGGGTTATGATTATTACGCAGGGTTGTAAAACAACCGGTTAAACCTCCATTATATATTGATGTAATATTTGCATATTGCATTAAATGCCAGCCAATAAACTACCACTTTCCAAACAGCTTGCTTATGCCTGCGGAATGATAGGGTGGAGCATCATGACCAATATTATCATTGTGATGCTGCCTTACTTTTACCTGCCGCCAAACAATGCCGGGCTTACTACGCTGGTACCTCAATTGTTGCTTTTTGGCCTGTTCAATATCATGTCTGTGATTACAGCTTCCGGGCGGTTGGTGGATGCTTTTTTTGATCCTTTTATTGCCTCGCTAAGTGATAAAAGCGAAAATCGTCGTGGGCGGCGCATTCCTTTTATGCAATGGGCTGTTTTACCTGCAGCTTTATTTTGCGGATTAACCTTTTACCCCATGGTAAAGGGCGAAAGTATCCATAACGCTTACTGGCTTACCTTTACGCTTATTTGCTTTTTTATGGGTGCTACGGCCTATATTATCCCGTACAACGCCCTGCTGCCGGAGCTTACCCGCACGGGCAGCGAAAGGGTTAAACTATCATCATTACAACAGGTGGGTTTTGTGATAGGGATTATCCTATCGGCCATGGTCAATAACTTTGCCGACTGGGTACAACGCTTTGCCGGTACCCTCAATCGCGATACCTCCGTACAGTACACCATTTGGGGGCTGGCCATATTTGCCGGGCTGGTGATGCTCGTGCCTGTATTCACCATTGACGAAAAACGGTATTCAAACGGTCACCCATCGCACTTGCCGCTATTGCCTGCTATTCAAAAAACCTTTGAAAACCGGAATTTCAAATATTACCTAATATCCGATTTTTCGTACTATATGGCATTAAGCATCATATCAAGCGGCTTACTGTTTTTTTTAAAATCGTTGTTAAATCTGCCCGAATCTATGGGCGGAGAACTTATGGCTACGATGGTATTGGTATCACTGCTGTTTTATCCGCTGGTTAATTACCTGTCGCAAAAGATTGGCAAAAAACCTATCGTGCTTTTTTCGTTCGGGCTACTGAGTTTGATTTTTGTAGCGATATTTTTCCTGGGCAAACTTCCATTTACACCGCAGGTGCAAATCTATACGCTGGTTATCAGCGCATCGTTTCCGCTGGCCTCGCTGGGTATTTTGCCCAATGCGATACTTGCCGAAATAGCACAGAACGAGGCTAAACGTACCGGCGAGAATCGCGAGGGGATGTTTTTTGCGGTTAAATACCTGTTTGTAAAACTGGGCCAAACACTGGGTATTGCATTGTTTGCGTTTTTAACCATTTACGGAAAAGACCCGGGCAACGATTATGGCCTGCGCCTGAATGGCATTTGCGGTTGTGTACTCTGTTTGCTGGCTTTTGTTTTCTTTAACCGGTTCAGGGAGCGTAGGAACAGGGGCAAAAAAAGAACCGCTCATCATTGAGCTTCAAATCCCGCCAGACCTTAAAGGCAGGTAACATGTTGCTGTGCGGCCTGAATCGGCTGTTTATCGGTTTGCGCTTCAGCAACACAGGCAAAAAGAAGCGAAGCCATCAAAATGACTATGAGGTATTTGATTATAGTTGCGCTCATTTTCCTTTGCCGTTAAATGTGTTATAAAACAATTTGCCCTTGTAGAATAAAAAAGGCCTGCCATTTGTTTTAAATGCAGGCCTTCAGGATATCGGTGTAAAAGCAATATTACACCAGGTTCTTTTTAATATAACTGATACTTTGTGCAATGCTTACAAACGGATCGCCCGGGCAAACATCCTGCTCAACAAAGAAATATTTGAGGCCTGATTTTTTAGCCTGGGTAAAGATCTTTTTAAAGTCGATAACCCCGTTGCCAACTTCAGTAAATTTCTTTTCAGGGGTTTTGTCCATATCCTTAACATGCCAAAGCGGGAAACGGCCCGGGTGTTTATCAATAAGGGCGATTGGGTCCTGGTTTGCTTTATTAACCCAATACAGGTCCATTTCCATTTTTACCAGGTCTTTATCGGTGTTCTCCAAAAGGATCTCATATGGGTATTTACCGTTTTCCTGTATAAATTCAAAGTCGTGGTTGTGATAGCAAAGCTGGATACCCGCGCCTTTACAGGTTTCGCCGGCTATATCAAGCATGTTGGCCACGTTTTTATAATGGTCAAGATTGCCGCGTTCAGATTGTGAAAGATATGCGCAAACCATGTATTGCACACCGGCTTCGGCGGCGTCATCAACGGCTTTTTTCCAGTCGTTCATGATGGTTCCTTTTTGTTGTTCGCCGTTAACCAGCTCCTCGCCTAAACGGTAATGCGCGCTGGGCATGATGAGGCCGTTCTGTTTTAAAACATTTGCAAAATCGCCGGGGCGCATGCCATAAAACAATTCGGTACCGGTATAAGTTGCACCTTCAACAGATGTGAAACCTGTTTTGGCAACCTTTGCCAATGCAGCAACAGGGTCGGCAGCCATTGCATCACGCACAGTATATAATTGTAAGCCTATATATTTTTTATCATATGCAAACAAATTAGGAGCTGCCAACAGGCCTGCTGAAAGTAGCGCCGAAGTTTTTAGAAAAGATCGTCTGGTAGTCATTGGTTTATGATTTTTATGATTGGTTGTGTAAATATAACGCATTAAAAATGCCAAAACAAAGACCGAAATTACGCCGATTGGTTTAATGCAGAGGTATAGTATTGTAATTTTTACAGGCTTAGCTGAATATTTATAAAAATATACAAAAAGAAAAAGCCGCTGTGTGGCGGCTCTTCATATGCTTTGGGTAAAGTATTATCTTCCTTTTTTAATGTTGGGAAACTTCATTTTATAATCCACATCAACCATGCCTTTTGATATATCGTTAAGCTTTTTTTCGATAAGCCGTTTACGTAACGGGCTTAGCTTATCGGTAAACAATTTGCCTTCAATGTGATCGTATTCGTGCTGGATAACACGTGCGGCCATGCCCTTAAAAGTTTCTTCATGGTGTTTCCAGTTCTCGTCATAGTATGACATGCGTACAACCGGCTTGCGGTATACATCTTCACGAATATCCGGAATGCTCAGGCAGCCTTCGTTAAAACTCCATTCCTCACCGGTTTCTTCCAGTATGGTAGCATTGATGAACGCTTTTTTGAAATCTTTCAGTTCCGGTTCGTCATCATCAAAAGGGGTGGCATCCACTACAAATAAACGCATTGACATGCCTACCTGCGGCGCTGCCAGGCCAACACCACGGGCCGTGTACATGGTTTCAAACATATTTTCAACCAGTTCTTTTATATGCGGATACTCGTCGGGCTCTATAGCTGTTGCTTTCTTTCTTAAAACAGGATCACCGTAGGCAATGATAGGATACTTCATCTTGCAAAAATAAAGGATTATTGCTTAGGCTCAAATAGCAAAGTGATCAGGCGGTTATTATCAAAAATTTCATTGCTGATGGTCAGCAATTGCTCGGCACTTACCAGGTTAATTTTTGCAAAGATCTCTTCGAGAGTGTCAACACGGTTAAAATCAATCATGCTTTTGGCCATGGCTATAATGAGGCTCATGCGGTTTTCTTCCGCTAATGCTATTTGCCCGATAAACTTTTGCCGGGCCTGGTGCAATTGCAAACTGCCCAGCTTTTGTTCACGCAGCTTTTTCAGTTCCTTATGAATCAGTTTTGAAGCTTTGTTCGCTTTTTCGGTATCGGTACCAAAGTAAATAGAGAAGATGCCGGTGTCAGTTAAAGGGGTGTAATTTGATTCGACAGTATAGGTTATACCATGTTTTTCCCTGATTTCGAGGTTGAGCCTGCTGCTCATGCCCACTCCGCCCAGGAGGTTGTTAAGCAATAATAAGCCCCATTTATGCTCATGCGACGATGAATAAGCCTGTGTGCCTATAATACAGTGCGTTTGTGAGATAGGTTTGTTAACGATATGGATACTACCCGTACTTTGTACGGGCTTTACCCGAGTTTTTTGAAGCTCATTTAAAGGCACATGGCCGAAATACTTTTCAGACATGGCCACCAGTTTCCTGAACTCATAATTGCCGTGTACAGCAAAGATCATTTCGGTTGTATTATAGTTTGCCGCTATAAACCCCCGGATGTCGTCCCCGTTAAGCCTGCCAACGGTTTCGGGCGTACCTAAAATGTTTTGGCCCATGGGGTGCTCCTTAAACAGCAGCTCTTCAAAATCATCCTGTATGGCTTCTTCCGGTTGGTCAAGATAGGAAGCTATTTCATCTAAAATGACACCGCGCTCTTTCTCCTGTTCATCATCCGGGAACGTGGAATGAAATAATATATCCTCAAAAAGATCCATAGTGCGGTCAAGGTGCTGGTTAAGCAACGACGCGTGGATGCAGGTATATTCTTTAGTGGTATAAGCGTTAAGATCGGCGCCAACAAGCTCGAGCCTGTTGAGGATCTGGCTGGTGTTACGGCGTTCGGTTTCTTTAAACAGCAGGTGCTCAATAAAATGGGCAAGGCCTTCCTGTCCCGGAGCTTCATCGCGCGATCCCGCGTTTACAATAAAGCAACAATGTGTAATTGCCGATGGCCAGTGCTTATACAGTATGCGGATACCATTAGGTAAAGTATAAAGTTGATAGTCAATCATTCGGCTGCAAAGATAAGCTTATATGTCACAATTATTTTTCACGCTATTGTAAGTGATTAATAGTATTTTAGGCGCTTAAAATCCAATTTCGCCGGGATTAATGTAAACGGCGGAATTATACTGCCTTTAAAAAACACAAACTAAACCCAATGACAAAACAAATAGCCGATCTGGAATTTGAGATACTACTAACTGCCGATAAGATTGAAGAACGTATTAAAGCCATTGGCATACAATTAAATGAAGATTATAATAATAGCATACCCGTTTTTATAGGGGTACTCAACGGCAGCTTTCTTTTTATAGCCGACCTGATCAAACAAGTGAGCATTCCCTGCGAAATTAACTTCACCAAATTAGCATCATACTATGGCGGCACCTCCAGTACGCTAAAAATACGGGAAGATATTGATTTAACGGTTGATATTAAGGGACGCGATGTACTTATTATTGAAGATATTGTTGATACGGGCAATACAGCTCACTATCTAATCCAGAAACTGAAGGAAAGAGAGCCCGCCTCATTAAGGTTATGCTCATTATTATTAAAGCCGGCCGCTCTTCAAAAAAAAATAGAGGAGCTTAAGTATGTGGGCTTTGAAATAGGAAACGAATTTGTAGTAGGTTATGGCCTTGATTACAAGGAAATGGGGCGTAATTTAAAAGATATTTATAAAAAAGTAGGATAAGAATAAACAGATCTTAACAGAAAATGTAGCGGTTGCTATTGAGGGATAGTACATTACGGGTAATTTTTTTAACAACTGATTAAAACAATAGCTCCCTTGTTTCGTTTTAGGGTTTATGAAATATACATCTTTACTTTTATCAGGCTGCATAGCAGCATCGTTTTTGTTTTCTTCATGTGATAAAAAAGGGCCGGCTACTTCAACTGTTGCTATTACCATAACTGATGGCCAGACCGGCGCTGCATCGGCAGGTGCAACAGTAAAACTGTATGATGATGTAAATAAACCCAATACCGGGGAAGCGCCCTCATACACACTTACTACGGATGCGTCAGGAAAAGCGACCGCAGTAGTTGCCTATATAGGAGAGTATTACATTGTTGCTGAAAAAGGAACCCAAAAAAGCTATTACAATGGACTGATTCCGATAGGTATTTTTAAAACCCAGGCCGATATTGACAGCAGCCCTAAACAAACACCTGCAGCGATAATTGGCTCAGTGAAATTTAAAGATACCAATAACGATGGCGTTATCAACGACTCAGACAAAGCAAAAGCACCGAATTTGTTTTTACAAGAAGGACAAACGCTTAATTACAGCTTAGCGGTTTATTAATTTACAGAGAGACTCATTTTATAGTAAAGCTACCGGTGAAAATCGGTAGCTTTACTGTTTAATAGAAAGGGCTGTTTTTTTTAAGCAATCAGCATTTCTCAATTAATGAAAAGAATATTTATCAGTCTGGTTGCTATCCTGCTTTTAATAGTTGTTGTTATGTCATTAACTGGCTATAACCTCGCTATTCCGGTGTCGCAGATTAATAATAATAGGCTCAATCCCTTATTGCCTAAAGTAAAGCCGGGCGAAAGGTTACAGCTCTTTTCAAATTGTGATTTTTCAAAAGACGATTGGACTGCCTATATAGTAATTGCGCCCGAAGATTTTGACGGTCTTAATCCTCTTATGAGAAAAAGGATTTGCTGGAAAACAAATAGCAGAACCCTACTGGCTCAAATGAAAAAAAACTGGGTTTTTAAATATCGTGAAAATGATGATATGGCTACAGTAAACAGTTCTTTTTACCTTATACGGGATGGGCATATGGTTTTTGAATCGGGAATAGTACTGGATAAAAATAACCAGGGCTTACAGAACTTAAATTACGGTTGGATGCAGCCGGTGGACGGTACCGCTTTTGTAAATGTTTGCAGAGGCTTTGAGAAAATATACTGGCCCGTCGTGCTTTTTTAATTGGATATAATCGATCACGTATAACATTTGCCTATTTTGCATATCATGCTCGTAACCATAAAAGGATATTACGAAAAGGGTGTATCGTTATAAGCGAAGATGCACCTGTGCAATCATTATTTTCCTTTGCATACCTGTTGTCAGGTCCTCACCACAACTTTTCACCATTGTTGGAATCCCAATGCATAGAAAGACATTATGTTGTTGTGGGGCACGACAACAAGAGATGGTTATATTATCCCCGCCACCTCGCTCAGCATTCTCACCGCCTCGTCAACGCTGTCAATTCCCTCAATGCCCAATCGGAGCGTGTTTTTAACTTCTTTCAAATTGGTGCGCCTTGGGTTATTCTTCACAAAGTCGAGCACATTACGGAAGGCCTCGGTTTCAAAGTAACTTGATTGCTGGTTAGTAATAAAATAACCACGCAAAACGTTTTTCTTAAGCGAGATTTTTTCAAAACCGATGGCCTTGCCCAGCCATTGCAGGCGTAGGGTATTGAGTAAACCGTCAACCTGGGCCGGCACCGGGCCAAAACGGTCGTGCAATTTTTGTTGAAATGCCTGCAGTTCCACCTCGTTTTCCAGTTTGGAAAGCTCGGTATACAGGTTATATCGCTCGGAGAGATTTGTTACATACTCATCGGGGATGAGGATCTCCAGGTCGGTATCAATTTGGGTAAAAGAAATATAGGGGCGGGGCTTATCCTCTGGGAATACGCCTTTAAACTCATCTTCCTTAAGTTCCTGTATGGCTTCGTCGAGGATCTTATGATACATTTCAAAGCCAATTTCGGCAATGAAGCCGCTTTGTTCGGCGCCAAGCAGGTTACCGCTGCCGCGGATGTCCAAATCCCTCATAGCCACATTGAAGCCGCTGCCCAGGTCGCTGAATTCTTCAATGGCGCTCAGGCGCTTGCGCGCCTCGCTGGTTAACGTTGACAAAGGCGGACTTAGCAAATAACAATACGCCTTTTTATTACTCCTGCCCACACGGCCGCGCATCTGGTGCAGGTCGCTCAATCCAAACATATGGGCGTAGTTGATGATAATGGTATTGGCATTGGGAATGTCCAGGCCGGCCTCAATAATGGTTGTAGCTACCAACACATCATACTCGTGGTTCACGAATTTAAGCATTACATCTTCCAGATCGTCACCTTCCAATTGGCCGTGGGCTATACCTATACGGGCTTTCGGTACCAGCTTACGGATCATGCCGCCCAATTGCGGCAGATCGGCCACGCGATTGTGGATAAAGAACACCTGCCCGCCGCGGTCTATTTCAAATTCAACAGCTTCCTTAATCAACTTATCATTAAATACGTGCAGCTCGGTAACAACCGGCTGGCGGTTTGGCGGCGGAGTTGATATAATAGAAAGGTCGCGTGCACCCATTAACGAAAAATGAAGCGTTCGCGGAATGGGCGTTGCCGTTAAGGTAAGCGTATCCACATTAGCGCGCATCTGTTTCAGCTTCTCTTTGGTCGATACGCCAAACTTCTGCTCTTCGTCAATGATCATCAGGCCAAGGTCTTTAAATTTCACATCCTTGCTTACCAAACGATGTGTGCCTATGATGATATCTACTTTACCTTCTTTTAGTTTCTCCAGGGTATCCTTGATCTGCCGGGTTGATTTAAAGCGGTTAACATAATCAATATTGGCAGGAAAACCTTTGAGCCTGTCGGTAAAAGTTTTGTAGTGCTGCGCTGCCAGGATGGTTGTTGGTACCAGAATGGCCACCTGCTTGCTATCGGCAACGGCTTTGAAAGCAGCACGGACCGCAACTTCGGTTTTGCCAAAACCCACGTCGCCGCAAATAAGGCGGTCCATAGGGTGGGGCGATTCCATATCTTTTTTAAAATCGGCAGTGGCTTTTTCCTGGTCGGGAGTGTCCTCGTACAGGAATGATGCCTCCAGCTCGGTTTGCAGGTAGCTATCGGGCGAAAAGGCATTGCCATGCTGGGCTTTACGAAGGGCGTAAAGCTTGATCAGGTCGCGGGCTATGTCCTTAACTTTTTTTTTTGTTGTTTTCTTCAAACGTTCCCAGGTGTCGGTACCCAGTTTGTTCATTTTGGGAACGGAACCTTCTTTGCCGCTAAATTTGGAAATGCGGTTAAGTGAGTTGATATTCACATACAGCAGGTCGTTATCAGCATAAATCAGGCGGATCATTTCCTGTTGTTTGCCGTTCACGTCAACCTTTTCCAAACCTGCATATTTGCCTATACCGTGATCGATATGGGTAACATAATCGCCAGGTTTAAGGTCGCGGAGCTCTTTTAGTGTAATAGCTTGGGAACGCTGGTAGCCCTTGCGGGTTTTGTATTTATAGTAACGGTCAAAGATCTGGTGATCGGTATAGCAGGCTATCTTTTGCTCGTGATCAATGAAGCCTTCGCGTATGGAGATGCTTACCGGCGTAAATTTTACCGTTTTGTCCAGGTCGTCCAAAATGGCGTATAAACGCTCAACCTGTTTGGCCGAATCGGTAAAGATGAAGTTCTCTATCTTATCAGTCTCGTTGTTTTTGAAATTGTGAATGAGCAGCGTAAAGTCCTTATTAAATGATGGCTGCGGACGCATATCAAAATTGATAGCGGTAGCATCATGGTAAAAGAACTGCTTTCCAAACTCTACCACAGGGAAATCATGCAGTTGATCACCAATCAGTTTTTCGTCGGTAAAACCAAATTTGGGATCTATCCAATCAGGGTTTTGCGCTTTTTCATCTGCAGAGAGGGCCTTCCAAAGGTTCACAGCTTTTTTGTACCCGGTTTGAATAATGTCCAGCGTAAACTGAACGTCTTTGATCCATACCTGGGTACCTGCTTCAACATATTCAAGCAGGGAGATATTATTCTCCGTTAGAAATTTAGATTGTACGTTGGGAACAATGGTAATGCTTTTAACATGCTCAACCGATAGTTGGCTCTCGATTTCAAACGTACGGATCGACTCAATGAAATCACCAAAAAACTCAACCCGGTAGGGGAGCATATGCGAAAAAGAAAAGATATCAACAATACCGCCACGGATAGAAAATTGCCCCGGCTCATATACAAAATCAACCCGTTCAAAATCATACTCTATCAAAAACTCGTTGATGAAATCAATACTGAGCTTGTTGCTAACGGCTATTTCGAGGGTGTTTTTTTCAAGCGATGAACGATCGATCACCTTTTCGGCCAAAGCCTCGGGATAAGTTACAATGAGCTGGCCATATTCTGAGCTGTGGTTAAGCTCATTCAATACCTCGGCACGGGCCAGTACATTACTGCTATCGGGCTGGGTAAATTCAAAAGGCTTGCGGTATGATGAAGGGAACAGCAGGGCTTCTTTACCGGTAAGGTTTTCCAGGTCGGCCTGGAAATAACCTGCTTCTTCGCGGTCGGGCAGTACAAATACCATGTGTTTGTGCTGCAAAAAATACAATGCTATCGCCATGGCCGAATCACTTGATCCCACCAAACCACGTAGCTGTACCCTTGGATTTTTTGATGCGTTAAGCGCAGTAGCCAACGCTTTTATCCTGTCATCAGCCTTATATCTGTCTAATATATCACGGATGTTCAAACCGCGGCAAAGATAAACAAAAAAGGAAAGCCAAAATAAAAAAGCGCCAGGCTAAAAATTAATGCAAACAATATGAGGGCTTATTTACTTTTTAATGATAAATTTATGTATGTAAACGCGCATACCGATTTATAAATCAATCTTAATTATATAATTATGAAGAATGCAGTGTTATCAGGGGGTATCATCGGCGTATTAAGTATCATCTGGATCTTTGCTATGCCACGGCTTGGCGTTATGCCGCAAAAAGACGTTGTGGCCCCAGTCGAATACTTTTCATTTATTATACCGGCTATCGGGCTTTTTTTCGGCATCATGAGTTATCGAAAAAACGAGTGTAATGGGCAGATGGGCTTTTTGGAAGCTCTTTTTCAAAGTTTTAAAATATTAATTGTAGGCGGCATCATCGCCGTTTTCGGCTCAATACTTTATATCAGCTACGTATCGTCATCCGGTGCTAACATAAAGGATTTTTCTGAACGGATTTTTGGTGCGTTAATAGTTGGGGTACTGCTCGCCTTCGCGGTATCATTATTATTCACCAACAAAGCAAACAAACTTGATTAAACGTTATTTTTCAAAATATTTTGAACTCTTGTTCTGGATAGCGGCGATGCTTTCATTGGCGATGACCTCGCCAACCGAAGCATCGCACTTTACTCTGTGCCCTCTTAAGCTGATGGGCATAGGCTGGTGCCCGGGCTGCGGCCTGGGGCATAGTATTATTTATCTTTTCCACGGCGATATCAGCAATTCGTTCCGCGCCCACTGGCTTGGCATCCCTGCTGTAGCAGTGATCTTTAACCGGATTTATGTGCTTACCAAAACAAGGCTCCTGGAAAGGAATCAGTTTAAGAGCCTTACCTAAATTTTATAAATCATATCATTGCGAGGAGCGGGAGGGGTATGAGCAGGGCGCGACGTGGCAATCGCATGCTATACAGAGTGGCCATGTTTCCGTGCAATTGCTTCTTTCTGTATAATGATGTGATTGTAAGTTTTTGAGTATTAGGTGCGTTTTTGATCGATATTATAAATTGGGGCGTTGCCTGCGGCCCGTGCTATCCGCTCATACTGCGCAGGCATTAGCCACAGGCCGGTATCCGCTCCTATCACTAACGCGGCCCCAGCGCACTATCACCAAAATATACTTTATACGCCATCACGGTTTTTTTTTGGGATTTCTCAGGTCGTTTCTTACAGCAATGACATTTTATTGCTACTCCTATCCTCGGTAAAATTTCCACGCTACTTTTCACCGTTAAAACCTGTCATTTCACCGACTACTTATCTCCGCTAACCTATCTCCCTTAGGCGTTTTATGAGCACCACTGTACCTTTATATCATAAAACAATCGCAAACTTTAAAACTTACTGAAATGAACGCTTATCAAAATCCATATATGTCTTTCGACGGTATCACTCCCGAAGAATATACATTTCTGCAACAGGCTACTGCCTCATTAACAGAAAACCAGGCTCGCACTTTTATGTCATTTTATGCCAGCAAAAGGCGCAATCCGCAGGATATCATGTTCGCAACGCTTGCAGGTTTCCTTGGTGTATCAGGTGTACAGCGTTTCATGACCGATCAGATCGGTATGGGGATCCTTTATTTTTTCACAGCTGGTTTTTGTTTCATCGGTACCATTGTCGACCTGATCAACTACAAAACCATCGCCAACGATTACAACAGGCAAATGGCTTACGAAAGCTTCAACATAGCTAAAATGAGCAACTAAATCCCTTTAAGGGTATAGTTTCACTATATATCAAAAAAAATCCACCTTCTGTTACGAGGTGGATTTTTTTGTTAAAAACAATCGTCATTGCGAGGAACGAAGCAATCCCCGACTTGAAGGTAAACCATGCAAGGCCGCCCTGTATAGTTCGGGATTGCTTCGTTCCTCGCAATGACGATTTAAGATTGGAAAGCCTTTACTTCATCGATTTTTCCCTTATCGCCTTAAACTCCGAGCCATTTTTCCAGCCGGGGAAGGTTGTTTCGTTACCCAGCTTAGTGCCAACTTCATAAAGGATATTAGCTATCTGTGCCATGCCTGTGGCATCCATAGTATCGGTGTAATTATCGGCCTGTTGGTGATAGCGGTTGTCGCCATAATCTTTTTGTTTAGCTTCGCCGTAGCTGCCGTCGTGTACTGCGCTGATGCTGCCATTGTTAATGTCAAGGGCCGGTACACCAACCTTGGCAAAGTTAAAATGGTCCGACCGGTAGTAGCTGCCAGAGCCGGGGTGCCTGTCGCCAACAGTGCTAAGCCCTTGTGCTTTTACTATTTCGTCAACATAATCTTCCAAATCGTTTTGACCTTTCCCGGTTACAGCAATGTCTTTGGTTTCGCCGTAATCGCCCAGGGCATCCATGTTGAGATCGGCAACTGTTTTGTTAACCGGGTAAATGGGATGGGTGGCATAATATTCCGAACCCAGTAAACCCTGCTCTTCGGCTGTAACAGCTAAAAATACAATAGAGCGTTTGGGCTTTTCTTTGGCCTTGTTAAATGCTTTAGCCACACTGATAATAGCAGCCACACCATCGGCATTATCAACAGCGCCATTGTAAATGCTATCACCTTTGGCGTTAGGCTTGCCTATGCCCAGGTGGTCCCAATGGGCGGTGTATAATACATATTCGCCCGGCTGTGAACTGCCTTTAAGTGTGCCGATCACATTGTGCGATGTGGAATACTTTAACTGGTTGTTGATGGTTAAAGTAACTGATTGCTTAAGCGGAATGGCTTTAAAATCTTTTTTACGGGCCAGGGCGCGGAAATCGCCGGTTATGCCCACTTCAGCTAAAAGCTTTTTACCCATATCTTCGGTGATCCAGCCTTCAACCTTGCAGCGGTTCATGTGCTTGTCCTTTTGCTGCAGGTAAAGTTTGGCACCTGTGTTACTGTTGGATACCACTTCCCAGCCATAGCTTGCAGGCTCTTTTTGGTGGATGATAAGCACCCCTGCAGCGCCCTGACGCGCGGCTTCCTCGTATTTGTAAGTCCACCGGCCGTAGTAGGTCATCGTATCGCCTTTGAAAAATGTAGGATCGCCGTTTTTAAAGCCCGGGTCGTTCACCAGCACCACAACAGTTTTACCTTTAACATCAAGTCCGGCATAATCATTCCAGTGATATTCGGGAGCAACAACACCATACCCGGCAAAAACCAGCGGGGAGTTTTTAAGCGTTACCGAATCAACCTCGCGGCGGCTGAAGGTTACGAAATCTGTAGTAGCATGCAGACTGAGCGGCGTTTTACCGCCGGTTATTTCCATGACAGGAGATGGCGTACTGGTGATCTGCACCATGGGCACATCCTGGAAATAGCTGCCATTGTTACCCGGTTCGAGCCCGGCCAGTTTAAACTGCTCCGAAATGTATTTGATCGCCTTGTTTTCGCCGGCGGTGAAAGGTTTGCGGCCCATCATGGAATCATTGGCTAAAGCCGAGATGTATTTTTTTATTTCGGCCGCAGTTATGGCCTTTTCGGCGGGCACGCTTTTATTATTTTGGCAGCCTGCAAAAATAGCAAGGCCACCAATAAGCATCAGGTATCGGTGTTTGATTTTCATATGATATGAGTTTTCGGGAAAGGATCGAATTTACGCAAATCCCGGTCAATTATCCAATCATTGAAACGTTGAAGAAATTATCGCCACAAATTTTTCCGAATTAATCGAATTGCACGAATTTTTCTTTCCTCACTCAGGGAAATAGCTTTTAACCAGTTGTATATTGAAAAGCAATAAATGAAAATTTTCACACTAATTTTTACGTATTAATCGAGTTACACGAATTGAATTAATTTGAGATTCGTGTAATTCGATTAATTGTGGACAGCATGCAAAGCATTTGTGTGAAAATTTTTCAGTGTGAGATTTGTAAAACAGATCGAATTGTTTAAAAACGATTGCCCTGTTTCTGCACCACGATTTGCGAAGTTGGAATTAATTGTATTAGATGGCCAATTGATTCATGTATTATTATTGCTTCAGCTCAGGCTTGCTTAGTTTAATAATTTGCCAGGCCACTTCCGCACTTGATAATGCAACCAGTGCAAAAACAGCAGCCGAAAGGGCCTTCGGTGTTGAGCTTAATGCCCCGCCAAGTGCTACGCTGTAAACAATAAATGGCAACAGCATTATTAGGCATAGGCCGGTAACGCTAAGCGGGATGCGGAAAGGCCGCTCTTTCATCGGCTCCTTGACGCGGAGTTTTACGAGGGCGATGTATTCTAAAGAAAGCCCCGCGCCGTAAACGGTTACATCAATGATGAGCAGATCGGCAAAAGTCCACAATACCATAAAACTCACTACTATGGAGCAAATGATGATGGAAACAAAAGGTGTTTTAAAACGCGGGTGCAGTTTGTTAACTCCTTTTGGAAGTAAATTATCTTCAGACATTACCTGTGGCACTCGTGATACCGATAACAATACAGCGGTATAGATCCCGAGGGTACTGGCCATACCGCCTGCTGCAACTACTATACCCAGCCAATGCCCGCCAATCAATTCGCCTAATGCAGGAAACCCATTTTCGGTTAAGGTATCATGGTTAATGTCCGATTGCTGGGCAACCCAGATGGCAAAAAAGTACACCACCATTACCAACGCGAAAGCTGTAAAAATAGAAATAAGGTAGGAGCGTACGGGTTTTTCAACTTCTTCGGCATAGGTGGTTACATTATCCCAGCCCAGGCAGTTCCACATTACGGTGTACAATGCCATGCCAAACGATGGAAAGCTAAGTCCTTTTAATGATGTTGCGGGGATATGCATTGACCCGCTGTGGTGATAAATACCTAACGCTATCAATAATATAATGGGCGCAAGTACAGCTGCGCTTAAAAACAGCGAAACCCTACCCACCGGCATAATGCCTAAAATATTTAACCCGGCTGATGCCCAGATGATCACCAAACAAACCGGGATCTGAAAATCCAACAATTCGGGGAAAAAGAAACCGGAGTATTGCACAAACAGCACAGGATAAATTGCAAGGTCGACAAAAGTATAGAGCCAGGTCCACCAGCCCTCAATAAAACCCCAGTGGGTGCCGAGGGCATATTTTACCCATTTGTAATAGCCGCCGGTAACAGGCATCATACTGTTAAGCTCAAGCACTGTAAATATGGCTGGCACATCCCACATTAACGGGGTTATGAGCAGGATGATTAGCGCGGCATGATCGCCTGCATAACTTAATAGCGGCTCAAGGCCGTAAGGGCCACCGGATACAGTAAAAAAAATAACAGCGACAAGCTGTATCGGGCGTATTTTTTTTAATGAGGTTGCAGCGGGCATCGTTAATTACTCTTCTTTGGCTTTTCTTTCAGATAAAAAGGGCTTTGAATTTTTTCTTCTGTATAAATGGAGCTTCGTAATGCCTTGAGTTGTTGCTCTGCCGCTTTTTTTAATGAAAGTAAGCGTTGTAGTTTTTCAATCCCTTGCTCAATTAATATAGCATTGTAACCTTCAAGGTTTGATAGGACAAGTAATTGATGCGCATCGGCAAGGTCTCGCATGTTTAATCCTTTTAAATGAAGCTTTGGGTTTGCATCACGCCATTGTTTTGCGGTATAGCCAAATACACTAACGCTTAATAAATCAGCCTCACTTGCGTAAATCAGCCATTCTTTATCTTTTTCAATATTTAATGGGGGAATAACAAATTCTTTGACGGCAGACGTATGTATGGTGTAATTAGCTTTTGATAAAAAGCGACGATAATCCCATTCTGATCCAAGGCGCTTTTGTTCTTCATCCTTGAGTCTTTGAAATTCTTTTACTAACAGTAATTGAAATCGTGGACTTATCCACATCCCAAATTGAAAGGCAATATCCTTGTGTGCGTAGGTGCCGCCGTATCTTCCGGCTTTTGCGGTAATCCCAATGGCATTAGTTTTTTGTATCCATTCTTTTACTGATAATACAAAACTATTACTGCCTGCCGCATTTTTAATTATACCGAATTCGGTATAATTAAAATCCTTATTGTATAATGTCTCCCATTCGCCCAGATATTCAATTGTGTTTTTTACACTGAGCCACTTAGTAATAATGATATTTTCATGTTGGCTTTTGGCCATATCGGTAAGAGAAATAAAATCATCGTTATTAACAGAAAAGAAAGAAATCTCAATGCCTTCAACTTTAATTTTACTCATATAGGAATGGGTTTAAGCAGGAATATCATAAGCTATAAAAATATAACTTATGCGTTAATATTTTATTTTTTATTGAGCTGAGGATAGGGGGGCAAAAGAAAGGCCAGCTTTTCAGCCGACCTTATTGATGGGATCATTCATAATGCCCTCGTAAAGAGTAAATATTTGTTTTTTTGGAAGACCTTGTTTCCAGATTTTTCCAATACTCAAAATCCCGGATAGCTTTTTCGTATAAGTCTATTTCCATAGGTCGTCGGTGTTTACCCTAACGCCTTTTTTACCTGCTTTTCGTGCTGTTTCACCCGCTAATACCTGTTCAACAAAATCGGCATTGTATGAACCCGTTTCATGCTTCTCAAAATTGATCTTAAGAGCTTTTAAAAAAGCTTTGACAGCAGCTGATTGTTCTTTGTTTTCAGGATGTACAATGAATGTTTCCATAAACAAATTTAATTAATAAATACCAATTGGCATTAACCTTAGATAAAGAAAGGCAAGCTTCTCAGCCAGCCTTTCCCTGTAAATAGTAGTTTTTATATGCTTAACCACTTCTTCCTAACAGCCAATTGCTGCTCGGTTGGGCTATCAAGGGTAACAATATTGTATTTAACGCGGTTGCTTTTCAGTAGGGTAACCGGTAGGGTTATAGCTTGCCCGTCGCGAGTCACGGTAACCTCAATTTTATCGCCGGGATTTTTACCATTGATCAGGGTTGCAGCATCAGTAACCGGCGTTCCGTCAATAGCAGTGATCTCGTCGTTTACGTTAATGCCATCAATATAAGCGGCAGTACCACGCTGCACGCTCGTAACAATAATTTTTTTAGCTGCGGTTGTTGTAGTAGTGATACCTAAAGCCGCATCGTTTTTATCGGCCAGTTCATCCTCTACCTTATAACCGGCATAACCTAAATATTTATTATAATCGATAGGGGTTAGACCATTGATGTATCTGGCATAAAAATCATCCAGTTTTTTACCTGCAAATTTTTCAAAGGCTGCTTTAAACTCAGCATCGGTATAACCGCGCTTTTTGATTTTATAATACTGGGTGTACATGTACTTCATGGCATCATCTAACGAGTATTTGCCTTTGCTGTCGTTGATGATCTCCAGATCAAGCATCATACCAATGATTGCCCCTTTGTTGTAGTATGAAATAGTAGTATTGTTAGAGTTTTCGTTAGGGCGGTAAGCTTTGATCCAGGCATCAAAGCTTGATTCGGCAACGGTTTGTACATTTTTTCCGGGTAGGTTTTCCAGAACATTGAACTCGCCCTCCAAAACATCAAAATAATTCTGAACCGGGAACAGTTGCGTACGGCGTACAATGATACCCTGGTAGTACTCGGTAAAACCTTCGGCTATCCACAAATTGGTAGTATAGTTTTCATTGTCATAATCAAAAGGGCCTAACACAATCGGGCGCAGGCGTTTCACGTTCCATAAGTGAAAATGCTCGTGGGCAACAAGGCCTAAAAAGCTTTGATATCCTTTATCGTTGGTGTAGTTATCGCGAGATGCTCCTAAAACTGTTGAGCTCAGGTGCTCCAAACCACCACCATTACGTTGGCGGTTATGTACAATAAATACATAGTGTTTATTGGGGTTTTCGCCAAAAACAGCTGCTTCCTGGTCAACAATTTTGTGGATATCGGCTTTTAATTTTTCCTTATCATAATTGCCGCCGCCGTACATGCAAATTTCATAATGAACACCAGATGCATCAAATCCAAAAACATCCTGGTTGCCTACTTCAATTGGCGAATCGAACAGGATATCGAAGCTTGGTGATAAACGGGTAAACGGATCATTATTCACCATATCGAGGCTTGTTGAAACTTTATCCCAGTTTTTATATGGTTTGATGTGGATGATAGCGGGCGAATGCAGCATGCTGGCCGGGTAAATAAAGATGCCCGTAGTGGAAAGGAAGCCATGCGAGGCATCTATAAAGCTGGTACGTACGGAGAGCTCAAAGGCATAAACCCTGTATTTTACCGTTACCGATGAAATTCCTTTTGTAACAATTTGCCAGGTATTCTTATTGATTTTGGGTGCTGCAACGGGTTTGCCGTTAGCTTCAGCAGTTAATGATTCGATGTTTTTTGCGAACTCGCGCACCAGGTATGAGCCCGGTGTCCATACCGGCATTTTGAGCTCAAGGGTGTTTTGCTGAAGGCCGGTAATATGCATTTCAATATCAGCATAATGGGCCTGGGCTTCAGGAAACGAAACATTGTAGGTAATCTGAGCGCTGGCGGCGGCTTTGCTGATAGTAGTACTCATAATAAAAATCGTTAGAAAAAATAACGTGCGTAGGTTGGTCAGTTTCATGGCCGCAATTTATAAAATATTATATAATCAGTTATGTATGTGGCGTTACAGCGCCCTAAACACCGTTGTAAAATGGTTGATACATGCAACTATTGTTGATATTATGCTATTAGTTTTACATCGATTTTTAAGTAAATGGAACTGATTGAACCTATTTCGCGCAAGCTGATACGCTTAGGTAAACTGTACCTTAATGTACTGGTAAAGCATACCGTTCACCTGGATGTTACCCGGTATCACTATATACTTTCGCTCATTTACTTTCATGACGGGCAACTTACCCAAAACGCGTTGGCACATCTGCTGGGCAAGGATAAATCGGCTATGGTAAGCATCATTAACCTGCTTACAGCAAAAGGCTTTGTTTACCGCGAAAACAACCCGAACGACAGGCGGCAGCAATTGCTTCGCGTTACCGATAAGGCAAAACTGGCCGTTCCGCAGATCATTGAAACGTTTGAAGCCATCAACGCAGATATTACCGAAGGCATATCCGAAGCCGATATGCAGGTATTTGAAAGCGTACTTACCCGCATGCATAAAAATTTAAAACCATTGATATCACCCGAAACAACCCTACAAGCTAAATCACACACGGATTAAACAAAGTATGAAAACGAAATATATTATTTACTCGGCGCTGGCCCTGCTGGTTGCCTATTTAGTTTACAATAAATTTTTTAGCGAAGGGGCAAAGAAATCGGCCGCGGCTATGGCTTCGGGCAAGGGTGATAAGAAAAAAAGCGGCAGCCCGGTAGGAGTTAAAGTAATGATAGTTAAAGATACTGCCGTAAACAACATTATTGATATTACCGGCACCATTGATGCCAATGAAAAGGTAAGCCTGATAAGCCAAACAGCAGGTAATATTACCGGGATCTATTTTAATGAAGGCACTAAAGTAACAAAGGGCCAGTTGCTGGTTAAAGTGTACAACCAGGACCTGGAAGCATCGTTGCAGCAAAACCAATACCAGGTGGCATTGGCAAAACAACAGGAAAGCCGCAACCGCCAGTTGCTTCAAAAAGAAGCTATAAGCCAGGAGGAATATGATACTTCATTAACATCATTAAATTCGTTAAAAGCTGCCGCAAATGTAATTAAGGCGCAGATTGCCCGTACCGAGATCCGGGCGCCCTTTTCGGGGACTATCGGTTTAAGGAATGTTAGCCCGGGCAGTTACCTCTCGCCATCATCGCCTATTGCCGATCTGGTTAATATCGATCCGGCAAAAGTAACCTTTGCTGTGCCTGAAAGGTACCTTTCTATACTTGGCCCCGGCAGTAAGATCAGGTTCAAAACAGAAAGCTCGATGGAGAGTTTTGTGGGTACAGTGTATGCCATTGACCCTTCAATTGATGCAAGCTCGCGCACTATTACTGTGCGCGCTAAGGCACCCAATCCTAAAGGGATCCTTACCGCGGGCAGCTTTGCCAAGATCAATTTAACGCTTGATCAAATTCCTAAAACCATTTTGCTGCCAACAGAGGCGGTTATTCCCGATTTGAAAAGCAGCCTGGTTTGGATCTACCACAATGGTAAAGCCATGTCAAAACCGGTAAAAACAGATCTGCGTACCGATACAAAGATCCAGGTTATTGAAGGCTTAAAGCCTGGCGACAGTGTGGTAGTATCGGGCCTGATCCAAATGCGGCCAAAAGTGCCTTTGAAAATTTTAAAAGTTATTAAATAAACCAATATGAGTTTATCCTCAGTAAGTATTAAGCGGCCGGTATTGGCAACAGTAATGTCTGTGGTTATTGTTGTATTTGGTATTATCGGCTATAAGTTTTTGGGCGTGAGGGATTTTCCTTCGGTCGACCCGCCCATAATTTCGGTATCAACCAGTTACTCCGGTGCCAATGCCGATGTAATTGAATCGCAGATCACGGAGCCGCTCGAAAAATCCATTAATGGTGTTCCGGGCATCCGCAACATTTCATCAACCAGTTCGGTTGGGCAAAGCAACATCACCGTTGAGTTTGACCTTGATGCCGACCTTGAAACCGCTGCAAACGACGTGCGCGATAAAGTGGGCCAGGCCCAGCGCCAGTTGCCGCAGGATATTAACGCCCCGCCAGTAGTAACCAAGGCCGATGCCAGCGCCGACCAGATCATTACGCTTACCGTGAGCAGTGACACCCGTAACATAAACCAGCTGGATGATTATGCGGAAAATGTGCTGCTGGAAGGCTTGCAAACCATCCCCGGCGTAAGTACCATTAACGTACAGGGACAGCGCCAGTATGCTATGCGCCTATGGATAGACCCTGCCAAGCTTTCGGCACTTGGCGTTACAGCTACCGACATTGGTGCGGCTTTAGCTAAAGAAAACGTAGAGTTGCCTGCAGGTAAAATTGAGGGTAATAATACCGAAGTTACCATTAGGGCTTTGGGCAAACTGGCAACGGAAAAAGATTTTAATAACCTCATTATCCGTGCCGACAGCAACAGGGTGATCAGGCTGAGCGATATTGGTTATGCTGTGTTGGGCTCTGCAAACGAGGAAACCATATTTAAAGAGTCGGGGGTGCCGATGGTTGCTTTGGCCCTGGTGCCGCAGCCGGGAGCTAATTATGTACAGATAGCCAAGGATTTTTATACCCGTTTGGAGCAGATTAAAAAAGATCTTCCGCCTGATATTTCGGTAAAAGTGGCTTTGGATAATACGAGGTTCATTAACCAGTCGATATCTGAGGTGCAGGAAACGCTGATCGTGGCCTTTGTACTGGTGGTAATTATCATCTACCTTTTCTTCCGCGATTGGCTGATCGCTTTCCGCCCGCTGATAGATATCCCGGTATCATTGATCGGTGCGTTCTTTATCATGTACATCTTCGGGTTCTCTATTAATATCTTAACCCTTTTGGGGATAGTGCTGGCGACGGGCCTGGTGGTGGATGACGGTATCGTAGTAACGGAAAATATCTATAAAAAAGTAGAGGCGGGCATGGCTATCCGTAAAGCGGCTTTTGAAGGTTCGGCCGAGATTTTTTTCGCGGTAGTATCTACATCGGTTACACTGGCAGCTGTGTTCTTGCCTATTGTGTTTTTACAGGGTTTCACCGGCCGTTTGTTCCGCGAGTTTGCGGTAGTAGTGGCCGGAGCGGTGTTGATATCGGCATTCGTGTCCCTGTCATTAACACCGATGCTTAACGTAAAGCTGATTCGCAAAAACCAAAAGAAATCAAGGTTTTACGAAAGAACGGAGCCGTTCTTCATTAATATGACCACTTCATATACCGAATCGCTCATTAAGTTCATGAAGCGGAAATGGGTGTCATTTGCTATTCTTGCGGCATCTTTGGTGATTATCGGCATCCTGGTAAAAGTTATCCCATCCGAACTTGCCCCGCTTGACGATCGTAGTTTGCTCCGTTACAGCGTTACCGGTTCGGAGGGCGCTACCTATGAGTACATGACCCGGTATATGGATAAGGTATCTAACCTGGTTGCAGATTCAATTCCGGAGGCCAATGTTAACCTTGAAATTGTTTCGCCATCATTTGGTGGTGGCGGTGCTTCAAATACCGGCTTTGGCAGGGTAGGGCTTGTTGCTCCTGATAAACGTGTGCGCACCCAACAGGAACTTGCCGACTGGCTGAATGGTAAACTACGCAAAATGCCCGATGCACGTGCCATTGTGGTGCAGGAGCAAACTATCAGCGGCGGTGGTTCGGGCTCAAAAACCTCGTTGCCGGTGCAGTATGTTATCCAAAACCAGGATTTTGAAAAGATCCGTAAAGTGCTGCCAACGTTTTTTGCCGAGGTATCCAAAAGCCCGGTTTTCCAGGGAACGGATGTTAACCTCAAATTTACTAAACCCGAGTTGCGCGTGGTTACCGACCGTGAGCGTGCCCGTGACTTAGGTGTTTCGGTTGATGATATTGCCCAAACGCTGCAATTATATTATAGCGCAGGCCGGCTCGACTACTTCCTGATAAACGGTAAACAATACCAGGTAATAGCACAGGTTGACCGCGCTAACCGCGATCAGCCGCTTGATCTGAAATCAATTTATGTGCGCAGCTCAAAAGGGACGTTGGTTCAGCTGGATAACGTAGTTAAAACATCCGAAGGCGCCACGCCTCCGGCCATTTACCATTTTAACCGTTATAAATCGGCAACACTTTCGGCCGGTCTTGCTCCGGGTTATACTGTAGGCGATGGTATCAAGGAGATGGACAGGATCTCCAAAAGCTTACTTGACGATACATTTAGTACCGCGTTAAGCGGCCCCTCACGTGACTATGCCGAAGGTTCGTCAAACATTCTTTTTGCTTTTGGCTTTGCCTTGCTGCTGATCTACCTGGTACTGGCGGCCCAGTTTGAAAGCTTTATGGATCCGCTTATCGTGATGCTTACCGTTCCGCTGGCTATTTCGGGTGCGTTTTTATCACTGTGGTTGTTTAATCAAACCCTCAATATTTTCAGCGAGATTGGGATCATCACCCTTGTAGGTCTGGTAACTAAAAACGGTATTCTTATCGTAGAGTTTGCAAACCAACGGATGGAACAGGGCGTAGCCAAATACGAGGCAGTTATTGAAGCGGCAACGGCGCGTTTACGCCCCATATTAATGACCAGCTTAGCCGTGGTGCTTGGTGCTGTGCCAATTGCGTTTGCATTGGGTGCCGGTGCAAAAAGCCGTGTTTCATTAGGGATTGTGATTATGGGGGGGATGCTGTTTTCATTGGTGTTAACCCTTTACATCATCCCGATGATGTACCTGCTGCTGGCTGCTAAAACCCGTAAAGACCATGACCACGACCCTGAGGACCTGGCTGCAGAGGCTGAAATAGCCGAAGCTGCCCGTCACCCGCACCATCAAGAACCTAAACTGATCGAAAACTTGTAACATAATATGATGATCAAGAAAATAGCCTGCCTGGTTTGTTGTTTCGCTATGATATCAACCATGGCTTTAGCCCAGCAGGATGCACCCTTACTTACTTTAAAAGATGCGGTTGAAATAGCGCTGAAAAACAACTATAATATCAAGTTGTCGCAAAACAACTCAACCATAGCATCAAATAATGTTACACTTGGTAATGCCGGGATCTTGCCGGTGGTTACCGGCGACTTTAACGACAATAACAGTCGCCAAACAACCAAGCAAACCCGTAATGATGGTACGGTTAACAATATCCGCAATGCCAAAAACTCCAATAATAATTATGGGGTAAACCTTAACTGGACAATTTTTGATGGCTTTGCCATGTTTGCAAATTATGATCAGCTAAAGCAAATGGATAAACTGGGAGTACTGCGATTACAGGATACCATACAAAGGACGGTGGCCAGTGTTATCGATACTTATTATAATTTGATCAGCCAAAATGAACAGATCAAGGCATTAAAAGGAGCTATTGATATTTCCCGCACGCAGTTGCGCATTGCCAATGATAAGTTTGCTGTAGGCAGGGCTTCGCGATTGGAAGTATTGAATGCCCAGGTAAACCTGAATACAGATACCGGCAACCTGGTGATCCAGTACCAGCAATTCAAGACAACCAAAATACAGCTTAACCAGTTACTGATCCGCGACCTGCAAACCGATTTTTCTGTTGCCGATACCATTGTAATTGATGAAAAGCTTGCGCTGGCCGATGTGCTTAACAACGCGCAACTGCAAAATCCGGCGATATTATCGGCACAAATAAACCAGCGCCTGGCCGAGATCAATCTTAAACAGGTGCGCGCTACACGGTATCCGCAGGTGGGGGTAACATCGGGATATACTTTTACCAACAGCAAAACACCGGCAGGGTTTACCTTGTCGCAAAATGTACATGGCTTTAATTACGGCCTCACCGCAAGCATTAACATTTTTAATGGCTTTAACCAAAACAGGCGCGAAAAGAATGCCAAGATCCAGATTGACAATGCCGGCATTGCCGCTAAACAAACCAAACTGGATATTGAAAGCCAGATCAACAGCTTGTTTGTGGCATACCTTTCGGGGCTTGACCTGGTAAAGCTGGAAGAAGCCAATGTAAACCTTAACAAAAAAAACCTGGATATTACGCTTGATAAGTATAAGTTAGGTAATATTACCCCGCTTGAGGTAAGGGAAGCACAGCGTAACTATCTTGACGCACAATCAAAATTCTTTGCTGCGCAATACCAAAGTAAACAGGCCGAGATCATGTTAAAACAGATAACAAACAGTATTAACATCAAATAAAAAATATTTTAATAGTAAGTTTAAAAACTTATTTTTGAATCATGACCGCGCCTTTCAAAACCTGTATGCTTATTGATGATAACTACATTGATAGCTTTATAACACGCCGGGTTTTGGAAAGCAGCAACTTTGCCGAAGATATCATTGTGCGTCACTCGCCAATGGAAGCTATTGAATCATTAAAAGATGGATCGGTGAACCCCGACGTTATTTTTTTAGATATCAGGATGCCAATAATGACGGGTTTTGAGTTTCTGCACGAATTTGCCGGTTTGGATATCGCTAAAAAAGGAATAAAAATATATATGTTATCGTCATCGCTTGATCCTACCGATATCAGGGACTCGGAAGATAATAAGCATATTACACAGTTTATTCATAAGCCACTTACTGTTAAAGCGCTCGAAGAAATTTGTCAATGATCTTAGTAGCAGATAGCGGATCATCAAAAACTGATTGGTTGCTGACCGTTTCAGACCAGGAAAGCCGCTCATTCCTTACTGCGGGATTAAACCCCTATTTTTTAACCGAAAAAGAGATAGCCCGCATTGTGCTGGAGCAGGCCCCTGAAATGGTGGCGTTTGCCGGCGAAATTTCTGAAATTTATTTTTTTGGTGCCGGATGCAGCAGTCCCGACAGGCACGAAATAGTATCAAATGCCCTGAGCACGCATTTTAGCAAAGCCTATATCAGTGTTGACAGCGATTTGCTGGGATGCGCTTATGCAACCTGTGGCCAGGAAAAAGGGATTTGTTGTGTGCTGGGCACCGGCAGTAATATCTCCTTTTTTGATGGCGAAGATATCTATGACGGGCAGCATGGCCTTGGTTTTGTTTTGGGCGATGAAGGTGCCGGCACATGGTTTGGCAAAAAGCTGGTTACCGATTTTTTATATGGCAATATGCCGTATGATATCAGCCAGCAATTTGATAAGGCCTACCACCTGAACAAGGAGATCGTGATCAAAAATGTGTATCAAAAGCCGAATGCCAATACCTACCTGGCATCGTTCAGTAAGTTTGTAAGCGAAATAAAGGCCACCGAATACGGACATTCCATGTTGGTTGACGGGTTGGTTGAGTTTATTGAAACCAATATTAAATCGTACCCCGAATACCACAAGTATAAATGCCACTTTGTGGGCTCCATAGCTTATTCGTTCTCCGAAGAACTTATTTCATTATGCCGCCTGCACGGCGTAAAAACCGGCAAGATCATCAAACACCCCATCAATGACCTGATGGCCTTTATCCTGAAAAGGAATGAAATGGCAACGGAGGAGTAGGCTGAATTATACCCGCGACAAAATTAAAACCGGGTCATGCTGAGCTTGTCGAAGCATAGTGGGCAGGCCTTTGCGCGCGAGTCTTCGACAGGTTCAGACTGACAGGCCCTTTTTCGTTTATTTTACCTTCAGAGCCTCCGGATTTAAAATAACTCAATATTTCACCAGTCCTAACTTATCATGGATAATCGTGTCGTTGGGCTTACAAGTCTGTCTTTAACGCTCGCCAGCATATTTACCCCCCCCTCCATTTGTCATCCCAGCCTAATAAAAATTAATTCAGGAACGATTGTTCCAAAATGGGTTTATATTTGTGGAACGATTGATCCAAAATTAAATTAATCTTCCAGAAAATGAAAAAATTAGAAAACAAGGTTGCAGTAGTAACAGGAGCTTCAAAAGGAATTGGCGCAGGTATAGCTAAAAGTCTGGCTTCGGCAGGTGCTGCAGTAGTAGTAAATTATGCATCAGATAAAAATGGTGCTGATAAAGTAGTGGCCGAAATTACCGCCGAAGGCGGCAAAGCTATCGCCGTACAAGGCAGCGTGGCAAAGAAGGCCGACGTCGACCGTCTTTTTGCCGAAACCAAAGAAGCGTTCGGTGGTGTTGATGTTTTGGTGAACAATGCGGGTGTATACCAGTTTACACCAATAGAAGCTGTAACCGAAGAAGAATTTCACCGCCAGTTTGATATCAATGTACTGGGCTTATTGCTTGCTACCCAGGGAGCGGTAAATAGCTTTGGCGATAAAGGCGGCAGCATAATCAACATAAGCTCAACGGTAACCCGTATCACTCCTCCACAAAGCGCTATCTATACCGGTACCAAAGGCGCGGTTGATTCTATTACCCAGGTTTTGTCAAAAGAGCTTGGCCCTAAGAAGATCCGTGTGAATGCCATCAACCCGGGCATGGTCGAAACCGAAGGAACACACACCGCAGGTTTTATCGGCAGTGATTTTCAAGCACAAATTGAAAGCACCACACCGCTTGGCCGTATCGGTCAGCCGGATGATATTGCACCTGTTGCCGTATTCCTGGCATCTGATGATTCTCGCTGGTTAACCGGTGAAATTATCCTGGCCAGTGGCGGTGTGAGATAATCATGCCTGTAAAACCCGGTTAACGTAAACGGGGAAGGGTATAACTAAACAATTAATTAAAAATGAATAGCTTTGCCCAAAACGGGTAAAGCTTTTTTGTTATGGCACGAAGTAAAGATTTTGATGAAGCCGAGGTATTAAGCAAGGCCGTTTGCATTTTTTGGCACAAGGGCTACAATGGCACGTCTATGCAGGATTTGGTTGACGGCCTTGGCATCAGCCGCTCAAGCCTGTATGATACTTTTGGTGATAAACACGCTTTATATATTAAAGCTTTGGATAGCTATCAAAAGGCGGGTGGAAACCAGATGTGTGATATTATCAATAATTCAGCATCGGCCAAAGAGGCTATACAAAAGCTTTTAGAGCTTACCATGCGCGATTTGCTAAACGATGAACAACGTAAAGGCTGTTTCATGGTAAATGCCGAAATTGAACTGGCATCGCTGGATGCTGAAGTTAAGAATGTGGTATGCCGAAATGAGCAGCAGTTTGAAAACGCGATTCTTAGTGCCATAAAAAAAGGACAGGCAAGCGGTGAGATTCGTAACTCCCAGGATTCCCTGGCATTGGCCCGGTTCATCATGAATGCGGTAAGGGGCATGCAGGTATCAGCTAAAGCCACGGCCGATAAGGCTTTTTTTGATGATATTATAAAAACCACCCTTTCTGTACTTGATTGAAAGCCTTTAAGTTGGCCTCCTAAGCTGTTAACGTTTGCTTCTTCCTCAATCTCATCCCCAGTAAAAATAATATGCCAATGCCTGCCAATACGCTGCCGGCTTGCGGAATATAATCGCCGTGTTTAACATAAAATGTGAGCTCACTGTTAAGGTTGATATCTTGCTTGATCGAGGTTTTAACCCACCATTCGGTATGTTTAACCACATCGCCACGTTGGTTTATGAAGCCCGAGATGCCGGTATTAGCCGATTGGCAAACCCAGCGGCGTGTTTCGATAGCCCGAAGTTTGGCATAATCTAAATGCTGGTCCTTGCCCGAGGTATTTTCCCACCAGCCATCGTTAGTAATAATGGCGATGAACTGAGCGCCCTTTTTAACCGAGCGGGCAATGTAACCTCCCCATATCGATTCATAGCAAATAACCGGATCAACCCCGATGCCGCTTTGCGAATAAAGCACTTTTGCATCTTTTTCGGGAGCATAGTTGCCGGTAGCACCGCCTAAATGTTCAAATACGGGTTTCAGGAATGAGAGCGCATCGCCAAAAGGCAGTGATTCGGCTCCGGGTACTAACCGTGATTTATGGTAAGTTTGAATCCTGTCGCCATTTTCAATATTGAGGGCTGTGCTGTAAAAGTCTGCGAACTGGTCGCCGCCCCATGGTGATGGAACTGCCGTTGGTGTTGCCCTGTTGTTATATAGCCTGTATGTTTCAGCGCCGGTAACCAGGTTGCCATTAGGATATTTCCGTAAAAAAAGCTGGGCCTGCTTAATAAAATCATTTTGGCCTATCTGTTCCTCGTTAATATAAACAGGCGCGGGGATAGCTGTTTCGGGCCATATAAAAAATTCGGTATTGGGTTGGGCCACCTGTCTTGAAAGCTGGATCAGGATCTCAAGTTGTGAAGCAGGGGGAATGGTGCCATCTTTCTCGTACGGATCTATATTGGGCTGGGCAATAACGATGTTTGATGGGTTTACTTCTTCAACATAGTTATGATAAACCGATAATGAATAGCCAAGAGGCACTGTTACAACAATTACAATCGCCATGATCAATGCCATTCTGTGGCGTTTGGTTTGAGCTTCGCGAAGACTTGTATAAATTAAAAAAGCCAGGATATTTACAACCCAGATCCATAAAGTGCCGCCGTATACGCCGGTATATTCATACCATTGAACCCATTGATGCGATACGGCAAAACCGTTACCAAGCGTCATCCACGGAAAGTAGAGATCCCAGCTTTGATGCAGGTATTCATACCCGATCCAGAAGCAAACTAAGCCAATTAGTGCAACCCAGCGAGGGGCAACCAGTCTCAACCGGTAATACAGCCAGAAAGCCGTCGCCATCAACAACGGCCCAAGCGAATAGGGGATAAGGGTAATGGGTATGGCTACAACCTCGCCCACTATTTTTAACGCGTTATAAACCCAGTAAACAGATAATGAGTTCCAGATAAAAAAGCCGATGAAAGTTACATTAAATACCCGCCTGCCTTTTTTAGGTTTATCATCATTAATAATGTTTTCAATGGCCAGCAGCATAGGCACAAAGCCAATGAAAAGTAAAAACGTAGTATAAGGAGTAGGTGGCCAGGCTATCCATAAAAGCAAGCCAGATAGTATGGCTAATGGTAGGTTTTTTTTCATGTAGAATATTATTCTTATTCGCTGTTTTGATAACGAATTAGTTTTTATTCCCTCCCCAGGGAGGGGTGCGTTTGGAATGAGCGATGGCAGGGAGGGGTTATACGTTTGTACAACTGCTGCCTACTAATGAAACCCCTCCCTACACCCTCCCAGGGGAGGGAATCGCACTGCCCTCTTCTTTTGGTTCGAACTTTATGATAACGATACTACAACCCTTTTAGAGATTACCACTTCTGCGCTTCCATTTTTAAGTCTTCCGCGCTTATAAACCTCATTTGTTCAATATCATCGTTCCCTGCCTCCAAATCTTCATTATATGTCATTATGGATTGCGGTTCTTCATTCAATTGAAACTCAATTTCCATAAGCTTCAGGCTTTTCAACAACCGCATTTCCTTTTCATGATCGTTAATTTTATCAAGGTCGATGATCAATTTCATATACTAAGTAATGTTTTGAAAATGGAGTAAGCTACTCTTCCTGCTCATCCCTTTCATATTTCCCTTTTGCCGGTTTAGCCGCTGCGCCGGCCACGCACATCACAAACTCGCCTTTCATGGGGTGCGTTTCAAAGTATTGTTTTACTTCAACTACAGTGCCGCGCACGGTTTCTTCAAACATTTTGGTAAGCTCGCGGGATACCGAGATCTGCCTGTCGGCCCCAAAATAGGTGGCCATCTCATCCAGTGTTTTTAGCAAACGGTGGGGCGACTCATATAGTATGATGGTCCGCTCTTCTTCGGCCAAAAACTTGTACCGGGTTTGACGGCCTTTTTTTAATGGCAAAAATCCCTCAAAACAAAACTTGTCGGTAGGAAAGCCCGAATTTACCAGGGCCGGCACAAAGGCGGTAGCGCCTGGCAGACATTCCACAGCGATATTAAACTTCAAAGCCTCGCGTACCAGGAAAAAGCCCGGATCGGAAATAGCCGGTGTACCGGCATCCGAAATAAGCGCGATATTTTTCCCCTGCAGCAAAAACTTAATGATCTCGTTGCTTGATTGATGCTCATTATGTTGATGATGCGCGAATACTTTTTGATGGATCTCGAAGTGTTTCAACATCGGGGCGGAGGTACGGGTATCCTCTGCCAGTATCAGATCAACCTCTTTCAACACGCGGATAGCCCTGAAGGTCATATCTTCCAAATTACCTATCGGGGTGGGGACTAAATATAGTTTGCCTATGGGATTGTTCATGTTGTTTGAGTCGATAGTCGATAGTCGATGGTCCATGGCTCTTCATCGTTCCGGGCTTACACCGCTAACGTAAATTACTATGGACTATCGACTATGGACTATCGACTTATTTATATCTTTGCCTAAAAAATAAAATAATGCTGCAAGTTAGTTATATCCGTGATAACCGGGAACAGGTTTTGGAACGTTTGGCTGTAAAAAATTTTAAACAGCCCCAACTGGTTGATGAAATAATTGAGCTGGATGATAAACGCCGCTCCACTCAAACCAGTATGGATAATGTTTCGGCCGAGGCCAATGCAGCTGCAAAACAAATAGGCGAGCTGATGCGTGCCGGTAAAAAAGAAGAAGCGGAAGGCCTTAAGGGCAAAACCGGTGCCTGGAAAGAAGAGATCAAAAAGCTCGGCGATCTGCTTACCATTACCGAAGAGGAACTTTACCAGAAACTGGTATTGCTGCCCAACCTGCCACATAGTTCAGTACCCAAAGGCTTAACTCCTGAAGACAATGAGGTGGTATTGGAAAACGGTACCAGGCCCGAATTACCTGCCGATGCTTTACCACACTGGGAACTGGCCGCTAAATACAACCTGATTGATTTTGAACTCGGCGTTAAAATAACCGGCGCTGGTTTCCCTGTATATAAAAACAAGGGGGCTAAATTGCAACGCGCCCTGATCAATTACTTTATTGACGAAGCCGAAAAAGCAGGCTACAGCGAAGTAAGCGTGCCGCTGATGGTGAATGAAGCATCCGGCTTTGGCACATCACAATTGCCGGATAAAGAGGGACAGATGTACCATGTAGGTGTAGATAACCTGTATCTGATCCCTACCGCCGAGGTGCCTATTACTAACCTGTACCGTGAAGTGATATTGAAAGAAGATCAGTTACCGGTGCGTAACTGCGGGCATACGCCATGTTTCCGTCGTGAGGCCGGTTCATATGGCGCACACGTTCGCGGACTGAACCGCTTGCATCAGTTTGATAAGGTAGAGATAGTAACCATTGCCCATCCCGATAAATCATACGAAATATTGGAGCTGATGAGCAGCCATGTACAAGGACTGTTACAAAAGTTAGGTTTACCATACCGTGTATTACGCCTTTGCGGTGGCGATATGGGTTTTGGTTCTGCCTTAACTTATGATATGGAAACCTGGAGCGCGGCACAACAACGCTGGCTGGAAGTTTCATCAGTATCAAACTTTGAAACCTTCCAAAGCAACAGGCTTAAACTGCGGTTCCGCAATGCCGATGGTAAAACGCAGTTAGCACATACGCTAAACGGCAGCGCGCTGGCCCTGCCGCGTATTGTTGCTACTTTGTTAGAGAACAACCAGACTGAAAAAGGTATTAAAGTGCCTGAGGTGCTTGTGCCTTATACGAAGTTTGAATGGATTGATTAGCCCCCGGCCTCCTAAAGGAGGAGGTCAAAAGCATAGCGCCCCGGTACATTTGTTGTGCCGGGGCATTTTTTTTCTTGCGATGGTTTAAACATGGGTTAGCGTTTATAACGCGACTGGCCATGCAATAGCCAAACCAGATTAAGCGCTCATTACAAATGAGCGCAAGTTGTTAAGGCCTAAAGCCAAACCACTTTTTGAAAGCTTTCGTGTTCGGCTCCGATGATATCCCTGTATAGTTCAGGCTTCCTGGCCTGAATGTAACGATAGCCACCGGCTTTGGTTAGCTTATCAGGAGTTAGTTCGGCCAAAACTAATTCATTGTCTAATGATCTGCATTCGGCCATAATATCACCGTACGGGTCAATGATCATGGAGCAGCCATTTTTTAGCTGGTCATCGTCCATACCTATCGGATTGGCGAATACTGCATAAATTGCGTTATCATATGCCCGGGCAGGTAACCATTTCATTAACCATTGCCTGCCTTTAAGACCGTCAAATTCCTGGCGAAGTAACACTGTATTTGCTTCTTTGTCTTTCCATAATTCTGGGTCAACAAAACCGGCGCCCGGTCGGGTTGATGGTGTGCACATGGTGACGTGCGGCATAAAAATAACCTGTGCACCGAGGAGGGTAGTTGCACGTACATTTTCAATTATATTATTATCATAACAAATCAATATGCCGCATTTCCATCCATACAAATCAAATACGGTATATGCTGTGCCGGGTAAAAGATGCGGGTTGATAAAAGGGTGCAGCTTACGATGTTTGGCAATGAGTCCGGTTTTATCAACGCATACATAAGCCTTGTAAAGGTTGTCATCTTTGTCCTTTTCAAACAACCCGGCCAGTATGGCAATGTCGTATCGCCGGGCGTATTCGGTTAATGTGGCGATGCTTGGCCCGCCGGGGATTTCTTCGGCCAGGTCAAGCATTTGTGCTTTATTAAGTTTCCGGGCAAAGGTATAGCCTGTTATCGAGCATTCATGAAAAGCTATTGCTTGGGCACCTTGTGCCGCGGCATCCGCTGTCATTTTTTCAATAACTGATAAATTATAAGCTTTATCACCGCTTCTGTTTTCAAATTGAGCAGTGGCGATTGTTAGGTTTTCCATACGCTGATTATCTTTTTCAAAACTACCAGAGCCGGACCTGAAAGCATTGTAAAAAACCGACAAACGCAATTTTAAACCAACGGCATAAAGTTTATTGCCAAAAGATTGTGATTGGCTTTGTATTGCAGGGGAGTAACGCCTGTGTGTTTCCGGAAAAAGTGATTAAGATGCGCCTGATCGTAATATCCGCAGGCATAACTCAATGAGCTTAGCTCTTTTATTGAAGATAGTTTTTGAAGTTGTTTAAGATAGGTTTGAAACTTTACGGCATCAATAAATTTTTTAGGAGAAAGACCTACTTCCTCATTGAATTTGCGCTCAAGTTGCCGTTCGGTTACGGGCATCACATCAAGTAAATTTTTAACATTGATGATACCCTTGCTTGTATGAATGATGCTTATAGCCTGATCTGTAATGCCGGCGTGTTTTCCTTTCGAAGCCGTTTTGTTCAATAAAAACTGTTCGGCAATTGCCGCAGCTGCCTGGAGGTTAGCTGTATTTGCGATCCGGTCTTCAAGTTCAAGGGCTTCTTGCCCGAAAAGGTCTTTTAACGGTACGGTATTGTTAGTTAACTCATAGGTCGCCACATCAAGTAAAGATAGTAAAGCATTAGGTTGTAAAACCACAATCAGCATAGCCAGTTCGCCAACCGAAGTAATATCATTATAATGAGTTATTTGTCCGTAAACAAAACTGCCCGGTTGCTTGCTGGCAAGGGTATGTTGTTGGTTATATTGGAGTAAAGGATCTTTCAAATGAAACACCATCCCCGGATTACCGTCCGAAAACAGGCGGTAATTCATGACAACCCGCTGATTATGCGCTATAATTAAATAGTGCTTAACAATACCCGAAAGCAAGGGATGTGGGGCTATTTGCATGGTGATGTTGAGCCAGATCCTAAAAATAAATAAAAATGTGGAACTGTAGGCGATAGCTTTCACCCATGACATGTTAAAAAAGATCATAATAAAGCCCTGGTGCATTGCGCCGAGGCTTTATATTATTGTTTAATTAAGAAAAAGTAAAATTCTTTTTCCTTAAAATAGAAATGGCATCTTCTGCAAGATCTTCCGTGAGCCCTACCGATGGGCTGGTTAAAACAAGGTTATGTTTTATATTTTCAGGTAATCCATTTAGCATTTTATCATCGTCGATAATCACAAACTCTTGACTCGGTTGATGTTTCTTTTTATACCATTCCAATATTTCTTCAGTACGTGTCTTTTTTAAACTATTTGTCGTCAGTCGGTGAACCTTTTTAGGGCTAATCCCTCTCGTCTTTAATAGATCTTTCCATTCGGCGACTTTATACTTCGATTTATGTGAAGTAGTTAATATTACAGAGGCATTAGTTTCCGCTATAATATGTTGAAGCGCCTTTACCGCCCTTGAATTAAATACGGGAAAGCCGTCGGGCATAAACTCAGGTTTCTTCCACGAGTTTGCTGGGACTAATACTCCATCTATATCTAATAAAATCAACATAATACAAAATTACTACTTATTCGTCATTAGATGTTATTCGTCTTAAAAATTCCAATTCTAATTTATTGTACTCCGCGTCTAATCTATTTAGGTGTTCAATTCCAACAGCAGAATCCCAATCATTTTCATCAAACTCAATTTGGTTCCATGGGGTTTCTTTGGTTGCCGACGTTAAGTTAGTCGCCACTTGTCCCAGCTCAAAATTCATGATCAAAGAACTTAAGTATCTGTGATGCCCATCTATAATCAATTTGCCGCATATTTTTATCTCGCCAAATTTTACATGATGTTCCATCTTGCTACACATTCTTGAGATTATGGGTATAGATAATCTGGATTGCGTTGGAATAAAAGGAATATTATTAGTTGCAATAAATTCCACAATAAACTGCGGTGTGATTTTTTTCATTTTATGTGATAAAAGTTAGGTTGCTTCTAAAGCAATTTCCACTTCCTCCTTAGAGCCTGCGGGCTAATATTTCCTGTAAACGTTATAAAGAATATTCAAATCCAGCTGTGTCATTACCGGTGTTTCATCCGTTTGTACAAAGTGCCGCTTAAAGGCAACAATGGCTACCGGGAGATTGCTGATATCATAGCCAATAAGCTTCAACGCCGTAGCATAATCAAAATTATCGGGCGGAAGCTCCAGCAGTTCTTCGCGCCAAAAGCCGAAGCCTTTTTGAGCTAACAGCTTCCACGGAAATAATGGCCCCGGATCGGGTTTGCGCAATGGCGCTATATCCTGGTGCCCTATAAAATTAGCCTGCGGAATGTTATAGGTTTTCTTCAATTGAGCCAGTAAAGCTAACAGGCTTTTTACCTGTACATCAGTAAAAGGCTCGTGCCCGTTATTGTCAATCTCAATGCCGATGGAACAGCTGTTCATATCGGTAATACTGCCCCATTTGCTGATGCCGGCATGCCAGGCCCGCAGGTAATCATTAAGCATGTGGTAAACCTTGCCGTCTTTGCTTACTACATAGTGTGCGCTTACCTGCGGCTTTACCAGGGTAAAAGTATTGAGGGTTTGTTTAACCGAATCCTGGGCGGTGTAATGGATAATGACATAGTTGGGTTTGCGCAGGTTGAAATTCACGGTGCCGACCCACTCCGAAGGGATGGCGCCTCCCGCGCTGTCAACCAACATGGCCGGCTGCTCGCGGCTAATTACCTCTACCAGTGAATCGGTTTGGTTGTGGTACACTTTATTGGTGGCAGCGAAAGGCTGTACTTTAGGCGAGCATGCGCTAATGGTGGCTGCAACTGCCATAAATAATAAAATGTATGTATTTTTCAAACTTTGATTCTCCCCTGATTAAGAATTTCTCCCTGATGATTTAAACAAGTATACAAAAAACCTTGATCCGTTTGATTTAAAGACTTTCTGATTTTATCAGGTAATCCGCAAATCAATCGAATCAAGGTTCAGATAGCTCATCTCTTTGGAGATAGCCTATTAGTTTTATATTTTCAGCAGCATTATATAGCTGTTGACCGCCTGATTACGCCTAACAGAAGCGCGATAATAGCTATCACCAGCAAAATGTGGATCAGGCCGCCTACCGTTGTAAAAAATACGCCGATTGCCCATCCTATTATAAGGATGACTGCAATGATATACAGGAGTGAGTTCATAATACTTTGTTTTAATTAATGATTTTCATAGATATTAGTATAATAACTGTGACCACTGAAAAGTTTTAGATTTTGTGTTTTTTAGGGGAGATACAGCTCATTTAACGTTGTGTTTTGTAGAGATTTATTCCCGGTGTATCTTTAGGCACCTTACCTCATAAAAACGATGAAATATTTTCTGCTGCTTATCTGCCTGCTGCCCGCCGGGCTTGTGTTTGGCCAGTCGAAACTGCCGGTAATCAAAGCCACTTCTAAAAAAGTAGCCATCAATGATGGTGGATTTTTGGATAAAAATGCATGGTCGCTTTCGCCAAAAACACGACCGGACATTTATACTGCCGATAGGACCCGGGAAACTAAATGGGTTACATTTTTTACCGATATCGATTCGATAAGGGTAAAGGTTAAGCCCGGCACAAGGTATAACTTCGTTGTCCTGCTTAACGGTAAGGATTCATGTTATACGCAAATAGCAAGCGCTATACCGCCGGCGGATGAACAGCAAATCAATCCCAACAAAAGCGACACCATTCCCTTTAAACTTACAGCCTATAATGCCATTGCGGTAAAGGCAGTGATGAATGATACCGACACTTTATCTCTTCACTTTGATCTAAGCTCATTTGACTTTCATTTAACAAGGGATGCCATATTAAATAAAACGAAACTGCTGCCTAACCAGGCTGATGTTTTGGCCGGTAAAGCAAAGCCAAATTTTAATGACATGAGCAAAGCTTTGAAGCTGCAAATCGGCACATCAGTTTGGCACAACCTGGAAATGTTGCCCACAAACATAACCTCGACTGGAATGGATGGCCGTTTTGGTTGGAACCTGTTTGAGGGTAAACAGGTAGAGGTTGATTATGATAACAACCGTATCATCATCCGTAATAAAATGCCTAAAAACTTAAACGGTTATGAACGCTCGAAGATTGGGTTTATCCATTCGTTCCCATATGTTACCGGTACGTTTGAAATAGACGGCAAAAAATACACCGGCAATTTTTCTATGGATACGGGATCCGAGCAGTCATTGATACTGGATAGTGAATGGGCTGTTAAAAATAATTTCCCCAGGGATCTTAAACTCATCAAATCATCCACCATCAGCGATCCGCGCGGGGTAAAATACGAAATGAAGATTGTAGAAACACCACTATTCAGGCTCAATGGATTCCCTGTTAGTAATGTGCCGGCCATTATGCTGAGCAATAAAAACCCGATGGGTTTTGAAATCAACTATTTGGGGAACGGTCTTTTAAAACGGTTCAATATGATCCTCGATTTTAAGAATGATTACCTGTACCTGAAGCCTAATAAATTATCTACCTGAAATAGAATTTAGTTTCCGGCAGGTACCGCCCAGCTTTGCCCGTCTAAAACCGGGTTCACATCCATGCTCTCGTATTGAATATTGAGCTTTTGCTGGCCGCTTGTTGTGGCCTCACGGTACGGAATGGTAATACCCTGTACCGGCCGAAGATCTGATAGCATAGCGAACAGGGTTTTGTCGCCTACCTTATAGCCGTAAGCCATTAGTTGGTTTTGATTATTTATAGCAAACACGTATTCGTTGCCATTTAACCTGCATTGAACCGTATACATATCATTATCGGGGATTTTTTGAGTATTGATGATCTGCATTTGATCAAGCGATGACCTGCGCAACCCAATAACCCCGGTATATAAGGCGGTTTTTATCTCGGCAACGTTATTGGCCGGAAGATCGGATTTGTTGCCGCTGCTCCATTGCCATCCGTTACTGCCTTCGGTTTGTTGCACCGACACCGGTTTGCCGTTTTTCCATATTTCAACGCGTACCTTGCTGTTGGGAATATCAATCAGTTCAACAACTTTTAACCCCGAAACGGAACCTGTTAACCGGGCGGTTTTCAATGCATTCAGTTTGTCGCCTCCATGGGCGGCATTGGCTTTTAAAAGCAGGGTTTTCCCATTTGGCACGGTGGCATTGCTTGTATTTGCGGCGGAGTTTTCGGAAGTTTTTTTAGCCGCGGCTGATGATTTGGTATTGTTAGCGGTGGCATTGTCATCATTGTCTACAAAAAATACCCGCCCATCAACTACAGCCATGCGGGTTTTACCGCCCATATCACAAAAAAAGCTGTGTAGTTCGGTGTGGCCATCGGTATAGGTAAGTGTAAGCACCCCCTTGTTTATTTTATAGGTGCCGCTGCCGTCCCGGCTGCTTGAGCTGCCACCACCAACATTTTCGCCGGCTACCACTGAACCCGAATAGCGCGAATTGCTAAAATGCCCCTTGCCGTCGAAATTCAATCCCTGTGTGCTTAAAGCGCCTACATAAGTTGTACCATAGGCCGCGCCGCCACCGCCCATAGCGCTGATGAACGAGTAATAGCCCGGAGGTATAATGTTCCCCTGAAGTTTAAACAGTTCATGTGCATAATTGGAAAGGCTTCCATATTTGGTTATGCCATAAACAGACGAGCTTTTAGTATATTTAAGCGTTACCTCTCCTTTGCTTATGGTGTAATGCCCGCTTACGCTGGTTTGCCAGTCGGCACTGTTAAGCGAAGAATTGAAAGTACCATCAGGTCTGAATAATATAGCTACGTCAGTTCTGTTCATGCCTCCGCCAAATATCGGACTTGGCGAAAACTCGCATCCGGCATAAACGCCGTCGAGCTTGGTTTGCGCAAACGCATGCTTATTAAAGCAGGAAAAAACGGCAAGTATTACCAGCAAAAATTGTTTCATAGGGCTTCGGTTTTTTGTCGTTAAACCGTATTTGCCGCTTATTGTTTTTGGAAATATTTTAATTAATACGTAATTAATGTTGAGAGATAGCTATTGATTCTTTTTTAGATAAAAGATTCTTTATAAAAAAACGGCCGCGAGGAATAATTCCCCCACGACCGCTCTTAAAAAACTAATAAACGTTAAGCTTTTTCGGCTTTTGATGCCTGGTTAATGCCGGCTTCGGCAATTTGAGTGAGCAGGCTGTCGCAGGTTTTTTCTTCCTGCAGGGTTGAATCAAGGAGTTCGGCTGCGTGGTCATATCCCAGTACGCCGGCCAGCGTGCGGAGGGTGCCGTATGACGCTATTTCGTAGTGCTCAATTTTTTGAGCCGCCGAAATAATACCGGCATCACGGGTAATACTGCCTTTTTCGGTTTCTGATATAATTTCTTCACCTTCTTTGATGAGGCCAGCCATCGCTTCACATTTTACAGCCACAGCTTTTTGGCCAATGGAAGCAAATGCATCTTCTAAACGAATAACCTGCCGCTCGGTTTCGGCCAGGTGGTTTTCGATAGCCGAGCGTAATTCATCGGATGTTGCCGCTTTAGCCATTTTAGGCAGTGCTTTTGTAAGATGTTTTTCGGCCCAGTAAATGTCTTTTAATTCATCAATAAATAATTCATTCAGTGCCGATTCCTGCACATCATTAGTTTGTTCGGGTGTTTTTACTTTAGTAGTTGCCATGATAGATGTTTTAATGTTTTTTGTGAGATAAACACTACAAACACAAAGCCAAAACTTATTCTTTTAAAAATAAAATTAATTATTAGGATAATTTAATCATATTATCTGAAGGATTTTATCTTCTTAAAAAAACAGCTTTCCAAACATTTCCAACCATGAGTTCTGAAAACAACACACGTTGACTCTTTTTGAGGAATAATTCAATTACAGACTTAAAACTTTCAACTACCGTACTTCCGGCTTCATTAAGCTCCTTTCTTGCTTTTTAAACTGGCCATCAGCTGGTCGTACAAATCGTCACTACCTGTTTTACGGGGTTTAAGCTTTTTAACTTTGGCGCGTTTACCTTTTGATTTGGCCTCGATGATCCTGAGCAGCTCATCATTATACTCGTCTTTAAATTTAGATACATCAAAATCTTCTGCATACTGGTTGATCAGCGTGAGGCCCATATCCAGTTCCTTTTTACTTACATCAATCTTATCGGGCAGGTTAAGATCTTCCGTACCACGAATTTCCTGTCCAAAACGGATGCGGGTTACCACCAGTACATTTTTAAGCGGATGAACGATGCAAAGGCTTTCGGTGCTGCGCAGTACAAAACGGGCCAGCCCTGCTTTTTTTGATTGCGTAAGTGCCTGGATAAGCAGGGCATAGGCTTTGTTGTTTTTGGTGTCGGGCTCGGTATAGTATGATGTTTCGTAAAACATGGGGTTTACATCGGCAATATCTACAAAGCTTTCAATTTCAATTACCTTGCTTTTTTCGGGGGCAGCATCCTCAAAGTCCTGCTCGTCCATGATCACGTAGTCTTCATCAAGCTTATAGCCTTTTACAATTTTATCGTAGGGGACTTCCTTGTGGGTATTTTCGTTTACCCGCTGAAAACGGATGCGTGCATGATCACGGCTATCCAGCATATCAAAATCAAGCGAGCTGGTTTGTACTGCCGAATACAATTTAACAGGGATGCTCACCAGCCCAAAACCTATCGAACCTTTCCATATCGATCTCATAACCAAATAAATTAATGCGTTTTAGTATAACTATTAAAAAGGTAAAGGGTTTGAAGGCAGGGGCGATATGTCAAAATTGGGGCTGCGTGATTCCTCCCTGCAACCGCGCATTTCAACGTGCCCCCCAGGGATGGAATTAACTTCACCCCTCAAACAAAACCACCCGCCGGTTTATTTACAAGCATACCAATGGCTTAGCAATTAATTGTAGCCTTACTGTTACACATTAAACTAAACATACGTTACCTTAGTCATAACATCAAATAAAATACACATGAAAAAGCTATTTATCCTTGCCGCACTATTAGCAACTACTGTTGGCGCATTTGCCCAAAACGTTGACCTTAGGCGTAAAATTGAAGTTACCGGCATTGCCGAGCAGGAGGTTACTCCTGATATTATAAACGTAACCATATCACTACAGGAATACATGGATGGCAAAAAACACATTGCCATTAACGATCTGGAAGATCAGCTGGAGAAAGCCGTTAAAGATGCCGGCATCCCATCGTCAGATTTTACGGTGAACAATGTATCAGCCTGGAACAATACCTATCAAAAGAAAAAAGCACCCGACTTTTTGGCCAGCAAACAATACGGCCTGCGTGTGCGCGACCTGAACAAGTTTAACCAGATCATGTCGAAAATTGATCCTAAAGGGATTCAGGCTACCAATATTGAAAGTTATGACTATTCAAAAATGGCTGATTTAAAACGCGACCTTAAAATCAAAGCCCTGTTGGCCGCACGCGATAAAGCGACTTACCTGTTGGCTGCCCTTGGTGAAAAGCTGGGCGGCGCTATCAATATTACCGAAAGCGATAACAGCAGCTTCCCGCAGCCGCGCATGTATGCCGCCAATATGATGACATTCAAAGCTTCGGCAGATAGCAATGTTGGCGATTCGGATATCAGTTTCAAAAACATCAAACTAAGTTTCCAGATCCAGGCCGTATTTGAGATTGTGAAATAATCGGCTCGTACCCCCAAAGGGGGGTGAAAAAATCTGAAGCCTCCGTTCAAACAAACGGAGGCTTTTTTTATTATCATGTATAAAAAACTCCCCCTTTAGGGGGCCGGGGGCAACATATGCAATGGTTTGGCAGACGCGAAAGCGATAACGTAGATGATGAACGCGGTGGTGGCGGCGGCAGGTTAGCCATTGGCGGTGGCGTACTTGGTATTATAGCGGCCGCTATTTATTTTTTTACCGGAGTCGATCCTTCGGCGCTGTTTAACCAGGTGGCAACCAACCAGCCGGCCCGGCAGGAGCAAACCGTTAATAACGGCCCCGAAGATGAGGGAAAGAAATTTGTGCGCGTGGTTTTGGCCGATACCGAAGATATCTGGACGAAGCTGTTTAATGATATGGGTAAAACCTATGAAAAACCGCGATTGGCTTTATTTAGGGATTATACTAAATCGGCTTGCGGTATGGCGAGCTCGGCAAGCGGCCCATTTTATTGCCCCGGCGATTCGCGGGTATATATTGATCTTTCCTTTTACGATGAGTTGAAGAACCGTTTCGGTGCCGCCGGCGATTTTGCGCAGGCCTATGTGATAGCGCATGAGGTTGGCCATCATGTGCAAAACCTGTTGGGGATCTCCCAAAAAATGGATCAGGCACGGTCGCGATTGAGCGAACGCGCATACAACAAGCTTTCTGTAAAACTGGAACTGCAGGCCGACTTTTATGCCGGCGTTTGGGCGCATTACGAAAAAACCATGAAAAACGTGCTTGATAAAGGCGACATTGAAGAAGCGCTCAACGCGGCCAACGCCATAGGTGACGACCGATTACAAAAACAAGCACAGGGCCATGTAGAACCCGATAGTTTTACCCATGGCACCAGTGCCCAGCGCATGTACTGGTTTAAAAAAGGTTTCGACACCGGGGATATTAACCAGGGAGATACTTTTGGCAATGGGGATTTGGATTGATTAGTTTATTGGTTCAATAGTTCAGTTGCTCATTGGTGGGATGCGCATTGGGGGCAGGGAGGAGTTTTGTGGTTTTATAATTTACATCGTCCGCTCTTGGCCGCGGGGGCCAGTTACTTTACCTTAGATGCAAAGTAACCAAACATCAAGACAAAAAAATGCTTCTCCCCGCAGGCCATACTCCCAGGCCCGCTTTTTTGTCGGGCCAGCACACTTTTGTTTTGGGTTTGATAACAATATGTCACGGTTCTTATCTTACTCCTTGACTCTTACCGTCTTGCTTCTTGACTTCTAACAGTCTTGCTTCTTTTCCTCACCCCGTCGGCAGGTAAGCTTCGGGCGAAAGCGGGCAGAACAATGGTGGCCTTGTGCGGCTGCAGGGGCATAGCAAGTTTTTGCAGAAGCCAGGGAACGAGCGGGCAAAGCAGGGCAAAATAATTGCAGCCCGTGGTTCTGCCCGGTTTGCAGGGTAAAGGCAGGGAAAGGCAAGCGGGCGAAGGCCGTGCGGCGAAGAAGCCTCCCTGCCGACTTGACTTTTTGGTTACTTTTGTGTCAAGACAAACGGCGAAGCCCTCTTGAGCTCCTAAAAAAATAAACAATCGCGAAAAACGTAACAGCCAACCCGCGGCGATTGAGCGGGGCCGATGTTAGTTAAATACAACTACGGTTTTTTAAAAGAGCAATAGCGGACTTGACGCCCGGCTCTGTACAGCAAGCGGTTGCCACGCTATCGCTACCCATGACATAATTAAAAAATGGGTGTCATGCTGAGCCTGTCGAAGCATAGTGGGGTGGGCCTCTGCGCGCGTCCTTCGACAAGCTCAGGATGACAAGCCCTCCACATCTATTGTCATTTCACCTTGAGAGGCCTCTGGATTTTACCTACTCGCAAGACATATTTTTATTTAAAACACCAATACCACTTTCCCAACAGTTCTCCCGCTTTCCAGTTGCAAATGCGCATCGGCCATTTGCTCAAACGGAAACACTTTGGATACGTGCGATTTAATGATCCCTTTTTGCAGCAAACCGGCAATGGTAGCCATGTTTTCGGCATTGGGTTTTACCCGGGTGTTGTGGCCATTAATGCCCAGCGCGTTGGCTTTGGGGGTAACGGTTTCGTTCATGCCGGAAACGATGCTTATAATGGTGCCGCCTTTTTTCATCACCTGCAGCGAGCGGTCAATGTATTCGCCGCCAATGGTGTCAAGCACAAAATCGATATCGCCGGTAGCGGTTTCAAAGGGCTGTGCCTTATAGTCGATATGCTCATCGGCACCCAGACCTAACACAAAATCGCGGTTGGCAGCCGAAGAAGTGGCGATAACATAGGCGCCCAAATGTTTAACTATCTGCACGGCATAATGACCAACCCCGCCTGATGCGGCGTGGATCAGTACCCGGTCGCCGGGTTTAACAGGCGCATTGCTGTGGAAAGCCTGCCAGGCAGTAAGCGCGGCAAGTGTAGCTGCCGCAGCCTCCTCATGACTAACGCCGGCAGGTTTCAGTGCAAGTTCATCGGCTTTAGCCTTAACATATTCGGCATAGGCTTTACCGGTTTTGGGGAAATCTATCATGGCAAAAACCTCGTCGCCGGGTTTAAAGCCGGTAACATCCGCGCCCACTTCGGTGATCTCGCCCGAAATATCCCAGCCCAATATAATCGGAGATTCGTCCTTAATAAGTCCGGCAACACCTTTTCCTGAGCGGGTTTTAACATCCACAGGGTTTATGCTGATGGCTTTCAGTTTTACCAGTACTTCATCGGCAGCTATGGTTGGTACAGGTATTTCGGCAGGTACCAGGTTTTCAACCCCGCCAAAGTCTTTTAAAATTATTGCTTTCATGGTTTGATGTTATTCGTTTGATATACCAAAGTTATACCATGGTAAATAAAATACATGGTATAAACGGGGAATATAATTTAGTGTTTTGGGGTATACATCCTAAGCTTTGGTTTTGCGGGGTGGAAAAGGACGTGGTAAATTGGTATACATCATTATGTTTAAACCTTGTTGTAACTAACAAACATCGTCGCCCTCCTGGCCGGGCCATAGCCATTAACCTAAGAGATTAATTTAGCACATGCGCTTTAAAATCCCCTCTTGAGAGGGGGCGTAGTGGGAAAGAGCGGGAGCAGGGGTGTGTTATACAAGCGATAAGCTGCACGTAGAATAACACACCCCTCCACCCCTCTCAAGAGGGGAGTCGCACCTTCCCTCGCTTTGAAGAGTTTTTTCCTTAAGTTAACGGCTATGTTGGCCGTACGGAGTACTTTACCTTAGATGCAATTAACCAAACATCAAGACAAAAAAATGCTTCCACCCACAAGGCCATACTCCCAGGCCCGCTTTTTTGTCGGCCCGGCGCGCTTTTGTTTTGGGCTTGATAACAATATGTCATGGTTCTTATCTTACTTCTTGACTCTTACCGTCTTGCTTCTTTCCTTCTACTGTCGTGCTTCTTCACATTGTCGTCTTGTTTCTTTCCCCAAACTCTTATCTTAGAAACGTGATCAAAGTAACATGCGCTATTATTGTTAATGCCGACGGACTTGTATTTGTCGCTCAGCGGAGCGCAACCATGAGCCTGCCTTTAAAATGGGAGTTCCCCGGCGGTAAAATTGAACCCGGTGAAACCGCCGAAGCCTGCCTCATCCGCGAGATTAAGGAAGAGCTTCATGTGGATGTGGAAATTTTGAAGCCCCTGCCCGCCAATACACACCAGTATCCCAATGTTAGCATACAACTGATTCCCTTTGTTTGTAGAATTGCTTCAGGGCAGATTGTGTTAAAAGAGCATCTTGATTTTAAATGGCTGCCTAAAGATGAATTGTTAGCTTTGGATTGGGCGGAGGCGGATGTGCCTATTGTTAAACATTATATAGAAACCTAAATGCCAGCAATTGAATTAAATTCTGATAGATAAACTATTACGATTGAGAAGAAATCACATGATCTAAGACAATAGCTATACAACCTTCCAAATCCCTTTTTATTTGGTTTTCCCAAAATCTAATAACAGTGTACCCTAATTGAGTTAACGCTAAGTTGTTTTCATTATCTCGTTGGATATTTCTTTCTATTTTAGGAATCCAAAACCCTCTGTTATCTTTTATCTTTTTCTTTTTTTCCTCCCACTTATACCCATGCCAAAATTCACCATCCACAAAGACAACAACTTTACTTTTGTTAATGACAATATCAGGACTGCCTGGTAGTTTTTTATAATTTTTCCTATATCGAATTCCTTGATTCCATAGAGATATCCTTAATTTTGTTTCTGCTTTGTTTTCTTTGCTACGGATTTTTTTCATTAGGTTTGACCGATTAGAGGTTGTTTCAAACCCAAGGCTCTTTTTGAACTTAGGAACAAAGATCTTTTCATCCATGATTTAGTCAAATTCAATTTTAATAATTTTGAATGAGCAAAAATCGTGCATATAATTAAAACAATAATTTACTAACCTTGACAATTACGTATGCAGTTATCTGCGCTTGATATTTATAATAAATTAGTCGTTGAAAATTCTATTATCGGCGAAAAAGGCATAATTAGTTTTATTCTTAATGGACACGATATTAAAATTAGATCTAAAGACTCTGTTGGGAATCTTTTACAAGAATGGCTAAGGGATTGGTTAATTAGTGAAGGGGTATTATTTGGTAGCAGCCCAGGAACACAAGATTTTCCAGACTTTCAATTAGATATAAATGACCCAAAAAAAGGAATGCTTGAAGTCAAATCCTTTGACTATGACAATGCCCCTAATTTTGACGTTGCAGCGTTCCTTGCTTACCGCAGATCTTTGCTATTGCATCCTTACAGGTTAGATTCTGATTATTTAATCATTGGCTATAGTATGGTTGGTCACCATATAGAAATAAAAGACGTCTGGTTAAAGAAGGTATGGGAAATAACGGGCCCCAGCAGTGATTGGCCTCTTAAGTGTCAAGTAAAACAAGGAGAAATTTTTAATATCCGCCCTACCAAATGGTATCTAAGAACAGGGAGACGAGACAGAGGACCAAAACTTCCTGTTTTTAGTAGTGCGCTTGATTTCGTTAAGGCCTTCGACGCAACCCAACGCCAATGGACGGGAACCGCTCGAGACCCACTAACCAGTACTTGGCTTACCAAGGTCATCGCAGGATACAAGACGGCCACAGGAAAAGAATTAATTTAACAGGCTATTTGCTCTGATTGCTCCACTTGAGAGGGCACAAAAAAGGGTGTAATTTTTTCAGCAACAGCAGTTACAACATTAACGGCTACAGTATTGCCGAGCAAATCAAATCCATCTTCTGGCGAAACTGGCATTTGAAACCATTCTGGGAATCCAAAAAGGCGCAGTCCCTCTCTTAAAGTCATACTCCTTAAGCCGGTTCCATCGGGAACAACCAATCGCGCCATATCAGTGGCAACTAATGTCGGAGCAATCCCATTGGGATCTAAGATTTTGTTCACTTCGTAACTCAACTTTCCTGAAACGATATTGTAGCCCGGACTTAACCTTTTGTTTTCTAATCGATAAGTTTTAACCCCCAATAAGGTTTGTTCCGTAACTAAGCTTTTAGGGTGTTCAAATTTTAAGTATTTCTTGCTAACCAAGTCGTCCAACATTTCTTCAAGATTGGGCTTGTCGTAAAAAGTTTTGATTTGATTCAATGTAAGGGGCATGCCATCCATCCAATCGATCCCAATTTCTTTTGCCCAATGTTTCTTTCTACGCTCCTTAAACAACCTATTAAGCAACCCTGCTTGTTCTTTGGTTACTGGCCCTTTTAATTCAATATCCCAACTGTGGATATTGTTGTCACCACCGCGTTTGTCTTTTATGGATTTACCATATAAATCACTTAGCGAAAAGTGCTTTAATAAAAGTTTAATAAACTTGGAATCGATTGTCGGAAGACCAGTTTCAAGTATAGAACTGATAGTGGATCGTTTAGTGTCAAAATGATTTAGATCAACATGTTCATCTAAAGTTCCAACTATGAAAATTCGTTTGCGGGCTTGAGGTAAACCAAAATCCGCAGAATTTAACACCTTCGTTGTAACTTTATAACCCAGGCCTCTCAATTTCGATATAATAACATTGAGGGTTCTACCAAACTCATCCCCTTTATTTTCTAAATCATGCTTCACTAACCCTTCAACATTTTCTAATATAAAACCATAGGGCTTTTTATTCTCCAATATCCTTTCAATTTCAAAAAAAAGTGTCCCTCTTGTATCAACAAAACCCTGTCTTTTCCCCCCCGCACTAAAAGGCTGACAAGGAAACCCTCCCAATAAAAAATCAAAATCAGGAATTTCGTGGTTTTTTACTTTGGTAATATCCCCAACAAAATAATCGTGTGAAAAATTATGATGTAATACATTTAAAGCATGAGCCTTTATTTCAGAGGTCATAACACATTTGGTATCGAAACCTGCTTTTTTAAAAGCTTCTTCAAAACCCAAACGAAGCCCCCCTATTCCTGCAAACAAATCGATAAATTTAACCTCTCTCATAATTTTTTTTTGTTTTCTTAGCATTGTAAAAAACAACTGGTTCTTGCAGCAACGTTGATGATTCTATATCAGGAAAAAAATTCCTGCATCCAATTGCATTAAGGCATTGTATTAAAAAGGCCGCGCTGAAAGTACCACGGCTTATCTTACTATCTATGCTACCTTTAGTTTCTTGTACACCAATTCTATCGAGAAGGCCAACCAATTGCTCAGAAGAGATACCTCTTTTTAGCAATTCGGCCTTTAAAAGCCTTTTAGATTTTTCGTGCCAATCTACAGAATTCATTACGTAAATATGTCATCAAATTATCGTATATGCAAATTTTTGTCAAAAATAGTTTATAATTAATATATACGAGAAAAAATGTCCATTGATAAAAATAAATAGTCATATGTGTTATATAAAAGTTCACTTATCTCCGATTGACAAACACCCTCATTCGGCATAACTTGCCGGATGCCCAACATCAAATTCAACTACCTCTACCGTGATGGCGGCAACTATAAAAACTTCAACAGCATTGTATTTGATAACCTGCAAAATATTGAGTTATCGCGTTTGGAAGGTTTGATCCGCTCGAAACTCATATCTCACCACTGGTTTTACGCAGACCAGTGGCAAGTGCCCGATCTCCATTTCGGCTCATGGGATAACGAACTTGATCATACCTTCCACGAATTTGAAAGTGTGGAGTACACAGATGAGGCCGCTGATAGCGGAATGGATTTGGCTTCGTTTATATACATTCTTCAAACGGTTGCAAATATCACATAGCCGCTAACCATTTTGCCGACATCAACAAAATGGTTATTATAAAATAGCGATTAAATATCGCCCAAATGGTGGCGCTTTATTGTCAGCATCCCAACCACCCCGCATCGCCTAACCTCATTTTCGTTAAAAAACATCAAAAAAACACCAAAAAAATCCCTCTGCCCGGCGCTGCCTCAATTAAAGCCGTATTTTACTCTTAAAAGTTTTAGTAATTGACTGTCAATATTTTATCATTGTTTCAGTCGAAACATTAATTATTTGATTATCAGTGTGTTTCATAAAAAAGATGTTCCGCGTTTTCACACTCAAAAAATGGAACACGCTTATTTTCGCAAAAACGGGCGGTGTGCATTTTTCATTTTTTTGTGGGGAATCAAAAAATTGGGACACCCCATTTTTTTACTTATATTTGAAATTATATGATTCATATAGGCATAGTAGTAATTTAATTAATCGAACAAAATAATGCAAAGGCATAGGGGTAAAAGTTTAGAATGTTGTAATAAAGTAAACGCGTTAAAAGCTTTATTCAATCACTTTAAAATGACAACCCATGATACCCGCTTTAATAATTTGGTTATTTAAAAAATATATCCGGCCTGCCCTTCAAAACAAAACTTTCCCAACGGTAAATATATTCGGTCCGCTAAAATGGGCGGCTATGGTGGTGGCCTTGCTGTGCCTCGCTGTGGGGGCCCTGGCACAGGAACAAACGGTTAAATACAATGTGTTGCACAGCGGCAAGGTGGTTGGCCACATGAACCTGTACCAAAAACGCCAGGGAGATGAGCTGTACCTCAAAATGATCTCCGAAGTAAAAATGCGCTTCATTTTCAGCATCAAGGTGGAGATCCAGGAGGAGAGCACTTTTAATAATGGCAAGCTCATCAGTTCGCAGGTGTGCCGTAACGTTAATGGTAAGGAAAAGTGCAACCGCCAAACCAAAGCTGTTGCCTCGGGCTACCAAACCATCGCCGAAGGCAAATGCGGCAAAACGGTTGATCAAAAACAAATTGCCGCCAACCTCATGCTGCTGTACTGCCATGAACCGGCCGACCAGTCGCAGGTGTACTCTGATAACTTTCAGCAGTTTTTGCAGGTTAAACAGGTGAGCCCCCATGTGTACCGCATCGATCTGCCCGATGGTAATTACAATTTTTACAGCTATACCAATGGGGTGTGCAGCAAGGTTGATATTCATCATTCGCTGTACACCATCCAAATTCAACTGGCCTGATTGATTTTTTAACATTTGGGCTCTATGAATTTAACGGCCAAACAAGCTATCTTTAGCGCTAACATCTACACCTTAAAAGTGGAATACAGCGATAGCACGGCCATCGGTTTAATTAAACAGGGAAGCCCTAAGGCTTTTGAGCGGCTTTTTAAAGATCACTTTAAAAGTCTGCACGCCTATGCCTTCACTTTTTTAAAGGATGATGAAATGGCCGAAGAGGTAGTACAAAACGTATTTTGCCGCATTTGGGAAAAACGCGATCAGCTTAAAACCGATGGCAGTATCAAGGCCTACCTGTACCGCTCGGTACATAACGAAAGTTTGAACTACTTAAAACACCAGAAGGTGCGTGCCAGCTTTGGCGTTTATTATGCCGATGAGATGGAGCAGGTTGGCAGTGATGAACTGGCCTCAAAAAAACTGCTCACGGCCGAGCTGCAGAAGCACATTGAAAAAGCCCTGAGCGAACTGCCCGAGCAATGCCGTATCATTTTTCAGCTGAGCAGGTTTGAGCAGTTGAAATACCAGCAAATTGCCGATCATATGGGTTTATCGATCAAAACCATCGAAAACCAGATGGGCAAGGCGCTGCGGGTAATGCGCCAAAAACTGGCCGAGTTTTTACCCATTATTTTATTGTTATTTATTAATTGGTTTGTATGAGCTATACCGGTATGCCCATAGATGATGATTTGCTGGTGAAATACCTGGTTGGCGAAGCTACGCCCGCCGAGGTGGAGGCTATACAGAACTGGATTGCCGCTTCGCCCGCTAACAGGCAGGAGTATGATAATTTTAAACTGATCTGGGATGAGAGCAGGCAAATTGCTTCTACTAAAAATTTGGATGAGGATGCCGCCTATCTCCGGCTGCAAAAGAGGATCAGCAATACAGTCACAACGCCAACCCAACCGGCACGGATTCACAAAATGAAAACCAGCTGGTGGGTGGGTATAGCTGCATCATTACTGTTGATTTGTACTGTAGCCTGGTTAACTATCAGCCATTATTACGACAACCGGAACATCGCTTTCATTAAAATAGAAAGTGAAGCGAAAACCCGCGTGCAAACCCTGACCGATGGTTCGGTAGTTACGCTGAACAGTCACAGCACGCTTATTTATCCCGAAAAATTTACCGGCAAGATCCGCCCGGTGACTATGCTGGGCGAAGCGTTTTTTAAAGTTACGCCCGATAAAACCAAACCTTTTATAATTAGGGTGAACGGTGTAACGGTTAGGGTGGTTGGCACGTCATTCAATATAAAGAGCCGCGACGGCAAAACGCAGGTTATTGTTGAAACGGGCATAGTTAACGTAAGCGAAAAGAAAAAAAGCGTAAACCTCAATCCCGGCGAAAAGGTATTGGTTACCGGTAAGGATGGCCTGCAGACTAAGGAAAGCATCAAAGGACGTTTATATAACTACTATGCAACCCACGAACTGGTTTGCGATGAAACCCCGCTGCATGAACTGGTAAGCTCATTGAACGAAGTGTACGGCGCGCACATTGTTATCGGCAATAAAGCCATTGCCAGCCTGCCTATCACCACAGTGTTTAAAGATCAGTCGTTAGATCAGGTGCTGCTGGTGATCTCCGAAACGTTCAAGATCAAAGTGGAGCGCGGGAAAAAGGGGATTGTGTTGAAGTAGGGATTGTATGCAGTGGCCAGTCATCCTGAGCCTGTCGAAGGACGCGAGCAGAGGCCCAGCCCACCATGCTTCGACGGAGCTCAGCATGACATCCCTTTAAAAGCCTCATTGCGAGGCACGAAGCAATCCCCGATTAGCAGATTGGCCATGTAAATCCGCTCTGTACAGTTAGGGATTGCTTCGTGCCTCGCAATGACGTGGTGGAGTAATTGGCTACGAGATTGCCGCGCTGCGCTCGCAATGACATGGTTTATTAGAATACTATTTTTATGTTGTATAAACTACATCGTTACCTAAACTATACCATCTGCCTGCTGCTCCTTACAGCCTTAACCGCTCATGCCGATTCCATCCTTTCCAAAAACATATCCGTCCATGTAACCGAAATGCGACTGGGCACGGTGCTTAAAACTATCGAACAAAAAGGCAACTTCTACTTTTCGTACAACAGCAACATTGTAAAAACCGACAGCCTGGTTACCATCAATGCCGATAACTGGACGATTAAAGAAGTGCTTGACCACATGCTTCGCTATCGCTTTGAGTACCGCGAATCGAAGAATTTTATTATCCTGAGATATGCGCCCCGCCAACTCACTATAGTTACCGACAAGGCCGCTACCGAGGGCGACAATTACAACATCAGCGGTACCGTAACCGACGAGCAAACCGGTCATAGCCTGCCCAATGCCAGTGTATACTCGCACGAACAATTGCAATCGGTATTGACCGACAAGGAGGGCCATTTTGATATGACCGTCCGCAACGAAGGCCAGCCGATCACCTTAACAATAAGCAAAGAGTTTTATAAGGATACTACGGTTACTTTTTTAGCGGATGTTAATGTAAAAAGCACCGACACCACCCTGAAGAAAAAACGGAGCCTCCTGGGGTATATCCTTAGTGACGATTATTCTGGGGTCGAAAATACTTCGCTGGGCAGACTGTTTCTTTCCACCAAACAGCAAATCCAGGCGGCCAATCTCGGCGGGCTGATTGCACAGGCCCCCTTCCAGGCTTCGGCCATACCGGGCGTAAGCACTCACGGCAACTTCAGCGGACAGGTAGTAAATGTGGTTTCTCTCAACGCCGTGGGCGGCTATAATGCCGGGGTTGATGGCTTTGAAATGGGCATTATTTTCAATTTAGATAAAGGCGACGTTGGCGCGGTACAAATAGCTGGGATCTTTAATGTGGTGGGCGGCTCAGTAAATGGCATTCAGCTTGGCGGCTTGTACAATAACGTGCTAGGTAACGTGCGGGGCATTCAGCTGGCCCTGCTCCATAACAGCGTAAAACAAAACATGAATGGTTTGCAGCTGTCAGCCCTTTACAACCATACCCGCGGATCAGTCAGGGGCATTCAGTTAGGGGCGATAGGCAATATTGCAGGCAAAAATTCCGACGCGTTACAACTGGGTGGGATTGGTAATATAGCACAGCAAAAGTTTGGCGGCTTGCAGGTGGCGGGATTGTTTAACTATGCCAAACATCTCACCGGTGTTCAACTGGCGCTGGTAAACATAGCCGATACTTCTTCGGGATTTAGTATCGGGCTGTTGAATATTATCAACAATGGTTACCATAAGCTCGCTATCTCCACTAACGAAACTCAAAATATCAACCTCGCCTTTAAAAACGGCAACAGCAAGCTGTACACCATTTGGCAGGGTGGTATGCGGGTTGATGACAACAGTAAATTATATTCATTTGGTTTGGGTTTCGGGCGGGAGTTTGGATTGGGGCAGCACCTGGTTATCAACACTGAAATTGGTTCAAGTTACCTGTACCAGGGCACATGGTCAAAAACCAATCAGCTTAACAAGTTCAACCTTGATTTCACTTATAAGGTAAGCCGGAAGTTTTCCATTTTCGCAGGGCCGTCGTTAAATTTTCTTTATTCAGATCAGCGAGCACCTGTTGATGGTTACGCTTATGTGCGGGACCTGCACCATTCTTTTATCCGTGATAAAAGGAACTGGAGCGGGTGGGTTGGATGGAGTTTTGGGGTTAATTTGTTTTAAGGTGTGTTGGCTGGTAACAGGCCTCAGTTGTATTTGACCAACATTGGCCCGCTCAATCGCCGACGGGAAGGGGTAGAAGTAAGACAGTAAGGGGAAAGAAGCAAGACAGTAAGAGTCAAGAAACAAGACAAAGGCGCTGGGTTTATAAGGAAAAAAGTTATTATAATCTCCAAAACAAAGGTGCGCTGGCCCGCGGGAGGAAGCATTTTTTGTCTTGATGTTTGGTTACTTTGCATCTAAGGTAAAGTAAAGTCCTCCGCCCGGCCAAAAGCGGACGATGTAAGTTAATTACCACAAAAGGCCCATTTGATCCCTAAAACCCTGCATAAAAAGAAAGCTCCAATCTCAAAAGAGACTGGAGCTTCCGTATGCAAAATCACTTAAAAAAGCTTATTGAGCTGGGAACGCGCTGCTGAAGTGCGAACCATCGGGGTAGATCCCGGCAATAATGATATTGCCCTGGATAGGTTTTACAATTGCCTTGTCAATATCTTCGATACTGCTAATCGGCAGTTTGTTAATGCTGGTGATCACAACGCCTTCGGGTATTTCGGCGGCGTCAAATAAACCACCTTCTCGTACCTGGGTAACCAATACACCGGCGTTAACATGCAGCCTGTTCTTTTCGGCAGGGGTTAAAGCGTGGAAGCTTGCGCCCAGTTTGTTAAACAGCTCTTCGGCCGATTTAGACGCCGTGATACGGTTTGATGGCGCTACGGCATCGCCTTTGAGCGTTACCGCGAAATCTTTATCCTTGCCATCACGCAATACAGTGATATTGATCTTATCGCCAGGCTGTAAACGGCCTACACGTTCCTGCAGATCAGATGATTCATAAACCGGCTGACCTTCAACCTTAACAATGATGTCGCCTTTGCGTAAGCCTGCCTGCTCGGCACCGCCGCCCGGTACAAGGTCGTTCACGTATAAACCGTTGGTGGTTGTTACGTCGAGTTTTTGGGCTACGTCCGGGTTAAGTTCGGTGAAAGTTACACCCACAAAACCGCGTTTTACTGTACCGAATTTCTTGATATCGTTCAGTACTTTTTTAGCCAGGTTAACCGGGATGGCAAAGCCATAGCCTTCGTATGAACCGGTGTGCGAAGCGATAGCGGCGTTAATACCAATCAGTTCGCCACGGGTATTTACCAGGGCACCGCCGCTGTTGCCAGGGTTAATGGCCGCATCGGTTTGGATGAACGACTCGATAGCTTTGTTCAGCTTAGGAGTCGACTGGTTGCGGGTACGGCCGAACGGGTTGTCGTCATCACTGTTTTCGCTGCCAATGATACCAATGTTACGGCCCTTAGCGCTGATGATGCCGGCTGTAACGGTTGATGTTAAATTAAAGGGGTTACCCACAGCTAAAACCCATTCGCCAACTTTAGCGTCATCGCTGTTGCCTAATTTTACAATTGGCAGATTATTAGCGCTAACTTTAATGAGGGCAAGATCTGTACTTGGATCGGTGCCGATAACTTTGGCGCTGAAAGTACGGTGGTCATTAGAGTAAACGGTAATTTTATCGGCCTTTTCAACCACGTGGTTGTTGGTTACAATGTAGCCATCGGGCGAAATGATAACACCAGAGCCTGATGCCATCTGTGGGCCTTGCGGACGCACCCGCTGACCAAACATATCACCAAACATTTGCTCCAGCTGGTCCTGTCCGCCGCTGCCTTTGTTAGTATAGGTTGTGCGGATGTAAACCACCGCCGGGGTAGCCGCCGCCGCTGCCTGAGTGAAATCAAGGTCGCCGGTTGATGAAACCGGAGCCGAGGGGTTGCTTGTAAAATATACCTTTTGCTTGTCTTCAAAGCTCAGGTTGTCGGAGTATTTGTTTTCGATAACCTTATATACTCCTAAGGCCATCGCACCTCCAACAAAAGCGGTTAATAGTGTTAAACCAATCTTTTTCATTTATTATTTGCCTTTCTTATTATTAAGTTTACTTATTTTACAGATCAAATTTAATACCATATAGACGAGATAATCAATGATTAGTTATCCCGTTTTTTGTTAAAATTTGTTAAATAGATAAACATCGGCTATTTTAATTGTTAGCACGGGTTTTGTTGAAGATTAAAGGGGCTGATATTAACAGGATAATTGTGAAGATACATTTTTATAAATACCAGGGCGCAGGCAACGATTTTATTTTGATTGATAACCGCGATAACAGCGTTGATCATCATAATCCCAGGCTGATTTCGGGCCTGTGCGACCGTCGTTTCGGTATCGGAGGCGATGGCTTGATGCTGTTGCAAAACAAGGAAGGATACGATTTTGAGATGATTTATTACAATGCTGACGGCCAGCCAAGCAGTATGTGTGGCAACGGCGGGCGCTGTATTGTGGCCTTTGCCAAATTTTTAGGCGTTATTGAATCGGAAACCGAATTTTTGGCAGTAGACGGCCCCCATTATGCCAAAATTTCAGACGAAGGCGATTGGGTAAGCCTGCAAATGATTGATGTAAACGAAGTTAATACCGATGCCGATGCTTATGTGCTCAACACCGGCTCGCCACATTACGTAAAGCTGGTTGACGGGCTTGAACAACGCAATGTTTACCAGGAAGGCCACGCTATCCGCAATAATGCCACTTATCGCAAAAATGGCATTAATGTAAATTTTGTTGAACCAATGAAAGAGGGCTACTTTGTACGCACATTTGAGCGTGGGGTAGAGGATGAGACCTTTGCCTGCGGAACGGGCGTAACTGCCGTTGCGCTGGCCATGGCGCAGCACAAACAGCAAACCGGGCATATTACCACACCTATAAGAGTATTGGGGGGCAACCTCAATATCCGTTTTGATTATGATGGCAAAACTTTTACAGACATTTTTTTAGAAGGCCCTGCTGAAAGGGTTTTTGAGGGAGATGTGGTTGTTTAAGGGAGAGACAAGACGGGTCAGAAGTAAGACATCAAGAATCAGGAAACAAGAGATCAGGAGGCAGGATGACAAGAACCATGATATAAGAATAAAAACAGATCATTGCCACCCCGCGCCCGTAATGATATTTGAGAGAAACGGGCGCTCAATGCACCGGCTTTAATAAATTAAAAAACGTCCCGTCCATTATAACGTTGCCAATGGCGTCAAACGCGCTTTTCCTGGTGACTTCGTCCTGCATATCTTCAGCATAAAAAATATGGTCAACGCCTAATGTTTTAAGGAAAGGATCAACCTTGGAGTGCCATTTGTTTTTATAGCAGCAAATCCTGATGTTTTTGTATGCAATGTTTGCGCTTAAACGGCGAAGGATCTTTTCGATGTCCTGAACAAGATAGTCGTAATCAAGTATGAGCAGGTTGGGTTTGATATCGTGTATGGATGGAAAAATAGCCGGAATGGCTGAAATATGTTTAAAAACCTTGTTATTAGGCAATACCTCAAGGCCAACTACATGGGGGGCAACCAACAGTACAACTTTAGACCGTACACGGATCATGATCAAATAATTAGGTGCTTAAAATTAGGTGTTAAATTTCTACTTATCAAGCATTTATTAAATAATTTAGTAAAGTTTCTACCCTTTTAATTAAATCTTCATTAGTTAATACCTTTTTGCATTGGCCTTTTTATAATTTAAATATTAAATTAACTTTAACGATATTTTTTATGCCTCTGTTAACACAGTTGCTCTCCTTCGTTTTTTCCAGCGGATGATTAACAGGTAAATAATTAACGCAACAAATATTAAAGGCCACAGGGATACTATTGAAAAGAACATGTTTTGCATGGTATCCCAGCCGGTGCTCAGTGAGTTTTTAAACTTATAGCCAAAACCATTGCCATTGTTAACCAGGTTGGCCTGCCTGGTGTAAAAGCTGATATCCAGCGAACTGTAACTCACCTGGCTGCTTAAATAGTTCAACTGCCCTTGTGCCGAATCAATTTCGGTACGGATAGCGGCAAGCTTATCTTCAATAGCCAGCAGGTCGGTCATTTTGATAGCTTTAGCAGCCAACTGCAAATAACGCTGCTCTAACTGCTTGTTATTGTTGATTTGTGCCTTAACGTCGATGAATTGCGTTGTCACATCCCTGATGTGAATGTTTTTGGAGTCGATATGATCTGCATTGGAAGTTAAGCTATTTAAAAAAGCATCAAAGTTTTTAGAGGGAACCCTGATCTTGAGACTGTATTCCTTTTGATTGGTTTCGCCGCTGTTGGTCTCATTTTCTTCGGCAAGGTAACCGCCTAACTTTTTGAGCGATGAAACGATGTTTTGTCTTGCTGCTTTCGGATTGCCGGTTTCAAAACGGATGTCTCCTTCCTTGATGATCTTTTTGGCGGTATCGGTAATTGTTGTATTGGCAGAAACGTGTTTATCGTCAACACCTGCCGGCGTTTTAAATACTTCCATATCAGATTTTTCTGCAGGAGGAACGGGTGCTAACGCCACTTCGGCAATTGTTGCTTTTTGTTCTTTTTGACGTTCACAGGATGTCAGTACCAGTAAAAAACTTACCGACAGTATAAAATAGGTTTTCATAATAAGGTTGTTTAATTGTTTAAATTAAACGATGATTGCCTTATTAAATTATATTAAATAGAAAATAAACGAAATTTAATTTTGTTTATTTGAATATTGTAGAATTTAATTTCAACTATTTCAGTTTTTCATTGTTTTTATGCCGTTCGGCATCCCGGATGCTTTTCTTTTCCATGTTCTTTTCCAGGGCGTCGGTTAGGTCGATGCCGGTTTGATTGGCCAGGCAAATAAGTACAAAAAGCACATCGGCCATTTCATCGGCCAGGTTAACTTCCGTATCTGATTTTTTGAATGATTGCTCGCCGTATTGCCTCGCCATAATGCGGGCTACTTCGCCAACCTCTTCCATTAAAATAGCGGTATTGGTAAGTTCGTTAAAATACCTGATGCCGGTTGTTTTTATCCAGTTATCTACAAGTTGCTGTGCCTGGCTGATCTCCATAAAGTAGCTTTAATGTGGTCGAATTGAGTGTGCACGAATTTCACGAATTTTTTTGATTGATAGCCTATCGGATGGCTTTCTAAATAAAATGAAAATATTTTGTAAGGTTTCATTTATCAACCCGACTAAGCGGCAAATACCAACTAAAAAATCAAACATGAAAATCACATCAATTATTTCGGGCGCCCTTATCGCCACCCTTGCTATTGCCGGCATTACAGCGAATGTACAAGCTAAAACATTAAATCCTGCGCATAATACCGTTATGCTAAGCGACACCGGTAAAATGAAAAAGGACAAGATGAGCAAAGACAAAATGAGCCACGATAAAATGGCTTCAGGCAAAATGAGTACTGATAAAATGAGCAAGGACAAAATGAGCCATGATAAAATGGCATCAGACAAAATGGGTTCGGATAAAATGAGCCACGATAAAATGTCAAAAAGTAAAATGGGTAAAGGCAAAATGGGGAAAGACAGCACAGGTAAAATGTAACCTTGCTTTTGTTTTGTAATTGTTTGAAAGGGGCCGTAAAAGCCCCTTTTTGCTTTTAATGGATCCGGCTTTTCTCTTCCTGGTTGCCGGTATCCTGCTTTTCGGTTTTGTTTTGGCTATTGCCAAAGCGGTAACTGATGCCAACAAGAGCATACCTGTTAATCTGGAAGTTGGTATACTTTTGCCTTACCCCGTTAACGGTTGTGGTAACAGCTGACGCGCTGCTCCTGAAAATATCGTTCATCACAAATGAAACATCAACCTTCTTTTTTAAAACCGAAGCTTTAATGCCAAGATCGAGTTTGTAGTAAGCATCACTTCTGCCTATATGATCTACCTCCGGGAACTGGTACCAAAAATTAACTGCACCTGAAAATGATTTATCGGCATTAAAATAGATGTTGTTGTTGGTCGCAATATACGCCCCGAAGCCATTGATCCCATTTACTGCAGCCAATGCAGATTTTGCATCGGTATGATAAAAAGTGAACTGGTTATTATTATCAAGCCAGCTAAGCAATTGCATCGAATAATTTTCGGAAATACCTACCCGGTAAGTTTTAATAAAATTAAGGGGCGTGGTATAAACCAAATTAGTATCTGGCCGGGCAATGGTTACGTTGTTAAAACCATTGTTGGTAACGTTTAAAAATATAGCCGAAGTAAGCCTGTTTTTATAGGTGTGCGAAAGCTCAAAATTGGTATTATATTCTGGTTGAAGATAGGGGTTGCCTTCGCCATAGCTATAAGCTGTAAACAAGCTCTTGAATGGGTTAAGGTTCCAGAAAGTTGGCCGGTTAACCCGCCTGCCAAAGTTTAGTGATAGGCTGTGATTAACAGCTGCCTGGTAACTCACCGTTGCTGATGGAAACAACCTTGTGTAATTATTAATGGTAGTTTGGTTAAGCGTGTGCGAGTAGCCTTTGGTTTCGGTGTGCTCTGCCCGCAAGCCGGCCTGGTACTTCCATTTACCATCCTCGCGGTTTATGCTGCCGTAAACAGATTGGGTATTTTCGGTATAGGTAAATTCATTGCTTAAGTTCGGGTCATACTTTAGCGAATCGTTGGTTGCCTTTTTATAATAAAAAGCGTTGCTGTAATTATTGATAAAGCTCAGTTTGCCGCCAAAAGCAAAGCGGGCATATTTGGTTGGCAAAAGCGCATCGGCCTTGAATGTATAAATGTTGATGTCCTGCTTATTGGTATCATGGTAGCGATTACGACTGGCTGCATTCAATGATCCGTCAGCGAGGTAAGTGTTGCTCTCAAAGTCCGATCTGTCGGTGCGGTAATAGTTAAAATAGTCGGCATTAAGTACCAGTTTAGCACCTGATGTATCCAGGCTGATGGTGCTATGCAGGTTAACCGCATTGCTGATAGCCACCGGGTGATAGGTGGCATAGGTTCTTAATGTTGAATCGATAGCACCGGTAGTGTTGTTAATGATGGGGTTATTCACATGGTCGGATCCGTCATAGGTATTCTTACCTCCCTGGTAATTTACCCCGGCAGTTACTTTTGAACTAAACCTATAATCGGCCCCGGCAATGAAGTTTAAATTGTGGTAACGATAGTTGCCGGTATCTGTTTGCAGCCAGGTTTGCTTAGGATAGTAAATATCGGTTTCAAAGCCCTCCAGTTCGTGGTCATGGTCAACATTAACACTGGCATATGCGGAGAGTTTGGCCGAATTGTAGTTAATATCGCCGCTGGCATTTAACCACCAGTAATTGCTGGTACCATAAACCGAGGCCGGGCTATGCATCCATTGCTTATCATTAATTTGTACGCTGCCGGTATAGCCATGTTTTTTGCTATGTTTGAGCGTGATGTTGATCAATCCGGCGTTGCCCTCAGCATCATAAGCAGCTCCCGGATTTTTAATTACCTCAATACTGCCTACCTGGCTTGCAGATAATGAGCGCAGGTAACGGAGCAGGTCGGTTCCAGCCAGTTGAACCAATCTTTCGTTCACCATAACTTTAACGCTGCCTTTGCCAACAATGCTCAGGTCATTATCACCAACTTTTATACCCGGCACGCGACCAATAACCGTAAGTACATCAGCTCCTGCCGATGTGGCACTGGTGGATACATTGTAAACCAGCTTATCGCCCTTGTTTTCAACAGAGGCTTTGCCTGCTGTTACGGTTACTTCGTTCAACTGTGTGGTATTATCAGCGAGGGTAATAGATACCGAGGTATCTTGTTGCAAGTTTAATTTAAGTTTGGTTTTTTGATAGCCGGTGAAGGTGATAGTTAAATGATAGGTGCCTTTATCAACGTCAGTAAAACTAAATAGCCCGATGGAATCGGTTTGCACTACCCTTGTTTGCTCTGAATTTTGCTGTTGCAGGTTAACCACAGCAAAGGCCACAGGAACTTTAGAATTGTCGACAATTTTACCGCTAACTTTTATCTGTGCAAACAGGCTGCTATAAATTAAACTAAAAAATAAAAAGCTGCAGATATGTTTCAAGCCGGGACGGGGATGAGGTTTATAATTCCGTAAATTAAATAAAAAACCGCCGCTAATTGTTTAGCGACGGTTCTATTTTATTTTCATTATGTTTCTGAAGGTAGGTTTGGTATTAGATTTCGCTTTTTACGTGTTCTAATCCCCCGTTTTCGGTAATGTGGTATTCGGAACGCAGAAGGGCATCCGGGTTGATGTTATTGTCTTTCTTTTTTCTTTTCCGGGGACCTGAAACGGCCAATATAATAACCGTCAGGAACAGGGTGATCTCTATCAAACTCACTAACATGGGGAGATGTATTTATATGCTTCATTGTGTTGATTGATTTAATGATTGTTTTTTATTCAATTTAGTTTGATTGTAAAATAAGAAAATAAAATCAGTTGTTTTTAACCCAGGTGAAAATTAGTATGATTTTTTGTGCCGATATTTAACCTTATTGCACTTTGTTAGTTATGGCCGATAAGCAACAGGTATTAAACGAACTTCTTGGCAATTTTGCCGGTATGTCTGAAAACGATGTGGCGGTTAGCTTGCCGTATTGGCGCACCCGTAAAATTGAGAAAGGCGATTTTTTTAACATGCAGAACATTGTATGTACCGATCTTGCGCTTATTAACAAAGGTCTATTCCGGATCTACTACGTACACCCCGAAACGCAGGAAGAAAAGAACATCTACTTTTTTTCGGAAAGGCAGTTCCTGGTATCATTCCGCAGTTTTATCAATCAATACCCTTGCGCATATTATATCCAGGCGATGGAGGATGCCGAGATCATCTCCATCAACTATAATGATCTTCAATATCTTTACTCCACGCCAACCGGCTGGCAACGCTTCGGTCGCCTGGTTGCCGAATTATTCTTTAACCAATCGCAAGCCCGTACCGAAGAGTTTTTATTTAATACAGCCGAAGAGCGTTATTTGAAAATGATAACGCAGCATCCCAATATCGTAAGCCGCATTCCCGCATATCATATTTCATCTTATTTGGGCATTAAAAACCCATCTCTTACCCGCATCAAGAAGCGACTATCACAGCAAAAGCCTTAAAAACGAAACTCTGCTGACAAATGCCCCTCCCGATTTTCACCTAAGTGAAAATTGCCGCCACGTTTTGTCCCCAACTTTGCTTTATCAAACAAAACGAAATAAAAATTGAAAGTCATGTCAGCAAATAAAACATTGATCATAGAAACTTCAGCCGCGGCTAATACAGCCCGCGAGTTGCGTAAACTTTATTTTACAAGGGTAGCATTTTCAGTTACCTGGGTAATATTGGTATCGTTATTGGCTAAAACTTCATTTACCGCAGCTACCATACTGCTTGTGATCTATCCGTTATGGGATGTTGTAGGTACATTCCTTGATATCCGTGCTAATCAAGGCAACGGAACATCGGTAACACCTCAATATGTAAATGCAGCTATTAGTATTGTTACAACTTTATCGGTTGCTTTTGCTATAACCAAAGGAGTGCCTGCCGCGTTAATTGTATTTGGTGGATGGGCTTTGTTAACAGGATTGATCCAATTGGTATTGGGCTTAAAAAGACGTAAAGAGTTTGGCGGCCAATGGCCAATGATATTAAGTGGGGGGCAATCTATGCTTGCTGGTGTATCATTTATAGCAATGGCGCACTCGCCTAATATGGGGATTGCGAATTTGGCAGGATATTCGGCTTTTGGTGCTTTTTACTATTTATTGGCAGCCATTAGGTTAGGAAAAAGCGCGAAGACTGTTGCGCAGAATTGATATAAAATCTAAAAAAAATGTCATTTCGATAGAGCTGTGGGGATGGTGCGCCGGGGCGAAAGAGAAATCTTGTACACCATGCATGGCCGGACTGGTCATTCGCTAAACAAGGCGTATAAGATTTCTCACTCGTTCCTCGTTTCGAAATGACAATTTTATTTTTAAGAGAATACTCCCTTAAACTTCAAAAACACAATCCCCTCATTTACCAGTTGCGCATCTGCCTTAACCTGCTCATCAACGGTACTCATCTTTATCTCCAACCCAACCTGGGGGTATTCATTAGGGTTGATGAACGACAGAAACTTGATACTATCAGCCTTAACAAGTCTTAACTTTTTGCCGAGCTGATTTTCCAGAATCTCTTTGACCATCTGCATCATGCACACCCCCGGCACAATGGGATTGCCTGGGAAATGCCCTTTAAAAATATCATGCGCAGGGTTAAGGCTGATGGTTGTTTTGAGCAAGTCGCCATCAGTTGTGGGAGTGGTAAAACTGAAAAAAGTATTGTTGAGCATCTATCTTTCCAAACGTTTAAGACCGATATTAAATTTAAAGTTTTTATGGCTGATGCCAATGGTATCAGGGATGCCATTGTGAAAGCCATGCATAATGGCCTGCACCACGGGTTTCCTGTCGGATGAGCGTTCCATGCGGATTAGCTCTGTTCCGGTTTTATTGGTGATGTAATAGTTGGCGCCTTTTTCCTGCGGGAAAACATAATACAGATAGTTATCATCTTTGCGCATATAACCTGTTTCGGGGTTTTGCTTACGCATCATCACCAGTTCAAAGTCTTTTTGCAGGGTGATGATCACCGGGCGCTTATCCATTTGCTTAATGATGTAATACACCTTGAAGCCGCCATCTGGCTTAAACTCAAAATCGAAAAATTTAAACCCCATTTCATTACTGAACACCATACGCACGCTTTTATCGGGAAGGGTTTTAATAAGCAATAAGCCGCTTAAATGGTGACCGCCAATTACGTCTACTTCGGTTTTATAAAGCACGTTGGTAAAATCCGGCGCGAATTTTTTGATCCCGCGTACATTACCTTCGGCCGGCTTCAGGTTTTTGTACACCGATGAGCAGCCGGCCAGCATTAGCAGGCAGCTACTTAATAGCAAAAAGCGCGTCCGGGATATTGGCATTGATCTCTTTATTGGTGAAATGCAGGGTAGTGCTATCGCCAGTACCTTCCAGCATTTCGATGGTGTTTACCGAATAATCTTTCTTATCTACGGTAATTTCGATGGTTTTAAAAAAATCGCTTAGCTGTTTATTAACAGGAGACAGCGAAACAAGATACGTGCCTTTGTTTTCATAAACTGCCGATTTAAAATCGCCACTGTTCAGTGCCGTTCCCTGGATGCAGTCCACCACAATTTTGTTGATCTGCTTAAATACTTTATTGGAGCGGGTGGATACCTTGTTTTCCTTTTGGCCATCCTTAATGTACACATTATCCTTGTTCAGGATCATGAGATAGTTAAACGGCTGGGTATATTCCATCCGCAGCATATTAGGTTTCCGGTACCAGAATTTTCCTTTAGAGGTGATCTTTTCTGAAAGCATGCTCAGATTTTTATCCTGGGTAAAATCGCTTTTAATGCTGTTTGTTTTTGCAGCAACTTCGGCAAACTGCTGTTTGAATTTGGTAAGATCAGATAGTTGGGTATAACCTGCGTGCTGGGCTTGGGCAGAGATGGCAAAGCTTAGGCACACGAGCAAAACCATCGCCAATTTAAAAAGCAGGGCCCCGCGCGATTCCCCTCTTGAGAGGGGTGTAGGGGTGTGTTTCTGCGATTGACCTATCAAAGCAGAAACACACCCCTGCCAACGCTCATTGCCTTCGCGCCCCCTCTCAAGAGGGGAGTTTAGTATCGTTATTTCTTTACGCATAAGCCTGCAAATTTAGCATTTTATCCAGTCGTACTATTTCGTATCCCTGTGCTTTGGCTTGTTCAATAAACCGAGGCAATACTGAAATTGCTGCGACTCCTGTATCATGAAACAGGAAAATAGCGCCGGGGTTTAAGCGGCGCGTTATCTTATTTAATAGTTTTTGAGGATTGTTGATTACCGTGTCCATCGAGCGCACGCTCCAGCCTATGGGCTCCATCCTGCTTTTTAAAATGGCTTTTTTGACGTTGGGGTTGATCACCCCGTAAGGAGGCCTGAACAACAGCGGACTTAAATTAATCACGTGTCTTACCTGCTGGTTCGCTTGAAGTATATCATCCAGCATTTTGGCTGAAGAAAACAGATCGAACCAAAAATAATGCGAGAAACTGTGGTTGCCGATGATGTGGCCCTCTTCGTGGATCCGTTTTATGATGGTTTCATTCCCCGATATTCTACTGCCAATACAAAAGAATGCTGCCGGGATGTTTTGTTGTTTTAAGATCTCCAAAATCTGTGGCGTGGCGATAGCGTCAGGTCCGTCATCGAAAGTTATAGCGATGATCTTTTTGTTGGTTTTGAGTGAGCACATCACCCGCATAAAAAAGTTAGAGCCGATGTAATAGCACCCGTAAAATAATATCAGCGAGTAAATAAAGATCAACACTGGATAACTCCACCAGGATACCCCTTCTGTAATATCCTGCCAGATTATCAACCCCAGCAGCCCGGCAAAAAGGATATTGGTATTCCTGAAATTTAACATGCCGAAAGCAGGATTAACGAGTGGTGGATATTTTGGTAATGATTATAGATCAATACCTTTTTTAACGAAGTTTGGTCGCTTTCAGGTACAAATGAACAGCCCCCAGCTTTGATTTCATGCGCCGCCAGCCACGTTGCAAATGCCGATGAGGTTGGATATTCGCCGCAGAGGGCTTTGTAATTGATAACAGGCGCATTAGCAAAATCATATTTTAGCAATTGCTCATAAACGGCATCATTTTTTAAATCACCGTTATTACCGGTTATTACCAGGTCAATCTCATGAATATTGGCGTTTTGGCTTTGCAAAAAAATGCCGATCTGTTGTTTTATTTCGGCCGTGTTTCGCGGTTTATAAAAGCTGGATACGCCATCAATTTTAGCCCAGTCATTACCGGAGGCTTCCCGGCTAAGCATGAAAAACGCTGAGCCTTCGCCGGCCATTGTTCCCTTACAGGGAGTGTTAAACAGTTCAAAGTTTGATACAGGATGTTGACGATAAAGGCCCATCCGTTTTAAAATAGTACGGCTGTTGGTTGTGATTTCATCGATACCGCCTACCAATATGTTAGCTGCTTCACCCTCGTATAAAAGCATCATGGCATCGAGCAGGGCGTTTTCAAACGAAGCGCCGCCATTTACAAAGGTGTTGTTGTATTGATGGCATTGCAGCAAAAGGGCTATCTGCGCGCTGATGGTATTATGTGTAGATTGGATAAAGGCCGTGGGGGATAGCGCGTCTTCGTTTTGCTGCACCATTTTGGTGAGAAAAGTGTTGGTATCCTCTAAACAGCCGTAAGCGGTTCCGGTGATGATGGCATCGGGGGCATTGATTCCGGCCTGGTGCAAACAATCCATTCCGGCGGCCACTCCCATTTTAATGATGCGGCTCATGCGGCGAATAAGTTTGGGATCGATCAGGGTTTTGTATTCCGGTTCGATGCATGTCAGCCTGTCGCCGGTGTATTCAACCAGCTCCGAAAGAAACGGCTGATTCCCGAAGGTGTTTTGAGGCGATATGTTGCTTGTTGCCCTGATGTACATCGCCTATAGTTTTGAAAATATTAATGATGAACAATTTCCGCCAAACCCAAAAGAGTTAGATAATACGTGTTTGACGTCCGGCTGCGTTGAAAAATGGGTCTCCGGTGTAAAAGGAAAGCCGTCCATTTGCGTTTCAAACCTCAGATTAGGGTATATCAAACCGCGCCGCACCGCCAATGCTGAAAACACGGCTTCAATGCCGCCGCTTGCTCCGAGCGTGTGCCCCGTGAATGCTTTAGTAGAGCTCATTTTTGGAGAATGTCCTGCAAATAGCTTGCTGATGGCTGTGCCTTCTGAACTATCATTATTTTGTGTGCCTGTACCATGCAGGTTAATATAACCGATATCGGCAGGCTGTAAGCCACTTTTTTTAAGCGCGCCTTCCATGGCCAATAATGATCCAGTTCCTTCGGGCGATGAAGCCGTTTGATGATAGGCGTCGTTTGCGTTATGGTAGCCGCTTAGGGTACAATACAGCTCTTTTTTTAGCGATGATGCTATCCGCGCAGATACCAGTACCACGTAACCTGCACCTTCGCCAAGGTTCAGGCCACGGCGGTTGGCATCAAAAGGCTGGCAGGGCTGCTTATCCAATATCATGAGGGTATTAAAGCCGTTGAGGGTAAAGCGGGTAAATGCATCGGTACCGCCGGCAATAACCACATCCAGTATGTTGTTTTTAATAAGCCTTGCGCCGTATATAATGGCATTAGCCGATGAAGAACAAGCCGTGCTAATAGTGCTTACATAATGCCTTATACCCAGCTGATCGGCAACTAAATTGGTAATGGCCCCGCACTCGTGATTAATGACATTGCGTAATCTGCCTTTGGTGTTATCGTCTAAAAAGTCCCTGAAAAAATCTTCGGTTTTATCCATGCCGCCGACGGTGTTGGCGGAGATAAAACCTGTTCTTAAACCTGCAAGATTGATAATTCCGGTGTCAGCTAAAGCTTCTTTAGCGGCAATTGAACTCAGCATAGCCGTGCGACCGATGCCCGGTTTGAACCCCGACATTTCGGCAAGCTCATTATTGCTTAGTTTAACCTCACCAACCGGAAACTCATCCCGGTGTTCAGTATCCAGGTATTGGATAGGGGCAATGCCTGTTTTTTCCTGTTCAAGCGACAGCAGGTTTTGGGCCACAGTATTACCTATGGCCGAAATTACCCCAACGCCGGCTATAAAAACAGGTTGCTCCATTGTTTAGGCGTTCGGAATCCTGGTGCTTTCAATAAATTCGGCAATGGTGCGTACTGAGCGGAAGATCTTCGGGCCGTCCTCTGCGTTGGAAAGCTTTACTTTATATTTTTGCTGTAGCAGCACAATCAGTTCCAGCGCGTCTATCGAATCCAGACCAAGGCCATCACCAAAAAGCGGCTGGTCATCACCGATATCTTCCGGCTTCACATCCTGTAAGTTCAACTGCTCAATGATCTGCTCTTTCAGATCGGCCATTAATTTATCCATATTGTAAGTTTTATAATTACCCCCTCTAAATCTCCCCCGGTAGGGGAGACTTAAAAAAACACATTTTTAAAAGCCCTCCTTTTCGGAGAGGGTTTGGGTGGGGTTGTAAATTTTATTAATATTTTCTGTTTTGAAGGGCATTACACCGTCCTTTTCTATCAAAAACAAAACTGCTTTATATTCATCGCCAAGCAGCTCCGCCCATCCGCAAATACAAACATTCAATTGCCTGATATCGAGCAAGTTGGAAACGTAACTTGCTATGAAATCTGCATTAAACCGGTCAAAAATATAAAAAGCGTTTTCGCCTTTAAAATGATGACGGATGCAGATCTCGCCGATAACAATGTTGGGTAGCGTATAAACAAATAATGCAGGGCTTGCTATCTCCTGCATCGAATCATAATACCGCTTATCAGCATCAAGACTGGAGTTTGCGTTGGTTAACACCACGCCGATGTCAGTCGGCTGATATTTCGCCTTGTCGAAATCTTTCAGCAAAACTTCAGCAGTAAGCCAACCCAGTTTTGCCAGGTTATCCATCTTATAAAACTTAGGGTATTTTACCCCAAGATGCTGGTAAACCGACAGAAAAAAACCGGGAATATCATTCTCTGTACCCGCAAATACGACTTCGTTATTATAACGAACAATGTTATCGCTGATACTGCAGTGAGCTGATATGTAATATTGGTTCTTCAATTTATAGTTTTACTAATCTCATACTGAAAAATTTCTACACAAATGCTTTGCAAGCGCTCCACAATTAATCGAATTACACGAATCTTAAATTGATTCAATTCGTGTAATTCGATTAATACGTAAAAATTAGTGTGAAAAATTTTCATTTATTGTTTTTCAATTCGTACATGGTTAAATGATCCTGCTTTTAGCTTTTATCGGCTGCTACTAAATCTCTTAGGGTAATAGTACGTGCCAGTTTATGCAAAGCTGTTTCGTGATTTTTAACATACGGATTATCGAGGTCCCAAACATAACCGGCCAATACCGAGCAGATCTGACTTTTAACAAGCGGGTCCTGGTTATTGGCAAAAAATATCGTGTCGAGCACGCCCTCATACCATGCGGTAACGTAGGAGCGGAAGGTATTTACACCCTGCATCATGTGCTGCATGTATTCTTTATCCCAATCCACAGTTTCGCCGTTAAGCTTGCGGATCACCAGTTTGGCTGCTGTTTGGCTCGATACCGTAGCCAGCGTTACGCCCGATGAAAATATCGGATCAAGGAACTCTGTTACGTTACCGGTAAGTACAAAGCCATTACCATAAAACTTATCTGTAGTGGCCGACCATGATTCCAAAACTCTCGGTGCGAAAGTAAATTCCACATCCTCAAAACGCTCGCTGAAATATGGTTGCGACGCTATCAATCCACGCAAAATCTCTTCGTCGGAGCCTTCATGTTGCTTAAAAAACTCAGGATTGCCCACAAAACCTAAGGAGGTAATACCGTTGGCGAAAGGAATGATCCAGATCCAAACGCCAGGCTGATGCACTACGATGGTAATGCGGTTTGGCTCATCGGCCATAGAGCGTTTTTTATCCACCGTATGCACAAAAAGCGCCTTACGCGGAACTTGGGTCGATGGCCTGTCGAGGTTAAATAGCTTGGGGATCACCCTGCCATAACCGCTGCCATCGATGATAAAACGAGCCGAAATCTCTGTTTGATTTCCATCTTTATCCTCCAAAGTAGTTACCGAGTTTTGGCCGTTGAAAACAATATTAGTAACGGTAGTTTCGTAATGAACAGGAACGCCCATTTTCTCAACAGTATCGGCTAAGGTTTTATCAAAATCGGCACGGGGTACCTGCCAGGTCCAGTTCCAGCCGGGAGTGAATTGGTCGGCAAATTGATAATCGCAGATCTTGCCATCTTTCACAAATTTAGCCCCATTTTTTTGCTGAAAGCCTTTTTCGCTTATGGCATCTACAAAGCCGGCTTCGGTTAGCGCTTCCATGCATCGTGGCAGCAAGCTTTCGCCAATCACAAACCGCGGGAAAAGCTGTTTCTCTACAATTTTTACCTTAAAGCCTGCCTGGTGTACGATAGAAGCGGCCACCGTGCCCGCCGGACCGGCACCTATTACCAATACATCTACCTGTTCTGTGTTCATGTTATGAAATATCCTGTTGTGATTTGGTTAAAATTATGGCTGCATTACATCCCCCAAAGCCAGAGGCTATTTTGAGGCAACGGTTAAGTGGCGTTGATATCAATTGGCTGCAAACGTTTACCGGGTTAGCACCGCCCTGTTTGCTAAAGCCTTTGGTAGGAATGATGGTATTTTGCTTTAATGATTGAGCAGAAACGATGGCCTCTATCAATCCCGAAGCGCCCAAAGTATGCCCGTAAAACCCTTTCAGGCTATTGAGTGGAACATGCTGCAAACCGGCCAGCGTTATAGCTTTTGCTTCCATTTCGTCGTTATAAACGGTCGCTGTACCATGGGCAGATATAAAATCAATATCCTCAGGCTTTAAACCGGCAGCATCCATCGCTTTATTGATGGCGTAATATAATTCTTCGCCGGTGCGTGAAGGGCCTGAAATATGGTTGGCATCATTGCTTATTGCACCCGAAACTAATTCAATAGCTTCTCCGGTTGGTTTGTCTGTCGATAGAATAACCGTAGCCGCGCCCTCGCCCAAATTGATACCGTCACGATCTGCATCAAATGGTTTGCATAATCCCTGACTGACGGCCTGAAAAGATTGGAAGCCCGAAAGCACAAATTTTGAAATCACATCTGCTCCGGCTATAACCGCATGGTCGTACTGCCCTGATTGGATCAATCGCATCCCGGTGATCATAGCAACAAGTCCGGAAATACAGGCATGTGAAACTATTATTGGCTCGTTTACAAAACCAAAATGTCGGGCTATTTTTTTTGCTGATGAATGCAGGGCAATGCGCTCATCCAGTTCAGGGCCCGCTTGTTCCGTTTCCAGCAGACTGATGTTGCCTTTGGTACTGGAAATAATCAGAACAGTTTTTTTATCGGATATATTTTTATCGACTCCATGTAAGGTTTCGGTTAACGAAGCGATGAGAAGGTGCTCGAATTTGGTGCAGTATTCATCGGTTTGAAAATATACTTTTTCAAATAGCGATGCGAAAAAAAGATCGTCAGACAGGGCTTTGTCGTCGTGTTGCCTCACGCCTGAAACGCCGTTAACCAGGTGCTCAAAGTTTTGAGTGGTGGTAGCCCCTAACGGCGAGTAAACATTATCGGCAACAAGGTAAACCTTCTTCATCACGGCGTTCTGTTATATCAAACCTTGTTGTTGTTTCCAATCCAGAAAAAAATCCGGGTTGGTAAGTTGCAGTTCAAAATTATCACGGCGAACAAAAACCTGTGTTGTCGATCCTTTAACGATAAGTTCGCCGGTTTGGGCGTTGAGTAACCTGTAAGTAAAATTGATCTTTGCCGACTCGGTAGGGGTGTAGGTGGTTTCGACGATCACCTTATCCTCGTACCGCAAAAAGCGCTTATAATCACAATTTACGTTAACTATAGGCACAACGTAGCCCGCGTTATATACATCCATATAACCCAGGCCATATTGCTTGCCAAACGCCTCGCGGCCATCTTCAAAATATCGGATATAGTTGCCATGCCAAACCACGCCCAGCATATCCACGTCACTGAATTTGACTTCAATCTCAATAGTATTTATTAGCGATTGCTGCAAAACCTTAGGGGCTTAGTATTTTTTGAAAAGATCGAAATCAGCGCCAAAATCGTCCAGGATTACCGGCCATGGGTGTGCCCAGTAATTTCTGAAACCAAATCCACGGCTGTTGCCGGTGCGGAAAACGGTATATAAAACCGTTTTCTTATCCATATCAACAAAAGTTACCCAGGCGCCCCCTTGCGCCCGCCCTTTATCCATGCCTTCAACAATCAGCAACATACCGATGCCTTTATTACCTAAAAAATCATAGTTTTTAATCAATGCATCAATATCTTTTTCGGTCAGCGTTTTGAAATGACCGGGATCAGTATCAAAGAAGTTTTTGGTAAGCGCGTTGTTAACTTTTTCGGTAACATTCATTGCAAAATGAACGGTATCGCGGTGAACCGCCCTGGCTGGGTTATATTTTTTAGGTTCTTTTAGAAAGAAATTTTCCCATAGGGGGATGTATTTGCCAACAAATTCGGCATTGATCACCTCCCGTCTGTAAGCTTCTTCCGAACCAATGAATTTCATTTGTGAAAAATCCATACCTAACCAGGTTATCGGGGTTTTTTTATCGAATACCTCTGCTTTGGTTTGGGCAGATGCCGGTTTTAAGAACGCGGTTAATAAAAGTATCAGTAAACTCAGTTTAATTGCGTTTTTTTTCATGGTTGATATTATTGTGGTTGAATAAATATTTTCATTTCGCATTGGGCTATCGTTATGCCTTTGCAAGTAATTTTTCCTTTGATGATGGTAACATCGAAAACCTGGTTTTCAATTTTTACTTCGGTTTCTATGGTATCGCCAACTTTTGGTAAAGCAAATACTTCCAGGTTTTTTACCGCACCGATAAAGCCCGGCTGTACAGGTTTGCCTAATTGCTGAGCGGCATATCCGGCATCAGCGGCGGCGGTTTGGGCTATGTTTTCGGTCAGTCCGGCTTCGCTTAATTCGCCATCGCTTACCAAAACGTTATCAGCCTTTACCTGAAGCGAGGTTACCGTGTTGTCATCAGTTGATGACAACAGCTTGTCAATCATTACAAATGGCGACCGCTGTGGTATCAACGGTAAAATATCCTGTGTTGGTAAGATCATTGCCAAAAATTATAATAGTTGTACCACTGCTCAGGGTACGTTTTTACCTTGTTTTCAAAGCTGGTTATAAAATCATTTGCCAGTTGTTCCATGCCTTTGCCTCTGCCCCAATCCGAATAATCCTTTACCGGACTGGCGAAAAAGTGGTAATGCAACGCGCTTTCTTTTAGTGCGTAAACAAACGTTACCGGCGCTTTAAATTTTTCGGCCATTACAAACGGCCCTGCCGGGAATTTCGCGTCCTCACCTAAAAACTCCCTTGTTATGGTTTTATTGCCTTCGATATACCTGTCGGCATGCATGCAAACCAGCTCATTGTTCTGAAATGCGGCGTTGATTTTAAATATGTGCGACAGGTCATTTTTGATCACAATGATGTTTATTCTCCGCTCGCCGGTTACCGAATCCATGTATTGCTTGATCTGTTTGTCCTCTCCATCAAACATCACAATGTTAATACGGGTGTTAATGTGGTCAAGCAATTCGCCGGCTATTTCCCAACTGCCAATGTGGGAGCTAAGCAACAACCCGCCTTTGTTCATGGCGGCTATCTGTCGCAGGTTATCTATCCCATCAAAATTAAAGCTGAACTTGTTGGGGATGCCCGACATGATCACCACCTTATCGATAATGCTTTGCCCGAAAAGGTAATAATTTTGGTACAGCTTCAATATTGATTTTATCTTGCCGAAACCGAGCCGCTTGTGGAAATAGTAGTATGTTCCTTTTGATGTTTGCCACGAAAACAGGAAGTAATAAAGCGCCACAAACCTCAACATAAAATAGGCCGGCATTACACCGGCTGTTTTTAAAACGCTCACAAAAATGCGGTAGCCATGGGTATTGCCTTTTGATTTTCCCTGCCAGGCGGGCATTATGCAAGCTCCTTAGGTTGCACGCGCGATAGTACGTAGTCGTAAAAATCCTGGAAGGTTACGATACCCGTAAAATCCTCCGGCTTTACTTTGAACCTAAAGTTGCTTTCAATCACAACAACAAGGTCGATATAATCGAGGCTATCCAGGTCGAGGGTTTCTTTCAGGTTTGCTGTGGGTACCATTTTATCTGCGTCAACCTCAAATTCTTCGGCAAGGAAGCTGTTGATTTTTTCTATGATCTCTTCAATTTGCATAACGGCTTAGTTTAAATATATTTTTTAATAATCAGGGACGAATTAGTGCCGCCAAACCCAAACGAGTTTGACAGGAATGTATCTATATTTTTCCCGATAGTTTCGGTAGCGATGTTAAGCTTCGCCGAATCTTCGTCGGGGTTTTCAAAATTAATGTTGGGTGCAACAAACGAGTTTTGCATCATCAGCATTGAGTAAACGATCTCGCTTGCTCCCGCCATCCAGCACTCATGTCCGGTCATGGATTTTGTTGAGCTTACCAGCGGTTTGTAATCGCCAAAAACCTCGTCAATAGCTTTAGCTTCACTGGAATCACCGGCAGGGGTAGAGGTAGCGTGAGCGTTGATATAGTCAATTTCGGATGCCTGTATCCCAGCATCTTTAAGGGCCATGTTTAACGAACGCACAGGGCCTTCAACCGTTGGGTTTGAGATATGCCCCCCGTTTGATGAAAAACCGTAACCAACAACCTCGCCCAAAATGGTAGCGCCTCTTTTCAGGGCCGAATCCAGGCTTTCCAATATCACGGTAGCTGCACCGCCGCTTGGTACTAACCCGTCGCGGTCACGATCAAAGGGGCGGGAGGCTTTAGCAGGGTCGGCCTCGTGTACAGAAAATGCCGAAAGCGCATCAAAACTGCCCATTGAATAATGACTGAGTTCCTGTGCGCCGCCGCAAATAATGCAGTCCTGCATACCGCTTTTGATAAGATGGTAACCCATACCTATAGAATGCGAACCACTGGCGCAAGCCGCGCTGATGGTAAAATTGACACCGCGCAGCTTGAATATGGTAGCCAGGTTCATGGTAACAGTAGAGTTCATGGTTTGAAAAACCGCACCAGAACCAATGAGCATGGTGTCTTTTTTCTCGCGGATGATATCTGTGGTTTCGATAACAGCTTTGGCAGTACTGTCGTTACCGTATAAAATGCCTACATCGGTTTGGGCGATGTAATCGGCATCGATACCTGCCTGCTGTAATGCTTCGGTGGTGGCTATATATGCATATTCGCCTTGCTCGGGCAACATGATACGCGCCCGGCGATCAAGCGTACCTTTAAGGTTGGGCTTTTCAACCGCGCCGGTAAGCCCTGAGCGGTAGCCAAAATCTTTACGGATAGCATCATATACAATGCCCGACCTGCCGGTATAAAGGGATTCCTTAACTTCATCAAGATTTTTCCCAATACACGAATAGATACCCATCCCTGTTATCACAACCCTATTCATATTTGAGCAAAAACTGATAGTACATAGTCAACAAAATGTGATAAAAATACAAAAAAATAGAACTTAATCTGGTTTTTGTATGTATAGCGCTCGTTTAATGTTTCAAATTTCGGCTATTAAAATACCTGTATCTTAATAGCTTATGATTAAATTTATATTAAGAGTTAATTACTCTTGTGTTTGTTACCCGCAAATAAAATTTGCCACCGCCTTTCTTTTCTTGCGCACGTTTGCAACGTGTGCTTCATATGGTTTGGCGATTGCATCGCCTTTAGCGCGTTACAAACGCTATCCCAGTTTAAGCGCTCGTTGCAAACAAGCGCGAGCTTATATTTTAGTTTCGGCGGCCAGAGGCCGCTCGATAGTTGCCACTCGGCTGGAGCCGAGCGGCGGCGGTAGCTTTGTTTTCGTTTTCTTTACGAATACAACCCTCCATTTATCGAAAGCACCTCCGCCGTAATATAAGCCGCTTCCGGCGAAGCCAGAAAGCCTACCGCATGAGCAACCTCCTCCGGTGTGCCAAATCTTTTTAATGGCACCATCGCTTTCAGTTCCTTTTCATCAAGCCCGGCAGTCATATCGGTAGCAATGAACCCCGGTGCTACAGCATTTACCGTAATCCCCCTGCGACCAACCTCCTGCGCCAATGCCTTAGTTGCACCGATAACACCTGCTTTGGCTGCCGAATAATTCACCTGTCCCGGCAAGCCTTTTAACCCTGAAAGCGAAACCACGTTCACAATCCGGCCGTATTTTTTAACCAGCATTCCGTTAAGGACTAAACGCGTAACGTAAAAGAAGCCACTTAGGCTCGTATTTATTACCCCATCCCATTGCTGGTCCGTCATCCACATCATCAGGCCATCGTCTTTAACGCCGGCGTTGTTTATTAAAACTTCAATGTACTTTTCGGTATTGGTTTCTATCCAGCTGCCTAATTTTTGTTGGATATCGTTCTTATCGGCAACATTAAATTGCAACAGCTCGCCATCGCCGCCATTCTTCCTGATCTGGGCGAGGGTATTGTTGGCTTCGTCGATGTTGCCTTTATAGTTAACCAGTACATAATAACCCATAGCGGCCATTTTGTAGCAAATGGCCCTGCCAATTCCTCTTGAGCCGCCGGTTACTAATGCACATTTCATATGATATTTTTGGTGTTAAAAGGTTTAATAAATTCAGGAAATATTTCGGCCGTTTCAAAATAAGCTTTTACTTGCTGCAGATCCTGGTATTTGGGTTTGTCCTCAATAAATGTAGGGAATATAGCCCTCAAGCCGGTATAAACTTTGTTGGTTTGGGTAGATAGCTTGTTTGCGCAATCAAGGTAATCGACAGCCTGCAGCAGCGTCATAGCCTGGATAGCCAGTACCTCGAAACTGTTATCGATCACTTTTTTTGTTAACAATGCCGCATTACAACCCATGCTTACAATATCCTGGTTATCATTATTGTTTGGGATACTGTGTACGTACATGGGGTACGAAAGGGTTTGGTTTTCGGCAACGGTTGAGGTAGCCGTGAACTGCATTCCCTGCATTCCGAAGTTGAAGCCTAATACACCTAAATTCAAAAACGGCGGAAACTTCTGGTTCAGCTTATCATTCAGTAAATAATTCAACTGCCTTTCTGATAGCATCGATAAACGGGTAACAGCTATCTTGAGTTTGTCCATTTCCAGCGATACATAATCACCATGAAAATTACCGCCGTGGAAAATATTGTGACTTTCATGATCGATAACCGGGTTGTCGTTTACCGAGTTAAGCTCATCAACAACCACATGCTCTGCCTGGGCAATGGTATCATACACCGGACCGAGAATTTGCGTTACACAACGAAGCGAGTAGTATTCCTGAACTTTATCCTCAAAAACCTCCTGATCGATATTTTCGGGATTGTATAAATGCTCTGAGCGGCTACGGGTCATTTGGCTATCCTTCAGGATTTCCCTCAATTGCGTGGCAATAGCATTTTGCCCTTTGTGATGTTTAACCCTGTTTAGCTCGTGCGAGTAATGGTCATCAAAAGCGCCCACAACCTCGTTGATCATTGCTGAAAGCATTACCGACCAGCCCAACAATTTTTTTGCGCGGATGATGTTCAGCAGACCAATCCCCGTCATAGCCGAAGTGCCGTTGATAATAGCCAGTCCCTCACGGATATGGATTTGGAGAGGTTTGATATTTAGCTGTTCAAAAACAGAAGCTGTTGGTTGTACTTTTTCGTTGTAAATCACCTCGCCTTCGCCAATAAGTACTAATGCCAGGTGTGCTAATTGTACCAGGTCGCCGCTGGCACCTACGCCGCCATGTTCAAATATACAGGGAGTAACGTTTTTATTAATGAGTTCGGCAAGCAGGTTCACCAGTTCGGGGTGTACACCGGAATGGGCTTGCATAAAACTGTTAAGCCGGGCAAGCATCAGGGCTTTTACCAACTGGGGCCGCATCAAACTGCCACCGCCCGAAGCATGGCTGCGGATGAGATTATACTGTAATTGCAAACGGTTTTCATCGCTCACCTTGTATTGCGCCATTGGGCCAAAGCCGGTGTTAATGCCGTAAATAAGCTTGTTGGATGAAAAATTGCCAAGAAAATTAAAGCTGGCTTCTACCTTTTGCAGTGCCTGTTCGTCAGGAGCAATCGTAGCACTATTAAAAATTACCTGGTAAAAATCATCCAGCGTAAGGGTTTTTCCTCCAACCTGTAGTATGGGCACAGCAGTTTTATTTAATAAGGTTTGATTACTCTTTTTCACAAAATCAGGGCGAAAATAAGGTAAATGTTCGGATTTGAGAAAAACGCCGCCGCCGCTCGCCTTTGGCGAGTGGCAACTATTAAACGGCCTCCGGCCGACGGGCATTGTATAGCGTAATTGTGCAGGCTTTCTTTTGATCAATTCTTCATTCACATAAAAAATGATAGTTTTGATAACTGACCTTGTCCCGAAATGAAGAAAGCAAAAATCCCAAAACCGTTTATTTACTACGAAGAGCTTAAGTATTGGGAAAAAACTATATTCGTGATTTATGCGATTATAACTCTCTGTATTGCATTCTCCCGGCTGTTTTTTAGCGAAGGGGTTAGGCAAGCAGTAATCTTTATGTATGCCACATTGACACAGGCTTTTTTATACATTTTTCTATATGTGTCATTAAGAAATTTCAGATCATATTTGATCTGGCTATGTTTTGGTGCAATACATATTATGCTCTACCTATATTTTAAGGGAGATTATGATTTGGAATTGCCTAATGGAACGGCGTCCGGGCCTCTTCTCAATACGATCCCTCTACTATTGCTTTTTCAACTCTTAAGATTTCTTAGCAGAGAGTTTCAGAAACGGGATTTTGTTGTTCCTTCTAAAGGAGGAGGCCCCGATTTAATCGAGAACAAGGAACTTACGGCCGCTGATTATATCCTTTTTACAATTTATATGGCTTCATTGTGTGGCCTTAACTTCCTTTCAGTGCATTACTAAACCTGCTTACCTCCTTTGGCGCAAGTCTGGTGTGCAGGACGGTGCAGGGCAGACTTGTGACTCGGTAGCCCAAGTTACCCAATGCTCCTTTGCCATCCCACAAAACTTGAGCTAAGACGGCCGCGTAATGCCGGTGCTCATTCTCAGCAATGCCATGATTTATAACTCCCAACAAAAATTTAACGTTTAATTTAACCTGAAACAATACTTTTGTAAAGTATTAAACGTAAACCCACAAAACCCATTGATAAAAACCTGGACTGAAGCCGGTACGTGCGATTGAATGATATATGACGGATAATTTAGAACTTATACAGGCAAAGTTTAAACAGTTAAAGGTATGCGTTATTATACCCACCTATAATAATCAGGGCACGCTGGCTGCTGTTATTACCGATGTTTTAGCTTATACCGACCAGGTTATCGTGGTAAATGATGGCTCGACCGACGGTACGCAGGCCACCATCCAATCTTTCCCGCAAATAAAATCAGTTAGCTATACCCAGAATGTAGGCAAGGGCTGGGCCTTACGCAAAGCATTTGAATTTGCAACCGAACAGGGTTATCAACATGCTATCACTATCGATTCAGACGGGCAACATTTTGCTACCGACCTGCTTGCTTTTATTGAAAAACTGGAACAGGAACCGGATTCGCTGATTATTGGTTCGCGAAATATGGAGCAATCGTCGGTGCCGGGTAAAAGCAGTTTCGGGCATAAGTTTTCTAACTTTTGGTTTTGGGTGGAGACAGGCATTAAATGCCCGGATACGCAATCGGGCTATAGGCTGTATCCCATTCACCTGTTAAAAAGCACGAAATTCATCACCCGGAAATACGAATTTGAAATAGAGGTAATAGTTCGTGCCGCCTGGAAAGGTATCAGGATAGATTGGGTTCCGGTAAAGGTTTATTATGCCCCGAAAGAAATACGGGTATCGCATTTTCGCCCTTTTCAGGATTTTTCGCGCATTAGTGTACTCAACACTGTACTGGTTATCATAACTTTCGCATACATCAAACCCCGCGATTTTTTCAGGACGCTTTTTGATAAAAAAAAAGCTAAGCTAATGCTCAAAAACCTGTTTTTTAACCCTGAACACTCGCATCAGTTAAAAGCTAAATCTGTAGCTTTTGGCGTTTTTATGGGGATTGTGCCTATCTGGGGTTTCCAGTTGTTGGTGGCTATTTCGCTGGCCTTCCTGTTCAGGCTCAACAAGGCCATCGTGGTTACGGCTGCCCACATCAGCGTTGCGCCCATGATCCCGGTTATTATTTTTCTGAGTTATAAAACCGGGAGCCTATGGATGGGCGGCAAGGATGTGGATATCCCTTTGGATAAAATTTCGCTTAAATCCATTGGCGAACATTTGGAACAATATCTTTACGGCAGCATTTCGCTGGCAATTTTTGCAGGTATTATAGCTGGATTGCTCACTTTTGCGTTACTAAAGCTGTTTAAGCGGAGGCCAGTCCCCGCCCTGTAATTCATGGAAAAAATCCTGGTAGGCATCTATAATTATTTCAATATCCGCAAACCACTGTTTTATACTGTGTTTGCGTTAAGCTTTGTGCTTATCGGTTTTTTCGCTTCGAGGATAAGGTTTGAGGAGGATATTTCCAAAATACTGCCGAAGGATAAAAAGATAGAGAAACTCAACTATATTTTTCAAAACTCCAAGTTTGTTGATAAGCTGGTGGTGATGGTATCGTTAAAAGATTCCACACAACAGCAGCCCGATAGCCTTATAGCCTTTGCCGATAATTTTACCGAAACCGTTCAGCAAAAACTTCCACGGTATGTAAGTAAGATCAATGCAAAGGTTGATGATGGGTTAGTGATGGAGTTGTTTGGTACTATCAATAAAAGTCTGCCCATTTATCTTACCGAGCGTGACTATTTAAATATTGACACACTTATCCGCCCCGATCAGGTAAAAGAAACCCTTGCCCGCGATTTGCGTACGCTGACCTCGCCCGCAGGATTAGCGCTGAAAAGCATGATCAGCAGCGATCCGGTTGGGATCTCGTATCTAGGCCTTAAAAAATTGCAACAGCTGCAATACGACGAAAATTTTGAACTGTACGATAGCTATGTGATGACCAAAGATCACAAAAACCTGCTGCTGTTCATCACCCCCAAATACTCGCCCAATAATACTGGTGAGAATGCCGTAATGCTTAAAGGCATCGACCAGGTTATCGATAGTTTACAAACTAAAAACTTTCAAACAGTTGATTGCAGCTATTTCGGTACCACAGCCGTATCGGTAGGCAATGCCCTGCAATTACGCAAGGACTCCATGTTCACCCAGGGGATTACGGTGGTGTTCCTGATTGTTTTCCTGGGTTTTTACTTCAGAAAAAAGCGCGCACCAGTTGTGATTTTAGTGCCGGTTTTGTTTGGCGCATTGTTTTCGCTTGCGGTGGTTTATTTTGTAAAAGGCAGTATTTCTGTAATAGCCTTGGGCACGGGTTCGGTGGTGTTAGGAATAGCGGTTAATTATTCGCTGCACGTGTTTAATCATTACCGCCATACCCGCAGTATTGAACAGGTGATCCGCGATTTGGCTATGCCGCTTACTGTGGGCAGTTTTACAACCATTGGCGGTTTCTTGTGCCTTGAGTTTGTAAAGTCGGAAATGCTGAAAGATCTTGGTCTGTTTGCGGCTTTTAGCTTAATCGGTGCTTCGTTTTGCTCGCTGGTGTTCCTGCCGCATTTCATCGCCTCCAAAAAAGAACAGGATCAGCATACAGCACAACTTTCGTGGATTGATAAGATAGCTGCCTATAACCCCGAGTATAACAAGTTTATTATTTCAACTATTGCCATTCTTACCGTAGTATTTAGCTATACTGCCCGGAACGTAAGCTTTGAAACGGATATGAACCGCATGAATTTCATGACCGATAAACTCAAAGCATCCGAAGCCAAACTGAACGCTATTAATAAATACGCCCTGCAATCGGTTTATTTCCTGGCTGAAGGCAAAACATTAGATGATGCGCTCCGGACTAACGAAAAGCTCTCGGCACAGATAGAATTACTGAAAGAAAAAAACATCGTCAAAAAATACTCCGGTGTATCATCGCTCATTATTTCCGATTCGCTGCAAAAAGCCCGCATTGCCCGTTGGAATAACTACTTGACACCTGCAAAAAAACAGCAGTTAATGGCTGTATTGGTTAATGAAGGCGCTGCCTTAGGTTTTAAACTATCTGCTTTTGATCATTTTTACGAACTCATCAATAAAAACTTTAAACCAGTTGGCCAGGATGAAATGGCCGGCATCCGCAAAAGTTTGTTGGATGATTACATAACCGAGCGACCGGGCCGGGCAGGGGTAATTACACTGGTTAAGATCTCACAAGCTGATAAAGCCAAATTGTACAAGCTGTTCGAGAACTCGCCAAATGTTACGGTTGTTGATAAGCAGTACTTAACAAACCGTTTTGTGGGGATCATCAATAATGATTTTACCAGCATCGCCATTATGTCGTCATTGCTGGTGTTTACGGTGCTGCTGCTTACTTACGGGCGTATCGAACTTACGCTGGTCTCATTTATCCCGATGTTTATTTCCTGGATCTGGATTTTGGGCTTGATGGGCTTGTTGGGCATTCAGTTCAATATCGTGAACATCATTATATCGGCACTGATATTTGGTTTGGGCGATGATTACAGCCTGTTTATTATGGATGGATTGCTGCAGGAATATAAAACGGGCAAAAAGAACTTATCGTCGTACAAATCATCCATCTTCTTATCGGCTATTACAACGGTTGTGGGTTTGGGCGTGCTGATCTTTGCCAAACATCCAGCTTTGCGTTCAATCGCATTAATCTCCATCATCGGCATAGTTTGCGTGGTTGTGATGGCGCAGATTTTAATCCCGTTTTTGTTTAATCTGCTCATCAGGAACCGGGTAAAAGCGAAACGTTTCCCATGGACATTGAGCGGCTTCATAATCTCCGTTTTTGCCTTCACTTACTTTGTGAGCGGCTGCCTGTTATCAAGCCTGATTGGTTTGTTTTTGATTAAGCTCAACCCGTTTAAAGGCCCAAGAAACAAATATGTTTATCATGCTATCCTGTCGAAGTTTTGCTGGTCGATGATGCATATCATGCCTAACCTGCGTAAGCGTGTAGTGGATAAAGACAGTTTTGAGAAACCTGCCGTGGTGATCAGTAATCACCAATCGTTTTTAGATATTTTGGTGCTGATCATGCAGCATCCTAAACTGATCTTGTTTACCAATCACTGGGTTTGGAACTCGCCGGTGTTTGGTGCGGTGGTGAGGATGGCTGGTTATTTCCCGGTGGCCGAAGGCGTAGAGCAGAACGTTGATGAACTGGCCGAAAAGGTTAAACAAGGATACTCGATGGTGATTTTTCCTGAAGGCAGCCGCTCGCCAGATGGCAAAATGAAACGTTTCCATAAAGGGGCTTTCTTTTTAGCCGAACAGTTGGGTATGGAGATATTGCCCATTGTGTTGCACGGTACAGGTTATAACATGACCAAAGGCGACTTTCTGCTGAAGAATGGAACGATTACCATCAAATACCTGCCGCGCATTGCTGCTGCTGATACATCATTTGGCAATGGTTATGCCGAACGCACCAAAAATATCAGCCGCTATTTTAAAGAAGAATATCAAAAGCTAAGCGCCGAAATTGAGCAACCGGCTTATTTTAAAGAGCAACTGTTTTACAACTACCTGTACAAAGGCCCGGTATTAGAATGGTATATGCGGATCAAAGTCCGCCTCGAAAAAAATTACCAGGTATTTCATGAGCTGTTGCCTAAACAGGGGAAAATGCTCGACCTGGGTTGCGGATATGGGTTTATGCCCTACATGTTGCATTTCGCTGCACCGGAGCGCGAGTTTACCGGGGTTGATTATGATGAGGAGAAAATTGAAGTAGCCAACAATTGTTTCAGCAAAACGGCTGAGATCAATTTTGTTTATGCTGATGCCCTTGCTTTTGAAATGCAGCAATATGATGCCATTATTATGGCCGATATGCTGCATTATTTACAACCCGTTGAGCAAAAGCAATTGATAGAAAAATGTATCACCCAACTAACTCCTAATGGCCAGCTCATCATCAGAGATGGCAATAAGGATATGCAGGAAAGGCACAAGGGCACGGAGCTTACCGAAACTTTTTCGACCAAGTTGCTTGGTTTTAATAAAACAGGAGCAAATGGTCTTTCGTTCCTTTCGGGGAAAATGCTGCGGGATATAGCGGCAGTGCATGATCTTTCGGTCGCCGAGATTGACAACACGAAATACACTTCAAATATTATTTTTGTGCTTAAAAAAGAAGGGCAGCCAGTTTAAATGAACGATAAGTTTGATGTACTGATCATTGGCAGCGGTATGGGCGGTTTGGTTTGCGCCGATATGCTCGGTCGTGAAGGTTACCGGGTTTGTGTTGTTGAAAAAAACAAGCAGCTTGGCGGCTCGCTGCAAACCTACGTACGCGACAAGGTTATCTTTGATTCCGGGGTGCATTACCTCGGCGGGCTCGATAAGGGGCAAAATCTATACCAGATCTTTAAGTATATAGATATTATCGATAACCTGAAACTGGAAAAACAAAACCCCGATGCCTTTGATAAGATCATGATTGATAACGATCCGGTTGAATATCCCCAGGCTCAGGGCTATGATAATTTCATCAAACAGCTGTTGGTTTATTTCCCGGATGAAGAACCAGCGTTACGGGCCTATTGCGATAAACTGAAAGAGGTTTGCGATAAGTTTCCGTTGTATAATTTGCGTTCGTCGGATGATTTTTATGAAAAGGCCGATGTGTTGGAGGTGGACACGGAGGCTTTTCTGGCATCTATCACCAACAATAAAAAATTGCAGCAGGTACTGGCCGGTAACAATTCTTTATATGCCGGGCAGGCCGATAAAACACCGCTCTACGTTCATGCGCTTATCCTTAACAGCTACATTGAAAGCTCCTGGAAATGTGTTGACGGCGGTTCGCAGATTGCTAAACTGATTGCCCGCAATATCCGCAACAGGGGCGGCGTTATTATCCGGAATAAAGCCGTGAAAAAACTGGTAGAACAGGATGGTAAAATAGCGTATGTTGAACTGCAGCATGGCGAAAAGCTGTATGCCGGTCATTTTATATCCAACATTCACCCGGTGAAAACATTGGAAATGACGGACTCATCAGTGATCAAGAACGTATACAGGAACCGGTTAAAAAGCCTGGAAAACTCGGTGTCATCGTTCACTATCAATATTGTGTTTAAGAAAGATACATTCAAATACTTTAGCCATAACGTTTATAGTTTTAAGGACGGGCAGGTATGGCACATGGCCGATTATACGCAGCAAAACTGGCCGCTGGGTTATGCCGTGTTCATGACTCCATCCTCAAAAAATAAAGAATACGCCGATGGTATGACCATACTGGCCTATATGCGCTATGAAGAAGTAAAGCCATGGCAAGATACTTTCAATACGGTATCTGACGAAGCTTATCGCGGAGAAACATACGAGCAATTTAAAAAGCGCAAAGCCGAGGTTTTATTGGATGATGTGGAACTGAAATTTCCGGGTTTACGGGAAAAGATCTATTCGTACTACACCGCCACGCCACTTTCATACCGTGATTATATTGGCAATGATGATGGTTCGCTTTATGGCATTGCCAAGGATTATAAACACCCGCTGAAAACGTTCATTTCGCCGCGTACCAAACTGCCTAATTTGTACTTCACTGGGCAAAACCTTAATTTACATGGAATTTTAGGGGCCGCCATGAGCGGGATTGTAACCTGTTGCGCTTTGTTGGGCAATGATGATCTGATAGATAAAATAAGAAATGCGTAACAGTAAATTTAGCTGGAAGCGGTTTGGGAAAAGGGTGTTGTATACAGGCCTTGTGTTTGTGGGCTTGCTGCTGATCGGCTTTATTTACCTGTACTGCGTAGCTATCGATTACCCGCCCAAACCTGCCGACTTGAGCAGCCTGCAATTACAACGAAAGGAACCTTCGCCGGGGTTTTATACCATTAATAACAACTGGTTCCGGAAAAGTAAGAGTGGTTTGTTTGAGATGTATGTAGAGGGTAAGCCTTTTGAGCGCGGGGTAATTAATGGCAAACTGAGCAAAGAGCTGGTGGTAAACCAGGAGGTTTATTTTACCGATCAGATCAATAAGATCATCCCCTCACAGTCCTACCTGTCATTCCTGAAATATTTTATAGCCTGGTTTAACCGCGATTTGGCTAAGAACGTAAGCGAAGAATATAAAGAGGAGATCTACGGCATCTCCAAATCAGCATCAGATAAATACCAGTATATCGGCTCCAATTATCAGCGCATCCTGAATTACCACGCCGCGCATGATATCGGTCACGCGCTGCAAAGCATGGCCTTGGTGGGATGTACCTCGTTTGGTACCTGGAACGATCGCTCGGCCGATGGTACCATGATCGTAGGTCGGAACTTTGATTTTTATGTAGGCGATAATTTTGCGCATGATAAAATAGTGGCATTCTTCAATCCATCTGAAGGGCATAAATTCATGACCATAACCTGGGGCGGCTTCGTAGGCGCGGTATCCGGCATGAACGAAAAAGGCCTGAGCGTTACCATCAATGCCGACAAGACCAATATCCCATCGGGTTCGGCCACACCGGTATCTTTAGTAGCCCGTGAGATCTTGCAATACGCCCAAAACATTAAAGAGGCCATCGCGATCGCCAAAAAACGCAAAATGTTTGTGTCCGAATCTTTCCTGGTAGCTTCGGCCGAAGATAACAAGGCCGTAGTGATCGAGAAAACACCCGATACGCTGGATGTGTATGATCCTCGCCAAAACTATATTGTTTGCGCCAACCACTTTCAAAGCAAAGGGCTGGCACATTCTAAAGAAAACCTGGTGCAGTTGAGTAATAGCGCCTCACGATATCGCTACCAACGTTTAATGGAACTGCTGAATGCCGAAGGTAAAAACACGGTGCAAAAAACGGTTGATATATTGCGCGACCGCCAGGGCCTGCATGGTGAAAATATCGGCATGGGCAATGAGAAAGCATTGAACCAGTTAATTGCCCATCACTCTGTAGTTTTTGAACCGCAAAAGCTGCTGGTTTGGGTATCAACCTCGCCATGGCAACTGGGGGAGTTTGTGGCTTATGATTTGAAAAAGATCTTCGCCATGAAAGGCATGCAAACTGATCATGAAATTATGGATACCGCGCTTACCATTAAGCCCGATGCGTTTTTGAACACGCGGGCTTATCGTAATTTTATAACCTATCGTACGCTGAAACAAAAAGCTTTTGACGGTGAAGAGATTAACCCCGATAGCGTGGTGGCCAGCAATCCGCAATTTTACCACGCGTATGTGATTGCCGGTGATTATTCGTTTAAACATAACGAGTATAAAAAAGCCCTCGGGTATTACAAAACGGCTTTAACCAAAGTAATTGCCACCGTAAACGAGGAAAACTATATCAAAAAGCAGGTTGAAAAATGTACTAAAAAGTTAAGCTCATGACAGTTTTAGGTGTAGGTATTGATATGATAGAGGTGGAGCGTGTGCAAAGCAGTATTGCTAAAGAACAAGGTTTTCGTGAGCTGGTTTTTTCGGCAAAGGAGATAGCCTATTGTGAGAGCAAGACCAATAAGTATCAGCATTATGCCGCCCGCTTCGCCGCTAAAGAGGCTTTTTTTAAAGCATTAGGTACGGGCTGGCTAAAAGATACCGCTTTTAGCGAAATTGAGATCAGCAATGATGAAAACGGCAAGCCCATTTTAGAACCTACCGGCGAAAGCGCGGGAGTGATTAACCGTAACGGGCCGTTAAAAATTTCCGTATCATTAACCCATCTGAAAACAATGGCATCGGCCGTGGTAATTATTGAACAGTGATAACACAACACCCTAAACCATTAGCACACCAACCCAAACACGAGGTTGTAAAATACCAGGAGCGAAAGCTGCAGGAGTTGCTCGCTTACCTCAGCCAAAACTCGCCTTTTTATAAAGACCTGTTTGCACAGCATCATATTGATATCAACCAGGTCAAAACGCTTGATGACCTGCGCTTGATCCCGACCACCACCAAAGAAGACCTGCAAAAACGCAACGACGATTTTTTATGTGTGGATAGGGGCAAGATCATTGAGTACAGTTCCACCTCCGGCACTTTAGGCAGCCCGGTAACTATTGCCCTTACTGAAAATGATCTTGAGCGTTTAGCTTATAACGAGTACAATTCTTTTACCTGTGCCGATGGCTCGGCGGCTGACCTGTACCAACTCATGCTCACGCTCGACAGGCAGTTTATGGCCGGAATGGCCTATTATTCGGGTATCCGCAAAATAGGGGCGGGCATTATCCGTTTAGGACCGGGTGTGCCATCGCTACAATGGGAAACCATTTTGAGGTTAAAACCTACAGCAATCGTAGCCGTACCATCGTTCATTTTAAAGCTGATCCAGTTTGCACAGGAGCATCACATCGATATCAATGCATCGTCAGTTAAAAAGGCGGTTTGTATTGGTGAGAATATCCGCAATACTGATTTCAGCCTGAATATTTTAGGTCAAAAGATCACCGAAGCCTGGGATATCAAACTGTATTCAACCTATGCCTCTACGGAAATGCAAACTGCCTTTACAGAATGCGGCGAGGGCAGGGGCGGCCATCATCAACCGGAGCTATTGATTGTTGAGGTATTGGATGAGCACAACAACCCCGTTGCTCCGGGTGAATCGGGGGAGGTGACCATTACCACGCTTGGCGTTGAAGGGATGCCGCTGCTGCGCTATAAAACAGGAGATATCTGCCATTATTTTGATGAGCCCTGTGCCTGCGGGCGTACCAGTATCAGGCTGTCATCCATAGTAGGCCGTAAAAAGCAGATGATCAAGTTTAAAGGTACAACCCTTTATCCGCCGGCTTTATTTGATTTGCTGAATGGCATGGAAGAGATCAAAGATTTTGTAGCCGAAGTGTACTCGAATGAGATAGGTATGGACGAAGTACTGCTTCACCTGTTGCCTGTTAACTATACCGATGAATGCGACCGCAAGATCCGGGCTAATTTGCAGGCCAGGCTAAGGGTGAGCCCGCATATCACCTATCTGAAGCACGATGAGATGCAGAAATTACAATTCCCTGAAGCGGTACGCAAGCCTGTTAAGTTTATCGATAAAAGAAAGTAGCTATTATGTGCTAACTTTGCCCCCATGCATAATGCCGATATCCTGGGCCGGTTAACACAACAGCTTGAGCTGCCGTTTAGTAACCCGGTACTTGTCTTTTCGCTGATATTGTTGATCATATTACTTGCTCCAATCATCATGGGCAAGTTCAAAATTCCGGGTATTGTGGGTTTTATTATGGCTGGCATAGCGGTTGGTCCGCATGGGTTAAACCTGCTCACCAAAAATTCGGCGGTTGAGCTGTTCTCTACCATCGGGTTGCTCTATATTATGTTCATTGCCGGCATCGAGCTTGATCTGAACGAGTTTAAACAGAAGAAACATAAAAGCTTTGTGTTTGGCTTCTTTACTTTCTGCATCCCAATACTGATCGGTTTTCCTGTTTGTTATTATGCGCTCGGTTATTCGTTAATAACATCGGCCTTAACGGCCAGTATGTTTGCCACGCATACACTGGTGGCCTATCCCATAGTGAGCAAATATGGCATCGCGAAAAATGAGGCCGTAGCCATAAGTATAGGCGGCACCATATTGACCGATACCGCCGTACTGATTTTGCTGCCCGTAATTATGGGCGCTAAGGATGGCGGGCTGGGTTTCGGCTTCTGGCTGCAGCTGATGATCTCGCTTTCGATATTCGCGTTTATTATGTTTGTGCTGATCCCGCCGTTGGCAAACTGGTTTTTTAACCGCTACCGCGATAGTAAAACGCTGCCATATGTGTTTGTGCTTTTTATTGTGTTTGTGTCCGCCTTTTTATCCCAACTGGCAGGGGTCGAACCCATTATAGGGGCCTTTGTGGCGGGGCTTGCTTTAAATAAAGCGGTACAGCAGTCATCAGCCTTAATGAGCAGGATCGATTTTGTGGGTAATGCCATATTTATTCCATTCTTCCTGATCAGTGTAGGTATGCTGGTTGATTTGCGTGTGCTGGGCCGCGGACCGCAGGCTACCATTGTGGCAGTAAGCTTAACGCTTGGAGCCTTGCTGGGGAAATGGCTGGCGGCATTATCTACCCAAAAAATATTCAAATATTCGGGCATACAGCGTAACCTCATTTTCGGTTTAAGCAGTGCACATGCCGCGGCTACCCTTGCCATTATTTTAGTGGGATACAAGGCGCAGATTATTGACGACAACATCCTGAACGGCACCATTATATTGATACTGGTTACCTGCGTGGTAGCATCATTTGCTACAGAGCGCGCCGCTAAAAAGGTGGTTGCACCAATTGAAGATCCCGGAATTTTATCAGAACCCCCAATTACCGGCCACGAGCGGGAATGATACCAGTAATTGCTTATAAACTTGTTTGTACGCCCGGCTGTAAAATCCTGAGCTGACCGCCAATGCCCAGCGCGTTAAATGATTGCTGCAGCATCTCGCCCGTTTCGGTATAATGCGACCAGCCCTCAAAATGCACCGGAATGATTGTAGCATCAGGAAAGGCAAAAGCGGTATCAATAGCATCATTGGTGCCCATAGTTACATTGAACGGACCGCGGGGCTTGGCTGCCCCGGCAAATATGAAAACATATTGAGGTTTAAATTTTTCTGCAACCTCCTTTACGCCATCGTAAAATACGGTATCCCCGGTGATATAGATCTGGAGCCCGGCAATAGTTACAATAAAACCTGTTACATCGCCGGTAAGTTTTTCGCTGCCTGCAGGGCCATGCCTTGCCGGTGTGCCGGTTATAACTACTTCATCGTTAAGCGCGATGCTTTCCCATGGGGCCAGGCCAAAGGCATTGCCGCCTAATCTTTCGGCTCCTATTTTGGTGGTTAATGTTTTATCAACCTGTTTCAGCAGCTCCCGGCCGGCATGGTCAAGGTTATCGCCATGCTGGTCATGGCTTAGCAAAACCACATCTATTTTACCGATGTCGGTAGTAGCAGGGCCTTCGGTTTTATGGTAGGCAGGCTTATCGTTGATCATGAATTGCTCACCGGCGGGGTCAAGTGTAGGGTCGGTCATGAGCCTTAAGCCGCCGATCTCCAAAATGATGGTTGGTCCACCCAGGTAGGTTACATTAACTTCGCTTTTCATGGGGTCATAATTTTAGTAGTGTCTTCAATTAATGATTGCATCAGCGTGGCGGCTTTTTTATGTTTTAATATCGGCGCTATCTGTCCGCCCCAAAACAAAATCATATCCCATTTTTGCTGCTCAAGCGCGGCTTTTCTCAAAGGCGACATAAAAGTTGTCTGCAGGGGGAAGGGTAAAAATCCGGCTTCCTTTCCGGCCAGGTCTTTAGCAACCCTGCTGGTAATACCCCGGCCAAGCCTGCCGGTAAACGCGCGGGATAAGGTAGTATATTTCGCTGCATCTGAGAACAGCATTTGCCTGTGGACAGGAAGCGCACCCGATTCATCAACGGCCAAAAAAGCAGTCCCTATCTGTACAGCATCGGCACCTAATGTTAAGGCTCCGGCTACCCCCCGGCCATTAGCAATGCCCCCGGCGGCAATAACGGGCACTTTTACTTTCTCCTTAATTAATTGAAGTAACACAAAAGTACCGGTGGTTGATGATTCGGCGGAGGCAAGGAATGATGGCCTGTGACCGCCCGCTTCAAAGCCCGAGGCTATGATCAGATCTACTCCACTTGCCTCCAATGTTATAGCCTCATCCAGCGTGGTAGCTGCGCCTACGGTAACGATGCCTAACTTACGGCACTGCTCCATCACATCGGCAGGCAACGTGCCAAACATAAAGCTGAATACTTTTGGGCGTAGGTCAAGGATCACCTGCAACTGGTTTTCGAACCGTAATTTAAAGGGATCGGGCTTAGGCGGCAATGAGATCCCGGCTTCATCAAAATAGGGTTTAAACAATTGTGTTGCGTGTTCATACTGCGCATCGGTGGCTGCACCGTCAGGTGCATCGGTTTCCGAAACCCATATGTTAATGTTGTACGGTTTATTGGTTGCTGCTTTGATCTGTTTATCTACCGCTGCAATTTCGGGCGCGCTCAGGGTGTAAGCCCCGTAGCCACCCAGCCCGCCGGCATTTGATACCGCGGCTACCAATTCAACCGACGATAAATTACCGCCAAAAGGCCCCTGCAAAATAGGGTAATCAATACCTAATAGTTCCGTTGCTTTTGTGTTATACCACATGGTTTTAGTATTAAGTCGATAGTACAAAGTCTGAAGTCGCAAGTCTGATTTTCTCTTTTCTACACTTAGAACTTATGACTTTAGACTAAAGACTATAGGTCAATTTATCACTGAAACGAAATTAATTCGTATCGCTGATCATTTTATTTACAATGAGCCACTTGCCGTCGAGTTTATGGAACGATAAAAACTCATGATAGTTATAATCGTACATTTTTACCTGTACTTCGGCAACTGCAATTGAATTTACTGCTTTAACAGAAATGATTTTCCCGTTAAATGGTTTGCCCGAATCCTTAGGGCTTACCCTGTTTTTTACCCCATCCAAATAAACATCCAATGTTTTGGCATAAGGCTGTCCTTTTACATCGCCAAAAAGCAGGGTGCCGGTATTCATTACCTGGTTTAACAAATCTAAATTACCTTCATAAATCCCTTTGAAGTAGTAATTTTCAAGCGCCTGTTCAATGGCAGCTTTGCTTTGATCGTTAGTTTCCATTTTTATTGATAAATTAAACATTATGCCTGCCGCTAAGCAAGGCATAATGCAATTGCTAAAAGAATTTTACACTCAATTTAAATTATGGCCTGCCGCCATGCCTCCATCAACATTGATAATGGCCCCGCTGATGAAATTGTTTTTGGCAACGGCGTACACCATTTGGGCTACGTCCTCAACTTCGCCCACCCGGTTCAGCAGGTGTAATCCTGCGCTTTGGTCGGCATCATCACCGTGCATTGGGGTACGGATAGTACCGGGCGCAATGGTATTTACCCGGATATTATCTTTACCAAACTCGCCGGCCAGTTGTATAGTAAGCGCGTGTATTGCACCTTTTGATGCCATTTGTGCTGTAATGGGAACTCCGCCAAGAGCATGGTTAACCAATGGCGTACCTATATTGATCACCACACCATCATGCTGTTTAAGCATTTGCGGAATCGCAGCCTGGGTGGTGAAGTAAGTACCTTTAAGGTTGGTGTTTAAAAAACGGTCGAGGTAGGCTTCATCAACTTCAAGAAACGGCCTGGTTTCAAAAATACCGGCGTTGTTGATCAGCACATCTACGCTTCCAAATTTATCAAGGGCTGTTTGGGCCAGCTTTTTGCCTGTGACTTTATCGCTTACGTTTCCGGCAACCATGGCCAGGTTATCGCCAGCACCCAACTCCTGGTAAACAGCTTCCAGTTTATCGGCAGTTGTTGAGTTGATGACTACGTTATCGCCCTTTTCTAAAAAATAACGGGCTATTTCTTTACCGATACCGGATGATGCTCCGGTAACGATTATTGTTTGCTTTTTCATTGTTTTACTTCTTGTCGGCAGTGATGCCTCTTTCTCTTAATACTGATGTCTGTTCGCCGGCATATCCCCAATCATCCAGCTCAACTTCGCTGATCACTACATGGGTTAAATGCGGGTCTTTATTCAGGGTATCGGTAATCAAATCGGTTACACCCTTTATCAGGATTTGTTTCTGCTCGCGGGTAACACCTTCGCGGGTCAGTTCAATTTTTACGTATGGCATGGCTTTAGTTTTTAAGCAAAGCTGTTTTAAACAGCTTTTGCGGTTATGTTTATATTCAGGTCAAAATCATTGTAGATAAGCGTATCGCCCAGGTCTTTAAAAAAGTTTCCGGAACGAAACCTCATACCATATTTGGTACGGTCGACCACAACTTTACCGGTTGCGTTTACGGTATCGGCTGCGGTAGCAACCTCCGCGTCAAAACTTACGGAATGAGTGATGCCTTTTATGGTCAGGTCGCCGGTGATCCGATAAGTGCCGTTGCTGCCTATGTTGATCGCAGTAACCACAAATTGAGCTTCGGGATAATTTTCTGAATTAAAGAAGTCGTCGGAAGCAAGGTGGCCTGCAAACTGGGCGTTGGTAGCCGGGTCAGTTATGTCAAGAATTTTAATAGAGGTGGTGTCGATATCGAATTTACCGCCGGTTAATTGTCCATCTGCAAAAGTTAAAGAGCCTTCTTTTATAGCGATGGTACCATTGTGTGCGCCTGTAACTTTACGACCAATCCAATCGATGTTACTTTTTGCGCTGATGATTTCAAATTTTTGAGTTTCCATTTTGTTATGTCTTTAATGACAATACAAAGTTGGGGACTAATGGCCTGGAAACTGTGTGACCTACATCACAATTGAAATACCGCTTTATTTATGTGATGTACGTCACATTTTAAGAATGGTATAAACGGCTCAATGTTTCCCTTGAAACGCCTAAATATGAGGCTATTAATTGTTTGGGAACCACATTGTACAACGTAGGGTACTGCGCCAGTAACTCTTCATAACGACGTTTTGCGTTGTTATTCATAAATGATAGCAGCCTTTTTTGAGCAGCTACATAGCCCTTGTTGGTACGCCAGCGAAAAAAGTGCTCGCTTGCGTGAATTTCATTACAAAGCTTTTCGCGATCGTGACCGGTGAGGCAAAGTACTTCGGCATCCGTAATACAATCCAGGCTAATTGTAGCGCGCTCGCCGCTGTAAAGCGCGTTATAATCTGAAGCCCACCAGGTAGGCATAGCAAACTGCAGGATGAACATTTTCATGTCGTCGTTAATAAAAAACGACTTCAGATAGCCCGAAAGTACGAAATACTCACAGTCTACTTTATCACCTTCCCCGATTATAGTTTGCCCTTTTTTGAATGTTTTGTAGGTAAAATGCGAAAAGAAATAATCGAACTGCTCGTCGGTTAGGGAGGCGGTTTTGCTTACGTGCTCTTTTAAAATTTCTTTTGGCTGCATGTGATAAAAATAACTACAAAAAAACTTTATTTGGATAAGAAAGTCAATGTTTAACTTTCCGGCATTTCCGCTTATTTGGGTCTTGATATAAAGTTAAAGCAATTCATGAGGGATTAATGTGATTCCGTAAGTGATAAATTTACGTTTTACTATGGAATGAAAAAATTGAACGATATTTTGCTGCTTGGCGATGAGCGCCTTTACCAGGTTTGCCCGCCGGTATTACGAAACGAATTGCCGCTGGTAAGCGGTTGGGTTGAAGATATGCACCATGTAATGCAGGAGATCAGGCAAAAATACAACTTTGGCCGGGCTATCGCTGCTCCCCAACTGGGCATTATGAAACGCCTCGTTTACATGAATATTGACAAGCCTGTAGTTTTCATTAACCCCGAAATACAGGACGCCAGCGATGAACTTTTTGAACTTTGGGACGATTGCATGAGCTTTCCTAACCTGCTGGTGAAAGTTAAAAGGCATAAAACCATCACCGTAAATTACCTTGACGAAAACTGGCAGCAACAGCAGTGGGTAATGACGGATGCCCTATCTGAACTGATGCAGCATGAGCATGATCATTTGAACGGGATTTTATGTACGATGCGGGCTATCGACAGCATGGCGTTTAAATGGCGGTTATAATCTGATTCATGAAACAATTTATAGCACATATTACTGTAGTTGTAGATAACTACGATGAAGCAATTCAATTTTACACGGAGAAATTGAATTTCGACTTAATTGAAGATACCCTGATCAACGAAAATAAAAGATGGGTGTTGGTAAGACCCAGGGGAGCATTTGAGTGTAGCTTGCTGTTAGCAAAGGCCGTAGGTGATGAACAAAAAAGTCGGATAGGACAGCAAACGGGTGGCCGTGTATTCCTTTTTTTAAGGACCGATGATTTTTGGCGCGACTACCATGCGATGAAGAACGAGAACATAGAATTCGTTCGTGAGCCCCAGGTTGAATCATATGGTACAGTTGCAGTTTTTAAAGACCCCTTTGGTAATTTATGGGATTTGCTGGGTTGATGCCTAAATAAAAATTAAAAACGCCTGTAACGTATGGGGGTAAAGTGTGGTCATAGCTGTATTACCATTAAAACCCCATTTATGAAAAACTATATTTTACTTCTTCTGCTTGCCGGGCAAACCGCGGTGGCAGCAGCGCAAGATGGCGACAGCCGTTCGTTATATCTTACCAGATCATTGGCTAACGATGCCATTACCAGCGCCGTGGTACGTACATCGGCCGGAGGTATTGTAGTTAGCGGGCAGGCCGGGCAAGCTCCGCGGGTGGAAGTTTATATTAAAGGCAACAACGGCAATGATCTTTCAAAGGAAGAGATCAAAAAACGCCTTGACAAGGATTATACACTCGACATATCGGTTAGCGGGCATGAAGTTAGGGCCATTGCAAAAAGCAAGCGTCAAAACTTTTTTAACTGGAGAAGCTCATTGAGCATCTCATTCCGCATTTATGTACCGCAGCAATGCGCAACCGACCTGGAAACCAGTGGCGGCGGTATTGGTCTTGATAACTTAAAAGGCAACGAAAAATTTAGCACCAGCGGCGGTGGTTTAACTATCGACAGGCTTTACGGTACCATCCGCGGTAACACCTCGGGCGGCGGCATTCATGTTTCCAATTCGGGCGATGATATTTCGCTTGAAACCAGCGGAGGCGGTATTGAGGCCAAAAACTGTAACGGCAGGATCAGGCTTGAAACCAGTGGCGGCGGTATAACTTTAGAAAACCTAAAGGGCACCATTAACGCCGAGACCAGCGGTGGCGGCGTTAACGGCAATAACATCAGCGGCGAACTCATCACCAGTACTTCCGGCGGGAGCATTGATCTTAAACGCATGGCAGGGAGTATTAGCGCGCAAACCAGCGGCGGTGGTCTGTACGCTCAAATGCTAAAAGTTGGCAAATATCTTAAACTGGAATCAAGCGCCGGTAACGTTGATATCGAACTTCCGCAAAACCAGGGCTACGACCTCGACCTGCGAGGTGAAGGCGTGTCGCCATCATCTGTTGCTAAATTTAACGGACAATGGGAAAAGGAACGGGTTAACGGTAAATACAATGGCGGCGGCATCCCGGTTAAAGCCGAAGCATCGGGCGGAAGTGTTAATATTAAATTCAGGTAAGCATTTAATAATTAAGCAATAAAGAGAAAAGCTCCGGGTTTATGATCCGGAGCTTTTCTCTTTTCTATCCTTGGTGAGTGTTTCGCCCTGTTATCAGTGCCATTAATCCCCAAACCGGCCCTATGGCCAGTAGCATGTAAATATATCGCGCGTTTTCGGCCGTTCGTAAAGCCGAGATCAGTTGAATACTTACAATGGTAACAGCAAAACCGAAGCAATTGACAATGGTTAGCGCGGTTCCTCTTGATTGCTGATAGGCATTTTGCGCAACCAATGTTGAAAACAACGGCGAATCGGCAATGACTGCAATAGCCCATATCAATAAAAATGAAATCAATATCCATGTCGAGCCGGTAAATAAAAATAGCGGCGATACCAGGCAACAGGTGCAAGAAATTGTCAACGCGATGGTAGCTACTTTTTTCACACCCAGATATTTCGATATGATACCGCTGGCTGCACAGGCCAAAGCGCCCATCCCAATAATGAGAAAAGACAATAAGGGGACATTCAAAACTGCATTTGAGAACCGATTATTGTAGGCGGTTAGCATCATGGGGACAAAAGCCCAAAAAGCATAAAGCTCCCACATGTGGCCAAAATAACCAAAGGCTGCTGCCCTGAATTGCCTGTTTCGAAAACTTTGTAAAAACGCAGCCGGATTAAGTGCTACTACCGGCTTCCTTTCCCGGCCGTCAGGCACCAATAATATCATCGTACATCCGCCCAAAGCGGCTAACATCGATGTCGACAGGATAACGTAGCGCCATGGCAACGTGGCCATCAGGTTTTTAAGCAGGTGCGGCAAAGCTGTGCCCAAAACCAATGCCCCAACCAAAAAACCGAGGGCTTTTCCCAATCCCTGCGGATAATGGTCTGAGGCTATTTTCATGCCCACCGGGTAAATCCCTGCCAGGAAAAAACCTATAGTAAACCTTAGCATTAATATTATTGCAGCATCTGTTCCCGGTAAACATGCCAACGCATTGACAGCTGCGGCAATAAGTGCGCAAGTGAAAAACACCTTCACCGGCGAAAACCTGTCGGCAATACCAAGGATGGCAAAAACAAGGGTGCCGGTAATAAAGCCAAGCTGAACCGCGCTTGTTAAGTAAGCCAGATAAGATGGTTCAAGCTGTAATTGTTTGGCTATATCGCCCATAACCGCGTTGCCTGCAAACCACAGTGAAGTGCAAAAAAACTGGGAGAGTACGATTACCGGGAGGATACGTTTCATTTGGTTTTGAAGAACTATAGCGATGCAATAATAATTATAAACTGTACGCTAAAAAAATAGTACCGCTTTTACCTTGCGTATCCCGTTCAGGAAACGCCACCTGCATTTTTAATTCCCGTTATGTTGCTTTATAAAAATATGTATCTTGAGTTTCAAAACTAAACCTAACCCTGTCATCATTACCAATGGAGAAGCAACAAATTATTGAGCAGATAAAATGGATGATAACCGATGGCAATTCAGATCATGAGATTGAGGCCCTGTTGGTTGCAGAAGGCCTTGCCCGGGCCGAAGCAAAATATACACTCTCGGTAATTAAAAATGAACTGTTCCCGCACGAATATCCGATAATCCCCGAACCTCCCCAAAGCCGAAATTACCTTTGGATCGGCCTTCTAACGGCTACGTTATTGATATTACTACTTGCTTTTCATCCATGGCGCAAATCAAAGACAGCCGAAAGAGAAATAACCCCAGCCGATATGATCCTGCTTATGAAAGCAGGGCCGGGCGTTTATACTACCGAACTCAATAAAATCAACAGCGGATGGGTTTTTGACCAGGATAAAGACAGATGGGAAAATAAGAAACGAAAAACAGCCCTCGCCATCAGGATGGAACAACTCCTATACATGTGTCCTGTGTTGCACGATCATTCATTCCAGGACTATCTTGAAAGTCACGACTTCAGGGACATAATTTATGGAAAACCCGGAAGCAAGATTTACCAAAACAGCGAGTTTATGTTTACTATTCAAACCAATGGAGCCTACACAATGATCTCGCTGGCCAACCGGTAAATTGGGCCGTTGCTCTAAACGTGTCTTTTTCCATCAATTTTAAAAAAGTCAAATTTTTTAGCAGGCGCTTCATAACACCCTTTTTACAAAACGCCAAAATTTAAACATTGTTAATCCCGGGTTAACAAAGCCCGATTATTAATCAATAGTAAAAAGCTGAAAACCAGCCAAAAACAGCATAAATAAGAAAAACAATATTGATTTTAATTAATAGATAAGTTAACCCTATATTTATTTCCTGATAATAAAACTACCGTTGCTTTGCACCAATTATCGCCCTCCTATCTCAACTTGGGCAACTATTAAAACAGGGGTTTATCTTTAATTAAAAACTATGGAAAAAAACTACAGATCTATTCTTAGATTATGGCACAGATCGGGTAAAACGATTTGTCTTTTTATGCTGATGCTTATGGCCTCGTCAGCGGTTTTTGCACAGGACGGCACTATAAAGGGTACCGTTACCGATGAAAGTAATCTTCCTTTACCCGGCGTAGTGGTGACCGTAAAAAGTTCGGGGCGATCAACCTCAACCAACGCTAACGGTGCCTATACCGTAAAAACAAGCGGCGCCGGCGATGTACTTAAATTTACCTTTTTAGGTTCGGTACCAAAGGAGGTTACTGTTGGCGAAAAGAACACGGTAAATGTTACGATGGTTACCGATACCAAACAGCTTAAAGATGTTGTGGTAATTGGTTACGGCACAGCCAGCCGTAAAGATGTAACAGGCGCTATTACCTCGGTAAAAGCCGAAGAATTTAACAACGGCGTTTTAACTACTCCTGCCGAACTATTGCAGGGTAAAGTTGCCGGTTTAAACATTACCAAAAGCGGTGACCCTAACAAACAGCCTGCCACCATTTTAAGGGGGCCGTCAACGTTTCGTGAAGGTGCTGCACAGCAACCATTTTATGTGATTGACGGCGTACCAGGCGCGTCAATAGATCTTTTGGCTCCTGCCGATATCGAAAGCATTGATGTATTAAAGGACGCGTCATCAACCGCTATATACGGTTCACGCGCGTCAAATGGTGTAATCATTGTTACTACCCGTAAAGCTAAAACCGGCCAAACCAGGTTAACATACAGCGGCTATGGCGCTGTTGAAAAAGTATCAAAAAACATTGACGTACTTACCGCCGACGAACTTCGCAAATACCTCGCCGACAATGGTGTAGCCGCGCTTTCAAAGCCAACAGACGACGACGGCTCAAACACCAACTGGCAAAAATTAGCCGAAAAAACCAGTTATTCGCAAAACCATAACCTTTCATACGGTGGTGCGGGTACCAATTCGGAATATGGGGCAAGTGTCAATTATTTAAAAAACAATGGTATATTAAAAAATACCAGCCTTGAGCGTACCATTTACAAAGGTTATATCAATCAGCGTTTTTTTAATGACCGTTTAAAACTGAGCATTAATTTAACCAATAGCGCTACTAAAAACAATGACATATATCAAAGCCAGGTGTTATCGGGCATTTTATTTTATCTGCCAACAGTAAGCCCGTTTAACCCCGATGGTACTTATAAAGAAAATTACACCCGTACAGGCAGCGGCCCGCTAAACCCTTTATCATTAATTGATAATAACTTTATAAGAACAGAAAACAACAAAACTTTAATAAACGGGTCGGCACAGGTTGACATTTTAAAAGGCTTGAAATTCACCTTAACCGGGTCAACCCAAAAAGAGCAGAACAACGTTAACATTTACTCAACAAGCCAATCGGGCATCTTTGTTAACGCTCATGGCGTGGCCAGCCGCAGTGCTTACACTAATACCAGTAACGTAGTAGAAGCTTATTTTAACTACGACCGGGTATTTGGCCAGCACTCATTGAAATTATTGGGCGGTTACTCTTATCAGCAAGATCGTAACAATGATGGTTTTGGCGTACAAACCCAAAACTTTTCAAACGATGCCCTAACCTACAATTATTTGCCGTTCTCTAATCCTACCCAGCTTTCGCAAATAATTTTTAATCCTAATTATGCTATAAACTCTAATGCTCCGGCTATTACCTATATCTCAACTTTAAGGTTGATATCGTTTTATGCCCGTGCGCAATATCAGTTTTCTGATAAATACTTGCTGCAGGCTTCAATCAGGGAAGACGGTTCATCTGCATTTGGTTTAAATACCCGTCACGGTTACTTCCCTGCTGTATCTGTCGGATGGAAGATTATTAGCGAGGATTTTATGAAATCGATCCCGGTTATCAGCGACCTGAAATTAAGAGCAGGTTATGGTGTTTCGGGTAACAGCTTAGGCTTCGATGCCTTTACTGCCCGCCTGATTTATGGCGTGCCTCCTGGTGGTGGTAAATTTTTAAGCAATGGTAACATTGTTAATCCTATCGGCCCGGTACGTAATGATAACCCCGATTTGAAATGGGAAAGTACCGGTACAACCAATATCGGTTTGGATTTTGGTATATTGAATAACCGCATTACCGGTTCGGTTGATTACTATGTTAAAAAAACATCCGATCTGATCGCTACCTATCCGGTTTCATCTACTTTATATTTCTATCCGTTTTATACAGCCAACGTAGGTAAAATTAAAAACAACGGTATTGAGGTTGTCATAAACGCGATACCAGTAAAATCGCAAAGCTTTACATGGCGCACTTCATTCAACGTTTCGCATAACAAAAACGTTGTTGAAAGTTTATCAAACAGCCGGTTCACGCTTCCTTTTATTCAAACGGCCCAGTTGGGCGGTAAAGGCCAATCAGGCAATTACAGCCAGATCATACAGCCTGGTTATGCTATTGGTACTTTTGACCTGTGGCACTATATGGGTAAAAACGCCAATGGTGTAAGTACCTACCAAAAAGCCGATGGATCGGTAGTGGCAACCCAGCCCTTAACTTCTGATCAGTTTATAAAATATGACGCCCAGCCCAAATTGGTTTATGGCTGGAGCAACAGCTTCTTCTATAAAAACTTTGATCTTAATTTCCTGGTTCGCGGCGTATATGGCAACAAGATACTGAATGCAACGCTTGCCTCATTGAACAACCCGGCCGACGCGAGACTGCAGAACATCCCAAGGTTCACTTTGGGCGAATCATTTAAGGATATCAACGCCTACCTAATCTCTGATCGTTTCCTTGAAAGTGGTTCATACCTACGTTTGGATAACGCTACTTTGGGCTATACCGTTAAGCCACACATCCAGGCTATAAAAAGCCTGCGTTTTTATGCATCGGGTAACAACATTTTTATCATCACAAAATACCGTGGTGTTGATCCCGAAGTTAATATCGGCGGTTTAACCCCGGGTATCGATAACCGCGATTTCTATCCTAAAACACGCACGTTCAGCTTAGGTATAACCGCACAATTCTAATAAACCCAGAAAGACAAAAGATGAAAAAGATATTTTTAGCATGTGCCGCTTTCGCTACCATGATTGGCACATATTCATGTACAAAATTAGATGTACCTGTTGAATCACAATATGTAAAATCAAACTTCCCGGTTACTGATGCCGATTATACGGCATTACTGGGTACCATTTATTCAAACCTGTCGTCAAGTTACGCAGTACCATACTGGCGCATGCAGGATATGTCGACCGATGAGGCTATTTTGCCTGCCCGCGACGGTAACTTCGACGACGGTGGCCAGTACCGCCAGTTACACTACCACACCTGGACATTTGACCATCCTAACGTCATAGGCGTATGGCAGTGGGGTTTCGGCGGTATCAACACTTGTAACCGTATTATCACCGTTATCAATGCCTCATCATCAACAGCGGAAAAAAAAGCGTCATCAATTGCCGAGGTTAAAGCAATGCGTGCCTTGTACCTTTACTTCATGATGGACCTGTATGGAAACGTTCCTATCATCACCGACTTTCCGGTAACTACGCAACCGACCAATCAGCCACGCGCAAAAGTGTATGAGTTTATTGAAAGCGAGCTTAAAAGCGTTTTGCCGTTATTGCCCGCTAAAACCAGCAACGCAGCAACAAACGTAGGCCAGTACGGCCGCCCGACAAAAGGCATGGTGTTTGCCCTGCTTGCAAAAATGTACCTGAACTCTGGTATATATACAGGCACCACCCGTTACCAGGAAACCGTTACCATGTGTGATAGCGTACAGGCTAACACCAATTATTTCCTGGATGCCAAATACCGCGACATATTTTTGCCAACCAACGGTCCGCAGATTAATGAAACTATTTTTGCCGTTCCTTACGACCAGCAAATTCCGGGCAACCAGTTTACCCGTTTCGGTTTCTTTTATTACCTGGCCCAGGCCTATGGCTTCAACGTAGGCTTAAGTATTGCCATGAGCACCACACCTGAGTTTTATAACCGCTTTAACATTCCTGGCGATGACCGTAGCAAAACATGGCTTGCGGGACCGCAATATTATCCTGATGGCAATGGCGGCTTCACTAACCAACCTGTTTATTACCCGGCCCCGAACGCAACCAAGCAAATTAACATCATCCCAACCCTAACCCTTACCGGTTTAAAACCAATGGATTTGGGTAATGATGTGACAACCTCACAATCGGAAGGTGTACGTTCAATTAAATACTATCCTGATGTTAACATCATCCAGGCTACCCGTTTAAACAGTAACGATGTACCGGTATTCCGTTTGGCCGATATTTACCTGATGAAAGCAGAAGCTATATTACGCGGCGCTACTCCAACTACCATAAACGGTGACGCACAAACTCCGCTTACTTTGGTAAACAAACTACGCAGCCGTGCCCACGCGGAGCTTGCTACATCAATTGACCTGGATGCTTTGCTGGATGAGCGCGCACGTGAGCTTTCATGGGAAGCATGGCGCCGTAATGACCTGATCCGCTATGGTTTGTTTGAGAAAGAATATCCACTACCGGTTATGGGCGGCAAAACGGACGACCTGAAAATGAACACCGATCCAACCCGTAGGTTATATCCGATTCCATCAACCGAATTAAAAACCAACCCTAACCTGAAACAGAACCCGGGTTATTAATTAGTAACATTTTTTATACAAGCGCAAAAGCCAGGCCTTTTGCGCTTGTTTTGTTAAACCAATAATATATTTACCAAAATGAAACTTACAGGCGGATTAATTGGGGGCATTATTCTTTCAGCATCAGCGCTATTGAGCAACCCAGGCGACCAGAAAATGAACCATTTCCAGGTAATAGGATCGCACAACAGCTATAAGCAGGCAATTGATCCCAAACTATTCCGTTTTTTGCAAAAGCGCGATTCGGTTGGTATGAGTAAGATAGATTATGAGCACATCAGTCTTACCGACCAGCTTAATTTAGGATTAAACGCTTTGGAAATTGACGTTTATGCTGATACCAAAGGTGGCAGATATGCCCACCCCAAAGGGTTGGACTGGGTGCCGGGACAGCCGGCGTTTGATACCCGGGGCGTAATGAAAGAACCTGGTTTTAAGGTTTTTCATATTGAAGATATCGACTACCGCAGCAACTGCGCAACTTTTAAGCTTTGCCTGCAGGAGTTGAAGAAATGGAGTGATGAACATCCTGATCATAATCCCATTTACATTACCATGAATGCTAAAGACGAGCCGTCAAAAAAACCAGGGTTCACTGTTCCGGAAAAATTTACAGCTAAAACCTTTGACAATCTGGATAAAGAAATTTTAAACAACCTGGGCAAACAATATTTAATTACCCCGGATGATGTGCGCGGCACATACAAAACCCTTGAAGCTGCCGTATTGCATAACAACTGGCCGACGTTGAAAGCGGCCAAAGGGAAGTTCATTTTTATTCTTGATGAAAAAGGCGAAAAAAGAGCTGCCTATATCGCCGGTCACCCATCGTTAAAAGGCCGTGTATTGTTTGCCGATGCATTGCCGGGCACACCTGAAGCCGCCATTCACATTATGAATGATGCTAAAAAGGACCTGGCAGCCATTCAAAAACTGGTTAAGAAAGGTTACATTATCCGTACCCGTGCCGACTCGGATACAGAAGAAGCCCGCGCAAATGATATGAGCTCGTTTATAGCAGCGCAAAAATCAGGTGCACAGATCATCAGCACCGATTATTATAAAAAAAGTACGCATTTCAAATCTGATTATGTGATTAGTTTTAACGGTGGTGCTTATTTTAAAGAAGATCCGTTGTTTAAAACCGGCTCACAGGGTTCGGTCGGGAATTAACCAATACCAAATTAAAAAGAAGAAAGGCCTGTAATAAAATTATGGGCCTTTCTTCTTTTAACAACAATCATATTAAACTGTCGCGGTGCTTGTTGTTGGGTCAATGATGGCCTTAACTTCGGCAATACTGCTTACCGGGAAGCCGCCTTTCATGGCATGTTCGCGAATAACATCTTCACTTTCGGCAATGTGGATGCAATAGATCTTATCGGCAGTAACAAACGATTGGATCCAATGGTAGGGCTTACCCAATTCATTCACAACCGAACACGATGCCTGTGAAATCGCCTGTAATTCTTCGGGCGACAGGTTACCGGCGCCGGGCAGCTCCCTTTCAATTACAAATTTTTTCATAAAATATGATTTAATGGTTAAATATTACTTTCAACAGCAACGTTAAATCAAACAGGTGTAATTGGCGGAAATGGAAGATAAAATGCTGCTAAACAAGTAGCAACGTTTTATAAATCAAAGCTATAGAATAAATAAGCAATAACCCAGTTTCGGCGTATTTAATTTTTTACGAGACAGGAATGTTCAGAAAAAAGAAACCCCGCCTGATCTTACACCACGCGGGGTTTTCATTTAATCTTATTTTTAAGATTTAGCCCTGCTGCGGCCACGGGCTGCAATTTTAAGTCTACGCCGTTTAAGGGAGATCTGTGTGTTTTGCTTCCGGTTTTCGGCAACATACTGATAGTAGGTGTTTAAGATCTCTTTATAGGAGATTTGCCCGGCTATGGTATTTCCGGCGGCAATAACGGGAAGCACCTCTGCCGATTCTTCAGCCATGATCTCCACAACACGTTTCAGGGGATCATTACTCCTCACGGCCTGTTTACTTGCCTTGGTTATATTACTTATAGTGAGTTCGGCAGAAATACTATGATTATAAATGTCGGTCAGGCTAACCATGCCTGCATAGCTGCCATCATTTTTAGTCACTATAAAAAAACTTTGGGTAATATTATTTCCGGTAAGCCGGGCCCTTGTTTCGGCTATGGTACTATTGCTTTTTAAGGTTTCACCAACTTCATTATTAACGTCGGCAACAGTCAATACCTGTAACAGATCAGGTTCGTATGAATCAGGGGTGTATACCCCACGGCGGGCAATTTTTTCGGTCATGATGGTATTTTCCATCAGGAAGAATGAAACCAGGTACGATGCTGTGCAGGCACCAAGCAAAGGCAGTAATGCATGCGATTGCATGGTAGCCTCCAGCGCGAAGGTGATACTGGTTAAATAAGCCCTTGAAGCGCCTGCAAACATGGCCGCCATGCCAATAAGCGCGGCTATTGGAACACTTAAGCCCGCATCAGGAAATGCGAGGTGCACCAGTGCGCCAAAAGCCGCACCAGCCGCGCCGCCAATGGTTAACAAGGGAGCCAGCGTGCCGCCCGAAGTGCCGCTGCCCAGGGCTATAGCCCATGAAAGAAATTTGAATAAACACAAACGCACAATTAGCATCAATGATAATGTGCCCGAAAGAATAGTGATAATATTATCATATCCTACACCAAGGGTGTGCGGCGCAAAATAACCTATCAGGCCTACCGCCAGGCCACCAATTGCAGGCCACCACATCCAGTGGATGGGCAGTTTTTCAAAGCTATCTTCAATAAAATAAACTATTTTGGTAAGCCCCAATGAGATAAAGCCAATGACCAGACCAATGATGCTGTAAATAGCCAGGGCGGTATTTGAAGGTGTATCTACATCAGGCATCGGGAATACAGGCCCGGCTTCAAATAACAGATGGTGCCCGGCCGCTCCGGTGATACAAGCTAATGCCACCGGTAATATGGCCCGGGGCGAAAACTCGAACAATAACAGCTCAATAGCTAAAAACACCGCCGCTATGGGCGTGCCAAATATGGCCGACATGCCCGCTGTTGCTCCTGCTGCCAAAATAATTTTACGCTCGTTGGGCGATATTTTGAATAACTGGCCAAAGGTTGAACCAAGTGCCCCGCCTGTTGCAATAATAGGCCCCTCGGCGCCAAATGGCCCGCCGGTACCTATTGCTATGGCCGATGATACGGGCTTCAGAAAAGTTATAATCGGTTTTATTTTGCTTTTATTTACCAGGATCTGCTCCATTGCCTCAGGGATGCCATGCCCCCTGATAGCCTTTGAGCCATACAGGGCCATAAAACCTACTATAATACCGCCTATAGCCGGTATAACAATTACCCATAAACCTAAATGGTTATTGGCCGGGCTGTGAAAGCCGGCATCCAGCGTTCCGTAAAATGAAATATTGGTAACAATATTAATAAGATAGATAAGTCCTTTGGCTATTATACTGATGAGGCATGCAATAAGAATGCAAAGTGCTGATATAAAGATCAGCCTTGTTTTCATTTGCCCGGTGCCTTTTAAACCGGATTTAAAATTGTAAAGATCATTTAATGAGGGCGAAACCGGGATGGCGTTCTGTTTTGTTTCCATGTTTTGATTAGTCCCGCTCCGTTTTTAGGGGACTGTGCTATTTTTCTTGCAAAGGTAATACTTAAAGCAGCATAAATAAATTTATTTTCAATTTTATATTGCACATGCAATGTTTTTATTTAACATTTGCTTAATTTTTAATAAAAATCATTGCACAAACAATAGTTATGAAAATTACCAGCATTATTCTTTCTGTTTTAGGTGCCGCAAGCATCATTGCCGGATTGTTACTATTCAGGAACCTGAATACCGTTAATCCTTTCGATTCCCATCCGTGGAGCATTAACATTAATGGCATCCGCTCATTCCCATGGCCTGTTTTTGGCGGTGCGGTATTGTTAAGTTTGGGAGTTATTTTTAACATGGCTACCTGGGAACAGCCAAAAGGCCGCCGCTTTTAATAAATTAGCATGTTTTTATAACAGCACCGGCTTAAATACAAATCAATAAATGGCGAAAAACAAAGATAAATGCGATTTGGGGACTTGCTTTTTATGCACACACTGCCTGCCCGACTGGATCCCGGCAATCAGCGCCGCCAGGAAAAATATCGTTGTAAAAAAGGGGCAGCAGATCTTTAAAGAAGGTGATCCCGTTACCGGCATTTACTTTGTTTATTCGGGCACGGTAAAGGTTCATAAAAAGTGGGATAAGGAAAAAGAGCTTATTCTCCGGTTTGCCCGCGAAGGTGATATTGTCGGGCACCTCGGGTTGGGTAACACAGAGTTTTACCCGGTTTCGGCCACAGCCATTGAGGCAGGTATAATTTGCTATATCGAAATGCCCTTTTTTGAAAGTACCCTGCAGGTTAACAATAACTTTGTTATAAAGCTGATGCGCTTCTTTGCCAACGAATTGCAGGAATCGGAAAAACGGATGCGCAACCTGGCGCATATGCCCGTTAAGGGCCGTGTAGCCCAGGCTTTTATTTCGCTTAAAAACAAATTCGGGCTAAATGAACAGGGCTTTATCAAGATTGAACTTACCCGGCAGGACCTGGCCTCATTTACAGGTGCGGCCTATGAATCACTGTTTCGCACCATTAATGATTTTATCGATGAGGAGATCATCGAAATATCGGGCAAAAGCATCCGCATAAAAAATGAAGCCACATTGCTGAAACTGACGGAAGAGGAGCAGCAGGCCGGATAGGTTGCCTGAAAAAACCTGACACCACTCAAATATGAAACATTATTTTGAGCAATATAATCCTTCCCGGCAAGGTGTACGAACTGGCAGTTAATGTATTGGCTGATAAGTAAAGCGTGTTATAAGTTTTTACGTTCAGGAAATTAGCAACGCTCAGTTCCAGGTCGGTCTTCCATTTTTCGACCCTGAATTTTGCCGAGGCATCTGCAAAAAAGTATTTAAGGTCAGGATTACCTTGCTGGCGGGTGAAGTAATGCTCGCCTGATAATTTGAACTGTAAATTGGTTACAGGATTATAATTGATCGATGCTTGCTGAAGCAACTGATTAATATGATAAGTTGATGCCTCCGCTGCTGAATGACTTTGGATTTGGGTAAATGCAGCTTTATAGCTAAAGTTTATCTGCTCATTCACTTTGGTATCCGCGCCGGCATTTATAGTTCTGGAAATGGTATTGAAAGGAAGCAGCGCGCTATTCTGGATCTGCACCGACTTATTACTTTGCCATTTTACCCCTCCGCTGAAAGTGGTTTTTAATGCAAAGGAATATTTGCTGACAGTGCCGTTCACCGTCCACGAATCGGTACTGTTGGAATATGGCAGTACTACACGCTGCCGCAGGGTGTTGGTAATTACTTCTGAAGCGATATTATTGGAAGCGATATGGTTATAAACAATGTTCAGGCTGGCGAACAAAAGGGTTAGCGCTTTGCGGTAGTTAAATCCAAGGGCGGCCAACTGGTTCTGCCGTTCGGTAAGGCCGGCATTATTGGCATAAAGTGTCCGGTAATCCTTCAGGATATAGCCCTGGTACATATCTTCTATGGTACCCGCCTCATTGCGGTAGCTGTAAAACAAATTCAGGTAGTTCTCCATCCCGGTTTGATATTTTACTTTTAGCTGCGGATTGAAATATAACCTGGTTAAACCCTTACGCAGGGCATACAGGCTATCCGAATAATTGATCTGCTGCAGGCTTAACGGCAAGGTGAGGTTCACTTTGAGGATACTGCCTGGCAGATCATAAGCTGCTTCGGCATACAGTTTTTTCCTGGTCCAGTTTAAATGGTTGATGGAACTGTCTGATTCAAGGTTAACCGTGTTATCTGCCTGTACAACGTTTAGATCTGAGTTTAACTTTTGTGATTGAACGCTGAACCCTGTTCTGAAACTTTGCGTGATAAGGTTCGACGGTATTTTGAAAGAGATATAGTTATTGGTATACCACGCAGGTACATTTACATTTTGCACCAACTGCGCATAAGGGACATTATTGTTAAATATTGAATTGTTATAGTCAGGCCCAATTGTCCTGCTCTCGGGCTCAGTCGAATGACTGATATAGGAGTAAGCCTGGATAATGTTGTTTGATCTTAAGGATTTGATCAGGTTAAATTCATTAGAAAAATTCAGCGCGTTATCTTTAAATACCTGGTTTACCATGCCGCCGTTTGTATTCAGGTTTGAGTAATTGGTGGACCGGTTGTTATCCATCAGCAACACATCGTTCAGGTAATATTTATCCTGGTTAATGTTCAGCGTAAACTGAGTATGCAATATGTCGGGGCGGAAGCGGTTACGTTGAGTTTCATTATAGCGTACCGTATCGCCGGGTAAAAAGATGGTGGTGTGCTGGCTGTAGTCCTGCCGCCGGGCATCGCGCAAATAGTAAGCATTGATCTTCATCTGCACATTCTTTTTAAAATTGACCAGGTTATTGAGATTGAGGATCCCCGAGCGATTGAATAAATACCGGTTACGTGATAAAGCCGGGTCATTCACCGAACCAAGCGATAACATGGTGGCCGGCACATCGTTATCGATCCGCTGCATATAATCGGCAAAATTGTGCGATACCAGGTCCTGTTGCAGGTCGTTACCTGTGTTATTGCCTTTAAGGTAATTAATGGCCTTGTACTTATCCTTAAACATCATGGCGTTCAAATCTACATCATAATTGCCCGGTAAGCCCGCGCCGATGCTCTCTTGCCCCACCATCTGTAATTTAGCGCCTTTTTTGAAGCTGAGGTTGAGCGCCACATCATCGCTCACTACTTTATTTTGGAGCACTTTAACGGGCTGGTGGTTCTGGATCACCTGCACCTGGTCTACCGCACCTTGGGGAATGGTAGTGGTAGCAATATTATATTTATCGTCCAGCAGGTTATCACCGCCGATGTACAGGTTGGAGATCGGTTTATTGTTATAACTGATCCTGCCATCAGCGGCAACCGTTATACCCGGCAGTTTTTTGATCACATCGCCAATAACTCTGTCCTGCACACTGCTGAAATCAGATACTTTATAGCTTAGGGTATCACCGTTCGTCCGCAACACCGGTCGGCTGCTTTTAATCACTACGGCCTGTAACTGGTTGATGGAAACAGATAAAGTGAAATCAACGGGAGCTTGCAAATCCGTAATGCCCCTGCTTTGGTTTTTATAGCCAATGCAGCGTACCTCGACCAGCAGGCCGCTCACGGGCGTATCTGCCGGGACCGGCAAAATGTAGGCGCCTTTGGTATCGGTAATGGTATAGTTTATAATGTTAGTAGTGGCCGCGTTTTTGAGGTTAATGGTGGCATAAGGCACCGGTTTCCCGGTGCTGTCTTTAACTGTGCCCTTAATACTTTGACCAAAGCCGTGAGCCGAAAATAGTAACCCTATAACCAGCAACCATACTGACTTTATAATCCGGCTCATTTCTTTTCAGGCAATTCTATCGGGTTGTTGATCACCGGTTGCGGACCGATCCTGATATCGATTTTTGGGGCCGGCCTGCCCTGGCTTGCCGCCTGCGCAGCCGCCATTGACTGGGCAAAGGCATTCGGGTCTTTTCGCATGGCCTCCTGCAATTTGGAAAACTCCCTTTCGGTAGTTTTAATGGCATTGGTGGGGAGCTGGATGATATTTGGATCGCCAACCTGGTCGTCCATGCCTATCATCACGGCCATCCGTCCCTGGTTATCAGGAGCTGGGCTGGCCGGCTGATCACTTTTTTGCGGAGAGATGACCGCTTTTTCAATCCCGTCAAACTTAAAATAAACTTCTTTTTTGGTATCATAGGCCTCTACAATCACCCCCGGCAGCCCATTGAGTTTCCATGGGCCTATATGCAGCGGCAGATCGGGACTGAACCAGGCTGTATAATCCCTTCCCTTGAAATGGCCTGTTGCTTTTTGGCAATGCAAGCCTCCAAACGTTGCTGTATCGCTGCCTATTTCCCATTCTATGGCGGGCAGGGCATCTGTTATGAGATAGCTATTGAACAGGAGCGGTTCTTTCCTTGCCAGTTTTTTACCATTCGGGAACTGGTAATAGTCTGTACCTGAGCCCGATGATCTCCGCTGGATATTTACATGCCCATCGGGTGAGTTGGCTACCTGTTCCTGCACCTGCTTTTTAAATAGCGCGTCCTGCAACTGCTTGTCATAACTTTTGTAAACCCCGGCATTTTTACCCACAATCAAAACCATGTTCTCGGTGTAGGGGTGCTCCTGGTTGGTGGTATCCCTGATGTGGGAAAACTTGTAGTGTACCAGCAATTGTGCGGTATCCGGTTTTTGTGCCCGGGCCATAATGGTGCATGATAAAAAGGCTGTACACAATAAAAATTGCTTTTTCATAATTTGGATATTTTTAAGCAATAGTACTTTGCCCTTTAAATCCACCAAAAACTTTGGTATGAACAGCGTCTTCATTTCGGCGTAAAATGGATATTTGTTATTTGAGCTTCTGCCGAAAACAAATTGCCGGTGGCCCTAAGCCCGGATTTCAAAAAATGCACGTTTAGCCGGCAAATCGCTATATTAACATCAATAATTTATGAATAAGCCGGGCTTAATATACTTTTGAAGAATGCACCGTATCAAGGTTAAACATATCATCGAGATACTGATCCACCTGGCGTTCTGGATAGGGGTGTATTACACCCTGAATTCGCTAACCAGCTCAACGGTCAAGATCCGGGTAAACCATAACGGAAAGATCATGGAAAGGAGTGAGGTAGATACAATTTTCCCGTATTCCCGCTTTACACTCGCGTTTTTGGTCCTGCTGTTTTACGGCAATATATTTTGGATCTTTAAAAAGGCGCTTCGGTATAAAAGCTTATTTGCAGGCATCGCTATAGCCGCCTGCTGGTTTATATTGGTCTTTTTGGCCAATTATATTTTAGTTGGTTCTAAATTGAACAATAGCCTGCCCATTGGGCCTCCGCCCCCTGGTTTTGCAGCAGGCAAGGACGGCCTTAATCACCTGATACCAAATCATAGCGCATTTTTTGCAATAGGGAACTGGGTGCACATGCAGCTCACCATGCTGCTTATTTTTTTAACTGCAGCCGGGCTTTCAATAGCCTATTTCTTTTTGAAAGAATGGGCCCGAACTGAACTGGTACGCAATCAGCTGGAGGCTTATCAACTGAGTACCGAGATCAAATTCCTTAAATCGCAGATCAATCCGCATTTCCTGTTTAATACCCTCAATAACCTGTTTTCGATGGCACAGGAAAAGGGGAATGATGAGCTTGCCGACGGCATCTCCAAACTTTCGGGCATGATGCGCTACATGATCTATGACAGCAATGCCGGTGGTGTGCCGCTAAATAAAGAAATAGCATACCTGGAAGACTGTATTACCCTGAATAAGCTGCGTTATGCAGATGATGAGGTAAAAGTGATATTTGATCACCCTGCGCAGACGGGAACTGTCGTCGTCGCTCCGATGCTATTTATCCCTTTTGTTGAAAATGCCTTTAAGCACGGCGTTTCTATTGGGCAAACATCCGGGATAGATATTGCCATTGTGCTTGCAGACCATAAGCTGATCTTTACCTGTGTCAATACCAAATATAGCGCCATCAAAAAAATGGAGGATGAGAAAAGCGGCATCGGGCTCGAGAATGTAAAGCGACGGCTCGATCTTTTGTATCCTGGCAAACATGACCTGCAGATCAATGAAGACCGGGGGAAATATATTGTTAAACTCGAAATTGACCTGGAATGATAACCTGCATTGCCATTGATGATGAGCCTAAGGCGCTTGAAGTGATAGAGCGCTATTGTCTTAAAACCAGCCTGGTTGATTTGAAAGCCACCTTTCGCGAACCGGTGAAGGCCATCGAATTCCTGAACCGCGAAAAGGTAGACCTTATTTTTCTGGATATTAATATGCCTGATATCAGCGGAATGCAGTTGGTGCAAACCTTGTCGCCCAGGCCAATGATCATTTTTACTACCGCTTATAGTCACTATGCGGTAGAGAGCTACGACTTGAACGCCCTCGATTACCTGTTGAAACCTATCACTTTTGAGCGCTTTCTTGCAGCCATAAATAAAGCCGCAGCGGCACTATCTTCAAGAAATGGGGTAAGCAAAGAGGATGAGCCCACCGTTTTTATCAAAAGCGGTCCGCAAACTTACCAGGTTAAAGTAGATGAGATCTTGTATCTGGAAAAAGACGGTAATTATATCACCATTCACCTTAAAGACAGAAATATCCTGGTGCGTGAGAATATGGGCGATATTTTTGACCTCGTGCCAGCAGCGGATTTTTTACGGGTGCATAAATCATACGTGGTGGCCATCAAACATATTACCATGATCGAAGTGCATCAACTTATTATTAACGGCGAAAAAATCCCGATAGGAAGCACTTATCGGGATCTTCTGCGCAGCAGGCTGGGGTTAAAATAATGTCCCCCATGTAAAATGCGACGGCATTTACTTCAGGGTATATAAGGTTTAATGCTTAGAAATTTCTGACTTTAGTGGTGGCTTGACACCACTAAATACAAACTGGTTTTTTGAAAGAATAATAAAGAATGTTTTTACAAACGGCATTTTAATCGTTTCTTAAACTTTTTACCGGATTTGAGGAGGCTGTCTTGATTGTTTGAAAAGCTGATGTCAAAAATGCGGCAAACAACATTCCAATTCCACTAAGAACAAATATCCACCAGCTTATTGCCGTGCGGTCCGCATAGCTTTGTAACCATTTATTCATTGCAAACCAGGCAAATGGCATAACCAATACAAAAGATAAAATAATTAATCCGGCTATCTCTGACGACAATAACTTTACAATTTGTGTTACCGACGCGCCAAGTACCTTTCGGATACCAATTTCCCGTGTGCGCCTGTTGGTATTAAAAATGGTTAGGCCGAGTAAGCCCAAACAACTGATTAATATAGAAAGTCCTGTTGCCCAGCCGAGTAATTTCGATGTGCGCTGTTCGCTATCATAAAAACGGGCTACCTCTTCATCAAAAAAATGATAATCAAATTCAATATCTGGATAAACCTCCGTCCAGGCTTTTCTCATTCTGCCGATGGCATTGCTCCAATCATTATTTCCGGTAGTTTGAGGCTTTAGCAAGATATGGAAAAACCGATCATTAAACCGGTAATGCGGGGTTTGTATAGACATGGGCATGATTGGGTCCCGGAGTGATTTCTGATAAAAATCAGCAACTACGCCAACTATCATCCTCTTATTGCCCTCATAATCAAAAGATGCCCCAACAGCATCCGCGGGGTTCTGAAAACCTATCATATGAGTATATTTTTCATTTACCAGTACGGCGGTCAGTGAATCTGCAGGTTGCAGGTTACGGCCGGCTAATAATTTTATACGGTAAACTTTAAGGTAATTCTCGTCGCCGTTTCGTTGTTGCAGGGTTGCTTTAACTTCTTTTTTTCCGTCGTTATAAGTTACTTCCCATACTCCTATCTTTTCATCAGCAGGCGGCTCGCTTCCAATACTCATTAAGTCGATTTGGGGGATCTGACTTATTTTGTCTTTAAATAACTGTTGTTTGTTAGTATTTATCGTATTGAGAGGAGTACTTATGTTGATGATCCCATCTTTACTGAAGCCCATATCTTTATGCAGCGCATAAAAAACCTGTTTATTAACCAGCAGCGTTGTCATGATGAAAAATTGGGCGATTATAAACTGCGTAACTGACAGCGATTTTCGAAGCAACGTTCCGGTGCTCTTGCCTGTATCTTTGTTCGGCAGGTTATGTAATACAGATACCGGCCGGTACCCGGAAAGGATAATTGCGGGGTACAATCCGGCCAGTAGGGTTACTGTTATTAGGAGTGTGAATAAAAACAGCAACAGGTTGCTATCAAAATAATTAACAGATACGCCCGGGGGGATAAAATCTGCAAAGAATTTCAGTATCACCGGTGTCAGTACCATGGCTATGCAGATGGCAACAAGTGTGATAACCAAAGTTTCGCTCAAAAACTGTACAATTAGCTGCCATCTGCTGCTGCCCATAGTTTTACGGATCCCAATTTCCCGGGCCCGCTGTGCAGCCTGCGCTGTTGAAAGATTAATAAAATTGATGGATCCGAGCAATAACAGAAATCCGGCAACAATGAGTAAACTATATAGCGTAGTCTTGCTCGCCCGCCTCCCTTTTTCAAAATTGGGATATACCGGGTCGAAATGCAGGTCGCGGAATGATTGTAAATGTTCAGTCTGGCCGTCTCCGGGCCTTAGTTCCTTATTGTATTTTTTCAGCAACCCGTTGATCCGCTCTTCTATGTCAGCGGCATTCGCATGTTTATCAATCTTAATGAATAATTGCCACACCACACCCGGCCACTCGGTTAAACGGGTCATGTTTTTCAAATTGGCATTATGCAGGCAGGTTGGATAGGATATAAAATCCTTAAAATAAAAATCGGTATTTTGAGCGGGAGTTTGAACTATACCCGAAACGGTTGTTTTGATGCTGTCATATATAACCGTTTTGCCCAATAATTGGTTGTAAGGGGCATTGGGGAAATATTTCCTGGCCTGATCAGAGGTAAGTACCACCTGGTATGGCTCTCGAAGTGCTGTAGCTGGCGAACCTGCCAGCCATTTATAATTAAACAGATTAAAATATTCATCATCAGCCAGCACAATACTACTTTCACCTCTGAATTTAACCGGACTTGATGTTTCATCGGGGACCTGTACATCAGTGTTTTTCATTTCTAAAAAGCGGGTGGCAGTTTTTATACCAGTTGCTTCTGCTTTTACTATTGCGGGAAGCGGGCCATTTACCATGCCCAATTTGGCTACTACCTTATCCATGTATGAAAAGTCTGTTACGACCCTGTAAATCCTGTCACTATCGTTGTGAAACCTATCGAAACTGAGATCAAAACTTACGATAACATAAATAGCCAGGGCCGCACTGACACCAATAGCCAATCCCACTATATTTACGAAAGTAAAAAAACGGTGCGCCCGGAAATTGCGAAGCGCTGCTTTAAAATAGTTTTTGATCATGGCTGTATTGATATGTGAGGTTGATGTTAAGGTTTAGCGGCTGCGTTTCGCATAGGGTTTAATTAGATTCTTTATGCGATCAATTTAAAGAATTTAATTTGTTAAAAATAAATAATTCAACATATTATTATATTTAACCCAATCCATTTAATATCAAAGGCTATGGTCATAGGAAGCCACTCAGATTAAATGCTCTTATTTCAACAATGACTTTGTTTGTTTGCCTGCCAAACTGAACCACTTAATCATTCACTCCTCAAACTCTTCACCGGATTAGCTTTTGCCGCTTTTATTGCCTGGAAACTTATGGTTGCAAGTGCAATAACAATTGCTGCTATTCCGCCTGCAGCAAATAGCCACCAACTGATATTGATGCGATAAACATAAGCTTGCAGCCACTGGTGCATGTAATACCATGCAATGGGGGTGGCGATGGCAAAGGCGATAGCAATGAGTATAATAAACTCTTTCGAAAACAAATAAACGATGCTGCCTGACGTAGCGCCAAGTACTTTGCGGATGCCGACTTCTTTTATCCGTTGTACAGCCATGAACGAGGCTAAGCCATACAAACCCAGGCAGCTTAGAAGTATGGCGATTACCGCAAAAATTTTATACAATTGGGCTAACTGATTTTCCTGTTTGTAAAAACTTGCAATTTTATCATCCAAAAACCGGTATTCATAAACAAAGTTGGGAAATGTTTTTTCAAATACTTGTTTAACGGATTGCATCGTCGAAAAAACATTCGTGGTTTTAAGCTTTATGCCGGCCTGATTATACATGGTGATGTTTGTGGCGATAAGTAATGGTGCAAGGCCGTGCCGGAAAGACCTGTCATTAAAATCTTTTAATACGCCAACAACCGGGCATTTTATTACACCATCCCATATGCTGATTTCCTTGTTCAATATATCCCCGGGGTTTTTAATCCCTAAGCTTTTTACAAGCGATTCGTTTACCAAAAACTCCCTGGTAAAGGGGGATGGCTGAAGGTTTCGTCCGGCTATTAACTTTAGTTTGTAGGTTGGTACATAGCCTTCGTCGGCAAATTTGGTAATCGCCTTGAAACCTGTTTCTTTTGTTGCATGGTCAAACCTGACTGCGCTCCACGTATCATTACCGTTTTCAATTGGGGTGTTCGAACTGTAGCATACCGCCTGTACGCCGTTTATGGATAATAACTGGTCCCTCAAATAACTCAGCCTGCTCATTCGAAGACTATCTACCCGGAACGGAATATTAACAATTGTTTCTTTATCGAAGCCTAAAGGCTGATCCATAAAATAGTCCATTTGCTTTACAATGACGAGCGTTCCGATGATCAATGCCTGCGCAATGATGAATTGAAACACCACCAGGCCCCTTCTTAATGAAATTCCCTTTGCCGGATCTGTCGTGAGTTTACTTTTTAAAGCATTAACAGGATTGAAACGCGATAAAACAATAGAAGGATAAAAACCCGCTAATGCGGTTACAACAACTGCTACAGCCAGAAGGAATAAAATAATTGAAGGATTGCTGAATATGTTGAATGAAAGCGATAGCTCTAAAAGTCGGCTTATATAAGGTAATGCAAGTATGGTAATAGCAACTGCAAGTAATACAGCGCTTGCTACGATCAAAAATGTTTCGACAATGAACTGGAGTTGCAATTGCGATTTATTGCTCCCCAAAACCTTTCTGACACCAACCTCTTTTGCCCGGTTAACAGCCTGCGCGGTAGAAAGGTTGATAAAGTTTACACAGGCAATGAGCAGGATGAACGCGGCAATTAGCCACAGTACATTGAGCAACTGATGACTGGCTGTTTGGTTGCTGTAGTTGCCTGTTTGGGAATCATAATGAACGGCATTTAACGCTTGAATAATATGGCTGTCCTTATTATCAGAAGATTGTACCTTTTGTGAATATGCTCTCAGCTGTTGATTAAAATTGTCGGCAGAAAGGTTCTTGGGTAACAAAATATAGCAGCCAAAATCAGTTACCGTTCTGTTCCAATCTGTAGATTTTGCTAAATAGTCTCCGGTAAACCCAGTCCCAAAGCTAACAACAAGTTTGAGCTGAAAGTCAGAATTTGGAGGAATGGTAGCCAGGACCCCCGACACTCTTAATACGTCCGTGCCATGCTCAAACATAAAGCCGCCCATTTGCAATTTAATGGTTTTACCTATTGCCGATTTCCAGTCGCCAAAATACTTTTCAGCAACCTCTTTGGTAAGCAGTACGTTGTCAGGGTCTTTTAATGAAGCGTACGAGCCGGCAAGCAGCGGGAAGTTGAAAATTTTAAAGAATGATGGATTGGTGTAAAACAGGCCCCTTTGTTCCTTAAACATTTTTATCGTGGCCCCATTTTCGTCAGGAATAATCAACTGGTCATTCTGGCTTGCAAAAATTGGGGCAACCTGTTCTATTTGGGAGAAAGCCGTTTTTAATCCTAAAGGCAACGGAAAGGGGATGTCTTTACCATAGGTAATATCACCGGTTTCTGTGTGATGGTATTCGGTTAGCACACGATAGGCACGATTTTTCTTCGGGTGAAAACTATCAAAGCTTGTTTGAAACTGTATAATGATAAAGATCATCATACAAACAGCAATACCTACGGCCAGGCCGGTAATGTTAATAGCGGTATAGCTTTTATTGCGCATTAAATTACGCCAGGCGATTTTGAAATAATTTTTAAACATAAAGTTGCGGTTTGTTTTATCACGAGACCATTTAGGAGCGGTTTCATGATTCAAAACTACCGGCGCAAATTGGGTCTCGCTTCTCAACTTATAAGTTGGGTACTCTTTTTTTAAGTTGTTTTTATATTCCTGCGGGCTTTTTCCGGTCACTTGCTTGAAAATGCGGCTAAAGGTACTTTGGGAGTTAAATCCCGATTCAAACGCTATCCCTAAAAGGGTGATATGATCATTAGCGGGATCCCGCATTTTCCGCGCAGCTGCCTGTACCCGGTATTCGTTAATAAAATCATTGAAGCTTTTTTTGAGCACTGTATTGATGATCCGTGATAACTCATGGGGATGCATACCGAGCTTTTCGGCCAAAGAACTTAAACTCAATTCAGGATCCTGGTAGTAATTATTTTCTTTAACAACCCGCTTTAACCAGGCGCCTTTTTGCTTCAGCTCCGCTGGTAGTAATGGTTTAAAAACCGGTAAGCTATCTGCCTGTGCGGTAATTTCCGGCCTTAAAAATGCTCTCGCCGCCATCCAGATAAGCGCGGACATTAGCAGGAAATACAAAGGGTAGTAGGCCTGTATGCCCAATTGGTAATCATAATAAAAATCGTCGGCAGCTATAAAAGGGATCCACAAAAGCCATAACAACCCGAAGCCTGTCAGTAGGTTATTTATCCATTTTAACTCGTGCCGGTACCGGTCGCCTCCGTTAAATTTTAGCTCCTGGTAAAAGTTTTCGATCAGCTTGCGGCACCGGTATAGATAAATAATTATCGAGATAAATGCTAATAGTAGTAATACAGGGTTTATTCGTTGAAATATCAGCGTATCATAAGTTGCCCGGCCCGTTTTTATACTTTCCAGCACTTCTAAAGCCCAGGCGCTTAGTTCGACTAACAGTGGGCTGAAATGCAGCAGGTCCCTGCGGGTGAATTTATACTCCGGCTGGGTTATTTTAAGTACATAAAAGAAAATGAGCGGGCCAAATGCCAGCGAAAACTGCAGCGGCAGCCGGCCCCAGCTGGTAATATAGGTTGACAGCCCGATATCGGTGCCCAGGATCCGGACTATCCACAAAGCGGCAATTGCCAGTGCGACCGCCAAAAACCGATTTGCCGACTGGTTTGTTTTCCTGGTGAACCATAAAAGCAGGATAAAAGTGAGGCCGATAAACAGCATCCCAAAAAACGCAGCGTCATAAAGGGTGATATGGAATGTATACGGCTTCAAGCAAATGAATGAAGTTAATAACTACTCCAAATTAATAAAATACTAATGGATAATAGGTTAACGGATAAATTAAATCCAAAATACACGGTTCTGCTTTGCAGCGTTTTTTAAATGACTGTATACCCTCGGCTTGTCATAGCATGTGTACAAAAAAGCAGCTTGGTTTGGTAAAGCGGCTTAGTAGTTATCTAATACAAATACTTCAGGGTATTGCCAGATATGTTCCAAAAAGAATTAATCCCAAATACCGTTCTGCGCTGTGAATATCACGGCCTCACCGCCGGTTACCATAATGGTGTGCTCGTGCTGTGCAACAAAACCGCCTTTATTACCAATTAATGTCCAGCCATCGGCTTGAGTATCGGCAATTGTCGACCGTGTTGAGATGAATGTCTCTATCGCCACCACCGAATTCTTTTTAAAGCGCGCAGTGTTATATCGGTCGCAGAAGTTGGCAACTTCATGCGGCTCTTCGTGCAAGCTGCGGCCAACACCATGCCCGGTCAGGTTTTTTATTACCGTGTAGCCGGCTTTTTTGGCTTCAGTTTCAATTAACCTGCCGATCTCCGAAATCCTGACACCGCCTTTGATGTTTTTGATCGCTTTTTTTAAGATCTCTTTCGAGGCCTCCACCAATTTGCCATAGCCGTGGATATCCTGCCCTAAAACGAAGGAGCCGCCGTTATCGGCCCAGTAACCATTTAGCTCTGCCGATACATCAATATTTACCAGGTCGCCTTCTTTAAGGATCTTATCAGCCGAAGGTATGCCGTGCGCTGCTTCCTCATTCACGCTTATACAAGTATGTCCCGGGAAATTGTAGGTTAACAAAGGCGCAGATCTTGCGCCCAGCTGTGCCAGCAATTCGCCGCCGTATTCGTCAAGTTCTTTTGTAGAGATACCCGGTTTTGCGTACTCCCGCATCCTCCTGAGCGTAATAGCTACAGCATCGCTGGCCTGCTGCATTCCAATTTTTTCGTCTTCGGTGGTTATAGACATTCTTAAACTTTTATCTGTTGCAAAATTAACAATTAATGCGGTTGGCAGGGTTTACCAAATGTCAGTTTGTGAGGGTAGGTGCTGTGTTCCCGGAAGTAATTAAAAAAGCCGCTCTACTTTCGTAAAGCGGCTTCGCTGCGTGTTTGGGAAATCCGGCCCCTGGCGAAATGTTACTTTTTCAGCGGGCCAACGTGCCGGTAAGTGTTGACGAGCAAACCGGTGGGTGTACTCTTCGAGTCGACAAAAGCAAGCTCCCGGGCGTCAATAGTGTCCGACAATAAGCGTTTACCCCGGCCAAGCAACACCGGGTAGGTGATGAGCACAACCTCGTCAGCCAGTCCCTGGTCAAGCAACACAGAAGTTAGCGTTGAACTTCCAACGACGATCAGGTCGGGGCCGTCGGTTGATTTGAGATCGCGAATAGACGCTATAATATCCTCGCCTAAACCCTTTACTGGTCCCCATGCCAGGCTGTCGGGTCTGTGGGTTACTATGTATTTTGTTGCGGCATTTATAGCATTAGCCATTGGGAAATCTCCGGCAGTAGGCCAAAAGCCACTAAATATATCGTAAGTGTGGCGGGCAAGCAGCAGGTCGAAGTTTGGTCCGTATGCCTCTAAAAGGGTTGCCGCCCCGGCAGGACTGCGATAAGGTGTTGTCCATGCGCCATAGGTATAGTCTCCGTCATGTTCTATCACGCCATCCAGCGAGATATGTTCAAAAATTCTGATTTTTCTCATTTGTTTATAAATAGTTATAGGTAAATAAAATTCCTTTTCCTGCGGTGGTATCTTCAGATTGCATTATTGCGGCTTTATTATTGTAAAAAGCCATTCAGAAGATCTGATATCGTTTTTGTTTGCTGCATTAAGCTTACATGTCCCTGTGCAGGAACAATGGCCAAATGTGATTTTGGCATCGGCGCCAAATCAGCAGATATGCCGCCTCCCAGTAATTGGTACGTTTTTGCCAACTCCACTTTGTCCAGCCCGTCATTATCGCCAGAAATAAGCAACACCGGCGAGGTGATTTTTGCAATATTGGCATCACCCACGTCAAAGGGTACCCCGGCAAAAACAATCATTTGTTCAACAAACTTTCTCCATTTTGTTTTGTCGGGTGCTACTGCATCATATGCAGTTTTTAACGGAGTATTGTCAAAAAATTCAGGCTTAAAACCTTTAAAACCACCATTTACCACAGGCAGCCAGCCGTTAGTTTTGTACGTAGATGAAATGATCACTAATTTTCTTACCCGTTTAGGGCTTTTTACTGCCAACTGGTAAGCTATGGAACCGCCCATGCTATACCCGGCAACATCGGCACTATCAATTTTTAGGTAATTCATTACACCTTCCACATCACTTGCCAGGGTAGCGATATCTAATTTTCTGTCGGAATATGGCGTGTGCCCATGCCCCTGCATTTCGAGGGCAATTACCTTTCTTGTTTTTGACAGTTCAGGGATTAACTGCGCCCAGTTCATCTCAATGGTATAAAAAGCGCCATGCAGCAAAACGATAGGCTTTCCCTCTCCATAAACTTCGTAATAAACTTTGATGCCATTAACCGGTGCATAGCCGCTGGCGGCAGGCTTAAGCTGTTGCCCTTTAGATTGGAATACGGTAAAAAAAAGCATAGCAATTATTAATACCGGTTGGATGACATTAGATCCTTTAAATACTCTTTTCATGGAATGTTAGTTTAATTGTTTCGATTTGATTGACAATACAAAGATGGTGAGTATTGTAAGAGTAAGTACTGTGTGAAAACGACATGTTGAGGGGGGGATCGCGACAAAGATATTGCTGGTGAGTTTTCTTTATATTTAAGCCGATACCGACCGAATGCCGCGGCGCTAAAAGATCCAATTAAAACCGCTTTGCTTTTCACTTTAGTAAAGTCTCTTCCCTGGTTGTAGGGAACTATCTCGAACCTATTGTGCGGTATTGAGTATGCGACGCAGGGAGCGGAGTAAAATACTCGTGACTTCTCAGGTGGTTTCCTTTATTTAGTAACTTGTAATCGAAATAGTAGCCTGCAATTTCAACTACTAAAATTTAACCGTTAACAGATATCACATCAATGAAACAAAAAGAATTAGCCGAATTAACAAACGACGAATTATTACAGGATGCAAGGAAGATCAAGTCTGGTAAGCTTATGGATGCCGTGATCTTTGGTTTTTTAATCGGAGTGTCCGTTTATAGTGTTGTCAGAAATGGGTTTGGATTGTTGACCTTTCTTCCATTGGTTTATATTCCGATTGCGGCGAGGAATAGGGTCAGGAATAAGGAAATAGAGAGATTGGTGACCGAGAGGGGCTTGAAATAGATCCTATCCGGCCTGAATATGCAGCGCTGGGATGCAGCGTAGAGTGCCCGTGGCTTCTTAGTTTTGATAAGTCACGGGTACGCCCACTCCCTGGCTTTTGTTTCGCATCCTCATGCCAGTGAAGAGAAGGAGTTTTAAGCTTTTTATAATATCTTGAATATTAAACTGTTGTTCAACATTCGACGATCCCCGGTAAAATTAATCCCCTTGTTTCAGTGATGAAACCTTCTTGCCTTAACTAATATCCAAACCTTTAAGCTTTCGCCCCCACCCAAAAGATAATCGCAAATAAATTTGCGCAACTCAAAAGTTGCATATATATTTACGCAACTTAAAAGTTGCGCGTTTTAAAATGAAACAAGATCTATTCCAGGCTATAGCCGATCCGACACGCAGGGCTATTTTAACATTAATTGCTATTAAGGCGTTGACACCTAATGCAATGGCCGAAAAATTTGACATGACCCGGCAGGCAGTATCCAAACATATTAAAGTACTTCATGAATGTGAATTGATTAAACCAGAGCACTCGGGCAGGGAAATTTATTATCACTTTAATGCAAAGAAAATGCAGGAGCTCGACAACTGGTTAGCCCAATTCAGGCAGAGCTGGGAAACGCAGTTTAATCAGCTCGACAAAGTATTATCAACAATTAAACAACAGAAAATATGAACAACGATTTGCTATTTGATTTTACCGTTGATAAAGCAGCGCAAAAGGTATTTATAACCCGGGAGTTTGATGCCGGGCTTGACCTTGTATGGGATGCTTTTACAAAGCAGGAGATACTTGACCAATGGGCTGCACCCGCGCCAATGCGCTCCAAAACTAAATACATGAATTTTGAAGTTGGGGGACGAAGATTTTACGCCATGATAAGCCCCGACGGGCAAGAACGCTGGCTGCTGCAGAAATATACGTCTATTACCCCCAAAACCAATTTTCAATTATATAATTCTTTTGCCGACAAAGATGAAAATCCCGAATTACCGGGCTCGGAATGGGATTACAATTTCAGTGAACAAGATGGCATAACAACAGTGAATATTTCCATTTATAATGAATCGCTCGAACGCATGGAGCGCTTAACCGATGGTTTCACTAAAGGAATGATGCTGATGTTGAAAAACCTGGACGACTTGTTTGCAGCCTTATCGCAAAAATCATAAGGTGAACTGAATATTAATAACCGAAGAGATAAACAAAAAACATAACAATTTAAAACTAAAATTATGAGAGCAATTAATCCCTGGATCAACTTCAATGGCAACGCCCAGGAAGCATTCAATTTTTACAAATCAGTTTTTGGCGGAGAGTTCACCAGGATCATTCGCTTCAAAGACTTAGCCGGCCCTGAATTCCAGGTGTCGGAGAGTGAAGAAAACAAAATAATGTACATCGGTTTACCCCTCGGTAAAAACAATGTATTGATAGCTAATGATGTTCCTGAATTTATGGGACGGGTAAGCGAAAACGAAAACAGGTCTAAAATATATGCTGGCGCTGAAAGCCGTGAAGAAGCCGATAAAATATTTAACGGCCTATCAGCAGGCGGAGACGTTGAAGGGCCAATTGGCGACAGTCCATGGGGTACATACGCCGGTATGTTCAGGGATAAATATGGCATTGAGTGGATTGTGGAGTTTGATCCGGGGTATAAGGGGTAAAATTAAGTGAGAAAGTGCAGCTCGGCTGGTTCAGGTCCGCTGCATATATTTCAAAATCCAACAATAAGGCTGATTAACGAAAGGTTTAATCGGCCTTTTCGTTGGATGTAGTTGACTTGTTTTGAAGTTTATCTGTGTTAAATCTCGTATTACCATTCCCTCGCTGTTGTTTCTGCTCCACTTTGCTTTTAAAGTAAGGAATGGAATTTCCATTATAGCGATGAACCGCAAATACGTGAGCGAATTGATACTGCTTTTGTTTGGCTGTTCAATTTGTGCGGCTTTCAGTATGGTCGGGCAGTAACGATTTTAATATTGCAAAAGGGGAGTTTGCTTACACCATGCGGCGCGCTTACGGTACTGAGAGGATTGATATTTATAGAAATGCGTGAGAATAATCTGCCAAATAATGTAACTTACCCAGGCTAAATCTTGTCAGGAGAAACCATTTTATGAGCTATATCACATATAACATAATTGCTAAAGTCGAAAATAATCGAGAGGCCTTAATAGACAACCTTACGAAGAATTTAAAATATCAATATGTACATGAATTTTTCACTCCATTTCATGGGGTTGTTTGTCAGACAAATGATAATCTGAGAGAAATTCCATATACCCGGTTTAAAGATGGGGAGTTTAACAACGAAACAGAAAAGATTTATAAAGTTGAGAATCAGTTAAGAGACTACAGCATCGAACTTTCGAAAATTTTTGCAGGTACGGAAATTGCATTTATAAACGTTGATTGTTTTGGCGGTAAATGTTCGTCAAATGGGTTTGTTGTTAAAAACGGGCAGAAAATATACGAGAATGATGGTCATCACTCTGCTCACATGGATATCTTAAAACAGATATCGGCAGATTACTCAGGATGGCATTTCCATCCGTTCACCAGAAACTTTTACTCCCGCAATGCCGGGGTCAAGGGCGGCATAGTGGGTGATATCGTCAACTTCACTTTACCCGCAATTTGGATGTCTTTCAACATTGAGTTTGGCAATAATCCATCGTATCATATTGCAATCACAAAAAATGAGCTATTAGTTGAAAAGACAAATTTTTTTGAATTCTATTTCATGAAAATTGACGATGAATGGCTGAAGGTTTTAGGTACCATATTTGATGATTCTGCAGAAAATTTAGCTGATATGGAAAACACAATGTCAGAAAATTTATCCGGGCTTGAATATCAAGTACAATTTGATTTGTTTGATGGTTCACTTCAAAAAAAGATTGGAACATTACCAATCGAATTTGGCTTTGAAGTTGCTCAAAAGAGTTACAGATCTAAGGCCTTCAACGAAAGACCTTTTCAATTTCCTCCCAGGGAAGATAATTCACAGCAAACGGGTTCAAGGCAGGATGCAAATGCCGGGGAGTCTTCCAATGATAAGAAAGGGTTTTTCAATACCTACCTTTTTAAGTTGTTTCGGAGGAAATAGTTTTTAAAAACGCAGCTGCAATAGTAGCGTCTTTTTAAAAATGGCTCAGCGGTTGCGGTAGCTATAAATGACGATCACTTATCAGACAATCTGTGATTTTGTATCAGGCCGTCATAGTCGCGGCCTTCGGCTATGATGATAGCCGAAACGCAATTTATAATTGTGTCCCCCTAAATTATTTTTATATTTAGCCGCCACTTATTACAGGATGAAAAAGTTACTAACCTTATTATTTGCGCTCTTTACTATTTTATCGGCCTGCAAAAAAGAAATTGCAAAACAACAAATAGATCCAAAGCCGTCACCTGTAATGAGCAGGGTAAAAATAGAGCCTTTATCAACATCATATACCTGGGGCGACCAGGTTAAGCTAACTATAGATTCCCTCACAATCCTCAATACCAGCGATATAACTATAGACTTCGGTTCAAACATAACACTTCACCCAACACGTATTGATACCACAAACGTTTTTTTCAAGGTGCCTAACGCGCTGTTGAATAGATCTAATCTTTTTAATGTTACCATCAATGGGTTGAAAAGCAATGACGGGTATTTAGAGCTTAAGTCGCCAGCTGTGTCCGTTTTGAGTAGTACTATTTTAATGCCCGGCAGCACAATCACTATTTCGGGGCAATATTTTAATCCTGTACTGGCAAATAACCGGGTATTGCTGGATACTATTGCCCTTAGCGTGGTTTCGGCTACGCCCACTCAATTAGTTATAAAGGGAGATAATATACCGATGTCAAACAAGGGAAGTTTGATTATCAAAACGGGGAATGATCTTTCAACGATAGCGCAAGGCGATTATATAGTTTATAAATATTTAGCACCTAAGAATGATTTTCCAGGCGCGGCGCGGTTCGGAGCGACTGCTGTAACCATTAACGGAAATATTTACTTCGGATTAGGGAAATCGAAATCAACAAATAATCCCTTAGCTGACTGGTGGAAATACGAACCGGGTGCCGACAAATGGACACAGCTTGCCAGTTGCCCGATGGCATCATATATTGTGAATTCCTTTAGTATCGGTACAAAAGCTTATGTAGGGATGGGAACAGGAACCTTATATGATAATAATTTTTGGTGTTATGATACTTCCTCAGATACCTGGAAGTCAATAGCTTCTTTTCCTGGTACCTACACGATGTTTCCGGTATGCCTGAGTTCAGATAAATACGGTTATATTATAGGAGGCAGTCTGGCTACATCCGGTGCAATCACCAGGACAAACGATGTATGGCGTTATGACCCGGTTACCGATAAATGGAAGCAGACAACGAGCTTTCCGGGGTTGCCACGTGATGGGGCTATGGGATTTACTTTGAATAACAAGGGTTATGTAATTGGAGGGGCAGCCCAAACCGGCGGTTCGAATCCATATGTAGCGGATGCATGGTCATTTGATTTCGGGACTGAAACGTGGAAGCAATTATCGGAGCCGCCACAGAATGTTGCCCGTAGCCAGGGTTTCGCTTTCTCCGCGCAAAACAAAGGGTATGTAGGCGGCGGTACAACTACAGATGGAGGAAGCTTGCCATACGTTTATGAATACGACCCTATTACTGATACCTGGGCCCTGAAGGAAAAGATTTTTGGTTCAATCAATATTTATTCGGCCTTTGCGAGCGTTAATGGTACAGGTTATATAATTACCGGAGAAGGGTATTTCAATTGGTATTTTGCGGGATCTCAGAGTTTTTTCCAGTTTAAACCATAATCTATCCGAACCAAATCTATATTGAAAGTAAGATTCTGCCGGATACGGTTGGAAATCGCATGATTTAGATATTGACCTTAGCATTCTGATACTAAGAATATTCGCGATAGCACGTCCGCCTCGGCTGGTGCAGGCATGCAGCATGTTCCAAAATAAATTTGCCTCCAACAAAAAAGCCGCCCTGCAAATGCAAAGCGGCTTCGTAGCCCGTAGGGGAATCGAACCCCTGTTTGAAGAATGAAAATCTCCTGTCCTAACCCCTAGACGAACGGGCCTTTTTATTTTGTTTCCTGTAACTTGCATTACACAATCCCGGAAAACGCTGGATTGATAACGTATTAAAAAACCCCAGATCTTTCGATTTGAGGTTTCGTGTCTTGTGGTAGCCCGTAGGGGAATCGAACCCCTGTTTGAAGAATGAAAATCTCCTGTCCTAACCCCTAGACGAACGGGCCTTTCTTATTGTTTCCCTTGATTTGGGATTGCAAAGATAGAGTTTAAATAATAAAATTAAAATAAACAATAAAAAAAATCCAAGTTGTTGATGAAAGTTATTGTATATCAATTAAATAAAATAAAAAATTGAGATGGGGCTTGCAAACTTTGCCGGGTTAAAGCTATCTTTATTCCATAAATCAATCATCTTTTTATGAAAGCTATCTGGAATAACCAGGTCATTGCCGAAAGCAATGACACTATTGTTGTTGAAAATAATCATTATTTCCCTAAAGAAAGTGTTAAGGCCGAGTATCTTAAACCGTCCGACGTGCATACAACCTGCCCGTGGAAGGGACTGGCATCATATTATTCCCTCGATGTTGACGGTAAAGAAAACCAGGATGCCGCGTGGTATTATCCCGAACCAAAAGATGCTGCAAAAAACATTACCAACTATGTGGCGTTTTGGAAGGGCGTGAAAATTACCGAATAAAGCTATGAAAACATACGATGCCATTGTTATAGGCGCCGGTCAGGCCGGCGCCCCATTAGCCAAAAAATTGGCTAATGCCGGGAAAAAGACCGTTATAATTGAGAAACGATTTTATGGCGGTACTTGCGTTAACGATGGCTGTACGCCTACTAAAACCATGGTTGCTTCGGCAAAGGCGGCTTACATGGCCGGTAAAAGTTATGAATTGGGCGTGCCTGTAAAAAAGTTTTCGGTTGATCTTGCCGCCATAAAAAAACGTAAGGATGATATCGTATTACGCTCGCGTAATGGCGGACTAAAATCTGCCGAAAAAACACAGAACCTCGATGTGGTGTTGGGCGAGGCGACTTTTACCGGCGAAAAAACGGTTGAGGTTAAGCTTAACAGCGGCAAAAAGCAAACGATTACTGCCGATCTTATCTTTTTAAACCCCGGCGCGCTGCCTTTGATTCCCGAAATTGAAGGATTGAATGAGATAAAATATCTCAACTCAACCACCATACTTGATTTGGAAGAAGTACCGGAGCATCTGCTTGTGCTTGGCGGAAATTACATTGGACTGGAGTTTGGGCAAATGTTTCGGCGGTTTGGCAGTAAAGTTACCATTTTAGAAAAATCGGAGCGGATAGTTTCGCACGAGGATGAGGATATTTCGGCAGAGATGCAAAAGATCCTCGAACTGGAAAAAATCGAGATCTTAAATAATGCCCAGGCCCTTAAGTTTAAACAAAAAGCCGGCGGCAAAATAACAGCGACGATAGCTCAAAAAGGGGAGGAGCGCAAAATCAAATGCACCCATGTATTGGTGGCCATCGGCCGTAAACCGCAAACGGAGGCTTTGAATTTGCCCTTCGCCGGGATTGAAACGGATGAGCATGGTAATATCAAAGTAAATGACAAGCTGGAAACTACTGCCACCGGTGTTTACGCACTTGGCGATGCAAAGGGCGGCCCGGCGTTTACACATATTTCCTACAACGATTATACCATTGTTTACCGTAACCTTTTTGAAAAAACGGATTATAACATCCAGGACCGTCCGGTGCCTTATTGCATGTTTACCGATCCGCAACTGGGCAGGATCGGCTTGGATGAAACGGGAGCAAAAAAGCTGGGGATTAAATATAAAGTAGCAAAGCTGCCCATGGCCCATGTGGCGCGTGCTATTGAAACCGGCGATACGCGTGGCTTTATGAAAGCCATTGTTGATCCCGATACAAAAAGGATCTTAGGCGCTACGGTACTTGGCCCCGAAGGTGGCGAAATCATGACCGTGTTGCAAATGGCCATGGAAGGCGGTATTACTTACGATAGGATCCGCTATTGTGTTTTTGCCCACCCGTTGTATTCCGAATCACTGAACAACCTTTTCATGACCCTTGGGGATTAAACCGGCGCATGATCAAGGTTGATAAGGTAAGCAAATATTTTGGCGGGGTTAAAGCGGTTGATGGGGTATCTTTCGAGGTAGAGGAGCAGGAGAACCTCATTTTGTTAGGCACCAGCGGCTGCGGTAAAACCACCACGCTAAAAATGATCAACCGCCTTATTGAGCCAACTCAGGGGAGTATTTACATTCATGGTAAAAATATCATGGAGCAGCAGCCTGAAATCCTGCGCCGCGGAATTGGCTATGTATTGCAAAATAATGGCTTGTTTCCGCATTATACGGTTGCTGAAAATATAGCGGTTGTTCCTAACCTGTTAAAATGGGATAAGCAGAAAACTGAAAAGCGCACGGCCGAGCTAATGGAAAAACTCCACCTCGATGCTTCGTATCTGAATATTTACCCTAACGAACTGAGCGGTGGCCAGCAGCAGCGCATTGGTTTGGCAAGAGCATTGGTGTCGGATCCGCCGGTGTTGCTGATGGACGAGCCTTTTGGCGCGCTGGATAATGTTACCCGCTCAAAGATTCATGCCGAGTTTAAAGCCCTTGATGAGCTTAAGCGTAAAACCATTATCATGGTAACGCATGATGTGCAGGAAGCTTTTGAACTGGGTGACAGGATCTGCCTGATGGATAAAGGAAAGATTGTACAGTCGGGCACACCTGCTCAATTGCTTTTTAATCCTGTCAATGATTTTGTAAAGGATTTTCTGAAACATCAGCGGTTGCAACTGGAATTTAAGGCCATTAAGCTGATCGATCTCTGGGAGCTGCTGCCTGAATTGAACAAAGAAGCAAAAGCCTCGTCATTTGATGCTGGTACTAACCTGTGGGAGGCCCTGGAGAGTTTTAAATTTAATAACGGCGAAACCATTAATATCAGCAAAGATCAAAACCAGGTTAAAACGGTAAGCTTTGAACAGCTGATGACGGCCTTTTATCAATATAAAAACCATCAGGCCCATGAATGAGCAGCAGCAAACCTTATGGCAGTTTATGCAGCAGCAGTCGGGCAAGCTGCAGGAGCAAACCCTGCAGCATATCGGGCTTACTTTTATTTCGTTGTGCATAGCTGTATTGGTTGGCTTGCCGCTGGGCATTCTTATTGTTCGTAAAAAACAATTATCAGGCATAGTTTTAGGGATTGCAGGAGTACTGCAAACAATTCCCAGTATAGCGTTGCTTGGTTTCATGATCCCGCTTTTAGGGATTGGTCCTAAGCCAGCCATTGTTGCATTATTGCTATACGCACTTCTACCCATTATCCGCAACACCTACACGGGCATTTTAGGGGTTGATGCGTCGGTTAAAGAAGCTGCTGTTGCTATGGGGATGAGCAAATGGCAAATACTGTTTAAGGTAGAATTGCCCCTGGCTATGCCGGTAATATTTGCGGGCATCCGTACCGCTACGGTGATCAACGTTGGCGTGGCAACACTGGCCTCGCTCATTGCAGCCGGTGGTTTGGGCGAGTTTATTTTCGGTGGGATCTCACTTAATAATACCAACATGATCTTGGCAGGAGCAATCCCATCGGCCTTGCTTGCTGTTATTTTTGATTTATTACTGTCGATGGTGCAGAAGGTCAGCTTTAAAAAGCTTAAACGGGTGGTATATGCTTTTCCGGTATTGCTGATTGTTTTATGCCTGTTCTATATCATCCCGGCAAAATCAGAAGGAAAGCTTACCGCGGGTTTTACGCCCGAGTTTATGGGCAGGCAGGACGGCGACCTCGGCCTTAGGAGCAAATATGGCTTAAAGATCCATACTATCGTAATCAGTGATGCTGTAATGTATAAAGCTGCGTTTGAGAAGCATCTCGACGTGATCAGCGGATACTCAACTGATGGCAGGTTAAAAGCTTACGATTTGGTTGTACTGGATGATGATAAGCACATTTTTCCGCCATACTATGCGGCGCCAATTGTGCGCGATGATGTCCTGAAAAAATTTCCTGACCTTGAGCCGACATTAAACCTGCTTTCGGGCAAAATAAATGATTCAGTCATGACGGTTTTAAATTACCGTACCGACTATCTTCACCAAAGCCCCGAGCGCGTTGCAAAGGATTTTTTGGTTGCCAATAAATTATGGCGACCGGAACGGGGCGGGAACGATGGTATAGTGCGGATAGGTTCAAAGATATTTGGTGAACAATACATCCTGGCTAATATGTACAGCATGCTGATAAAGGGTTATACAGATCATGAGGTATCAACCAAAACAGGCCTTGGCGGCACCAAAATTTGCTTTGACGCGCTAACCAATAACCAGATAGATTTTTACCCAGAATACACGGGGACGGGTTTGCTGGCTATTTTACAGGCATCGCCAAAAACGGTTAATGAGGTAACAGTAAACAGGGATAGCACATACAATTATGTACAACGCCAGTTTGAAAGCAGGTATCAAATTAAATGGCTTAAACCCATTGGTTTTAACAATGCTTACGCTTTAATGATGAGGCAGCAGCAGGCCAGGAAATTGGGGATTAAAACAATTTCAAACTTAAAACAGTTTTTGGATAAGAAATAACATCGATGGATTTAATAGCCCGGTACAAAGAGGTACGCCAACGTACAGAAAAAATTTGCTCGTATTTGCAAACCGAAGACTATGTGGTACAGCCTGTGGTGGACGTTAGTCCGCCTAAATGGCATATCGGGCACGTTACCTGGTTTTTTGAAACGTTTATCCTTAAGCCCTACTTCATGGGTTACAAGGAATATAATCCTGATTATAACTTCGTTTTTAATAGCTACTACGAAACTGTAGGCACACGCGTGATCCGTACCGACCGCGGCAACCTGAGCCGCCCAACGGTTATTGAAATTTACAGTTACCGTAAATATGTTGACGAGGCCATGGAGGGCTTTTTATGCGGCGAAGTAAGCGACGATGTTAAAGAACTCCTTATTCTCGGTTTTAACCACGAAGAGCAGCACCAGGAGCTTTTAATGACGGATATTAAATACATCCTGGGCCATAATCCGCTGTTTCCTGCCTATAATAAAAATTATGCTGCCCCTCGTATTGATGAAGGGAAGGATGATGCTTTTATCAGCATGGATGAAGGCATTTATGAAATGGGCTTTAACGGTGATGGCTTTTGTTTTGATAATGAACTCAACCGGCATAAAGTATACCTCAATGCCTATGAAATAAGTCCCAAACTGGTAAACAATGCCGAATACCTGGAATTTATTAACAGCGGCGGTTATCATGATTTCCGGCACTGGCATGCCGAAGGCTGGGATTGGGTGAAAACCAATAAAGTAGAAGCGCCTTTGTATTGGCATTTGGTAGATAATGAATGGCATAACTATACCTATCACGGCTTAGAGCCATTGCATTTAAAAGATCCCGTTACACATATCAGCTATTTTGAAGCTTACGCTTATGCATCGTGGAAAGGATTGAGATTGCCAACGGAGTTTGAATGGGAAGCGGCATCCTCGAAATTTAACTGGGGTCGCCGCTGGGAGTGGACAGAAAGTTCATACCTGCCGTATCCGGGCTTTGCCAAAGCGCCGGGTGCCATAGGCGAATACAATGGCAAATTTATGGTTAACCAGAAAGTTTTGCGCGGCGCGTCAGAAGTTACACCTCCGGGTCATAGTCGTGCAACTTATCGCAATTTTTTTCAGACAAATTTACGATGGCAATTTACTGGCATAAGACTTGCGAGGTAAATTGACACAAAACACCACCACATCTATGAACCAAGCCTTTACACCCACAGCCGTAAATTGTGACATAAGTGCCGAAAACAGGCAGTTTTATGCCGACGTTGTAGCAGGGCTGCAGGCGGAGCCAAAGCACCTCAATTCAAAGTATTTTTATGATGCCAATGGCGATAAGCTGTTCCAGGAGCTCATGAACTGCCCTGAATACTATCCGACTAACTGCGAACTGGAGATCTTTTCAGAAAAAACCGCTGAAATCTGCGATGCACTGATTGCCGATGGAGATGCTTTTGACCTGATAGAACTTGGTGCTGGTGATGCCACAAAATCCTCTTACCTGCTTAAATATCTGCTGGATAAAAAGGCTGATTTTACCTATTTGCCTATTGATATCTCAGATAATGTAATATCATATCTCAATATAACCCTGCCCGTAACTTTGCCCGGCTTAAAGATCACCGGACTAAATGGCGAATATTTTGAGATGCTGAAAAAGGCCGCCGCTATTTCGCCAAGGCGTAAAGTGGTGCTGTTTTTAGGTTCAAACATTGGCAATATGCCACTTGATGGGGCCATAGAGTTTTGCCGTGAGCTAAGGAATAACCTATCAGAAGGGGATATGGTGTTAATTGGCATGGACCTGAAGAAGGACCCGCGAGTTATCCTTGCTGCTTATAATGACAAAGATGGTATTACCCGCGAGTTTAATCTCAACCTGTTACGCCGCATTAACCGCGAGCTGCATGCTAATTTTGATATAAGCAAGTTTGAACATTATCCAACCTACGATCCTGAAACCGGGGCCTGCAAAAGCTACCTCATCAGTTTGCAAGATCAGCAGGTAAGCATCGGTAACGAAAAAATAGATTTCAAGAAGGATGAATACATCTACATGGAGATCTCCCAAAAGTTCACCCTTATGCAAACCGATCAGATAGCCATAAACACAGGCTTTCAACCGGTAGGTCAGTTTTTTGATACCAAAAAATGGTTTATCGACGCGGTTTGGGTAGCAGCATAGACAAACCATGATTTGCCTGATTTAAGGATTCCCTGATATCAGGATACCTTAAAGGCGAACAAATAGGCGCTTATATTGCTTAGGAGAGTATACATGATTTGCCTGATTAAAAACATCAAGTTAATCTTCAAATCAGGCAAATCATGGTTACAACACCTTCGGGTTCAACTCCGAATCAATCAGCTCGCCGATAGGCTTACCCATCAGCCATTTTTGATGATCATTTTTTTGCCATTCGTTTTTGTAAGGGGTGACGCGGGCACCATCGGCTACATAAATGATGGTCATGATCTCGCGCATTTTATCTGAGTTGTTGCCGGGAGCATTGTGAATAGTGAAGCCCCGGTGCCAGGTTGCATCGCCGGCCTTCATGGTTTGGGCGCGGGTTATTTCAAATCCTTTCTCTTTCACATATTCGTCAAACGCCGATTCCGATTCGTCAGAAATTTCATGGTTAAAAACAGCGCCATTAACGTATGAACCCGAGGCAAAGGTCAGCATACCCATGTTTACGTCAATATCAACCAGGGGCATCCAAAGGGTTACCGTATTGTTGGTATCGATGGGCCAGTAATACTGGTCCTGGTGCCATGGGGTAGGGCCGCCGCCGGGCTCTTTAAAGAGTGCCTGGTCGTGATAGATACGTACATTTTCAACCCCCATCAGGTCGGCGGCAATTTTGGCCAGGCGTTTGGCCATTACAAAGGTTTTAACATCTTCATCAACCTGCCAAAGGTTCATGATCTGCAAAAAGGCTTTACCATAAGTGTCGCGCTCTTCCAGTTTGCGCTTTTCGGTGTTGTACCTGTCGGCAGCGCCAACAATTACAGGGCGATAAGCGGCAATCTCATCTTTTGTAAGCACTTCGTGCACAAGGGTATGGCCTTTTTCGCGAAATTCATTAATATTGTGGTTGGATAGTTTTATAAAATTATCAAGTGACGGTAAATGAGCGATCTGTGTATCCATAGTTTTTAGGTTTATATTTCAAAGTAAGGTTAACTTTAGTTGAAAAAAAATGAAATGAATGGTACATTTATGGATGATTTTATCCGTAATTTGAATTAGAATTTTATTTACGTTAAAATATGCAATGATAAAAGCGTCGTACGAAGTTCTTCAACCTACAAATACGCAGTCATTTCTGGTACGGAAATTTGATAAGCTGGCATTTGATGCCCCTTATCATTTTCATGAAGAATATGAATTAACGTGTATCATCAGCGGCACCGGCAAACGCTATGTTGGCAGCCACATGGAAGATTTTGCGTCCGGCGATCTGGTGTTGCTTGGTTCTAACCTGCCGCATTGCTGGAAACTTGAACCCAACGAAACAGTGCTTCGCGAGGCAAGCGCGGTGGTGATCCAGTTTAATGATGCTTTTTTGGGCGAGGAGTTTTTTAACAAATTTGAGCTTCAGCTCATCAAAAAACTTTTTCAGCAAAGCGGTTGCGGAGTGTCATTTTATGGCGAAACGCGTGCCGAGGTTAACAAACTGCTGCTTAGCCTGGTTGAAGAGAAAAGCAATTTCAGGATGCTGATAGGTTTGCTCGAGATCCTGCACCGTATGGCTTCATCAGAAGAGTACGTGCTGCTCGATCAGAACCGCATTATTGGCGAGCGCTCAAATACCGAGCGTGAGCGTATTAACCCGGTATTTGCTTACCTGGTTGAAAATTTCAGAAAACATGTATCATTAGATAAAGCGGCCGGTATTGCCAATATGACCCCGAATGCTTTTTGCAAATACTTTAAAAAAGTTACCCGCAAAACATTCATGGAAACTATAATTGAGTACCGCCTTAATTATGCCATACAGCAACTGGTGCAAACAGATAAGCCTATTTCAGAGATCTCCTATGAGAGCGGCTTTGGCGATGTATCGCACTTTTATAAAATGTTTAAAGCCAAAATGAACCTGAGTCCGCTTAACTACCGCAAAAGATTTATGCGTAACCTGGCCGGCGATAAAAAGTTATCGGCGTAGTTGTTACTAAGTCCAACGCCGGAAGTCCGAAAGTTCCCTTTTCTATAGCTTAGTACTAATGGTTACGTGACGTTAATAATACCACGCTTAATGGCATAAATAACCAATCCCACTAAATTTTTCGACCCGGTTTTTTCAAACAGCCTTGCACGATACCCTTCAACAGTACGTACACTCAGAAAAATTTTATCTGCTATTTCCTGATTGGAGCATTCCTGGCAAACCAGTTTAAGCACTTCAATTTCGCGCTCGTTAAGGTCGGTTTTGCTATTGGAGATATTATCGGCGTGATCGTTGCCTACCAACTGTTTGATGAGCGTTATAGAGAGATGTTCATTAAAATAAAAACCTTTGTTATAAACGGTTGATACAGCTTCGATGATCTCTTCCGGTTCGGCATTTTTAAGCAGGTAGCCCGATGCTCCGGCCTTCATCATATCCACAATGTATTTGTCTTCATTAAACATGGATAACGCCAGGATCTTAATGTCCTTAAAATGCTGATGGACATAGGTGGCGGTTTGGATGCCGTCCATTTCGGGCATTTTAATATCCATCAATATAACATCGGGGGTTTTGTCGGTCAATAAGCCTATCAGCTCTTTGCCGTTCGAAGCCTCGAGTACCAGCTCAAAACCTCCGCAATCTTCAAGGGTAGCTTTTAAACCATTTCTGAAAATTTTATGGTCGTCTACTATACCTAATTTAATTGGGCCCATAGGTTGTTAACAAGATTCAAATTATCAATAAATATAAACTATTGATTTTAACTATGCTACTTTTAATTTAATGATAGTGATTGCGCCGCTAAGCGGTTTGCTGTACGTATTTATTTCGCCATTAATGAGTTGCACGCGGCTTTGTAAATTTTTAAGACCGAAACCCTGCTTAACATCGCCCATATTAAAGCCTTTGCCATTGTCCTTAAACTCCATAATGAGGTAGCCGGCTTGTAAGGCCATATTAAGGTTTATGACCGTAGCTTCCGAGTGTTTGATAGCATTACCAAACAACTCCTGGGCTATGCGGTACAATGCCAGTTCAATTTCATTGGAGAAGCGTTTATCGACAAAATTTTTAGTGAAATTAACTTTGATATGGGTGTTGTTTTCCACTTTGGTGCACAGCGCCTCAACAGCAATCAGCAGTCCATAGTCGGTAAGTATAGGAGGCAGCACATTTTGTATAATGTTCCTGATCTCCTGGATGCACTCATCGGCCAGTTTGCGGGTATCTATCAGCAGGGGTTGGCTTACCTCGCTCACGCAATTTTTGTCCAGCCGGTGCAGGTTAAGCTTGATTGCCGAAAGCACCTGGCCTACGCTGTCGTGCAGGTCTTCGGCCAGGCGTCTGCGTTCACTTTCCTGGGTTTCAAAGACGGCGTTCATGAGGTCGGTTTGCCGTGCATCATGCATGGCGCGTAACTCTGCCTGGTTTTTTAGCATCCTCCGCTGGTAAATAATCACGAAGAAGAATAAAAAGCCGATCAATATAACAACCACGAGTGTCCCGATGATGAGTACCGGGATTAGGCCATTTTGGGTTATCTCTAAAATAGGGCTGTTATACATGGTCATAATGTGCAAACCTGCTTATGCCTTTTTTTGTGGCTTGCAAAGTAATGCAACAGAGTATATTAGATTCGTAATAATATTAGTTATGCTAAAGATAACATAATAATCTGCTTTATCCTTGTCTGGTATTCTGTTAAAAACCATAAATAAAAAAATATTGACTGCCGAATAAAATAGCACACCTGAATTAAACCAAAACGGCCCCTGCTTTTCGATATGAATAAATGTTTGAGGATTTAATAATTGATAAAAATAAATGAGCGATAATATTATTAGTAGAAGACCAGAAGCTGTATTTGATATCGATGGATAATCAAAATAGTCAATAGCCTTATAAATTACAATGGATAGTGTTACGCCCGATAATATAATGGTGATTGTTTTTAAAATCGGTTTAGAAAACAGATTGTAATATATCGTTCCGAAGAATACTATGCTGATTATAACAAATAGATGTAATAGCGGAATTGTATTTAATGGTTTCCCGTCATGTGGTTTATAATTATAAGCAATCCATTGAGTGAGATCAAAACAGCAGGATATCAACAGGAATAGAGCTAATAACTTCATTAAGCTATCTAAGCGCTTGTAATTGTAAGCGGCGGCTGCTATTGGTAACAATCCAGATGCAACAGAGATATTAGCTATCAGCAAACTTACAAGCATTAGTTAAAGTTCAATTAGTCTTGGGTTAGGATATTTTGAGGACAGCCAGCTGTTCCGGGACAAGGCATAGCCTGTTCACCAACAATACTGTCATTTTCGGCTGTCATAAGTGCGAAGGTTTGAACACCTTTGGCAGACTCTTTAGCCGCTGCTGATTTATTGCCTGGAAGTTGATCCTCTCCATCAGCCGTTACCCCTGTGATTATAAAATGCTGCTGCCCGCTAACATTGGCGATAACGGATAAAAGGAAATTGCTTACAGAAACCCAAAACTTTTGCCAGCTATTAAGTTTTTGATCGTTGGCATAATAAATACGGATACCCATACAACCATCCTGCTTTAATATGGTGTTTAATATTTCCTGTCCGAAAAATTGTGATATGATATCTTTTGGATTACGATGCCTATGATTCTTTGTCCATTCGGCGGCCAGGTTAATATCAATCGGTGCGCCTTCTTTTCCGGTGATAGGTGATGATGGTCTTCTTTCTTGTGTTTCCATAAAAAATAATAGCTTGTAGGGATTTTTTTGTATAAAACTAATACTAATAAGTATCTCTTTCAATGAGATGCCCCGGCCATATAGGTTATGATAGGTTTTTGATTTGGTTTTATATTGTTGGTTGTTAGTTGATTACAAATTAGATGCGTTTTATTACCCGCGTATTATACGTATTTTTACGTATCAGAAACTGTAATCTTACGTGGCATGAAATTGCTGGTTATATAGGCCTTTTGCGCTTAAATAATCCTGTTTTTCAGGATGCAAAAAAGTTTTTAATATAATATCTAAATATGGATATTGTTTATTAAATTGCTTTTGATAATAATATCACAAAAACCTAAAACCCGATTTTATGAAACAAGAAATGCTAATTACACAGATCAGCCCTGATCAGGTAGGCGAGTTCATCAGCGAAAGCTTTTATCAAGAGTTAACCGAAAATTTTCAGCAAAAATTCCCTACAGAAGTTAAGTCGGTAATGCTTAGCCGCACAGCTGTTGAAACTGTTTTGAATGGTGAAAACATATCCGGTATCAAGTTTATGAACGGCCTTGAAGATGCCAATGATCCTTCATCAAGAATGTTGATACTGATCCCCTGTAATTACACCGTAACTGCCAGTTTACCTAATTCCATTATCAACCAGCATGGTTTTATGACTAACACTGGTGAAGTTATTTCATTAGAAAGAACATGGCAGGTATTATTTAATCATGTATTGAATTTTAAAAAGCTTGATCCGACTATGGCTTATACACAAATTAACCGCGGATCGTTCATGGGAAGAGAAATATTAACCGAACTCGTATGTAGCACAAAAGTAAATAACTTGGTCTATCACTTCGGGCACAGTATTGATGCTGACTACTCTTATAAAGCAATTATACACCCTGAAAGCAATATGTTTTTAATAGGAGATCAATCATATCCGTGTCCAGGTTCAACAGGCTGCCCAACTACAGGCAAAGACCCATGCGCTCTTACCCGTATTACAACTACCATGTTAGGCACAGAAGCCGAAGGCCAGTTAAATACACTTCGCGCGTTCCGCGATAAAATATTGACCGAAAAGTTTAGCGGTGTGGAAGTTGAAAAGTACTATACTATTTCGGCATCCTTGCTGGAAGCTATCGATAAAACACAAAACAAAGAGGCGATATTTAAAGATCTGTACGATAACTACATTGCTACTTCGCTTAACGCTATAAGCCAAAACGATGAAGAAACTGCATTCCTCCTGTTTCAGGAAGCTATGCAGCACCTTACTGAAACGTATCTGTATCAATAACAACCTAAAATGTGATTGCAAAGCGTCTTTCCCGCCCGGAAAGGCGCTTTCTTTTTTATACCGAAATTTCCCTTAAAACGTAATTCTACGTTTGGTTCATGTTGATGATACGCTTTTATATCACGTACAAGCACAGGCTATAATAGCGTACTGGCAACGTTGATTGCGCAGCCGTTTTACCCAAACTTTGACACAGCAAATGAGCTGGACATCAGCCTGCTTGCGGTGGAGTATGCTGAAAATCCAGTTTAAAGAGTAAGCCGGTACAAATACTAATCAAAAACTTATGAACTACATTATTAAAGGGAACCTTCGCGGTTTATTATGCTCAGACTGCGAACTGCCCGTTGCGGGTACATCGGTAAAAGTTTATCGCCCTTCCGATCAGCAAAATGAAACCCGGCTTGCTGTAGCCGATCCTAAACAAACCTTTCACCAGGTAAATGATGAAGAACTGAAAGCCAAGGAACGGCTGTTCATCACCCAGGCCGATGTGCAGGAAAACGGCGATTTTACTATAGAAATCGATGGCGGCAAATCAGGCTATGAAGGCGGCAGTATTGATGTAGACTGGTATTGCGGCAACGTACCTTTCAAAATTCCCCTGCCTAAAAAAGGCCCGGCATTACAGTTCCACATTACTACACTGCAACCCCTGTATAAAAGCAGCCAGGAAAATGTCCAATACGCAAGATTTGATTATAAAATAGATGCCAAATGGTTTTGCCGCATCCTTACCTTATTGGACATTTGGGTAGTTTGCGGTTATGTAAACGATTGTGAAACCCAAAAGCCAATCCCCGGTGTTAAGGTTTTTGCTTATGACGTAGACCTGCTGCAAGACGACTATTTGGGCAATGCTTATACCGATAACAATGGAAAATTCACTATTATATATCCCGGCGATAATTTTAGGAAAACCTTATTGCCATGGCTTAATGTAGAATGGCCTGCCGGACCTGATTATTATTTCAGAGTTGAAAGCTCATCTGGCACTGTATTGTTAGCGGAAGACCGCACCCGCGGCCGCCAAAACGACAGGCACAACGCCAATAACTGTTTCTGCGTAAAGCTGTGTATTAAAGGCGGCGGCATCATTACCAGCGATACGCCATGGTTTACTTCGGTAGGGAATTTCAGCATTACATCTGATATCGACGGCAGCGGTAAAACCCTCATCAGCAAATTTGGAGCGGGTGGCACAGGTTACGGTTTCTTTGGTTCGGTTAAGCTGGGGGGCTACGCCACCAAGAAAGTGCCCACCGCGCCGGCCAGCCCGCTTTATTACCGCTTTTTATTTTCTACCGATAACGTGAACTTCAGCCCGGTAACTACCGCCCAAATGGAAGCGACAGCCTTAAAAGTTGCCACCCGGCAAATCATCTGGAATGGTACAACTGCCTTTCAGGATGTAGTGATCGATATCAATAAACCTGCTTCTGTGCCCGATAGCGTTCCGGCAGATAATTATCCTAACCCAATCCCGGATCATGTGCTGCACCCGGATGTTAACGGCTGGGTACGGGTTGACCAACCCGCGCTTGATAATGGCTTTTATGGCTCGTTGTTTTACTTAAACACAACTACCATCATCGGCGGCGGCGATGCCAGCGCCGGGTTAACGCCTGGTTTAGCTGTGCCTGTGGCAGATCAGAAAAACGGCAGAATGTTATACATCCAATTTCAAACTACTGACGATCCGGCTAATGCCACTTCGCCAAATCTCAACACCCAATCGCTTATTGGCAAAATCTATGTGAATAACTGGAACGAAGTAAGCTTGCTTAAACTGGAAGAGCTTTTTGCCGGCGGAGGCAGCGGCTGCACTCCGGTAAGCGGAACCGCCCATGCCGATTACACAGTTGATCATGAACTGATTGCCAGCTGGTCGCTGGGTGTATGGTCAAACGCTACGGGTACGGTCAGCGGTCTGCCCAGTGGCACAACTCCGCGCGGAGACGCTAAGAAATTTGACATGGCCTCGCCGTCACCATTTGTTTTAACTCCTCCTTTTAGCGCATGGCCCTCATGCGCCTATAGCCTAACCCTGACAACCTATCGCAAATTAACCACCGGCGAAAGTAACGACTGGGGAAAAACGAACCAGGTTATCTTTTGCAAGTAACCTGCATGTGAACGGGGGAAGAGGGTGCCGTTGCATGTCGGCGCCCTCTCATTTTAACCGTTAAAATAATCTCAGGATGTACGAGGCCTCGTACAAAAGGAACACGATCACCAATGCCGCGTGAAAGTTGCGGTTCTCTACTTTAATGGCTATCATACATAATATAAAATGACTGATATTGCGGATTGGGTACTCGATGTTATAGTGATGTACATAGCTTGGCCCCTTTATTTCGGTATCTATGATATCAAGCAGATAGCTGGCCCCCAAAATGCTGAAGATCCATTTCCGGCGTGAGTAAAAGTAGTCTTTGTAGTCCTGATAGTCTTTTAAATCATCAGGATAGAGCAATGCACAGACGCTGTAATAAGTAACAATGTAGATAATGATGAAAAAGTACTCGGCAAAAAGCCAGTGCTTTATTTCGTGCAGGCTAATCTCCCACCACCAAAAGTGCAGCAGCAATATAAACACGTAAAGCGCCCACAGGTTATGCACCCAATAAGGTTTATCCCGGCCGGGGTGCTGAATTTGCTTGGCCGCCCCTTTAAGCAGGTGGGTAATGCTAAGCCCCAATGTAATGCTGATAACAGCCTTGATGTGACTAAAGGTATCCATAGGCAGTTTATTACTAAAATAAAAATAGCGTTTTATTTTTAGTAATTGATCGCCTGTCATTTATATATAATCACCACGTCATTGCGAGGAACGAAGCAATCCCCTACTGTATAGGGACGACTTGCATAGTCACTCTGTAGGTTGGGGATTGCTTCGTACCTCGCAATGACGATTTTGTGAAGGGTGAGGATGCAACTTTAAAATATCGCTTCAGCAATACGTTTAGTAGGCCCGGCGTTGCTCATGGTATAAAAATGCAGCACTGGCGCGCCAAAGGCAATCAACTCTTTACATTGATTGATCATCCATTCAATACCTACTTCTTTAACATCCTTTTCGGTGGCGCAGGCATGGATGGCATCACTCAAATCTTCCGGGATATCAATATGGAATGTCTTTGACAGCGTAACCAATTGTTTTGATGATGTGATCGGTTTCAGCCCCGGAATAATAGGCACATTGATACCATTGGCCCGGCAGCCGTTTACAAACTCCTTGTATTTACCAATATCAAAAAACATCTGGGTTACAATGAACTGTGCACCCATTTCTACCTTTTGCTTCAGGTATTTAAAGTCGGTTTTAAGGTTCGGGGCTTCAAAATGCTTTTCGGGATAACCGGCTACGCCAATACAAAAGTTTGTTTTGGCTGTATTGCCATGGTCCTCATGCAAATAAATACCGTTGTTAAGGTTTACTACCTGCTGCAGCAAATCGGTAGCATAACAATGGCCATTAGGCGTAGGTACAAATGATGAATCGCCAAGGCGCGCATCGCCACGCAATACCAGTACGTTTTCGATACCTAAAAACTCTAATTCTATAAGGGCGTTCTCGGTTTCGTCTTTGGTAAAGCCGCCACAAAGCAGGTGGGGCACGGTATCAACCTTATACCTGTTCATGATAGCCGCGCAGATGGCAATAGTGCCCGGGCGTTTGCGGTACGATAATTTTTCGAGCAGGCCACTTGGGTGCTGCTTGTAAATAAAGTCCTCGCGCAGGGTAGTAACATCAATAAACGGAGGTTTAAACTCCATCAGCGGATCAATAGCATTATAAATGCCCTGGATGCTCTGCCCCTTTAAAGGCGGGATCAGTTCAAAAGAAAAAAGTGTTTTGCCGTTGGCGTTTGCTATATGTTCAGGTATTTTCATTTGACCCCTACCCCCCCTAAAGGGGGAATTTTTATTTAAGTTTTATAATTACAATTCAAGTTCCCCTCTCGAGAGGGGGCGCGGTGGATTTGTGTGTTGGCAGGGGTGTGTTATGCGGCGTTTATTATCGCTTTGTTAACACACCCTCCACCCCTCTCAAGAGGGGAACCGCACAAGCCCTCGCTTTGTCGTTTCTTCCCTTACTCCCCCTTTAGGGGGCAGGGGGGCTAATAATTAATATTCGGCCCTAGCCATCTTTCCACATCCTCCAATGGCATTTGTTTACGGATAGCATAATCCTCAACCTGATCCTTACTGATTTTACCCAAGCCGAAATATCTTGCCTGCGGATGTGCGAAGTAGAAACCGCTTACCGATGCGGCCGGCAGCATGGCCAGGCTTTCGGTTAGGTGCATGTTTGCGTTGTCTTCTGCTTTTAGTAATTCAAACAAGGTGGTTTTTTCGGTATGGTCCGGGCAGGCCGGATAACCCGGTGCCGGACGGATGCCCTGGTATTCTTCCTTAATAAGGTCGGCATTGCTTAGCTGTTCGCCTTTGGCATAGCCCCAGTATTCCTTACGTACCAACTCGTGCATTTTTTCGGCGAAGGCTTCGGCAAGGCGGTCGGCAAGGGCTTTGGCCATGATGCTGTTATAGTCGTCATGATCGGCCTCAAACTCAGCAACCAATTCATCACAACCCAAACCGGTTGTTACCGCAAAGCCGCCGAAGTAATCAGGCACACCGCTTTCTTTTGGCGCGATAAAATCCGACAATGCATAGTACGGATCGTTCTTTACCTTTTCGGCCTGCTGGCGTAAGGTATGGATGCGATTTAAAACTGTTGTGCGACTTTCATCGGTATATAATTCAATATCATCACCTACGGCATTGGCCGGCCAGAAGCCAATTACACCTTTCGCGGTGAACAGTTTCTGGTCAACAATACGTTTCATCAATACCTGCGCATCATCAAATAGTTTTTTGGCTTCAACGCCTACAAACTTATCGTCAAAGATCTTCGGATAGCTGCCGCGAAGTTCCCAGGTGTGGAAAAATGGCGTCCAGTCGATATAAGGCAGCAACTCTTCCAGCGGGAAATTCTCAAATACTTTGGTGCCTGTAAATGCGGGTTTCGGCGCCACATCGCCATCCAGGCTAATCTGGAATTTACCGGCACGGGCTTCTTCGATTGTTACGAAACGCTTGTCCGATTTTTTATTGGCATGTGCCTCGCGGGCTTTGGCGTATTCGTCTTTAATGCTCTGGATATAGGCATCCCGGTTGTCCTTGCTCATTAGATTGCTGCAAACGGTAACGCTGCGCGAAGCATCCAAAACGTGAATGACAGCCCCGGAGTATTGCGGCGCCACTTTTACGGCAGCGTGAATGCGCGACGTTGTAGCACCACCAATGATTAGCGGAATAGTAAAACCTTCGCGTTCCATTTCCTTGGCAAAATGCACCATTTCATCAAGCGATGGGGTGATTAAACCACTTAACCCAATGATATCAACGTTTTGCTTTTTAGCCTCTTCAATAATGCGTTGCGCGGGCACCATCACCCCAAGGTCTATCACCTCGAAGTTATTACAGGCTAATACCACACCAACTATATTTTTACCAATATCATGTACGTCGCCTTTTACGGTGGCCATTAACACCTTACCGGCGTTGGCACGCTGATCGGCATTTACATTGTTCTTTTTTTCTTCTTCGATAAAAGGTAGCAGGTAAGCCACCGCCTTTTTCATTACACGGGCTGATTTTACCACTTGTGGTAAAAACATCTTGCCGGCACCGAACAAGTCGCCTACGATGTTCATACCATCCATCAACGGACCTTCAATAACCTCAAGTGGTTTGCTGTAGGCCTGGCGGGCTTCCTCCACATCGTCGTCAAGGTATTCAACAATGCCTTTTACCAGCGAGTGGGAGAGGCGCTCCTGAACGGTGCCTTTGCGCCATTCTTCGTCGCGTACAACTTCTTTTCCTTTGCTTTTGATGGTGTCGGCAAATTCCACCAGGCGCTCGGTAGCATCCGGGCGGCGGTTAAGGAGTACATCTTCTACCAGTTCTAAAAGGTTTTTCGGAATCTCCTCGTAAACCTCCAGCATGCCGGCGTTTACAATCCCCATATCCATACCGGCTTTAATGGCATGGTACAGGAATGCCGAGTGCATGGCCTCGCGCACGGTATTATTACCCCTGAACGAGAACGAAATGTTACTTACACCGCCGCTCACTTTAGCGTGCGGCAGGTTTTGCTTGATCCAACGGGTGGCCTCAATAAAATCTACCGCGTAGTTATTATGTTCTTCCAGGCCGGTAGCAACTGTTAGGATGTTCGGATCGAAAATGATATCCTGCGGCGGGAATCCTACTTCGTTCACCAGGATCTCATATGATCGTTTACAGATCTCGATCCGGCGCTCCAATGAATCAGCCTGACCGGTTTCGTCAAAGGCCATTACAACGGTGGCGGCACCATAGCTTAAGATTTTCCGGGCATGCTCTTTAAACTTTTCTTCACCCTCTTTCAGGGAGATGGAGTTCACGATACCTTTACCCTGTACGCATTTCAAACCGGCCTCGATCACTGTCCATTTGGATGAGTCGATCATAATAGGCAGTTTGGCTATATCCGGTTCAGAAGCAACCAGGTTCAGGAATTTTACCATCACAGCCTCCGAATCAATCATGCCCTCATCCATGTTAATATCGATGACCTGCGCGCCGCCTTCCACCTGTTGCAGGGCAACACTTAGAGCTGCCTCATAATCTTCGGCAAGGATCAATTTGGAAAACTTAGGGGAACCGGTAATGTTGGTGCGTTCGCCCACGTTTACAAAAATGCTTTCGGGTTTAATGGTGACCGCTTCCAGGCCGCTCAGGCGCATATCCGGCTCAATTTGAGGGATAGGGCGGGGCGGATATTTGGCAGCCTTATCGGCAATGCACTTAATATGCTCGGGTGTGGTACCGCAGCAGCCACCAACAATATTAACCAGGCCGGCTTTGATAAAATCATCAACCTGGTGAGCGGTTTCATGCGGAGTTTCGTCGTACTGGCCAAACTCGTTGGGTAAGCCGGCGTTTGGATAGGCCGAAATAAATACGCCTGCTTTTTCAGAAAGTTCGGCAAGGTGCGGGCGCATTTCCCGGGCACCCAAAGCGCAGTTTAGGCCTACCGATAGCAGGTTGGCATGGCTTATCGAGTTCCAGAAAGCTTCGACAGTTTGCCCGGAAAGGGTACGGCCTGAAGCATCGGTAATAGTACCTGAGATCATGATACCGCCCGAATCCCTGAAAGCGGGAAAATCCTTACCTGCAGCTTTACATTCCTGCTCATAACGTTTTATGGCAAACAGCGCAGCTTTGGCATTAAGGGTATCAAATATGGTTTCAACCAACAACAGGTGCGAACCACCGTCAACCAAACCCCGTACCTGGTCATAGTAAGCTTCGGCCAGGTCATCAAACGTAACGGCGCGGTATCCCGGATCGTTTACATCTGGCGACAAAGACGCAGTGCGGTTTGTTGGCCCGATGGCACCGGCAACAAAGCGCGGTTTTTCGGGGTTATGCCGGGTATATTCGTCGGCTACTTCGCGGGCTATACGCGCACCTTCGTAGCTTAGTTCATAAGCCAGTTCTTCCAGGTGATAATCGGCAAGGGAAATTACCTGTGTGCTGAAAGTGTTAGTTTCAATGATATCCGCACCGGCATCCAGGTATTCGGCATGGATGGCTTTGATAATATCAGGGCGCGTGATATTGAGCAGGTCGTTATTGCCCTGCAGGTCGCTATGATGATCGCGAAAACGCTCGCCACGAAAATCCTTCTCGGTAAGCTGGTACCTTTGAATCATGGTACCCATTGCTCCGTCAATCACCAGTATGCGTTTCTGTAATTCTTTTCTAATGTCCATTTTTTGAGATGTGAGATATGAGATTTGAGACGTGAGATTTTAGCGGAGAGAACCTTGCTAAAACATCATGTCTTTCACCTCATATATCTGATAAAAAGACATTAAACAGGCGATTGAAAGAGCCGAAGCTATCTCAAATCTCACGTCTAATATCTCAAATCTAAATACAGCTTATCTCGAAAAGTCGGGTGTTGTTATGACTTTCGCTTATCTGTCCGGGCGCGTAATTGCTGCCTGGTAGAATGTAGCACCTTGTGAAGCACAGGTTGCTAAGACATCGCAGGGTCTAATCCCTCCGTCTTTCTCCATAAGCAGTGCAAAGTTGCGCAATAAAGTTATCATTTGCAAGTATATAACATACGCTAAATATCATGCCTAAGCCACATTGTTAAACAAAAAAAGCCGCCTTTTGCGGAGGCAGCTTTATGATTGAATTTCTTAATGAGATTATCTTCTTCTGCCGAATAAACGGAGGAGCATAAAAAACAGGTTGATCAGTGTGATGTACAATGTTAGCGCACCCATCAGGGCCAGTTTTTTCGAGCTTGCATCACCGTATTCAATACCTGCTCCAATGCGTTTTAACATTTGCATATAGTAGGCAGTTAAACCAGTAAATACAGCTATGCCTATGTAGCTGATGATGTAACTCATTTGTTCGCTGTGCATAAAGAAGTTAGCTAATGAAGCTACAAAAATCCCAATGAACAGGATGTACATGATTGAACCAAACTTTGTTAAATCCATCTGGGTAGTATAACCGGCAATGCCCATAATACCGAAAGTTACTGATGCGGTAATGAAAACACCCAATATTGATGCAGATGTGTAGATCAGAAATATCAAACTTAAGCTGATGCCAATAAGTGTTGCATAAGCTACGAAAAGCAGCACCAATACCGGATAAGAGATTCGGTTATAGCCAAATTGCATTACCAATGAAAACGCCAGTGGCGAAAACAGCGCAAAATAGCCAAAACCCGTAAGGCCGCCTGTTGGTGCAACGATCAGACTGATCAGGCCCATATTTAAAAATAGATAAACTGTTATTGCTGATACGCCAAGCGCAACGAACATCCAGCTGAAAACGCCGGCCATAAACCTGCGTGAAGCAACTTCTGATTGATCCCTAACTTCGATTACATTATCGAAGTTGTATTTAGATTCTTTAAATTCCATTTTGTGTTAAAAATTATAGTACGAATATATAAATAAAAGGTGAATACAGCATGAAGAAGCAAGACTGCAAGAATCAAGAGTCAAGAAACAGGAAAGTTTTCCGAAATGTCTTGTCTCTTGACTCTTGATTCTTGCAGTCTTGATTTCTGTTCTTCCTGCTTCTTGACTCTGTAACCCTCAATTCAAACGGCGCATCAACTGCTCTTCAACCTTTTTGAAAACCTGTATGGGTTTCAGGGTGCGCCAGCCAAGGCTATCGAGTTCGCCGCCAAAATTGATGTAATAGTCGATATTGCTGTGTTTAAATTCGTCTATCACGTGTTCGCGGAAGTTGATGCCTGCTATCCAGCCGTCTTCCACGTCCTGGAACCACTCTTCGTAATAGCAATCATCGCTTGAATGAAAGTTGAGTACGTTTTCGCCGATCAGGATAAAATGACTGATGCCATTATCTATCATCAGGTCGAGCAGCTCACGCTTCAGCAGCATAATGTCGTTATTGATGGCATCATTCCATTCGCCTATCAGCTCAATGATGGTATAGCCTTTATCATAATCGGCAAAAAGTACTTTTAAATAAAGGGTATTGGAGCCGAATGAGTCCCATTGTGGGTGCAGCAGGTAATTGTATACCTGCTTGTCAAATTCAAATTCGCTGTATTCTGTCGCATAAAAAGGCGAAAACTCATCTTCCGATGCCACGTAATCATCTCTCCAGCGGTAATATGGTTCAATATCGTGCATGTTTTTGATTTCAAATTGTCTGAACCCGAATTTTTTGAATTTGAGAATTTATCGAATACAAGCATCTTCAAATTTCCAAATCAACACATCTTCAAATTCAGTTTATTTTTTTTTATAATGATCAACAGCGCTTCGTACGCTGCCGTATTGTTTCAGTAACCCGGCTGCTTCTTCTTCGTTCAGCCCGGTTTCGTCCATTACCATGCGGGTGCCCCTGTTCACCAATTTGTGGTTGCTCAATTGCATATCAACCATCCTGTTCCCTTTTACGCGGCCAAGCTGGATCATTACGGTTGTGCTTAGCATATTTAAAACTAATTTTTGCGCCGTGCCTGCTTTCATGCGGGTTGACCCTGTTAAAAACTCAGGGCCTGTTACTACTTCAACCGGGTACTGTGCCACAGCCGCTACCGGACTGCCGCTGTTACAAACAATACAGCCGGTAACTAAATTATGCTCATTAGCTGTTTTTAAGCCGCCGATCACATACGGTGTAGTGCCCGAAGCGGCTATGCCAACAACCACGTCTTTATCATTAATGTCGAAAGCTTCCAGATCTTTCCAGGCCTGCACAGCATCGTCTTCAGCAAATTCTACCGCTTTGCGGATCGCGCCATCGCCGCCTGCTATCAAGCCCACCACCATATCAAACGGAACACCGAATGTCGGTGGGCATTCCGATGCGTCAACCACGCCTAAACGGCCACTGGTACCGGCGCCTATGTAAAATAAACGTCCGCCGTTTTTCATCCTTTCTGCGGTGATAGTTGCCAGGGCTTCTATCTGTGGCAATGCCTTTTCCACAGCCAGCGGAACCGTTTTATCCTCGTTATTAATGTTTTCTAAAATTTCCCTTACGGTCTGTTTTTCGAGGTTTTTATAGTGCGATTCCCTTTCGGTGGTGGTTTCCATAGCCTATTTTCAAATAATTTATAACAAAATTCGGTAAAAATCATCAAATGCAAGGGTGCGGGTAAAAATTATTGACCCTGCAATTATTAACTTTGTGTGTAATAAGTTATGAAGAGGACCGCGGGTGTAATTTTCCGGACAATAATCCTGCTGCTGGTAGGGGTGATGATAGGCCAGGTGCTTAACAAGGATTTTGCCGCGCATAACCTTGGCTTCTCCTTTGTGAGCAATAGTAAAATAGCAAAGGTGTTGCAACTGGTTGACCGCAACTATGTTGACAGCGTTAATATCGATAGTATTGAAGGCGTGTCGGTAAATAACCTGCTTCAAAACCTTGATCCGCATTCGCTTTATTTACCGCAGCAGCAGGCGCAATCCATCAATGAACGGTTAGACGGTGGTTTTAACGGTATCGGTATCGAATACCAGTTACTTCGTGATACACTGATCATTACGCAGGTTTATGCCGGCGGTCCGGCCGAAAAAGCGGGCTTACTGGTGGGCAGTAAGGTGATCAATGTCGACGATAAAAAGTTTTCGGGCAGCAAGCTAACAGCCACCCGTATAAATAGTGTTTTCAGGGGCGAAAAGGATGCTGAAATAAAACTGAGTGTTGTGCCTCCGCTGAGCAAAGATTTAAAAATACTTACGGTTAAACGGGGGCATGTTGACCTGAGCAGTGTTGATGCTGCCTATATGGCCGATGCTAACACCGGCTATATCAAGATCAGCAAGTTTTCGGCCACTACCGACCTCGATTTCAGAAAGGCTTTAACGGCGCTAAAAGTTGACGGTATGAATAAATTGCTGCTCGACCTGAGAGGCAATGGCGGTGGGTACCTTAATGCTGCTACTTCATTAGCCGATGAGTTTTTAACTGATGGAAAGCTGATAGTTTATACCAAAGGGATTCACGAGCCCCGGACTGATTACTTTGCCACCGATTCGGGCATGTTTCAGAAAGGGAAACTTACCGTGCTTATTGATGAATATTCGGCCTCGGCCAGTGAGATTTTAGCAGGGGCCCTGCAGGACCTTGACAGGGCTACTATTGTTGGTCGACGATCATTTGGTAAAGGCCTGGTACAGCAGCAGTTTGCTTTTGACGATGGTTCGGCAGTTAATTTAACAGTGGCCAGGTACTATACCCCTTCGGGCCGCTCTATCCAGAAATCATACAAAAACGGGGTTGACAGTTATCGCAATGAACTTGCCCAGCGCATGCAAAAAGGTGAACTTTTTTCAGAACAAAGCAACCTTAACGATAGTGTTTTTAAAGGCACCCCATCATTCCATACTTCAAGCGGGCGTAAAGTTTTTAGCGGCGGAGGCATTATGCCCGATGTTTTTGTACCGGCGGATACCAGCAAATTCACCCCGCTTATCCAGGACCTGAGCCAGCAGCAATTATTTACCGCTTACGTTGTTGACCGCCAGCAGCAATTGCTTAAAAAATACCCGACTGAAGCTGAGTTTTTAACTCAATATGCTGTTAGTAATGACGAGGTCGATAAATTTATACTGTATGCCTCGCAAACCATTAAAGAAATGGATTCGCACGAAGTACAGATCTCCAGGGAGCCGATAAAAACAATCCTGAAAGCCCAGGCGGCCCGCTTTAAATGGGGTGATAACGCCTACTTTAAAGTGATCAACACGGGTGATGTAACCTTTAAAAAAGGGTTGGAGCAGTAAGGAGGCTAAACAAAAAATGTCATTTCAAGTGAGTCCGTGAGGGGCATGAGCGCCGGTGCGAAAGAGAAATCTTATACATTATGCTTGTATGGCTGTGCCTGCGTATAAGATTTCTCCTCACGGGCGTGGCGCGATCCCCGCGCTTGTTCGTCGAAATGACAGTAGTTTTTACGCTCTACGTATCCTAATTCTTTCCCACCAGAAAACCTCATTAATCAATTCCAAATTTGCCATAACGCCTGCCATGCCGCCGCTGTTAACCGCGTTGGCTATGGAGCGAATGCCTGAAGCACTGTCACCGGCGGCATAAACGCCGGGTACCGTTGTTTTTTGCTGTGCATCAACCTGGATATGGCCCTGATCGGTAAATGAGCAGCCTAATTGTAATGCAATATCACTGTGTTGCACAAATGGGAGCCTCGCATATAATGCCTTAAGTTTTATTTCGGAGCCGTTTTGCAAATGGATGGTAGTTATCTGGCCGTCATGATGATCAAACGCTGCTATTTCCCCCTCAATAATTTGTATATTATTATGACTGATAATGGATTGCTGATCTCCTGTCAAAGTTGATTTTCCGTTAGTGAACAGAATGAGATCTTTTGTCCAGTTTGAAATAAGTTTGGTCAGCTCAAAAGCCATTTCGCCGTTAGCAAATATGCCTGTAGGCTGATAACCGTATTCATAACCATGGCAATAGGGACAATGAATAATCGATATTCCCCAGCATTCGGCGAAGCCGGGAATATCGGGCATTTGGTCTTTAATACCGGCAGCAAGGATAATTTTCTTTGCGCTGAATGTTTCACCGGATATTGTACTAACCTCAAAGCCCTTAGTTATTGGTGTACATTGAGCTGCCTCACTATGGAGCAGTGTGATAGTTGGGTATTTTAAAGTTTGTTCACGGGCAATAGTCAAAATCTCGTGCGGAGTTTGACCATCGCGGGTAAAAAAGTTGTGCGAATGTGGCGTTTGGCGGTTGCAGGGCATGCCACTATCAATAATTAACACTTTACGCATGGCACGGCCCAAAGCCATGCCTGCAGATAAACCGGCGCTGCTACCGCCGATAATGATCACATCAAAATCCTTCATATGATATTGCGATTAATTATGGATAAAGGTAAATGACAAAAACACAAAATGCAACCATGTTGCATTTTGTGTTTTTGAACTGACAAAGTAGAATGGCCGGCCGGCTAAAAAATGCCAATAGGGCGCCGGTATTTTATTTTTTATTGATTTTGTTCAGTGTTAATAATCCGTTGAAATAGGATAATAGTTTTCGGTTATCATCCTGAATGTAGGCCACCGGATAATCGTAATTTATAAAAGTAACCTTCCATACTTTGGCAAAATGCGGCTGATCAGGCGTGTCCGGCGTTAGGTTATAATATCCGAACTCCGCATTAAGGCATGATGATTCATTAACATGGTTATCAATGGTATAGCCATCTTTTTTAAAAGCATCAATAAAAATTTTACGTATTTGGGGCAACGGGGCCGTTGCCGTAGTATTCAGGCTAAGTGTGCCATAGCGCCGGCCAATGGTAGTTGAAAAAACCTCGTTCCTAAAATGATAGCCTATTCCCGAATTAAAGATGGGCAAACCTTTGCTTTCTTCATAAGCTATAACATGCTGGTAGATATTAAGCGGGCCATTATTGCTTATGCTATCATTTAAAATTACCCTGTATATCACCAGGCCGTTAACCGGGATGTTGTTTTTTTGCAGGAGCTTAATGGCCGCTGCCAGCTCAACTTTATTGCTGTCGCTATAATCACGTTTAACGCGACTGATGCAGCCATTATCTTCTTCGCCGGCAGATGATAGCTCACCTTTTTTGCATGCCGTAAAAGCAGCCAGTACTATTAGTACTAAACAGTAAAACTTTTTCATGAAGTGTAAAGTATTGAGGTTTAGTAGTATTACGGAGAGGGAGATGGAAACGTAACAACCAGGGGGTAAAAAACGTCATTGCGAGGAACGAAGCAATCTCGGACTAAGCAGGGCGTACCTTCAAATAGGAGATTGCTTCGTTCCCCGCAATGACGCGGTGGTGAAACTTTGTAAGTCTGGATTTGATAGACCAAATTCAAGGTAATCCTCAAATCCTAAAAATCAAGGTTCTTACTTCTGCCTGAACCAAACCTGTATCGGCGCGCCCGAAAAATCAAAATTTTCGCGGAGTTTATTTTCGATAAAGCGGTAGTAAGGTTCTTTAACGTATTGCGGCAGGTTACAGAAAAACGCAAACATGGGCGATGAACCTGCAATTTGAGTAATGTATTTTATTTTAACGTATTTACCTTTTATGGATGGCGGAGGGTAGTTTTCGATAATTGGCAGCATTACCTCGTTCAGTTTTGAAGTAGGGATCTTGCGGGCGCGGTTCTGGTAAACCTGGTTGGCTACATCAATCACCTTTAATACCCTTTGCTTTTCGGTAACTGAGGTAAATACAATAGGCACATCGGTAAAAGGGGCTATCTTATCGCGGATCTGCTCTTCAAATACTTTGATGGTTTTGCTGTTCTTTTCAATCAAGTCCCATTTATTAACCACAATCACTATGCCTTTTTTATTCTTTTCGGCCAGGTGAAAGATATTGATGTCCTGCGATTCAAAGCCTTCAACCGCATCAATCATCAGGATAATTACATCGGCTTCTTCCAGCGCTTTGATGGTGCGCATTACCGAGTAAAACTCAATGTTTTCCTTAACCTTGGTTTTTTTACGCATCCCGGCAGTATCTATCAGCATAAAATCATGACCATACTGGTTATAATGGATGTGGATAGAATCGCGGGTGGTACCGGCAATAGGGGTAACTATGTTACGGTCTTTACCGATAAGCGCGTTAATGATAGATGATTTACCCACGTTGGGGCGACCGACAATAGCATATTTAGGGCGGGTGTTTTCTTCCAGTACTTCGTCTTCAAAGTGTTTTACCACTTCGTCGAGCAATTCGCCGGTACCTGAGCCGGTCATTGATGAAATGCTGTAGATTTCGCCAAGGCCGAAGCTGTAAAACACCATGGCATCGGCAACCTGGTTGTTATTGTCCAGCTTGTTCACTACCACAAAAACAGGTTTGTTGCTTTTGCGCAGGCGGTTGGCAATCTCATCGTCCAGATCGGTGATGCCGGTTGTAACATCAACAACAAAAAGGATCACTGAAGCTTCCTCAATGGCAATATCAACCTGTTCGCGAATGGCGGTTTCAAAAACATCGTCGGAATTGGCAACGTAGCCGCCGGTATCAATAACAGTAAAATTGTGGTTAAGCCATTCGGCAACGCCGTAATGCCTGTCGCGCGTGACACCGCTAAAGTCATCAACAATGGCCTTGCGGCTTTCGGTTAAACGGTTATATAATGTTGATTTGCCTACGTTGGGCCTGCCCACAATGGCTACTATGTTACTCATGCTTTTTTATTAAGAGTCAGGATGCAAGAAATCAAGATTCAGGAATACAAATCTATCTAACTTAACAAATGCTTCTACGAAATTTTTAATTTTTATTAATGATAAATCAAGATGTTGGATTATCCTGCATCTTGATTCTAAAAGTCTTGATTCTGTTCTTTCTATTCGTACCCGAATTGTTTGAGGTAATTCTTTTTGGTACGCCAGTCGGGGATCACTTTTACAAACATCTCCAGGAAAACCTTTTGTTGGAAAAAGTCTTCCATGGCGCGGCGGGCATAGGTGCCGGTAATTTTTAACATTTCGCCGCCCTTGCCTATGATGATGTTCTTTTGCGATTCGCGTTCCACAATAATCTCGGCGCTGATGCGGTAAAGCTTTTCGCCCTCAATAAAGGCGGTTACAATAACCTCGGTGCTGTACGGAATTTCTTTCTTGTATTGCTTAAACACCTGTTCGCGGATCATTTCTGAAGCGAAGAAGCGGTCGTTACGGTCAGTTAACGCATCTTTTTCGTAATAAGCGGCATGCTCCGGCAGGTTTTCGATCACGAAATCCATAATGGCCTTGATGTTGTGGCCATGCAGTGCCGATATGGCGAAGATGGCTTTAGGGTTTAATTTTTCCTGCCAAAATTCAACTTTCTTTTTTACGGTTTCTTCATCGCTTTGGTCAATTTTGTTGATGAGTACGGCAAGAGGCGCTGATGAACGCTCCAATTTTTTAAGAACGTCTGCTTCATCATATTCCTCATAAATGTCGGTAACCAGCAAAATAAGATCGGCATCAACAATAGAGCCGTCAACCTGGTGCATCATGCTTTCGTGCAGGGCGTAGTGCGGTTTGATAACACCAGGGGTGTCCGAAAACACGATCTGGTAGTTTTCGTCATTCACAATACCCAAAATGCGGTGGCGTGTAGTCTGCGCTTTAGGGGTGATGATGGACATTTTTTCGCCCACCAGCGCGTTCATAAGGGTTGATTTCCCTGCGTTGGGTTTACCTATTATACTTACAAAACCTGCCTGATGAGCCATAAAAAAATAATTAAAAATATATTTGGACTGCAAAGAAACGAATTATATCTTTGCAGTCCAATTAAAACGGAGTGCAAATTTGCATTTTGATAATTGGAAGCACCTTTCCGGGGTTATGGCCGGATCTCAAATATATAGCACAAATACAGTGCGGGATGGAGCAGTTGGTAGCTCGTCGGGCTCATAACCCGAAGGTCGTAGGTTCGAGTCCTGCTCCCGCTACGAAGAAAATGAAAAGCCTCAAGTTGAAAAATTTGAGGCTTTTTTTATAAAAAAAATCATAGATTAGTTTTACCAAAAGAACCTAAGTCTATGGCCACGCCGCCGCAAGAAGGGAAGTTATTATACCATTTAACCTCTTTCAAGAATATTGAAAGCATATTTCGAAATGGCTTGATTGCAAGGAATGATTTGAATAGTTTCGATGATGTTGCTGAACAAAAAATTATCGATCATCGGGAAGCAATGGATCTAAATGGCCTTGTACCTTTTCATTTTTTTGGGGGAACACCATTTGACGGTGCCGTTCAGAACACTCATACTGGCAAGGCTTTTGTGTTTATAACGATAAAAAGAACTTTTGCTTATAGAAATGGATTTAGGATATTAACACAACACCCTCTTTCTTTAACCAATTGTACAACATTGCCGTATGAGGAGGGTTTTAATTCAATTAATTGGGATGTAATGAACTTAAGGGACTATAGTAGTCATGTTTGTAGAGAAATTTGTATGGCGGAATGTTTATCTCCGATTACCATAAACCCCGCCGATTTTTTTTGCATATATACTCCCAATATTGAAGTTAATAAGAAAGTCGAAAAGTTGAGAGATTCAATTTTGGGAGAGAGTGCGTTTTTTGTTAACGTTAATGCGGCACTTTTTGTAAAATGATAAATTACACAATAGGAAATATACTTGAATCAAGCTCGGACGCAATAGTTAACACTGTTAATTGTGAAGGCTATATGGGCAAGGGTATAGCTTATCAGTTTAAGATTAAATATCCTAATAATAATAGACGGTACGAGGAAGCCTGCAAGTCTGGGAAATTTAAAATAGGCTCTATTTTGACATTTACTGAAAATGAAAAATTGATTATTAATTTCCCGACTAAGGCAGAATGGCGGAAAAAATCCGAATATTCCTACATATCAAAAGGTCTTGAAACGTTAGTTACGATGTTGCCAAAACTAAACGTTAGATCGATAGCATTTCCTCCCTTGGGCTGCGGTAATGGAGGGTTAGAATGGACTAAAGTAAAGGCTCTTATTACTGAAGCGGTAGAGCCATTTGAGAGTTATTTCGATTTCACGTTGTACGAACCATCTAATAATATCAGTTCAATTACGAACTCAAAAAAGATTCCTAAACTGAACGCGTCTCATGTAATTTTGATGCATCTAAAACTGGGCTTAAGAAAATTTAATAAGACAAGACTTCAAAAGGCCGCCTTTTTTATCAATATATTTAGCGGAGAACAATATTTTAAATTTAATGCTTACAACTATGGGCCTTATACTCACTCTATTGATATATTAAGCAGAGATATTAAAGAATATCAACAGTATTTTAATTTTACAACGGAACAAGCCCTACAAGCGGCAGAAAACACCTTGGTTAGTAATTCTTTAATCGGCAAACTTGAACGATTTGAAGAGCCAATTTTGCAATCTCTATCTTTATCTAATTATATCGAATCCGACAAAGAGTTAGAACTTATATCGACAATCTTATTTATTTTAACTGAAAAAAAAGCAGTGAGAATAGAAAATTTTCAAATGGAATTTTTAATGTGGTCAGAAGAAAAGGCTTCAAAATTTACAAAGACGGATATTGAAAGCGGAATTCTCTTATTAAAATCAAAAGGGATTATTGCCGATTCATTGCTTGGATTCGAATTAAACGAGCATTAACTATAAAGAGATAACCCGAAGGTCGTAGGTTCAAGTCCTGCTCCCGCTACGAAGAATGAAAGCCTTGAATCGAAAGATTTGAGGCCTCCCGACTACAGGTTTCAGGTAATTTTCAGGATCAGACTGGTTACTTACCAGTATAGGTGCCTTATTTAACGAATATGTTTTACCACGGGGCGGCCGTAATTTTCAAATGGCTGTTATTTTAACACCCATTTTACGTTTTGATGAAGTAAATGAAATAATAGTATTAGTACCCTACCATCTTTTTTACATTTTGATTACTATCCGTGGAAATTTTTACCTATCATTACAACATGCATGTTGTAATTGGTTCCAAACTCCTCCTTGTAGCTTGTTTATCACTTATGAAGCCGGCAAAGCCTGCCGTATTTCACGCATCAAAAAAACATAAAGCAAATAAAACGGTAAAATTGCATAGCCATGCAAGGTTGAGGCATCATTATGCCGAAGTTGTGGCCAATTATGAAACTGGCGAAACCACGCCCGACGAGTTGGTTGAATTTGCCCAAACCCTGAAAGGCATCAGGTATCGGTATGGTTCAAGCAACCCGGAAAAAGGTTTTGATTGCTCGGGTTTTGTTAATTATGTTTTTACTCATTTCGGCATCTCTATTCCCCGCAGTTCATCGGATTTTGCGCCGGTTAAGGGGATTGATATTAAAGACGCCAAATTTGGCGATCTGATTTTGTTTACCGGAACCCGCAGTCACAATTACCACAGTGCAGGGCATATTGGTATTGTGATATCACAACCTGGTGAACCATTGGTGTTTATCCATTCTACATCGGGTGATGAAAATGGCGTTACTGAAACCGCCATGAATGATCGTTACCAGCGCAGGTATATTAAAACCATCCGTGTGTTTAAGGAAGAGCCTCAACCACAGGAAGAGGACGAAGATGCTGTTCCTGATACGTTAGAAGAAGCCCGTTAATCTTAATGTAGAGACGCATCACATGCGTCTCCCGTTTGCAGGTTGCAAAACATGTAAGCCCGCTCTGCGCATTGTGAGATGTGTAACCCCTGTTGTGTTTTATTTAATTGATTATCAGTTACTTGATAGTTTGTTTCTGGATTTGTGTTAACCCTCATCCGCAATGATGATCTCTACGTTTCCCAGTTCTTAATAACTCCTGTTTACCAATCTCTGATCAATAAAAAGATAGCCCACAAATCCTGCAACCAGTGTTAATAACAGCCATTTAAAGCTGATAATTGCATTTAAAAACATATCACCGCTTTCTGGGCTCATTATCGATAGCAACCCATAGGCCAAGGCCAAACCCGCTGCAAATATCCCAAGCGCCAACAAGTTAAAGCGCAGATCGTTTTTACGGTTGATTTGCTCCTGCAGTTTTCTCCTAACGTTAGCGGCAAAACTCATAGGCAGGCCTTCTTTTGGCTCGGTACCCAGTGCGGTAAATAAGTTTTGATAAGCGAGCAGGTCGTTCTTATCTTCTTCCGAAAGTGTTTTGTTATCCGGAACCAAGCCGCTGTTCAATAGTTCCTGTAATTCGTCGTCATCCAGCTCTTTCATATATTTTCTTTCTTAAGGTCTTTTTCAATTTTCTCTTTCAATAATTTCCGCGCCCTGAAAAGATGGCTTTTCACTGTTCCTTCCGGGATGCCCGTGATCTCTTCGATCTCAGCACATGAAAACTCATTTAGGTGGTATAGCGTTAACACTGTTTTATATTGATGCGGCATTTGCTCAATAAGCAGGTTAACATAAGCTGCGGTATTTTTTTTTATCAGTTCCTGTTCGGGGTTTTCATCTGTAAAATGATAATTATCAATATTTTCTGGATATTCGGCAGGGGAATTGTTCTTATTCTTTTTTAAATAGTTTACAGCGGTTAAATAGGCTATACGTGCTATCCAGGTTGACAGTTTCGACTGAAACTCAAACCGGTGCAGGTTTTGGTGAATCTTAATGAAAACTTCCTGGCATATATCCTCCTTGTTTTGCTGGTCTTGCACCAGCCGGTTTATCACAAAGAAAACCAGCTTTTCGTACTGCTTTACCAGCAGTTCAAAAGCCCGGAGATCTTTATTTAATATCCTGGATACAACCTCGTGTTCATTAAACATATTACAGTAGTCAATATATAAGGTTTAGCGGTTGCAAAAAAGGAATAAAAAATATTTTAAAATAATTGCAACCGCGGTACCGCATGTGTTGACTACTGTAGCAAATACTTAAACAAACAAGATCATGAAACAGTTAATGCCATTCATCGTAATCATAATATTCTTTATACTGATTGCCATATTCATACTTGCCCTTTATAATTACATGCTGAAAAAACGCATTATTAAATCGGGGCCGCTGGATGAGAACAGCGTGAAATTTCTGGCCCAGTTAAACTCAGGCAACGAAGCCTTAAAATGGGGGCTCATCCTCCTTTGCGCCGGTATAGGTTTTATAGTAATGCAATTCATTCCCTACAGTGCCGAAGATTCGCCCGTTCCTTACGGAGTTGAAATGATCTTTATCTCAGCCGGCTTTCTAATCTATTACCTGCTGCTTCGCCGCCGTAAGGATTAAATAATCAGCCTGATTTATTGTGCTAAGCGGCGGTTTAGCCGCCTGTACCATCAAATTTTAAAGAGGGAGATTCTCTCCGGGAATCCTTTTGCCTAAAAAATCAACCAAAATCTAACACCCTCACAAATATGAAAACTAAACAAATAGCAATACGGTTAATCATGATGATAGCTGTGTTAATCACTTATAACCTCAATAGTTATAGCCAAACCGCGGTGCAGGTAAAAGGGGATATTGTTGATTCGGTAACCAAAGCGCCTTTGTCATTGATAACCGTACGACTAAAGAATGCTGCCAATGAAACCATTATGGTTGCTGTTACTAAAGACGATGGCTTCTTCAGTTTTGCTTCGGTACAACCGTCAAACTATTCGCTGTCGATTAACGCTATTGGCTACAGTTCAAAAACAATAGCCCTCGATCTTACACATCAACAGCAAACACTGATGCTAAAACCGGTTTATTTGAGTGATGTAATGACCAACCTGAAAGAGGTTGCCATAACCGCCGAAAGACCGGTTATCAGGCAAAAGGCCGACAGGATAATTTACGACCTGAAGGCGGATCCTGAAAGTAAGGGAAATAATGTACTAAGCATGATGAGGAAAATTCCTTACCTGTCATTAGATGGGGATGATAATTTACTGCTTAAAGGAAATTCAAGCTTTAAAGTGCTTATTAACGGTAAGCCCTCCGGCAGCTTGGAAAGCAACCTTAAAGCCGTTTTAAAAAGCATCCCGGCATCAACCATTGAGCGGATTGAGGTGATCACCACACCGCCATCAAAATATGATGCCGAAGGTTTGGCGGGCATCATTAACATCATCACCAGCAAAAAAATCAACGATGGTATCAATGGTTCTGTAAATATCAATGAAAGCTTGCCTGCAGGTGGCCCCGGCATCGGAGGTTCTGTTACGGCTAAAAAAGGCAAGTTTGGTGTTTCTGCTTTTGGCGGTGGCAGCATCAACAATTCGCCGCAAACCTATAATACCAACAAACGTGTTGATGCTGCCGGTACAACACTGGCGCAAAACGGTTATCAGCGTTCAAATAATAAAACCGCTTATTTCGGCACCGAATTAAGTCTGCAGATAGATACACTGAATTTGTTAACCGCCCAGTTCAATTATAACGGCAGCCGTGTAACCGATCATAACGGGCAGTCGTCCCTGCTAACCGGCGATAGTCAGCCTGAACAATACCGTTTTCAAAACAATAATAAAGCCGCCAGCCATGGCATTGATGCCGGGATCAATTATGAATTGGGCTTTAAGGGAGTTAAAAACAGGCTGCTTACATTTTCATATATGTACAGCAGCAACACAAATAACAAAAATGGCGACGTTCAATTTTTTGACCGGGTAAATTTCCCAGGCGCCAATTTTCAACAAAGCGATAAACAAAAATTTAAAGAACACACTGTACAAGTTGATTTTGTTACCCCGGTAAATAAAATGACCATTGATGCCGGCATTAAAGCTATATTCAGGAATAACAGCAGCGATTTTAGCTATAGCTCATTAAATGAAACAACCGGTTTATATGAGCATGATGCAGCGCAGTCAAACGCATTTACCAATACCCAAAATGTATTTGGCGCTTATAACTCCTATCAATTGGCTTTAAACAGCTGGAATATCAATGCCGGTGTACGGGTTGAAGAAACTGTGATCCGTGCCAATTTCATAAGTACAGCATCTGTGGCCGATCAAAACTATTTTAACATTGTTCCTTCTGTTTCGGTAAGTAAAAGATTTAAAGACGAAAGCAGTATCAACTTCGGTTTTTCACAAAGGATCAGGAGGCCGGGAATCAACAGGCTTAACCCTTATGTTGACCGCTCAAACCCTAATTATGAAGTTACCGGTAACCCCAACCTGAGACCTGTTTTATTGAACGATATCCAGCTTGGGTATGGCAGCAATAAAAAATTATCAGTAAACATCGGGCTCGACTATTCGTTCATGAACAACCTCGATTTGCAGGTAGTTAATTTTGATCGGGCTACCCAGGTTACACGAGTTACCTATGCTAATACAGGCAAGGCCAGCAGTGCGGGCGTTAATTTTAACCTTAGTTATCCTGTAACTAAAATTTACAACGTAAGCCTCAATGGTAATATGATGTACTTGTGGCTGCAGGGCCAGGCCGGTGGGAAAGTAGTGAACAATAACGTGCTGATGTATGGGGCTACGCTATCAAACGTAGTACGCCTGAACCATGGCTGGGGCCTGAATGCCGATTTGGGTATAAATAGCCGCAATCCTACAGGTTTACAGGGACACACCAACGGCTTTTTTTACAGCGCGTTCAATTTCAACAAGGATATTGTAAAAAATAAGTTCAGTATCTCTGGGGGGATCAAAAATCCGTTTACCAAATACCGCAACAGTGTAAGCAAAACATTTGGTCCTCAATTTAATCAAACCTACCAAAGCATGAACTATTACAGGTCATTCAGCATCAGCTTAAACTACAATTTTGGCGGCTTAAAAGACAGAATCAATAAAAACAAAACAGGGATCGAAAATAATGACGTAGCTAATTGATGATAGCGTATCTGATTATTGCAAAGGCCTCAACAATTTTAGTTAAGGCCTTTTTAACGTTGGTCAAAACATTTTTTTTGTAATAACTTAAGAAAAGCGGGTTTGAACAACAAAGAGAGGTATGGTTAAAGCGTAATTTTTATAAAAGGGCCCAGGCTCGTAAGTAGCTTTAAGCTAAGTGTGCCAGCCCGTCAGGAAACATTCCTTTGGCCACTACAACCATATCCAGCGCTTCGCGGATGAGCTTGATCTTACCATTTTCGGCAACCACGCGTCCCATATAGGTTTGCGGATAAACCCGACCGGTTGAATTGACTATAGCGTTCACATCATATTCGCCAAAGGCCTGGTCAGGTGTATCAATATGGATCCTGATGTTTTGAAATTTAAAGTTGCCGAATGTTTTGGGCAGGTTTTTAAGGAAATTATATATTACTTCCCGGCCTTTCCATTGCCAGGGTAAACCTAAACTTGCAAAGTAGGGAAGCTCGAACACTGCGTCGTCGGCAAAAAGTTCAATAGCTGCATCGGGGTTATTGATCTGCTCAAGATAGTTGAGCAATAATTCTTTAGCGGTTTTCATTTCTTTGAAATTTTATGATCCTGTCCGTTCATCGGTCGGGGTATCACAAAGGTGCAAAGTACCCAAACGCCACACATTGACTTATAGTAAGAAAGAAATTGACTTATGTCAACGAAATTAATGAGTTAGGTGATAGCATGTTAAGTAGTTATTAACAGTATACCACCATTTGTGACAAACAGATGTGATAACTTATCGTACATTTGCACTATCAAAACAGTGCGGGATGGAGCAGTTGGTAGCTCGTCGGGCTCATAACCCGAAGGTCATAGGTTCGAGTCCTGTTCCCGCTACCAGAAAAAAAGTCAAAAGCCTTGAGTCGAAAGATTTTAGGCTTTTGTTTTTTTAAGCTATATTGATCTGTGTTGGTAGCTCGTTAGACTCATATCTGTCGGCTGACCGGCAGACAAACGACTTTGGCTGATAATGTTTTAATGCGATAGGGTTTACGATTAGTTTTTAATATTTTGTGAATTTGAATAACAATATTTATCCTTGCTAAAATAGAACAGTGCTTTCTAAACCTCCTATCATGTTTATCGAAGTTATTGAATGGGCTAATAATAAATTATATAGCTATAGTCAGGAGCCTTCCTTTTATTTAGAACGGGATGATTGGGACGACTATCATTACCGCACTTCGTATTATTTACATTTATCTGGCAGGCATTCTGAAAGCGGAAAAAATACTTTGATCGGCCATCTGAAGATTTTGAAGGAGGGCCAGCAGGAAAGGGAAAGTTATCTGATTCCCTTAGGCGGCTTGAAACAGTTGGATGACGGGTTTTGTTCCTTAGGTCAATCGCTGGATTATTACGAGAGAATTGCCCAGTTGGATAAGGACTTGCGCAATGATTTATTTATTGCGTTGCGGGACATTGTAATATTTCCAGATATGGAAGAGGGGTTAAATAAGGAGCCGGGGTTTGAAAAATCCTTGCTTCGGTTTGTAAACCGGAAAGACGATATCTTCTCCATTGCACCGTTATTGATCTCGCGGGACTTTAATAAGTTACTAAGCCTTGATCTGCAATTTGATTTTAAAATCCCCGATTTAGCAGAACCCATAACGTTTGATTTTAATTCCCCAACCTATGGTTGGAATAGTAAACACTTGCCAAACCGTATCGCGGTTATCATTGGGCGAAACGGTTCCGGAAAAAGTACTTTACTTGCGAAAATTTCAAGGATCGCTTTTGCTTCCGCCAGTGACCGTAGCGATAAATCATTGCAACAGGTTGGTGTCATCTCGCCGGCAGGTTTGGGTTTTCCCCGAATTATAAATTTAGCTTACAGTGCGTTTGACAGTTTCCAGGTACCAGGCATTTATATTAATGAAAAGGAGTTGATCGTTCAGGAATTGAAGGAGGGTTTGGGCCGTTATATATTTTGTGGCATCAGAGATATAGTCAAGGAATTGGAAGATATTTTGCCCAATCTCAAAACCCGGCACAACGGCAAGTTACTGCCAGAGGATATTATAAAAGATAGGCATGAAAATTCTTTTTTAAAACCCGTCCGAACATTGGCGGAGGAGTTTTGCAAAAACCTGGACATTATTAGTACGACTGAACAGATCGAATTATTCCCGGAAGTAATGGAAATCCTGGCCGGGGAAACTTCTATGCACACGATTGCGGAAATTGACTTTTTGGCAAAGGGGCGGGATGAAAACTTTGCTTTTTTTATGGAGCTAAGTACCGGGCATAAATTCGTATTTCATGCGCTTTCCTCCATCGTGGCATTAACTACGCTCCGCTCCTTACTATTGTTTGATGAACCGGAGACGCATTTGCACCCACCCATTTTAGCGGTTTTGATGCAGGCGATCCGCCATGTATTGGAAAGACGGAATTCTTTCATGATAGTGGCCACTCATTCACCAGTGGTTTTACAGGAGACTTTAAAGCGGCACGTTTTCGTCGTTAGGCGTGAGGGTAGTGCTTTGGTCTGCGGTCATCCAGAGATTCAGACTTTTGGAGAAAATATTGGTTTAATCACCGCTACTGCTTTCGGCCTTTCCTCTGAAATAACGGACTATCATTTAACGCTGGATAAAGTTATTGGAGCCTTAACTTCGTGGGTTCTGGAGCCCGACCCCGACGAATTGATTATAGAGATAGAGAAAATATTCGACCAGGAATTAAGTATGCAGGCCAGGGCCTATATTTTAACCAAATTGTACGCTAAGTAATGTGGAAATTAAAATTACCTGATAACAAAGCGGCACTGGACGAACTGGAAACAGCCCTGACTCTGAAAAATGGGAAAGCCAAGTTTCCTTTATCCGCAGCGGATAAAATCATTGTTCAGGAAATTTACGACAATTATGAAACGCTTAAAGGTGTCTCAAATAATAAGTTGTTAGGCGCTGGTTTAACCATAGGTTTGGCAGAAGCCATTGAAGCAGGTTATGGCGAAGTGCAGCTGAATAATCGTTTAGAGGATTTACGAAACCGGCTATTAGTTAATGCGGGGTTATGTCCATGTTGCGGCATATTGCCAGCGGACGAGCTTGATCATCATTTGCCAAAATCTGTTTTTAAGGCTTTGGCTGTTTATTCCAGCAATCTTGTTCCTTATTGTCATAAATGCAATAATAAAAAACGTGCCGTCACTGGTGATGATCCAGCTGAACGGTTTATTCATTTTTATTATGACGATGTGCCAGAAGATGTCCAATTCTTTTTCGCGGTTACCAAAATTACCAACAACGCCTTAGAGGTGAATTTTGAACTACGTGCCATACCAGAATTAAATGCCGAACTGTATGGCCAATTAAGTTTTCAAACACAACGCGTGGGTCTAAATAGCCGGCTGGCGAAGACGGTTAATGATTATATGTCTTCATTTGCTTTTGGTTTGGCAGACTCCTTCAACAGCGGGGGCGAGGTTGCGGCTCAAAAATTCCTTCAAGGGAACGCACGCCAATTACAGCGGCAGTTCGGGATTAATCATTGGCGGACTGCATTACTTACAAATCTTTCTGAAAATCGGCTTTTTTACAACGGCGGTTTTTTTGTACCGCTGGCTTTGACTGTATAAAAGGAGAACATCTTTGGTCTACTTTGGTATTTGTAAATATTCTATTCCTGTCGCTTCCTAAAAATGCCATCTGTTTTTTTACGCTCAATCAAGGTGTTTGTATCATGCTGATAATAGGCGCTCTACATGAATCTAAATATTGCTTCGAGATCATTCACAAGGTTCGACATTAGTCCTGTTCCCGCTACCAGAAAAAAGTCAAAAGCCTCGAGTCGAAAGATTTGAGGCTTTTGTTTTTGCATGAAGGCGCAACTTTCCAACTTAATTAAACTTAAAAACGGCCATTAGCACCACAATAAAGAAGATGCAAAGCTGTATAAAATGAAACCTGATCATAGTACGGATAGCATCTTCAACCTGCTGGGCTTTCACATTGTTGCCTGTTGTCAAACTTTGTTTAAGCCCGTTCCCGCTCTTTTGCCCCATTAACATGCCGTTAAGCACAAGCCCAAGTACAAATATCATCTTAATTTTAAACCATAGCTGATTGCCGAAGGCATTATGCGTAATAATCAGGAAACCTATTCCTGAAAGTACTAATAATATACCGCCGATAAGTAGTAAAACGGAAAATCTGGATAGTATACCAATTTGGTGTACTGCGGCATCTTTATTAGTTTGATAGGTTTTTAAAATGCTTCTGAACGCAACAAACTCAACAATATCGGTTCCCGCCATTAGCGTGAGACCGGTAAGGTGCATAAAGAGGCATATTTGTAAAAGCGTGTAGGAATTCATAAAATTAATTAAGATTTAAATAATAAAAAACTGGTGATAGCCATATAAACTGCGGTTAACCCATGGATCATTAAGTGAGAAATATCCGATGGGCCGTTTGTTGAAAGCACAATGAGGAAGTCGGCTGCCGGAACAGTTATTGCTGATGTAAATACCCAGGCTGTTGCCCTGCGCATACGCAACAATAAAAGGGGTAGCAGGACCACTCCCGAAAAAATGTCGCGGATGCCTTTTATTCTTCCAAATGGTAAATCATCGTTATTAATGGTGGGAATACCGTAGCCTATAGCGCCGGCCGCAGGGTTTATTATAAAGCGGACACCAATAAAAATGATGCCCACTGCAATGAACAGGATCATCCAAAAGGATGCCGACCGGATGCCCCATTGCTGTGTTTCGTGTATTGTTTTCATGTACTGTTATTTTTAACAGTACAAAATTGGGCAATGGAAATCTTCCATCCATTCACCCAGGTTAATTAATGCTTATCCCAGATCCGTTTACGGATACGGCTTAACGATTGTGGTTTAATACCTACATAGGAGGCTATATAGTATTGAGGAATACGCTGTGCAATATCGGCATACTCACTTAAGAACTTCGCATACCTTGTTTCGGGCGAATCGGTATATAAAGAACCTATCTGGCTGATTACACTTACAAATACCTGTTCTATTGCCAGGCGGCCAAATCTTTCGCCTGCTTTTACCTCATTATAAAATTGCTGCATACCAACGTAACTGATCACCCAGATAGTGGTATCCTCCAGTGCCTGTATATTAACGTACGAGGGAGTTTGGGGCAGGAAACTTATATAGTCGCATACAAACTCGTTTTCTTTGTTAAAGTAATTGGTTTGTTCTACTCCATCATTGTTAATATAATATCTCACAAGCCCGGTTTCGATAAAAACAACGTAGCGGCAAATATCGCCTGCTTTAAGCAGATGCTCGCCCTTTTTAAGAGTTTTCTTGTGAAATAAAGTGCGCGCTATACCTTCGTCATCGAAAGAGAGCGGGACATAACTTTTAATTTTTTCTATTAACAACTCCATTGAGCTAAATTAAATTACAGTATCGTTAAACTCAAACTTCAAGAACAAAGTTTGTTATGCTCTTCCTCGTTTCTGCGTTTGCCTTTCAATTTATCACTAATGCTCTTGCTTTATCGGAAATGAGGCTCTTTCCCGGGAATGGCGAGTCTTTCCAGGGAACAGGATCAGAAACAGGCTGGAGGAATGTGGTTTCCATAATTTTATTACCTGTTAAAGTTGTTTTGATAGGGCCCTTGATACCTTTTATTAACTTTTTAAGGCAAGAGCCGGATACGCCGCCCCCGTTTTTTCTTATCGGGTTCGCATTCTACTGGACTATGCTTGCCCTGGCTCTTTATTATCTTTTTGGTAAAATAAAACGCTCTGCAAATAAGCATGATTTTTAACAGGATCAGAATATGCTGCGCTTGTTAATTTCCGGGCAGTATTGAAACTAATGCGCCCTGTTTTGTTCACTATCCGCACCGCCGGTATCACGCTTTTTAGGGACGTTTGTTAATTTGCCGAAGCTATAGTTAAAGGCAAGGGTTACCACCCGGGTATCTAAAAAATTATGGAAGGTTGCATGTGCTCCCTCAATATTGGTAATGGTACCGCTTGGGCGAAACGAGTGAAAGATATCCCGTGCATTTAATTTGATTGAACCTTTGTTATTCAATATTTTTTTCTGAATAGCGGCATTGAGCATGCCTTTGGGTATCGTAACAAACTGGCCGTAAGTGCCGCCGCTATCATAAAAGCCGCTTAATTCGGCACTCCAGGTTTTTGATAAGGTGAATTGGTTATTGCCATTGCCGCTAAATGTGCTTTGAGATTGATGGAGGTAGCCAGAGTAAAACATGCCCTGGTAGGTGTTATTATATACCTCGGCATATAAATTAACCGACCACCATTTGGTTGGCTGAAGATTGGTATTGACAGAAAAATCCAGTGTTTTCCGTTGCCCTATGTTACCGGTGGTGCTGATGAATACGTTGCCATTTTTGTGAATGGTTTCATTTTGAACATCGGTGGTATAATTGTATGCAACCGCAACGGTAAACAGGCTTTTGAAACTATAGGCCAGCTTATAATTATCGGTAAACTGTGGTTTCAGGAAAGGGTTGCCTGAAAAGTAGGTAAACTTGTCTACAAAAAAGGTAAAGGGGTTTAAGCTCCCATAATTCGGCCGGCCTATCCGGCGACCGTAAGAAATAACCAATACTTTATGTCCTGCCGTATCGAGGTTGTAGGAAAAATACGCGGTTGGAAACAGGTTTGTATAATGATTAGCAAAAGACGAGTCGGCCCTTTGAACATTACCCAATTGATGCCCCTTGCCATTGGTGTTCTCTAACCGCAAGCCGGTTTGTAATGCGAAGCGGCCTAATTTTTTATTGAAATTAACATAGGCGGCATTTATATTCTCTTTATATAAAAAACGGTTAGTGTTGTTATAATCAATAGTGCTTACGTTATTAATTACATTAAAGTAATTGGCGGCATTATCCGTATTTACATAGCTGCTCTTAAAGCCGGCCTCCAGCTTTGCCTTGCCTTTGAGTGGATGGGAATAATCAGCTTTTGCAGAGTAGATATTGATAGTAGCAGGTAAATTATCGCTCAACGTGGTTGAGTTTGTTAAAGAGCCATCGGGCAAAAAGGTATTATTTACAAACAACTGGTTACTGCCCGATACATTGCGGATATAATCCAGGTCGAATGTGAGCGCCCTGCCGGCACTATCAAATTTATGGGTGTAATTTAGGTTGATGCCTCCGCTTTTAAAGCTGTTTTTGGAAGTATTGAGGGTATTAATTGTTGAATCTAATTCACCGTTTTTACCATATAATAAACTGTTTACAGGGCTGCTGTCATGGTCGTGCGATAAGGTGCCGGTAAACACCACTCCCCAGGTTGTTTTCGGTGATGCATAATAATCCATCCCGGTTTTAATATTGGTATTGTTGCTTGCCGGTCTGAAATAGGAAATATCTTTTAGCGAGGAGGTTTGGTCTCCGTTCATATCAAAATAATCGCGGTCAATTTCAAGCCTCCGGTAGGTTCTTTGTTTATTATAAGCAAGGTTAGCAAAAAGGTTAACTTTGTCGATACGGTAATTAAGGTTGATGCTTTCATTATTACGGTAATAAAAACCCAGCGCGTAATCAGCAGACACTACCGCATTAAATCCCCGGGTGGTGTTTTTCTTAGTTTTGATATTGATTACGCCCGCGTTACCTGCCGCATCATACTTAGCCGGCGGATTATCCATCAGCTCTATCTGGTCCAAAGACGAAGATGGTAAAGAACGCAGGTACGTGGCCAGGTTTGCAGCCGAAAGATAAGTTGGTTTATCATCAATCATTACCAGCACCCCGCTTTTCCCCTTAAAAGTAATATTGCCATCAGCATCTATTTGCACACCGGGCGTTTTCGACAGCACTTCCAAAGCATTGGCGCCGGTATTGGATATCAACGCGCCTACGTTAACTATCGTGCGGTCAATTTTTTGCTGAACATAAGATTTTTTACCGGTTATAGCTACCTCATTCAACGTTTTGCCTGCTAACGATAAAATGAATGTCGGTAAGTTAACCGGTTGTTGCTGGTTGAGCACTACATGACCGCTTCGGTAATTTTTATAGCCCATATAGGTTGCCTTAACCAGGTAAGTATCATCTTTTAAATTTTGAAAGGCAAAACTGCCATCCGGACGGGTAAGCAGCGTACTTACAACCGTCGAATCTTTTGCGATAAGTAAGGTTACGGTTGCACCATCGAGCGGTTTTTTAGCGTCATCTAAAACTATCCCCGAAATTTTACCGCCTCCGGTTTGCGCATCGGCAATGGCGGACAGAAGCAATGTGAATAAGGTTAAAAAGAATGCCTGGAGTAATTTCATAACTACAAGACATCATTTTAGTTAAAAAAGTTACATTAAAATGGTAACTGGAAAGATACATCATGCATCGAAAAATGGATTGTGCTCTTAATGCCAATGTCAAGAAATACGCATTCGTTAAAATTTATCTATATAAATAGTACCTTCATCTTCAAAAACCTGAATGAGCGCAATTATAAAAAACCGGATAACGTCTATTGACTTTCTCCGGGGTACTATCATGATTATTATGGCCCTTGATCATGTGAGGGACTATTTATACTCCGGATCATTTTTTTATGATCCGCTTGACCTTACAAAAACAAGCGGCATATTGTTTTTCACCCGGTGGATCACTCATTTTTGCGCCCCGATATTTATGCTGCTTGCCGGAACATCGGCATACCTCATCGGGCAAAAGAAAACTAAAAGAGAGTTATCCATATTCCTGGTAAAACGGGGATTGTGGCTTATATTTCTCGAAATGTTCGTGGTTAACTTCGGCTGGAACTTCAATATCACATTTCCCATGTTTTTCTTTATTACTATATGGGCGCTGGGCTTAAGCATGATCATACTGGCGGCATTGATCCATCTGCCTAAAAAATTGATCCTGGGCATTAGCGTTATAATCATATTGGGGCATAATCTTTTAGACGGCGTTCATGTGCCGGGCAGCACTTTGCCGGCTTTTGGCTGGTCGCTGCTTCATGACCAGCAGTTTTTTACCTGGCATAAGGAAATTTTATTGGTTGGGTATCCCATTGTACCTCTAATGGCGGTTATGTCATTAGGTTATTGTTTAGGCGGATGGTATACGGCGGGCTATGAGGTTGGCAAAAGGCAACGAAACTTATGGATAGCCGGCGCCACTTGTATTGCTTTGTTTATTGTATTACGTTATACCAACCTATATGGAGATCCGGTGAAATGGAGCGTACAGAAAAATACATTATTTACCATCCTGTCATTTATTAAGGTAAATAAATATCCGCCATCGTTGTTGTACCTGCTGTTGACGCTGGGTGCGGCCTTTCTGTTCCTGTCATTCACCGAAAAATCAAAAGGAGCTGTTGTAAAAGTAGTTTCGGTATATGGCAGGGTGCCCATGTTTTATTACCTTATTCATATTTATATAATCCACCTGATAGCAATTATCGCATCAGCGCTTACGCCCGGGCAGGACTGGAAGATCTGGTTCCTGAAACAACCTATCTGGTTTACAACAAACCTGAAGGGCTACGGGTTTTCATTACCGGTTGCGTATCTTGTTTGGATTGGAATAGTAATGGCTTTATATCCTTTATGCAAGCGCTATGATGATTACAAACAGGCCAACAAAGGAAAATGGTGGTTGAGTTATTTATAAAAAGTAAAAAATGGAAGCTATAAATGAAATTTCAGAACCAACAGGAAAACATACCCGCACAGCATGGATACCAGCTTTTGGCAGCGGGTTGCTATCAGTTTTAATAATTTTTATGTTATCGATATCTTCGCCACATAGTGCCACCGCCCAGGATAAAAACAATGTGGTACGCATAGCCAAACTTGTAATTGATTCTGCTCAATTGCAGAATTATATGGCCGCGCTTAAAGAGCATGCCGAAACCGCCGTACGCGTTGAGCCGGGAGTTTTAACGCTATACGCAGTGGCTGAAAAGAATAATCCAACCCGGGTCACGGTTTTTGAGATCTATGCCGATGCCGCCGCATACCAGGCCCATTTGCAAACGGCTCATTTTAAAAAATACAAAAGCACCACAAAAGATATGGTTAAATCGCTTGAGCTTGTGGAAACTGTTCCGATAGTGCTTGCCGCTAAACCGCGCTTATAGCGCGTTACGTCGTAAATCTTGTTCAGGCTGCCGGGGTGCTTTTCTTTTTTCCCAGCTTCGGGTTTTGACTTGCCGATAAATTAAAGGATATTTAGCCATGGTATTGCGCCCGGTTCGCATTGCGCATTATTGAAGCTGAGTTAACCAATTTATTATACTTGTTTTTTCCTGCTGATGAGTAAAAACCCTACGTACCTTGAATCAAAAGGTCATTATCAAATTCTTGACGGATTGCGCGGTGTGGCATCCCTTTTTGTAGTGGCTTTTCATGTTTTTGAAACTTATTCCGGCAACCGTTTTAATCAAATAATAAACCACGGTTACCTGGCGGTCGATTTCTTTTTTCTGCTCTCGGGCTTTGTAGTCGCTTACGCCTATGACGACCGCTGGGGCAAAATGACCCCATGGGATTTTTATAAGCGCCGTCTCATTCGCCTGCAGCCCATGGTTATTGCCGGATCAATTATTGGCGCCTTGTTTTTTTACTCGCAAAGCGGTGCAGTGTTTCCGCTTATTCATGACACGCCGGTTTGGAAAATGTTGTTGGTAATGCTGGTTGGTTGTACGCTGATACCGATACTGCCTTCTATGGATATCCGCGGCTGGCAGGAAATGCACCCGTTGGATGGCCCGGCCTGGTCGCTGTTTTTTGAATATATCGCTAATATTCTTTACGCGCTGGTGATCCGCAAGTTCTCCAAAACGCTGCTGGCCATATTGGTGTTTGCATCGGCCTGTTTGCTGATCCATTATACAGTAATGGGACCGCAGGGTGATGTAATTGGCGGATGGTCGGTTAATAAAACACAACTCTATATTGGCTTCACGCGGTTGCTTTATCCCTTTTTTGCGGGGATGTTGCTGTGCCGCATGGGTAAGCTCATTCATGTTAAAAGCGCATTTACGGTTTGCAGTGCTCTAATCATTGCCGTTTTATGCGTGCCGCGGATAGGAGGGCCCGAACATTTATGGATGAATGGTTTGTATGAGTCGTTTTGTATTATTATCGTTTTTCCGTTAATTGTGGCTATCGGCGCCGGTGGAACGTTAAAGAGTAAAAGTTCAGTAAGGGTTTGCAAATTTATAGGTGATCTGTCGTACCCGCTTTATATCACCCATTATCCTCTCATTTATTTTCATACAGCCTGGGTAACAAATAATAAGATCCCTATGACAGAAGGGCTGCTTGTAGGTTTGGGCCTTTTTGTAGCGAGTATCGCCATCGCCTACGCCTGCCTCAAGCTCTATGATGAACCTGTTAGGGAGTGGTTAAAGAATCGTTTTCTGCTGAAAAGGCCTAAATAATATTAGGGTAGGATGGGTATTAACTCAACCCGGGATTGCTATGCTCGTCGCCCCTCTCTACGCAAGCGCAAAGAGGGGATTCTTTTTCCTTCTCACCCGAAGGGTAAAGCGGCTGGTCCGGCGAAGCGCCGACCGTGTAAGTCGATTTATGCATTGATATTATATGATTTTAATAATAAATTAAATGGGCATAAATAAGTCTTGAAAATATCGTTTATAAATCTCATCTTTAGATAATTGTAAACCTTTGAAAAAGACCATCGCTTTAATATTGCTCAATATTTACCTGCTTAACATTGGCGGACAGCTGGCTTTGCACCAATACCTGGTTTATAAATCGGACCGGTTTTTTAATGAACAGGTTGGGAAAGGCTTGTATAATGTAAATGACCTTACCGAAGTAACTATCCCGGTTAACTTACCTGCTATTCATGATTGGCGAGCTTTTGAAAATATATCGGGGCATATTACATTTGGAAACGCCACCTACAATTACGTAAAAATGCGATTGACGAGGAGTGCCCTTCACCTGATGTGCATTCCTAATTATAAAACTACCCGCTTTGCCGATAGCAATGTGCTTGATGCAAAAGGAATAAAGGGGGCTCCTGTTTCTCCCAAAGAGCATGTGCCCTTTGGCAAAATGGTTTTAAAGGATAATGTAAGCCTTTCATTTGCGCAATTTGAATTTTACTGCCCTGTAGTGCCATTGCCTGAAAACGTTGTACAACCTGTGCAATCGTTAGTAAGTTCTCATCAGGATATTCCCGAACAACCACCCAAAGCAACCTGCTGATTTTCTCCATTTAGTCTATTTACCGACCTGCATTTGTTTAATGCCCATGGTCGTGTTGTCCGAAATTTCTATTGACAATTTAATACCACATCTCGCGGGTAAAAGCCCTGGCATTTTATCCGCGAGGGTATATAAAAATCCTATGATAAAGAAAAAAGTTACCGCCGCGCTTGTGCTGCTGTGCGGCTTTACCATAATAGCATCATGCCAGAACTCATCTAATGAGGAGATGGCCCAGGTGCTGAAGCAGATAAATAAAAAGAATAATACCATTTCAAACCCGTTTAACCCCGAAATGAAGCTGGCTTATTGCGATTCGTTGCTTAAAACCAAAAAGCTTGGCAAAAGCCCCGAGGTGTTATTTTCAAAGGCCTCACTGCTATTAAAAGCAGGACAAGAGCAGCAATCAGTTGATATTTATAAGTACCTGATGGATAACATCGATTTCATGTCGACTGATGAAACGTTGCCTGAACAGGCCATAGCTTACATGCGTTTGGGTGAACGGAGCAATTGTATGCTTAACCATACCGGCTCGTCGTGCATCTTCCCAATTAAAGATGATGGGGTACACAAGATCCAAACCGGCTCAAGAAAAGCAATTGAAGTGTATAAAGCATTGTTAAAGCTTCGTCCTGATGATTATGAGTCGCGCTGGTTAATCAACATAGCCTATATGACGCTTGGCGAGTATCCGCAAAAAGTGCCTAGGAATGCCTTAATCCCCGGCCTTAATGCCGACCCGGATACTGCAGCACAGGTTAAACCCTTTGTTGATGTGGCCGGTAGCCTTGGCCTTAACATCAACGGCCGGGCAGGCGGGGTCATTGTTGATGATTTTAATAACGACGGCTATCTTGATATCATGACATCGGGCTGGGACCTGAGCGATCCGATGCATTACTTTCAAAATAACCAGGACGGCACGTTTAGTGACCGAACCGAAGCCGCCGGTTTAAAAGGGATTACCGGGGGGCTTAATATCCAGCAAACGGATTATAACAATGATGGTAAACTGGATGTTTTTGTTTTGCGTGGCGCATGGCTCACCAAGGGCTTCGGCAACCAACCAAGTTCCTTATTGCGCAACAATGGCGATGGGACTTTTACTGATGTAACCGCCATAAGTGGTTTGTTTATGCTTCACCCTACTCAAACCGCAACCTGGGCCGATTTTAATAACGATGGCTGGCTGGACGTGTTTGTTGGTAACGAAAATTCGGAGTCGATATACTACGCCGATGAATCAACCTGCCAGTTATATATGAATAACCGTAATGGCACATTCAGCAACATAACCACGGCTGCCCATTGCGGCATCAAAGCTTTTGTAAAAGGGGTAGCGTCTGCCGATTATGATAACGACGGCTTTGCCGACATATTTATTTCAACCATGGACGGGCGCAAATACCTGCTTAGAAATAAAGGCAAAACCCAAGACGGAGTTGATTTTGAAGATGTGACCGTACAATCGGGCCTTGACCAGATCAAACAACGGACTTTTACTACCTGGTTTTATGATTATAATAATGATGGCTGGCCCGATTTGATGGTGGCCAATTACCATTTTGAGCGTACTTTGGGGTATTACAGTGCCGCTGCTGCCCTGGGCAAAGCCGTTCCGGAAGCAGGTAATATCTACCTGTATAAAAACAACCATAATGGTACATTTACCAATGTTACCAAAGAGGCGGGACTGGATAAAGTAGTTTACAGTATGGGGGCCAATTTTGGCGATATTGATAACGATGGCTATCCTGATATGTATTTTGGTACAGGTAACCCCGATTTTAAATCGCTTGTGCCTAACAAATTTTTCAGAAATATAGGGGGTAAACGTTTTGCTGATATCACTTCTTCATCGCGTACGGGTAATTTGCAAAAGGGGCACGGCATCGCATTTGCCGATTTGAGGAATAACGGCCATCAGGATATTTTTGCCGAAATGGGAGGGGCTTACATTGGCGACTCGTATACCAGTTCATTATACATGAACCCCGGTATAAGCAATAATAATTGGATCAGTCTGAAATTGAATGGCACAAAAGCCAATAATGCAGCCATCGGAAGCCATATCAAACTCACTTTTACCGAAAATGGGGTTAAACGTTCTGTTTATAAAGACGTTAATTCGGGCGGGAGTTTTGGGTCGTCGCCTTTGCGGCAGGAGATAGGAATTGGCCAGGCAAAGATGATTGATGAGATTGAGATAAAATGGGCAGGCAGCAGCGCTGTGCAATACTTTAAAAATGTGGCGCCCAATCAGTTCTTAAATATCACCGAGGGTAATGCACAATACAAAACTACCCAGTTAACAAAACTGATTTTCCGCAGCAAAAACATGCCTGGTTGTATGCCGATGCAAATGGCAGCCAAAACAAATTAAATCATGTTTCTGTAATAGAAAATATTAGCTCTGGTTTTATACCAAAATAGTTACATTTATATCAACAACAATTAAAATAAATCTTAACCATGAGAAAACTCTTATTACTATGCTGCATGTTCATTGGATTGGCTGTAGCAGGCAACGCGCAAACCAAGCCCGGTGCCAAACCTGTTGAAAAATCAAAAGACCTGCAAAAGCAATTAAAGCTCACTGATAAACAAACCGAAAAAATTGCGGTGATATACCAGGAATCATCCGATAAGTTTGAAAAGATCAAAGCTGCTGATAAAGGTGATAACACGAAAATGATGGTTGATATTAAGCCATTACGGGAAGCTACCATCTCAAAGATCAAAGCTGTTTTAACTAAAGAACAAACAGTAAAATACGATAAGCTTTTGAAAGGCAGCAAAGCAGCAGGTGGCAGTGGCTGGGGTGATGGCTGGAGCGCCACAAGCGGACAATAACCAGTAGTAACAAAATAACAGGCCGCTTTTCTTGTGATTAGAGCGGCCTGTTTATTTATAAAATTTGTTTAACCGGCATACAGTGCCATGGCAGATAGTTCATATCGTACTTCAACTGTTTCTTAATCCAGTATCTCTATCGGCCGGTTAAGTACTTCTTGCAGCGGGATCTTTTGAATACGCTTATCTTTTTTGATATAATTTAAACTAACCGGGAGAAGTATTGGCCCGGCGGTAACAGACCATCCCGGCGGATCGCCGCCTTCTGTTAATCTCAAGAAGCCGTCGCTGATGTAAAGGGGCATAAGCCATGCGTCTCCGGTATCCATTGCGCCAAGATCTATTTGCAGGGAAGTAGAATGGAAAGATTTAGCTGTACGTTCCGGATCTGTAAATTTATTGATATCGGTAGGGTCAAACATTTCACTTACTTCACCAAGCTTTAAACGGTTGATGTCGAGCTTTACAGATTCTGCTTTGCCTTTTCCAACTTGTTTAATAATTAAGCAGGCAACTGCCGTACCCATTGGCTTCAGCTTTTTTTTCTTGTATAAGGATGTAAATTCCTCCAGGTAAGTGGAAGAGATTCCATAGTCGGGGTGATAGCTTCCGGCAGCGATAAGATCATCTATTTCGTTCTTCATTACCGGATAAACTAAAGGGCTGTGATCCTTTTGGCCGGCAGCATCTTTCATCTTATTGTATGAGGCTATGCTCATTTCGCCATAGCCAATTTCAAATTTTGCATTGGCGGTATCCAATTGTTTGGCAAGGCTGTCTAATTGTTGCCTTTTTATAGTATTGCGCTTTTGCCGGGCAACATAAAAATACAGGTTGCCGATGATCAGGACACTGCCAGCCACTATCAGGATAAGGGCGAGGCTGTTTTTAGGTTGTTTGGCCGGTACTGGGTTTTCGTTATTTTCCATTCTTATGAATATCTGATCATTGTCGAACTATCCGCGCCCCTGCACCCCTTCGGCCAGCCTAACCGGGCTCAGCATTTTTCGTATTACTAATGATTTACGGGCGGTATCCGCCGGTTCTGTATAGTGGATATTATCCGGCAGAAAAATGGTTTTCGATTCAATTTTCCATTGTCTGTTTTTATTAACAGCGTTTGGTTTATCATAGGTCACGAATAAGGGGATTAAAATTCCTTGCCCGGTTGAAAGCCTTGAAGGTAGTTTTATAATTTGTTTCACAGCGTTGCCTTTGGCCCTGATCTGGCTGTCATAATCATTTTTGCTTTGAGGGGCTTCAGTTATGGTAAGCGGCTGGCTAATATTGAGCTTGCTCACGTCAAGTTCAATGTCTGATGCATCGCCTTTGCCTTTGTTCTGGATCATGAGGCAGGTGATAAACAGGTCATAATCAACAGCCGTGGTGTCGTTAAAAAGCTGGTCGGTTTTCTGGAGGTTTTTATCTGAAATTTCATTAGTGAGTATGGGATAATCAAGATAAAAGGCATCCTTTTTCCTTACAGCACTATCACCCCCCGCCAGGGCATAAATATCATTGACCATGCTGATATACGAAATTTCGAGGCTGGCCTTCAGATCAGGGTTAACCGGCGGTGGCGGATCTTTCTTAATCAGATTATACCCGGTAGTTATTAAACCTAAAATAACAGTAATTACGCCCAGCTTCAATTGCAGGCTTTTCCATATGCTGTCTTTATCGGCTGTTTTCTTTTTGGCCATGCTTCCCGGTTATTGATATGGTTAGGAATATCATGTAGTTGTATTACATGATTGTTTTACAGGTGCTTGCAGTATAAAATTAAGAATAATAATTAACAGCACAGATATTTTATGTTGTATTTTTTTTCTTTAGTTAAACTCCTATCTTCACCTAAACTTAAATACTGTCATGAATAAATTTTTAATAACAAAGTTGTCTTTTGTTGCGATACTTCTGTTTTTCATCCCGGCTCTGCTATTGGCCAACACATATAACAGAATGACAAGAAATATAGACATCGCCGGTCTCGTTGTTGATTCAAAAACCTTATTGCCAATTGAAGGAGCTGGTATTTTCGGGGCTGATGAAAAACTGCTTGGAAAAACGGATGTGCGGGGCTATTTTAAGATCTCACTTAGTTTTATGGCCGATGGGGAGATGAGGTTTAAGTTAAAGATCATTAAAAAAGGCTATAATAACATTATGCAAAGCGAGCATTGGGGCAGTTTGCCGGGCAATACAAAAGCGCTAATGTATTTTGGGTTAGATAAAGGATCAGGATCAAACTCTTTTTCAAAACTGGTAAACAAGGCGATTGGCGATCTGGATTATCACAGTACGCTGGAACATTTTGATCAGATAAAAATCGCCCGAACATTTGATAATAAACTATCTGCAGCAAAAGCTGGCAATCAGGATGTGTTGGTTAAGGTTGATAATAAGTTTTATATGGTGGATGAAACAGGATGGATCGTGATATCTTCCGATAAGGACTCGATATTGATAAATAAAAAACAATTGGTAATTGCAGATCAACTAAACGGCACGATCAAAAGAAAAGATATTAAATGGATGACACCGCTCAATGCTAAAAATACAAAGTTCGCTGTTTATACTAAGTAAGCTATATAGAACTATCGTAGTCGATTTAACGAAACGGCCTTCGTGATTAACATAGAGGCCGTTTTAAAATGCTTCATTCAAGCCCAAAAAGAACCCCTTTGAACCATACCGACCAAAGGCATAGTCAAGACAAAGATTGGTACGGGTTGCTTTATTAAATAGTACCCGCAAACCGCCGCCATAACCCGGTTGCCATACCTGGAATATTTTGGTGCCCGATTCATCATTGGTTGTTTGCAGGTTGGCAAATGCCACGCCGCTTAAAAATTTATTCCGCAGTATCGGGAAACGGTATTCTACTTCCGAGTAGTTGTATTGCGTACCCTTAAAATATTGTACTACATAACCCCTGCCGCTCCGGAAGCCCGGATCTTTGCCGGTGCCTGGCAGCTCGAGATAGGGGATGTTACCGCTGATAAGGTATGAGCCCCAGTTCCAGAAGGCAACAACATGTTCGGGGTTAGTTTCTGACAGGCTGAAATACTTCCTGAAATCTGTAGTGAACTGTACCGCATTTTTGGAGCTCCCCATCCAGCTTTGATTAATGCGGAAGCCGGCATCGACGTAAATCCCTCTGTAGGCCCGGTTTTGATTGTCGCGGGTAGTGTATTGTAAGTTAAAAAGCAAGCCGTTAGCAGCATAATGGTCGCGGGCAAATCCATGACGGTCGCTATAGATATTGTATGGGGTAAGATCAGTTGTTGATTTGGTATCCTCAATTTTTCGCCTGATATCAAAAGAAGCGCCCGCGCCTAAAAATAATCCCTTATCTATCTCTTTGTATACCTTCTCGCGGATATTATAAAATTGCGAATGCAATGCCCTGCCTTTACGCCCGGGATTGGCCAACACCTGGTCGGCTTCGCTGCCGCTTGATGCCTGGCCAATTCCCAAGCCGTAATCGGGCGAAACTGTTTTGGCTGCAACCAAACTGCCCTGAAAATTCCATTTATTACCCGGTGTATATATGTTATGGTTGATATAAAAATAGATGATCCCCTTGGTAGTAATAGAAGCCGATGTGGCAGCAACCGAAAGCAGGGTATTTGGATCGTTCCCTAATTTTTTTCCGGCTACAGCCTTGATCCCAATTTGTGAGCCGATAGTGGGATTGGATGCCACATTGGGTATGATGGTAATTCCCGATGCCTTTTTATTAGGAGGTGCAGCCGGTCGGCCGGGGTGAAGTATGTTACGCACCAGATCGCCAAAGTCATATTGTTTATATAAAGTATCGGTCGGTTTGGCCGGTTTTACTACTTTTTCTTTAATGCGCAATGAATCGGCTTTTACCGAATCGGCAGGTACAGGTACCTGGCCGAAAGCATGTACCGATATGCCTGTAAATAGTATGAATAAAACTGTTTTTAAAAGCAGGGTAGAAATTTTATGTGGTGGTTTGTGATGCACGCTAACGGATATAAATATTAAAAATTCAATTTACTGACTGTTTAATTGTGATTGGTGTTAGCTCATTTCTAAACCCCGAAATGTGCATAATGTTTGAACTTCAAATTTGTACGGGCGCTAAGCCGACGGATTTAGTTGCATTATTTTTTGTTTCGCTTAAATATTGCTATCTTAATATTCTATTGTTATAAACCACAGAAAGTCTGTTTCGTCCTGCTAAAGCTTAACCAATTATAATCATGAACGTACCTTACATTCGTTTTGTGGCCTTCATTGTTTTTATGTTTGTTGCCATTTCAGGGGCCGCGCAAAACAATCAAGGCAGAGCAGACACTATTGACCGCAAATGGTGGAAGGAAGCCGTAGTTTACCAGGTTTATCCCCGAAGCTTTAAGGACAACGATGGAGACGGTATTGGTGACCTGAAAGGCATTATCTCCAAACTTGATTATATCAAAAGCCTCGGTGTTGATGTTGTTTGGCTTAACCCAATTTACAGCTCGCCTAATGACGATAATGGCTATGATGTAAGCGATTACCGCAACATCATGAAGGATTTTGGAACCATGGATGATTTTGATGTTTTGCTGAAAGGCATGCATTCCCGCGGCATAAAACTGGTGATGGACCTGGTAGTAAATCACAGCAGCGATGAGCACGAATGGTTTAAACAAAGCAGGAGCTCGCGCAAAAATCCGTACCGGGAATATTATCACTGGTGGAACGCCGAAAAGGGCAAACCCGCTTATCGCTACAGTTTATTTGACGTAAACCACGATGCCTGGCGTTATGATTCGCTTACCAATGCCTATTACCTGCATTATTTTTCGCGCAAGCAGCCCGACCTTAACTGGGAAAATCCAAAACTGAGGAATGAAGTATACGGCATAATGAAGTTTTGGGCTGATAAGGGGATTGACGGTTTCCGGCTGGATGCCTTCCAATTTGCTGCAAAGGATACTACCTTTCCGGCCTTTCCGAAAGGGTTTGAAAAAAACTTTACCCAATATTACGGCGTACAGGGCAATTTGCACGGATACCTGCAGGAAATGAACAGAGAAGTGCTCAGTAAATATAACGTAATGAGTGTAGCCGAAGGTGCAGGCAATACTTTTGAAGACGGCCATAATTTAGTTGATGCCGACAGAAATGAATTGAACATGGCTTACGCATTTGAAGGTGTGGATATTGCCAAACCCGAAGGCTATAGCGTAGTTCACTTAAAACAGGTATTTACCAAATGGGATAGTGCCTTTGCATCAAAGGGGTGGTTATCAATATTCTTAGCCAATCATGACCAGGCCCGGCTGGTAAGCAGGTTCGGCAATGATAGTCCGGAGTTCAGGGCTGTATCATCAAAAATGCTCACTACATTTTTGATGACTATGCGCGGTACGCCATACTATTATAATGGCGACGAACTGGGCATGACCAATGCTGGCTTTAGCACAATTGATGACTATCGTGACGTGCAAACGTTAAACGAATATCAGCGGCAAAAAAATATTGGTGCCGATTTGCCTACATATTTAAAACGAATAGCCTTTGAAAGCCGTGATAACGGGCGCACTCCATTTCAATGGAACAGCACGGCCAATGCCGGTTTTACAACGGGTACACCCTGGATAAAGGTAAATCCCAATTATAAAAGTGTCAACGCTGCTGCGCAGGAAAAAGATGCCAATAGCACGTTGAATTATTTCAGGCGGATAGTAAAGCTGCGGAAGGATAACCCGGTACTGGTATACGGAAAATATACATTGCTCGATGCACAAAACCCCGATACTTATGCCTACACCCGGGAGTTGAACGGCAGGAAGCTGCTGGTACTCCTGAATTTTACAAGTAAAACAGCTCCGGCTCAAACAGGTATGAATTTGGGTAATGCAACGGTTTTAATCGGCAATTATCAAAAGCCATCAAAAAATGGCACGCTGATGCCGTATGAGGCGGTGGTTTATGAGGTGAAATAGGAGGGTTTAACGTGTAGAGACGCATAATTGCGTCTCTAATGTACTGAGCCTCATTTAATTGAAAATTGCATGCGTGACCTGCCTGCGAGAGACGCAATTATGCGTCTCTACATTAATTAATTTTACCTCACCACCAACGAGATCTGCAACACCCTCGGCTTATCGCCAATTGCAGGCCCTCCCCAGTCTGTTTCATCACCATTAAGGATGCGAAGCGATTTAAATACGCCTTGATCATACCAGCCTTCTTCAACCTTAAGGTATTGCCATGCCTTACCGGTGTTGCTGCCGGCCGGGCGGAAGGTGATGCGACAGTTTGTTCCAGTCGCGATAAATTTATTTTCATTAAGGCTAACAATCATGGCTTTACCGTTATGGTCTTTATTAGGTTTAAGTTCACCACCCCGGCCGCTGCCAAATTTTACAATGGCATCCCAGGCACCAAGTTTAATGCTTTGCTCCGCGCCATCTTCATGTTCAACAACGGCTTTGATCTTATTTTCAAATGCCCATTGTGCCAGTTCACGCATCATTGGTGCTGCCATGGCATATTCATCCGCAAAAGGGGAAAGTAGCTCGGCCAAATGATCATCGTTTGAACTATCGCCATTGTCATCTATCCCGAAAGGTGAAAAGCCAATACCACCGTGGGCCAACACATCATAAAAATATTTGGCATTATCAGCCATTAAGCCAGCTTCGGGTACAAACAGGGGATTATCTGCGCGGGTATACAGGTCAATTACTTTCAACACCCTTTCGCTGCCCGACAGGTAAATATCAGGAGCAAGCAGGTTAATTGATGGGGCGGCTACTTTCCAGATCGGGATTACGTTATCTGTCGCGCCCCCGCTTTCATAATGGGTTGCCGGCGGATTGGTAAGCGGATCACGGAGCGCCACGTTTACGTATAATGGCAGCGGATACTCAGCTTTACCGGCTGCGGCCACCTGTTCGATGAACCGGGCTATTGACCAGGCCTGGAAATATTCGTCAGCCCTGTCGCCAAAAACTTTGGTCCACGAGCCTTTTGAGTGTTCCGATACATTCAGGGCTTTTAGTACAGCTGGTTTTAACAGTTGGGCGGGGACATCGCCTTCAAACAGTTTTTGCGCCTTAGCTGAATAGTCGCGGACGGTATCCCATGAGCCGGGTTCGTTTTCAACCTGTACCATGATAACTGTATGCTGCTGATCTGCCTGCTTTAAGTAACGCATAACTGCCGAAAACGCCTTGATATCAGCATCTAAAGTGGCTTTTGAATGAGGTGAAGGTGAGTCAATGGGCTTGCCTGTTTTGCCTGTTATGTTTGGATATTTCTCCGCGTCGCGTTTCATCCATTCGGGCATGTAGTGGTTACTGCCGTTTTTCCAGGTACCAAACCATAATAGTACCAAATGAACGTTATGCTGCCGGGCTTGGGTAAGCAATGTATCTACCAATGTAAAATCAAACTTCCCGGGCTTGGATTCTATCTGTTCCCAGTAAATGGGTACTTCAAGCGTGTTAAGGTGCATTACCCCGGCCGATTTCCATACCGCTGGCATTAAAGCGGGCCATGCGCTTGAGTTATGCGCCTGGCCTCCCAGCATCAAAAATGGTTTGCCATCAACTAAAAACGCGTGCCTGCCATTTTTTTCAATAAGCTTAGGTAACGATGTATCATTGGTTTGAGCAAGGGTTTTACCCCCCGCAAATAATAGTAATGTAAGCAGAAGCGTATTTTGAGTTTTTTTGCCAATTATTTTAAGCATGATAACAAAGGTTTATGACCATGCAAAATAATTACAAAACAGCACTTTTGGTAATACTAAATAAACCGTTTATGGTTAAAAATGTGCCAAATGCAGCATTTATTTAGCCAACTCCAGCTTGGCAAAAAAATCATTAAACATGAGGTTGATATCTAACCTGCGATAAACACGGATATTTCGGCCATGGGCATTGTAATCATATCCGCCTTGTGCGTTAATAAGCGGGCAGGGCTTTAACACATATTCACTTGATGATGGGTCGGCTTCAAAGGATGATTGCAGCGCGGTAAGCAACACCAGCGGACTATCACCTATGATATAGGTTTCACCCAAATTAAGACGATATTGCTGGATGAGCTTCATGACGTTTTCAAGTGCGCCAGCCAGATATTTCCCTGTTTCGCCTTGCGGCTTTACTTTAAGCAGTAATTCTGAGTAGGAAAGTATGGCCTGGCGATATCCATCCCTCGGAATCTGCCATAATTTTAGCTGAGAATGGTTAAACACAGCTCTCGCCGCATTGATATCGATATTGAGGTTATATTCGGGGCTGCTGTAATTGGGTGGGGGTAGTGCAAGATCGCTGTACTCCAGGCCGCCAATCCACACCAGTGTGAGTTTGTCGGCAATTTTTGGATCGGTTAATACAGCCGATGCAATTTCGGTAAGTCCGGCGCCACAAAGGATGTAAAGAGGTAAGGAGGTGTCTGTACGGGATGCTTCTTTAATGATCAGATCGACAGCTTTACTTTTTACCGGGGTACTGTCGTTTACCATCGCGGTGTTAGAGCCTGCTATTACCGGGAATTGATCTTTAATCTTTAAAACAGCTAACAGGTCTGCAGCCTTTTTTGCCGCGTTCTCCGCCTGGGTTTTAGATCTGTCGAACCCATCGTTGGCATTCAGGTGCGAACCGATGATCCCCCTAACTTCAACCGATGGCGATAGCACCAGATGAGTAAGCGCAAATAAACCATCCGGATCACCGCCAAAATCATTATCCATGATCACCCTGATGCGGGGCGAGATGAGTTTATTGTTTGCATCTGATTGCCCTTTTGAAACAAAAGGAAAAACAAAAAGCACCAGCAGGAATGCTAAAAACTTGCTTTGGGTCATAGCTTAAAGGTTAATTGGTTGCAGCACACAATATAAGCGTTTTAGCCTGAAACAAGAGGATGTTTATTGCATAGTTAATATAAGGGACAAATGGTGCGGGATTGAGCGATTCCCCTCTTGAGAGGGGCGGAGGGGTGTGTTTCTGCTTGATAAGTCTACCGCAGAAACACACTCCTGCTACCGCGCTTTCGTTCGCGCCCCCTCTCAAGAGGGGAATTGATAAGTTTTGTTTAATAGGCGATAACTTATCCCGCTATACTTGCAAAAGCTTCAAGATATTTATCAATATAAAATTGCTTGCTTGCCGTTTTATACTGCATAATAAAACGCGGATGTTCAAGTGCTATGATCTCGCCAAAGAAATGGTATTCATCGTTTAGCTTGCGCAGGAATGTTTCATTTTTTCCCGTACCAAAACAAAAGCATTTTTCGGTATTAATGCCCAGGTCAATCTGCTTGCGGATATTTTCGATCATAAACTGATAAACGGCTTTGGTTAGTTCCTTACTGTCGTAATAGTTATAGTTCTTTTCCTTTCCGTTTGCATCAACACTTGTAAAACCAAGCGGACAGGGCGAATTAATATAGATTTGTTTATAAAAAGCTTCCGGGCCGCCAAAGGCGTTGATCACCTCATAAACAAACACAGAAGAAGGCTCATGCGACATTTTGCCTTCGTAATTGATGTGGCATTCAGAGATCAGTCGTTTAGGATCCGTAAAAGGGATGCCTGTTAAGCCACCGCCAAACCTGCCGGGGTTAATGCCCAAAATGATATGCCGCTGCTGATTATCATTATAATATTTATGGTAAAACTCATCGACAATACGCATGGTTTGCGGATGTTCCTTAAAAGGGTTCATAATGCGGATGCCTTCAGGTAAAGGATCGCCGGTGTAGGTTAGCTGCTCATTGAATTGGATAATCCGGTCTGCAAGTGTCATAGCTCAAATTTAGTATTTATAAATTCTTAAGGCTAATCGCTTTTTACCAAATGGTAAGTGGAACCGATTTTTTACGGCGGAAATTTGTGGTGTCTAAAAAAGAATAACATCATGAACAATCAAATTGAAAGTAAATCGTCATTAAAGGGCAAACGGGTAATTATATTGGGTGGCAGTACAGGTATAGGCTTCGCGACAGCAAAAGCAGCTGCTGACGAAGGTGCTAAAGTTGTCATAGTTTCAGGTAATCAAAGCAAGATCAACAACGCTTTAAGCCAGTTACCTGAAGATGCTGAGGGCTACGCGGTAGACCTATCACACGAAGAAAATATAAAATCGTTTTTTGAGCAGACCGGTAATTTTGATCACCTGGTTTACACCGCTGCTGAAAATCTTAATTTGAATAATATCGATCAAACAGATATCGAGGCTGCGCGTAAGTTTTTTAATCTGCGCTACTGGGGAGCTTATGCTGCTGTTAAATATGGCGTGCCGTTCATCAACAAAGGCGGCTCTGTAAACCTAACCGGTGGCACGGCGGGAACAAGACCGGCTGCCGGTTGGTCGATAGCCAGCAGTATTTGCGGTGCTATGGAAGGTTTGGTAAGGGCATTAGCTGTCGAGCTTGCTCCTATACGTGTAAACGCGGTAATACCCGGCGTAATTGATACTAACCTTTGGGATAGCCTGCCTGCCGAAGACAAAGAAGGCCTTTACAATTGGGCAAAAGATACGTTATTGCTTGGTCGTGTTGGCCATGCGGATGATGTTGCCCTTGCCTTTGTTTATCTTATGAAGCAAAGTTTTGGGACGGGATTGAATTTGGTGGTTGATGGGGGGACGTTGCTGGCATAATGGTTTATAGGAGGCGCTCCATTTTCAATTCCCTCCCCCGGGAGGGGTGTGGTTGGAATGAGTAGTGGCAGGGAGGGGTTTGTGCGTCATTAAAGCGCATAGGTATGTCGACGAAACCCCTCCCTACACCCTCCCAGGGGAGGGAATCGCACAGGCCGTCGCTCAAAAAGTATCTTCATCACACTATCGCTGTAATCTTCAGCTTTTGTATCTTAGCATTCATCAATCCTAAAAGCTATTGACAAGTGCCCCGATACATTTTAATAAAACCCGCATTGCTCCAACACCAAGCGGGTTTTTGCATGTGGGCAATGTGCTGTCTTTTTCTATCACCGCGACATTGGCGCGTAAACATGGCGCTAAAGTTTTATTGAGGATTGATGACCTCGACCGGGCAAGGGTTAATCGGGAATACCTGACTGATATTTTTGATACGCTACGATTTTTGGAGATCCCCTGGGATGAAGGACCGCAGGATGCCGACGATTTTGAAGCCAGGTTTTCACAAATTCACCGGATGCATCTGTATAACGAAGCCCTCGAGCAATTAGCCGCAGGTGGTTTTGTATTTGCCTGTGCCTGCTCGCGCAAGCAAATGAGTGAAATTGGAAGCTGTACCTGCTCAGATAAGCAGATTCCTTTAAATACCCTTGGAGCGAGTTGGCGCTTACGTACAGATAACGTTGCTACATTGCTCGTGAAAAGTTATACCGGCAAAATTATCCAAACTCAGCTACTTGCCGAAATGGAAAATTTTGTGGTCAAAAAAAAAGACGGTTTCCCGGCTTATCAACTTACTTCTGTTATTGACGATCTGTTTTATGGCATTGACCTGATTGTGAGGGGTGAAGATCTGTGGGCGTCAACATTGGCTCAGATCCAGTTGGCGGCTGTGTTGGATAAGCAGGATTTTAATGATATCGTATTTTATCATCATCCGCTGTTGCTTGAAAAAGACGGTAAAAAGCTATCCAAATCGGCCGGCTCAACGTCGATTAGATATCTAAGGCAGGAAGGCAAAAGTGCGGAAGATGTATTTATGCTTATCTCAGATCTTTGTTCACTTCCCGAAAAAGCTGGTAACTGGCAGGAGCTCGGTGCATCAATTCTTCGCCATTTGTCATAGCATATTAACACTTCTTTATAAAATGCGTATTTAATGTGACTCCAGCTTAATCGAACGGTGTCAATTTGTATATTTTAATGTGATGAAAATGTTAAGTCATTTACAATAAATTAAAGCATTTGGTGCTTTTACTTTACCATGACATAACTGCCTGTACATATCTGAAGGATAAATTTGTGGCAACAAATACAAATTACGATGCAAGCAGCATTTTGCCACAAGCACCTGAAATTTCTGTTTTTTGTTATTCTTACCTTCAGAGCCATTACCTGCCAGGCTCAAAACAGCCCCCTCTCCAAAGGTTTCGCCCATAATGATTACTGGCACAACCGGCCCCTGTACGATGCCCTGGATAACGGTTTTCAAAACGTAGAAGCTGACATCTACCTGCGCGATGACGAATTGCTGGTGGCACATATGCTGCCCGCTTTTCAAAAAAGACGTACCCTGGAGCAGCTTTATTTAAAGCCATTGTTTAACTGTTACGAGGGTAAAAACAGGGAGGTGGTATACCCACTTTCTCCGGTTACGCTGATGATCGATATTAAATCAGACGCCGAAAAAACTTATGCAAAGCTGTCGGAAGTATTAAAACGCTATGCGCCTATGCTGTCGAGTTATAATGATGGCGAAATAATAGAGGGAAAAGTAACAATTGTTATAACCGGCAATAAACCTTATAAAATGCTTCAAGCACAAAGGCAACGCTATGCTTTTATTGATGAAGACCTGATGCAGGTGCATACCGATACACTTTCAAACACTGTTTATAAAACTGCCAGCTGCAAATATTCGCTCCTGATCAGTTGGACAGGTAAGGGTCCGATGCCTGAAGATCAGAGACAGTTGCTTCGTGATTATGTAGCCACGGCACATCACTACAAAAAACGGGTACGCCTGTGGGCATCCCCCGAAAATAAAGAAGTATGGAAAGCTTTGCTTGAATGTGAGGTAGACCTGATCAACACAGATAAATTAGCCGAATTAAGAGAGTTCCTGATGACGGGGCCGGAGCCTGTAAGATACGCGAAGGTGAACACCAGGTAATAACCACTAATCACTCAATAAGATGAAAAAGATTAGAGTAGCATTTTTCGCCGAGATACTTATTGAAGATTTCGATGGTGCCGTACGTACCATGTATCAGCTCATTAAACGGATTGACCGTAATATTTTTGAGTTTCTGTTTGTTTACGGTGCCGGGCCGGATAGCATAGCCGGTTTTGAATCATTAAAAGTGCCGGCTTTGACCTTGCCGATCAATACCGGTTACACTATGGCGATACCTGCCCTGGTGATGGGCGAATTGAAGCAAGAGATTGATAATTTTTCGCCAGATGTTGTACACATCGCCACGCCATCGCTTTTGGGCAATTTTGCGTTAAAATATGCTACCCAGCAAGGCTTGCCTGTTATGAGCATATACCATACTCATTTTATTTCCTACATCGATTATTACCTGAAACATACCCCCTTCCTCATCAATAAGGTTAAGCAGATGATGGCCGAGAGTCATAAGGTTTTCTATAATCAATGTGATCAGGTATACGTGCCTTCAATTACTATGAAGGATGAGCTGATTGATATGGGAGTTGATACCTATCGCATGAAACTATGGCAAAGGGGAATAGATACCCGGCTGTTTTCGCCAAGGCATAAAAAAAGTTTGTACTCGATAACAGGAAATGATAATCCAACTATTTTATTTGCGAGCCGCCTGGTTTGGGAGAAAAACCTGGAGACCCTGTTTGAGATCTATACCATAATGCAGGACCGCCATCCCGAAGTTAACTTCATCATTGCAGGCGATGGCATTGCACGCAAAGCCTGTGAAGCGAAGATGCCCAAGGCCGTATTTACCGGTAAGGTAGATCATAAAACGCTCTCGGTTTTATACGCGTCATCAACCCTGTTCCTGTTTCCATCGGTATCTGAAGCTTATGGTAACGTAGTACTTGAGGCTATGGCATCGGGCGTACCGTGCGTTATTGCCGCCGGCGGCGGCTCAAAAGATTTTATTGAGCAAGGCATTAATGGTTTTAAATGTGAGCCATACAATGCCGGCTGCTATGTTGAGCGGATTGAATTATTGCTGAAGAATAAAAGCCTGCGGGAACAGTTTATTGAAGGGGCCCTCCAATACAGCAGCCGCTTAAGCTGGGAGCATCTCGCATCGGTATATTTTGATGACCTGGCCGAAATGGCAGGTGTAGATGTGTTTAGCGGGGTAGTATAAAAGCTTGTTATTAGATTTGCGACTGAGTTGATTGTTTAAAAAATAGATTTTATTATCTAATTTTATAATCATACAGCTAATAAATAACCTATGGCCGACACACAACCGGATGAAAGTTTTAACAAGTTTAAATCACAGATAAAAACAGAGCTTGACTTTGAAGTTTTTAAGTACTACCAGGAAGAGCAGTCGAAAAGGAGTGAAAATAAGTGGCTTAAATCACAGTATGCACCGATAATCCTCTCAGCGATATTTGCCTTACTCGGTATCGGAGTAGGCGCATGGATACAGGGTGTTGCAAATCGAAATCTGGAAAAACAAAAATTTGAAGCAGACCTGGTTTTAAAAATGATAGAAACCAACGGCGATCAACAGGCAGCTGCGCAAAACCTGAACTTTTTAGTGCAAACCGGCCTCGTTAATGATGATAGCTTAAGAGTTAAGCTTTCCAAAATAATTAAACACCCGGGAGAAGTACCCTCGCTGGGCGATCTGTCTGCTGATAGAAAGATTGATTTATTAACCGAAACGCAAAAGCAGTTAAAATCACTTGGATATTATGCCGGACCGATAGACGGGCAAGAATCTGATATATTCAGAAAAGCGGTGATGGCTTTTCAGGAACATTGTAAGCTTATTCCGGATGGTATGCTGGGTGCTAAAACACTTCAACAACTTTCAACAGCGAGTAAATGATTATAACGGGGATGTTATAATATGCCACAATTCTTGTACTCCCTTTCCTATTTCTTTACATTTGCCGTTTGTTTTAATAATAGGGGTTGAGTATCAAATCATAATAGGGAAATTTCATGTACGATATTTGTTGTGTAGGGCATATTACGTTAGATAAAGTGGTAACACCGCAAGCGGTTAAACACATGGCTGGCGGTACTTCTTTTTACTTTTCAAACGCCATCCGTAACATGGATGTGAATTATACCCTGGTTACCTCGCTTGCTTTGAGCGAAATGCCGGTTGTTGAAAAACTCCGTAACAAAGGTATCGAAGTACATGCTACTACAGGCGGCGAAACGGTTTACTTTGAAAATATTTACTCTGTTAACCAGGATCACCGTACCCAGCGCGTGTTACAAAAAGCGGATCCCTTCACTATTGAACAGCTTGACGAGATCCAGGCCGACGTTTATCATTTAGGTCCTTTACTGGCCGATGATATCTCCGTAGAATTTATAAAGAACTTGGCTCAACGGGGCAAGCTTTCTCTTGATGCACAGGGCTACCTGCGTAAGGTAGAAGATAAAAACGTAATAGCCATCGACTGGCCCGAAAAGCGTGACGCTCTGCAACATATCCATATCCTGAAGGTGAACGAACATGAAATGGAAGTACTTACTGGTATAACTGACATTCATGAAGGTGCCAAAGTTTTGAATGACTGGGGCGTTAAAGAGGTAGTGGTTACATTAGGCAGTATGGGCTCGGTGATTTATACAGATGGTGTTTATTATCAGATCCCGGCCTACAAACCGGTTGAAGTAGTTGATGCTACAGGTTGCGGTGATACTTACATGGCAGGCTATTTATACCAACGCGCCAAAGGGAAGGATTTCCAGGAGGCCGGCGAGTTTGCTGCTGCTATGGCCAGTTTTAAAATAGAATCATCAGGACCTTTTACCGGTACCGAAGAAGATGTACTGGAGCTGTTAGCGAAACACAGCATAAAGCCGAAAGCTTAAGGCTTTAAGCCCAAAGCAAATACACAAATACTGGTTCAAGTTTAGCGATAGCGTAACTTGGACCTAAAATAGGTTAAGCTTTCAGCTTAACCGAATAGTTATAATATGATTGATGATCCACGGAAGCAGAATGCTTCCACGATTTGAGGACGAAGTTACGCTGTCGCTAAACTTCGACCAGTGGAAGAAAGAAAGAATTGAGTTTAAAAAGCAACCTTTCGCCTTTTACCTTTGTCCTTTCACCTCCTCAAAAACTATATTTGCTTAGCGTCCGAAGCATTGATCCAGCCCTCGTTGCCGCTGGCCAGCCTGATCTTTATCCAGTCGTTGTTGTTTTCCAGTATCTCAACCTTTGTACCGTCATGGATCAGGAACAGATTTTTAGCGTTGGGCGTTGGCGCGCTTTTTACATTAACAGACGTGCTGAATATGATTGCGCCATGGTGTGCGTCAAAATATTGATCCTGGCGACTTGCAACAAACATGCTTGCAAAACCGAAAAGCAGGATTACTAAAGCCGAATAAAACGACCATTTTTTAATGCTTACCGAATTAGTGAACCTGTACACTGTCAGCAATGCACATCCTGCAATAAAGAACAGGATCGTCATCACCGCCAAAGTTGTTAATGAAAAGCGAAGAATAAACGAGTGCCACCATTTGGTAATGAAGAACTCGGTACCGGCCTCTACCTTATCTGTTGTTTTTTGATTGGCAAATTGAATATTGAAATTGATATCCTCATCGCCCGGCGAAAGCTTGTGCGCCTTTTCATAGTAAAGCAACGCCGATGGCACATCCTCATTTTTAAAATAAGCATTGCCCAAATTATAGTAAACTAATGCCGACTGGTGCCCGTCGTCCACAATTTTCTGGTAGGTGGTTATGGCTTCCTTATACTGGCCTTTGGTGTATTGGTCGTTTCCTTTTTTTAACAGGATGTTGGCATCATCGTTAGCTAATGCGTACACAGGCATAACGATGATAAGCAGTAAGTATATAATGCGCTTCATCATGTTATATTTTATTTTCAATGTTATTGATCATGTTCTGGGCCTTATCAAATACCTGTTGCTCGGTAATGCCTGATACCGGTGCATAACGTGCCATTTCGCAAAGGTCAAGCGTGTCCAACATCTCGTTAATGAGGCTTTCATCAAGCGAGCAGGCTTTTAGTTCCGAAGCTATCTTTTCACGGTTAAGATCTGCGTAAGGAATATTAAGTTTATCACTCAAATAGCCATATAAACCGCGGAAAAGGTTTTCATAAAAAGCCTTTTTATCGTTTAGTTGCTGTTTGGCGCTGGCCAGGTGTTTGGCTGCCACTTTACCTGCTTTGCGACTTTTTAAACCAACCACGTCGGCATTATTTTTATCTCGCCATTTACCGTAAACCAAAGCGCCTAAGAAACCTGCCGGACCCAAGATCAGCAGGAAATAATATAATCCAGAGCCATAAAAATCGCTGCCTACTTCATTTAGCTCGCTGCCGGTTTTTATGTAACGGATATCATTACTCAGCACCTTAACATCCTGTTTGCCCGCGTTTGAAAAGGCGGTAACGTTACTGCCATCGCTGCTGCCTTTGGCAACCTTTACATGAAATGCCGGGGTGCTTAATGAAACGTACCTGCCTGTAGCCGGGTTAAAGTATGCAAACTTAACCGGGTCGATAGTAAAATCGCCCTGGTGCCTCGGGATCAGCAGATAAGTGTATTTTCTGCTACCTGATGCCCCGCTGGCATTTATGGTAATAGTATCGGTGATCTTGGGCTCATACTTCTCAAAGTCGGCTGGGAAAGTTGGCGTTATCGGTTTCAACAACTTCAGGTTGCCTGCGCCGCTTACCTTTATGGTGTAATTAATGGCATCATTAGCTTTAACATCATTTTTATCAAGCGAAGCCTCAATATTAAACTTGCCCACAGCGCCTGTAAATTCGGCAGGCTTGCCTGCTAATGGCAGTGGTTTCACGTGAATGACAACGGGCGCACTTTTAATCTTGTACTTCACATCCTCATATCCGCCAAAGAATGCATCGAAGGGGTCGCCTGATGATGAAGCGGCCTGCTGCCGTACTATAAAGTTCATGACAGAAGGCTCAATAGTGATATTGCCCTCATGCTCGGGAAACAGAACGGTTTGTTTAATATCGGTTACGTTGTACCGTACACCATTTAAAATTTCGGTGCGCCATTGGGCGTTAGGATTGGTGTTTTTGATCTCCTGGCTGTAAAAACCATTAAGATCGGGGATTTTTTCCGGTTCGCCGTTGGCGATATTAACCCGGGTGTATAGGCGCAGGTTCATCATGATCTGCTGACCCATGTAGGCGGTTGTTTTATCAACCTCGGCACGTAAAAACAATGATTTGGATATATCGCTTACACGCCCTTTTTGAATGTTGCGGCTATCGGGCCCATTGCTGCCTTGCTGCTGAGCTTGTTGACTGACCTGCCCACCCTGGCCTTTTACTACTTTTATTTTAATAGGAGAAGTGCTGTAGGGTCTTCCTCCCGCCATAATAGTAGCAGGGCCGATGGTTAATTCTCCCTCTTTGGTTGGTACCAGATCATACCCGTATGCTATGCTTGCCGAGGTAACGCCATTGATCATGGATATGCTATTGGATACGTTGGGGCCGCCAACCACCTGGAAACCACCAAATGAAGGCGGCGCAAAACGATCGGCATTGGCATTAATAGAAAAAGTAACTTCAAGTACTTCGCCTGTCCCTATGGTAGTTTTATTTACCGATGCCGTGAACTTTACCTGTGCAAAAACCAGGCTTGAGCAACACAGCAGCAGCGTTAATATGGAAAGTTTAATTTTCATTAGTATCTACAAAACAACAAAGATTTACCAATCTTTTGAAATAGGCACCTTAGCGCCTTTTAATTTTTTATTCTTCAGCTTATCCTGGGTTTGCTTTTCATCATTGTTAAGGGCATCAAGCATCCGCTGGGCATCATCTTTTGACAATTGGTTTGGCTGCTGTCCCTGCTGATCTTTCTGATCCTGGTTTTGCTTATCCTGATCTTTCTTGTCCTGGTCCTGCTTATTTTTATCCTGGTCTTTTTTGTCTTTATCCTTGTCCTTATTGTTTTTGTTATCTTTATTCTTATCCTTGTTTTTGTCTTTATTATTATTGTTGCCCCCGCCGCCTTTATTTTTATTCTGCTGGTTTTTCAGCATTTTTTGGGCATAGGCAAGGTTATACCGGGTTTCCTCATCTTTAGGGTTATTAACCAGCGCTTTTTTATAGGCGTCGATACTTTCCTTGTATTTTTTTTGTGTTAAAAAGGAGTTGCCAATGTTGTGATAGGCGCCTGCTTTTACATTTTTATCAATAGATGCAGTTGCCAGTTTATTGAACTGTGCGGCGGCATCATCATATTTTTTTTGCTTAAACATTGCGTCGCCAAGGTTAAAATTACCCTCTAGGGTTTTGGCCTTTTTGCTCATGGCCTGACGGTACGCGGCTTCGGCTTCTTTATACTTTTTTTGCTGATAGAGTTGGTCACCCTGCCTCAGGTATTTTCTTTCCTGCTGGGCAAAAAGAAATGAAGCCTGCAGCACTAATAAAATGGCTATGATATATTGCTTCATGTGTTTTTTACTTCAAATAATTTGATCTTGCTCAAGCGCATGTTTTTGCGAATGGAGATGAAGAACTCAACCAGTAACAGCACAAAGGCAATGCCCAGGAAAAACTGGAACCTGTCTTCAAAATCCTTAAACTGTTTAGTATCCGTCATTTTGCGTTGCACCTTGGCAATCTGGTCCATCACAATGTTAAGGCCGCTGTTGGCATTGTTGGCCCGTACGTAAACACCGCTTCCTGCTGCGGCAATCTCCTTACCCATGGTTTCATCCAGCTTGCTAACTACTGGGTGTCCGGTGCTGTCATTGTGAAACCCAACTTGCTTGCCGCCCTGGTAAATTGGAACCGGAGCACCTTCTTCAGAACCTACTCCAACCACATTCACAGTAACATTTCTGGCTAAAGCGGCTTTGGCTGCCGATACGGCATCATCCTCATGATTTTCACCATCGGTAATAATGATCATGGATTTACCGGTGCCGTTCTTAAAATCAAACGACTGCATCCCCAGGTTAATTGCCGCACCAATGGCAGTACCCTGTGTTGGCACCATTTCGGTGTTAATGGTATTGAGGAACAGTTTGGCCGCTGCGTAATCGGTAGTTACCGGGAGCTGTACATAGGCCTGGCCCGCAAATACAACGATGCCGATACGGTCGTCGTGCAGTTTATCAATCAGTTGAGATAGCGCACGTTTGGCATTTTCCAGCCGGTTAGGGGCCAAATCCTGCGCCAGCATACTGTTTGAAACGTCGAGCAGGATCATCAGATCAGCGCCTTTGCGTTTTACCTCTTCGGTTTTTGAACCAAGCTGAGGGTCAGCTATGCCGATAACAACAAGCGCATAGGCTAAAATAAAAAAGATGAACTTGATCCAGGGGCGTGAAAAGGATACCTGTGGCATCAGCTGCATCACCACCTCCTTATTACCCAGCGAGGCAATTGCTTTACGTTTCCACCAGTTTACCCTCAAAAAAATAAAGAGCAGCAGCGGAATAGCAAGCAATCCCCATAAAAATTCTGTATTTGCAAAACGTAGCATGCTGTTATGTTATAGCTCCCTTAAGCAGGGTGTGTCTTGTTAAAAATTCCAACGATAAAAGCGCCAGTGCGATAATTGCGAACGGTAAAAAGCGCTCTGTTTTTTTGCGGTACTGGGTAACATCAATCTTGGCTTTTTCCAGTTTGTCAATCTGCTCGTAAATATCCTTCAATGCGCTGTTGTTGGTAGCCCTGAAGTATTTGCCGCCGGTAATGGTGGCAATTTTGTTCAGCGTACCTTCGTCAATATCAACCTTCATGCGCTGGTATTGTACACCCATTGGCGTTTGAACAGGATAGGGGGCATAGCCGTTGGTACCTATACCAACTGTATAAACCCTTACACCAAACTGTTTGGCAATTTCGGCAGCGGTAACCGGGGGGATAGAGCCCGAATTGTTTGAACCATCCGTAAGCAGGATCACTACTTTACTTTTGGCTTCGCTATCCTTTAAACGGTTTACGGCTGTTGCCAAACCCATGCCAATGGCGGTTCCATCTTCAATCATCCCGTTTTTGATGTCGGCATAAAGATTTACCAATACCGAGTGATCGATGGTGAGCGGACATTGCGTAAAGCTTTCACCACTGAAAACTACCAGGCCGATCCTGTCATTAGGGCGGTTCTGGATAAAATCGATGGCGATGTTTTTGCCGGCCTCAAGCCTGTTGGGCTTAAAATCTTCGGCAAGCATACTGCCCGAGATATCTGATGCAATAACGATATCAATACCTTCGGTCGTAGTATCCTGCCAGCTTAACGACGATTGCGGCCTTGCCAGCGCAACAATAAGCGCCGCCATAGCCAGCGAACGTAATATGATGCTCAAATGCCTGAAACGGGGCAGCATGCTTTTGGTGATCATGGCAAAGCCCCTGATAGTTGGCATAGCCAGGTTACCCTGCAGCTGCTTTTGTTTCCAGATGTACCAGCCCACCATAAGCGGAATGCTGATGAACAGCCAGAAAAAGCTTGGATGAGCGAATTCTATTCCTTTAAGCCAAATCATTTTGCCTCATCTCCCTTCACATTTACATCGGTTGGCCGAGCATGGGGCTGTGTGTCCTTAATAAAGGTGACAGCGTTTTCCATGCTCTTTTCATTTTCATGGGCCGCAGGTTTCTCTTTGGCAAATTTCACCATGTCCGATAGCACAAGCAATTGCCTTAGCAGGTTCCTGTCTTCGCTGGCGATGTCCATATGCCTTAAGCTGGCAAAAATTTCTTCGGATGTTTGCTCGAGGGCCTGTATCGTGTACCTTTTTTCGAGGTACTCGCGCACCACGTCGCTCAGTTCAATATAATATTGCTTAACCTGATCGTGCTGCCAGAGCTGCTTGCTTTTGATCTCCTCAAGCTTTTGAAGTGCCTGGATATGCAGCGGAATGTCGGGTTTAACCTCTTCAACAACAACTTCTTTTTTAGGCTTTTTGAGCAGATAAAATATCGAACCTCCGCCAACAATCAAACCTGCCAGTATACCTGCAATCAGCTTCCAGTTATCACGCAGCCAATCCCAAAAAGTATATTTAATGATAAGCGGCTGTTTAATATCATAAAATGCTTTAGTTGTATCAACCGCAACTGTTTTAACATCAAGGTTTAATGTATCCGTTGGTAAATCACCTACCGGCGATTTGAACACGTATGACGGTATAACATAAGTACCGCTGTCAAAAACAGTAATAGTATAATGCCGGGTTACAGTTTTGATGGATTTATCGCCCGGGTCAAAAGCAGTATCAGCTTTAAATTTTACCACCTGGATTTTGCCTATACTGTCGGCCAGTTTAGGAAAGCCGATGCTGTCTTTAGCGTGAAAACGGATGCTTAAGTTGAGCTGTGTTTGCTCGCCTATCAGGATAGATTTTTTATCCAGTGTAGCTTTAGCCCCAAAGTTTTGCGCCCTGCCTGTTTGATAAAAGCCTGCAAGCAATACCAACATAGCCAGGGTGTATTTAATGTACCTGTTCATATATTTTACCGCCGGCCTTCCCGCTTTTTAAATAATGTCATTAATGGTTTAACGTATGATTCATGTGTGCCAATGGTAGTATAATCAACCCCCGAGCGACGAAAAGCGTCCTGCAGGGCGGCGTTGCGTTTCACAGCATCCCATTTAAAGGCATCGCGAACGGCCTTATCACCGGTATTTACCCACATGATATGGCCGCTTTCTTCGTCCTTAACCGGAATGAGGCCCAGGTTAGGGAACTCTTCCTCGTGTTTATCGTACAGTTTTAAAGCGATGATATCGTGTTTTTTATTGGCGATCTTGAGCTCACTTTCAAATTCGGGCGTAATAAAATCAGATATCACGAAAGCAGTACATTTCTTTTTGATAACGCTTGTGAAGTATTTTAAAGCCTCGGCTACATTGGTACCTTTATTTTCGGGCTGAAAAGCTATCAGCTCACGGATGATCATCAGGATATGGCTGCGGCCTTTTTTGGGCGGGATAAACTTCTCGATCTTATCGCTGAAAAATATCACGCCCACCTTATCATTGTTCTGTATGGCCGAAAATGCCAGTACCGCGCAAAGCTCGGTTGCCAGGTCCTGCTTTTGCTGGTTTTGTGTGCCGAAGTTTTCCGAACCGCTCACATCCATCAATAACATCACGGTAAGCTCGCGCTCCTCTTCAAATACTTTTACGTACGGCGCATTGAAGCGGGCGGTTACGTTCCAGTCGATAGTACGGATCTCGTCGCCGATCTGGTATTCGCGCACCTCGCTAAAGGCCATACCACGCCCCTTAAAAGCCGAGTGATACTCGCCCGAAAATAAGTGGTTACTTAAGCCACGGGTCTTGATCTCTATCTTCCTTACCTTTTTTAGCAGATCCTTGGTTTCCATAGGCCCCCTCTAAATCTCCCCCGGTAGGGGAGACTTTTGAATGTTTTAGTTAATTAATAATACCTTGCTTCTAAAGCCCTCCCTTCCGGGGAGGGTTTGGGTGGGGTTACGGTACCTCAACCACGTTCAGGATGCCGGTAATGATATCCTCACTGGTGATGTTTTCGGCCTCTGCTTCGTAGCTTAAGCCAACACGGTGCCTTAACACATCATGACAAACTGCGCGTACATCCTCGGGGATCACATAACCGCGACGTTTAATAAAGGCATATGCTTTTGCTGCCAGCGCCAAACTGATACTTGCCCTTGGCGATGCGCCAAAGGTGATCAGTGTTTTGTATTTGGCAAGCTTAAACTGATCGGGGAAACGGGTAGCGAAAACAATATCGATGATGTATTGCTCTATTTTTTCGTCCATATAAACCTCGCGCACAATTTTGCGAGCCTTGATGATTTCATCTGGCTTGATGATGGCGTTTGGCTTATTCATGCCCGAAGGCGAGATATTGGCGCGCATGATCTTTTTCTCATCCTCCTTGTTAGGATATTTGATCACTACTTTTAGCATAAAACGGTCAACCTGTGCCTCGGGCAGGGGATAGGTACCTTCCTGCTCAATAGGGTTTTGGGTTGCCAATACCAGGAACGGGTCGGGCAGTTTATAGGTGGTATCGCCAATAGTTACCTGGCGCTCCTGCATGGCTTCAAGCAACGCACTTTGCACTTTGGCGGGTGCACGGTTGATCTCATCGGCCAAAACAAAGTTGGAGAAGATTGGGCCTTTGCGCACAATGAACTCTTCTTTCTTTTGGTTGTAAATCATGGTACCCAATACGTCGGCAGGGAGTAGATCAGGTGTAAACTGGATTCTGCTGAAATCGGCCTGGATGGCCCTTGACAGGGTATTGATGGCAAGTGTTTTCGCCAGTCCCGGTACACCTTCCAATAGAATGTGCCCATTAGCCAGTAAACCGATCAGCAAACGCTCAACCATATAACGCTGACCAACGATCACTTTATCCATCTCCATAAGCAGTAGGTCGATAAACGCGCTTTCCCTTTGTATCATTTCATTCAGTGCCCTGATATCGGTTGAATACGATGTTGGAGCTGCCGGAGCTGCTGATGAAACATTTCCTGTGTAACTATTTTGTTCTTCCATTAATTTTTTTTGTTTCGGTAGGCAAACTTAAACACCCGCTCAATTTTTCGCCAACTAAAATCCATGCTTAAATGTTAAAAAGTGTTAAATCGTTATATATCGCGGCGGATATATCTGTTTAACACTCACAATGTTTGATAATAATTGTTAAATCCGGCCGTGTTAAGTCCCAATATACACTATTTAGTTGCTTGTGGTGATATATAACGTGTTAAAGTGGGTTTTATTGATTGGCGTAGGTTAAAGTTTTCCGGACTTTATTATCTATTTTTAATCAACATTATCCGGGCGATATGAAAAAGAGAAGATTGTTATTTATACTGGTGATAACCGTTCTTTCGGCAATGGCTGCGAGGGCGCAAAATATGTATAAAAATATCCCTCTGCCAAAAGCCATCAACGGTGTAAACGAAGAATTTTCGGGTATGACCATTTATGGCGGTCGCCTTTACCTCGAACCGCAATACGGCGATCATAAAGAAACAAAATTGGATGGCACATTTAACCTGTATAGCATCCTTGCAGATAGCATCAACAGGGTTATAGATGGACAGGACACAGCATTATTAGCCTTTAAAACCATCAGCGTAAAAAAATTGAACTTGCTCCCTGATTCTGTAAAAGCAAACTATGAAGGCTTTGAAGCTATCAGCATCGCTAATCATACGGTATTCCTTTCTATCGAAACGGACGATAAATACCCGTACTGTTTTGTGCTGAAGGGCAAATTAGATACCGTTAAAGGAGAAGTGATAGTTGATGCGGAGCATTTTATTTCCCTGCGAAGATATCCATCCATCAGCAATGCCGGGTTTGAAAGTGTTACTTATCTTCCTAAAGAAAACAAATTGCTGGCTTATTATGAGTTTAATGCCATGCCTAAAGGCGGCTGCGGCTATTTGATAGATACTTCGTTTAGTAAGGCGCCTCAGCAAATTACAACACCATTCCTGTATTTCAGGATCACGGACATAGCAGCAGCCAATGATGGGAAGATCTATGGTGTCAACTATTTTTGGAATGGTGATTATGATGCCTATTTAAATAATGATTGGGTTAAAAAGCCAGAAGCAGCTATAGGTAAACTAATACCGGAGCTTGGTAGTAGGTTGAGCGCCGATCCTGATTACCTGCACAATAACCCCTACGCATCAATTGTGACGCTTGATACCCGTAAAAGTAAGCAGTGGAGATATGTGCGCTCATTTGATGGTGTAAAAAATAACTGGGAAGGCATAGCCCTGTTTAAGAAGGGGGCATTGATTGTTACCGATGCCAACAGGAGTAGTAAGCAGGTTTGCAGGCTGGTTTATGTGGATTTTTGAGGAACGAACAGCTACCGTCATCCCGAACTTGTTTCGGGACTCCATATAATTAGTCGACGTTAAGCATGCTGGTGCTTAGCGAGTGGGGTGCTGAAACAAGTCCAGCATGACTTCTGATTATTGGGTTAAAGCAAAAAAGCCGCTCATCGCGGCTTTAATATATTAAGTATTTAATAATTTTATTCTTCAACCATTTCGCTGTTGGGGCTGGCTACTTCTGGTTTTTCGTGTTTAAAATAGCGCTTCTGGTACAGGAGAATCATAATTACGCCTACACAGATAGAGGCATCGGCCAGGTTAAAAACCGGCCTGAAAAACTCGAACGACTCGCCTGCCCAAACCGGGAACCATGACGGATAGGTGCCACGCAATAGCGGAAAGTAAAACATATCAACCACACGGCCATGAAATAAAGGAGCATATTTATACATTATACCATAAAAGGTTGAATCGATAATATTGCCCATGGCGCCGGCTAAAATGAGCGCTACGTTCATGATGAGCCCGCGATGGTATTTGTGTTTAATTAAATAAATAAGGGTGTAAATTATACCGCAAACCGCAACTATGCGAAACAGCGTTAAAGCCAGTTTGCCCGCATCACCGCCCCATTCCATACCAAATGCCATACCGTTATTTTCGGTGTAATGCAGCATTCCCCTGCTTCCCAGGAAGCGAATTTCGTCCTGGAGCTGCATGTGTGCACGTACCCAGGTCTTGATGATCTGGTCGGCAAGGATGATGAAGGCAGCAGTTAAAAAAGGTTTGGTATAAGCAGCCTTCATTTATTGCTTTAATTTAGCTTCCATAGAGAGGGTTGTGTGCGGAACAGCACGTAAACGCTCTTTCGGGATCAGCTTGCCTGTTTCGCGGCAAACACCGTAAGTTTTATTTTCAATACGTACAAGGGCAGCTTCAAGCTGCTCAATAAATTTTTTCTGACGGGCGGCCAATTGGTTTATCTGCTCTTTTTCAAGCGTGGCCGAACCATCTTCTAATGTTTTGTAAGTACCGGCGGTATCATCAGTGCCGTTGGCATTAGGCGAACTCAATGAGGTAGCCAATGAGTTTAATTCCTCGCGGGCTATGCGCATTTTATCCAGGATAATCCCTTTAAATTCCTGCAGGTCAGCTTCAGAATATCTGGTTTTTTCTTGTTCTTGTTTCATTATACTTTACTAATAGCAATCAATATTTCTTGTTCGTCAATTGTAACAGGTTCTCCCCCGGTAAGGTTATCCACAAACGTAATGCTGTCGGCCAAAATTTCGGCGCAAATGTAGGATAGATTGTTTTCCACGGCCTCTCTGATCGCCGGGGTGCTGCTTACCTGCACGTTTATCCTGTCAGTTACTTCAAATCCTTTGGTCTTACGTATATTCTGCACACGGTTGATAAACTCGCGCGAGATACCCTCCTGTTTTAATTCATTGGTTATGGTAACATCTAAAGCCACGGTTAGTTTTCCCAAATTTGCTACCTGCCATCCGGGTACATCTTCGGCTATGATCTCAACGTCGGTAGCTAATACTTCGTATTTGCCATCAAGAACCGGGATGTTACCGTTAGTTTCTAAAGCGGCAATATCTTCCTGGCTGAAATTTGTGATGGCTTCGGCTACAACTTTCATATCCTTACCTACTTTTTGGCCTAAGGCCTTAAAGTTTGGCTTTATTTTCTTTTTGATGAAACCTGCGGTATCGGTAATATACTCGATATCCTTGATGTTAGTTTCAGACAAAATGAGGTCTTTTACCTGCTCAACGTGTAATTTAAAGCTTTTATCCAGTATTGGCAATAAAATTTTGCTCAATGGCTGGCGCACATTGATATTCACCTTTTTACGAAGTGACAAGGTTAATGACGAAACATCCTGTGCCAGCTGCATGCGCTCTTCAAGCTCGGCATCAACCAAAGCGCTGTCATACTCAGGAAAGTAAGCCAGGTGTACCGATTCAAACTCCTCTTTACCCGTAACAGCATTCAGATCGCAATATAATCTATCGGCAAAGAATGGTGCAATTGGGGACATTAGTTTGCTGATAGCGATGAGACAGGTATATAATGTTTGGTAAGCGGAAAGTTTATCTTCTGTATTATCAGATTTCCAGAAGCGGCGGCGGCTTAAACGGATAAACCAGTTGCTGAAATGCACATCAACAAATTCCTGGATAGCACGGGCCGCCTTGGTTGGCTCAAAATCGGCATAGTAACCGTCAACCTCTTTGCTCAGGGTGTTTAACAGTGATATGATCCAGCGGTCAATTTCAGGGCGTTTGCTGATTTCAATTTCGGCTTCGCTGTAAGTGAACTTATCAATGTTAGCGTACAGGGTGAAGAATGAATAGGTGTTATACAGTGTACCAAAAAACTTACGCCTAACTTCATCTATACCCTCTTCGTTAAATTTAAGGTTATCCCATGGCGATGCATTGCTGATCATGTACCAGCGGGCGGCATCAGCTCCATATTTTTCGATGGTTTCGAACGGATCAACAGCGTTGCCTAAGCGTTTAGACATTTTATTGCCGTTTTTATCAAGTACCAAACCGTTTGATACTACATTTTTGAACGCGATACCTTTATTACCAACCAGCTCATTAATTGCTTTTACTTCATCACTTGCTTCGCTCAACATTACAGCTATGGCATGCAGGGTGAAGAACCAGCCGCGGGTTTGGTCAACGCCCTCGGCAATGAAATCTGCCGGGTACGCATTCTTAAATTCGTCCTGGCCTTCAAACGGGAAATGCCATTGCGCATAAGGCATAGCGCCAGAATCAAACCAAACGTCAATCAGGTCGGGCTCGCGCAGCATTTTACTGCCGGTTGACGATACTAAAACAACATCATCAACATAAGGACGGTGCATGTCTTCCAACTTAAAACCCTCAGGCATGAAACCTGCTTTGATCGATTTTGCAATCTCTTCATTTAATTCGGCAATTGAACCAATGCAGATCTCCTCAGCACCGTTTTCTTCGCGCCAGATGGGCAGCGGGGTGCCCCAGTAGCGTGAACGCGATAGGTTCCAGTCAACCAGGTTTTCCAGCCAGTTACCAAAACGGCCTGTACCGGTTGATTCCGGTTTCCAGTTGATAGTTTTGTTAAGCTCCACCATTTTATCCTTAACCGCGGTGGTACGGATAAACCAGCTATCGAGCGGATAGTATAATATCGGCTCATCGCTGCGCCATGAGTGCGGGTAGCTGTGCTCGTATTTTTTAACGTCGAACGCGCGGTTCTCTGTTTTTAATTTGATAGAGATGAGTACGTCGGTCGGTTTAAAACCTTCTTCGGCACGCTCGGCGTCGGTATAATATTCTTCCTTAACGTAACGGCCGGCGTAATCGGTAACTTCATCAACAAAACGGCCTTGTTTGTTCACCAACGGAACATCTTTGCCGGTTTCGTCTTTCACCATTACCGATGGTACATTGTTTTCCTTACATGCCCTGAAGTCATCCGCACCAAAAACAGATGCGGTGTGTACTATACCGGTACCGTCTTCCGTGGTAACAAAGTCAGCAGGAATAACGCGGAACGCGTTTTTCTCCAGATCCTCGTTGGTTACATAAGGCATCAACTGCTCGTAGTGGATGCCCACCAGTTGACTGCCTTTTACTTCTGCCTCAATTTTCCATGGGATGATCTTATCACCGCCTTTGTAATCAGCAAATGAAGCATTCTCACCTTCGGCTTTAAAATATTTCTTAACGAGGTCTTTAGCCAGCACTACGCAAACCGGTAGGTAGGTGTAAGGGTTAAAGGTGCTGATCTTAACGTAGGTAATGGCTTCGCCAACTGCGAGGGCGCAGTTTGATGGTAAAGTCCATGGGGTAGTTGTCCAGGCAAGGATAAATACTTCCGTATCTATTCCGTTGAACAAAAACTCCGAATCGCCGTCGCGTTTAACTTTAAACTGCGCGGTGATGGTGGTATCCTTCACCATTTTGTAAGTGCCAGGCTGGTTAAGCTCATGTGAGCTTAGGCCGGTACCTGATTTTGGAGAGTATGGCTGTACGGTGTAACCTTTATACAGCAGATCTTTGTTGTGCAGCTGTTTAAGGATCCACCAAAGGCTTTCAATGTATTCGTTTTTGTAAGTGATGTACGGATCGTTCAGGTCAACCCAGTAGCCCATTTTTTCGGTCAGGTCGTTCCAAACATCGGTATAACGCATAACTTCCTTGCGGCAGGCGTCGTTATAATCTTTAACGCTAATTTTTTTGCCGATATCATCTTTGGTGATGCCCAGGGCTTTTTCAACGGCAAGCTCGATAGGCAGTCCATGAGTATCCCAACCGCCTTTGCGTTTTACCTGGTAACCTTTAAGGGTTTTGTAGCGACAAAAAATATCTTTAATTGAGCGCGCCATTACGTGGTGAATACCGGGCATACCGTTAGCGCTCGGCGGCCCTTCATAAAAAGTATAAGGGTTACCTGCCGGACGGCTGGTAATGCTTTTCTCGAAAATATTTTTCTGTTTCCAGAAGTCCAGTATCTCTTTGCCGGTTTGCGATAAGTTTAACTGCTTATATTCCTTGTACATCTATTATTTCACCTCGTTTTTAAGAGGTTGCAAAAATACAGAATTTAAAAATGATTTTTTTAATTTACGCCGATGAAAAATAAAGCAAAACGCTCTGTTTATCTTTTGTTAATAGGTATTATCCTGTTTTCGGCAGGGATGGCCATTCCCAGCGGCCCTGGCGAAAAATGGGACGACTACGCACGCGGTGCAGGAGCAGGGTTATTTATTGCCGGCTTTATTGGTCTGGTGACCTGGCTCATTGATGTGGTGAAGGAAAATAAGTAAGTCTTAAGTCCTGAGTTGTTAGTCGTAAGTTCAAACCCGGATAGGTATTGCAACATTGCTCAGCCGGAGTCACCACAGTATTTTAAATCATAAATCACTGATTTCGAAGTTAAAAGTCAACAATATTACTTCTTACTAAATACTTTCAACTTAGACTTTTTCATATACTAAAACTTTAGTTGATGCGTTATGGATAAGACTAAAAAATAAAAGCCTCCTTGCACTCGCTGCTTGGAGGCTTTAAACCTAAACCTTATCACAAATCAAGGTGGTAACCTTGTATTGAAATAGCTACAAATCTAATACATGGATTGCTAAAATCAAAAAAAAACCGACGAATAGATTAAATGAATCGACGGATTATCAAAAACTATCGTTTTTTGTTTAAATTTTTCTAAAAAATTAGAAATATTGCGGGCAGGTAACTCGTTTTTCCAAAATAAAACAGGTCGTCAGGGAAATGAAATTCGCTGTAGCGTTTCGGATGAATAGGGGCATGTTTGGCTGGCTATTTTAATCCGGAAAATTTTGCGTTTAAATATTGAAATGTGGGTCTGTTCATTAATTGTTCGCTAAGGCAGCTTTCTTTCAAAACTAATAACTTTTTAAGATCAGGATGTTCTGTATCATTGCATAGCCTTGCCAGGTCGTCTAATAAATAGCCAAAAGCCCTTACTTCAAGCCGTTCAAGTTTGTCGGCTACTGTTGTATTGGCTGTATCATAAAAACATGCGGCCCCAAAATCGCTGAACAGTGTGTTGGCTTCATCATCAATCAAAATATTGTGTGCATACAGGTCGCTGTGCATAATCCCCTTGCAGTGCAGGTGCTCCGCCACGGATGCAATGGTACCTGCAATTTTTAATACATGTTCGGGTGTCAGAGTCAGATCAGGCTTAAAAACATCACGCGTGCAGCTAACAAGGCTGGGAGGCAGGCCGAGATTGTAAAAACTCCCTGGTATGAGCTTCATCACCAGCCCTTTTTTATTTTCGGGATGATTGGCGATTTGGCCTATTAATTCTACCAATCCCTGATGGTTGCCTGCGGTAATACAGGCGTTCATCTCATCTTCGGGCAGGCCATCGCTGGTAATTGCTCCTTTGAATATTTTAACCGCAACCTCAGTGGTTTCACCGGCATGCCGCCAGGTAGCTTTGGAGATAACACCGGATGCGCCTTCGCCAAGCAATTGGTTGATTTCCAATTCGCCGCTATCAATCGCTGTAAGTGAATGTACTGTTGGTTTATAGCTGAAAGGATTGCCCGAAAACGCCAGCCATGATAGTTTGGGCATAGATAAGAGCCATTCGGGAAATTCACTTAGCTGATTGGCGGAAATCCGGAGCAGCTCCAAGTTACGACAGCCAGCAAGTGTAGCCGGCAGTTTTGTTAGTCTGTTACCCGCAAGCATTAGTTTCTGCATCCTGCTGCAGTTGCCTATATGAGTGGGTAACTCAGTAATTCTGTTGTTGGTGAGGATGAGCCAGCGGAGATTTGAATTAAGCGATGCCGGCGGTACCTTTTCTATCCGGTTTGATTTAAACCCTGCGATATCCAAAAAGGGGCAATCGGCAAGTACTCCGGGCAAAACCGTAAAGCAGTTTTCTGAACAGAAAAAGGTTTTCAGCTTTTGGAGGCGACCAAAATCTGACGGTAATGCGTCCAGTTTATTGAATGAAAGATCAAGATATTCCAGCGTGTCTGCCAGGTCAAAAATTTCAATAGGAAAGTGGGAAAGATTTTCTGATAGTTTAAGCGATACTGCTCCTTTTAATTCTCCGTTTTGTAACTGTTGTAACGTTTGCATAGGCTAAAGCAAAAGAACAAAAAATGCTTAACATTTTGGTTGTGCCTCATATATGATATGGTGGAATCGCGTTTAGATTTATTCAGCTTTTAAGATGATTTTTTATTTCTTGATCTACGTCATCTTTTTGTTTTTCAATTTCCTCCACTTTTGATGTATTAATGAGAGAGATAAATAATATCAATTTAAACATCGTCATCCATGGAACACAATATTACAATAATTAAGAAAGCAGCTATAAAATCGCATACGGGCTCGTTAAAGCTGATGTTTGCAATGGCAATTATCAGCTTAGTAAGTTTTACAAAGGGTTGGGCACAAACACAAGTGTCAACTTTACCCACTCCCGGTACATCGGCAACAATTGGCCAAATAGACGGTATAACAATATCAACTGCAGTTCAATCACCCTCCAATCAGCAAACACCACTTCAGGTAATTTGTGTTTTTGAATACACAGAGGGCGATATTTTTAATTCACCGCCCGCATTGCCACGCAATCTTAACGGCCTTGTACATGTAGATGAGGCCTTAAAAGGGATGCTCACCGAATTGCGTAAAAGCGGCAGGTTTGAAGGCCGGACCCTGGAAACAATGCTTATTACACCATCAGTTGGCAGCTTGCCTGCCGGAAAGTTGCTGATCATAGGGCTTGGCGACCGAAAGTCCTTTAATCCTGAACTAATGATCAGCGTTGGCCGTGTTGAAATGCGCGAAGCTTTAAGGCTGGGGGTAAGCAGTTACTCGCATGCCAGCGATTTAAAGGATGCCGGTATTGATTCGCCTACAGGCGTTGTTGCTGTCAACATTATTAAAGGCGCTATAAGCGCCTATGAAACCGAGGCTTTTTTGAAAGATCACTTGCTGAGTTCGGCTAAGCCTTTAACTCAAATAACATTACTTGCCGGGCCGGCATTTTTTCAAACCACGGCCAATGCTGTTAAAGCTTTTCTTTATTCTTCAAAGGATAATTAACTACAACTATACGATCAATAATTGAAATGGCTTTTGATAGCTGTTTGGATTGTTAGTCTGAAATCTGGCTTTTCTGTTCAAGCTTAAAAATAAGGTCGAGTAATACTTTTTATTATTTCCTCGTATTCACATACGCTGGATAAGCGCCAGCCGGGCCTGAGAAATATTTATATATTTGCGCCCAAATTAACGGCACTTTTTATCTTAAACCCAAACCATCACAATGAAAGCCCAGGGCTTGTTTAGCACAGTCTATGTACTAAGTTTCATTTTTTTAATATTACAAGGCTGCAGTAAAAATACCGCAAGTGTGATTCCGGAAAAGCCTATGTTTTTTGTAAAAGGAGAAACCATAACCTTATCATCGCAACTAACCTCTTACCCGCTTAAAAAAGATGCAAAAATAACATCGATATATAAAATTGGTGCCGGGGGCTCTGTTAAAACTTATAAATCAGGTAGTGACTATTTACTGACTAAGGATGGAGGCATACAAAGGACTGTTAATTCAGCCATACCCGATTTCTCTACCTATAATGTAATTTTTGACCCTAACGGTATGTTTTCTTATACTCCCCAAAATCCACCCTTCCCTTTTTTTTGGCAAGTTATGATTGACTATACAATCGAGACTGATTCCACAATACACTCCCAAAGTTTGTATTTATCTGATACCTTGAAAAGTAAAATATTGTCAAAAAAAGACTTATCTATTTATTCAATAGGTACATCGATAACAGCAGGGGCAAATACCGCAGTTACATGGTATGGTCAGGTGGCAACCGAAATATACCCAAATTTTGTGGGCAGGGCACTTAATAAGCTATATGGAAACTTAGTAACAGTCACAAATTTAGCAGTTGGCGGGGCCACAAGTGAACTTTTAACTGCCAACGTCACTAAAATAAAAGCCGACAAGCCAGATTTGGTTTTTATTGAATTTGGAATGAACGAGCACGATCGGAGCAAAAACATGGATGAGTACTTAGATAATATTGAAGTTGATGTTAAATCCATAAAAGCCAGCGGTATTGATTGTGTTATTGTTGGTTTTTTACAGCAAAACCCTAAATGGAATAATGAAAGCTATCCGCGATCCGTTTATTTTAATTTACAACTTAACGAAATAGCCAAAAGAAATGGGTGTTTTTTTGCAGATATTTATAAGGCTTTTGGAGGTCTTCCTCAAACAAAACTGTACACTGATATCTTAGCTGATTATATCCATCATCCAACTGAATTTGGGCAAAAGATATATTACCTGACAACTATGCCCGTTTTTTTATTTGATGATAATGTCACCGAAACGAAATTGTTATCATTTATTCAGCAATAGGAGCGAGTTGCGGGGAGATAAAATACAAAACTATTGATCAACATCAGCAGAACATAAAAAAAACCTTTCAGATTTCTGAAAGGTTTTTTTATTAGTGGGAACTACTGGGTTCGAACCAGTGACCCTCTGCTTGTAAGGCAGATGCTCTGAACCAGCTGAGCTAAGCTCCCTTTGTTTTTAATTTTACCATTGTTTTGGTAAAACCGAGCGGCGAAGTTAAATCACTTTGCCATATAATGCAAATACTTTCGTGAAGTATTTAGCGAAGAGCGCAAGTATAAAAAAGCCCAACATTACTGTCAGGCTTTTGGTGGGAGCTACTGGGTTCGAACCAGTGACCCTCTGCTTGTAAGGCAGATGCTCTGAACCAGCTGAGCTAAGCTCCCTTGCTTTTGGGACTGCAAATATAGGGCTTGATGTTTATTCTTCAAAAAATATTTTGCATTTTTTGTAATATATTGATTTTTAATGAGATGTATTTTAGTAATTTACTTCACATCCCTGTACTGGGCACGCGGACGGGGGTCTTCCGGGAGGATTTCCATTTCCGGAAATTCGATATAATGGGCATACCATTGTATGGCGCCTACCAAATCCAGCGCGTCTTCGGCAGCTACACTAACCGTTTCAAAGGCGTAAAGCTTCTGGTCGGCGTAGCCGTAAAGCTGAATCTCGTTGTCATCCGGACTAAATTGTTCTTCATCAAGGCAGTAAACTTTTACCTTGAGGCGTGTATCCCTGGAGTGGATCACATCCCTACAGGGGTTTTGGGGATCGGTTGCCAGTAAATATACATTATAGTCCATAATCGGTTTAACAAAGTTTATATGGGATGGTTTCTTTATTAAGCATTTAATACTCAGAATTGTTTGATTTTTTAATCTGTTTCCCCGGGTGTGGAAATTGCACCCTCGTTTGGGGAAAAAATCTACAGTTTAATATTTAAGTAATATTAAAAAGCTGTTTTTAAGGTATATAGATGCATGTTTAACAATTGGCATTTCGTTTGAATAAATGTTATTACCCTTCTCAAAGGGTTGTTTTTCATAGGTAGATGTAGGGTCGAAATACTGCGAGAGTATTTCGACCTTTTTTATTATCCAATGTTTGGTGCCGGTTTCCTCTTTAAGCAGGTTTATGTAACCGGATAGGTCATCCAGTTTGGGTGATGATGGGTGAGGTAGTTTAGCCGATCGAGTTTTAACCTCTGGGAAAATTATACCACTATTTCCAGGAAAGTATTTACTCACTTTATATTCACTACGCCTTTGAAAATGCGTTCTGAGTACTGGAAAGGCATTTTGGCATTTGGCCCCTGGTTTGAATTACAGTTAATACCCTTACTAAAAAGGGTTGTTTTTCATAGGTAGATGTAGGGCCGGACCAACTGCGAGAGTTGTCCGGCCTTTTTTTATTACGGCGTTATGTTGCCTGATAATTAAAATGTAGCCTGCCGAAATTAACCATTGGGAAATTAATTCCCGGTTTTGGGTGTCATTTCTACACATTGAGGTGGGGTTGTGTTTTAAAAAGCTGCCAATTAGGCATTTAAAGCCATTTTTAAACATTGGCATCAGGTTTGAATATAGTTTAATACCCTTCTCAAAGGGTTGTTTTTCATAGGTAGATGTAGGGCCGGAATAACTGCGAGAGTTGTCCGGCCTTTTTTATTTAGCGGAAATTTCAATCTCTCTCTGATCTGATTGCTTTTTAATTAAGAATATTTAATGACAGTAGCTTATAATCCCCGATTTTGGGATTGCTTTCCACACGGTGACAACTGTTAGCTTCAAAAAGCTTATTTATAGAAGTTTAAAGCGGTTTTATGATTTGGCACCCGGTTTGGATAAGTATTAACACCCTTCTCAAAGGGTTGTTTTCATAGGTAGATGTAGGGCCGAAAAGCTGCGAGAGTGTTTCGGCCTTTTTTATTATTCCCAATTTTTTCTGAAGTTTTTTTAGCTGTAAATAGGGCCATGGGTTTTACCTGCAGTTAAACACTCCAATTAAGAGTAGATTAATTATCGTAAATTGAAATCTGTTGGATTATAACGGGCGTATATCCATCTACAAGATAACTAATTATAGCATTAAAAATCGAATTCTATGAAAACATCTGAACAGGAAAGCATAGGCGGAGCAAATATGGCCAGGAGGTCATTTTTACGCTATGCAGGGTTAGGCGTGGCATCAGCCGGACTCTTAGCTACAGCAGCTTGTCACAAAGACCATAAGGTAATTGTTGGCGGGGGCATTGATATCGGTGCCAAAGGCGATCTTGCGATCCTTAACTACGCTTACGCGCTTGAGCAACTGGAAGCTGCGTTTTATATCCAGGTAATTACCACCCCATATTCGGGGATGACCTCCGATGAAAGAGCGCTTTTAACAAGTATTCGTGATCATGAGATACTCCACCGTGAATTTTTCAAAGCTGCTTTAGGAGGTAATGCAATCCCTGCTCTTACCACCGATTTCAGCACTATCGATTTTACAAAAAAAGCAGCCGTACTTGGTGCTGCTAAAGCATTTGAAGATACCGGTGTTAAAGCTTATGATGGTGCAGGTTACCTGATTAAGGATGCCGGTTATTTAACCATTGCCGGTAAAATTGTATCGGTTGAGGCCAGGCACGCAGCATTGATCAGTAATATGCTGATGGCAGGGTCATTTGCTGCCGATGACCAGGTAGACAGCAACGGTTTGAACAAATCAGCTACCATTGCCGAGGTATTGCCTATCGCAAACACCTACCTCAAAACTAAAGTGAGTGCATCCAATTATAGTTACACAGCTTAATTCCACATCGCCATGAATTTATTTAATATAATAGACGAGATAGAAAAATTTGATCCCGAACTGAACGACAGGCTTAATCCGCGTCGTGCAGCTATCAAAAATATAACCAGCTTCGGTTCAAAAGTGGCTATGGCTGCTGTGCCGTTTGCCATGGGTACCATGCTCAAAAAGGCGTACGGGGCTGCTGCTGCTCCAACAGTGATTGAGGTTTTAAATTATGCTTTAACACTTGAATATCTTGAGTCGTCATTTTATAATACAGGTGCTGCCTCAGCGGGGTTGATTCCTGCTGCAGGCGCCTCTTATATCAACACAGTAAAAGACGACGAAAACCAACATGTGGCCTTCCTGAAATCAGCCATTACAGCTTCGGGCGGTACGCCGGTTACTTCGCCCAAGTTTGATTTTACAGCAGGCGGCGGCACAGGTAACGGGCCCTTTAAAGGTTTGTTCGGAAATTACAACTTGTTTTTGAAGGTGGCGCTGGCTTTTGAAGATACGGGTGTACGTGCTTATAAAGGCCAGGCACCTAACTTACTGGGCAATAAAGATATTTTGACCGCGGCTTTATCAATCCATGCGGTTGAAGCCCGCCACGCATCGGCTATCCGACAGTTGCTGGGCGTTTCCCCGTGGATTACCAGTACCGCTACTTTGGGTAATGATACCGGTGTGACGCAGGTTAACGGAAATTACGATGGCGAACAAAACGTTACCCAGGGTGGTGTTAACGTTACCACATTACCTGGTTTATCAAGCTCTTCAACTTCTGTTGAGGTGGCTACCGCAGCTTTTGATGAGCCATTATCTATGGACCAGGTGTTGGCTTTATTAGTAGGTACTTTTATCTACACCTAAATAAAGTTGTTAATTGAGTTAAAAAAAAGACCGGTTGCTTATAGCGCCGGTCTTTTTTTATAGGTTCAATTGAACTATTTATTCAATGCCTGCCTGCCAAATTTAATGAGGTCATTTGCCCTGATATAGCCTACGGTTCCTGATACGGGTTTGCCTTTGCTGGTAAATATAATCATGGTAGGGTAGGCCTGCAGTCCCCATTCGGCAGCCAGGGCAGGGCCTTGTCCTTTTTCCATGTCGATAGCTACATTTACAAAATTATCGTTGTAAAAATCGGCTACTTTGTTGTTTTTAAATGTGGTAGCCTTGAGCATTTTGCAGGGACCACACCAAGTGGCATAAGCATCAACAAAAATATATTTGTTTTGACGGGCAGCCTGTTTTAGAGCTTCGGTCCAGGAGTTTTCAATAAAGTTGATTTGGGTTGATGGCTTGCTTACGTTTTCCTGTGCCCTGACGGTGGAACTGAGTACGATAACAAGTGCGATGATAAAATAATTAATATGCAGGAATTTCTTCATTGTTAATAATAGCGATTATAAATAAAAACAGCACGTATATAATGCTTTATACGTGCTGTTTATTGTAGCGGTTATAAATTTATTCTACCGGTTTGCAGGTCGCCTTTCCTGCTGCTGGCGTTGTTGTTGCTGCTGTTGCTGACGCTGTTGTTGTTGCTGGCGTTGCTGCTCCTGCTGCTGACGTTGAGCCTGCATTTGTTGCTGGCGTTGCTGTTCCTGTTGCTGACGTTGAGCCTGCATTTGTTGCTGGCGCTGTTGTTCCTGCTGCTGACGTTGGGCCTGCATTTGTTGCTGGCGCTGTTGTTCCTGTTGTTGACGTTGGGCCTGCATTTGTTGCTGGCGCTGTTGTTCCTGTTGTTGACGTTGAGCCTGCTGTTGTTGCTGGCGCTGTTGCTCCTGTTGTTGACGTTGAGCTTGCTGTTGTTGCTGGCGCTGCTGCAACTGCTGCTCTCTTTGAGCTTGCTGACGTTGTTGTTCCTGTTGCTGCCTTTGTGCCTGCTGGTCAGGTTGGCTTTGTGGGCGCTGTTGTTCACCTCTGGCCTGCTGTTGTTGCTGGCGCTGTTGTAACTGCTGCTCTCTTTGGGCCTGCTGTTGCTGCTGTCTCTGTTGTACTTGTTGTTGCCTTTGGGCTTGCTGTTCCTGCTGTTGGGACTGCGGACGGTTCTGCTGCTCGCTTTTTACCCGTTGATCTTGCTGCCTTTGCTGTAATTGTTGCTGACGCTGGGCTTGTTGTTGCTGCTGGCGTTGGGTTTGATTATTTTGTCTTTGATCAAGCTGTTGTTGCCTTTGTGCTTGTTGCTGTTGCAGGCGTTGCTGAGCTTGATTGTCTCCCGGCCTTGCATTTGGCTGATTTGGGCGTGCTCCATTTTTCGGGTTAGGCCGGGCTGCCGGGCCTGGATGGTTAACCTGTACTATTTTGTTATCAGGTCTTTCGTTACGGGCAATTTGACGCAGACGGGCCGCATTATTGGGGTTGATAGTTGCGTTACCGCCGCGTCTGTTGGCGATGCCATCATTAGGGTTTTGCTGCCTGTAAGCGGCAGCGTTTACTACCCTTGCAGGTCGTGCATCGGGTGCTTTTCTTACTTCCGGACGGTAAATATTTACTGTATTATTAACTACCCTGCCGCCGCCGTTTGGCCGGTTAGAGTTGTTAATGTTGTAAACACGTACGTTACGGTTGTTGGTAACCTGCCTGATCTCGTTAATTCTTGGGCCGGCTATATAGGTACGGTTATTATTAACATAGGTGTTGTTAATAATTGTTGTTTGATGAATAATGTTAACTACCCGTGTTTGCGGCACATAATAATTATAGATATTTGGCCTGGTGATGTATGCCTGTGGTGCGCAAACCCAGTAGTTGTCGGGCACATTATAACTATTGCCAAAAGAGATATTGATGCTTATACCTGGCTGTAAAGGCGCCCAGCCGTAATAACCGCCGCCGTGCCTCCAGCTAACCCATGCCGGTGCCCATTCATGGCCCGGGATCCATTCCCAGCCATAATAATCATCATAGCGCCAGCGCCCATAGTGGAACGGGGCCCAGCCCCATTCATAATCGGATACCCAGGTATTGCCATAGTCGGTTACTACCCAGTGGCCCCGGGTAGCGTATGGCCTGAAATTGTCGCCGGCGTCCGGGATCCAAACGTTACCGTATTGCGGGTCGTTAACCCAGGTACCGTAAGGGTCAAGTTCGTCGTAAAACTCCTGGTCGGATACATAGCCTCCTTCCTGGGCTTTACTCATGTTTGGTGCGGCAAGCATTATTAAAAATGCTATTAAGCTAATACCGCATATTTTATTAATAAATTTCATAATAATGTATGTTTAAGATGGCCTGTCACATTGGTGTTGCTGAATGTATGACAAGCAGAAGTATAAAACGTTTAAAGCAAAAATTGTTTTAACGAGTTAATGCGAACAGAGCCAGTGTAATTATGGGGATAAAATTTTATTGCTATCTTGTGTACCGCGCTTAAAAATTAAATAATTTTGCTTCCTGTTTTATAAACTATAACTATGAGCACAATAACTATTCCACGCCTGGATCTGAATACCTATATAAACGGCAATGCCGATGAACGCGAGCAATTTTCGAACGATATCGGCAAGGCTTTTAACGAAACAGGATTTGTTACCATTACTAATCACGGTCTCAGTAAAGAATTGATAGATAGGCTTTACGACCAGGTTAAAACGCTGTTTGCCCTGCCCGATGCAGTAAAACAGCAATATGAAATCCCGGGCTTAGCAGGCCAGCGCGGATACACCGGTAAAGGCAAGGAAACGGCAAAAGGTTTTAAAACCCCCGACCTGAAAGAATTTTGGCAAATTGGCCAAACCGTAACTGATGACGAGGTACTGAAAGCACAGTACCCGGATAACGTAACCGTTAATGAGTTGCCCGAATTTAACCCAACCACCATCGAAGTGTACAAAAAACTGGAAGCAGCAGGTAAGCATTTGCTCCGCGCAATCGCCGTTTACCTCGAATTGCCCGAAAACTATTTTGATGATAAAGTTCATAACGGTAATTCCATACTTCGCACCCTGCATTATTTTCCGATAACCGACCCCGACTCGGTACCAGATGATGCTGTGCGCGCCGGAGCTCACGAAGATATTAACCTGATCACCCTGTTAATAGGAGCCAGCGCCGACGGTCTTGAACTGTTAACCCGCGATAATACCTGGTTCCCGGTTAAAGCTTATGGTGAAGACCTGGTAGTTAACGTTGGCGACATGCTGCAGCGTTTAACCAATAACAAGTTAAAATCAACAACCCACCGCGTAGTAAACCCACCGCGTGAGCTGATGAAGTTCTCCCGTTTTTCCGTGCCGTTTTTCCTGCACCCAAAATCGAACATGGATTTGACAAGTCTTGATTCATGCATTGATGAGCAACATCCTAAGCTGTATTCTGATATTACCGCAGGCGAATACCTGGATGAGCGCTTGAGGGAAATTGGTTTGAAGATGTAATGCAAAGACACGTTTATAACAACAAAAGCCCTTTCAATTTTGAGAGGGCTTTTCTATAATATCTTTCCCAATGATACCCGAAGAGAAACCTCACCACCCATTTAACGAAGATTTTTGCATTTACCTTGAATATCATTTATCAAAGACATTCAGAAATTTTGAAGATAATGAAATAAGACGTTTTTGGTGCGATGGGGTGGCAATGCCATTTGTTGATGAGCAATTAATGGCTAAAAGCGTTAATGACATCCGCAAAATTATAACAAAGGCTTGGATTGGTGCAGACGGGCAAGGGGAGTATGAAATGACGATAAATTTCGGCCCGAAAGCGCTTAGCTGGTATGCACGGGGATTGGATCTGAAAGAATGTGTTCCGTCTGAAGAATCTTTGGATTGGATTACGTTTGCAAGAGATGAAAAGAAAATTGAGTTGCGGATTCTATAACTTTATCATGATACGGAAGCGCATGGCATCTTCATAACAACAAAGCCCTCTCCAAACAGAAAGGGCTTTCACATTTTATATAGGTAGATGATATAAATTTACTTAACAAATACTGCTTTTCCTTCAACACTTTCCCCGGCAGCTTGTCTTCTTTTATATAATACAAAGAGTGCGGTTGCTAATACCCCGATAATTCCCTCAATACAAACAGCCCTGCGTGGCCCAAGCTCATTGGCTAACCAACCGGCCATCAAACTTCCCACCGGGATCATGCCCTGGTAAGCCATTACATAATAGCTGATAGCCCTTGCCCGCATAGCCGGGATAGCATGGGTTTGGATATAGGTGTTGATGGCCGATGTTTGCGCCATCATACCAACCCCGGTAAATACCATAAATATTAAAGCAAAAGGGAGTTTGCCTGCATAGGCCACCATCAGCACGCTTGTACCAAAAATAAGACTTGCTATCGACATGATCTTTACCAGGTTTTTATTACTCTTCAGGTTAGCCAGATATACAGCACTAATTACTGAGCCTAAACCAGCTGCGCTCTCAAACCAGCTGAAGGTTTTTGCATCGCCATTAAAAAGATCTTTGGCGAAGATTGGCATCAGTGTATTAAATGGTATCACAAACAGGCTGCTTGCAGTAAGCATCAGGATCATGCTGCTCAGGTCGCTGTCACCGGATACGTATCTGAAACCTTCCTGTAATTCTGTCCAGATACTTTTTTCTGAACGGACAGGCACTATGGTGTTTAGCTTCATCATAAATAAACAGGTGAGCACAGGGATATAGCTCAAAAAGTTGCCAAAGAAACAAACATCCTCACCAAAAGCACTTAGTACGATGCCTGCAATTGCCGGGCCTGCAATACGTGCCAGGTTGGTCATGGTTGAGTTTAAGGCGATGGCATTAGGCAAATCGGCCTTGTCATCAACCATATCAACCATTAGTGATTGACGGCAGGTAACGTCAAAGGCGTTTACAATGCCCTGCAACAGGCTGAGGCCAATAATAGCGGGAATATTATAGATTTTGAAAAAGATCATGAACGCAAAAGCACCGGCTTGAAGCATGGATACTACCTGGGTAATAACTAAAATGCGGTAACGGTTATGCCTGTCAACAATACTGCCCGCATAGGGTGCCAATATTAATGACGGGATCAGGCTCACAAAACTCACAATCCCTAATAAAAGGGCCGAACCGGTGAGGCGATAAACCAACCAGCTCACTGCTGTTTTTTGCATCCATGTGCCAATGAGGGATATTGACTGACCGTAAAAAAACAGCTTGAAATTACGGTATTTTAAAGAGCGAAACACATTCATTTGTTCAATTCATAACAAAAGCAAATTCAGGTGAGTACTTAATGCAAGACTATTGAATTGTTTTATGTTGCAAATATCGCCCATATCAATACATTTGTAAAATAGATTGTTTTAATAGGATTGATAGATAAAAACGATTAATTATGGAATTGCGTCAATTGCAATACTTTGTTAAAGCTGCCGAAACCATGAACTTCACTGAGGCAGCAGCTGCTGTGTTTATAACACAAAGCACGTTATCACAGCAAATCAAACAACTGGAAGAGGAACTGGGCATGCTGCTGTTCGACAGGATTGGCAAGCACGTACGGATCACTGAGGCCGGTCATATATTTTTAACTCATGCCCGCAAAATCCTTAACGATGTGCAGCGGAGCAAGCAGGCCATCAGCGAATTGCAGAACGCCACCATTGGCGAGTTGAACCTTGGCGTTTCATATGCATTTACTTCTTTGTTATTACCCGCACTGGCACCGTTTAGCACCAAATACCCCGGTATCAAAATCTTTATCACCTATGGCAGCCCGGAAGAATTAGAAAAGAAACTACGCCTGGCCGAACTGGATATGATCCTCGCTTTCCACAATGAAAGCGACGACGAAGACCTGGAAATGCAGGAATTGTTTAGCTCGAGCGTGGTCATGGTGGTATCTAAAAATAATCCGCTGGCCCAACTCAAAAAAGTAAGTTTGGAAGAATTGGCTAAGCTTGACCTCATCCTGCCGGGAAAAGGCTTCAGTTCGCGCGATTTTATCAATGATCTGTTTAACCGTAAAAAGATAGTGCCCAATATAAAAATCGAGCTCAATGATGTGCATTCATTATTAGCCTTGGTTGAGAACGGCCATTGGGCAACTATCCTGAATGAAAAAGCTATCATAGGCTGGAATAAAGTTATCGCCATCCCCATCGAATCAAAAGATATCAAAAGGCAATCATACATATTATGGCAAAAAGGTGTTTACCGTAAAAGGGCAGCTATTTTATTTATTGAGGAATTGATGAAGGTGATGGAGAGTGTGTGAGAGAAGATATCTTCGTTTGATATTATGAATGATATAAATATCATTGGCGATTGTTTTTGATAACCAATGGTTTGTAATAAGGATTGACGTGTGGAAAAGTTGATTAATATTAAATTATAATTGAAATAGAGATTAAATATCTCAATTATTTAATCATCTTTAAGTCCTAATTATTTAAACACATGAAGAAAACCTTACTCTTTGTCACGATTTGTTTAATCGTGTTGAATGCTTCTGCTCAATCATCGAAGCAAATTTTTGAAAGTCCTAAAATGAAGGATGCTATCAAGACTCATAAAACGGTAGCTATTTTGCCATTTATTGTAAGTATAACTTATAAAAAACCGCCCAAAGGTTTTGATTATGCTGCTAATAAAGAACAAGAATTGAAATTAGGAAAATCTATCCAGTCGAGCATGTACACGTACCTTCTTAGAAAGGGTAGTGATTATACAGTTGATTTTCAAGATGTCGAAAAAACCAATGTGCTTTTAAAAAAGTACAAGCTTGCGGATAGCCTTGATTCACATACAAAGGATGAAGTTGCAAAACTACTTGGTGTAGATGCGGTTATTTATGGCTCTTATGCACAAGAAAGTACAAAATCGGAAGCAGGCGCAATTGTAACAACGGCATTGTTCGGTTTTGGAGGGAAGACCGGAGATGGTAGTATTATTATGCAGATAGCCAATGGCTCTGACGGAGAAACGATTTGGAGATATACCAAAAGGATGAACGAAAGCTTGTGGACATCAACCGACGATGTAATTGAGAAACAAATGAGGAAGATATCCAGAAACTTTCCTTATACAAAGTAACCGTTATATTATTAAAAAGGAATGGTGGCAGTTGAAGCTGTCGCCATTCTTATTCTATTATTATCTTTTATCTCTAATCACTTTTCTTGGTAAAAAATACCCCAAGTACACCGCCCAGTATCGCCTCAAAATAAGGCAATATCTTGCTGGTTTGTTCAAAGGAATCTTTGGCATATTGCTGACCGTGCTGAAATTGATCTTTAGGGATCATAACCAAAACCACCAGCAGGAAACCTATATAAAAAATGCTTACCAACAATGATAGCCTGTAAAAGAAAATATCTATTTGCGCATTGTCGTATTTGTTTTCCTGACTATAAGCCACTATAAAACCTGTTGTAATGAGAGTGAGGTAGGGGACAAGATGCTGTAATAACCATGATGCAATATCTGTAATGGTCTCTTTACCGGTCATCTGCCATAAAATTACGTAAATCAAAAGCAATGCGGATGAACAAAACCAAACTGTTGTTAGCTTTTTCTGGGCTTTATATTTAATGATCGAGGCCATAATCAGGGTTGTAAGCTTTCGGCTATATGTGATTTTTGGAGATGGGTTTGAGCATTGAACCGGGGTGATAACAAAGGTGACAAATGCGTGTTGGCCTCCTCCGATTTAAATTCATAAACAATTACGGTGCAATTATATCCCGGCTTAAAAGGTTTCTTTTTAATGGCATCAGGTAAAACATTGGCCGCCATACGGATCCATTCCAGTGCATTGCCTGCAGTTACAGGGGTGTTAGTTGCATTAAATGGCACATCCGTTACCAAAAAAGCGAAAACCCTGAAATATCCTTTACGGGGAGCAAAAAAATCTAACAGGCTCATGCTTTGGTACCGCCCTTCAGAAAAACGGTCACTGCCGCTAACGGAAGTAGCATCGTCATTAATTTCTTCTACTTTGGTAACTACTACAAAGCCATCAGGAATAGCGTAGTACCCAACGTCACCATAATTGCAATTTGATGAAGTAATAGCCCTATAGATGATATTGCTTGCATCACCTAATAACTGGCAGCTGCTAAAAATCGCATCGTCAAGTACCGCGTAAGTGTAACCTATCGGCGGAGGAAAAGGGAAAGACTTAATAGGGGCAACTGCTTTGTCAAAAGCCACCATCAGGGTATCCTGCGATAACGCCTGGAAATTTTGTTTCTGATCGGTAGTGAGCAATTGACTGGCTTTTTGTCGGGTTTCAGTCTGTAATATCATTAAACTACGTTCAGATACAACAGGCGACATCCGTCTTAGGTCGTTTGCTTTTATTTTATAAGCTCTTAATAATGAATCAAGCCTTCTTTGCTGTTCTGTTGAAAACGCATAACGGGTGGGCATACGGCGCATAATAACCTGAGGAGTAGATTGCGGCCTGGGACGGCTGATTATTTGTGCAAAGGCCAGGTTGCTCATGATACATAAATACCAAAGCAATGCACTTTTAAAGAGGTTCATACCAATTACTTTAAGGTTAAACTATTTGATAGAAACTAATGGTGCCGTTGTAACATATAAGGCAAAAGCTTTATTCAAAAGGCTGCCTGTAGCATACGGTCCAAATATAAACGGTGGTATTTTAAATAACGTAAGTAGTTTTACTCAATATGGTAAATGTGAGCGCGTAATTTTACCTGAATCAGGCGGTTGATGGTCAGTGCATTAAGGGGACTGATTACTTCTTCATCTCTTCCTTTACCGCCCTCAAAAACTCATTAGGATGTTTGGAGCCGATGATATAAAGCAGGCCATCGCGATCTGTAAGGTGGATAGCTTCGTTGCCTGATGTGAAAAAGCGGATGGTACCTTTGGTGTGCAGGTTATAAACCGGGTTGTTGAAAAGATAGCGGCTATAGGTACCTTTTTCAGCCTTGACAATGCTGTTCAAATCTATTTTTACCAGTTTGGTTGTCCATAAGCCATCGAGCATAACGCTTTTGTTTTCTACACGGGTGCGAAAATGCAGCAGGAACCCCATAATAATGGAAATAATGATGATGGCAAAACCTACAACAACCAGTAAATCGCCGTTTCGTTCACGTTCGTCGGTAAAAAAGTAGGCAGCAAAACAAAACATGGCTAAAACCAGGCGTATGGTTAGCGGTATAAATTCCCGGCCAAGGTATTGTTTTTCGGTAAAAACGGATTTATCGCTCATGTTAGTTTAAACAGTTCGAAGATAGTAACTTTTTTAGTGTTATCACTCACTTTATACCTTTCATCGGGGCGATAGCCGCCAACCCACATAATTTCGCCATTGCCATTTATCAGGATTGGGATTTCTTCCTTTTGGTGCAGCGGCACTTTTTGATTAATAAAAAAGTCGCTCAGCTTTTTTTTGCCCTTCATCCCCAAAGGGAAAAAATGATCGCCCTCGTGCCAGGTACGCATTTTTAACGGATAAACTAACTTATCAGCATCAATGGATACTGCCAACGGATTATCTTTTATAATCAGCGGACTATCATCATGCAGCAGGTTAAGCTTATAAACGCCAAAATTTGCTTCATGGTCTGTGGCATTGATAATAACTTCGGACAGGTGGGTCGCTGTTTTTTGTTTGAGAATGATGTTTTCCCTGTCAAGCAATAAGGTATGTGTTCCGGACTCAAATACCCGGCCCGGATGTTTATCAAGTGAGGCAATGAGATCGTCGATGGTAGTTTCATTAAAACCGTATTCATCCAGCAGTTTAAAAAGAAGCAGCCGTTTGGGGTTTAGGTTTTTTACTTTGGTAATGGGCAGGTATGTAAGGTCATTATGTATCTGCGGCAACGCTTGCCTTAATTCATCAAGCTTAAGTTCAAGCAATAGTTCCAGGTCACGGAAATGGAGCAGGTTGTTTTCAAATGTTTTTTCCAGCGATGGGTTCAGTTCCTTCAGCTTAGGTACTACTTCAAGCCTGATCTTATTGCGGGCATATTTTGCCGAGGCATTGGAACTGTCTTCAACAAAAGCTAAACCTTCGGCACTAACAATTGTCTGTATCTCCGTGCGGTTAAGAAAAAGCAGAGGCCGTACCAACCTGCCGTTTTTGGGCAAAATGCCGTGCAGGCCGGCAATTCCGGTACCGCGTGTAAGGTTTAACAATATTGTTTCGATAGTATCGTTTTGGTGGTGAGCAAGCGCAACAACCTCATAACCTGATTGCTGACCGATGGTTTCAAACCACTGATAACGCAAATCGCGGGCTGCCATTTGTATGGATACCCTGTTGTCTGCGGCGTATTGCTCTGTATCAAAATTAACAGTATGAAAAGGTACACCAAGAGCTGTGGCGAGGTCACGGCAAAAGGCCTGATCGCGCAGGGCTTCATTACCACGCAGTTGAAAGTTACAATGGGCAATACCAAAATCATAACCCGCGGCTTTAAGCAGGTGTACCATTAAAACCGAATCGATGCCGCCGCTTACAGCTGCCAGTATTTTGGCAGCAGGCGTAAATAAGCTGTTTTGCTCAATAAAATTAACAAACTGATTAACTGGCAGCATTCATCAAAATTATTAATTTAATAACCCCAACAAAAAACTAATTTTGCCATTGTGAGGAAATACGTTTTATGCTTTTTGTTTTTGGCGATGGCAACTACAGCCATGGCTCAAAAAAAATCAATTGTAAACCTGATACAATCTGAACGAAGCACCGGCGGAAAAACGGCTAGCGGCAAACAGCTGATTAAGGTATATAAAGGTGTGTTTAAGCAGGATTACTCTATCCTCCGGTCGGATAGTGCTTACTTTTATCCCAGCGATAATGCTTTTGATGCTTTTGGTAATGTAAACATAAACCAGGGCGATACGCTGAACATATTTTCGGATAAACTGAACTATAACGGCAATACCAAAACGGCCATCCTTACCGATAATGTTAAAATGGTTGACCGTGATGCCACACTAACCACTAATTATCTTACCTATAATACAGCCAGCCGCATAGGCACTTATACAGGCGGCGGAAAGTTGGTGAATAAGGACAATGTGCTTACCAGTAAAAACGGTTACTATTTTGCTTTTAGCCGCGACTCATATTTCAGGTACGATGTGGTGCTCACCACACCCGATGCTTTGATAAAAAACGATACCCTTAAGTATAACACGGGTACGCGTATTGCCTATTTTTTCGGCCCAACCAATATTTACGGCACCAAGGATAAAGATACCCTGTATACCGAGAACGGTTTGTATAACACCGTTACCGAGCAGGCGTATTTTGGTAAAAAAAACTCATACAGACAGGGTACCAAATCATTAAAAGGTGACAGCCTTTTTTACGATAAGCTGAAAGGCTATGGCCGCGCGGTAAAAAACATCACCTTCGAAGATAAGGAACAAAAAGTAACCATTAAAGGCGACCTGGGTACTTATTACAGGGCCGAAGAAAAAACTGTTGTTACCGAAAATGCTTATGTGGTACTGATCTCCGAGCAAAAGGACACCAGTAAAACCGATACCACGGCAAAGCAATTACCCGCTGCAAATAAGAATGCCAAAGCGGCGGCCAAAAAAGTAACTGACCTTACTAAAATTGCTAATGCTATAAAACCTGATAGCAACCGCAAAGCCCCGGCCAATACTATTCCCGTTAAACAGCCTTTTGCCATAGGTAAAAAGGATAGTGCCAATGTTGATATGGCGACTACGCTGGTACAGGGTGCTTTAAAAAATAATAAAGATGCTAATGCCGATGCTTTGATAAAAGCGGCAACACAGGCCAAAAAAGGGAACGAAAAGCTGATCGATTCGGCACTAAAGGCGGCGGCCCCAGCATTAAAAAACAATAAAGATAAAGCGAATATAAAAAACATAGGCAGCCTGGCCGGGGTGGCCGATGCTATTAAGCCTGGGGTTGCTAAAGTAGCAGGAAAGCTTGTCCCCGTAAAAACAACTGTGGCGCCGAAGGATACCAGCCACATCAAACGCGATTCGATATATATGACTGCTGATACCATTGAAACGCAGATCATGACCTATAAAAACCAGAAAATTTACCAGGAACGCCAGCGTACTTTACGCGATACTACGTTGAAACAGCGTAAACTGGCGGCTGATAAAAAATCGTCAAAGTTCCTCACTGCTTATTATATAAAGGTGCCTAAAGATACAAGTTATTTTCACCGCGATTTTTTTGGAAAGCCTAAACCGGTAAATGATTCATTACAAAGGAAAAAGGACGCGCTCGCTGCCGCTAAAAAAGCAAAGCAGGATAGTATATACCGTGAACAAATGCAACGCGACCCGGTTTTTAAACAATACCCGGTTAATTTGAAAGATACGGCACGTGTGCGGATGCTTATTGGCCATCACCACGTTAAGATCTTTAAATCAGATCTGCAGGCTAAATCCGATTCGGTATTTTATAGCAACAGCGATTCTACCATGCGCATGTATGTAAACCCGATTATCTGGACACAGGGCTCACAACTGAGCGGCGATACCGTATACATGCAAATGCGGCATAAAAAGCTGGATAATATCGAACTTTTCCCCTCGGCATTTATCGTAAATATTGAAAAGGATGACTCAACGCATTTTAACCAGGTATCGGGTAAAAAAATGCGGGGATATTTTAAGGATGATAAGCTTGACCAGATGTATACGTTTGGCAATGCCGAAACCATATATTTTCAGCGCGACAGCGGCAAGGTTTCGGGTATGCAGCGGTCATTAAGCAGCCGGATCCGTACCGTTTTTAAAAAGAACCAGGCTACGGATATTTACTTTTTAACCAAGCCCGAAAATCGTTATATCCCTATCGAAAAAGTTAAAGAGGATGATAAGATATTGAAAGGCTTTTTGTGGAAACCTAAAGAGCGTCCGGCATCAAAAGAAGACATTATTAAGAAGCGTAGTAAAAAAGCACCGGCAACTAAATCTCCAGGAAAAAATGCTCCTGCTAAACCCGGAACTGCTAAGCCGGGAGTGAGCCTCAAAGCGGATAGCCTGAAGAGCCCCGGAATAAAAAACCTCCCGGATAGTACCCTAAAAGTTGATACTGGGAAGAATAATGTAATAAAATTTAAAAAGGATACGATAATCAGAAATTTTGTGCCAAAACTACCCGGAAATGGGCAGAAAAAGGACAGTATTGTTAACAAAACGCCATCTGTTAAGAAAAACTGATCCAAAATTGAAAAAAAGTAACATTTTTTATCAAAAAAATTAGTCTACTAATTCTATAGTGCTTATATTTGACTAATTGTTATTATCGTTCTAACCAATTAGTTCTTTATGATAAATAATGAGGTCAGTCAACTTAAATTTAAAAAAGAGACAGCCGGCGGGCTATCTCTTTTTTTCTGCCTCATTTTAAAGCATGTTTAAACAACTGTTTTATTTTTCAATAAAGTAAACATCATCAATCGTGGTATGTTATCTCAATAAACAAACTGCCATGATCGATCAAAAAGATACCACACCGGCCGCGAAAGATGGGAAGTACGAATTCCTGATCAACTACTCAGAACGTGAGCTTACCTGCCGTGTTGAAAAAGAGCAAAATAAGCTGCATGTTTTTATTGATAACAACATCAATGCCGAACTCGAGTTACAGCCCGACGGCAGCCTTACCCAGGCCAGCGGCAACGCCCTGCCCGAATCAACCATCGAGTTTATTAAAAAACACATTATGGAGGGGTAGGAGAATAAAACTGTTGCTAAACTTGGAGATGGTATTTATAAAGGCTCTCGTTAAATTCCCGTAACATATTTGAAACCGCTTCTGTCAGCAGGTAAGCTTCGGGCGAAAGCGGGCAGAACAATGGTGGCCAAGAGCGCAGAAAAGGGCATAGCAAGTTTTTGCAGGAGCGGGAGCCTGTGAAGGCAGGGCAAAATAATTGCCGCCCGTGGTTCTGCCGCCCGGTTTGCAGGGCAAAGGCCTTGCGCGCAAAGAAGCCTATCTGCTGACTTGATTTATTCGCGAAGTATTTTGTTTTATAGGTGCTCATGAGCTCACTTGGCTCGGTTTTGATTCTTTTTATCAAGAAAAAGAACAAAGCCAACCCACGGCGATTGAGCGGGCCAATGTAACTTGGATACAACAACAGCTCTTACATGCTCCCAACAAGCATCTTCCAAAAATTTTCAATTTCTAAATATTATTCATTAATCTTGAACGGTATTCTAAACCAGATAAACCCTGCGCGCTGTTCCAATTATCGGCGCTTTATTATATATACGTTTTATGAACAAAACTAAAGTAGCCATACTGGGTGCCGGTTTTATTACCGATATCCACATGGAATCATATCATCGCTTTATTCCCGAAGCTGATGTGGTGGCCTGCTATGCCCGCAACCCGGAAAAAGCCAAAGCATTTGCCGAAAAATATCACATAGCCCAATGGTTTGATGATATTGATAAACTGCTTGCCGAATCGGGCTGCGAAGTGGTAGATATCTGCTTACCAAACTACCTTCATGCCGAAGCTACCATCAAAGCCGCGAAAGCAGGCAAGCATGTTATTATTGAAAAACCGCTTGCCGTTACGCTTGAGGAGGCCGATGAAATGATAGCCGTATGCAAGGCCAACAACGTAAAGCTGATGTATGCCGAAGAACTTTGCTTCGCGCCCAAATATGAGCGGGCACGGCATTTGGTAAAAGAGGGCGCCGTCGGCGAGATCTATATGCTGAAGCAGGGCGAAAAGCATTCGGGTCCGCATTCGGATTGGTTTTATGATATCAATTTTTCGGGCGGTGGGGTGATCATGGATATGGGCTGCCACGCTTTAGGCTGGTTTCGTTGGATGCTGAATAATGCCAAACCTAAAAGTGTTTATGCCAGCATGAGCACGGTGCTGCATAAAGGTCGTACCAAAGGCGAAGATAATTCGGTAATTATTGTTGAGTTTGAAAACGGCGTAACTGCCGTGGCAGAAAACAGCTGGTCAAAACATGGTGGAATGGATGACCGTTGCGAAATCCATGGCCTTGGCGGTGTTATTTATGCCGATTTGTTTATGGGCAATGCGGCGGTAACCTACAGCAGGGATGGATATGGTTATGCCATGGAAAAATCAGACACTACACAGGGCTGGAGCTTCACCATTTTTGAGGAGGCCTTTAACCAGGGCTATCCGCATGAGTTAAAACACTTTATTGATTGCGTACAAAACAACAAAACCCCGCTGGTGACCGGTGAAGACGGCAGGGCTGTGCTCGAACTCATCTACGCGGCCTATGCATCGGCCGGAGCAGGTAAAAAAATTGAACTGCCGTTTTCGGCGAAGATTGATAAACCGGTAAATCTTTGGCTCGATAATAAATAGCAAATGAAATTACATACATATCCTGATTATAATACCATGTCGAAGGCGGTGGCCGACCTGGTAGTTACCCTGGTTAACCAAAAGCCAAATGCGCTAATTTGTTTCCCTTCAGGTGATTCGCCGACCGGTTTACTTAGCTACCTGGTTCAATATGCAAACCATGGCCTTGTTAATTTTAGCCAAACCAATTTTGTTGGCCTGGATGAATGGGTGGGCCTCGACCGTACTAATGATGGCAGCTGTACCTACTTCCTCGAAAAACATTTTTTTACGCCGCTTAATATTTCAGCTAACAAAAAGAAGTTTTTTAATGCCGTTGCCGATGATCTGGATGCCGAATGCCAGGCTATGAACAAACATATTGATAAACTTGGTGGTCTGGATATGATGGTGGTTGGAGTGGGGCTAAATGGTCACATCGGTCTTAATGAGCCCGGTGCTGATTTTCATTCGTATGCCCATCACTCGGCTCTGGCGCCCATTACTATTGAGGTTGCTCAAAAATATTTTACTAAGGACACTGTTTTAACCGAAGGCATTACGCTCGGTTTAAGGCACCTGGCCGAAGCTTCCGTACCGGTGCTGATAGCCAGCGGAAGTAAAAAAGCACCTATAATAGCTCAGGCTTTGCAGGGATGTGTCACCAGCGATATACCGGCTTCCATATTTAAAACGTTGCAATATGCGCAGGTGTTTTTAGATGAATCCGCGGCGGCGGAACTGAGCTTAACAGTATAAGAGCTGAACCGAAGGCGGAAAGCATAAAGCCAAAGGTGAATGGCTTTATGCCTTTAGCTTTGCGCTTTTAGCTTTATAAAACCTATTGGCAATTAAACAGTTTATTAACCATAACCAATTGTATCCATGCCTGATGAACCTAAAAATACCGCCGAGCGGTTTACTTATGATGCCATAGTAATAGGCTCGGGCATCAGCGGCGGATGGGCGGCTAAAGAGCTTTGCGAGCAGGGCTTAAAAACCCTGGTGCTGGAGCGGGGCCGTGATGTGCAGCATATCAAAGATTATCCCACCGCAACTATGGATCCCTGGGAGTTTAAACACCGCGGGGCTATGACGAAAGCGTTCCTCGACGAAAACCCGTTGATAAGCCGTGCTGCCGGTTATGGTGAAGACGATGCCCATTTTTTTGTGAAGGATAAAGATCATCCCTACATACAGGAAAAACCTTTTGATTGGATCCGAGGTTATCAGGTTGGTGGTAAGTCGCTTACGTGGGGGAGGGCTTGCCAGCGATGGAGCAAGTTTGAGTTTGAAAACCCGGCCCGTTTTGGTTACGGCATTGAATGGCCTATTAGTTACGATGATGTGGCTCCATGGTACTCACATGTAGAAAAATTCATAGGCGTTTGCGGTAATAAAGACGGCATTGAGGCTATGCCCGACGGGGAGTTTTTGCCTCCTTTTGATATGAACGCAGTGCAGGAACATATCAGCGAAAAGATAAAAGAAAACTATCCCGACAGGCACCTGGTACATGCCCGCTGGGCGCATATTACTGAGCCGAAGCAGATCCACATAGATCAGGGGCGCGTTAAATGTATGGCACGGAACCTGTGTATGCGCGGCTGCCCCTTCGGTGGTTATTTTAGCTCAGTGAGTTCAACGCTGCCCTGGGCCAAAAAAACGGGTAACCTCACTATACGTCCCTTTTCGGTAGTGCATTCAATTATTTATGACGAAAAGCTTGGCAAAGCTACTGGGGTAAAAGTTATCGATACCAATACCAAAGCGGAGTTCGTGTATAAGGCCCGGATCATTTTCATGAATGCTTCGGCATTGAATACTAACCTCATCCTGCTCAATTCAAAATCAGAAAGGTTCCCGAACGGGCTTGGCAATGATAATGGCCTACTGGGTAAATACATCGCTTTTCAAAATTACCGGGCATCGGTAACGGCAGATATGGATGATTTTTTAGATCGATATTATTTTGGCCGTAACCCAACCGAGCTGATCCTGGCCAATTATCGTAACCTGCACAAACAGGAAACCGATTATAAAGGTGGCTTCACCACGTTTATGGGTGCATACCGTAACCGGGGACCAAAAGAAACTGGCGAAGGCGAGATAGGAGGGGCTTACAAAGATTCGCTTACAGAACCGGGCGGATGGAGTGCTTACATGTACCTGCAGGGCGAAACCATACCCAAGGAAAGGAACCATGTGCGTTTAAGTACAAAGCAGAAAGATCAATGGGGGATCCCGCTGCTAATCACTTCGGTTGAGTATGATGATAATGATGAGCGCATGATCCAGGACTTTTTAACCCAGACTGCTGATATGTTTGAGAAAGCCGGCTGTACCAATATTCAAAAGCACGAAAACAAACAGGCGCCGGGTCTTGATATCCATGAAATGGGAGGGGTGCGCATGGGGAAAGATCCAAAAACATCGCTGCTTAACCAATGGAACCAGCTCCACTTGTGCAAAAACGTGTTTGTGACCGATGGCGCTTGTATGGCGACTACCGGAAACCAAAGTCCTTCAATTTTGTATATGGCTTTAACGGCCCGTGCTGCTACTTATGCGGTGGGTGAATTCAAAAAGGGAAATCTTTAAAACTTACTAATTAAACATAACACCAATGAACAAGGTATTTTTAATAGCATTAACAGCCATCGCCATAAGCGGCTGCCATTCATCCACCCCAAAAAACTATAATAACGACAGCACCGTTGTTGCCGATACCAACAAAAAAACGGCGGTCACAACTACTGGATTTGAGCCATTATTTGATGGTAAAACTACCGACGGCTGGCATGCGTATGGTAAACCGGCACCGGGTTTGGCCTGGAAAGCAAAAGATGATGTACTGCATCTTGACGCATCGCAAAAAGGCGACTGGCAAAGCAAAAACGGCGGCGACATGGTTAGCAATAGTGAATATGAAAATTTTGACCTGAAGCTGGAGTGGAAAATTTCCAAAGGCGGCAACAGCGGGATCCTGTTTCATGTTAAGGAAGATACTACTAGATATAAATACAGCTACTTTACCGGCCCCGAATGCCAGGTTGTTGATAACAAGGAGAACGAAGACGGCAAACTCATCAAGCACCGTGCAGGTGATCTGTACGATCTGATCTCCATATCAAAAGAAGTAGTTAAACCTGCCGGCGAATGGAACCAGGTGGAGATAGTTTGCGATAACAGCAAGCTTGATTTTACTATCAATGGCGAGCATGTATTGTCAACTACGCTATGGGATGATAACTGGAAAAAACTGGTAGCAGGTAGTAAGTTTAAAGAATGGCCCGATTTCGGCACCTTTAAAACCGGCCACATCGTATTGCAGGATCATGGCGCTGATGTGTGGTACAGGAATATTGAGATTAAGAAGTTATAAGGCTTGTCCATGACTAAATCGTCATTATTGTGAGTTGGAAAATTTGACGTGTGAAGACTTACGAAGTTTCTGAAACTTCGTAAGTCTGGATTCTACAACTTGACGATATATTTCATCCCTGCCTCTTGTTTCCTGGGCATCTCGTGTCTTTCCTCACCTCAATACCGGAACATTAATGTAGCTATCATTAAACCATTTTATTTGCAGTGGTTCTTTAGCATCGCTGATAGTTTCGTCACTTACATTTTTTCCCGTTCCGTAGTTAATCTGCTCAAAAGGGCTTTTGTTGATATTGAGCAGGATCACAATACGGCTGCCTTTGCTGAATTGCCTGCTGGTGATATAGCTGTTAAAAAAAGGGATGCTTTCCATTTGTCCCGGTTTTAACAAATGCCTTTTCTCCGGGTTTGTAGCATAACTCGCCCTGCCCATAAAGTAGGTAAGGTAAAAGTATTTTCCGTAGGGCATTTCTTCAAACATCACTACGTGGTAGTCCATATCTTTTTTATTGATGATGGTTTTTAAAACCCCCGAAAAAGCTCCGCTTATAATTAAAGGTTTTGCGAGCGGAGCACTTTTAAAAACAATGCTGCTACCCGTATTCAGCGTGTCATAAATAAGCTGGTTTAAAAAATAATAGCTGCTGATACTATCCCGTCGGGCAAAGTTGACGGTTTGTGAAGCGAAAGCCTTGTTTAACGGCTTAACCGGATTTAACCGGGAGTTATCCAAATAAAACTTCAGGGTATCGTTACTCATTTGCTTTAATGAAGGCACATGTTTCCACTCGTTGCTGCTCATAACTTCAAAGTTGAATTTATTCTTCAGGATAGCAGGTTTGGGTTTGTTTTTGAAGATATAATCAAACCACTGGTAAATAATTTCGTGGATGTTGATCTGCGCCACGTCATCAATGCGGTAACCATTAAAAACCGAATCGGGATGCCCTTGTGAACCGAAATGCCCGTAGGGGCCGATGATGACATAGTGATTGGCGTTATGATTATATTTAAGATGTTCGCGATAGTAATACATGCCGCCAATTTGCCCGCCATCGTAGTAGCCGGTAGTTGTTAACACGGGTATATTGATATCTGCAAATTCTTTTTTATAAGGGATCATATCCTGCCAGTATTGATCATAAGTGGGGTGTGCTACCCAGTGCCTGAACATATAGTTAACTCCGCGGCCGGTAAGGCTATCAAGGGTATGATAAGCTAAGCCTGCATTATACCATTTCCAGTACAACTGGTTCCACTGCGGACTGTTGTAATCTTTTTCATCCAGAAATTTATTGTTGCTGGTGTAGTAGGTCCACGAAAAAACAAAGCTCATTTGCACGTTATTGGTCATGGGTACATCAAGTCCGGGTGCTACCGCGGCCGATGGCACAATGGTTTTAAGAGCAGGGTGAAGCTTCTTTGTAGCAGCCCATTGTGTAAAGCCGTTATAGCTTCCGCCGTACATGCCAACCCGGCCATCGCTCCAGGGTTGTTTGCTGATCCAGTCGATCACATCGTATGCATCGCGGCCGTCGGTTTCATAAGCCAGCGGCTCACCGGGACTGTTCCATTTGCCGCGGGTATAGGCAAATACACCAACATAACCCCTGTCTGCGGCTTCCTGAATTTTTAATGAATCTGTTCGTCGGGCATAAATGGTAAACTGGAAAATAGCTGGCAGCTTTTCGGTTACGCCTTTTTTGCGGGCCACCATCACGGTAACAAATGCGCCGTCACGTGTTTTTAGCAATACGCTATCCTGAAGGTAAGATCCCGTGGCTTTTTTGCTTTGTGCCAATGCCATGCTGCCAAAAACAAGGCATAGCAGGAACAGGGAGATTAATTTTCTCATCATTTTTAATTGTTGTAATATGTAATGGTTGATCTACTTATTTGCTGCCCAGTGCCTGAATTTTGCCGATTGCCGTTCGGATACTTCCAGTTGTGCGCCTGTATTTATGGTTATTTTTAAGCGGCCATCCACGGTTGTAATGGTTTGTATGTATTGCCTGTTAATGATCTGGGCACGGTTAATCCTGAAAAATATGTTGCTGTTCAATTTATCCTCTAACTGGTTGAGCGAGCTTTTTAGGAACACATTTTTATTGCCAAACAAAATCCGGGCATAGTTATCCATCGATTCGATAAGATGTACCGAGCTCCATTGGATAAAATGGTATTGTTGACGGTCTCTCACAAAGATCTGCCCGGCAGGATCTGCTTTGTTTAACCGCTGCCTTGCCTGTACTATGGCTTTTTCAAATCTTTCATCGCGGATAGGTTTTACGAGGTAATCAAGCGCACTTACTTCGAAAGCTTTAACCGCATATTGGTCATAAGCCGTTGTAAATATCACCGGTGGTATCTTCTCTAACGATTCCAGTAAGTCAAAGCCTGATTTTTCGGGCATCTGAATGTCTAAAAAAAGGAGGTCTGGGGTTTCTTCGCCTATCATTTTCAGGGCATCGTCGGCATTGGTGGCTTCTCCTGCAATTTCAAAGTCTGGGTAATTGGCCAACAGTCGCCGTATTTCATTTCTGGCAGCGCGTTCATCATCAACAATCAATACCATTATCTTTTTCATGAAACAGGAATTTTAATGGTTGCCGTTACTATGCCATTTGTTTCGCTGATGGTGAAATGGGCAAAGTCTTTGTATTGTAATCGCAAACGCTCAGTTAGGTTTTTAAGGCCAAGCCCGCTGCTATCGTGCGTCGGATTTAACCGGCCGGGATTACTTACGGATATTATCAAATTGTCACGGTCATTAATAAGTTGTACCCGAATGAGCCCACCTTGTTTTTGCTGACTGATGCCATGCTTTATAGCATTTTCAACAAGCGTTTGAATACACAAGCGGGGAACAAGCATACTATGATACTCATCGCCCGCTTCAATGTGATACTGTAGCCGCTCTTCAAGCCGGAGTTTTTCCAGTTCGAGGTAATCTTTAACAAGTTCCAGCTCTTCTTTTATGGAGATCATTTGTTTGTCGCCGCTGTAAAGGGAGTTTCGCAGTAGATCGGCCAGCAGGTCGATTGCCCGTCTTGCCGATTTGGGATCATCAATAACCAAAGCTTTAATGTTATTTAAAGAGTTGAATAAGAAATGCGGGTTAAGTTGTGCCGAAAGGTTGTTAAGCTGCGCATCGCGCGTAATAACCGCCAGCCGGGCATTTTCTTGGGCTATATTGATTTCGCGTTTTGCATAGTGGTATAAATGATAAGCCAGTAGCCAGATCGACATCAATCGTACCCCGGCCACAAAAATGCTATCGCGATAGAAATCAAAAAAATCGCCGAACGGTTCCGAAAACCCCGGTTTAAACCAAACCCTGAAAAGGTAAACCTTTGAAACAGTTACAAACAGGTAAACCAACCCCAATACGACGACTGCGGGTACTAACCTGGGTAATAATTTGTTTAATCCGAGGTTTTGCCAGCCCAATTTTACAGCGAAGCGATGGTAAAGGTGGGTTATGGTAATATAAACGGCAACATCGGTAGTAAATTGAAGAATGCCTAACCACCAGTTAAAGCCCGGCTGATTGTAGCCGGTATATCCCCAGTAAAGCGCCGCAACCGACCAGCCAATGAGCTGACATTTCCAATAAAGCGATATAGTTACCTGTTGTTTCAATTTGCTTGCTGCCGAATTATTATCAAAGCAACAAAAACTATTATATAGTTAAAAGATAAAGTACATGAGTGCAGGTATTTAGGGGATGAGCGCGGGAAGAGAATCGAGACTTTTAGACATAAGAGCCAGGAATGTTATGACCTGTAAAGCCTTCACAGATTTGTAACTTTAAGCGGGTTACTTCTTAGGGACTTTAAGTTTCTTCTCTCTCTTATTATCAGATACCATTTTTACAATGGTTTTACCCTGGGTTAGCTGTTTGGCATCTTTAACTTTTGCCAGCGAATTTTGCCAGGCTTCGTCTACCAACTTTCTTATTTCCTGCTGCGGAAAAGCTTCAATATCGTTCACCAGCAAATAGCGATACTGCTTGCCTTCGCCAATAAGTATTTTGTGCGGATCGGAAAGTTCGGAGCCCCAGTAAAAGCCGAAATGGGTATTGTAATTACCCCCACGGTACAGGGCAAATGAGCAAAAGATATGGCTCATTTTTTCGGTAGGCGACCAGCCCACTGCCAAAGCATTGTAATTGTCATAAATAAGTTCGTTGGCCTGAGGGTACAGATCCCATATAAAATCGCGCAGCCATAAGGCACGTTCCCGCACTTCGGATGGGAAGGTTCTCATAAAGAAAAGCAGATCGGTAACCTCATCTTTCGGCATATTATAAATGTACAAAGAACTCGCCTGAACCAGGATGGCAGACAGAAAAATTAATTTCTAATTCTATTCATCAATATCCGGCCCCTTGATCTTGTTACGATCAACACCACCTTCAAGTGATAACAAAAACGCAGGCAGCAACGTAAGGTTGCTGATCATAGCCACCAATAGGGTAATGGATAGCAATACGCCCAAAGCAACGGTGCCCCCAAATTTTGATATCGCGAAAATACCGAACCCAAAAAACAGCACAGTAGCAATGAAGATCATGCTGACACCGGTTTCGCGGATAGTGTCTGAAACTATTTTAGAGATACTTTTCTTACTGTGACGTAATTCATGACGGTAACGGGTAATGAAATAAATAGTTTGGTCGGACGAGATGCCCATGGCTATGCTGAAAATCAATATGGTTGACGGTTTAAGCGGGATCCCGAAAAAGCCCATGATGCCCGCTGTGATAACAAGAGGAATAAGGTTTGGCACAAGCGATATGGCAATCATTTTTATACCCCGGAAAAGGATCCACATTACGCCCGCAATAAGTACAATAGCCCACGCCAGGCTTTCATATAGGTTTTTCAACAGGTAGTTGGTGCCCTTTATAAATATGATGCTCGAGCCGGTTAGCTCAACATGGAACTTCTTCGGGTTGAAAATAGAATCGATCCTGGGCTGCAATTCAGCTAATACGGTATTCATTTTTTTTGAACCGGCATCAACCATTTCAAAGGTAACACGGGTAACGCGGTGGGTGCTGTCGAGATAGGTTTTTAGCAAACCGCTTGTACCTTTGCCTGAGTTGCCTGCATAGTTAAGGATAAAGTTTTGCTCCAGTCCGTCGGGCAGGCGATAGTATTCCGGACTGCCGCCGTAAAATGCCTGTGTGCTGAATTTCAACACCTGGATCAATGATACCGAACGGCTAAACTCCGGGTAGGAAGAGATCAGTTTTTCCAGTTTCTCTACCTTGCGGATAGTAGCCAGATTCATTACCCCGTTTTTGCGTTTGGTATCGATACTAACCTCTAAAGGAAGCACCCCATTAAAATTCGATTCAAAAAATTTAAGATCGTGCAGGGTGTTGTTGCTTTGGGGCAGGTCGTCAACCACATAGCCATTGATATTGATCCTGATCATACCAACAATGGCGATGACAACCAATAGGGCGGTGGTTAAATAAATAGTTTTACGTTTGGTATGCACCAGCTTATCTAAAGTGGCTAATAAGCCGTCCATCAGTTTACTGTCTTTAATACCGGTTTGGCTTGCCTTTGGTGCAGGCAGAAAACTGAATATAATAGGAACCAAAATAAGGCTCAAGGCAAAGGTTCCCATGATACCAATTGATGCTATTAAACCAAATTGGGTAAGCAATTCGCTATTGGTAAAGCATAACACACCAAAGCCAATAGCCGTAGTTACGTTGGCTATAAAGGTGGTGATACCTGCTCGCTCAACGGCAACCTCCAATGCAGCCATCTTATTACCGCTGATGCCATACTCATGAAAATATTTATTGAGGATAAATACGCAGTTGGGGATCCCGATTACCACAATAAGCGGCGGGATGATACCGGTTAAAAGTGTCATCTCATAATGCATCATTTGCAATACGCCGAGGCTGAATATTACACCCAATATCACGATCAGCACCGGAAAAATAACCGGAAACACCGAACGGAAAAACAGTAACAGGATCAGCGCGGTAATAACTACCGAAAGGCTCAGGAACAACGAAAACTCATGGGCTACCAAATCGCCTACTACAGTGCGGATAAGCGGTAAACCCGAATAGTGTACTTTGATATTATGCTTGTTTTCAAATGCCTGCCCAAGCTGATTTATCTTTTTAATAATGGGCACGCGGAATGGCGTATTAATGATCTTATCATCAAAAGTGATGGCCATCAGGGTGCTCTGGCCATCGTTACTTACAATCAGCCCCTTATAAAATGGCATGGAAGCAAGTTGTTGTTTTACACTATCAACAGCCGCGGCGGTTTGCAACAGACCGGTAACCAAAGGTTTCAGGACAAATTTATGCTGCAGGGTGTCCTTTTGCAGGTTGTAGATATTAGCCGCCGAGATCACAGCTTTGATCCCTTTTATTTTCTTTAACTGTTCGCCAATCTGGTACCAGTCGTTAAAAACATCTTTATCAAAAATATTGGGCGATTTAATGCCGATAACCATCGATGAAGCATCCTGCCCGAAGGTTTTCTTAAACTCGGTGTAGCGGATAAACGCCGAATCAGTAACCGGAAGCACTTTGCCGCCATTGAAGGTGATTTTTACCTTCGACGCTTCATAGCCCATAAAGGCACTCAGCGCTAAAACGCAGATAAAAATTATCAGCCTGTTTTTAAGAATTGCAGAAGCTACATGTTTCCAGAACATTATTAACAATATATAAAAGAGAGGCGCAAAACTACAAAAAATGCGTTATCTGCCTATTAATGATAGTGATAATGTGACAATGAGTTAACGGGTAACGGGTTATATGCCATTAGCTGATTTATTTGCGGCGTTTAGTGTTCAACTTTTTTAGGGCTGAACACTTGTTGTTGTTTTATAAAATATTGACATTGATAATCAGTGTGTTATATTTTGTTGGATTGGTTGTTTTTGGGCGTTTGAACAAGTTGATGTTGATAATCAAGGTTTTGTGTTTTGGTAAAAGAAAAAGTTGAACACCGGTTTTTTTAAAAGTTGAACACTTGTATTATGCCCTTTGCTATGTTAATATTGGCACTAATAACAATGGTATGGACACTGTAAATGCGCTATCCGCATTTGCACCTAAACTTTGTATTTTTGAGCATGAAAAGGTTGGTACGCAGTTTTGGTTTTGCGTTTAAGGGTTTAGGGTATGCTGCTAAAACCCAGCCTAATTTCAGGTTTCATTTGGTGGCCGGTATAATAGCTGTAGTATTGGGTTTTCTTTTCCGGCTTTCAACTGCCGAGTGGTTTTGGCTTACGGCTTGCATTGCCATAGTGCTTATTACCGAATTACTTAATACCTCGCTCGAGACACTGACCGATCTGGTTTCGCCCACTTATAACGAAAAAGCAGGTCATGTAAAAGATATAGCTGCCGGCGCTGTTGTTGTGGCTGCATTATTCGCGCTGATAACCGGGATAGTTATTTTTTTACCGAAGATCATTTTATTGATAAGGCATGCTGCATAAAACCAGGGGTATCATATTCAGGGCTACTGATTACGGCGAAAGCAGTGTGATCGTACAGATCTTTACCGAGAAATTTGGTCTGCAATCGTACATCATTAATGGTGCTAAAAAACCCAAGGCTAAAATAGGCAGGAACATGCTGCAACCCCTGCATTTGCTCGACCTGGTGGTTTATCACAAAAATACAGGCAGCGTGCAGCGCATTTCCGAATTAAAGAATGCGCCGGTACTGCAGAGTATTCCTTACGATGTGATTAAGAGCTGTATAGCCATATTTTTAAATGAGGTGCTGTATAAAGCCATAAAGCAACAATCGCCGGATGAAAACTTGTTCGATTTTATTTTCAGCGCTATTGAATGGCTCGATCATCAAACCGAAAGCGTGGCCAACTTTCATTTGATATTTTTAACCCGGCTTACCCGTTATCTCGGCTTTTACCCCGACCGTTACATGGCGGGTGAAGCTGATTATTTCGATATAAAAAACGGACAGTTTACCCGCTATAAGCCCGAAAGCATTTCCTACCTCTCGCCCCCGCATACCGATAATTTTCGATTAGTATTGCAAACCAGTTTTGAAGATATGCACCTGCTTAAACTAAGCAATGATGAACGCCGCTACCTGGTGCAAAAGCTGTTGGAATATTACGCTATGCATATCGAGGGCTTCGGCAATATCAAATCGGCTGATGTATTGGAAGAGGTGTTGGCGTAGGGCTAAAGTTCAAATTTTCTCTTTTTTGCGTTAGCGATAGTAGCGGATACCGGCCAACGTGGCTAAGGCTTGGTGCAGTATGAGCGGATAGCGCGGGCCACAGGCAACGCCCATATTACAAAACAGATCAGAAAATATATTTAATAATCAGCGCCTTGCAATTACGTCATTATAAGGAACGAAGCAATCTCCCACAGGCAGGTAACAGGGTATTGTTGTAATGAACTTACATCGTCGCGCTCCTGGCCGCGCGGGGCCAGGTACTTTTGTCGCCACAAAAGTACCCAAAAAGGCTTACAGCAGAAAGGCTTCTTTGAGCACACCCACCCCAACGGCCACCACTTGGCCTTGCCCTGCAAAACGAACAGAACCACGGGCTGCAATTATTTTGCCCCGATTCGCACTCGCCCATGCTTCTGCAAAAACTTGCTATGCCCCTGCAACAGCACATTCCCTCCATCGTTCTGCCCGTTTTCACTGCTGTGAAAAACACCAATTTTTAGTTTGTCATGGGTAGGAACGAAGCTCCTTCTTCACCCCGCAAACATACACAACTGGCGCGAGTACGCAGCGCCGGACACAGCTTGGCGTACTCGTGAATTTTTAAATTTGATGGAAAAGTCACGAGTACCCCAAGAACCCTCAGCACACCCTGCATACTCACGCCAGAATAGAGTTGGCATCTATATACCAAGGTAACTTATATTAAGAGCATCAGAATGATGTAGATGGTTATAAGGAGGATTAGCTATAGTAAGATCGAAAGCAGGAGATACAATTAAATTGTATAATTAAATTGCAGGTAGTGTTCAAAGATGTTATATTTGAGATAGAAGAAAGAGAGGAGGGGTATCCAGTCCGCTAAGATTTCCACCCCCTATACAATCGCCTCACACGAGTTACCTCTCAAGAATTAAAAGCTACTGGTGGTACAGTGGCTTTTTTTATATCAAATGCTTGATAATAACTCTAATATACGGGTAAACAAGTGATTATTAAAAAGAATAAATTCCACATAGTACATCGACGGTATAATTCGTTCGTATTGAGCGTTATAAAATTCAATAACTATTTTTTATTGACCTCGTTTTTTGGCCTTTTTTATTCATTTATAGATAGATAGCATCCATATCCCAACTGGTGGGAGTATGCAGGGTGGGGCTTAATACTTTGGGGTACTTGTGACGTTTAGGTGAATATAATTATCCAATCCTATCGCCGATGATTACCGGCAACTTTATGCAATATTCCCAAAACGGATTGGGGCTTTCTTTGCCCTCCCAGTATTGATGAGCTAAGTAAGAGCTTGTAATATTCTGTGTTCCGAAGAAAAGCCAATTCATGTCACATTTCTGAAAATTGTCGGTTTTGAGTTCAAATATTGGACTGTCTTCACTTCTAAATTGTGTCCTTAGCTTCTTCGCATCTTCTATCGAATCACAGGCAAAAATAGACTGAAATCTTGAAGTAAGCGAGCCAAAATAAGCTTGTCGAACGTGTTCAATATTAGCTTCGGTTATGATGGGCATATGATGAGTGAAATTTGGATGTGTTCCATGGGTGTGGCGCTGGTTGAGGTAATACCATCCATGGTGGGACAACCCTTCCGGGTAAAGTCTTTGAATATGTTTTCTTAATGATCCCTCTTCTAAAAGATTATCGACGCTCCATAATTTGATGTTGTAAGGATCTTGGTTTGTAAGTGAAATTGTTAGCCCTTCATTTAATGTTTTTGCTCGATCAACGGTAAAAAACTTCATAATTAAATAGATTCGGTTTATTTACAAAGATAAAGGAATCCAACTGGTGTGAGTATGCGATGTTAGGGAAAAGGTGTCGTAACCAATTAGACAAGATCTTATTTGGAAAAGTAACGAATGTCCAAGTATCAAGCCCCACGCTGAATACTCGCGTCAGAATATAAATAATGCTTAACTGGTCTCTGCGAGAGATGGTTGGAAAATGTAGATCCATAGTCCAATTTCTCCTTCCCATCCGTATTCTTCATCTATTCATCGATAAAACTTGCTATTGTAAAACTTAATTTTTACTATTGTGTAATAATGACACAAAGAGTATATTTTCCTTGCTGTCGTTATCGCCAATTAGCCCCTTTAACCTATTTAATTTTAAAAAATGAGAACGAGCTACAAACTACACGTTGCTTTAGCATGCGTTTTATTTGCCGGTGGCATTCACCAGGCAGTACAAGCCCAAAGCAAAAGCCCTGCACCACAATTAAGCGCAACAAACGTCAAGCAGATTGTTGCTGCCATGACACTCGAAGAAAAATCGAGGCTTGTTGTGGGGATGGGTTTTAAGATGCCGGGCGTACCCCCGCCGGTAAAGGGCAAAAAACCTGAAGCAATTGATATAGGCGGTTTTAAATTGCCTCCGTCTGATCCGGATGCTTATAATATACCCGAAAAAGTACCCGGAGCTGCCGGTCGCACGCATGCTATTCCACGTTTAGGCATCCCGTCTATCACGGTATCTGATGGTCCGGCAGGGTTGAGGATCGAGCCTATCCGCAATGGCGATAAATCAAAAACGTATTATGCTACGGCGTTCCCGGTTGCCACCTTGTTGGCCTCAACCTGGGATACCCAACTGGTAAATAAGGTAGGCATTGCCTTTGGTAACGAAGTGCGCGAATACGGTGTGGATATATTGCTGGCGCCGGGCCTCAACATTCACCGCAACCCGCTCGGCGGCCGGAATTTTGAATATTATTCTGAAGATCCGCTGGTTGCCGGCAGTATGACCGCTGCTATTGTTAACGGTATCGAATCAAACGGGGTAGGTACTTCTATTAAACATTATGCGGCTAACAACCAGGAAACCAACCGTAACTCCATCAACACCATAGTAAGCGAGCGTGCCATGCGCGAGTTGTATTTGCGTGGTTTTGAGATTGCGGTAAAAAAAGCACAACCCTGGACAGTGATGTCGTCATATAATAAACTCAACGGCACTTTTACTTCCGAAAGGCGCGACCTGCTCACTACCATTCTTAAAAAGGAGTGGGGTTTTAAAGGTTTTGTCATGACTGATTGGTTTGGCGGTAAAGATGCAGTAGCGCAGATGAAAGCCGGAAACGACCTGCTGATGCCGGGTAACCCAACCCAATCTGATGACATAGTGGCTGCTGTAAAAAGCGGGAAACTTAGCGCTCAGCAACTTGATGCCAATGTGGAGCGCATCCTGAATGTGATAGTTCAATCGCCTACGTTTAAAAAATATAAATACTCTGATGCTCCTGATCTGGCCGGTCATGCTGCTGTAGCCCGCGAGGCCGCCGCGCAGGGTATGGTGCTTTTGAAAAATGATGATCACGCGCTGCCATTTGGTGCAGGGAAAAGGATCGCTGTATTCGGTAATACCTCGTATGATATTATTGCAGGCGGTACCGGCAGCGGCGATGTAAACAAAGCTTACACTATTTCATTAATGCAGGGCCTGGCTAATGCCAACTTTAAATTACAGGAAACGCTTTCCAATAATTATAAGGCCTACCTGGCTGATATGAAGGCCAAACAACCGAAACCTAAAAACTTTTTTGACCATCCAGCCCCAATACCCGAAATGGATGTGAACGCAATCGTGGGCGAGGAAGCTAACGGTGCTGATGAAGCGCTGATTACGATAGGCCGTAACGCAGGTGAAGGTGCTGACCGAAAATTGGAAAGCGATTATTATTTAAACGATCCCGAAAAAGGGTTGATCAATGGTGTTGCCAGCGCTTTCCATGCTAAAGGTAAAAAGGTAATTGTTGTACTTAACGTAGGTGGTGTTGTTGATGTTACCGCATGGCGCGATAAAGTTGACGGGATTTTATTAGCCTGGCAGCCTGGCCTGGAAGCCGGTAATGCCATTGCCGATGTGCTAAGCGGTAAAGTAAACCCATCGGGCAAACTGGCGACCACTTTCCCGGCCGACTATAAAGATGTGCCATCGGCCAATAATTTCCCCGGTACGCCCGAAGGTAAACCAACCCAGGTTATCTATGAGGAAGGTATTTACGTGGGATACCGTTATTACGATGCCGCTAAAGTTACCCCGGCCTATGAGTTTGGCTACGGTTTGTCATACACCAACTTTAAATTCAGCGATCTGAAACTAAGCTCAAAGGTTTTCAAAAACATGATCACTGCCTCGGTTATCGTTAAAAATACCGGTGATGTAGCCGGTAAAGAGGTGGTGCAATTGTATTTGGCTGCTCCTAAAAAGGACCTGGACAAACCCGAGGATGAACTGAAAGCTTTCGGTAAAACAAAGCTGTTGGCACCGGGCCAATCTCAAACCTTAACGTTTACTATCAAAGCGGCAGATCTGGCTTCGTTTTATACCGACAGGCAGGCCTGGATAGCTGATGAAGGAGACTATAAAGTGAAAATAGGTTCATCATCGCGCAAAATTGAGGAAACGTCATCTTTCAGCCTGGCTAAAGATATCACTGTTGAAAAAGTAAACAAGGCGCTGCTGCCCGAACAAGCTATAAACGAACTAAAACTAAAGTAAAACCAACCTCGGCCTCTGCAATATTTTTTGCAGGGGCTTTTTTCTTTAACCTGAATCATGAAGGATTATGGCCAAACCAATTAAACTGATAACCTTGCTGGTCCTGCTGCCGGCAACCGCTGCTATAGCACAAACTAAGTGGACAGAAAGAAAAGCGGGCGATATTGCTTTTGTTACTAATACAGGCGGGCAAAACCTGGGCTACGCTACTACATCGGGTGTGAAAATATTAACCGTTGATGGCTTTGCTTTTAAAGATCTGAACAAGAACGGCAAGCTGGATAAGTACGAAGACTGGCGCTTGCCGGTTGATGAACGCGCTAAAGACCTCGCCTCAAAAATGAGCGTGGAGCAAATAGCTGGTTTAATGTTGTACAGTCGTCACCAGCCTATCCCGGCGGCGGCAGGTGGTCCGTTTGCAGGTACTTATAACAACAAGGTTTTTACTGAAAGTGGCGCTAAAGCGTCCGACCTATCTGATCAGCAGAAGCAGTTTTTGGCTAAGGATAATGTAAGGCATGTGCTGGTAACATCTGTACAAAGTCCTGAAATAGCCGCGCAATGGAATAATAACGCGCAGGCTTTTGTAGAAGGTCTGGGTTTGGGTATTCCCAACAATAACAGTTCCGATCCCCGGCATGGCACCGTGGCTACTGCCGAATACAATGCCGGGGCAGGAGGGGCTATTTCCATGTGGCCGGGCTCGCTTGGATTGGCTGCAACCTTTGATCCTGAAGTGGTGAAAAACTTTGGGCATATAGCTGCGCAGGAATACCGGGCTTTAGGTATCTCAACAGCACTTTCGCCGCAGGTTGATATCGCTACAGATCCACGCTGGGCACGTGTTAGCGGCACTTTTGGCGAAGATCCGCAGTTAGCTGCCGATATGGCCCGTGCTTATATTGATGGCTTCCAAACCTCGGCTGCCGAAAAGGAAATTAAAAATGGCTGGGGTTATAACAGCGTAAACGCTATGGTTAAACACTGGCCAGGCGGCGGTGCAGGAGAGGGTGGCAGGGATGCGCATTATGCTTATGGCAAGTATGCGGTTTATCCGGGCAATAATTTTAAGCAACATTTGATCCCTTTTACCGAGGGCGCATTTAAGCTGCAGGGTAAAACCGGCATGGCTGCGGCCGTGATGCCTTATTATACCATCTCCTATAACCAGGATATCAAAAACCACGAAAACGTCGCCAATAATTATAACTCCTATATTATTAACGACCTCCTCCGTAAAAAATACAAATACGATGGCGTAGTTTGTACCGACTGGCTGGTTACCGGCGATGAAACTACGGTTGATTCCTTCCTTTCGGGCAAATCATGGGGCGTAGAAGGCCTTTCTATAGCGCAGCGCCATTACAAGGTGCTGATGGCGGGTGTTGATCAGTTTGGCGGCAATAATGAGGTTGCCCCGGTTGTTGAAGCATACCAGATAGGCATAAAAGAACATGGCGAAGCGTTTATGCGGGCAAGGTTTGAGCAATCGGCAGTGAGGTTATTGCGCAATATTTTCAGGACTGGCTTGTTTGAAAACCCTTACCTGGAACCTGAAGTTTCCAAACAAGTTGTTGGCAAGCCTGAGTTTATGGATGCAGGTTACCAGGCCCAGCTTAAATCCATAGTAATGCTGAAAAACAAGGCTAACATTTTGCCTTTGCAAAGCGGCAAAACGGTATATGTACCTAAAAAATTTACTCCGGCAGGCAGGAATTTTTTGGGAATGGAGACACCTGAAAAATTGGAATATCCTGTAAATATGGAAACTGTTAAAAAGTATTTTAAAGTAACCGATAACCCTGATGAGGCCGACTATGCCTTGGTATTCATAGCCAGCCCCAACAGTGGCGGCGGTTATAACAGCGCCGATGCCAAAAACGGAGGAACAGGATATGTACCGGTTAACCTGCAATACGGAGCATACACGGCCACCGATGCCCGCGCTACCAGTATAGCAGGTGGCGACCCGCTGGAGAAATTTACCAACCGTACTTACAAGGGTAAATCAAGCACTGCTATTAATGTTACCGATTTGGCTATGGTTACCGATACTTATGCCAAAATGAAAGGGAAGCCGGTTATTGTATCTGTTAATATGAGCAATCCGATGGTATTTGCTGAATTTGAAAAGGATGCCAATGCCATCATCGTTGATTTCGGCGTGCAAGGCCAGGCTTCACTTGATATCATGACCGGTAAAACCGAACCATCTGCATTATTGCCGCTGCAAATGCCGGTTGATATGAAAGCCGTTGAAGCTCAGTTTGAGGATGTGCCGCACGATATGAAATGCTATGTTGACGAGCAGGGCAATAAATATGATTTCGGTTTTGGCTTAAACTGGAAAGGGGTGATTAAAGACGGGCGTGTGGATAAGTATGTGAAAAGTGTGGTGAAGCCGTAAAGGCGCGTCTCCACTGCGTCATGGGTAGGAGTTAAAATACGGGTCTCTGAAGGAGAAATAACATGCTCCATCGTCATGCCGAATTTATTTCGGCATCCCACAGGACAGGTAGTCGCTTTGCTTAGCATGGCTGCTTAGCGAGTGGGGTGCTGAAACAAGTTACCCATGACAAAAATAAAAAATGGGTCATGCTGAGCCCGTCGAAGCATAGTGGGCAGGCCTCTGCGCGCGAGTCTTCGACAGGCTCAGACTGACAGGCCGTCTTTTGTCACCTTCAGAGTCCACGGGTTTAAACACTCAGCATGACAAATGTTCGTTATAATTCAGACTTACGAAGTTTCAAAACTTCTTAAGTCTTCTGCTTTTTATTTGGAATAATAAGGTGGAAAAATCAGATGGTCTCACTTCACAACGCGCTTGGCATTGTCTTTCACAAAAGTATCCCAACCTGAATATGATTTTTTAGAGCCCGGGTTTCCGGAACCCGAACCCGTAGGGATCCGCTGAAATGAATGGCAAACAGCTACAGCCAAACCATCGGTAGCATCCAGAAAATCGGGGGTTTCCTTGAACTTTAATAGGCTTTGCAGCATGGCAGCTACCTGTTCTTTGGTAGCATTGCCATTACCGGTTATAGATTGTTTTATTTTGCGGGGAGCATATTCGGTGATGTCTACATTGCGCGATAATGCCGCTGCTATGGCCATTCCCTGCGCGCGACCGAGTTTCAGCATCACCTGTATATTTTTGCCGTAAAAAGGGGCTTCAATAGCCAGGCAATCGGGGTGGTAGTTATCTATAAGGGCAACGGTTTTTTCGAAGATGCGCTGCAGCTTAAGCATATGATCGTCGGTAACGGGCATTTTTACTACCCCCATAGCAAGCAGCTCAATTTTAGGGCCGGTTTCCTTTAGCAGTCCGTAACCCATAACGGCTGTGCCGGGGTCGATACCTAAAATGATCCTTTCCTTTAAATTTACCACCTGCTGCATATGGCTCAAAGGTAACTAATCAAACTAAATTATTTAGCAATACATCCATATATTGCTCCCGGCTTATCATCCTTGCTCCAAGCGATTCGAGATGACCGGTGTGTACCTGGCAATCGATAAGCTTGTACAGCCCTGTATTGCACAGATAGATGAGTGCTGTTTTTGAAGCGTTGCTGACGCGGCTAAACATACTCTCACCACAAAAAACATCACCTACGTGTACACCGTAAAGGCCGCCGACCAGCTTGTCATCCTGCCATACTTCAACCGAATGGGCATAGCCTTCCAAATGCAGACGGTTATAAGCGGATATCATATCGGGCACTATCCAGGTGCCGTCCTGCCCTTCACGCGGAGCGGTTGAACAGGCTGTTATGACATCGTTAAAGCAGGTATCAACAGTAACCTTCAGTTTGCCGGAGCGTAATATCTGCCGCATGGATTTGGATACTTTCAACTCATCAGGAAATAAAACAAACCGCTCATGAGGCGAATACCACAGGATAGGTGTATCATCACTATACCAGGGGAAAATGCCGTTTTGATAGGCCAGCAATAACCGTTTGGTACTCAAATCGCCGCCAACAGCCAAAAGCCCGTCTGGTTCGGCCAGATCGGGCTTTGGAAATATTAAACGTTCGTCGAGCCTGAATATCATCAGGCGCAAATTTATGCTTTACGGCGGATCACCAGCTTTTTATTTTGGGCTTTGGCTATCGCATCCAGATAAACCTGCAATTCGGTGTATTTGGCGGCTGGGATCACATGGTTTTTTAAGTTGAATTTGGTAGTGCTTACCACCTGGTTTTTAGTTGTGTCATAAACATACTTAACATCATAAGTGCCGTAAGTAAATTTAAGGCTTTGATCGGTAGGCAAAGCATCAATTTCAAAGCCGGCAGGCAAATCAATGGTGGTAACGCATGTTTTTAACATGGGAATTTCAAAGAAAAAATCGCTTTTTCGTTTTTCAAGTATGGGTACGGTTGTTTTCCACAGATCAAAAACACGGGGTTTGTAAAACTGCTTGTTGCCCGCCGATACATCGCAAAATTTATCGTACTCCAGCTCAATGTCCAGTTCTTTTATGCCGTCTTTATCTGTTGATGGCTTGAACTCAAAAACTGATGGCTGCTTCATGTTCAGCATCTTGATGAGTACCTGTTTTTGCTCGTCGGTTTTTAAGGCGGCTATACCCAGGTAATCATCGCGGTATTCGCCTGTGCTTAAAATTTTAAGTGTTGCCTTTGCGCCGCCATCCGCGTCAAGTACCACATGCGCTTCGCTATTAAACTGGTTGTCAATATCTGTACTGCGCGGAGTTTTAACCAGTTTGCCTCCATCTTCAGTTACCAGCAGGGCGTACCTGTTTTCGGTAAACGGCCCGAGCTTGCCAAAAGGCTTTTGCATATTGGTACACTCAAGCCAGGTAGTATCACCTTTAAAAGGTACACATAAAATAATGTGATTAAAGGGATCGCTTGGAAATGCAGGATCAGCGGGCTCTTCGTTTGAGCCTGCGTTTATTATGGCATAATACGATGGAATATCAGCTGCCTTTAATAAGGCATACATGTAGTTTGATAAGGCCTTGCAATCGCCATACTTTTTCTGGTCGACAAATGTAGCCGGGAATGGCTTTAAACCCCCAATGCCGAGCTGGATACTTACATAACGCATGTTTTGCTGCATGTATTGGTATAAAAATCTGGCTTTCTCTTTGTCTGTTTTAAAGTCGGCCGTCATTTTTTTAACCTCGGCTATCCGCTCCGGACTAAGCGAGCATACGTCTGCATTGAGGGCCTGCAGCCATTTGCCAAAATTTTGCCAGGTGCTGATATCGCCGGGAATACCACCAAACTGGAATGAGTTTGCTGCAAACATGATCCGCGGCATAACCTGCCATGATTCAGCATCGTCTTCGGGCTTTATAGCTTTTAAATTTTTTACATGCCAGGTGTACTTTTCAAACTCTCCGGCAGGTGTTTTTTCGGGCTTGATGGTGGTATTCTTATTCATGTACCTGAAGCCTACCGAAGGATTGACCAGGACAGTATACTCCGCGTTTTGGACGGCCCTTTCAGATCGTTGGATCTCCCATTCACCAAGATCAAGAAAGCTGTTCATATCCTCCTCAAAAATTACCTCTATAGTAGTTGGATATGCAGATATCGGATGTTTTATGGCCAGCATCCGGTCGTCCGTTACAATCGAGATCCCATCGGTAGCGGCATAATCATAAAAATCGCTCTTGTGATATTTTTTTATCATCGTTCCATCAGCGTTGTAAACCAGCATTTGCACGTTATCAACACTGCTGAATTTTTTATCGTAACCCAGGCCAAGTTGAGCAGCGGCATCACCTTTTTCATTTAAAACAGTAATGATGGCGTGATGCTTTAGCGTCATTTTACCAGCTGCTTTTACGGTAACCTCGTCTGAAGAATACCGCACAACCGAATTTGCTTCTCCCTTTAATGAATCGGGGATGGTTGATGCTATATAAAATTCTTTCGGGAGATTTTTATCCTGTCCATAGCTTTTGATTGATAAAATGACAATGCCTGCAATAGTTAGCAGTCTGTAAAAATATGTAGTGCTCATGTTTTCGATCAGGCTTTTTTAAGTACTATCTGCTCAGTAAGCATATCCTGCATTTGTTTGTAGAACTCTCTCAGCTCAGGATAACTTTCTTTTTCGTAAAAAGCCTTTTCGTATGATATAACATATCGCACTACAATCATTCCATCCTGTTCGGCAATAAAACGTTTAAGGCTTATACTTTGATCGGGCATAACCATGCGTATGCTTTTTGGCAGCGCATCAACTTTATAACCTGTCGGAATTTTGTAGGTACCGTTTATCTCATACCTGTTACGATGCCCAAAATCAATATCAGTAGCGCGCTTTTCGCTCAGGAAAGGGTTGGTACGTATAGGGGTAAAAAGGTTGGGGTTAAAATAAATATATGTTCCGTCGGAACCGGTGAGCTCCAGGTCAAAAGCTATATTTTGTACCAGTGGCAGGGTATCTGACTCCATATCCTTCATTTTTAATGATGATATTTTAAGGTTGTTATCGTTGGCCTTTATGTAGTCGATATATTTTTTTTCACCATCGGTTTTATAACGTTCAACACTGCTTATTTTGTGGTAGCTGAAGCTGCTGATATCTGCGGTTCCGGTCATTTTGCTATCCGCCCTAATGTCGGCATTGATCATGACCACCTGCCTGGCCGGAACTGCTTTTGTAATATAGAGCATATCATAAGTGTTAGCCTGCTTATCAATATACAAACCCGATGAATTCAGTAGCATATCGGGTGTTTCATTATATAAATTGTATTTGTTTGTAGCATCAAGTATGTACTCTTTTGTGCTATCAACAGGAATATAAACCACTGCACGGTTAAACTGCGAAAGCGAGGTGTTGAAGCGGTTCACTTTTCCGTGTTCGCGGGTGCTCACAATCATTGGGTAGATTTCCTTAATGCCCGATTGCTTAAGCAGGTGGTATAAAATAATATTTACCTCGGCCGAATTGCCCGTTTTCTTTTCCCAGGCCCGGTAAGTACCATCGTTGGTATACCAGCGGTCAACGCCATCCCATTTCATGAGGGTTTTTACCTGGTTAAAAACGTAAGCTATTTTTTCATCATCAGTTTTAAAGGTTTTAGCTTTGGTGATAATAGGCTCTTCGTCTTTTAATTTACGTTTTAACTGGCCGCCAAAATCTTCATCATCGGCAATAATGCCGCCCACTTTAGCCCAGGTATCTGAATATGACTTGTAAAAGCCATAGCTTGATTTTACAGAAGTAAGGTTAAACTGTAACGACATGATATTGTCGGTATATGAGCGCATGTAAGGCTCATCATGCAGCGAAGGGATGTTTTCCATAACCCTAAAATCTTTTTCATCATTATATGATAAAGGATTTGTGCCGGGCATGGTGCGGGCTTCTGAATCATGGGTTGCTTTTGAATAAGGCATCCAAACGTGGTTCACCGTGCGGAAATACAACAGATCGGGAATAGACGTATCCAACTCGCTGTACCGCACCGGTATTTTTTGCTGAAAATCCCACGACGGGAAATTGCTTATCGAAACAGTATGATATTTATACTTGTATTCAATTACCGACCCCGCTTTAACGTTGGGCATTGAAAATACAATGGCATTGCGTACCTTATCAATGGTTTGGGTATAGATAAGTTTTTTATCCAGTTTGGTTATTTCGGGCTTTCCGTTAACCAGGTTAATGGTTTCGGCTTGCACGTCGGTAATATATTCCAGCCGGTTACCGCCGTAATATTCAATACGGATGTTGGCTTCATCTTTACCATTATCGTTAAAAATCTTGATCCGTTTGTGGTACTCGCCGCTAATGTCAAATGAACTATCGTAATAAACATCGCCTTTGTTAAAAAGAACTTCGGCATTGGCATCGGGCTCAAAATCGCATTTGGCCATTTCAAGGTCGGCAATTTCAATTTTGCCAAAAGGTAAAACTTTAGAAGGGGGGGCGGTTTTTTTTTGAGCGGTAACCGGTAACGCAAATAGGGCTGCTCCAAGCAGCAGTAAGAGCCTGTTCATCGTGATGAGGTTTAATCACATCAAAAATAACAATTACCGGAATATTTAAAAGCAAATTTTTTTAGTCATTTTAATTTAATTTTTCATAATGAAAGTTCCTGTCATGAATTTATTCCCGCGTATGTTATTTTGACATTAAAATTTTATTTCATAGCCCCGTTTACGTACATTTATTTAACTGGCATTTGGATTGATATACTGTAATTAATGAAACAAAAATTTTATGATACTGCTGTGAAGCAGGAAAAAGCGGTACTTGTAGGTGTAATAACGCCCAATGAAACCGACGAGATTGAGAAGGAACACCTGGAAGAGCTCGAGTTTTTGGCCAGCACCGCGGGAGCGTTAACGGTGAGCCATTTCACTCAAAAACTACAGCGCCCGGACAGGGCAACTTTTGTTGGCTCAGGTAAACTGGAAGATATTAAAGCCTACGTTAAAGAAGAAGAAATTGATATAGTTATTTTTGATGATGGCCTTTCGCCATCGCAACTGCGTAATATTGAGAACGAACTGCAGGTAAAGATCCTGGACAGGAATAACCTCATCCTGGATATTTTTGCAAGCCGTGCCCAAACAGCACAAGCTAAAACGCAGGTTGAGCTTGCCCAATTGCAATACCTATTGCCCCGCCTTACCCGCCTCTGGACCCACCTTGAACGCCAGAAAGGTGGTATTGGTATGCGTGGCCCGGGCGAGTCGCAAATTGAAACCGACCGTCGTTTGATCCTGAATAAGATCTCACTGTTAAAGGATAAACTAAGGCAGATAGATAAACAGAACGAGACCCAGCGCAAAAATCGCCATCAGCTTGTACGTACAGCATTGGTTGGTTATACCAACGTAGGTAAATCGACTATCATGAACATGATTGCCAAATCGGAAGTGTTTGCCGAAAATAAACTGTTTGCTACACTGGATACCACCGTAAGGAAAGTCGTGATTGAGAACCTGCCCTTCCTGATGTCGGACACGGTAGGGTTTATCCGTAAGTTACCGCACCATTTGGTTGAATGTTTTAAATCGACGCTTGACGAAACCCGAGAAGCCGATATCCTGATCCATGTAGTGGATATTTCGCACCCAAATTTTGAAGATCAGATCCGTACGGTTAACGAAACCCTCAAAGATATCGGCGCTATTGATAAACGCATTATTACTGTGTTTAACAAGATAGATGCCTTTAAACCCGAAGATCACCAGGTACCACATCAGGAAGAGCCATTAACGCTGGAAGACTTTAAACAAAGCTGGATGGCGAAGAACAATGCACCAGCCATATTTATTTCGGCAACTAAAAAGGAAAATGTGGAGGAGTTCAGGGCCTTGCTTTATAAGGAAGTGAAGGCTATACATACTGAAAGGTATCCTTATGATGCTTTATTGTATTGATAGCTGATTGGATAGATATAAACAAAAGAGGGACGCATTTTGGTGAGTCCCTCTTTTGTTTTTGGAAGCAATGCAGTTAGACTAATCAGTCAAAAATATACCCTGCTTCACCTCCGGTATAATCCCTTTCTCCAATGCAGTATCAAACATCAGGTTAATAGCTTTACGTCCTTCCTCGCCAAGTTCAATTGAGTATTGGTTTACATAAAGTTCGATGTGTTTATACATCACTTCTTCGCTCATTTCCTGGGCATGTTGTTTAATAAACGCTAAACCGGATTTTGGATTAGCAAAAGCAAACTCCACCGATTTACGCAGCACCCGGTTAATTTTATGCTGAACATCCAACGGTAAATTGCGGTTAGCTACAATGCCACCCAATGGAATTGCACAGCCTGTACGTTTTTCCCAGTAGTCGCCAAGATCGATGATTTTTTTGAGGCCTTTATCCTGGTAGGTGAAACGGTTTTCGTGAATGATCAAACCAATATCTATACGGTTATCAAGCAAAGCATCTTCAATTTCTGAAAATACCATTACCTGCTTGTTGGTAGCTTCAGGAAAGGCAAGGCCTAATAAAAAGTTGGCTGTAGTATATTTGCCCGGAATGCCAATCAATGGGTTTCGGCTTCCTGATTTCGGATCGTGGATCAGGTTTTTCTCCAAATCCGAAATCGAAATTTCCAGATTCGAAATCAACAATGGCCCTACACCAAAACCCAGCGCGCTGCCCGAGTCAAGCAGCACATATTTATCAGTAACGTAAGCAAAGGCGTGGTAGCTTAGCTTAGTGATATCCAGCTCACCGCGGAAGGCTTTTTGGTTAAGCGTTTCCACATCATCATAAAATACTTCAAACTCCAGGCCTTCAGTGTCAATTTTATGGTGAATGAGGGCATCGAAAATAAATGTATCGTTAGGGCAGGGCGAAAATCCGAGCGTAAGTTTCATGCGGGTAGTATTAACTGTTAATGATCTGGCTCACCAGGTCGACGGCAAATGTATTCAGATTTTTAATGGCCAGCCCAATGTTCCAGGCCTCACGATTACGTTTCTCAACATAATTTGACACTGCCCTGATTTGCATACCCGGTACGTTCATCTGCCGGCAGGCGTAAAAAAAAGCCGCGCCTTCCATGCTTTCCAATTGCGGGTTTAACCTTTGCTGTACTTTTTGGATGGATGGCTCGTGGCCGTGCACCATATTAACGGTTATAGCCTTTGCCTTTTTCAGAAAAAAGTTTGGATAAACCTGCTCAAGCGATGTTGTGGGCAAAAAAACACTCTCGCCAAAGCCAAGCATATCAATGGGGATAAAAGCTTCGTCATCCTGTGCGCCAAGCTCAGCAAAGGTATCTTCGGTTATTTCCAGCACATCGCCTAAATGGAAATTACGGTCGAAACTGCCTGCTATGCCCAAATTGAGTACAAGATCATAGGTATGGTTGCTTAATTGCCGGGCCATGCCAAAGGCTGTTGGTACCATGCCTGTACCGGTTATCAGTACATCAACCTTATTGCCCAATTGATTTACGAGAGGGGCAACCTCAAATTTGGTAGCTGCAACAATGAGTATAAGCATATTGCATTATTTTGACGGCTAATATAAAACAACTACCCTGTTTTTGTTTTGTATATTTGCACCCACTTTTGTTATGATGATACATATAACGCGCAAGGAACATTTTAATGCCGCTCACCGGATGTACCGTGAGGAATGGAGCGCTGAAAAAAACTTTGAGGTGTTTGGCAAATGCGCCAACCCCAACTGGCATGGTCACAATTACAACCTGTTTGTAACTGTAAAGGGCGAAGTCACGCACGCCACAGGCTATCTTATCGACTTAAAAGAGCTGAAGATAATTATCAACGAGTACGTTATCGAAAAGCTTGACCATAAAAACATCAATAAAGATGTTGATTTTATGGCGGGCAAAATGGCATCGACCGAGTTGCTGTGCATTGAGATCTTTAACCAGTTAAAAGGACCTATTGAAGCTTACGAGGGGGTGTTTTTACATTCGGTTAAGCTTTACGAAACTGAAAATAATTCTGCCGAGTATTTTGGCGGTTAATTTTATATAATGAGCGACTCACAATTTAGCCAGGATACCGACGATGACGATTTCGGCGGATACATTAAAATAGATCGTTATAACCAGGACCGGATTGATAGTTTGAAAGATAACTACCATAACGTATTAAAGCAAATAGGCGAAGATGCCGCACGTGAGGGCTTGTTAAAAACCCCCGAGCGCGTTGCCAAAGCCATGCTTTATTTAACCCATGGTTATGAACTTAATGCCGAAGAGATCCTGAACTCGGCCAAATTCAGGGAAGATTACAGCCAGATGGTTGTAGTAAAAGACATTGAAGTTTATTCGATGTGCGAGCACCATATGCTACCCTTTTTTGGCAAGGCGCACGTTGCCTACATCCCTAACGGGCATGTAGTGGGCTTAAGTAAGATTCCAAGAGTTGTTGATGTATTTGCCCGCCGTTTGCAGGTGCAGGAACGTTTAACAAACGAGATCCGCGATTGTATTCAGCAAACACTTAACCCTGTAGGCGTTGGTGTGGTAATTGAATGCCGCCACCTGTGCATGAGCATGCGCGGCGTACAAAAACAAAACTCGGTAACCACCACATCGGCCTTTACCGGCGAGTTCCTGAAAGAAAAAACCAGGACAGAATTTTTGAATTTGATAAGTTCGAAGTTAAGTTAAGCCCCGTTGGGGAGAGATTAGAGGTTGGAGATCAGAGATTAGTTTTTAAAAACCTAATCAGATTCCCGCCTTTAATCGTATACAACTAATCTCTAATTAACTAACCTCTAATCTCTAAGATGAAAGCATATATTTTCCCGGGCCAGGGCGCCCAGTTTCCGGGTATGGGCAAGGACCTGTACAATCAATCAGAAAAAGCACGTGAGCTGTTTGAAAAAGCCAACGAAATCCTGGGTTTCCGCATTACTGATGTAATGTTTGAAGGCACAGCCGATGACCTGGTGCAAACCAGCGTTACCCAGCCTGCTATTTACTTACATTCAACCATTTTGGCCACAGTTTTGGGTGATGATTTTAAGCCCGAAATGGTTGCGGGCCACTCCCTGGGTGAATTTTCGGCCCTGGTAGCCGCGGGTGCTTTGTCATTTGAAGATGGCTTGCGTTTGGTAGCAGCACGTGCCAACGCTATGCAAAAAGCTTGTGAAATACAACCATCAACCATGGCTGCTATTTTAGGCCTTGATGATTTTACGGTAGAAGACATTTGCCAGCGCATAAGCGAGGTTGTTGTGCCTGCAAATTACAACTGCCCAGGCCAGCTGGTGATATCGGGCTCCATTGCCGGTATTGACGAGGCCTGTATTAAGATGACCGAAGCCGGTGCAAAACGTGCCCTGAAGCTCAAGGTAGGCGGAGCGTTCCATTCGCCGTTAATGGAAGCCGCGAGGGTTGAACTGGAGGCCGCGATTGTGGCTACCGAGATCAAAGCCCCCATTTGCCCCATCTATCAAAACATAGATGCCAAGCCATATACCGATCCTGAACTGATTAAACATAACCTGATAGCCCAGCTTACCGGTGCCGTTAGGTGGACACAAACCGTAATGCATATGCTTGAAGATGGTGCCACCTCATTTACCGAAGTAGGGCCGGGCAACGTACTGCAGGGCCTTGTTAAAAAGGTTGATAAAACCGTTGAAACTGCAAGCGCCGCGTTACCGCAATAATTTTTAAAAGCCACATACAACATGTGGCTTTTATTTTTGTTATAGGCTTGTATTAAACAAAAAATCCATAGTATAGCAACATCTTGACTACTTCCGGAAAAATACGCCTATTGCTTGCCCTTTTAGGGCTTAGTTTGCTGCTTACGGCCGTTATTGTTCAAAAAACATATACGCCCGTAAACAGCCTTGTGCAGTCTGCCCGGATACTGGAAGACAACCTCCATAACAAAGAAGCGTTTATAAATAAGCAGCTTAACGGCACCGAACGTTTTAAAAAGATGATGAACCTGCGCAATAATGAGCAGGACGCTATTAATGCTATTGAAAATTTTACCACCCAAAACAACATTTGGTTTATAACCTTAACCAATAATAAATTAAGCTTTTGGAGTGGCATAAAAGTATTGCCCGATAGTACCAATACCATTAAAGATGGTTATTCCTTTATTAAGCAGCCCAATGGGTATTATGAAACGTTCCGGAAAACGGAGGGAAATTTTTCCGTTATCTTCTTTATTCCGGTTAAGATCAATTACGCGTTCCAGAACAAATACCTTCAAAACAAATTTGCCAGGGATCTGCTCGATGATGATAACATTGATATAGCCGATTTTACAGATGTCAACGTTTATGAAGTTCATAGCAGCGATAACGATTACCTGTTTTCGGTAAAGCTTAAAAATAATGACGCCAATAATGATTTTGTTTATTATGAACTTTCATTTTGGATACTCACCGCCATTACGCTTTGTGTACTGATGCATAATATTTGCAATTACGTGGCATCAAAAGGGTATGTGGTATTATCTATCATATTTCTTGCTTTATATATTGCGCTGTTCAGGTTTGTTAACCTGCATTATAACCTGCCCGATTTTACGTATAAGCTTAGCATTTTCAATCCGGCATTTTATGGCTCAAGCCTGGTTTATCCTTCGCTGGGCGATTTTTGTATCAATATCCTGGTCATTTTTTGGTTTGTAGCCTTTGTGTACAGGCAGCGCCGCAGGTTTTTAACCAATGTACAGAGCAAAACTGCCGGCTATGTTATTGTGGTTGTTGCTATTTTAACGCTTATAGGGGTGTCAACATCGTTATTGCGTTTGTTTCATGGCCTGGTTATCAACTCAAAAATCAATTTTGATGTAAACAATGTACTCAGCTTAACGGGGTTCAGCATATTGGGGGTATTAATGCTGTGTTTTAGCTTTTTGATATTTTACCTGCTCAATGAAATCATTTTAACCATATGTCTGAAGCTTAACGTACCCCGAACGCACCAGTTATTCCTGTTTTTGTCCGGAATTATCATGGCTACCGTCGTATTTGCCTATTTTCATGAATTTACGCTGTTTTACATATTGTGGGCACTGTTGGTACTGATAAGGGGCTATAGTTTTATTTACTATAAAGGGCAGCTTTTTGCCACATCGTTTTTAGGTATCGTGTTTATTTGTGCCCTGATAGCGGCCATTAAGCTTAATCATTTTGAAGATCTGAAAGAGCACGAAACCCGGAAAGCCCTGGTACAAAAACTGGAGATCCCGGATGATGCCACAGCCGATTATATTTTTAAAAGGATAGAAAATCAAATTATAACGGATACGGCCATAGTACGCTATTTTATCAATGGCCTGCACAACGGCGATTATCTAAAAACCCGTTTCCAAAAACTTTATTTTGATGGCTACCTGTCAAAGTACGAGTTTAAAGTTCATGAATTTGATGCCAATGATGAACCTACATCGGCAGATAAAAACTACTCGCTGAGTGTGTTTAAAGACCTCGTATTATATAGCTCATTTAAGGTATCCGACTATTTTTACCGCGAAAATGAATCATTCGGGTACCAGAATTACTTTGCCATACTGCCTGTAAATACCAGTAATAAGCAATTGGGCACTATTGTAATTGAGCTTAAATCAAAACCACTGCAATTATCGGGCGCTTTCCCCGAGTTATTGATTGACGGCAACATAAGCCCTGAAAATGACTTTAAAGATTATTCATACGCCTTTTATAGCGATAATAAATTGCTGAGCCAGCGCGGCACCTATGTTTACTCGCTCGATAACAGGGAGTTTAAAGGCGACCTGAAAAAATACACCGAAAAAACCACGCAAAACCACAGCACTGCCTGGTACGAAAGCTTTACAACATACAATCACCTGATATACAGGCCCAGTGAAAGAAACCTGATTGTTGTTAGCAGGGAGGAAAACTCACTTTACTATGCGGTTACTTCGCTCACCTTCTTTTTGGTGGTTATACTGATATTCAGCGCGGTTATCATCACTTTAAAATGGTCATGGGCCCGCATCAAGATCTTTAACATAGCCGAAGACGGGCTGAAGATAAACTTCAGGATAAATTTTGATAAGGTATTGTATAAAACCCGCATCCAGATCTCGATGATCCTGGCCGTAGTGGTTACCCTGGTGCTTGTTGGTTTTATTACTTTTTTATCCATCAGTAACCAGTACTATACCCAGCAGGAAAAAATGATCAGGGATAAAATAACCCGTATAGCATCGGCATTTGAAAACGGCCTTTTTACCCAGTATGTTGAGCATCTCAATGAGGAGAGCCAGGTTCATTTTAATGAATTGGCCAATACTTACGCAACCGATCTTACTTTGTTTGATACCAACGGTGTTCCCTTACTAACCACTCAGCCTAAAATTTATGAAAACGGCCTCGTGGCAAAACGGATGAACGCCCGTGCATTCATCTTTTTGAGCAAATTGCAAAAAACCGAGTTCGTAAACGACGAGAAAATTGGCGAACTGAGCTATAAAGCGGCCTATGCCCCGGTAACCCTTACTGCATCAAACAAAACGGTTGCCTATATCCAGCTGCCTTATTTTAGTAATGAAGCCGATTACCGCGAGCGCATAAGCTCATTGCTTAACGTGATGATAAACGTTTACGCCATTGTTTTTATAGCAATTGGCTTGTTTGCCATTATTATAGCAAGGCAGATAACCGCGCCCTTAAACTTTATACAACAAAGCCTCAGCAAAACCATCTACGGTAAAAAGAACGAACACATCAAATGGTCGCGCGATGACGAGATCGGCGCATTGGTTAAGGAGTATAACAAAATGATATCGGCCCTTGAAAACAGTGCCCAGCGGCTGGCACAATCCGAACGCGAAAGCGCCTGGCGCGAAATGGCCAAGCAGGTTGCGCATGAAATTAAAAACCCGCTAACGCCGCTAAAACTGGGCTTACAACTGCTTGATAAATCATGGAAGGACAAAGATCCCAGGTTTGATCAAAAATTTGAACGTTTCAGCAAGTCATTTGTGGAGCAGATTGAAAGCCTGTCGTCGATAGCGTCGGAGTTTTCGGCATTTGCCAAGATGCCGGATACCCGCATTGAGCAGATCAATATTTTTGATATGTTGAACCAGGCAGTTACCATTTTTAAACAGATGGATAATGTGCAGATCACCTATCTGCAACCAGAGAATTCGTTCATTATCAATGCCGACCGCGACCAGCTATTGCGCTGTTTTAATAACCTGTTGAAAAATGCTATTGAAGCCACCCCTCAAGACAGGAAGTGCATCATAGATATCAATTACCTGGTAACCAGCAAAAACATCCTGCTTACCATCAAAGATAACGGTAACGGGATTCCGGAAGAGATGCGTGAAAAGATCTTTGAGCCAAACTTTACCACCAAAAGCTCCGGAACGGGTTTAGGCCTTGCATTCATCAAAAACTCTATTGAAAATGCCAACGGCAAAATTTGGTTTGAAACAACTATGGGCACAGGAACCACATTTTATTTAAGTTTACCTGCTGCTTAATAATTAAACCGCAGGTAAATCAAAGGTAAACAGCGGATTTACAATACAACACCGCAATTCACAAAAGCTATGAGCAATAACCTGGAATACAGAATTGTTAAGCCCGGTAAACCACTTTCGGATTTTGTTGATAGTTTTTGGTTTTTACGTAACCTATCGGACGCCGATAAAGATACAACGGGGTTACCCGACGGACTTATTGATATATTGCTTTTTAAATCCGCTACACAGCCTTTTAGTATTGCACAGCTTGGAGGACTAACCCAGTTTGAACAGGCCAAAGTTTCGGCCAATAGCGTAATATTCTGCATTAGCTTCAAATTGCTTGCCGTTGAGTATATTTTTGGAGAGGCCATTGCCGATATAGTAAACGGTGGCAGATTTTTACCGGAAGGCTATTGGGGGTTTACAGAAAACGATTTGCTGGATTTTGACTGCTTTGTTGAAAAAGCAACGCAAAAGATCAGATCACTTATTCCGGAAGGCATAGATGAACGTAAACGAAAATTGTTTGAACTGATTTATCTAACGAAAGGGAGGATCACGGTTAAAGAGCTTTCCGAAAAAGCGTTTTGGAGCAGCCGGCAGATAAATCGCTACTTTAATCAGCAATTCGGGATCTCACTTAAAGCTTATTGCAATATTCTTCGTTTCCGCGCCTCGTTGGAGCATATTGCAGACGGCCGGCTGTTTCCGGAGGAGAACTTTTTTGACCAGAACCACTTTATCAAAGAAGTGAAAAAGTTTTCGGGCGTTGTACCCAAAGAATTATCCAAAAACAAAAACGACCGATTTATACTATTATCGGCCATCAGGCAGAAATAATTTTGCATCGTAATTAAACGATGGAAAATTATGTTATTAGATAATAAACAGGTTGCTATAGTAGGCGGCGGACCGGCGGGGTTGGCCTTAGCAAGGCTTTTACAACTTAAAGGTGCAAATGTAAAAGTATATGAAAGGGATATGGACAGAAATGTACGGGTGCAGGGCGCCACGCTCGACCTGCATGAAGGCACAGGACTGGAAGCGCTGAAGCGGAGCGGTTTGCTGGATGAATTTTATAAATACCACCGTCCTGTAGCAAGTAAGATGCTGCTTGTGGACAGGATGCTCAATATTACATTTGATGACCACAACTTTGCGACTATTACCGCGGAAACCCGCCCCGAAATAGACCGTGCGCCTTTGCGGGATATTTTATTGAACTCATTGCAGCATGATACCGTGGTATGGGACAGCCATTTCATTTCAATGGAAAGAGAAAGAAAAGGCTGGCGTTTGTTTTTTAAAAACGGATCGAACGCCTATGCCGATCTGATAATTGCGGCTGACGGAGCCAATTCAAAAGTGCGGCCTTATTTAAGTGACGTTGAACCGGTTTATTCAGGTATCACGCTGATTGAAGGCAATATTTACAACGCTGAAAAATACACCCCAAAACTTTTTTCCTTTGCAAAAGGAGGAAAAGTAATGGCGTTTGATGACGGGCGATTTGTAGGTTATGGCACAAAAGCCGATGGCTCAATTATGTTTGTGGTGAATTTTAAAACACCCGAAAACTGGCTGGAACAAAGCGGCATTAATTTCAATAACAGAGAGGAAGTTTTTGAATGGTTTAAGAAAGATTTTGCCAGCTGGAGCGATGAATGGCATGAGTTTTTTACAAATGAGGTGGTTTGTTTCATTCCCCGTCCGCAATATTATTTCCCATTAAATCAAAGCTGGGAAACGGATGAGAGCCTTACAATGATTGGGGATGCCGCGCACCGGATGCCACCATATGCGGGCGAAGGTGCTAATGTGGCATTGCAGGATTCATTTGAACTGGCCGAATGTTTAACCGGGAATCAATTTACGGATATCAAAACGGCGATTGCCCATTTTGAAAAAGAAATGGTTGCAAGAGGAGCTAAAGCCACAAAAGACACGCTGGAAAATTCGGAGAGAATGTTTTCAAAAACTGGTTTGGCACAAATGGCTGAATTCTTTAAACGGCACTGAATATATTAAGTCGATTAGAATAAAAAGGCTGCGGTATTCTGTTGCCATGTCACGACTTTTACCTCGTGGCCATTTGTCAATATTGACGGGGCATCACGGCTAATACGTTCTGTTATTTGTTTGCGTAAACATTGCCGCTCGCGGCATGTTAATAAATAATGATCAGGAAATTAAAATCAGGGCAATACAGGATCTACTCCAAAAAAGTCGATCCTGAAAGCCGCAAGCGTAAAAATCTCGGCACTTTCGATTCAAAAGAAGCCGCAATGAAACACGAAAAAGAGATACAGTATTTTAAGCACCATTAACCTGCAATTGCTTTTCCAGGTAGTGAAACAAGGTGGTAGGCCCATGTTGGGCGGTTGGAATTTCCGATTGCTGGCTAATGGTAAGTCTCGTCATATTAGCGAAAGATGCCGCCGCTTTTTCGGAAAAGCCGCCCTTTATCATAAAGTCTTTCCAACCAGCTTCCGGGATAGTCACCACGTTTACCGTTTTGTGCAATAGCTTACCGAATGTTTCAGCCACATCCTGATTAGAATAGGTTTCAGGCCCTTCCAGGAAGAACAGCCCGGTCTGGTCATCCAACATTAATTTGGCTGCAAATGCACCGATATCTGCCGGCGCGACCATGGGCAGCTTAAAGTCCGCCGGAAACAAAGTGGTCAATTCTCCCTTTTCACGGACGGCTGGTATTGCCTGGTCAAAATTGCTCATGTAATAAGCGCTGCGGATCACTGCCAGCGGGATGTCGAATTTGGCTAAGCCCTGCTCTAATTCATACAGTGCACCGAGGTCAAAAATATGATCTCCGGGCTGTGCGCCATAGGTAGAAGCGGCGACGATCTTTTTCAGTTCCGATCCTTCAAGCGCGTTTAGGATACTGCCGATCTGTTCCCTTTCCACCGCATCGATATCTTTATCGGGAGCCGCATTCGGATTCAGCACAAACAGGCGCTCAGCCTGTCCGAACAGTTCTTTTAAACGGACTGTGTCCCGGATGTCTGCAACCTCATAGGCTGCCCCCTTAACAATCCATTCGGCAGCTTTAGCTGGATCATGGCCAATGATCATGACCTTTTGTTGTTTTTGCAGCAAAGCGGTCGAAAGCGCGGCACCGATATGGCCGGTTCCTCCTAAAATAGCGTGTGTGTATTTCATAACGCTATTAATTTCAATATTCATGCCGTAAAAACTTGCCAGAAGTCCGCAACGATTTTTTGTTTTTCGTCATCCCAACCGTCGGCCATTTCTACATGCATCCGCAAGGAATTGTCAAGGCATCACCGAACGATGCTTTCTGCGAAATTGCTTAAATTGGGCAAGCTGTCAAAAAGCAGCAAAGCCTATGATCAAGTATATAATTTCATTCCTGTTGTTGGCGCCAGTCGCCGTTTGGGCCCAGTACAAACCCGGATTGCTTGTACTGACCAATGCGACCATCATTGATGCAGAACACCGGGTGCCGCTTCCCCGTCAAACAGTGTTTATTTGTGATGGTAAGATCAGCCTTACTTTTACGGCCGGTGAGCACACCATTCCGGATTCTGCTATAGTAATCAACCTCGAAGGGAAATCACTCTTGCCGGGCCTGGTCGATAGTCATGTGCATATGGCAACCGATCCGAGCGGTGTAGACAACCGCGCGCGCACACTTGATGTGCTGAAGCGTATGCTGTGTAGCGGTGTGACCTGTGTGAGGGATATGGCCGGTGACGGACGTGTACTTGCCGGTTTGGCCCGCGATGCACGGCTCGGAGAGATCACGTCACCTGAAATCTGTTATTCTGCCCTTATGGCCGGTACCGTGTTCTTCAGTGACCCGCGAACAGCGACGTCAACAAGAGGCGGTATTAACGGGAAAATGCCCTATATGCAGGCTATCAGCGACTCCACAAACCTGACACTGGCAATAGCCGAAGCCAAGGGCAGCGGCGCGAGCGGCATCAAGCTCTATGCTAACCTGACCACCGGGCAGGTTAACCGGATAATGACGGAAGCACAGAAACAGCAGATGCCCGTTTGGGGGCATGCCTGGCTGCAGGGCGCAGGGCCGTCCGACCTTGTCCGGGCAGGACTGATCTCCATTTCGCACGTGCCGCTGCTGGTCTGTGAAAAGGCACAAATACCGGAAGCCTGGAAAAAAGCCGGGCATAACGCCGCGTATTGGGATCAGGTGACGCCTGATCTGCACGGACTTTTTGACCTGATGCGAGCGCATCACACCATTCTGGACGCCACTTTACTTACCTACAAAGTTTGGGCAAGCCAGGATTCGGCCGCTATATGGGACTATGAGATAGGTAAACGGATCGTTGCTCAGGCTTATCGCGCAGGGATAGCCATTTGCGCCGGCACCGATGACGATCAGGAAAAATTTGTTCAGGAAGAAATGCGCCTGCTCGTAACGGAAGCTGGTTTCAGCCCTATAGATGCCATCATAGCCGCCACCCAAAACAGCGCCGCAGCCATCGGACTACAAGGGCGAAAAGGACTCGTTAAAGCAGGGATGGATGCCGATCTGATCGTATTGGACGCTGATCCTTTGGCATCCGTCGATAACATCACAAAAGTAAAATTAGTGATCAAAGGCGGCAGGATCTACAACAGGTAACAACTATCATAGCTTTTTGTCAATATAACTTCGGCGTGGCCCAACTCTTGCTGAGTGTTTAAATCCCGGACCTCTGAGGGTTAGATGACAAAGAGGGGCTGTCAGTCTGAGCCTGTCGAAGACTCGCGCGCAGAGACCCTGCCCACCATACTTCGACAGGCTCAGTATGACACCCATTTTTTAAGTTGTCATGGGTAACATAAGGAGACAGGTTCGTTTAGCACTCTTACTCTGTCATGGATTACAAAGCGGCTTTACGAATTATACAGCTACCTTATTGAGCTTTAGAACCCTGCTTTTTTGCAGTTTCTTTTTTTCTTTTGTCCATAATCAGACTGCCAACGGTGTAAATAAGCATCAGGAACCCAACCAAAGCTGTCTCGGCTTTACTTTGCACAACACCGCCCAGCAGGCATATCGCGCCGAGGATGGTGCCATAAATAAGCGCAGGCTTTCTGCGCATGAAAATAACCATAATAAGAAATTTAAAGATTATCAATAATGTACATAGCGATCAATCAATGTACGACAAGGTCGGCTTCGGCATTGATCTCGTTGCCTGCTTTTACTTTATCCCATATGCGCACGTTGACATGATAAACTTGCCCGGATGCCATGGGCTGTGCAATTGTGATATCACCCCGTAGCTCGGTTGCTCCTGCCGGCGGATAACCTTTGCCGCCGGCAAAAAGGTCGGCAGACTTGATCACCGGGTTACCTTGCTGATCGGTAACGGCCAGCATCATACCCGGATAAACTTTTCCGTCCTTTAATCCGTAATTAATGATGCCCAGGGCTGCAACGGACACACGCGTGTTTAATGATACCTTGTTGCTGCTCAATGGCGTGCCTGATGCATCGATCAGTAAAACATTCCGCACACTAAAGCCATTGTAATTGTAGGACAATCCTGTACTGAGGTCTTTTTTGGCGCCCCTGCTGAAATTGCATGCGGTAAGTGCCGTGCAGAAATATATCAACATAATGATTAATAATGTTTTCATGGTGTCGGGCTGTTTTTTATTGATAGGCGATATCAATTATTGTATGATCGATAGCAGAAGCCGGGTTGTTAATTTCTATTCTGTCGATGTATCCCTGGGCATTTTTGTGATAAGTGAGATTATGGGTGTAGCCCGGGCCTTTTATGAGTGTTGGCAAAGTTTTACCTGCGTATATCGATGGGAAAGTTACGCCGCTCCCGCCGTTATCGTTAGGTACAAAGTCGCTCGGATAGTCTGCGGTGCCAAAATAATCGAATCCAAAATTGCTGCCTTTTAATGTGTTTACGTTTTCGGCCGAGAATCCTGAATAGGTTACCGTACTATCGTCATTATCGCTGATGATCCTGCTGCTTAACAAATTGTCGTTATCATCCCATGTGTAAATAAATGTCAAATGACGGACCTCCCTTCCGTAATATGTACCTGTTTGGACTATTTTGGCCAGGCGGCCTTTCGTGTCATAGCTAAAGATTGAGTTATATCTTTCGTTAGTGCTCGGATAACTAAGAACCGTTCCAATACGTCCGCTGTTATCTAAAGTAACATCCGTAATTAATTTATCGGCGTTATAAGGCTGTGATATCTCAAAACCGCCGGCATTATAAGTGATGATGTTATTGGCATTTCCTACGGTGGCTAATCGTTTCTGGTCATCGTAAGTGTTATTATATACGCTCCTTATGTAAGGATAAGTGATCACCATTTGCTTTACCAATGGTGTCACCTCCTGGGCGGGTGGGGTTTTGGCATCTTTTGAACAAGATATAGCTGCCGTTGCAACAAATATTATTGCAAACAATGGTTTTAAAGTTTTCATAGTGTAAATAATTTTACCGCCGTTAGCTTTAATAATTTTTTCATAGGTAAGTTTTGTTATTTGTAATCAGCGCTTTCAACAGGAAGCGCCGTAATGCCCCGGAGGCAAAATTGTTATTACAAAAAAAATAAACTGTTGGGAAAGTTAGTTTCGCGGTTGTTACAAATCAGTTCGAAATCGTTTCATGAATAGGGCAGGTTTAGCTGTATGTAACAAAAGGTAAAGGATTTGTAACATAAACATAAGTAACATCATGAAGTATCACCTTTATTTGTAGTATCCGCTATGAATGTTTGTCCACCTGTATATAATACCTATGAAAAAGATAACAAGCCTGATACTTCTGATATGGCTATGCTGTACCAGCGCCCTGGCCCGGCAGCCCGACACTGCATCGAACAACGCCGCGATACGGCAGATGATTAAAAATTATGAAGATGCATGGAATAGCCATAACCCGGAAAAACTGGCGGCCAGTTACACCTCTGATGCTACCTGGGTAAACTGGTTTGGTGCCTACTATAAAGGTCGGGATGATATTTTTAAGCATTATAAGCAGGTTCATAATACTTATTTTAAAAACACACAGTACTATACCCGGGCTGTTGAAGATATTACCTATCTTAATCAGGACCTTGCGGTTGTACACGTACGAACGGGTCTTGCCGGCGACGAACGATATCCGGGTCAAACGTTTGAGTTTCGCAGGATGATCGTCGTGGTAAAACGGGACGGTGAATGGAAGATATTTGCGGGTCAAAACGCCCAGCTTGAAAAAGGCATTAACTAATATTAAGGCCGCTCTGTTATGAATAAAGCCATGCAGTATCTGTATATTATAATAAATATAATATATTTTTGATTATAAAATCCCGGCAGTTTTACGCAAACTTAATCTCAACATGCATCCAGCTAAATGTACCTTCGTCTTGTTGCTTTTGGCTTTGTACGGTACGGCCAATGCGCAAGACACGGTAATTCTGCATCATAAAGATTTCGGCGCCTACAATGAAATATCACTGCGTGATAAACACTGGTTCTTTCATCCTGAAATAAATAACGCAAATACACCGCCTGATGTTCGTTCCGGCGGCTGGGAAACTGTACAGTATACGGCGTTTGGCACAGACAAGCTACCCGCCGGGTGGAAAGGTATTGGCTGGTTTAATATTTGGGTAAAAGCAGGTAAGGATGTGGCAGGCCAAAAATTTGGCCTGCGCATTAATCATGATGGCGCGTCAGAAATATTTATTGATGGTGAGCCAATAGGCGGCTATGGCAAAATCGGCCACCCGGTTGAAGCAACGGAAGCCAACCGGGCACCATTGGAGATGATACCCTTTTGGTTAAAGGGCAATGCGCCGCATCTGGTAACTATTCATTACGCCAACCCTTTTGGTGTGTACCGTAATTTTGTAGGCTTTGAGGTGTTACTTACCAATTACGATTTGTATAGCAAGCGTATAATGCGCGCCCGGACGCTATATAATTTTGTGCCAATGTGTGCTGCCGCCGCCTTCATTCTTGGCCTGCTGCACTTTTTGCTTTTTCTGTTTTATCCGAAGCAGAAGCTGAATTTTTATTACGCATTGTTTGTTATGCTAACGGGCATCACCAGCGGGTGTGTATACCTTTTTTATTTAACTGCCCATCCGCAGCTGCAATATATTGCTCATTACATGATCTATAACCTGAAGGTGTTGCTTTTGTGGTGGGGGCTCATTTTGTTGTATAAGTTAGATTATGGCCAGGTACATCGCTGGCGCCAGGTTACCCTGGCGTGCGTATGCTCGGCCTATTTACTTTTTTACTTTTATAAATTTTATATATTAAAGGAAACTGATTTTCCTGATTTTTTTTCATCAGTTTTCCTGGTTTGTAATGTGGATGGCTTTATCTGTGTATATCACCTTATACGTAAAGGCAGGCGTAAGGCGTGGTTGGTTACAACGGGTGTAATGGCAGTTTTCCTGGTTTATATTTTTTGCTGGGATGATACGTTCGGCGTATGGCCTTACGGTTATAATTCAATGCGGGTATTTGTGATGAGCGCGGGCGAACTTGTTTTACCGGTGTGCCTCTCCCTTTATCTCGCGCTCGATTATGCCGGCACAAACCAGCAATTGGCCGCACAACTGGCCGAGGTTGAAGCATTGTCGGCTTCTGCACTGTCAAAAGAAGCTGAAAGAACCGAAATGGTTGCGGCTGAGGCCCGGAAGTTAGAAGCTATTGTACAGCAACGCACAGCAGAACTAAAAGAAAAGGCGGATAAGCTGCGTGAACTGGACGCTGTTAAATCAAGGTTCTTCGGCAATATTGCGCACGAATTCCGGACGCCGTTAACGCTCATCCTCAATCCGGTTAAGGAACTTGCCGGCAAGACCTCCGATCCATCATTGCTGAGGGATTACCGGATGATCCTGAATAATGCCGAGCGCTTGCTGAGGCTCATCAACCAGTTGCTTGATCTGAGTAAACTGGAGCAGGGATTAATGGAATTGTTGTACGAACCGCTCGATTTAAACGCATTGTTATTAGGCCATGTCCAAAGTTTCGAGCCGCTTGCATTGCAAAAGGGCATCACACTGCATTTCCGGTCAAACTATCGCGAACTTTGGGTAATGGCAGACCGGGATAAATTGGATAAGATCATGCTGAACGTTATCGGGAATGCGGTAAAATTCACGGAGGTCGGCAGGGTGGAGATTTTTCTTTATCACGATGATGGGGTGCCCGGGAATCAATATATAGTTCGCGTTCGCGATACAGGTAAAGGGATACCCAGATCAAAACTTCCCTATATTTTCAGTCGTTTTTACCAGGTCAATTCGCCGGGCAGCCAGGCTGCAGAAGGAAGCGGTATCGGTTTGGCACTTTGTAAGGAACTGATTGAGCTAATGGGAGGCAGTATTGCGGCAAATAGCTGGGAAGGGGCATTTACCGAAGTGGTGATCCAGTTGCCTTTAGACGAAGCGGCGGGCGGTCATGAGGGTGTAGTGGAATTTAAGACCATGAAAGCAGCCGCTGAAAGCGAAGAAGCAAAACCTGATAAAACCGAGACCGATATGGACTTGATTTTGCTGGTAGAGGATCACCGGGAGCTCCGTGACTTTATTGAACGTCAGCTTGCGGAGCAGTACCGGGTAATTACCGCTTCGGACGGCAAGGCCGGAATCACAATGGGTATAGAACAAATTCCGGCACTCATTATTACCGATGTGATGATGCCCGATACAGATGGTTATGAGTTGTGCGGGATATTGAAAAAAGACGAACGGACAAGCCATATCCCGGTCATCATGCTGACAGCAAAGGCCGACGTAGATAGCCGTGTAAAAGGTATTCAAACAGGAGCTGATGCTTATCTTGCCAAACCTTTTGAGAAGCGCGAACTGCTGGCCCTGATCGGGAATCTGATCGGGACGCGCAATGTTTTGAAACAACATATTGCAATGCACAAGAGATGGCTGATAGAGTTGCCCAATATGCCGACGATAGAGCAGGCTTTTTTAAATAAGATAAAAGCCGCGGTTGAAAATAACCTGGATGACAACAGCTATGGAACCGATCAGCTGGCTGGGGATATTGGTATGAGCAGAATTCAGCTGCATCGAAAATTAAAGGCAATAACTGGCCGGGCCCCTGGCGAACTGGTACGCGAAATACGGTTACAGCACGCACACGATCTCCTGGCGCGCCGCACAGCCACCATTGCGGAAGTGGCTTACCAGGTAGGTTTCAGCAGTCCGGCAAGCTTTTCAGCAAGTTTTTCACGGCATTTCGGTTTTTCGCCCAAGCAGGTAAATTCATTGCATTAACTCCATTTATTAAGCCAGATCTTTTTCTTGCTGCTCTTCTTCAAAACCGGAATATGGCAGTGGGTTTTCGAAACGGCAGATAGAATTATTTAGGCAGTTTTATAGCATGTTTCCAATTGCGAACGCACTTCGTTCGCAATTGGGCCGGACACATTACAAGAGAATATTGCGCATCGATAATTCAGATAAAAGAGATTTTTACATAGCGGAAGCCATAAAGAATAATTGGACGACACGTTAGTTAGAACGCCAGGTTCATAGCAGTTTATGAGTAATGACAAAGATAGCGTGTTGGCAGTAGCCCGAAATGAGAAGGAACTATCTGATGCCATAGAAATCATAAAAGATCAAATATGAAAGTTCGAACTTCAAGGCTTTTTGCTTGAAATGTAGCCATATACATATGTCGAACTTTTTCTTGGAGGATTTGCGTAAAATGGTGTTTTAGAAAAAGGTTCGAGAGCGGCGCATCGTATTTCTCGAACTTTTTTCTGCATCATAACAATGTTCGGGAACTCTCAAGGTAGATGCTTGGTTTCAATTCAATCTCCTGTATTCATTTGGCGTGACACCTACCTGTTGTTTAAACAGGCGGGTAAAGTGTGATGGGTATTTGAAGCCCAATTCATAGGCTATCTGACTGATGGTTTTCCGGTCGTCAAAGATTTTCTCTTTTGCCGCGTCGATCAGTTTGAGCTGGATAAATTCAAGCGGTGTTTTGCCGGTTTCTTTTTTGATCAGGTCGCCGAAGTAGTTAGCCGATAGGTTGAGTTCGTCTGCAAAGTATTTTACAGCCGGTAAGCCAATTGTTTGCGGTTTGTCAGAAGTTAAATAACCATTCAATAAACTTTCAAAGCGTTCGAGGATACCCTTATTCACTGTTTCCCGGGTAATAAATTGACGGTCATAGAAACGTACACAATAAGTCAGCAGCAATTCCAGATTAGCTACGATGACTTGTTTGCTGTGTTTGTCAATAGGGCGTTTCGTTTCCGTTTCGATTTTCGCAAAGCAGTCTTTGATAATCTCCTGCTCATCTTCTGAAAGATGCAGCCCTTCATTAACCTTATAGCTAAAGAAATTATACTCATGAAAATGACGGGCAAGGTTAGTGCCGCGTATCAGGTCAGGATGAAAAACAAGTATCAGTCCTTGGGGTTGGCGCCATTCTTCATTGCTTTCAATATGAAGAACCTGCCCCGGTGAGAAGAACACCAGCGTTCCTTCCTGAAAGTCATAATGACCTTTTCCGTAACGGAGGTCGCCAACTTTTACGCCTTTCAAACTAATGGCATAAATACCCATGTGCATGTGCTTAATCTGATTGGGCTTCGCCCTGGACAAATCCAAAACGCTGATCAGCGGATGATAGGTCGGGTGATTACCAAACTTATTATAGGTGCTCACACTGTCGAAGTTGATGCTGTGTTCCATAACCGGATGAATTAATACACTCAAAATTACAGGTTTTCATTCCAGCAACGGCTTCTGCCGGTCACAATATGTAAAAATGGTAAGCATCCCCGTAAAACGTATAAGTTAACATTTCTATACGCGGGCTAATTTTGCACTATCAATTTTAAACATAGAAAATATGGAAATCTCATTCAGTAACAAAGTGGTTCTGGTTACAGGTGCAGCATCGGGCCTTGGCCTGGCAACAGCTAAAGCCTTTGCGCAGGCAGGCGCAGCAGTTGCCCTGGCCGATGTGGATGAACCAGCCGTTAAGGCGGTGGCAAGCGAACTGAGGCAGGCCGGATATAAGGCCATAGGCATCGGCTGTGACGTAAGTAACGAAGCAGAAGTTGCAGCAATGGTGGAATATACTATTACTACACTGGGGGGCCTGGATGCAGCCTATAACAATGCAGGTATACAAGTGCCGGTAGCGGAAACTGCTGATGCATTGGGGGAAGACTTTGACCGCGCTATAGCAGTAAACCTTCGGGGCGTTTTTAACTGCCTGAAATATGAACTGCGCCATATGCGCGAACAAGGGAGTGGTGCTATTGTCAACTGTTCCTCACAAGGTGGCCTGATCGGCACCGCCAACTTAGGCGCTTACACCGCTGCCAAACATGGCGTGCTGGGTTTAACCAAATCATCGGCCTTAGAGTATGCTGCAAGAGGTATTCGCATCAATGCCATTTGCCCTGGTGTCATCGAAACGCCGATGGTTTCCAAAGCCATTAAGGATGCGCCTGAGCACATGGACGCGATCATCAGATCCATTCCAATGGCAAGAGTGGGTAAGGAAGACGAAATCGCTTCAACCATTCTTTGGCTTTGCAGTCCGCTTGCAGGCTTTATGGTCGGACAGGCCGTTGCGCCTGACGGTGGTTTTACCATAGCCTAAGACTGTTGTAAATACATTTCAACAAAATCTTAATTATCAATAATTATATTATGGTAAAGGTATTTAGGATAACAATAATCTTGACGGCGGAAAGATGTTGCCACTGTATGGCCGCACAATTTCTGCTGGATATTAACAAGGCCTTAACGCCCCGAAAAAAATACGCTTGATTTAAAAACATATAAATAGATATATTATGAAAACAAGAAAATTAGGAAGCCAGGGTTTAGAAGTTTCAGCTATTGGCTTAGGCTGTATGGGTATGAGCTTTGGTTATGGCCCTGCTGCAGACAAAAATGATATGATCAAATTGATTCGTCGTGCAGTAGAAAAAGGCGTTAGCTTTTTCGATACCGCTGAAGTTTATGGCCCGTTTGCCAATGAAGAACTTGTGGGAGAAGCATTGGCACCATTTGGCCACGAAGTAAAAATTGCCAGTAAATTTGGCGTCAAAATAGAAGATGGCAAACAGCTGATGGATAGCCGCCCCGATACGATCCGTAAAAGTATTGAGGGGTCGCTAAAACGACTGAAAAGAGATGCTATTGATCTTTACTATCAACACCGTGTAGATGTTAATGTGCCGATGGAAGATGTAGCCGGAACCGTTAAAGACCTGATACAGGAAGGTAAAGTTAAATTCTTCGGTATGAGTGAGGCTGGTGTCGATTCCATCCGCAAAGCGCATGCTGTTCAACCATTAACCGCATTACAAAGCGAATTTTCGTTATGGTGGAGAGAACCCGAAGAAATCATCATACCTACCCTGGAAGAACTGGGTGTCGGCTTTGTTCCGTTTAGCCCGCTTGGTAAAGGGTTTTTGACCGGTAAGATTACAGAAGATACTCAGTTTGGGGACAAAGATGTGCGCGCCAATTTTCCGCGTTTTCAGAAAGAGGCAATCGAAGCAAACCAGGCATTGATCGACCTGATCGGTAAAATCGCCAAAGATAAAGATGCCACACCGGCACAGATTGCTATTGCATGGGTACTGGCACAAAAACCGTGGATCGTTCCGATTCCGGGAACTACTAAAATCCACCGCCTGGATGAGAATTTGGGAGGTGTTGAAGTTGAGTTAACACCTGCTGATCTGAAAGATATTGAAGATACCGCTGCTCAGATAAAAATTGTAGGCGACCGGTATCCGGCTGCTATGCAAAAAAGCATCAACCGCTAATTTAAATTTTAACAACCGGTCCTGCCTCTTGATGCAGGATCGGTTTAACACACATTTATCATGGAAATAGTGCTCAAATATTAAATACCCGGCAACAGGATCTGGACAAAATATCTGCATTCACTTCGGTCGGCAATATTCCCAAATTAAAGCAAGCGTTAACAGCGGCGTTAGAAAATGGCTTAACCGTTAACGAGATCAAGGAAGCATTAACACATCTCTATGCTTATGTCGGTTTTTCACCATGTATATTAGCATTAAACACTTTTAAAGCATTAATAGACGAGCGTGAGGCAGCCGGAATAAAAGACGTTGTTAGAATAGAAATCGCACCAATTCCGCAGGAAGATAATCGCGGATGGGCGTATTTTAAAAGAGTACCTTTTTGCTGATATTTTTGATCGTGATTTAGTAGTCTCTGGGCGAGATGAACCTTAAGGAGAAATCGAACTGCAAAAAGATTGTTGATCGTAGTGCCATCCTATTTTTTTGACTGTTAGCTACAACCGGTTTACGAATTTCTTTACTAAAATCGAATTAGTAAAGCTCGGATTGTAATTGTCTGGCTTATAGATTTTTATTAGCATAAAAAAAGGAAACGGCCACAGGGTGGTGTTTCCTTAAGTAGCGGGGAGCAGGATCGAACTGCCGACCTTAGGGTTATGAATCCTACGCTCTAACCATCTGAGCTACCCCGCCGTTTTTATTTTTATGGCTCTTTTTGTGGTTAATAAAAAGAGTGGCTTTGCTATAAAACAAACGGCCGTCCCTAAAAAGGTTTGCAAATATAGTAGAAATTCGTTTTCTTTAGAAAAAATGTTTCACATTTACTTTTGTTCCTGTTTTTTTAAGTGTAAACCGAATGTCCGAAAAGAAAAAATTTACCATTGAGTACGAGATTAAGTCATCTCCGCGTATCCTGTTCAGCTTCTTAAGCGAGCCTAATGGCTTGTCTCAATGGTTTGCCGATGAGGTTAATATTCGTGACCATGTTTATACTTTTACATGGGATGACGAATCGCAAAAAGCCAAACTTTGTTCAGTTAAGGAAAACAGATCCGTACGTTTTAAATGGCTCGATGATGATGCCCAGTATTATTTTGAAATGGAAATAATGCAGGATGAACTTACCAATGATGTAGCCCTGGCCATTACTGATTTTGCCACCGAAGATGCCATTACAGAACGAAAGCAGATCTGGGATAACTCTATCGATTACCTCATAAGTGTATTGGGCGCCTGATAAAACTTTATTTTAGCTAATTTTGTACGCTGAACTGGTTTTGCACGTTAATTGGTTTTAACTGTGCGGCTAACTGGTTTTGCCCCTGTTAATTGCAAATAGCACTAATGAAGAAGATCCACCTTTTACTCCTTAAATCGTTTATAAGGCCTTTTTTGGTTACGCTTTTCATCGTGATGTTTGTGTTGCTGATGTTGTTTTTGTTTAAATACATTGACGACCTTATTGGAAAGGGCTTTGCCTGGTATACCATCCTGGAGCTCATGATGTATAATTCGGCCACCAATGTTCAAATGGCCCTCCCGTTATCCATCCTGCTCTCTACCATCATGACCTATGGCTCCCTTGGCGAGAATTACGAGCTCGTTGCCATCAAAGCTGCCGGTATTTCATTAAGACGTGCTATGTACCCGATGATAGTCATAGTTACCATACTTAGTATTGCCGCGTTCTTTTTTTCTGATTATATGCTGCCGGTGGCCAACCTTAAATATTATTCGCTGTTGTATGATGCCCGGAAACAAAAATCGGCCGATTTGCTGCCCGAGGGGGTGTTCAGTACCAGTTTTCCCGGCTACACAATCCGTGTAAAGCGTAAGGACCCGGACGGACAGCGGTTGTATGATATCATGATCTATAAAAAAAGTGAGAAAGGTGATAATAACAATTCGGTGATCCTGGCCCGCGAGGGCACCATGTTCCGCACCATGGGCGATAAATACCTGGTATTACGTTTAAAGGATGGGGTGACATATGAAGAAACCGCTTCCGAAAATGCTACATATAATACGAGGCAGCGCCTGCTGCGGGAGCGTTTTAAGGAAACCGAAACCAAGTTTGATCTGTCGGCATTTAAGCTTACCCGTACCAGTGAAAGCGAGTTTAAGTCCGCATCGCAAATGATGAACATTAAACAGCTGAGGCATTATCTCGATTCGTCGCAGCGTTCAGTAGATAGCAATGTGATGGTGAATTATAAACTGGTTACCCCATACATTAAATACTATTCAATACCTGCGCAATCCAAGGTTATTAAAAAATATAAAGAGTTTGATCCTAAAAAAGATGTTTTTCAGGGCCTTACCTTATCCGAACAGCAAATGAGCCTCAACAGTGCGGCTTCCGAAATAAGGTCGATAAAGGATGTGATCAAAAACCGGAGCGACAGGTATAAAGGCGATTCGGAAGGTATCCGCAGGTATTTTGTAGAGTATCAAAAAAAATATAACCTTTCGGTAGCTTGTTTGGTATTGTTTTTAATCGGTGCGCCGCTGGGCTCCATTATCCGCAAAGGTGGTTTGGGTTTGCCGGTAGTAGTTTCGGTGGTATTTTTCCTCATCTACTATATCATTACCACTATCGGCGAAAAATCGGTTAAGGGCGGCGATATTAACAAGTACCTGGGCATGTGGATTTCTATTATCACGCTGCTGCCTATCGGTTTGTTCCTTTCTTATAAAGCGGCTACAGACTCCGCCCTGTTTGATATGGAGATTTATAAACGTTTTGTAAACCGCGTGGCAGCAAAGTTTAAGCCCAAGGCAACCCGCCACGGTCATTAACGGTATATTTAATAAAAGCCATATTATAAAAGCATTATCATTTTACACAAGGCCGACCCAAGTCATGGTAATATGCGTTAAATTTGATTTAGATTAAACAAGCGTTTAGGCGCTACCCAACAAGTAAGTATAGAATGTTAAACACCATACAGGAAGCGATTGAAGAAATCAAAGCAGGTAAAACAATTATCGTAGTTGATGACGAAGATCGTGAAAACGAGGGCGACTTTTTAACGGCCGCCCGCAATGCCACCCCCGAAACAATTAATTTTATGGTACGCCATGGCCGCGGCCTGGTTTGCGCCCCAATTACAGCGCAAAGGGCGCGCGAGCTTGACCTAATGCCTATGGTAAGCCATAACACCACATCGCACGAAACTAACTTTACGGTTTCTGTCGATTTGCTTGGTCATGGCTGTACTACAGGTATTTCTGCAAGCGACAGGTCAAAAACCACACTTGCGCTTATCGACCCGGCTACTAAACCCGAAGACCTTGGTCGCCCGGGGCATATTTTCCCGCTGATAGCCAAGGATGGCGGTGTACTGCGCCGTACAGGGCATACCGAGGCTGCGATTGACCTGGCCGTTTTAGCCGGTATGGAACCTGCCGGCGTTATTTGCGAAATTATGAAGGAAGACGGCGAAATGGCCCGCCTGCCCGATCTGCTGGAGATAGCCAAAGAATTTAATCTTAAAATAGTATCTATCAAAGATCTCATTGCTTATCGCCTGGAGCATGAGTCGATGGTAAGACGTGAAGTAGCTGTTAAAATGCCTACCGAATGGGGCGATTTTGACATGATAGCTTATACGCAGGTTGATACCGGCGAAAATCACCTCGCTCTGGTAAAAGGAACTTGGGAGCCCGGTGAGCCTATTTTGGTCCGCGTGCATAGCTCATGTATGACCGGCGATATTTTTGGCTCATGCCGTTGCGATTGCGGTCCGCAGTTGCATAAAGCAATGGAGATGATCAGCAAGGAAGGTAAGGGCGCTATTGTTTATATGAACCAGGAAGGCCGCGGCATTGGCCTCATCAATAAATTGAGGGCTTATCACTTGCAGGAAAACGGTTATGATACTGTTGACGCTAACCTAAAGCTGGGCTTTAAGATGGATCAGCGCGATTATGGTATCGGTGCGCAGATCCTGCGCAGTTTGGGTATCACCAAAATGCGTTTAATGAGCAACAACCCCAAAAAACGGGCAGGCCTTATCGGCTACGGTTTGGAAGTTGTTGAGAATGTGCCTATCGAAATAGCGTCAAACCCTCATAACGAAGCTTACCTGCGCACCAAACGCGACAAGATGGACCATGCCATTATGCGGGATCATTGATCGTTATAAGCTAAAAGCGAAAGGCTGAAAGCCCAAAGCGAAATAAATAATTTATAATAAAAGGCTTAAAGCAGATCGCTTTAAGCCTTTTATTATTCAATGTATTTGTGCAGGAAAGCTTTTGGCTTTTAGCTTTAAGCCTTCGGCTCTACTGATCCTCATCTTCATCGGGCCTGGTTGCCGGTGTGGTAATTGACGATGGGATAGGAGCGGGGTTAACCGGCGCATTTTTGCGGCGGCCCTGTCTGAATATGTTCCGGATAAACTCACCGAAGGTATCAAAGTCACGCTGGTAAACCAAACCTAATCCGTTTACATACTGTGGTGCCAGCACATCTGTAAGGCTGCTTAGTGTTACGTTGTTTAACGCCCTGTAAGAGTATCTTGCCGTTAAGTTGCCGTCACGGCGTATTTTGTATAAGGCCTCAAAGTCTTTGGTGAGGCTGTTAAACCGTTGGTTAAACAGGTTGCTGTTGCTGTTATTAAAAATATCATTTGAGCCGTTGTTGCTGAACAAGCTTCCGTTAAATGATAGCCTGCTATCAAAAAAGCGCAGCGAAGCACTTGCCTCGTTGAAGGAGCGTATATTTAAGTCGAAATTTTTAATATTTGATTGCGAAATCAGGCTGTTAAGCTTGTTAAATGCAAATTCGCTCACGGCCTCGCCGGCTGTGCCCAGCACCTGGTTGGTTAAGTTATTACTGTTTGAGGTAAAGTTACGGCGAACGATAATACTGATAGCCTGCTGGCTCCGGTTATTGGCATCGGCAAGGTAAGTTGACAGATCGTCTTTAACCGAAGGATCGGTAGGGAAGTTAAAGTCAAAATCAATATTAGGCTGCAATAGAGATTTGGTCAGGATCAGTTCGGCCTGTACCAAAGTTTGCTGCCCCGAGGTAGGGGTTTGTAAACCCGCGGCAGTGTACAGCGGCGCCTTACTGGTACGTACCTCATACAGGGCTTTAAGGTTAATCTCGGCATTTGAGGGGTTACCTGTCCACCTGATGGTACCGCCCTGGCTTACTGTAAAGTTTTTACTGATAAAGTTTTTGGCAGTAAATTCAAACTTGCCCGATGATATCAAAAAGTCACCGTACATCTCAAAATCGCCCAGGCTGTTAATATTTAATTTTAAATTACGGGCTACGCCGCTGCCCTCAAGTTGCCCATAATCAGTAGCTATTTTTACAATAGTTTTTTCATCGGCGCTCAAATCAAAGTTTAGGGTAACACCATTAAAAGCACGCTCTTTGGCAACAACTTTGGCGGTATCACTATGGCTTACAAATTTAATGAAATCATAATCGTTGGCGGTTGACGAGGTGTTGAGCGGTATATTGAAAACGGTACCTGCATTGGTGCTGGCTGTAATATCAATCTTCATGTTATCAACCGGTCCGTTGAAGTTAAATGTGCCTGTGCCATAAGCCGTACCATAATAAAGGTGGTTATCTTTAAACGTGGTATTCAGGGCCATCAGGTTATCGGCTTTAAGGCTTACATTAATATCCGGGTTAGATAGGTTATTGAGGTTTACGGTACCATTGGCGGTTCCGATACCTTTGTGAATGTCTTTCAAAACCATATCCTTAATGCTGATAATGCTATTGTTGACATCCAGCTTATTATTAACCGTATAAGCTGTTTTTAAATAATTAACGGTAAGGCCGGTATTAACAAGGGTAACGGTGCCATTAAGCTGGGGGTTTGATGGCTTGCCGGTAAGCTTCAGGTCGGTTGAAACATGGCCTTTTATATCCGAAACGAGGTCTTTAACAAAAGGCTCAAATATAATAGCTTCGGTTTGGTTCATCTTGATATCAAAATCAAGGTTATCATCAGTCTCTTTGCCAAACGAGTAGGTGCCGCCAATGTTCATGGTTTCCAGGCCGCGGTTAATGATATTCATATTAACATCGGCTTGTTTACGGTCGTTACCAAGCATGGTGGCCAGTTTCACATTACCTATCAGCGTTTTGTTCATGGTAAGTGAATCAATGGTTAAATGCGAATCGATGCCCGGAGATTTGAGCACTGAGGTCAGTTTAACATCGCCATCCAGGTAGCCCTTTAAGTTTACCCCCGAAGTGCGCGTGAGCTGGTTAAACGTACGCATGTTAAACTTCCGGAACGAGAGCTTTAACTGATCGGCGGGATTATCGGATATAAAACCATCGATAAATACTTTTTGCGGCCCGTTTGAAAGCTCAAAGCCCGATACCTGCGTTTTGCCGTCCAGTAAACGGATGCGCACCTGCTCCTGGATCTTCCATTTCTCTTTTTCCAGTATCACGTCTGATGGTAGTAGCTTCAATTTGGCCGTGGTATCGCGTCCAAATTCAACCAGGCCATAAAGGTCCAGCTGGTTAACAGCGTTTTTATCCGAGAGCTTAACGTTAAAGTTAAGGCTGTCGTTTTTCAGGAAGTTGGTAATGTTGATATCCTTTATAAAAAGACTGTCGGTTAGGTCAACCCGCCTCAGGGATACGTTGAGGCCCAGCAAGCTATCGGTAGTGTTTTCGTCAATAATAAAATCATGGAAAACTGTTTTGCCGTATTTAAGCGTTTTGATATAGCCCGATAGCGTAGCTGTTTTCTTTTCCGAGTTAAACTGCCCAACAAAAGTTCCTTGCTCAGGGATTTTCAGATCGGGCAGGAAGATGGCTGTAAGCGGATCGAGGTTTTTAAGGTTGAGATTAAAATCAAACTCCTCCGGCTTAGGCGGCACTATAGTTGTTTTTATGGAAGGGATATACTTTTTAACGATGGTTTTAAAATACGAAGGCAGGGTTGCAAGGTCATATTTGCCCTTGATGCTGCCATCGGCAAAGTCAGATTTTAAAGCGATGGTGCGGTTATTGCCTATTCCTTCTGCTGATAGGTAAAGCGAGTCAACCGCATAATTATTCCGCGGATTGACCACCCTTGCCGGGGAAAACAGGATGTTCCCCTGCAAATTGGCCAGGTCATCGCCTTTAAACTGGGTTTTAAGCAGCGTGCTTACAGTTAAAGTATCTTTGGTAAAACCAAGCTTGTTCAGGTTAGCGTCCCTGATATCGGCAGTTAAATCATAAGTTGGCAAAGCGGGATTAAGGTTAACCTTGCCTTTAAGGTCAAGCTTTATGTTCCTGTCGTTTATGGTAATATGAGCGTTGGCCAGCCTGTTTATAAAACTGCCGTTAAGTGTAAGCCTGTTATAGGTGTAGTTATTATAGGTGACGGATGCGATTTTTGCATCCACTTTTTCAGTAAGGCTTTTCAGCGCGTCGCCGCTGCCCTGTATGTTTGAAGTAAAGGTGGCCCTGCCCAAATCGCTTTGATCAAGCAGGGTGCCCAGGTCAAAGGCATAGGCGTTAACCCTGCCGCTATAGCTTGGGCGGCCATTTTTATCAATTTTAAGGTTGATGTCTGAATCAAAACGACCGAGTGCAGTTTTAAAAATACCATAGGCAACAAAATCATTCTGCGAGCCGGTAAACCTGCCGGTAAAATTAAAGTTGCCAAATTTGGAAAGTATGGCCGGAGCCTTTTCTGTAGGCGTTCCCGAAAAATGGCTGATCAGGTAATCAAGGTCTTTTTTGTTGGAGGCAACCTGGTCAAATTTTAGCTCAAGGAATGCGTTATCCCAATCGGTAAGGTTGTGCAGGTTAAAATCGCCTTTAACAAAAGTGGCCTGCCCGCCGCTAATGGTCACTTTTTTGGCTTTGAGGTTGTTCACATAACCTTTGGCTTGCCCGTCGATACCCAAATCAAAACTCACTTTTTTTAATGAACTGGTAAAGTAGGCGATATCCGATGACGAAATGCGTGACGATTTAAAGCTGGCATCCATGTGTACCTTATTTTCAAAATCGTCAAAATCATCAAACGATTTAAACTTCATCCGGAAATAATCCTTTAGGTCTGATCGGGGTGTTTGAATGGCGAGGTGCCTTAGTAAAATCTGATTGGTATCTATTGTAGCGTCCGATGCGAAGTGTTTTACCGTAAAGCCGCTTTTTTCATGCAGGCTTAAGCTTTTTATATTAGCTTTAAACAGGTGGTTCTTTAAATCCATACCCTGTATCAGCGTGCTGAAATGCTGAACATCCAGGTCGTTAAAGTTAACCCCGGCTATCACCGTATCGCGCAGGCTATTCTTATACCTGAAATGAAAGTTATTGATAGCAATAGTGCCAAAATTTAGCGTCCAGGGTTTGTTCTGGTTTTTTTTGGTGGTATCCGCCGAATTAAAATAATCTATAACAAATTGCAGGTTGGTAGTACTGTCTTTTTGTTTTTTGAGATAGAAGGAGCCATTATCCAGTTCGATATTGGAAAAGTTGATGGTACGGCGTTTAATACTTCTGAAAAGATAAAAACCCTCAACATCAACAGCTAATCGGGGTGTGCTTAGTAAAGTATCCTGTTTCTTATCCAAAATATAAAGCCCCTCAATTACCACCGAGCGAAATGGCCTGAGGTAAAGGCTTTTAATCCCAACTTTGGTTTTCAACTCGCCGGCAATGTAAGCTGCCGCTTTTTTGGCGGCCCAGGTTTGTACCGGCTTAAACTGAAATGTGAGCAAAAGTATGCTCAATGTCAATAAAATGAACAATACCAGGCCCAGGAATATTTTGAGTACTTTTTTAATAACTTTGCACCTTTAATTAGTGAGTTAGCGAAATAATGAGTTGGTGAATTTTCCTCTATCCCTATACAATTAGTAAGAGGAATTGGTTTGCTTCTCATTAATAAATCACTAATTCACTAAATCAGTAAATCAATAATTAATAAACACGTGCCCGTAATTTTAGGAATCGAATCATCATGTGATGAAACCTCAGCTTCGGTTTGTGTTGATGGCGTGATCATGAGCAATGTTATTGCCAATCAAACCATACACGAGGCCTATGGAGGCGTGGTCCCCGAGTTAGCCTCAAGGGTTCATCAGCAAAATATTGTTCCGGCTGTTCAGCAGGCGTTATTAAACGCAAAAGTAAGCAAAAATGATATTGATGCGGTAGCTTTTACACGCGGCCCCGGACTTTTAGGCTCGCTTTTAGTAGGTGTATCATTTGCCAAAGCTTTCGCACTGGCAAAAGGCATCCCGCTTATTGATATTAACCACATGCAGGCCCATATCCTGGCCCACTTTATCGGCGATAAAAATCCCTCGTTCCCTTTCCTTTGCCTTACCGTATCTGGCGGGCATACGCAAATTGTGCTGGTGAAGGATTATTTTGATATGGAGATCATAGGGCAAACCCTTGACGATGCAGCCGGCGAAGCCATGGATAAAACCAGTAAAATTTTAGGCTTGCCATATCCCGGCGGACCGCTCATTGATAAATATGCACGCCAGGGAAACCCTGATGCTTATAAGTTCCCGGAGCCGCAGATCCCGGGGTATGATTTTAGCTTTAGCGGGCTGAAAACCTCCATCCTGTATTTTATCCGCGATAACGTAGCTCAAAACCCTGATTTTGTTAACCAGAACATGGCCGATATCTGTGCGTCTGTAGAAAAACGGATTGCTACCATCTTGCTTAACAAACTGCAAAAAGCGGCACAGGCATATGACATTAAAGATATAGCTTTGGCGGGTGGCGTATCGGCCAATACAGGCTTGAGGTTAGGACTGCAGGCCATGGCCGAACAAAATGGGTGGAACAGCTTTATCCCTAAAATGGAATACTGTACTGATAACGCCGCCATGATTGCTATAGCAGGCTATCATAAATTCCTTAAAGGCGAATTTGTAGGACAGGACGTTGCCCCGATGGCGAGGATGGCGTTTGCCCCCCAGCCCCCTAAAGGGGGAGCTATGGTGGAGTAATTTAACGTACAGATTACAGGCAGATTGGCATTTCAAATAAATAACACATTAAAACTCCCCCTTTAGGGGGCTGGGGGGCATATGAACGCATCAGGATATATTTTTTACATTGTTTTTGTTATTCCGCTAATAGCTGCGATGGTTTGGCTTATGCGCCAGGATAAGAAAAAAGGGAAGATTGGGCTTGTAGTGCTGGCGGTTTTGGTAGTAGGGGTTTTGATTTACGTTTATCTTAACCGGGAAGCGCTGAACGGCGTAAGACCCTAAGGAGGATAAGCCTGTTTGTTGATAATCGGCTCAGCCACTCTTTATCATCTCTTCATATTCCCTGATCAACTTTTTGGTGGCCCTTGCAAGGTAGGCTGTTATTAACAGTTGCTTCAGATCGCCGGGTGATACGGTTTCGAGGCGCACCAGCATATATTTGTAATTTTGATAATGCGGAGTGATGAAAAAGGTATGCGGATCAAGCGCTATCCATTTTTCGCGCTCGGTGGTGTAAATGGCCAGTTGCTCATCCTTTTCATGTATGTTGGCGAAGATCTTATCGTTAACATAAAATGCGGGATGCTCAAAGTGCATTTTGGTGGTAACGCCCGGGAGCGGAAGCAATGTGCTTTTCATAAACTGCAGAAATATTTGCATATCGGTAGCCATACTTAAAGTTAATAAGTTTTCTCCATGGCATCCAATAAAACAGTAATTTCGGGTGCAAAACAGTATGGCTATGAACAGCAATAACCTCCGGAAATTATACGGCGATATCGATATCTATTTATTCGACCAGTTATTAAAAGGACGTTTTGACGATTGCCGCACTATACTTGACGCAGGCTGCGGCAACGGGCGAAACATACCTTATTTTTTGCAAAACGGTTTCAGCGTTTATGGTATTGATCAAAGCGAACATGCTGTTGAACTTTCTAAACGCTTATCCGCCGAGCTGTGTCCCGATCAGTCGCCTGATAACTTTAAACTGGCCGCTGTCGAAAATCTGCCTTTTGATGACGGGCAGTTTGACCTGGTAATTTGCAGTGCCGTGCTGCATTTTGCTAATGATGCCGAACATTTTGACAATATGGTACGCTCACTATGGCGCGTACTGAAACCAGGAGGTTATTTCTTTGCAAGGCTTGCATCTGATATCGGCATTGAAACATTGGTACAGCCTTTGGGTAATTACCGCTACCTGCTGCCCGACGGCTCCGAACGGTTTTTGGTAAATGAAGAGATCCTGCTTGAATATACCCGCGAGCTGGGCGCACAGCTTTATGAACCTATAAAAACCACCAACGTGCAAAACCTGCGCTGTATGACAACCTGGTGCATGCAGAAGCAGTAACCATAATTAATTGCTGAAGTTTTCTCTCCGTCTACATCATTTTGCTGTTCATCGATACAATGTTGCCATGTATCGACACAGTAAGTGTTAACAACAATTTCGTCCGAAATATTTGCGTTAAGCTTTCAATAATGGTTTACACAACAATTATTATTAACGCTTAACACACCACTTTATGATTATTCTGCTTTGCGGGTTATCCGGATCAGGTAAAACCACCCTTGCTCAACATGTTAAAATGAGGTTATCTGATACCGATATCCCTGTTGAAATTATTGATGCTGATGTATACCGTCAAAAGCTGTTCCCTAACCTGGGTTACACTAAGGAAGACCGTTTTGAAAATATCCGCAGGCTTGGTTTTATAGCCGGTAAATTATCCGGGCATGGCGTTGTAACCATCATCAGCGCTATAAACCCATACGATGTGATTCGCCGCGAGCTGATGGCTACTTATCCTGATGTAAAGCTGATCCATATCGATTGTCCCGTAAAAACACTGTTGCAAAGGGATACCAAAGGACTTTACAAGCGCGCGTTATTGCCCGAAGGCCATCCGGACAAGGTAACTAACCTAAGCGGTATTAATGACCCTTTCCAAATCCCGTCGTCGCCTGATTTGTATATCAACACCCATATTACCAGGCAGACCGAGGCAACCGAAATGTTGGCAGGTTTTATTCTTGATAACTATCAGCAGGTGCAAATTAAGCAGCTACAGCCGGCCGGCCGTTATTAACCAAGGTATGATCAATACAACAGTTAAATTCACGCCCCGGCAAACGTTAATTATTGCGGGGATGCACCGTTCGGGTACATCGCTTATAACCAACTGGTTAAGCCGCTGCGGCCTGCAAATTGGCGAGCGCTTATGCGGCAGCGGTACAGGCAATGTTGATGGCCACTTTGAAGATCTGGAGTTTTTGAAGCTGCATGAAGAGATCCTTGATCGTAACAGTTTGGAAGTATCGGGGCTAACCGATACCCGGGATATTGAAGTGCCGCTTTATCAACTTGAAAAGATGAAGGCAGTAATTGGCATTAAACAGCAGCTTTATAACCAATGGGCCTGGAAAGACCCGCGCACCTGTCTTTTTTTGGATACTTATGCCAAGCTGTTGCCCGGTGCGCGGTACCTGGTAGTGCTGCGTAATTATCAATCGGTAGTTAGTTCATTACTTAGGCGTGATTTTGTATCCGTTGACCAAAAGTATATGGCCCGTAAATATATTCAGCGCCAGGTTTGGACTCATTTCAGACGGCCGCGCAGGTTGAAGGCTTTTTACCATGACCATGCCGAAAGCTATTTAAAAGTATGGATCAATTACAATGAAGCAATATTGAAAATGCTTAAAAAGCTGCAGCCCGATGATTACCTGGTAATTAATTATTCGCAATTGCTCGAAAACGACACCGAAGTTTTTTCGTTTTTAACCGGCAAATGGAAGTTTGCACTCAATTATTTCGATTTTAAGGACGTGTACAAGCAGGAGTTGATGAACAAAGCAGATGATATCAGCGAGTTTGTTACCGATAAAACATTGCTGATAAAAGCAACCTACCTGCTGAAACGTTTGGGCAGCTATATGCGGGGCAGTGAAAGTTTTCCGGGGAGGGAGGGGTAGTTTTTTAGCTTGCCTGATATTGTAGTCGCCGGAGATCTTCTTAAAAACCTCTTCTAAATATTTCTCATATTCCCAATTAATTCAGAGCCATTACCCTACATAGTTAGAGATTCCCTTTTTTAAAACCTTATTTGTAATTAATCTAAATAAATATAACTTTGCGCCAAATCCGGGTTGCAGGTTATTAAATTTTGTGGCTCGATTAATACTGCTGATCCTTCAATCAATTCATTATTAAGTAAAATATGCATTTTACATTTACCCCTATTCTTGCTTCCGGTAAGCCGGCTATAACAAATGTATCTTCAACTCTTAAAGTAGTGATCAAAATAGCTTTTAGCTTTATACTGGCGATGCTGTTTTTAAACTACAATGCAACTGCGCAAACCGGCACAGGAACTATAAAAGGTACTGTAAAAACTGCCGATGGTAAGGCTGCGGAGTATGTCAACATTGTTTTAACCAATACTAAGTTTGGTGCTACTGCCGGGCAAAGCGGCCATTTTACTATTAAAAATGTTCCGGCAGGTACATACACCGCGGTTGCAAGCTTTATCGGCCTGCAAACGCAAACCAATGAGGTTACTGTAATTGCAGGCGAAACTGCCACTGTAAACTTTGTTTTAACCGAGGGCGCTAAAGACCTGCAGGAGGTTTATGTTAAAAGCGCCAGGCATAACAAATTCCTGAAGAAAGAAACTGAAGATGTTGCCCGCCTGCCGCTGAAAAACCTTGAAAATCCGCAGGTATACAGTGTAGTTACCAGCGAACTGATGAAAGAGCAGATTGTAACCAGCTATGCAGATGGTTTTAAAAATATCCCGGGTACGGGTGTGCCATTAGTATATAATAACGGACGTACTACCTTGTTATCAAGAGGTTTTGTTACCGGCAACTTTATCCGTAACAGTGTAGCAGGTTATAACTTTAACGGCATCGACCCTGCCGATATTGAAAAGATAGAAGCTATAAAAGGCCCTACCGGTACGCTGTTCAATAGCAGCCTGGCTTCGTTTGGTGGTTTATTTAACCGCGTTACCAAACAACCTAATGAAACGCCGCGTACCGAAATTGCTTATCAAACAGACAGCTTTGATCTCAACCGCCTTACGGCCGATGTTAACATGCCTTTAAATAAGGATAAAACGGTGCTGTTCCGCGTGAACGCGGCATTGCACAATGAGCATAGTTTCCAGGACGCGGGCTTTAATCGTGGTTTTTTTGTAGCCCCCAGCATAACCTACATCGTTAATGATCGTTTATCGGTTGATGTTGACGCCGAAATAGGTAACTCGAACGCTACTTCGGCCTACAGGCTTGCCCCGGATATCAAAGGAAAGATCTATAATGTTAAAGATCTCGGCATCGACTATAAACGTTCTTTCGGTAACAATAGCGTTGATTACCTGAGCAGGCAAATTGATCTTTATTCATTGATCAATTACAAGATCTCGGATCACTGGAAATCGCAAACCATGTTCAATAAAACTTTTTCTACTACCAAGGGCATGGTTACCGCGTTTACCCTTGTCGATAGTAGCAAGCAGATAAAACGGCAGGTTACCCAGGAAGATTATCCTTATTATATCACCAACGTACAGCAAAACTTTATAGGCGATTTTAAAATCGGTCAGTTCCGTAACCGCATTGTTGCAGGTTTGGAGTATTACAATCAAAAAAGCAATAATACCAACGTTACCGTAAGCACACCGGCAATAAGTTATCTTGACCCGGGAGCAGCTTATAATAGTTTTACGGCAGACAAAGTTTCGGCACTTGTAGCCGCCGCCGCTCCCAAGCCCGGCGATTATGTTCAAAACAATCAAAGTTCATATGCGGCCTATGTATCGGATGTGTTTAATATTACCGAGCGCCTGAATGCCATGGCCAGCATCCGTATCGACAGGTTTGTTAACAAAGGCGCTTACACACCCGCCGATGGCAAAACCACCGGCAATTTCAGTCAAACGGCATGGTCGCCCAAATTTGGTTTGGTTTACCAGGTAGTTAAAGACCAGGTATCGTTATTTGGTAATTATATGAATGGTTTTAATAATGCTACTCCTACAGCCACAAGCTTTGATAACTCAACTTTTAAACCCCAATATGCCAACCAATGGGAAGGTGGTATAAAGGCCGACATCTGGGATCATAAAATCAGCTCGACAGTTAGTTACTATAATATTTCTGTGACTAATACCATAATGGATGATCCGGCACATACTGGATTTATTACCCAGGCAGGCACCCAGTTAAGCAGGGGCATCGAGGCCGAAGTGATCGCCAATCCTTTGAGTGGCTTCAATATCGTCGCTGGTTTTGCTTATAACGACAGTAAAATTACTAATGCAGCCCCTGGTGTTGCCAGTATTCTGGGCTTGCGTCCGGCCAACTCCGGCCCGGCAAGGTTGGCCAACTTATGGATGAGCTATCGCATTACCCACGGTAAAATTCAGGGTTTGGGTTTTGGAGTGGGTGGCAACTACGGAAGTGATTCATACCAAACCAATACCGCTGCGTTTAAATTCACCATACCGTCATATACCACGGTTGATGCCACTGTGTTTTATGATCAGCCTAAATACCGCATAGGCTTTAAGCTGGACAACCTGACTAACGAAAAATATTGGTCGTTCCGTTTGGCGCCACAAAACCCAACTCGTGGTACATTAAGCATGAGTATTAAGTTTTAAAAATAATAGCACACAATTATAAAAGGCTTACCTCATTTAAGGGTAAGCTTTTTTTATCGCTAAAATTTATTGTTGAATGTCGCATCCCGGTGCATTTTTTCGTATCCCTTCTAAACCATACTTTACACAAACATGAAATTACATTTAACCTTGTCGTCCCTGCTATTATTGGCATGTTTTAAATTGTCCGCACAAACAAATGCTATTCAATTTGGCATCAGGGCGGGCGTAAGCAGCACCTGGTTATCCCGGACGCCCGGCACGGATGTGCAGATCCGCGATGCCGAAAAAAGCGGGTCCGGCTATTTCGCCGGGGCCTTTGCCAGCTTTAATGTCAACAGGTTTTCGTTGCAGCCGGCTATTATTTTCAATTCATTAAGCAGTAAAACTACCGAAGAAGTTTTAAGCGGAGATATTGTTTACCGGATGTATGGCAAATGGCGTTTATATTATATCCAGGTGCCGGTTAACCTGGTTTATAACATTCCGGTTCATGGCGGCAAATTTTATCTGGGCGCCGGGCCATATATTGGTTGGGCTTTGTCAGGTAGGTTTACACCGGTAAGCAATGAATCGCCGGGGCAATCATCTCCCGCCGACTTTAGCTTCAAAGCTAAATTTGGCAGTGATGAGAGGAGCAATTTTAAATCTTTCGACTATGGAGCCAACGTAGTCGCCGGCTTTGAGTTTGATAACGGTTTAATAATTAATGCAGTTCATAATTTAGGGCTTGCTAATATCGAGGTTGGTAATTACCCATACAAGAAAACCAGGACCCGGAACCTGGGCATTGCTTTGGGGTATAAATTTTAGTGAAGCTTTTTAGCTCAGTTTTGCAAACCAGGCCTGTCAACATGCTTATTTTACCTTATACTCTTTGAGGTTAATGTTAACCTCATTCAAAACTTTCATAGCTGAAATTTGTATTTCAACTATGAAAGCATTGGTTTTTGAGCAGGCAGGCAATGCCGCTGATGTGATACAACTGAAACATTTAGCCTACCCGAAACCGGCTTCCGGCCAGTTGCTCATCAGGGTGAAGGCCTGCCCTGTACACCCGGCCGACCTGCTTTTTATTGCCGGAAAATACCGCTATCAGCCGGTGCTGCCCCAAATAGCGGGACTGGAAGGCGCCGGTTATGTTGAAGAAGCCGGGCATGACAGCATTATCCCCAAAGGCAGCCTGGTGGCTTTTAGCAAAATAGGGGCATGGGCACAATATGTGGTAGTCGATGAACAGGACGTAGTATTATTACCCGATACCTTCCCCTTAGAAAAAGCCGCGCAATTATTACTCAATTCGTACACTGCATATGGTTTAATACAGGAAGCAAAAGTTAAAAGCGGCGATTGGCTGCTGCTTACCGCGGGCCATTCCACAGTATCGCGCATAGTAATACAACTTGCCGCCGAAAAAGGTATTTGTGTTATAGCCACCGTACGAGATGAGGCGCAAAAACAAGAGTTATTAGCTTTAAAAGCCGAGGAAGTAATAGTTCCGGAATCCGGCAAACTTAAACAGGTTATTGATAAAATTACCAAAGGCAAGGGCATTAAAGCAGCGCTTGATGCGGTAGGCGGGGATCTGGCTACCGAAATAATATCCTCGTTATCGCCCGGAGGGCACCTTATTGTTTATGGTTTGCTTGATCCCCAGCCGGCTGCCTACCTCAATGCCGAAGTCGTTTTTAAAAACCTGGTCATTAAAGGTTTTGGTGTGAGGGGATACGTGGCAGGGCTTTCGCTCGAAGAAAAAACTCAGATGATCAGTCATTTAGTACATTCCATTGGCAGGGCCGAATTTCAGCTTGCAGCATCGGCAACTTATACAGTTGATGAGTTTGCGCAGGCTTTTGTTTATGATAAAGGGGGGAAGGTTTTATTAGCGTTTTAGCTATAAAATAGTTGTATTAAATAGTTAAACAAATCGTAAATTTAGCATTAAGCGCACGGGTCTCGTACGTACCTAAATTGTTTGTTATGAAAACTATATTAATACCGGTAGATTTTTCCGACACCAATACCAATGCTATAAAATATGCAGCCGACATGGGTTGTGATATGCCGGTAAAGAAAATTATACTGCTCAAAAGTTATTATACATCGGTATATGAACAAATCCTTCCTTCGCCCGATTTTTTACTGATAAGCGCTGATGATATTGAAAATGAGCGGCAAAAAATAGAAGCTCAGCTTAAGGAGCTGATGAAAAAGCTGAAAAATCGATGTCACGAAAATATTGAGATAGAAACGGTAGTCAGCACTGAGCCTATCGTTAGGGCTATACACAATGTAGTTGAAGATCAGCACCCCGACCTGATGATAGTTGGCGGCGATATGGGGCATGAGTTAAGTATGATTGGCGAACAGATCATTGAAATAGCAAAAAGCAGCCCGGTAAAAGTACTGATCATTCCGCCTGATTGTAATTATCAGAAAATAGAACAGGCACTGGTACCCTGTGATTTGGAAGCCGTAGCCCGGCTCGGCGTTTTAAGAGGCCTTAACACGTCGCACAGCTGGCTTAATCCCAAATTGATGCTGCTTTATGTCGACCCGAAGAAAAAGCATATTGGCCGGGAGGCCGAATTTGAAGCATCGGTAAAACAACTGGTTAATTGCTATGAATGTAAGCTTCATTATTCGGAGGATAAAAATATTGTACGGGGCATACTCAATTTTGCTACAGAACAACAAGTACAATTGATCATTGCCCTGCCGGGCAAACACAGCTTTTTTTACAACTTAACCCATAGCAGCATAACCGAAGCTTTGTCTTTAAATGCCAGGCACCCGGTATTGATCCTTAAATAAGATTTCTAATCAGGAAATAGCTCCAATCGCGTTAAAACGGGGTATTACAGTGACTGTATCGTCGTGCTTATTGACGAAAGCGGCTGTAATAAACCATTGCCCGGATAATGCCATACAAAACATCCGCCAGATTCATGCCGGGTAAACAGGTTCATAATGATTTAACATCGAGGTTAAGCCGGGATAAAACCTTTCTGTTTATATTTAGTTAAGTAGTCATTTATAATTAGCTTACTTAATTAAAAGCATGGAAAATTTTACAATGCTGCAGTTTTTTGAATGGTATTACCCCGCCGGAGGCAGATTGTGGAATCAGTTAAAAAATGATGCAGAAAACCTGAAGAAAAAAGGGATCGATTCGGTATGGCTTCCGCCGGCTTATAAAGCGGCAAGCGGAGGGCTCTCGGCCGGGTATGATGTTTACGATATTTATGATCTTGGCGAGTTTGATCAGAAAGGTACAATCGCAACAAAATACGGCACCAAACAAGAATATCTCGACGCCATAGCTGCGGCGCAAAAAGCCCAGTTAAAGGTTTATGTTGATGTGGTACTTAACCATATGGGCGGTGCCGATGAAATTGAAAAGGTGAACGCCCGCAAGGTTGACCCCGCCAACCGGAACGAGTTTATTAGCGAGGTTTACGAAATAGGTGCATATACCAAGTTCACTTTCCCGGGCCGCAAGGGGAAATACTCCAAATTTATATGGGATTGGCAGTGCTTTTCGGGTATTGACTATGATGCCTATAAAAAAGAAACGGCCATATTCAGCATCCAGAACCAATATGGCGAAGGCTGGAAAGATGTGCTTGACGACGAAAACGGCAATTTTGATTACCTTATGCTTTCAGATATCGACACCCGTAACCCAAGCGTACGGGAGGAACTGAAAAAATGGGGCAAATGGTATTTTAAAACCGCAAAATTTAATGGCTTCAGGCTTGATGCCATTAAACATATGGATCATGGCTTTTACAACGAATGGCTTGATTATATGCGCAATGAGTTTAAGCAGGAATTTTTTACTGTTGGCGAGTATTGGGCTTTTGATTTGCCTAAATTATTAAAATACATTGAGGTGACCGAAGGGCGCATGTCGCTTTTTGATACCTTACTGCATGATAACTTTCATCATGCTTCGAGGACCGGGAAGGATTATGACCTCACCACTATTTTTGATAATACACTTTTGAGTGTAAAACCCGAGCTGGCAGTTACACTTGTAGAAAATCACGACACCCAGCCGCTGCAGTCGTTGGAGCAACCAATCGATCAATGGTTTAAGCCTTTGGCCTATGCGCTCATATTGCTGCGTGAGGCTGGTTATCCCTGTGTTTTTTATGCCGACATGTATGGCTCAAAATATACAGACAAGGGCGGCGACGGCGAGGAATACGAAATTGAGTTACCTGTGGTTGAAGAACTGGAAACCATGCTTTATGTTAGGAAAAACATGGCCTACGGAACCCAGCGCGATTATTTTGACCACCCTAACTGCATAGGCTGGACGCGTGAAGGTGATACCGATCATGAAAATTCAGGTTGCGCTGTAGTGATTTCAAACAGCGAGGATGGTTTTAAGGAAATGGAAATTGGGGCCGGGCATGCCGGTAAAGTTTTTGTGGATTATTTAAACAAACATGACGGCGAGGAAGTAGTGATCTCTGCTGATGGTTGGGCCGAGTTTAAAGTGAAGGCCGGATCGGTATCGGTTTGGGGAATTAAGAAGTAATTTCTGTTAAACGGGGTGAACATTTTATACATTTGTTCACCCCGTAATATATATGCTATGAAATACGAAGAAGTCCCCCTGGTAAATAATGAGGCCATCCACAATTTTGAATTGACTGTTGAAGGCTACCGTGCTTTTATCGACTACAAAAAAAAGGACGATAAAATTTACCTCATCCATACCGAAGTGCCGGTTGAGCTGGAAGGCAAAGGCGTGGCATCGGCCATTGTTGAAAAAACATTCAACTATATCGAACAGAATAACCTGAAACTGGTGCCGCTTTGTGTTTACGTGGCATCATACCTGAAACGCCACCCCGAGTGGTCCCGGATATTGGCTATTGCTCCCGGTCATTAACTTATGCGGGTTTTAGTTACGGGCTCATCCGGCAGGTTAGGAGCAGTTACAGTTAAGCATTTGCGGGCGCACGGTCACAAAGTTATCGGCATAGACTTGATTGCCGCCGAAACTACCGATGAACTGATTGATATATTAAATAAAGATGCTGTTTTAGCCATCGCAAAAAACACCGATGCAATTATTCATACCGCGGCAATCCACGGTAAACATTATGAACTCAACTACCCCAGGGAAGCGTTCATCGATGTGAATATTTACGGTACGCTCAATTTGCTTAATGCCTGTATTGCTAATAGTGTTCAAAAAATGCTGTATACCAGTACTACATCTATTTATGGCGATGCGATGGTGGATGCTAACCAGGCCGTTTGGGTTGATGAAGAACTGCCTATTAAACCACGGGATATTTACGACATCACCAAGCAAACCGCCGAGCAGCTTTGTAAGGATTTTTTTTACCGCGAAGGTTTACAGGCATCGGTGTATAGAGTTGGCCGTTTCCTCCCCGAAACAGATAACCTCAAACTAAATCACCGCCTGTACCGCGGCCTCGATGAACGCGATGGCGCCGAAGGCCTCCGATTAGCTTTGGAACAAACTTTTCCTGAGTTCGAGATCTTTAATATCACCAGTAGTTCACCCTTTAAAAAAGATGAGCTTGTACAATTAAAACAGAACCCTCTCGAAGCAATAAGAAAGCATTATCCTCAGGCTGAAACTGTTTATCTATCAAAAGGCTGGGAGTTCCCAAAAAGTATCGACCGGGTTTATGTGAGCGAAAAGGCTAAACGGTATTTTGGTTACGAACCAAAGTTTACATTTGATTATCTGTTGAATAACCTTATAGCTCGTTAAAACTTCGCAAGTTTTAATCCAAAGAAAGGAAACCACTCACTTATCAACCTAATCAACCATTCACTACACTAATATGGAGAAGTACTAACCGCCGTCCACCCCCCATCAACTACCAAATTTTGACCGGTAATTTGCCTTGCATCTGGCGAAACCAAAAACAACACCGCGTTTGCCACATCTTCAACAGTTGCGGCGCGACCCATAGGGGTAATGCGGGCCCAGGTTTTTTGATATCCGGCATCTTCCATCGTGCGCTCGGTAAGGGTGGCACCGGGGGCCACGGTATTCACGGTAATTTGATGTTGTGATAGTTCAACCACCAGGCTTTTAGCCAGCATTTCAAGCGCGGCTTTCGTCATACCGTAAGCGGCAAGGTCTTGGTGGGCCTGGTGCCCCGTAACGGAGGACATGAACAGGATACTGCCCCCGCTTTTTTGTTTAACAATTTGCCTGGCTGCCCTTTGCGCTAAAAAGAAACTGCCCTGCAAATTAACATTCATTACACTTTGCAGGGATTGGGCAGGGTAATTCAAAAAATCGCCAAACAAAGTGATCCCGGCATTGGCAACGGCAATGGTAAGTTTGCCATAACGCTGTACCGCTTCATCAACCATTTGTTGTATAAAATCAATGTCCGAAGCATCGCCGGCTATCGGGTAACAATTACCGCCGAGCCCGTTAATGGTATCGGATGCCTGAACAGCCAGTTCCTCACTCAAATCATTCAATAATACATACGCACCGGCGAGACTTAGCTGTTTAGCTATTTCAAAACCTATTCCTTGTCCGGCACCGGTTACTATAGCTACCTGTCCGTTAAATTTATCAGTTATCATTTTTAGGTTGATGGTTGGTTAACTAATTGCTTGCTGTCATGGGTAGCATGTCGAAGCATGGTGGGAGGGCCTCTGCGCGCGAGTCTTCGACAGGCTCAGACTGACCGGCCCTCGCTCAAAGCTTATTTGTTATTTTGTCTCTCTCAATGCGAATCCCTTAAAACCTCACTCCCCGAGCTGCCTCTTAAAAAATCAAGATCAGCGCCAAGATGGGCTTGCTCTACATGCGTTTGATATAAATAAGTGTATCCCCGTTTGCTGATATTGTTATTTAATACCAGCTTTGATTTTCTTTCGGCAATTTCTTCATCACTAACCTCAAGGTGCAGTGTACCGGCGGGTACATCAAGTTTAATCATGTCGCCATCCTGTACTATAGCCAATGTTCCGCCGATGGCCGCCTCGGGCGAGACGTGCAGCACTACCGTGCCAAAGCCCGTACCGCTCATCCGCCCGTCGGAGATGCGTACCATATCGGTAATGCCCTGGTCGGCCAGTTTTTTTGGGATCAGCATATTGCCAACTTCGGGCATACCGGGATAGCCTTTAGGTCCTGCATTTTTCAATACCAGTACGCTATCTTTATCCACATCCAATGCCGGATCGTTAATGCGATGATTAAAATCCTCTATATTTTCAAATACCACGGCTTTGCCGGTATGCTGCATTAAGCCCGGGCTTGCCGCCGACGGTTTCATCACAGCCCCGTTTTCGCAAAGATTACCTTTAAGTACTGTTATACCCGCTGTTGGGTTAAAAGGATTATCAACCGGCGCTATCAGTTCGCGGTTAAAACATTCGCTATTTTCATAATTACATAATATAGGGTGCCCGCTTACGGTTATGGTATCGCTGTTTAAGTGTTCGTGGAGCTCTTTCATTAAAGCAGGCAAACCTCCTGCATAATAAAAATCCTCCATAAAATATTTACCCGAGGGTTGCAGATTAGCCAGTAAGGGTATTTTGCGGGATGATGTATTGAAATCATCCATGCTTAAATCAACCCCGATGCGGCCTGCTATAGCCAGCAGGTGAATAATGAAATTAGTAGAGCCGCCAATAGCAGCGTTAACTGTTATTGCGTTTTCAAAAGCCGGCTTGGTAAGGATATCTGAAGGTTTCAGGTCTTCACGCACCATATCAACAATGCGGTTGCCCGACAGGTGTGCCAATACTTTGCGACGAGAGTCGGCCGCGGGGATAGCGGCGTTCTCTGCCAGTGAAAGCCCCAGCGATTCAACCATACAAGCCATGGTTGATGCCGTTCCCATTACCGCGCAATGCCCCTGGCTCCGGGCCATGCAGGCTTCGGCTGTATAAAGGTCTTCATCGTTCATTTGCCCGGTTTGATGATCGGCGAAAAAACGCCAGATATCCGATGTGCCGATATCCCTGCCCCGGTATTTCCCTGTTAACATTGCCCCGCCCGATACTACAATGGTTGGAATATTTACGCTGCAGGCTCCCATTACCAGTGCAGGCGTGGTTTTATCGCAGCCGCAAAGCAGCACCACGCCATCCAGTGGATTTGCGCGGATACTCTCTTCAACATCCATACTTACCAGGTTTCGGTACAGCATGGCAGTAGGTTTAACCAAAGTTTCGCCTAATGACATCACCGGGAATTCAACGGGATATCCACCGGCTTCATAAATGCCGTTTTTTATAGATTGGGCTAATTCCCGGAAATGGGCATTGCAGGGTGTAAGCTCCGACCATGTATTGCAGATGCCAATCACCGGCTTCCCCTGCAACTGATGTGCCGGGATGCCCTGATTTTTCATCCAGGCGCGATATATAAAGCCATCCTTGCCCTTTTTACCAAACCATTGCCGGCTCCGTAGCGGTTTTTCCTCCATTATATAGATGTATTGTGTTTTGAATTGGTTGTTTAACAAATATAGATTTCTATAAATCGTTTTAGGGCATTGTAAATGAAAAGTTAGGGAAATAGTGTGCCCGGGGGTATGCAAGTCATCGTGGGGTGAGTTTCCCGCGGTTATCTTCCTAAGTATATAGTAGAGATTGCAAATGGATAAGTTATCTATAGTCCCGATGTTGATGAGTCCTGATTTTTGTAAGTGTTAACTGCGGTGCTCAAAACAGCAAGCTGAATGAGGGCGTTGCCTTCGGCCGGGCTATTCGCTCATACGCCTGCAGGCATTACGCTCGTTGGCCGGTACCCGC